>CAVVVE010000006.1:0-800928 GCA_963751635.1 uncultured Chloroflexia bacterium
GGATGGCGAAGGCGCGGACACATTCTTAAATGGCGTGAAAAAGGCGCTTGAGAACTGGGACTGATTTACACCGCGGGAAACGCCCTAAAATAATTTGCGTTCAATTCGATTTCCGCCAAAGAGAGCTGGCTGCCCAAATGAACAGGCTGCTGATTGCCAGGATCAACAAGATAAACCAGGCCTCAGGCTTAAATCCGTAGAAGTCCCGAATCACCAGGTTGCCGATACCCGTAAAAACGGTCAATCCAGCGAGAATGAAGCAGAAAACAGCCATTACTCTTTTCATACAATAGATTTGTTTTTATTTTGTGCCTTCATGACGAATGACAGAGGAAACGATTATTGAAGCAGCGTCCTCAACACCAATTCAGCATAAAACTGCTGGTCAGCAGCCAGGCACACAGCCATCTGGTTCTTGTTGGTGTTTTCATTGTAATTTCGGTTCCAGCGCCGGTCAATCACCGTCATCCCAGAGTATTCAACTACCTTAAGGGTATTGATAACTACTTTATCCAGAGTCACAATGCCGTTGACGCTGGTGATGCCCAGGATGTCCAAATCAGTAGAGCGAAGCACGAATAGCAGGGCAAGGCATCGTCTATGCCGGTGTCGCAGTCAATGAAAACTTTCCTATATTTCCATGATTCACCATTTGTAGTCTGAATTGAAGTAAAAAATTATATATACAAAGCGAATTTAGGAAGTGTTTAAGGATTAATTATAAGATTATTGAATGGCTTGAAATTCTTCCATTTTGCTTGGATAGAAAATTCCATCCCCCCGAATGACATCCCCTATCATATCAATCATCACCGCAGGCCATAAAAACAGTTTTTGTCCGGGGTATTTGCCGGGAATCAACCACAACATACAAAGGCTGCTCTGTCATTAAATTTAGAGTTGGAAAGATTGTGGCTGGTAAAGGGATGGATTGAAAGGATTTGATGGATGCAGCGTCAGGAAGGTTATGAAGACCTGGAGAAAAATCTTCAGCAGAGATATTCGGAAGCCAGGTTTTTACGTAAGTGGCAACAGATACTTCAGTCCCTGGATAATAAGCCAAAACTGCTTCACTTTCCCCAGTGGGACAGACTCTTGAAAAACTGGCTGTATTTGAAGAAGCTCTGGGTATCAAAAACGGAGCAAGGAGGATGCTGCTGGCAAGCAGAAGAGAAAAGACAGCCTGAGAGGGAACAAGCTCTTCACCTTCCATTGGCTGCAGCAACTTCGATAACTTGATTTTTTTAAATACCGGTTCAAGCACCCAGGTTATACCAATTGCCGGCAGCAGCCCAAGAAGGGGAATCGTTGCCGGATAATAGCGCATAAATTCTGATTGATACGCCGGCGATACTGGCAATGAACAAAAGAAACCAATTACCAAAATAAAGAATAAATCTATAAAGCGGATTTTTATACTTGCAGGCAGCAAAAAGCAAGCCCAATAAGAGAAAAAATACAGAAAGAATAGATCAGAACTTTATCGACCAATAGGTTATTGGAAAGCATGTAGGAATAAATGTTGTAGTTGTAGATGGGTTCAAGCGAAAATATTAACTCGAATTGATAGCTCATTCCCTTGATAAAGTTTTCTGGATGCGTGATGAGTTCTCTAAGGATCACTCCCGCAAGTTCCACCTCTCGCTTTCCTGGTTCAAGCGCTAATAATCTCTGGCAAATCGTCGCGAATTTGACCCCAACTCTTTCCCCCTTTTACAACGCCATATACTCCGTAAAATGCGTTGTCAAACTGGTTAGCGCTCTGCCTCATGAGATGGTTTAGTAGAAGATTATTTAGCAAAAGTGCACAACCAATAATCAGGATTGAAATTAGAACCATTTTCCAAAATTCTCGATTATCTTCTTTAAATAACCAGCCGGCAAATATAATTATCAGCGGAAGCGTGATAATTGCGCCCGGGCGTGTTAGCTGAGACAGGGTAAACAAGAATAAACCGATTAAATATAATAAGATGCTATGTGGTAGGTTGGCTTTTTTCCTTCGCAATGCCATTAAAAAAAATGATATGGCAGCCATACCAAGAACAAATCCGAGAGTTTCAGACATGACATTGCCAATATAAAGCCTGTAGAAAAGAAATTGCGGGATGAAAAAGATGATAGCTGCAATTGGATTGAAATTTTTTCGGACCTCAATTAAGGCGAAATAAGTTGCGGCAGCAGAAATAAAAGCAACGGACGCCAATGTGTACTGAATATTCTCTCCGAAAATCCAGAGTAGGAACGCAAAGAATCCGCCGAATAATGGTTTACGTCCGGTTGAATAGCCCGCCAAATATCCATTTTCAATCAATGACATGGCGCTCGTGAAGAAAGAGAATGCATCCTTTCTGGGCAATATTCCGGCGATCACATTGGTTTCGGTATACATGGACGCCCACAATCCATTCAGAGCAAAGGCAAAAATCGGAAATATGACTGCAGCAACTGCCAGGTTGGATAAACGGGCATTCTTAATGGCAAATGCCAGAAAGAGGAGTATTGCGATAATGACCAGAAAACGGAAATTGTTATAACGAACGAGGATGTTGATTGTTTTTATAAAACCGGTTTTTGGGAGAAGGAAAACCGCTGAAAAACTTAATATTGAAATTAATGAAAGAGTGAGTTGGTAATACCAATTCTTCTGCTTAATAAAACAAAGTGCGTTGAACATCGCAATTTATCCTGAAATTAATAACAAAAGTATCTGTGATGCTCCTCGATTCGATAATTGCTCATCGGCCCCTCCGTTCTTTAGTAATTATTAATCAAATCCCAATAGCAATTTCAATTTTGGTAATTCCCGATGATTCTTCTCCCCACATCCATCACGATCAGCGGTAACCCATTAATATTTTCAGGAAAAGAATTGCGCTTAAGCCTGACCATCATAAGTTCAATTTATTAAAGTATATATGAAATGTGAATGTATTTTTGTATTTATTATAAAATATCCTTAAGATGCAATCCAGGCGCAATATCCAGCTTTCTCTGCTCATTCTTCTGATTCTGATCTTATGCGGCGTTATTTATTATTTCATCGCCAACCAATTCAACTTTCCGCTTTAAACAGAGGACTTCCTAATGCAGACTCCGCTCTTTGTTCACCTTCTTGAAAACCAAGACCCTGATGCTCTCGCTTTTCTTAAACAAGCCCTCGATCCCGGCATCACACTTAGTATGGGTAATCTCGGTGATCATCCTGAAGCGATTTCAATCCTGGTCGCCGGTTATCCAACTGGCGCAGCGCTTGATTCGCTGCCCAACTTGAAATCGCTCATCATTCCGTGGGCGGGCATCGCGCCCGAAGCGCTGGAGCTTATGCGTGAATATCCGCATGTCTCTATCCACAACCTGCATCATAACGCTCTGCCGGTCGCTGAATACGCATTAGCGCTGCTGCTTTCTGGCGCAAATTCGCTAATTCCGGTTGATCGCGCCCTGCGCGCTGATGACTGGCGCCCCAGGTATACGCCCACGCCGTCAATCCTGGTTTCCGGCAAGACCATCCTGATCCTGGGCTATGGGCATATTGGCAGGGCTTTTGCTGCCCTGCTGAGCGGCTTCAATATGACTATTTATGCTACACGCAGCAGCATAGAATCTCCTGTTGCCGAAGGATCAGTCAATGTTTTTCCCGCCTCACATCTGCAAACTCTCCTGCCAAAAGCTGATTTTCTGGTGGTCACGCTGCCACTCACCAAAATGACAAAAGGCTTGATTGGAAATAAAGAGCTCTCCCTGCTTCCACCCGGATCGGTGGTTGTCAATATTGGACGCGGTGAATTGATTGACCAGTCGGCTTTGTACAGGGCTTTAAAAGAGCGTTCAATTTTCGCCGCCGGTATTGATGTCTGGTACAACTACCCCAAAGATGATAAATCGAGATCACACACGCAGCCTGCCGATTTTCCTTTTCACGAACTGGACGACATCGTCATGAGCCCCCACCGCGCCGGCGGTTTGTTCCAGAAGGATAAAGAGAAGCTCAAAATGGCCCATCTGGCTGAACTGCTCAACCTTGCCGCGCGCGGCACGCCCATGCCGAACCGCGTTGATCCCGATAAAGGGTATTGAGCCTGAAGCCGCTGCATGAAGACAGTCATCTGGTGGATTCGTAGGGATTTGCGGCTCGAGGATAACCAGGCGCTTGCGCAGGCCTTATCTGAGAGTGCGAATGTCATTCCCCTTTATATCCTGGATCCCCATCTGCTCAAGAGAGAAGCGCCAGCCAGAAAAACTTTCCTCTTCAACGCTTTGAACGCGCTGAACGCCGAACTAATAAGAATTGGTAGCCGACTGACGATACGAGAGGGAAATGTGCTGACCGAACTGCAGAAGGTGTCTGAAGAATCCGGTGCACAAAAGGTCTTTGCCGAAGCTGATTTCAGTCCCTATGCCAAGGCACGCGATGCAAAGGTTGCAGAAGTACTGAACTGTGAATTCATGCCCGGTTTAACCATCCACCCGCTCCCAGTTATACGAAAAGCAGATGGTTCGCCTTATACCATTTTCACGCCCTTTATGCATGCCTGGAAAGCACTCCCAAAGCCTGGCAAACCGCACCTACCGCCTGATCATCTAAATCCCCCAGAGCCGCTGGAGTCAGTAGCGATCCCAACTGCGGAGCCATCCCCTTTTTTCCCTGCTTCGGAAGCTGCCGCCCGCCAACGGCTTGATGAATTTATGTCGGAGCGCATTTCCTCATATGGCATTAATCGCGATCGCATGGACCTTGACGGGACATCCGCTCTATCCCCTTACCTGCGGCTCGGGTTAATTTCTTCCCGCACGCTAGCGTCAAAAGCCTGGCAGATAATCGAACACGCTGAGACCATTGAAGTAAAAAAGAGCGCAGAAGCCTGGTTAAATGAACTCGTCTGGCGCGATTTTTATTTCAGCATCATGGACAATTTTCCCTTTGTCCTGAAACAGTCATTCAAAGATACTTTAAGGCGCATCCCTTGGCGCGAATCCAAAAATGATTTGCAAGCCTGGAAAGACGGCCTGACCGGTTATCCCGTGGTTGATGCCGCGATGCGCCAGCTGCGGGAAACCGGCTGGATGCATAACCGCGCCCGCATGATCACCGCATCCTTCCTTACCAAGGATCTGTTGATCAATTGGCAGGCGGGCGAAAGCTGGTTTATGGAACAATTGATAGATGGGGAACCTGCCAGCAACAATGGCGGCTGGCAGTGGAGCGCGGGCACCGGCACAGATGCAGCGCCTTATTTCCGTATTTTTAATCCAGTGCTGCAAGGCAGGAAATTCGATCCGCAGGGTGCCTATGTTCGCCGCTGGGTGCCTGAGCTGGCGAATGTTCCTGGCAAGTTCATCCACACCCCTTGGGAGATGCCTGCCAGCCTGCAGGAAGAAATTGGCCTCCGCATCGGCAGGGACTACCCAACGCCCATTGTGGACCACAATGATGCGCGGAAGAGGACTTTGGCTGCTTATGCGTTTTCCCGCAGCGCCAAATAGTATTTTTTTATAGCTGCCCTGCTTTTATTTCAGGATCATGCGGCAGTCCAGCCCCAGCGCGCCGGCGCCTTCAACCAGCACCCTGAGTGGGTTGATCTCAATTTCCTGTATCTGCGGAAAATCCAGTGCCAATTGGCCCAGCCGCAGGATCGCTTCCGTAATCGCTTTCATATCATAGTGGATACCCCCACGCCAGCCGTTCAGCAGCTGGAAAGCCTTCGTGTCGCGGATCATCTCATCCGCCTCAGCAGCGCTGATGGGGGCAATTCTAAAAGCGACATCCTTGAATAATTCCACGAAGATGCCGCCCATCCCGAACATCAGCATCGGTCCGAAACCCGCATCGCGCTTCATGCCGATGATTACTTCTTCCCCCTTGGGAGCCATTTTTTCAACCAGGATGCCGTCAATCATGGCCTTTGGGTCGTATCGGTTTGCCTTATCGACCAATTCCGCATAGGCGTCTGTAAAAGCCTGATCATCCGCAATGCCCACCTTCACCACGCCGGCTTCGGATTTATGTAGAAGCTGCGCTGAAGCCACTTTCATCACAACCGGGTATCCCATTGACCCGGCTAATTTCAATCCCTCCTGAACTGTGGCTACCAGTCCGCCTTCAACCAAAGGGATGCCATAGGCAGATAGGATCGTACGGGTTTCATGTTCACCCCAGACCTTTTTTAACGGCTGTTTTCCAAAACTTGCTTTTACCAGTGCCTTTCCGCTTTTTATCTCAACCGTAGAGTTTCTTCCGGTGTCTTTTTTCATCACTGATCGCTGATACAAAGCGCCGAACATCACACCGATTAATTCAGGAAAATCCACCATTGGCACATGGTTTTGATGCAGAATATCCCTCGCCTCTTGAATGCTTTCCATGCCCATCAGGCAGGTAATGACTGGTTTTTCGTATTTTTTGGAAGTTTGCGCAATGGCCTGTGCAACTTTTTCAGGGCTTACCAAGGCCTGCGGCACCAGGATCGGCAGCGCAATATCCACGCCGGGGTCAGCCAAGACCATTTCCAGGGCAAAAGTAAAATCATCCTCATTTGCGCCACCGAGCATATCCACCGGATTCGCAGTCTGGGCGGAGGGATTGAGTTTTTCGCTCAGCTTTGTTTGTGTTTCCGGGCTGAGCGAGGCGAGGCGCAACCCATACGCTGCCAGGCTGTCTGAAGCCAGCGCCGCCGGACCGCCCGAGTTGGTGACAATCGCTACTTTGTTTCCTTGCGGAAGATTCAGCCAATCCAGCGCCATGGCTGTATTAAGCAGATCGGTTGTAGAAAAGACCTCAATAGCCCCACTCTGCCTGAATGCCGCCTGGTAGGCTGCGTGCGAGCCTGCCAGGGAACCTGTATGGGAAGAGACCGCTTTGGCGCCTTCATCACTGCGCCCGGCTTTTAGAACGACAACCGGTTTATTTTGCGTAACCTCCCGTGTGGTATTTAAGAATCTTTGCCCATCCTGAATACCTTCCACATAGGCTGCAATCACGCGCGTATCTTCATCCGCCCCCAGATATTCAATCATATCCGTCTCATTGACGTCCGCTTCGTTCCCCAGGCTGAGGAAATGTGAAAAACCGATGCCCTTGTTAACAACATGGTCAACCACGCCGCCGCAAACAGCGCCTGATTGCGATATAAATCCAATCCCTCCCCTGGTCGGGATGCCTTTGATAAAGGTAGTGTTCAAACCGGTGACCAAATTCATCGTGCCCACACAGTTCGGACCAATTAACCGGATGTGATATCGAGCGGCAATTTTCAGAATCTCAATTTCCAATCCGCGCCCCTCTTCCCCCACCTCTTTGAATCCTCCGGAAATAACGATGGCAGCTTTGATCCCGCGCTTTCCGCAGTCTTCCAAAATCGAAGGAATAATTTTCGAGGCTAAAACGATGACTGCCAGATCCACAGGCTCCGGCACCTGGCTGATTTCTGGATAACAGGGAAGGCCGAGAATTTCCTCAACTTTTGGATTGACAGGATAGATTCCGCCTTGATACCCGTAACTCATCAGGTTCTTCAAAATACCGAAGCTCAGCTTATCGGGACTTGCGGATGCGCCGATGATTGCCACACTGCGTGGTTCAAAAAACGGTTTAAGGGAGGATGCCATTAATTCTCCTGTTTCAATAAAGTAAAACCGGATTGATAAGGATGGGCATCAGCATTAATGATGCTCAACCTGTTTGGGAATCCTGGGCAGGAGCCAATTCAAAAAGGCACCAACGCTGCGCGTCTGCATCAGGACCTTGCCTGGGCCGGTCATATCCACCACCAAGCCTTCCCCGCCTAAAATTGTTTCTTTAATTCCGCCGATCCCGCGCACCTTAAACCCCATATCCTCAGAAAATGCAACCAGGTGCCCGGTATCAATCGTAAACGTCTCTCCGGCGTCTAGTGCCATTTCATGGATTGCTCCATAGCTGGATAGGATCAGTGTTCCGCTCCCGGAACAGCGCAGCATGATTAATCCTTCCCCGCCAAAAAAAGTCCTGGCACCTCCCCATTTGGTATCTGTTTCAATTGCTTCACTGGATGCCAGAAAAGAACCGGACTGGACCATATAAGCTTCATTCTTTACTTCCATGGTGAAAATATCGCCTGGAAGCGTCGGCGCCAAATCAATTTCACCGCCGCTGCTTCCCGCTTGATAGGTATTGATAAAAAAAGATTCTCCACCAAGCACCGACCTGGCCAGAGATTTCAAAAGACCGCCTTTCATCCTGGTTTCAACCTGGATATCGTTGGACATGGCGACCATCGATCCCGCTTCGACCGTGATGCGCTCGCTGCTTTCCATACTAACCTTGGCCATTGAATAAGATGGCTTGTACAAAATCTCAACCTTCATTTATCCTCCTCACTAAACAGTGTGAATTATAAAAGAAAAGCAAATGAAAAATTAGCCTCTTTAAAATGGATGGGATTTTTGCGTTAACCATTATCTTATTTTTGTGATAAACTAACTTTCGTTAAGTTAGCCCTCATAACAGAGGGTTACCTTTCTGCATTTGAGACAGCCAACGGCCGTTGTCAAGTGTAAACCCGAAGAAAGGAGGAATCCTTCATGCAAAATTACGAATTAGTGGTCATTATCCATCCGGATCTTGACGAAGAAGCCATTAACCAGGCTCTCGACAAGGTTAAGGATTGGGTCACGAAAGCAGGCGGTAGCCTGGTTGAAGTGGAAAACTGGGGCAAAAAGCATCTAGCATATGAAATTCAGAAGCAGAATGAGGGCGTTTATTATCTGCTCAAGCTTGCCATGCCAACTGCTGCAGTTGCAGATCTGGAGAGGAACCTGACGATCCTTGAACCGGTTATGCGCCATTTGATTGTTGCGAAATAAGAAAAACCAAGCCTGTCACAATTAGGAGAAATTATGGCTGAAGATGATATTCGGGATGATGGTAATAGCCAGGAGCGCGGAGGTTTTGCGCGCCGCTATACCCCCAAACCAAGGTTTTGTCAGTTTTGCGCTGAAAAAACCCTTGAAATAGATTACAAAAATACTGCCTTGCTCAGGCGCTATACAACTGAAGAAGGCAAAATCCGGCCTCGGCGCCAGACCGGCACTTGCGCGAAACACCAGCGCACTGTTGCGCGGGAAATTAAACGCGCCCGGCACATTGCTTTACTACCATTCACTGGCGGTACCTGGGAAGAAAAAACCCGATAACACGGAGAAACTGCTATGCCACACAATAATAGTGAGGAAAAACCAATCCATCGGCATCTGATCCATTCTGCCAAAGAGCAGAAACAGAACCGGTTTGTCATAATTGGTTTTATCGTAATCGCAGCGCTGATCGTTGGGCTGATTGGTTATGCTTTTCTCTATGAAAATATCTTTAAAGACAATATTCCAGTCGCAAAAGTCAATGGTTCCGCAATCGATAACAAATATTTTCAGGACCGGGTCCGCCTTGAGCGGAATTCCTACGTCCAGCAATTCCTCTTATTAACCGCTCAA
Organism: uncultured Chloroflexia bacterium; assembly: GCA_963751635.1. Classification (GTDB taxonomy): domain Bacteria; phylum Chloroflexota; class Anaerolineae; order Anaerolineales; family Anaerolineaceae; genus Pelolinea. The sequence continues at coordinate 9,469 of CAVVVE010000006.1, forward strand.
TCCCAATTTGTCGGCGGGGATGCAACCTCACTTGAGTATTACAAGAATCAGTTATTACAGATTCAATCGCTGCTCGATGATAAAGAGGCGTTTGGGAAACTTGTCCTTGACAAGACTGTTGATGATGAAATCATTGCTCAACAGGCAGAAACCATGGGGCTAAAGGTCAGTGAGGATGAGATTGAAGAAGCCTTGCAGGGCCTTTTTGTGTATTTTCCAAACGGGACGCCGACCCCTGAACCAACTTTCGCGCCTTACGCCACGCCTTCAATTACCGATGAACAGAAAGCGATCCTGAAATATACACCGACACCGTCAGATTCCCCAATTACCCCAACGGCAACGCTTGCGGCGACTGCAACAGCGCTGCCTGCCAATGAGGAGCAAACTCCAACTGCCACGCCTTACACAGAAGATCTCTTCAAACAGAATTACCAAGAGTACATCGCCAGCATGGAGGCTATCAATATCAGCGAAAAAAACCTGCGTGCCTATATGTCCAACTATCTCCTTGATTTAAAAGTATTTGCCGAAATCACCAAAGATGTATCCAGAGAACAGGAGCAGGTCTGGGCAAGGCATATTCTGGTCAAGACACAGGCTGAAGCAACAATCGTAAAAGACCGGCTCAACAAAGGCGAAGAATGGTCAGCCATTGCTGCAGATGTCTCGCTTGATACCAGCAACAAGGACAAAGGCGGTGACCTGGGTTGGTTCACGCGCGGACGCATGGTAAAGGAATTTGAAGATGCAACCTTTGCACTTGGCCCTGGACAGATCAGTGATCCCGTTGAAAGCCAGTTCGGATGGCATATTATCCAGGTGGTTGGTCATCAAAATTTCCCTGTATCAGAATCCAACCTTCAAACACTCCGGGAATCAGCATATAACAATTGGTTTACCAAAATTAAAAGAGACAGCGGAAATTGAAATCAACGACGTCTACAAGGACTTAGCACCCGCGGAACCGGCAATACCGGAAGAAAATCGGATTTATCAGTAGAGCAAAAGAGGCCATTCTAATTAGAATTGGCCTCTTTTTTTGATTATTGCACCATTTCTTCGGTCAATTCATCCATCTTTAAACTGATCACCTGGCTAACAGAATCCTTACCCATGGTAACGCCATACAAAACATCCGCCAGTTGAACAGTATTGCGGTTATGTGTGATCACAATAAATTGTGTTGTATCGCTTAATTCGCCTAATAATTCTCCAAAACGGACAACATTGGATTCATCCAGCATCGCGTCCACCTCATCCAAAATACAGAATGGTGTTGGTGAAATTCTTAACAAGGCAAAGATAAGCGCCACCGCTGTCAGGCTTCTCTCCCCACCGGATAATAAACCCAGCTCCTGTTTTCGCCTCCCAGGTAGCGTCGCTTCAATTTCGATGCCGCCATCCAGGACATTTTCTTCATCTTCCAAATAGATCCTGGCGCTGCCGCCATTAAACAGCTGGCTGAAAATATTGCCGAATTCTTTTTCAACTTTGTTAAAGGTCAGCATAAATTCTTTTTTCATCAATACATCAAGTTCATGCACAACCTGTCGCAAATCTTTTTCTGCTTTCTCCAGGTCGCCTAATTGTTCTGTTAGAAATCGGTATCGGTCATTGGCTTCATCAAACTCTTTTTCTGCTTCAGGATTTATTGGACCAACCCTTCTTAAATATGTTTTTTTCTGAGAAATTTGGTCCTCAAAACCTTCCTGCAGTTCAGCGATTTTTGGAAGGCTGGCAACAATACCTTCGAGCGGTAAAGGTTGGTTATAACTATAAGCTGTCTCATCCCCCGCGTTTATGATACCAAAATCTTCTTCGATTTTCTCCTTGATGTTATTGATCTGATCACGGATTTTTTCGACTTTTAATTGAGACTGAAGAGTATGCCTTTCTGCAATTGCGAAATCCCTTCTACCCTTATCAACATTTTCAAGAATTTTTCCTTGTGCTCCGATAATTGCTTCGACTTTTTCTTCCAAAGGCATTATTTGTACGGTAACTGCAGAAATTTTCTCGCTGATCTTGGCTTGTTCTGTCTGCAAAGCCTGCATGGTTCTGGTTGTTTCTTCAAGGCTTTTTTCCAATTCTGTTCGCTTCAAGACCAGGTTTGCCTTATTCCGGTCAATTAATTGGGAATTTTCTTTTGTCTTATTAAGCGACAGAATATGCTGTGAATCAAGTTTTTCGGCCACTGATTTCCGTGAGGTCAGATCAAGAACCTGTTTTCTCAATTCATCAATTTCTGAAATATTAATAGCCTCAGTGGATTCTGCTTCTGCATTTTTCAGTGATTTTAATATTTTCATCTTCGGCTTGTTTTTGTTCAAAGAAGGATTTGACTTCTTTTTCAAGATTATCTATCTGCTTTATAAATATTTCTTTGCGATTTAATTCATCTTGCTGAATTTTTAATTTTTGTTCCTTCTCCAATCCATGCTTATGGATTTCAAATGTTAGAGAAGATATTTTTTCCCGGGCCTTTTTAATTTCATCAGAAATCTGATTAGATCTGGTGATTAATTCCGAATTCCTGGTTTTACGTTGCTCAATTTCTTGATCCAACTCAACCAGAAAGTTTTTCGAATTATTAAATTCAATTTCCAGAGTACTTTTTTCACGTTTTCTTTTTAGGGGTTTGACGCGGACCTCAGTCCCGCCAGAAATGATCCCGCGGCTGTCAAAAATTTCACCAGCCACCGTAATTACTTTCCATCCTGACTCTAAACTGTCAAACAAATTCAGGGCGGTTTTACGGTCTTCAACGAGAATTGTCTTGTCTAATAGTTGCTTTATAGCGTCAGAATATTGGGAGTTTTTTTCGATTATTGAATCAGCAAAGATCAATCCCATTTTTGAGTACGGATTTGCGCCTTCTTTTTTCTTTTTCAGGTCAAAAGGAACAAAAACAGTGCGGTTAATTTTCTGTTTTTCCAAAAAATCCAAAATATTTTCGGCGTGAACACTGCTATCCAGGAATAAGCCCTCTAGCACTTCACCTAACGCCGCCGCAATGGCAGTTTCATACTTTTCCGGGATATTTAAATGATCGATGATTAGGGCAAGATTGCCAGGGATTGTCTTGGAACGTGATGCATCAATAATCTCAGCGCTGCCAGAATTGAAACCGGTCAGATGCTCTTCAGCATCAACAATAGCAGCAATTTCCGCATTAATTTTTGAAATATTTCCCGCTGCTTTATGATTCTCTTCATAAAGCTGATCCATATTCTCTTTAATTGATTTAATTTCAGCCTGAATTTCCTGATTTTCCTTTTCTTTCATTGTGACAATCGAATCGAGAGAATTAATATCGCTTTTATGCTTTACGTTTTCAGATTCAAGCTTTTCGATATTCGTCTTTTGTTCTTTCAGGTAGGCTTCAATCTTTTCTATCTCATTTTTCCTGGTTTCAATTTCCCTGTGGTTATTCTTTTGGCTGGCTTCAAAATTCATTAATTTCGATTCGCTCGCCAGAATTTTCCTTCTAATCTCCGTCAGTTGAAGTTCGCTGTCTTGCTGTTCCTTTAATTTTTTTGCGAGTGAATTTGAAGCAGAATTTAGAAGTTCTGATACTTCCTGGTACTCCTTTTTATATTGAGACGCAGTACTTTCCAATCCAGTCAATTCAGCCTGGATATATTGCGACTGGGTTGAGTTGCTCTCAATCTCACCGTTGATTTCTGAAAGGCGCAGCTTAAGCGATTTTTCCCTTTCATCAAGGACAGCCATCTTGCGGGTGATTTCTTCTGTTTCAGAATGATAAGAAGATACCTCTTTATGCAGGTCAGCCAGCACTAGCCGGTTTTCGTTCAAGTTCCCCTGAATCTGGTTCAATTGATTTTCCAAATCCTCTTTTTCAATTTGGACCTTTTCCAGGGCTACCTTCTGCTGGTTATAAAAATCAACCGCATAATTTAGGTCTTTTTGTGTTTGGTGCCAATGGTAACCGTACCAATCTTTAAGCAGCAAATGAAGGTCGTTTTGAATTTGCTTATACTGGTTGGCTTTTTCTTTATTTTTCAGCAATGAGCTGATATGGGGTTTCAATTCATTGGCTAAATCCTGAGCTCTTTCCATATTCCGCAAGGTGCGGTCCAGTTTCTGGACAGCCTCTTCTCTCCGCCCACGGTACAAACCAATCCCGGCAGCTTCTTCAAAAAACCTTCTTCTTTCTTCGGGCCGCAGGCTTAAAGCAGTATCAACCAGGCCTTGTCCAATGATGGTATAGGTGCGATCTCCCAATCCGGAATTTGCCAGTAATTCATTGATTTCTTTTAATCTGACACGCTGATTATTCAGCAAATATTCGTTTTCACCATCCCGATAGGCTCTTCGGGTTATATTAACTTCGGAAAAATCTACAGGCAGCCAGCCATTTTGATTATCAAAGGTAATTGAAACTGAAGCCATTGATGCCCTGGCGCGCTGTTCGGAACCAGAGAAGATCATATCAACGGTTTTCTTGCCTCGCAGAACGCTGTATGCCTGTTCGCCCAACACCCAGCGGATTGAATCAGCAATATTTGATTTTCCTGATCCATTCGGGCCAACTATCGCAGTGACTTGTCCCGGGAAAGCAAATTGCGTCTTGTTCGCGAATGTCTTATATCCCTGCAGTTCAAGTGCTTTTAGTCTATTGATCATTTAATCTTCGTGAATAATTTGATTGAGCGCATTTTGAGCGGCTATTTTTTCAGCGGATTGTTTGCTTTTCGCGACACCGCTGCCCATTATTTTATTATCTATCTTGACTTCAACTTCAAATACTTTTGCATGGTCAGGGCCATTCACACTGGTGGTGGAATACTTGGGAGGGACAAAACCATTCGCTTGCGCCCATTCCTGAAGCTTTGATTTTGGATCCTCGTTTTTATGATTTTCAATGATTTCAACTGCAGCTTCTTCTAATAAGGGGTAAATAAATGTCTTTACTTCTTCCATGCCTTTATCAAGGAACAAGGCGCCAATAAATGCTTCAAAAACATCACATAGAAGTGTGTTTCGAAAAGTCCCGCCATTTTTGATCTCACCTTTACCGAGCCTGATCGCATTTTCCAAATTTATCTTACGGTTAAATGCAGCCAGCTGGTTGGTCTGAACCAGAGCGGACCGCATTTGGGTAAGTTCGCCCTCTTCCATTTCAGGGAATCGGTTATACAGCCATTCCCCCACGAGAAAGTCCAATACGGCATCACCCAAAAATTCGAGCCTTTCATTATCTTCCACCGCATCAAGATGCTCATTTAGGTAAGAACGGTGCGTTAAAGCGCGAGTTAACAACAACACATCTTTAAACCGGACGTTAATCCGCTTCATTAATTCTTGAGGTGTTTCTGAATTTGTTATGCCGCTTGCCATAAAATAATTAATGTAAGTAGATTTAAGAATTAATGCCGTCTGCTATAATTGCGTTCATGACCCTGCCTGCGCTTTGGCAATCCTCTTCAAATTATAAGATCACAACTGAAGTTTATGAAGGTCCTTTGGACCTTTTACTTCAGCTTATCGAACAAGCTGAACTTGATATTACCAAATTATCTTTGGCAAAAGTCACTGACGAATACCTTGCCCACTTACAAACCTTAACCCAACGCGATCCCACTGAAGTCTCTGCGTTCCTAGTTATCGCGGCAAAATTAGTGCTTATCAAGTCTTCAATTTTACTACCTTCTCTAACCACGGCAGAAAACGAAACTGAGGAGGATCTCGGTGATCAGTTAGCCAGGCAATTAATTGAATACAAAAAATATAAAGACAAAGCGTTGTGGTTAAAAGATCGCCAGGAGAAGGGTCTGAGAAGTTATTTAAGAGTAGCATCGCCGCCAATTATTAAAGAAAAACTGGATCTCAGCGGGATTAATATTTATGATCTGGTTGATATCCTCATGGAAATTTATTTTCAAAATGAAAATATCACTCCGCTCAGTGATGTTGTTGCTATTACTACGCTCACATTAAAAAAGAGAATTTCAGAAATTGTTGATTTATTCAAGCGTCAATCCAGGCACAAATTCTCCGACCTTCTCTTAAGCGGGCATTCCAGGTTGGATTTGGTGGTCACCTTCCTCGCGGTGCTGGAATTGATTAAAAATCAATCACTAATTGCCGATCAGACCCAATTATTCGGTGATATCGCATTTGAAAGTACGCAGAATATCAGTGAAGAATTTGATCCAGAACTTTAATTCTTATGATTTCTGAAAACATCACCCCAATTCGTAAGCAGTACCTTGAAATTAAAAAGAATTACCCGGATGCGATTGTTTTTTTTCGTTTGGGTGATTTCTATGAGACCTTTGACCAGGATGCGGAAACTACTTCCAAAGAATTAAATATCGTCCTCACATCCAGAAATGTTGCCAAAGGCCAGCGCATTCCCATGGCTGGCATCCCCTTCCATGCATCTGATAACTACATCAGCAAACTCATAAACAAAGGGTATCATGTCGCAATTTGCGAACAAATTGGAGATCAACCTGAAAAAGGCATATTCCCCAGAAAAGTGATTCGTGTTGTAACTCCGGGGACATTAATTGAACCAGGCTTGGTTAAAAGCGAAAGCAACAATTATCTTGTTTCTTTAGCCTCCGACTCAAATAAGGCGGGGTTCGCGTATGCCGATATGTCTACAGGTGAATTCTCTGTGACAGAAATTCAGCTGGATAATTCTTATAACAAGGTACTGGCTGAAATTTCTCGGCTGCACCCCTCAGAGATACTTCTGCCCGATTCAATAAATCTTCCATCGGAAAACAAGAATTTTATAACCAAATTACCCGACTGGAAATTTGAAATAGGCAGATGCGAACAATTTCTCAAGAATCATTTTAATGTCAGCAGCTTAAATGGATTTGGGCTTGAGAACAAGCCATTCGCGGTGAGCGCTGCCGGATCAATTCTTAATCATATTAAAGAAAGTGATCCCGCTTCTTTGAACTTGTTCGGCGAAATAAAAGTCTATTCCCTGGATGATTTTATGGTCCTGGATGACGCCACAAGAAGAAATTTGGAATTGACGGAGACAATTCGGGGTGGAAATGAGAAGGGGTCTTTACTTCAAATCCTGGATAGAACCGCAACCCCTATGGGAAAGAGATTGATCAGAAAATGGATCAATCAACCTCTTATCAATATTGACAATATAATCTTGCGTTTAAATGCTGTCGACTATTTTGTTAAAAACGGATTGTTGCGGTCTGAAATCGTGGTTTTGTTAAAAAGCATTTCTGATATAGAAAGAATAATCAATAGAATCATTGCCGGCCATGCTATTCCCAGGGATTTGGTTGCTCTACGGTTTTCGCTGAGTCAGATTCCGCATATCTTGAAATTGTTAAAGCAGGATGAAGGAATTATCACACAGTTGACTGGTTCGCTGGATGCTTGCGATTCAGAATACCTTTTACTTCAAGAATCAATTGCCGAGGATCCTCCGGCAACAATTCAGCATACTGGCGTTATTCGGACCGGATATTCGGAAGAACTGGACAGCATTTTGAAAGCCACAGGAAATTCAAGAGAATGGATTTCCAATCTGGAGGGTGTGGAGAGGGAAAGAACAGGGATAAAAAATCTTAAAGTTGGTTTCAATAAGGTTTATGGCTACTTTATCGAAATCACAAAAAGTTATATTGACCAGTCCCCTAAAGAATATATCCGCAAGCAAACCCTTGTAAATGCTGAGAGATACATCACGCCCGAGTTAAAAGAATACGAAACCCTGGTTCTAAATGCAGAAGACAGAATACGCGAAGTAGAGAACAAGCTGTATTATGAAATTTGCCACATCCTTTCTAATTCCGCAGAAAAAATCCTGCAATCCTCAAAATTTATTGCTGTGCTGGATGTAATCATTTCGTTGGCCCAAGTTGCACTTGAAAATAAGTATTCAAAGCCTGAAATGCATGCGGATAATCGCTTATTTGTCAAAGATGGTCGGCATCCGGTGGTTGAAAAATTGCAGAACCTGGTCTCCTTCGTCCCCAACGATACCCTATTAAGCAATGATGAAATCATTCACATCATTACCGGGCCTAATATGAGCGGAAAAAGCACCTACTTGCGCCAGGTTGCGCTGATTACGCTTTTAGCACAGATCGGTAGTTTTGTTCCGGCGGAAAAAGCTGAAATCGGTATTGTTGACAGGATTTTTACACGGATTGGCGCCCAGGATGAGATCCACGCAGGCCAATCAACGTTTTTGGTCGAGATGATAGAGATGGCGAATATCCTGCATAATGCGACTGAAAATAGCCTGCTCATCCTGGATGAAATCGGCCGGGGAACCAGCACATATGATGGTTTGTCCATCGCCTGGTCAATATTGGAGTATATCCACAACCACCCAAACCTGAGATGTAAAACTTTATTTGCGACGCATTATCATGAATTAACCAAACTGCCTGAGATATTGCCCAAGATAAAGAATTACAATGTTGCAGTTAATGAGACCGGGAAACAGGTCGTTTTTTTGCACAAGATCATTGAGGGTGGTGCAGATAAATCTTATGGCATTCATGTCGCTCAACTTGCAGGCATCCCGCCGGCAGTGATTCAAAGGGCAAACTATCTTCTGGATAAACTCCAGAAGGATGCTGCTGCTATTGATGTTAATAACTTTCACCCAACGGCGCAGATGCCTTTATTTAATGCTGTCGAATCCTGTAATGGATGAATTAAAAGACCTTGATCTGAATAACCTTAATCCGATTGACGCATTAAATTTATTATTTGAATGGCAGAAAAAACTAAGCAATAAACCTAAATAGAGGGATTATTTTTTTTCTTTTTTAAATTCTTCTTTTCCTGTGCTTCGATTTCTTCAAGGGTCTCTGGTTTGAATTCTTTTAAAATCGCATCTTCACCTTGATTGATCTCTGTTAAAGGTGCTTCTTCTACAATGCTTTCTTGTTCGACTGCATTTTGATCACTTGTACCTGTTCGGGGTTTGAAAATTCGGTTTACAAGCAATAAAAAGAATCCGAAAGCCATAACCGCGATAAACGAGATTATTACCCAAACCAGGGTTAAATACCCCACTTTTTGCATTAATCCAAGCAGGAAAACATCGAATCCCGCGATCAAATTGCTTAAGTATCGATTTACAAGCATGACAACAAATTGGTCAAATCCAATCAATAAAATAACCAGCCCCACCAAACCAAGTCCACAGGTAAAAACAAGTAAGCGCCCAACCCATTTGAGCATCACACTTCTTTCCGGACGCAGTAAAAGTGCGATAAGAATTAATAATCCGATTGCGATGATTGGAAGCAGACGCATCCCCCATCGCGCCAGGCTGTATGAATAAAAATAGTCATTTGCTTTTTCAATATCATACGGCATTACCCCCGTGATCGACACAGAATCAGGCAGGCGGTTCAATGTATCTTCAAGATAAACCGCAACTGGCATAACAAATGCCTGTTCGAGTTCTTGTGAAGGCCTGCAGGGTGGCAGCTGGTAAATATCCAGAGAAATCCCGGGATCCCCAAATTTTTCATCAGTTTCTTTGGAACATCTTGTCAGTCGTGATACATAATCAAGCACAATCGCCTCACTTTTTGGAATGAGAGCAGATTTGAGTTGACTGATGTCAAGTTGAATCGATGCATTAGGTACGCGGAAATTCAAATAGTCAAGCACTTGATTTGTTAATTCAGAAAATACAGTTTGCGACCATTCCTCAGGGATATTATTTTCCAGAACCATTTTTAAACTGGATTTGTTAAACAGGATCTCAGGTTGTTGATTTGAAGGGATTCCTTTAAATAATTCAGAAGTAAGCACTTGTGAAATAACTTTGGGATACCTGTCCGCGTTTTCTGAATCCAAAAGCAACGGAACATAGTTCTGCTGATTAAAGAATACCAGCTCGATTGGCAGAGCAAATAACGAAATTAAGAGTGTTATCGAAAAAACAAGCGAGAGAATGAATGCAAAGATCTTGTTTTGGATAGGAATTTTGTTTTCCATAGGCTAATCCTTTTTATATCTATATTTGTTAATTTTAAGCCATCAATCCAATTATTATTAAGGAATATTTTCCTGAGATAACCAATTACGCGCTCCGTTCAAAAATGCTTTTCCGTCAATTATTTTCTTACCGGCGACTTGAAGCTCAAGCAAAATCAAATCATTGGTTGCAGTTCCAACGCTGGGATATTTATTAATGATACCCCGCTGTAATTTTTCAAGTTGTTTTTCATCCGAAATCTCAGCTTTATAGATTCTTACCTGTTCTGAGCCCAAGGTCATATAACAAATTGGCCAGGGAAAAAATGCCCGTATTTTTCTTTCGAGATTCTCGGCAGGCTGGCCAAAATCCAACAATCCATCTTCTTTCTTAATTAAACCTGAATAAGTGGCTTTGGATTCCGTTTGCTGCTGAGGCTGGATCTTACCATCCAAATATTTTGGCAGCGTCTCAAGCAATAAATCCGAACCAAGTTGGGCTAATTTGGTTGATAGCGTTTGACTTGTTTCACAAGTGTCAATTTCAATTGCACATTGGCTTATTATGGGGCCGGTATCTATACCCTCATCCATACGTATGATGGTAGCGCCTGACTGGCGATCTCCATGAATGATTGCAGCCTGTATCGGCGATGCGCCTCGCCAGCGTGGTAAGAACGATGCGTGCACATTCAGGCAGCCAAATTCAGGAAAATCCAACAGCCTTTTCGGCAATATTTTTCCATATGCTGCCACGATAATTAAGTCGATAGAATGTGCCCGGATTGTCTCCCAAAAATTGTTGTCATTAATTTTTCCTGGCTGTATAACCGGAATTGATAATTCTTCTGCTGCTTTTTTTAATAAAGCCGGTTCAGTTATTTTTCCTCTTCCAGCAGGCTTATCAGGTTGTGTCGCAACCAGAGCAATAGGAAATTCCGAAATCAAATTTTTGAGTATGGTAAGTGAATACTCCGAACTGCCCATATAAAGGATTTTTCTTTTCATGTGAGATTAAAACAATTAATCAGAATCTTTTATTGGACCTTTATGGTTTAATAAGCGGTTGATGATCCAAACCAGAACTATTCCAAAAAAGAAAAAAGAACAAATTAATAAAATTATTAAGGCATAATCAGGTTTTTCAATCGCGATATTCTGCTCATTAAATAGCCTGTTCTTTAATTTGGCGATGTAATCCTCTTCTGGACTAACCGGCTTTAGTATTGAGTCTAGTTTTTTTTCAAATGAATCGAAATCTCTAATTTTTGTTTCCATAGGTTTCTTGGCTACTCACCTTCCCCGGGGATGTCCAGATTTTCTCTTAATTCCAATAGTGTCCGATGGTAAAGACTTTTAATTGCGCCTTCACTTTTCCGCATAATGTCCCCGATTTCTTTATTCGACAGATCTTCCACGTATTTTAAAATTAAGATCATCTGCCGGTCGTGAGATAGGCAGCGAATTGATTTTAATAAAAATTCAATCTCCTGCCTGTCTTCAATTTCCCGCTCCGGGATTTCCTGCTTGTTTCTTGTTTCAGTTTGTTCCTCAAGTGATACTTCTTTCCTGCGATTGTTGTCTCTGTGCCAGTTTGCAACCAAATTATGGGCAATTCGATATAACCAGGCTGAAAATGGAACGGCTGTTTTTTTATATTTTGATATATGGTTGAGCGCCCTCTGAAAAACTCTCGCGGTTAAGTCCTCCGCATCATGGCTGTTACCAGTCCGATAGTAGATATAGTTGTATATTTTTTTCAGGTTTTCCTGGTAAAGAAGGCTGAACGCTTCATCATCCCCTTGAATTGCTCGTTCAATAATGAAATCATCATCATGATCTGTATTATTCATTAGAATATTTTGAAATATGTTACCCTTTTTTATTAACGATTTGCACTTGATTATAGTCAAAAAACCTTTAGAATTTCTCTGTTAATAAAATTACCGTAGAGGTTTCAATGAAACAGTCGAACTATTTTAAAGAAATTCCAGGGAATGGATCCCTTTTTTTTCAAACTTGGCTGCCATTTGGCAAACCTGATGCCATCATGATTGTAGTTCACGGATTTGGCGAACATAGTGCCCGCTATGGTACACATTTTGCTGAATTCTATACAATGTCAAATATCGGTATTTACTCTTTCGATTTTCCGGGTCATGGAAAATCAAAAGGCATCCGAGGCCATATCCCCAATCCGCTTGCGTTATTGGAAATCATTGACCTCTTAATAAAAGAAATCAAGGACCAATTTCCCCAGACTCCTCTCTATTTATATGGGCATAGTTTTGGCGGTGAAGTTTCATTGTGGTACACCTTGGTACGTAATCCTTTAGTGAATGGCGTAATCATCACATCGCCATTGATCGGGCCTAAAGTTGCAGTTCCGCCACTTAAATTCCTGCTTGCCAGGATAATGAATAAAATCATGCCCACTTTCATTATGGGCAATGGTCTTGATCCAAAATACCTTTCCAGAGATTCTCAGGTCGTTGAAAGTTATATTAATGATCCGCTAGTCCACAGCCGCATTTCTGCGAAAGCAGGAATGCTGGTCATCAACCGCGGTCAATGGATCTTGGAGCATGCCAAAGAGAATAAAAATAAAATGTTGGTAATGATTGGTTCTGATGAGAATATCGTAAATAAAACCGCAGTCGATAAATTCTGTGAGCTCGCTCAAAGAGTAGAATATAAAATTTGGCCTGGTTTGTATCATGAAATCCATAATGAACCTGAGAAAAACGAGGTGATGGCTTATTCTCGTAAATGGATCCTTGAGAATTCTTGAAAAGCCTATAAATATTCATCAAAAACTGTTGCATTTGTACTTGACCTTAAACAAGCCAAAAGCTAAAATAATTATGATGATTTTTTTACAAGGCCTTACCAATATGGGAGCTCTTTTGCTTCTATTTTCGGAATTAGAAGGTGAGTTGAGAAACCACTTGTATGTTCAAAAACAAGTGGTTTTTAGTTCCTAATCTCGGGAGATGGTGAATGAATTTTGACTTTTCCAATAAATCTTTAAATGAAGTTGATCCAGATGTAAGTCGGATAATCAGCCTTGAATCTGAAAGGCAAAAACGCAAACTCATTATGATCCCCAGCGAAAGCAGTGCGCCGCTTGCTGTCAGAGAAAGCTTGGGTTCAATATTACAGAATATCTATGCTGAGGGATATCCGGATGATATGACCAGGGTTTTTACCCAGGAGGAAATACTCGATATTGAAAAGCAGGTTATTGGCTTTCGCCGTAATTCTGATCCTCGTTATTATAAAGGCGTTGAGTTTGCAGATATCCTTGAAGAATTAGCCCGCAGGAGATGCGCCGAACTATTTGAGAATGAGTTCTTTAAAGCCAATCAGATTTTTGTGAATGTTCAGCCTTTGTCTGGAGCGCCTGCAAATAACGCTGTGTACCAGGCATTAATTGAACCTGGCGACACAATTCTGGGGATGAATCTCTTTCATGGCGGTCATTTAACGCACGGTTCTTCGGTCAACCGTTCCGGGAAATTATATAAAGTTTTTCATTACAGCGTTGATCCTCAGTCAGAAAAAATCAATTATGATGAAATTGCCAGAATTGCACAAACCAATCAACCAAAAATCATCATCGCTGGATACTCTTCATATCCCTGGATTCCGGACTGGAAAATATTTAAAGAAATTGCGTCATCAATCGGCGCCTATTTATTTGCGGATATTTCCCACATTGCCGGGATGGTGGCTGCGGGGATGGTTGCTTCTCCGGTCGGTTTTGCAGATGTGATTACATTTACAACCCATAAAACGCTTTGCGGACCACGTGGCGCCTGCATTTTATCCTTCGATGAAAGAATATCCAGAAAAATCGATCGCGCGGTTTTTCCCGGCGAGCAAGGCGGCCCTCATGTTCAAGTTTTTGCTGCAATGGCGACCGCCTTTAAATTGGCAAAAACAGACCAATTTAAATCAATCCAAGGCCAGATTCTTAAGAATTGCAGGAAACTCGCAGAACAATTCCAATCGCGGGGAATACGGATTGCTTTTGGCGGCACTGATTCACATCTATTGAATTTAGATTGTAAAACCATTATCGGTAAAGACGGGACTCCTCTTTCCGGCGACATGGCTGCCAGATTGCTTGATATTGCCGGAATTGTTGTAAACGCGAATACACTTCCTGGAGATAAATCCACAGCTCGCGCAAGTGGCATTAGATTGGGCACACCCTGGCTTTCACAACAGGGATTGATGGAATCGGATATGATCCAGGTCGCAGATATTATCACCGATTTGCTGCAGGCTGCCGAGCCTTATACCGTGGCGAGCAGTGGAAAATCACAGATCCGTGCAAAAGTTCCATTTAAAATCCTTGAAAACGCAAAAATACGTGTCCGTTCAATTACTGAAAAATTCGTAACTGATTCTGGATATAAAGAAAATATTTATCCTTTCTTTACTTTTTCAGACGACTTCCAGGCAGAAGAAAACAACAAAATCATCACATTCACCTTATCGGGTGAAAAAATTAGACAGGTGATTAATTACCTTCTGCCAATAGACAACGAAGAAATTGGGATGAATTCCTGTATCTTGACCAGTATCTTTGTTGACGGTGCTGAAGAGGAATGTATTTTCACAAATTTGGACAATCGCACTTTTCAACTAGGATTTAGAACTCCAATCGCCGGAAAGGCAGCCGCCTGGCTAAGAGATCTTTCAGATGGTTTTATCTACTTTGATGAAGACCTTGAAAGAAGAATTCCTGGACCTTTCCTGGTAAAACAATCTGATTCTAAAACGAAGGATAAACCTGCTACCAAAGAAAAGCATGGAGCAAAGCCATACTTTATTGGTATGACAGCAGGCAAAGAAGTGGATAAAAAGGCGAGTCTCCCGATTTTTAGTTTACCGCCAGCATCCGATGCATCCAAACTTAAACGCACACCCCTTTATGAATGGCATACAAGGCATAACGGAAAAATCGTTCCTTTCGCAGGTTGGGAAATGCCGGTTTGGTACTCTTCAGTAGTAGAAGAGCATTTAGCTACACGCAAAGCAGCAGGTTTATTCGATGTCACCCACATGGGAGTCTATCAGGTCGAAGGAAAGGATGCGCTTCCTTTCCTCGATTCTGTATGTGCTAATGATATCAGCACACTCGAAGTTGGAGAATCATGCTATACGCATTTCCTGGATCCTGATGCCAATGTGATTGATGATTTGCTTGTCTATCACCACAAACTGGATGAATATTTGGTCGTAGTCAATGCATCTAATGATGACAAGGATTTTGCCTGGTTAACTGCGGTTAAGGCAGGAAAAGTCCGGGTTGATAATGATCGTCCCTGGTCACTTAGTTATGGAAAATCGGCAATCATACGCAATCTGAGGGATCCGAAAGAAAAAGAGGACATGCGCGTTGATTTGGCTTTGCAAGGGCCGTTGTCAAAACAGATTCTGCTGAAATCTGGTTTCAAATCCGATGACATAAAGAAGATTGACGGGTTAAAAAGGACACAGTTGTGCCATGCTGCATGGCAGGGACGCGATTTAATCATTTCACGCACAGGTTATACCGGTGAAAAGATGGCTTTTGAAATCTTTATCCATCCAGATGCAGCCTTATCCTTCTGGGAAAAATTGATCGCAGTCGGCGCACCCGATGGGTTAAAGCCGTGCGGTCTTGGATCACGGGATTCGTTGAGAACTGAAGCAGGCTTACCGCTCTACGGGCATGAAATGGGGGGCGAATTGAACCTTGGGGTTGGCGAGGCAGGTTTTGATTCCTATGTCAAGACCTACAAGCCCTGGTTCATCGGCAGGAAATCATTTATTGAGCGGGAGAAAAATCGCAGCAGTGTTGTTATACGTTTTAGATTTGAACAGCAGCGCGTCAGAATGGCGCATTTAGGCGATCCTGTTCTGAATGACAAGGGCAAGGTCATTGGCGTTGTAACAAGCTGTGCAATAGATTCCGAAGAATACCTGGTTGGCCAGGCTTTTGTTGATATTCAAAACACCGAAGAAGGCGCAACCTTATTCATTTATCAAAATTCCAATGAAGCTGAAGACATCACCGTTTCAAAACTATCCAGAGGGAATCGAATTCCCCTCCCCTCGAAAGCTTTCGTCGTCAGCCGGTTTGCCAAATTATAAACAGAACCAGGAGAAAGAATGCACACTTTATGGGATTATCGGTACGCGCAAAGAATGCTGCAAATGAAGAGTTCAGCAATCAGGGAATTATTGAAATTTGCTGAAATGCCGGATGTTATTTCCTTTGCGGGTGGAATGCCTGCTCCCGAAGTGTTCCCAATTAAACAATTCCAGGAGGCATGTGTAAAAGTCCTTGACGAGAACGGGGCTGCCTGTCTTCAATATGGTTCAACAGATGGGTATCCTCCCTTGAAAGAAATGATAGCGCGGCATTCCGCCCGTTATGGCATCACTGTGAATCCTGATAATATCTTGCCTACCTCCGGCTCACAGCAAGCGCTTGATTTGCTCGGCAGAATTTTTATCAATCCCGGAGACCGCATTTTAGTTGAATCGCCGACTTATGTTGGGGCTTTGCAGGCTTGGAGAACTTATGGCGCTGAATTTATCCCGGTGCCCTTTGATGATGATGGCATGATCACTGACGAACTGGAAGCCAGGCTGCGGGCTGGGCCGAAATTCATCTATGTCCTGCCGAACTTTCAAAATCCGACAGGTGTAACCCTCTCTTATGAACGGCGCCTGAAACTTATTGAACTTGCCGAGAGATATGGCGTCCCCATTATTGAGGATGATCCCTATGGCCAGCTAAGGTATGAGGGAGAAAATTTACCGGCAATTGAAGTGCTCGATAGCCAAACCCGATCACAGGGAGCCAGTTATTCCGGAAATGTCATTTATCTCAGCACTTTTTCCAAGACTCTGGCGCCCGGCATTCGGTTGGCATGGGTTGTGGCACCGCCAGAAATAATAAATAAATTAAGCCTTGCGAAGCAGGGGGCGGATTTACATACCTCCACATTCAACCAAATTGTCGCATATGAGGTCGCAAAAGGTGGATTTCTCGATGAACATGTAAAAGTCATCAGAAAAGTCTATAAAGAACGATTGGATGTGATGATTGATACACTTGAAGAACATATGCCTGAAGGTATTAATTGGACAAAGCCGAAGGGTGGCTTATTCTTATGGTTAACGACACCGGAAAGCCTTGATTGTCAGGATTTCTTCGAGGATGCAGTCAAGGAAAAAGTCGCTTTTGTTCCCGGGACTTCATTTTTTGCTGAAGGCGGCGGCCACAATACTATGCGTTTGAATTTTTCCAATGCAACACCAGAAAAAATTAATGAGGGTATTGGCAGATTAGCAAAAGTTATTAAATTGCATCTTTCAAAAAATGGTAAATAACTTCTAAGAATTATTTCCTTTTTTCCAGATGTGAAAATCTGACAGAATTGAATTGCCGATAAATTCTCGAATAATTGAATTATCGGGGATCAGATCATAATTGATCGGCAGGAACCAATCAAGAAAAGCAAGCAGTCGTTTCGCTTCAAGGTACCCTTCTGAACCAAAGGCAATTTGCCTTAATAGCGGTTCTACTAAAGGCTTCAAAGCGGCTAGTTCATATACCAGCGCAGAATTAAAGATTTCATCTGCATTTTCCTGGTATGGGAATATATATTCACGCTCTCCACGCCGAACCGAATCCCATAATTCAATAGTCCTCTGGGCGCCGAATCCTCTCGCGTTGGCATCTCTGACAATTCTTCGCAGCATACGGGTATCTGTAGTAGAAATTCGATTATAGTAGTCCAAATTTAATTGGGTTAAGCAGGAAACATAAATTCTGAAGGTATTTTTACGGTCTAATTTGGCAAGCAAAGATGGATTGAGTCCGTGTATTCCTTCAATAATGATCACCTGGTTTTCATTAAACTGAATTTCTTCTCCAATTCCGCTTTTTCCCGTTTTAAAATCATATTTGGGGAGCCTGACAACCTCTCCGGCGAGAATTTTCTGTAAGTTCGATTCCATCAAAGCTGTGTTAATCGCTTCAAAGGCTTCGAAATTAAAATTTCCATGCTCATCTTTGGGCGTCTCTTCCCGATCAACAAAATAATTATCCATTTCAAGTGCAAACGGCGATATCCCATGGGTTAATAATTGAATAGCCAGCCTTTTTGAAAAAGTCGTTTTTCCAGAGGAGGATGGTCCTGCTATTAAAACAATTCTGGTTTTCGGGACCCGGCTTGTGATCTTGGAAGCGATTTGGGCGATTTTTTGTTCATGAAGTGCTTCTGCTACAAGAATTACCTCGCGAATAGAACCTGAGGCGATGGAATCATTAAGCGCGCCAACGCTTTCAATATCAAGGCTTTGCAGCCACGAACTGTATTGTTCAAAAATCTTTAAGAGCTTAGTATACGAGGGCATCTGGAACAAAACTTTTGGAGTTTTGCGCCTGGGATATTGCAGGATGAAGCCATCCCCTCTTTTTAAGAGCCTGAATACATCCAGGTAACCGGTTGAGGGCACCATATAACCGTGATGATAGTCACGATGTGTTCCCAATTGATACAAGATCAGATAGGGTTTTTTCCGGTACTTTAGCAACCGCAATTTATCTATATAACCCTTTTCTTTAAAATAAGCGATGGCTGCATTAAGGGACACTTTTTTCTTCTCAATTGGCAGGTCTTCCTTGACCAATTCAGTCATTTTTCTTTCCAGTGCCTTGATTTCCTCGCTCGAGAGAGGCGGCCTTCCAAGTACTTTGCAAAAATAGCCACCGCTTGGAACAGAATGGTCTATGGCAATAAAATAATCTTCATATAATTGTTCAAATGCAGTCTCAAGAAGAAAGGTGAGCGAGCGCCTGTAAATTTTTGAGCCGTCAGATGTAGATAAATTCAGTGGTGATAAATAGGCATCTCTCTCGAGCCTGAAAGATAATTCTCGCAGATTACCTTCAACAACTGCGCCAACTATTTTTGAGCCATCCCATTCCTTGATTAGCCCCAGCAAATCTGCAATTTTCGATCCGCGTGGACCTCTGATTAAGCGGCCATCCGGTAATTCAATTTCAATTTCCCCGCGAGGTGATTCTGCCAAATAAATTGAATGATTTTTTTCCATCGAGCAAAAATTCTACCACGTTAGTTTTCTAGTAAAATGATGCAGTTTAAATCGGTCTCAAAATAATATGAATAGTTGGCGGCTTATTATCCACCCCCCCTATGATGGCGCCTGGAATATGGCGGTTGATGAAGCCATTCTGGAAAGCGTTTCTGTAAAGACACAGCTGCCAACTTTGAGGTTGTATGATTGGGCTCCCTATACCTTATCTTTGGGTCATGCCCAGCCGGTATCAGATGTGGATCTTGCTTCTCTTAAGGACCATAACTGGTCTTTAGTCCGGCGCCCAACTGGCGGCAGGGCTATCCTGCACGCGGATGAATTGACTTATTCGGTTTGTGCTCCAATGGATGACCCTGTACTCAGCGGTTCAGTTCTCGAGTCTTATCAGAAAATATCAAAAGCCTTATTATCAGGGCTTGAACATGTCGGCATCCAGGCTGATTCCATTCAAAAAAAGTCTGAGGAATCTGATTTTGTGCATGATCCGGTATGCTTTCAATTCCCTTCTGATTATGAGATTACATTCAAGGGAAAAAAATTGATCGGCAGCGCTCAAGCCAGAAAGAAAAATGGCGTGCTGCAACATGGCGCCATCCCCATTTTTGGTGATATCACAAGAATTATTGAAGTACTGAACTTTTCGGATAGCGAATCAAAAATAAAAGTAAAGAATCGCTTGCTCATGCGTGCAACCACGATCAATGATTCCCTGGGAAAAGAGCTTTCCTGGTTTGATCTTGCGGATGCAATCTGTGAAGGTTTTTCGGATAAATTGGAAATAGAATTCAATAGAAACAGCCTTTCAGCTCAAGAATTGAAAAGAGCAACGCAAATTTACCAGGAAAAATATGCAAATGATTCCTGGACAATGAGGCTTTAATTCTATTGATGATTGTTTCCATTTTTCTTGTGCCTCTTGCTGTGCTTCTGTGCTTTTACTTATTTCTACTTATAAAAACCCAATCCAGAATAATCCAATTTGAAAAGCTTCCCTTCACCCGTTATACGCTTGTTTTGGGGGCCGGGCTTGAAAAGAATAACCTGCCGACTGACATTTTGTCAGACAGATTGGAAACAGCCATTAAATTACTCAAGAAGAATAAAACAGAGATCCTGATTCTCAGTGGATCAACAGATCTTCATAATTACGATGAACCCCTATCCATGAAAAATTATGTGCTTTCCAAGAGAATTGATCCCTCCCATTTAATTTTGGACCTCAAAGGGAATTCCACTTTCGATTCATTGAGAAATTTGTCAAAATTTGAGGATTTAAATAACATCACCATCGTTTCCCAGAAGTTCCATTTGCCAAGGTCGATCTGGCTGGCAGGAGTTCTCGGCTTAAACGCACAAGGAACACCCGCTGATAACTTCAAATTTTCGTTTTTCAAAATCTTTACCTGGTATTTACGTGAAATTTTGGCTATACCGCTGAACATTTTAAAATTTATTCTTTATTCGCTTTCAATTCGCTGAATAAATATATATAATTATTAATCGATGAACAGGTCAGACGCATTACTAATTCTCCATAAATTTGTAACCAGGGAATCATTAATTAACCACATGCTCGCGGTTGAAGCAGCGCTTCGGTTTTATGCAAAGAAATTCAATGAAGATCAGGAGCTTTGGGGGATATGCGGGCTTTTACATGATTTTGATTATGAAATCCATCCTGATCTAAATAGCCATCCTGCCAAAGGAGCATCAATTTTAAAAGATAGAAATGTACCCGAAGAGATAATTCTGGCAATATTGAGCCATGGGGTAAATTCAGGAGTACCAAGAGATAATCTTCTTAGGAAGTCCTTATTTGCATGTGATGAAATTACCGGATTAATTTCCGCATGCGCCCTAGTCCGCCCCTCAAAATCTCTGCTCGATTTGGAAGTCCCCTCAATAAAAAATAAATGGAAAAATAAATCCTTTGCGGCCGGCGCAAACCGAGATGAAATTGAAAAAGGCGCACAGGAAATTGGGATTGATTTATGGGAGCATGTCAATAATGTGCTGACAGCTATGAAACCAATCGCGCCAGAACTTTCACTGGACGGTTCATTGATGGGAAAAATTCAATAATGTCAATACCTAAGGGCAAAGGTTATTACATCTGGAAAATACCTAATTGCGAGGGTGGGGACCCTGAAAAAATTGCTTTAACAGCGCATCAGATTGGATTGACTCATGTAATCGTAAAGATTGCCAACGGTATTTACGACTATAACTATGATATCGCCTTAAAAAAAGATCTGGTTGCGCCATTATCTAACGCTCTGGCAAAATACAATATTAAAACCTGGGGTTGGCATTATGTTTACGGAGATATCCCCAAAAAAGAGGCTGCCGCTGCAATTCGTCAGATTCGCAAAATTCCGTTGGAAGGGTATATTATTGATGCTGAAGCCGAATATAAGGGGAAATATACGGCCTGCAGGGTCTTTATGAACGAATTACGCAGTGCTCTTCCATCCTTTCCCATGGGTTTAAGTTCATTCCGCTATCCAAAATATCACAATGACTTACCTTGGTCAGATTTTCTCTCAAAATGCGAAGTAAACATGCCCCAGGTTTATTGGGAACAGCAGCGAAATCCTGGTGAGCAGCTTGAAAAAAGCCTGATGCAGTTTAAAACATTCGTGACCCCATTCAAACCGCTGGTTCCCACAGGATCTGCCTACGGAGCCAATGCCTGGTTTCCCAAACCGGCTGAAATTACAGAATTTATGGCGAAGTCAGTTTCACTTGGCTTATCGGGCGTGAATTTTTGGAGTTGGGATTATTGCCGCAGGTCTCTACCCGCGCTTTGGGATACGATTGCAGCCTTCCAGTGGCCTGGGTCAGTCAATCCTGAAAAAGATATTGCAATGGAGTTGGTTGAAGTATTGAATTCGAAGGATTTGCCATCAATTATTAATTTTTACCAACCAGATGCTATCCATATAGACGCGAAAGAAACAATCCAAGGACATGCATCTTTGTCAGCCTGGTATACGGATATCTTTAATTCAGACCTTAAAGACAAAACCGTTCAGATTTTAGAGCTCAGTGGGAAAGAGAATACGCGCCATTTCTCATGGGTGGCAAAAGCAAATAATGGCGATTCGATTAATGGAATTGACACTTTGGGACTAATCGATAATAAAATTATTTATCACTATTCTTCATTTTCAAGAAAAAAATAATCCCCGCAATTTTTTGCGGGGATTTGCTTTATTCAGTCTCAACTGATTCTTCGGCAGGTTCACCTTCTGAAGCTTCCTCAGAGCCCGCTTTTTCATTTTTCTCGGTCATTAATGCAATTGTATCAATTCGAATATCCGAAAAACCCGTCCCGGATGGGATAAGTTTTCCGATGATCACATTTTCTTTCAAGCCATACAAAGGATCCTGCTCTGCTGCAATTGCAGCACCGGCAAGCACCTTGATGGTGTGCTGGAATGAAGACGCGGATAGCCAGGAATCTGTGCTCAACGATGCTTTGGTGATGCCAAGCAGAACTTCGATGAATCGGGCAGGTTGTTTGCCTTCAGCACGCAGCTTTTCATTCAAAGCCCGAATCTCAAGTCTGTCAACCATATCGTTCGGTAAATAGCCCGAATCGCCAGGTCTTACAATCTGAACTTTGTTCATCATTTTTCTGATGATGACTTCAAAATGTTTATCATTGATATTCTGGCCTTGTGCCCGATAGACATTCTGAATCTCAGAGAGAAGATATAACTGGCATTCTTCCCTGCCATTGATACGCAGGATGGTATGAGGATTTTTTGATCCCTCTGTCAGTGCTTCACCAGCTTTTATTTGTTGGCCAGTTTTGATAATGAGTCGCAAAGTGCTAGGAATATCATGTTCTTCCATTTCCAGGTGATCATACGACACAATAACTGTATTCTTTTTAAGTTCGATCCGTCCCGCGTGCACTGCGGTTATTTCGGATTCGTCATTGGCTGCCAAAACAGCGCCTTCTGTGACTTCCTCTTCATCTTTAACTTTGATCGCGTATCCGGCGGGAATCGCATAATCATCGCGGATTAGCTCACTTTGCTCGATCCGGACTTTTCTCAAATCACTGGAAATGTCCGAAGTGATGATGGTCGCTGTTCCGTCAATGGTGGCCATAACCGCTTCGCCTTTGGGCATGCGGCGGGCTTCAAACAATTCTTCAACGCGCGGCAGACCAGTCGTAATATCTGATCCTGCTGCAACACCACCGGTGTGGAAGGTTCGAAGCGTTAATTGGGTACCAGGTTCTCCAATTGATTGGGCGGCAATCGTTCCAACAGCAGTACCTTTCTCAACGAGAGTGCCTCTGCCAAGGTCCATACCGTAACATTTTTGGCATAACCCATGCTCTAATTCACAAGTGAGCGGTGACCTTACGCGGACTTCGCTGATATCTGCCTGAGCAATCTTGGTGATGACATCTGTGGTAATTTCTTCATTTCTCTCCAGAATAATTTCACCTGTTTTTGGATCAACAATGTTTTCGGCTGCCACTCTTCCAAAAAGCCGCGTGCCTAAAGTTTGGCCTGCGATATCATCGCTCTTTCGAATCCAGATGCCGTCATTTGAGCCGCAATCCAAGTCATTGGTGATCATATCTTGTGCAACGTCAACAAGGCGCCGGGTCAAATATCCCGCATCGGCTGTTCTAAGAGCAGTATCAGCGAGACCTTTTCGAGCGCCATGCGTCGAAATGAAATACTCAAGAGCAGTAAGACCTTCACGGAAGTTGGATTGAATTGGCAGTCGAATAATTCGGCCTGCAGGATCAGCCATCAAACCGCGCATGCCTGCCAATTGGGAAATAGGGCCGAAACCGCCTTTTGTTGCGCCTGAATTGGCCATAGTTGAAAGGTTGCCAGCCGGATCCATATGTTTTTTAACTGCATCCGCCACATCTTTGGTGGTTTTTTGCCAGATCTCGATTACCCGCTCATTCATTTCCTGCTCCGTCAAGCGGCCGCGGCGATACGAGCGTTGGACCTCATCAACTTCCCCCTGTGATTTGGATACGATGACGACTTTTTCTTCGGGAATCGAAATATCCGAAACAGCCAGAGTAGTCCCCGAGATCATCGCATATTGAAAACCAATGTCCTTGATTCGATCAGCAACCTCTGTTGTTTCTTTTTCACCACATAAATTGTAGATATCATAAATAAGGTTCTTAATGCTGCCCTTATCCAGCATTTGATTGTAGAACTGAACATCTTTTGGCAGAATCCAGTTGAATAAGACTCTGCCTACAGTTGTATTAATGATGCGTTCCTCTGGTTTGGAGAGGCGCAAATTCTTTTCATCAAACCAGGTGTTTATCTTTAAGCGAATTTGGGTTTTGATCGTGACCTTGTTGAGCTGAAATGCCATATCCACTTCATCCATGCTGGAAAAAGCTGGTTCTTTGCCAGTAAATGGGGTTACGGGATCCATTGTCAAATAATAAACGCCAAGGACCATATCCTTGGAGGGTGAAATGATTGGTTCGCCATCTGCAGGTTTCAGCAAATTCTTGGATGCCAGCATCAGGTTGCGGGCTTCCCATACTGCCTTCTCTGATAAAGGAACATGCACTGCCATCTGGTCGCCATCAAAGTCTGCATTAAAGGCGGTTGTGACCAGGGGATGCAATTGAATGGCACTGCCTTCAATTAGCACTGGTTCGAATGCTTGAATACCCAGGCGATGGAGTGTGGGAGCGCGGTTCAATAATACAGGGCGATCCTTGATTACCTCTTCCAGAACTTCCCAGACTTCCTGGCGGTTTCTTTCCATTAATTTTCGAGCGCCTTTTACATTGGCGGCGTAATTCTTATTGACCAAACCGGCAATGACAAAGGGGCGATAAAGTTCAAGAGCCATGGTCTTTGGCAATCCGCATTGATACAATTTCAATTTCGGACCGACAACAATAACGGAACGACCGGAATAATCGACGCGTTTACCAAGCAGGTTTCTGCGGAATCGGCCTTTCTTTCCTTTGAGCATATCACTGAGGGATTTCAATTCCCTTCTTCCCCTTCGTGACAAAGCCTTTCCCCTCTGGGAATTATCGATTAATGAATCCACAGCTTCCTGGAGCATGCGTTTTTCATTTCGAACAATCACATCCGGAGCGCCTAATTCAAGCAGGCGTTTGAGACGGTTATTGCGATTAATAACCCTGCGATAAAGATCATTAAGGTCAGAAGTTGCAAATCTGCCGCCGTCCAATTGGACCATCGGCCTTAAATCAGGCGGAATAACGGGGAGCACGGACAGAATCATCCATTCCGGTCGATTTTTTGATCGGCGGAATGCTTCAACAACTTTCAAACGCGTTGTGCTTTTCTTGCGTTTTTGTTTGCTCTTTGTGGTTCTTACCTCTTGCCATAAGTCAGCTGCCAGTTTGTCAATATCCAGCCGGCTCAAGATATCCACAAAGGCTTCCGCGCCCATGTCCGCACGAAACACTTGTCCGTAGCGGGATTTCAATTCGCGGTATTTATTTTCGCTTATAAAATTGAACGGTTCCAAGCTTTCGAGTTCATCACGCTGGGAATTTAAATTACTTTTTATCTTATCTTTCAGTTCAGCCAATTCTTCCATTAAGGAAGACAAATTCCCTTCAGCTTCGGTTTGGACTTTATGGATGGATAAACTTAATTGAGCCTTTTCTTTATCTACATCTTCTCGTGTAAACTTCTCGATCTCTTCCAGTTTGGTTTTAACGGCTTCCTGGACTTTGGATAATAATTTGGCTTCGATCTTTTCTCCAGCAGCTACCAAAGTAATGCCGGCGCTTTCAAAAAGGAGGTCTTTTTTGACTGTGCTGCCATCTTTTTCCTGAATCTTCAATTCCAAAGCTTGCCCCTCTTTGATAATTGGATCCATTTTTGAACCAATCAGTTCGTCAACCTTATTATCAATTTCTGAAATTTTAACTTCAAGGGCTGCAATTTCCTGATCTCGCGCTGTTTCAATTTCTTTAACGCGAGCTTCAAGCTGTGCTAATTCATTTTTATCAATCTCAGGGACTTCATCTTCAAGGCGGTTGAGAGCCTTTTGTTTTGCATCTTCATCCACATATGAAACAATGTATTGCGCAAAATAAAGAACACGGTCCAAATTTCTTCTTGAGATATTTAATAGCATGCCAAGATAAGAAGGGACTCTGCGCGTATACCAGATATGGGCTACTGGTGAGGCTAATTCAATATGCCCCATGCGTTCACGGCGGACCGCCGAACGGGTAACCTCAACTCCGCACTTGTCGCAGACAATTCCTTTATAGCGAGGATTTTTATATTTCCCGCAATAACATTGGTAATCGCGAGTAGGACCGAAAATTGCCTCGCAAAACAGGCCATCTTTTTCTGGTCGCAGTCGGCGGTAGTTTATTGTTTCGGGTTTTGTCACCTCGCCGTAAGACCATGAACGGATTGTGTCGGGAGATGCCAGGCTGATTCGGAGAGCTACTAAACTTTTTGTTTCCACTAACTTGCCTCCTTGGCTGATTGAAGAAAGTAATATGAGATAATATTTATCAAAATATTTGTTCTATTGGTTTTCAAACAATCTATTATTATAACATAATTATTTTCAATTATTAGACTTTATTTAAATGGGAATTTCTATTGAGTAGGTATTCCCCTTTCCTAGGTCGCTACTGATATAAAATGTCCCTCCGTGAAAATTGAATATTCGGCGGGCTAAAAGTAGATTTGAAGGTATGTCATGCGTGTTTTCCGCGGCGTTTATCTTGTCAACTTCAACCTGAGATAGTCCGTTACTTTCATCGCCCAGGGTTATGCGCCAATTATTAGAATCCCTTTCAACATTAATTGATATCTCTCCATCAAGTTTTGATTGACCAATGGAAAAATCTAATATGTTTGCCAGGGCTTGCGTGAATAATGTCTTATCGAGGTTTAAGGATTCTTGAGAATTTATGGTTTTATTAATTACAGAAATGCGTTTTTGTTTTAAATAAGGATTTATCAGGCTGCTGGTAATGTTTATCAGGTCACCAACACTAATAGCCTGAATTCTAAGTCCATTATCCTGGATCAGTCTTTCTATATTTATCAACTCGTCAACAATTTCAAGGGAATTTTCAGTTTTATGCTGAATTAAATTGATGTATTCCTTTTGATGATTGTTAATTTCACCTACCAAAGGAATCATTTTTACAGATCCCGTGATGAGGTTTAAAGGAGATCTGATCGCCTGGCTCAGTGTATCAAACACAAGAGATATGTACTTTCTTTGTTTATCTGAAAAAACTTCATCGACCAAGATAATCGCTCGATAGGAATTTTTCAAATTTTGAATAGAATTTGAGATGATCGCCTGGTAATTGCGGTCATTCAAAGAAATAACCCCTCCCTTATCCATTCCAAGTTTCCAGATTTTTTCAATAATTGCCTTTTTCTCGTGATCATTTTCAAATAAATCTCGAAATCTTAGTTTTGCAGTGATATTAGAATAAGCGAGGTCTTCTTCAGATAAAATAAAAATTGGATAAGCCACTGAATCCAGCACTTCATCACGAAGTGCCAGGCATATTTGGTTCTCGTTCCATTCAATACATTTATTGATTACTGACGCGCTTTGATCGATTAGTGTTGCCAGAGTATCTGATTCAAGCTTGGTAAATGTTTTCTGGTTTTCACAAGCGAACCAAATTAACCCGATATTTAGTTTTTCATTTCTTATTGATGATCCAAAAATTGTTTTTGGGAATTGGACCCCGGATTTAAATTTAATGGAATGCAATTTGGTCGTGTCAGATATATATAAAATTCCGGGGCGGCCCAACTGCTCCTCAACCTGGGGATCAAGGTATGCATAAACCTCGCAGTTGCTGCCAATTCCTGCTTTTATCTCAGTGCTGCCGCCAATTGAATAGGGTTGTTTAACGACTAATCGTATACTGCTATATTGCTCTTCCTGGAAAAAACCGATGATTTCTTTCAGAATTTTTTGAAGATCCTGATGATAATTTACATTTAGAATTTGAAAAATTCTTTTATAAAGAGATATCTCCTTAGCCTGTTTTTCAATACTTTCATGCATGCGGTCAACATATTCATTTACTTTCGGATCTTTTGACTTACTAAAAATTTCCAGGTCAGTTTTCATTTTTAAGTCAAGAAATATTTTTTCGATCGGGTTTTACAATCGACAATATCTCGTCAACAACTTCCTGTATAGATTTATTATCAGTATTGATAACCACCGCATCTTCTGCTGCGGCTAATGGGGCTAATTCTCTGGTCGAATCAATTTTGTCTCGAGTAATAATGTTTTGCCTTATTTCATTAAAATCCGAATTTTCATCCTTTTTTATCACTTCGCGGTGCCTTCTTTTGGCTCTTTCTTCGACAGATGCGGATAAAAAGAATTTAAAATTCGCATCCGGCAATACAACGGTTCCGATATCCCTGCCCACCATTACAATATTTCCATCCTGGGCGATTTTCTGCTGTTGCAGTGTCAGCGACTGTCTGACGCCTTTGTACTTTGATACTTGTGATACATGGTCATTCACTTTTTGTTCTGTGATTTTCCGGCTGACATCCTCGCTGTCAACATATATCTCATGAAGGTAGCCTTCTCCAGGCGCAGGTTGTTTTATGGTAATGAGTAGATCAGATGCCAATTGAGAAATTCGGCTTTCATCATTCACATTAATCCCCCTACTTTAATGACGCCCAGGTGATCGCGCGGTACATCACCCCAGTATCAAGAAAAAGAAATCCTAATCGCCTTGAAAGTTCTAAACCAACGCTCGATTTTCCGGATGCCGCAGGGCCATCAATCGCTATCGATATAAAATGATTCAATTATTACTCTCCAATAGATATTTTTTTATCTAACAAGCTTTTATTTATCCATATGGAATTATATTCTTGATATGGCAGATTGTTCCTAAAAAAGAACCAATTCCAATAATCCGTTGAAATAAAACTTCGAACCGGATCCCAGGTCCATAATGGATAGCTATTGGAAATAAATTCCTGTCCCTGATAAGCCTCGCTGCCGAACTCGTCCGCTTGATCATTCGAAATAATTATTTGCGGAGATCCAGATCCAAAATCGCTTTTACGGAAGAATATTCGTTCATGGCGCAGTAACCATAAAAGCGAAGGGTTTAATTGATTGTCACTAAAAATATTTATTGAATCGGATGTGCCTGTAAAATCTGATTTGGTTTGAGTAATAATATTTTCAACGATATCCTTCCCCTCAAAATATCCATTCCATAAAATTTCATTTTCAGGTTTTTGGTTTACACCCGCCGCTCGAGCAGAAATCGAAAATTGTGCCACGCCGCAAAATAAGAGTATTACCAGGAACAACGCCGATAATGCTTTTGTAATTGAGGTTGCATAAGCCTTGAAAACCAATAGCACAATAATAAAAATACAGATTATTAAAGCAGCCAGAAGCACATTGGTTACATCCAATCCCCAAATTGCCCGATAGACAACTGTAATGATGTTCAATCCCAAATTGATTCCCGAAACGATAAGAATTCCTAAAAAAGGGAGATTTTCTTTTTGAAAAGAATTTGAAATTAGCAAACCCCTATGGATCAAGGATGCTGTGCATATCCATAATGGCAAACTTACCCATGCAAGGTCAACGATCAGATGTCCAGGGTAAAACATTAGGATCAAAAAAGCAAATAAAGGCCAGAGAAAAAACAATTTTAATTGTTTTGTCTCATCCTTAGTCTTTAAAAATATAAAGATTAAAGAAAATACCAAGGCAACAGGAATGTATGAAAATAGGGCAAAAGGGTAAACAATTGGGTAATTCCCCAATTCGATAATTATCACCCCATCCAACAATAAAGCTTGAAAAATCTGCTGCAATATTTGAAAGGGGGACTTTGAAAATTATGGCTGTCGCCAATAAGAAAGCAAGAATATAGGCGGTATTTATAAAATCCCTTTTTGTAAAAACCATTTCTCGTATATGATGAAAAATCGCAGCTAACTTTTTCTGGTCCCAAAAGAAAAGGACTACAACAAATAATAAGCTCACTAAAATGAGATAACCAAGACCCCTGCCATGCCCCACCATTAACAAAACAAGAATTTTAAGAATGGTATTGCGTTTATGAATGATCGCATCAATAAGCAATCCAGACAACAATATGGTTGCCGCGTTCCCTGATATAACGACTGAATTAACAATTGCGAAAGGATCTAGCGCAAACATTATTGATGCAAGAATGGCGGTTCTCTTACCAATTTCTTCAGAAAACAAGGCTGGAAGAAGAATTATGAATGATCCTAAAAGAACATTCAATAATCGCATTCCCAAGTCGCTATTCATACCCAGGAAATAAAGGATGCGAATAAAAAGGCTATAGAAAAATGGTGCCGAATTTGGAGGATTGCCAACAGCCGCAGATAATAAAATCCCAGCTTCAGAATTTGTTATCCCAATGGCATTTGCTGCATACATACGAATAGAAAAAGCAACAATAAAAATACATGCGAATATTAAATCGCTCAATCTAAATTCATGCTTGAAAATTTCAGGGTGCCCGTTCATCATGATTTTGGCGAATACTCAAATATTGTGACTTCTGAATTATTAAAAATCTTTACCAGATTATCATTAAATTTGATTTCTGACACTGGGTAGGTGCTCTTCTCTAAAGAACCAATAAAAACATATTTTAATTTCATACCTTTCCAGAATTAATTGGGCCTTATCCCAGTTGGCAGTGGAATAGAGTTCCTTAATATCAGATTCTCGGTTTCCAATTTCGTCCGCTCCTCCCCGCCATTGCGATTCATGACCAGGCCACCCAAGCACGGTTGGCAGGCCCGAAATCTTGGAGATTCTGCCATAATTGCTGTAGCTTCCACCAACTGCTTCGGCAATAACGCCATAAGGAACCTGATCCAGGAATGTGATCGCATCAAATTCCAGTGGATTTGAGGATTTAAAATAATTATTTCCATCAATCGACCAATCAATATTCCGGAATGAATTCGTTTTTTCAAATAATGAAAATACCGGATAGACAAAACCTGTACCCAATAGCAGTACTACCAAAGAGAGTGATAAGCTTTTTTTCCGAATTGACTTCATCTTGGTGATTATTTCAATAAATGGCAAATGCGCCAGCTAATGAAAATAGAATCCATGCCTGAAAATAAAATTTGAAAATGGTGTTCATGCGCCAACCGAACTGGTCGCGCAGATAGAAGAATTCGGGAACATAACATAAAAGCGCTCCTAAGACAATCAGGATGAGAATAAATTGGCGGGATTTATTCTTTTTAGAATTTTTGAGGGAGTCATCTTCAGCTGGCTGCATTTGATAAATTCCCATAACACAAAGCGACAGCAATAAAACCAATAAAAGAATAACGGATGGATCTTTCAGTATTTTTAATACTGATCCCAATATCAAGTTTCGATACGTGTCAGAACCAAAAATCCCCAGCATGGCATTTGACGCATTTTGAAGGCTTGCAAATTTTGACTGAGCGACTGCACCGGAAATTCTTGACATAAAGACTTATAAGACTTTCAGAAATACCCGGCAAAATTGCGTAAAGGATTGATAACAATAAATATGAGAATGGAAATCGAGATCCCGATAAACCCAACAGAAAGGAACTTTTTACTGAACAATGAAGCTTCATTCAACCCAATTAAGAACAAATATATTAATAGGATCTGTGGGAAGAACATGATTATGAAATGGATTCCGCGGGGCTTAAAAATTAAGCTTGGTAGAAAACCACCTGCCTGTGATGAAAGCCCTAATAGAAATGGGAGATAAAGTAATATGCAAATAGCTCCCAGAGAGATCGAATAAAGAACCAATTCCTTAATGGATGCCCTATTAATACCCCTTTCTTCAATTAATTGAAAAAGTCGAATAAGAACAAAAAGGGCAAAATATATCGGAAAATCCCAGGTATTTACAAACAAAAGAATGCCAAGAACGAATCCTGAAAACCATAATTTTGTTGTTCCCAAATACTGGGTGAATCTAATTTTTTTAATTTTCCTCCCAATCTTTTCAAAAAATAATGAAATACCGCTGAAAATGGCTAACAGTACAAATGGCATTGAAAGGACATGAGGGTGCAAGTCGCCCAAGAGAAATGAGAAGAAAGGAAACTCATCAATAATTTCGCGGGATTGACCATCCAGGGTATAGTCTTGCAAAACTCTTGAAGCCCGCCACCACCAGGTCCCCCCTGCCCTCCCCGGAAGCCAATCCAGTGGCAAAGGCGGAGGATCGCTTAATTCCTTAATATCAATCCATTTCCACACTGAAGAAACCATCTGCTGGTTTGTATCAATACTCCAGAATATTCCTCTGGAATGGATTAGTTCAAGGAAACCTTCCGCGTTACTGACAATCAATACCATTATCGGCGCTAAAAGGCTGGCAAGCAAAAACCGCATTGTTTTCTTTCTGTTTTTTGGTTGCTCGCTTCGGTTGTGCAAGAAATTAAAAAGAATACCGGATGATGACATTGCCACCAGGGCAAACCAGGCTGCGAGAGAAAGATTAAAGGCTACTCCGGCTGCTGTACCGCACATCCGCATCAGCATGGAAACCACAAGATAACCGAAGTAATAATAAGAAATCGAATATTGTGAAAGCCATGGATCATTCGGCGGAAAAGCCGGGGATCGAAAAATGCTGGTTATGAAAGCCAATTCCATCGGTTTTTCAGTGCCAATTATCTCTGGATTTGCCGCCCTGATAATGGCCCATCCGACAAAGGCAATCAGAAATAAAGATTCGAAAAAAATGATTATTCTCAGGTTGGACTTGCACCAGGAAAAGATGTTATTAAAAGAAATCTTTCGAATAGAAATTATGGAAAGCAGAATAAGCAATAAAAATATAAATAAGGTGCTGGAATAATTATTTTCTAGCACTTGAAAAATATTTCCCAGCCAATAAAGATATCCCCATAGCAGTAAGCCAAGGATTTTTGAAATCGAATATCCTCTGTCGGCCAGGTTTTTAAATAACCGATAGGATACCGGGAACATAATCCAGCCAAGCACCTCGAATAAAGCGATCCATTTGATGAGGTCGATCATTTATTTGGGTTTTAAGACTTTATAGACCACGGTATCTTTTGAACTATAAACGTTCTTCCAAAGGGAATTATTCAATCCGGCAAATTTATTCAATCCTGATGCGGAATATAAAGCCCTTTCAAGTTGGCCGACAATAATGTAATCTACCTGATATTTTTCAAAAATTCTTCAGCGTTATTTTTATCATCAAGCGTATAGAAAGCTTCAATATCATTTACTCGTTCAGTGACCCATTCTGATGGATTAATCGCGCGCTGCTGCCTTTGATGCCAATTCCAACCAACAACCCCCGGTAAACCAGTAAAAATTGAATATCGGTTGCCCCATCGGTATTCAGGCAAATTGGCTTCAACAATTGTGGGCGTCCCTTCAATATTTTCCTGCATCCATCTAATGGCTTCATAGTCCTGAGACAAATCCATCAATACCTCATTTTCCGGGTAAGTTGAATGCTTCATAAACAACATACCGTCCAAAGTGAGTGGGGTGTCGTGACTGATCCTGTCAGTAATTTTATCGATGCTTGCGGTTATTGTAAAAAGGCTTGTTGAGAATAAAAGTAAAACTAGAAACACTTTCCACCCGGAGATCAAGCGGTTTTTTGGTCCTTTTTCAGACAAATATTTTATTGTTTCATAAAAAGCAAAAGCAGATCCAAGGGCGAGCAGTGTCCATGCCTGCAGATAGAATTTAAAAACCGTATTCATTCGGCCGATATCACCCCTTATAACAACTATTTCTACAATAAGCGTGAGCATCAATCCTGCAATAAGGAGAAAATATATGACTCTTTCTGAATCTAAAATATTTTTTCTCAAAATGAGTAGTGAAAGTGCAATTAATGCAGGAAAAACTATCATGATTATTTTCACACCCCAAATAAATCCTGATGCTGCAATTATTAGAAGCAACACAAACAATAATCCCAAAAAATTGCGGTATGGGTATAAGGGCTTCAAGGCTGATAAGGGCGTTGATGCCATCCATTGATAGACCTGCAAACCCAACCAGGAATAAATAATAAACATGAACAATCCCCAATGAATTAAATAAGATCCAATCGGTGTCTTGTCACCTTTCCATAAATCAATTGCCGAATATCCCTGGCCAAACCATTTGATAAACGGGTAATACAGAACAATCGTCAGAACGACCAACAAAGATATTATTATGGCCGATACAATCAGCCGCTTCGCAGCGACTGAGATACCGCCGAATAGATTTTTAGGAGGATTGATATACCTCATTCCGTAAAAAGCAATTATGCATATGGCAATACCCAAATAAGTTGGATAGTCCCAGGTATTTGTTGCCCTTAAGGAACCAATTATTAAAGCGCCTGAAATTATCTTAATCGCCCCTTCGAAATAATTGGTGAACTTTATTTTACCGAAAAGGATAGACAATGACCAACATAAGGCCATCAGCGTAATTGGATAGGCAAACAGATGGGCATGCAGATCGCCATATAAAAAAGTAAAAAATGGAAATTCAGTTATCGGTTCACCGGGTATTGCCCGGCTTGGAATCCAATACCAATCTCCCGGATAGTAATTTAATCTTGCCCCATCAAAAAATTGTCGAAATCCAGCAAAATAAATTTGCAGCGTCTGGATAAGGTTGCCCGATCTTAATGCTAATGCATCTAACCCCAAATTAAATACACCCTGGAAGAACATTTTGACAGTGCCCAAATTACCGATCATTATGACAAAGGCTGAAAAGATAAAAGCAGAAAAATATGGATTATGGAGGATTTTCTTTTTATTGTTATCTTCTGACGAGGGACCGCTGCTTATTTCCCCATTTCTTTTCTTAAGTACATTCCATCCAAAAGAAAAAGCACCCGACGCAGTGAATGAGAAAAAGGTTGGCAAAATCAGATTATAGGCAATTGATGGCACCAGCCCCATTAATTTGACTGGTACGGCAGCGATCACAAATCCATAATAGTAGTAATTAATATACCCGCCTGAATACCAGGGATCATAAGGGGGAAAATGAATGCTTTTTAAAACCGCATTGAAATAGGAAAAATCCATCGGCTTTTCCCCGCCTTTGTAAGGGTGCCATAAATCTGGATTTCCCAATCTAATCAATAAGAAAAAAACAAAAAATAAAAGAAAAATCAATTCAATGTTTATGAAGTATCGATAATTTTCTTTAATTTCGTCAATGAGAACTTGTTTGTTCTTCAGGAAGATGAGTGAATTGAGAATAACCGCAATTAATACTGCAAACAATATCAGCGGCCGGCCAAATGTGAATCCCAGAGAGGCTGCCAGCCATATTGGAAGCGTAATCAGAAGCATGCCAGTCAATTTTGATAATGGGTATCCTCTATCCGGTAGCCCCTTATAAATAATTCGAATTAAAGGATAAAAAATCCAGCCAAGGAGAGATATCGCCAGATACCAGATCAAAACTGAAATGAGCGGATATTTATTTTGAATAGCGTCATAATCAAATAATTCTGACCAGGTGCCGCTTTTCTTCTGCTGGCTTACCTGTATAACCTTCAATAATAGGTTCCCCGGTCTTTCTTCCGCTTCCTTAGGCGAAAGGTTAATGACCTGGCTTAAATTCACTTTTGAGAATTTCTCAATTACTGATTGAATGTCAAATTCATTTGTTTTTCGAAATATCAATACTTTTGGATGATCATAGACTGTGAAGGCTTCCTCTGCAAATTGTGAATTAAATTTCAGAGAATTAAGGGCAGGCTGAACCTGGAATGTTTTAACAAGCTCAAATCCCAATGTTCCTATAAACATATCTTTTTCAGCAACGCTGTAACACCATTGGACATCATCGGTGGGGCATCCAATGAGTTCACTATAAAACAATGTTGTCAGAGGATATCTTTCCGGGATTTGAGTCGTGCTACCCCATTGCCTGCTGGAAGTAATGATGACGGTATCAGCTCGCGACAAGTTGTCTATAAATCGTTCCAACTTTTCCTGGTTATCATCCCAGTACATTTGAAAATTTAAATCAGAGGGATAGATGCCTTCTCTCAGGTCGAAGGGATTCAACCCGTGCATATACAGAGGCAAAACGTCATCCCAATCTGTCTCTTTGGCGGGTTTACTTCCGTTTATAACAAAAATGGTTCCTTCACTTGGTACCGTTATTGACAAAGTGTAATTTTTTTCTGAATCCAACGGGATTGGTTCTTTAAATTTAATTTCCAGGCTGCTGCCGCGAAAATCAGCACTTCCTGAAGCATGGAATTGCTCTTCCCATGTCCCCAGAACCTTATCTGTATCTTCTTCGACAAGTTCAACCGAAATAATGGTATCCCCAAAAGTTTTATCCAATCGCTTGATCCGGTAAAAATTCAAACCGGATATTTCGCCATCGCGGAAAGGGCTAAAAGGAATTTGATATGCTGCCGTATCGTCTAAAATTTTGACAAATTCAAAAACCGGCTGTTGATAATCAAGATTGCCTGATTTTGTTGCCACAGATAAATAACCAGAAAAGATCAAAGGTGAGTCATCATCTTTAAGGTTAAATTTAATATAATATTCATCTCCCTCGCGAATCTCGTACGGATTGCCTAATTCGACTACAAATTCTTTTCCTCTAGAGTCATCCTGCCTTTGGAAAGCATCATTTATTGTTTCTTCGAGAATTACTTCTTGCGAAGCCTTTTTAACCAGCTGAATTGTTAGGTCGTGGGAATCATCAGAGAGATCCTGGCTGACAATATGGTCAATCAAAATCTTCTGAATATAACCGTCCTTTTCGGCAACAAAAGTAAATTCAAAAGGGATTCCCGGATTCAAGTATGAAAAATGGGAGTATGGCAGTGGCTGGGAAAAGTCACCTTTCTCATCCTGAAACGAC
The DNA here is from genome assembly GCA_963751635.1 of uncultured Chloroflexia bacterium. Classification (GTDB taxonomy): domain Bacteria; phylum Chloroflexota; class Anaerolineae; order Anaerolineales; family Anaerolineaceae; genus Pelolinea. Next base: position 46,495 of record CAVVVE010000006.1, read on the forward strand.
AAGTTAATGGCGCTTTCAAGGTTTTCATAAATCCATTCACTGGCTGCGATGCGTGTCATCGGCTGCTGATAAACATTTAGGAAGGCAATCGCCCAAATCAGAGTCCCAAGCAAAAGAATGGCGCTGAATGAGAAAATGATGAGCTTTTTAAAGAATAGATTCTTTTGAAAAAACACCTTTTGGACATACTTAACGCCTTGGTAAAGAAACCAGGCAGCCAAAATTGAAAATGCTGGATATACCAGAAGAAAATAGCGCATCGTTGGATTCCAGAGCGATGCCTGCCAGATAATGTAGACAACCGCGAAAAACCAAATTAGCCCATATTTTTTCAATTCTCCATGGATAATCTTCCATCCCATCAAGATCAATCCCAGGAATCCAAAAATTCCTTGTGGAAGCCCCATTCCCCAGACTACCATGTTCTTAATCGGGAACCAAAAAGACCTCCTCGCCCATTGCAGCGAAGGGGGATAATTGCTGTTTCCAGAGCTAAGAGCCGCTAATTCCCTCAGGTTGTCAATCCATTTCGAATTAGGCAGTATATTAAAAAAACCTGGTCCGCTAAAAGCATAAGGTTGAAAAATGCGGAAAACGACAAAACTGATTATTCCCGCAAAAATCAGGTGGTGGAATCGCCTTTTCCAAATCGGTGAGGAGGTGTTATTTAATTTTGCGGGATCGTTGAAAATTATCGCTAAAGGCAAAAAAATGATGATAACGCCTGTATTGACCTTAGAGGCTAGTGCCATTCCAAAAGCGAACGCAAAAACAGCATAATTCCTGAATCCTTTAAAATCAAAAACTTCGCGGATTGGTTTCACCTGATATGAAAACGCGGCTTCTTCGTTTGATGGCGTTTTCCAAATATTGATTGCGGCAAATAATGCCAGCGTTGAAAAAAAGACAGAGAAATTATCAACAATAAAATAATGGGATATTTGAATTGGGAGAACAGAACAGGCATATAAAAAAGCGGCAACGTAAGAAGGCCATTTCTTTGTAAAAATCTTTCGGGAAGCAAAGAAAATCAAAGCGATCGTACCAACATCTGCCAGCCCGGATAAGTATCTTCCGACCATAAATACCTGGCCATAACCGGTTTGAGCAGTCCATCCTGCAACATATCTCACCAAAAATAAAGGCAAAGTCCCGTAAACGAAAAAAGGAAATACAGAATTACCGTTGGCATCCAGGATATTGTGCGGATTCAGGCGTGAGATCGAGGTATTAAAATATTCTCCAAAATTAGCAACCGGTGAGATGGATGTCTCAACCATGGTAAGAAATCTTTCATCGGGATGCAGATGAAAATCCTGATCCCAGTTAATCCCATAAAAACGTAAAAAAGCGCCCAGAAGAATAATCAGAATAATTGGGACGATAGCAATCAGCTTGGAAACAACAATGTTTTTTATCTTCAAGAATTCTCTGTTTCTTTGATTATTATTTCACTGATGCAATTATGAAATTCTTTCCGGATACTCTTGAGTAATAAAATTCTTCCTCGGCCTGCGGGTAAATCAATTTTATCGTATCAAGCGCTTTTCGATCCTGCGGCATCAATATGAAGATTTTCTCTCCATTTATATCGATGGTTGATCGAATATCTTCAGCCCAAAGGGCATAATCTTTCCTTGGGTATCCGGCATTAATTCCGACTAACCGAGTGTCCACCCAGTGCGGGTAGGGCACAACAAAGGCGTTATCAGGATCATTTCCCTCACTAACGAAATGAGTTATCACGGCTCCAATTTCCGAGGTATTCCACGCATTAGCCAAAAATTGCTCTGCATATTGTGAAAAAACCAGGTCATAATTCTGCTGCATGGAGATTAAGGCAAGCAAAATAATAAATAGACTGTATCCGATTCTCTGACCTGGAATCCTGTTATTTGTTACAAGTACCCTTACAAAATTAAAAAATCCAACGCCAACCATGATAAAAACAGGCACAATTGCCCCCCCGCTTCGATTTAATGCGGGATTTTCCTGTGGGAAAGCCAGAGACATTATCGATGGCAGCATTAAAATCGGTATTGAAATTATTAAACACAATTCTTGCCAGGCCTTTGAGATTAAATATTCGCCTGATTAATATGATGACCCCATAAAGGAAAAAGACAGCGGAAATAAAATCCAGTGCTGGTCTATTTGGAATGGAATTGACCCACACAACGCCATTTTTATAAAAAAACATGATCATGGATTTCCAAAAGTTTCCCATCAAAATGATTGCGGCCGATCCATCAATTGGGCTCTCCAATGATGTGAGCCTGGATAAAGTCCGATAATTGAAAACCACGGGATTTTCCAACATGTATCTAAACAAAGGTAAAAAAACAATAAATGAAGAAAATGCCAACAGAAAAAAGCCATTCAGAGCGAATATGCGATTAGCGCGAGAATTTTCATGGAAAATAAACAACAAAAAAATCACACCCACTAAAACCGGCACTATTCTTATCGGGCTGTATCCATGCAAACCAAGGCCAAGAGACAAACCCGCCAAAACCAGTAGATTAAATCTCTTTTCCTGAAGCCCCTTTATTAGAAAATACAGCGTCGCTGCGGTAAAGAGTGGATATAGAGGAAAACGCAGTCCAACTCTTGAAATAACATTCGGCCAATAAGCGATCCCGGCGAATAATGAAGCCAGGATTCCTCCCCATTTGCCAGACAATTGTTGACCCAATAAATAAATAAAGGGAAGGGTCAGTAAACCAAGCAGGATCGTTCCTATTTTCAGGCTTGTGAATGAAATTCCTGTACCCAAGAATTTTATAATGGCTGCGGTGAGATAAAACTGCAGCGACTCTCTGCCAGTGTTCCGCTCAAAAAATATGGGCGTTTTGCCATCAAGGATATCCATGACATCCAGAAGTTTTTCAGCATGGTCGCTGAACATCTCACCTGGAACCTGATTGATCTGGTAAAACCGAAAAAATAGTGAAATCAGGACCACGGCACTGAAAATCAAGGTTGCATATTTCAGATTCTCCTTCTTTTGCGGTGCCTTTTCATTTGATTGCCAAACAGCGAAAATGAATAATAAAATGCCGGAAATCCAGAAAAAAAGATTTGTAAAAGTAAATTGATTATTGGAAAAAAAAGAGAAAGCCAGAGCTATAAAAATCAAGCTTGGTATTAACCAAATTACTTTGATGGTTGGACTGGGTAATGGAGCCTGATTTACGAGATTTGGTTCATAGATGCCAGACGTATTGCTTTTCAGACTGAGCCAAAACAAGATGATAGCTCCAGTATAAAGAATGATTGAAACGTAATTATGATTTCGGGGCGGCTCTAAAAGAAATTGTCCAATTAATGCAAGAACCACCGCGAAAAAAAGACATCCCCTTTCTTTGGATCCGTTTTCAGAATCTGCAGTCTCGCTGATATTTTTTTTCGCGATTTCTGGTTTTTCCGGGAAGAAGCGGGAATCAAACTGTTTTTTTAATTTTTTGTCAAACAGGGATTTGAAATAATCAAGGACAGTTGGCTCGCGCATTTTTATTAAAGTTTTTCAGCAATAATAAATGTATAGGCACCGTTTGGATTTTGCGATTCCCCTGAAAAATAAGGGTACAACCAAAAATAGATCCTTTTTAATAAAATAATTATTCTTATTCGGATTTATTACCCAGCGTCCTAAAAGTTTTTTATATATCCAGGATGGGAATCCAAAATAATGCCCCCATTCAAGGATTTTGAAATAATTCGGAGGGAAATAATTCCAAGTTTTTAATATCGTCAGGTTTTTTTTGATCAGGCGATCCAACCAAACATTGGAAGGATCCGGATGGTAATGCCGGGATATCCAATTAAAGAACTTACGATATCCTTTGGCGAAACCTTTCAATTGCATTCGATCAAATAAACGGGCTATTGACAGGTTTTGAGTGAAATTGCTGTTCGGAACCGTGATAAACAATTTTCCCGAAGGTTTTAATACCCTCATCACCTCCTCTACCACGGAATCTACATCAGGGATATGTTCCAGGACTGAATTACTAATGATCGTTTTAAATGAAGCGTTCGCAAAAGGCAAATGATCACCCGATGAACAAATCAGTCCAGAATAATAATTGGTGTGTTTTGCTAACCCCAATGAATAAAAAGATGGATCTATCCCTTTGATAACGCTATTCGGAAATGTTGTGGCGCTGAAGTGCCCATCCCCGCAGCCCAGGTCCAAAATTTCACCTTCAATTTGAAGGTCCTGAAAGTATTTGCCTTCAATGGCTCTTAAAAAGCCTCGAAAATAAGGAAGGGCTGAAATGTTCTGCCAGAGCAGGTCTTGTATATCAATTTGCCTTTGCATTTCAATCAGAAGTATTTTCTTTTTCTGCCGTTATTTCATTAAATAAGGCTTCATACTGGGCAGCTATTGAATCCGGTGAATACTGTTCACGCAGCTCTTCTGGATCGCTTTGTTGTTCCTTTTTTTCATTCCAGATTTCAATCACAGCCTGCGCCAGGCCATCTGCACATCCAATTGGAATCAATCTTCCCATTTTGTGCCGTAAAACAGGTTGCCGTACGCCGGGCAAATCAGACGCTATGGAAGGTTTGCCATTCATCATCGCCTCAATCTGCACCAAACCAAAAGCTTCAGTGGAATTAAGGCTGGGAATTGTGAGCATATCAATGTTTGGATAAAAAGCTGCCATTTTTTCAGGATTGAGTAATCCCAGGAATTTCCAGTTTCCGCTTTCCTCCAATTTTGATATTTTGGGAAACAGGCGGTTAAAATATACGCTTCTTCCCCCAAAATATTTTTATATGCCCCCGCAAACCAGACTTCTGCCATTGGAAAAATTTCAATAATCTTATCCATTGCAGAAATTAGGACTTCAATGCCCTTTTCGGTGGCGAAGCGAGCTGCGATACCAATGACCGGATGATGATTTTCTGGATTGTGAGTGCGCTTGAATGATTCAATTTCTTTAGCGCTTATTGCTGGCAGCTCAACCGGCGGATCGATTATTTTAATTTTTTTTGAAAACTTCTTTAGCAATACAGAGTGATCGGCATAATCCTGGGTATACGCAACAATTCGGTCTGTAAACAGGCAGGCAATATAGTTCATAAAATGCACTGCCTGATTGGCAATCCAATTAAAAAATCCTTTGGGCATCAGCAGGTCGCAGTGATAGGTGATTACTGTCGGTTTTTTAAACAACCTGCCCCTGATTGCCAAACCAGCGGCATCAAATTGAGGAAGATGCAGATGGATAATATCATTCTCCAAGGCAAGTTTGGTCGCTAAAAATCCAAAGGTCGGCATGATGACGCCTTTGCTAATTCGAAAGAAAACAGGCGCGCGTAGAATTTTGACGCCATCCCGAATTTCATTTTTGGGCAGGTTTTTATCGTACTGCGACGTCAACACCGTCACTTCATGCCCGCGTTTTACAAAGTGCTTTGGCCATTCTCTCGGCATAAATCGTCAAGCCGCTGGTATGCGGCCGGTAATAAGTTAATTCGATTAATACTTTCATTGCCTACGCGAATAAGTCTTTATTTATTGATGCCCACTGATAAAGTCGCGAAATGCCTTCTTGTACAGATACTTCCGGTGTCCATCCTAATTCAGCATGAATTTTTGAAATATCTGAGATATAAGCTTTCTGGTCTCCGGGGCGCCAGTCATGATATTCCACAGGAATTTTAAAACCGGACACTTCTTCCAATATTTTGGAAAATTCCATCCAAATTGAAATAGCGTTACTTGATCCGCCGCCGATGTTATATATTTTTCCTTTGGAGATATCGATTTTATTTATGGCAAGATCATACGCATTTAAGAGGTCATCAATGAACAGCAAATCCCTGATTTGCTTTCCATTTCCGTATATCCTCAATGGGTGTTTTTTCAGCACTGCGATCACAAACCAGGCCACCCACCCCTGATCTTCAACCCCAAACTGGCGTGTCCCATAGATGCAGCTTTGGCGGAAAACAATCGTAGGTAAATCGTACATTCTGCAATAATCCCGCACATACTGGTCGCCAGCGCCTTTTGAGCAGCCGTAAGGAGAATGAAAATCCAATGTGTGAGATTCATTAACGCCATTTTTTAGACTCTTAAACTGGTAGCGGGTTGGCTCTTCAATTATTTCAAGGTCTTCAAGCTCGCCATATACCTTGTTTGTGGAGGCATAAATCATTATCGGCTGATTCTTATTTTGGCGGGCAGCTTCCAAAACATTAAAAGTCCCGCCGGCATTGACTTCAAAATCAAAGCGGGGATCTTCAACAGAAGTGGTGACAGCAACCTGGGCAGCCAGATGAATGATTATTTCTTTCCCAACAGCTGCTTTTTTAATTTCTTCGAAATCACGGATATCACCTTTGATGAATTGAAAACTATTTTTTCCGGTTTCTTTCTCAAGCCATTTCAGGTTGCTTTCCGCGCCTTTTCTTGAGAGGTTATCAAAAATCGTTACATCGGCACCAGATTTTATTAATTTCACCGCGTAATTCGAACCGATGAATCCTGCGCCACCGGTGATCAAATAGCGACTGCTCATAAATTTCCCGTTTCCTCGCTTTTTTTCTTTAAGCGATTAGTAATTTTATTAATGATCTCAGCCAGCGAAAAACCATGAATTGAAAGCCCGATAATTCCGATCACTGAAGTGATTAGTATTTGCAGGGAATGCAAAATGATGGCCGTGCTCAACGCCTGGTTTTTGTCAATTCCAAGCACGGTCAAGGCAACGACCATTGTGCCTTCATAGACACCCAGGCTGGCAGGCGCCGATGGTAAAGCAATGCCCAGCGCCAAAACGCCTTCTGCAAAAATAGCCCACCAAAATGGCGCGGAGGGCTCAATAATTCTAAGCGCGTAAAACAACAGCGCAATCCAAAAAATCCAGGCGCCAAGAATCCAAAAAATGGCGATAACAAGGCTTTTTGGTTTCGCCAATGCAGTTAATCCCTGGATCCCCTTAATCAATACTGGTTTTATTGATTTTTCAACGAACTGGAACCGATAACTTCGCTTTAATAGCCATTTTTCAATTTTTTTCGCATTTAATGCAATCAGCATCATTCCGATGATAATCCCGCAGAACAAGACCATCAGGGCGATAGCCAGGGAACGCATCCATCCCAGATCCACAACAAAAGGAATTGTTGACAAGAATAATCCCGCGGCGACAACCACATCCATTCCCCTCTCAAAAATAATGGCAGCCGCAGAATGAAAAGCGCTTATCCCTGAGACACTTTTTGCCAAGAATATCCTGGCAACCTCCCCTGATCGAGGAATAAGGTTATTAGAAAATAACCTTCATTTATCATCAAAAAGGAATCCTTAAAAGAAATGTCCTGTAAAAGGCTTTTCCATGCCAGCGCGCGCAACCCAAGCGGCAAAATTATTAAGATAATAACAATAATAATGTTGACTGCCGAATATTGACCTATGGCTTTATATAATTCATCAATATCAATAAACCTTGAAAGGATGAATAGCGCAATTCCGCTGATGACTATCCCAGGTATCCAGCGCCAAAACTTTTTACCAATTGGTTTTTTCAATCATTCTCCAGCTGCAGCACAGCCATAAATGCTTCCTGTGGAATTTCGATATTCCCGACCATTTTCATGCGCTTCTTTCCGCGTTTTTGCTTTTCCAGCAGTTTCTTTTTGCGGGAGATATCGCCGCCATAGCATTTTGCCAATACATCTTTACGAACAGCTTTAACATTCGCGCGGGAAATAATTTTTCCCTCGGAAGCCGCCTGAATCGCGACATCAAACTGCTGCCTTGGGATTAATTTCTTTAATTTGCTCACCAGTTTCTGGCCCTTGATGTAGGCTTGTTCCTTATGAACAATCGAAGCCAGTGCATCCACAGGTTCTCCCCCGATGATCACTTCCAGTTTTACCAGGCTGCCAGATCGATATTCCTTTAATTGATAATCCATCGACGCATAACCCTTGGTTCTGGATTTCAATTCATCAAAAAAATTAATAATGATTTCAGAGAGCGGAATTTCAAATTTCAATTGAACCCGGTTTGGCGCCGGATAATCCTGCTCAATATATATCCCGTTGCGCCTGTTGATCAATTCCATAACCGCGCCGTAATAATCAGTGGGCGTGAAAATCCACAGGTCCATCCAGGGTTCACGGATTTCTTCTATTAGGCCTTCATCCGGCAGATCAACCGGTGAATCAATCGTCATTTTTTTGCCATCCCGCATCACGATTTCATATTCAACAGAGGCGCGGTCAAGACGATATCAAGGTCGTATTCCCTTTCCAGGCGCTCCTGGATAATTTCCATATGAAATAAACCCAGGAATCCGCAGCGGAAGCCAAAATTTAATGCCTGGGAGGTTTCAGGTTGATACTGAAGCGAAGCATCATTTAATTGCAGTTTTTCCAGTGCCTCTTTAAGATCATCATAATCTTCGCCTTCCACCGGATATACCCCGGCAAAAACCATGGGCTTAGGAAACTTATAACCATGCAATGGAATCTGTGCTGGATTCTTGGTGATGGTAATCGTATCGCCAACCCGGCACTCCCTTACTGTTTTCAAGCCAGTCGCGATATATCCAACGTCACCAGGTTCAAGAAATCTAATCGGGTTCATTACCGGATTAAAAATCCCAATTTCAATTGGTTTAAAGTCGATTTTATTCGACATGATCTTTAAAGAATCGGTGGGTGAAGTAAATCCTTCAAAAATGCGGACATAAGCGATAACCCCTTTATAGGAGTCATAATGGGAATCAAAAACCAGGGCTTGCAGAGGTTCTTCCCTCTTCCCTTTTGGTGGTGGGATGCGCTCTATGATCGCATCCAAAACCTTATCCACATTAGTCCCCATTTTTGCGGAAACAGAGATCATCTGGCCTGTACTGATGCCAAGCAAATTGCTTAAATCAGCAGCTACTTCCTCGGCGTGCGAAGATGGCAGATCAATTTTATTTAATACGGGAATGATCACGAGGTCTAGCTCAAGGGCAAGATAAAGATTTGCCAAAGTCTGCGCTTCAATGCCCTGGGTTGCATCAACAACCAGTAAAGCACCTTCACAAGCAGCCAATGCCCGGCTGACTTCATAGTTGAAATCAACATGTCCGGGAGTATCGATCAGGTTTAATTCATACTCATTTTCTCCCACCTTATGAAGCATCTTCACGGCGGAAGCTTTGATGGTTACGCCTTTTTCACGTTCCAGGTCCATGCTGTCCAGAACCTGATCGACCATATCCCTATCCGATACAGTACCTGTAAGTTGAAGCAGCCGATCCGCAAGGGTGGATTTGCCATGATCGACATGCGCAATAATACAAAAATTTCTTATATGGTCAGTTTGCATTGCAATTGATTAGTATACCCGATAAGAATTTGGGCTCTGAAATTTCTACTTTACTGCCGGAATTGACATAAAGAGCAGGAATTCCTTATTCCCTTTTGGACCAAGAATGGGTGAATCAATATGGCTGACATAAATTATCCCCTGCGTTTTTATGAACGCAATCAGGTCAGTAATGATCGCCAACCGTGTTTCTTCGCTTCGAATAACGCCTCTGCCCTTGGCGGCTTCCTTTCTGCCAGCTTCAAACTGAGGTTTTACCAGCGCAATAACCTGAATATCTTTTTCTTTTATCCAGGATTTGATGACTGGCAAAACTGTTTTCAAAGAGATGAAGGATACATCCACGGTAACCAATGCGATATCCTCAGGAAAGGATTGAATGTCCCTGACATTCGTCTTTTCCATTAAGACAACTTTGCTTGAATTTCTGAGGCTCTGGTGCAGTTGGCCGTACCCCACATCCACAGCATATACTTTTTCTGCGGCGTGTTTTAATAAACAGTCCGTAAAACCGCCTGTCGAAGCGCCAATATCCACACATATTTTTCCCGACAGATTTTCCAATCCAAATTCAAGCAAAGCTTTTTCCAGCTTTAATCCGCCCCTTGAAACATAGCGCGGTTTTTCTTTGAGTTTTATTTCAACATTCCCCTCAAATATTTGAGAGGGCTTGTAGGCAACCTGATCGTTAACCAGAACATCCCCGGCCATAATTAATTTTTGTGCCAGGCTTCTGCTCTCAGCCAGGTTTCTGGAGACCATCAGGATATCCAAGCGTTCTTTTGGCATAGTTTGTTTCAATAATTTTAAAGCCCAATCATGATAATATTCTAAAATGGTAAGAGATATTATTCATTCCTTACGGCCAAGGCAATGGGCGAAAAATTTCTTCATTTTTGCCGCCCTGGTTTTTGACCGCCAATTAACCAACATTGATTCTCTAAAAACCACCCTGGCAGGCTTTCTCATTTTCTGTGCACTTTCCAGCAGTGTCTACATTTTTAATGATTTATTTGACATTAAAGCAGATAAAAACCACCCGATCAAGAAAAACAGGCCGATCGCATCCGGCCGTTTAAGCTTTAACTTTGCCATCACGATGGGGATTTTCTTAGGTTTGGGCGCATTATTGCTTGCTTACCTGCTACCATTCAACTTCTTTTTAATTTGCCTTGCCTACCTGATCATAAATTTGCTTTATTCAAAATGGTTAAAACATTTGCCGGTTATTGATGTTTTAATTGTAGCGTCAGGATTTGTTTTGCGCGTCGCAGCTGGTGTTATGCTGGTGGCCGTGGAGCGCTTTTCGCCCTGGCTGTATGTGGTCACAACTTTATTAGCCCTTTTTATTGGATTTGGAAAACGCCGTGCAGAGCTTGCGCTACTGACCGGAAAAGCAAATCAACACCGCACAGTATTTGAAGGCTATACCCTCGATTTTCTCGACCAGCTGATAACCATTGTTTCAGGCACTACCATTATAGGCTATAGCCTCTACACTTTTTCCGCGCCAAATCTTCCAGACAACCATGCCATGATGCTCACGATCCCGTTTGTGCTTTATGGAATTTTCCGATACCTTTATCTGATTAAAGTTAAAGAGTCGGGCGGTGCGCCTGAGGACCTTCTGATGAGCGACAGGCCGCTTCAACTCGCGATTTTTTTATGGGGATTGAGCGTCCTGATCATTTTTTATCTGACCTGAAAACATCATGCCTTCCTCCTCAACTTCGGTTCCGGGAAAAACCATACTATTTGGCGAGCACGCAGTTGTATATGGCTATCCGGCTATTGCGGTGCCCCTGGCTGCCATTTCCCTGAATATTAAAATAAGTGCCCGCCCTTTGGCAAAGAATTCCGTTATTATTAATCATAATCTTGGAGAAATACTCGATTTCGAAAATCTTGGTCCCGAGCATCTTTACAGCACAGCTATCTCCACAATCACGAATGCAGTCGAGGTTAAAAAATTGCCTGCTCTGGAAATCAGGATTTCATCAACAATACCGGTCTCTTCCGGATTAGGCTCAAGCGCAGCCTTCGCTGTGTGTCTGACCAGAGCGCTTACAGGATTTCTGGGATTCAAACTGACCGACGATCAAATTAACAACATTGCTTACAAAATTGAAATATTTCAGCATGGTACTCCTTCTGGTATTGACAATTCCGTGATCACATTTAACAAACCGCTCTATTTTCAAAAAAGATTTTCCACCTGAATTCCTTTATCTAAGAAAACCTTTGAACCTGGTGGTGGCTGATACTGGTATTCGCTCGAAAACCAGGGATACTGTTTTAGCTGTCAGAGCATTCAAGGAATCTGATCCCCAGGATGCGGATATATTACTTGAAGCCATTGGCGCGATTGCAGAAAGCGCCAGGAAAAATATCGAACTTGGGAATTATGAAGCTTTGGGAAAGCAGATGACCGAAAATCACAGCTTGCTTCAGAAACTGGGGGTTTCTTGTGACGAGTTGGATCATTTGGTTGAGATCGCAATAAGCAATGGGGCATTTGGCGCGAAATTATGTGGGGGCGGTAAAGGCGGTAATATTGTGGCAATCTGTGATGAGGCTCACGCTGCGTCAATTCAATCCTCCCTAATCAAAAATGGGGCTGCTCAAGCCTTTACCTCGATAATAAAAGCAAATCCAGAGGCCGGCTAATGCTAATTTTTCTTAAACTGGGCGGTTCACTGATTACCGATAAGGACAAACCTTACACCGCCCGTATGGATTCGATAAAAAGAGCTGCTGAAGAGACCAACAAGGCATTGCAGGAAGATAAAAACCTGAAGATTGTCCTGGGACACGGCTCAGGATCATTTGGCCACTTCGCCGCCAAAGAAACGGGTTTCACTGAAGGGATTAGAACTGCTGACCAGTGGCATGGATTCCAGAAAGTCTGGCACGCAGCCCACGATTTAAACCACCTATTCATGGAGGAATTCATCAAAGTGGGACTTGCGGTAGTTTCATTCCCCCCTTCATCTTCAATAACAAGCGACAACAGGATCGTCTGCAACTGGAACATTGATCCAATGAAGAGCGCTTTAAAGAATCACCTCATTCCGGTGATATTCGGCGATACCATATTTGATCAGTCCTTGGGCGGCATTATTCTTTCCACCGAAGAACTTTTTCTCAATTTGATTCAGCCCTTACATCCAAATCGCATTCTTTTGGCGGGCATTGAGCCGGGAATCTGGGCCGATTTTCCTGAGAAAAAGCAGCTGATCCCAAAGATTACGCCTGATATCTTTAACAGGGTGAACGAGCAGATAACCGCTTCAATATCAGTGGATGTTACCGGCGGGATGCACAAGAAAGTCGCATTAATGCTGAAGGCGCTTACAGTCAATCCAAAATTGGATATTGAAATATTTTCTGGCAGCAAGCCGGGTAACATTTATAAATCCCTCAAGGGCATTACAACCGGAACAATCATCGCTGCCAGGTAAACCCGGATTTCATTTATAGTAAAATCACCAATCATTCACCTAATGGAAAAACGATGCAAGATGATATTTTTTTAACCGCCGATGGGATTGAAACCCTTAAGAAGGAACTTGACCATCTTAAAACCACAGTCCGTAAGGAATTGGCCGCCAGATTACGGGCAGCCATTCAAATGGGCGACCTATCCGAAAATGCGGATTACATCAGCACCAAAGAAGAGCAAGGCTTCGTGGAAGGCCGCATTCAGGAATTGGAACAAACACTGAAACGCGCCAAAGTAATTGAGAGTTCAAATTCGAATCCGGATATTATCCAAATCGGTTCAGAAGTGATTGTGCGTGAAGAAGGATTTGAAGAAGAAGTGTTTACTATTGTCGGCTCAAAAGAAGCGAATCCGCAAGACGGAAAGATCTCATACGAATCCCCAATTGGAAAATCTTTGCTTGGGCACAGAGTTGGAGATATCGTTCGAGTTCCCATTCCAGGCGGGTTTTCCAACTTCATCATCATTCAGATTAAATAAAAAGAACCCGGGCCTTGGTGTGATTTCTATAACACCAAACCGGGCTCTTTTATTGTTTTATTGATTTATTATTTTGCCCACACTGAAATTTCCAGTGTCACGCGGGAGAAGTAGCTGTTGTCTGGTAAGGGACCACGGGCGTAAACCATATCTACAACCTTGGCTTCTAACTGCAAGGAAGCTGTTTCCATGGCAAACTGCATGCCTGGTTCCACCACAACCGGTTCACCTTTTGAAAGCAATCGCTGTCGAATTGCCGGATCATTATTGGCATGTTCGCTCATCAATACCTTGGTGACGGTTTGGATATCATTTTTGTCAAATAACCAGACTTCAAGGGCGGTTACTTTCTTGGGTTCACCAACGCCGATGGTTTCCGCAATTCCAACGCCGCACTCTCCTAAAAATTCTCCGTTGATTGAGTCAATGCTGAAGGAATCATCGTATAGGTCATCATTCTGACGATATGTGGTCATGAATTGGGAAAGCGGGGGTTCCTTTTTCGCAAATACTTCAGACTGCGGGGCAGCTTTGACCGCGTTTGCGCCGACTTCAGGGCGAACTTTCTTTGCTTTCGGCTGGTTTGTGCCGCCCAATTTGCCTTTCTTAACCATCAGGAAGACGAAGACTGCACCGACAACTAACGTAAGCGCCATCAATATTGCCAAAGGAATTATGGAGAAACCACCTTCCTTTTCCTGCTCAGCCGGTAGATCAGACACGACCTCCGGAATCACCGCATCTGTGGATGCTGCCGGGGTTTCTGAATCGATTGCGCCTACCACAGCCGGGACTGCCTGGGCATTTACAATCTCTCCAAACGCTTTAATTTCTTTATCGCTGGCGAAACGGCAGACTGCCGGGGTGAGGGTTCCCAGAAGATCAGGCCCTTTTTCTCCCAAACCCTGCCACCGCAATTGAACCAGGTCGTTATCCTGATTGCGTATATAGGAATCAATGGTCATGCACAGGTAATCACGCTGATAATCTATTTGAAGATCTGCCGGTCCCGCATCTACCCATTTGAGCGGCCACAAATTCCATCCGAGAACTACCAGGCCAATAAGCATGCCAACCAGCAAACCTGCCAATCCTAATGCGATGGGTTTCTTTATGAAATTCATTATTTTATCCATTGCTATCTCTCCTGATTAATTTCCATATTCATTACCTAAGTAATTGCAAGTTTTATGCCGTTTCTTCGATCTCAAACATACTTGTAAGAAAAGTCTCACTGCAATCAATGCACTGAACTTCTGTCTTATTCTTGATTGATAGCAGCCCGCCGCAATTTGGGCATGCCGCTTTTATGGGTTTTTTCCAGGAAGTAAAATCACAGTTGGGATAATTAGCACATCCATAAAAAATCCTGCCCTTGCGTGATTTTCGAACCACGATATCCCCCTGGTCTTTGGGGCATAAAACACCAATTTTTTCAAGGAAAGGTTCGGTATGCTTGCATGTTGGGTAAGTGCTGCAGCTGATGAATTTTCCAAAACGGCCCCATTTTACAATCAGGTCATTCCCGCAAAGCGGACATGGCTTATCGATTTTTTCAGGTTCCATCTTTGTTTCGGGCATCATCTCTTGTGCATGTTTCAGCTTGGGCTCAAAAGAAGCATAGAATTCACCCAGCACAGCCTGCCAGTTGCGCTTGCCGCCGGCAATTTCATCCAGATCTTCTTCCATTTGAGCTGTAAAATTGACGCCTAATACATCCGGGAAAAATTCCACCAGAAGGTCATTAACGACAAATCCGGTGTCAGTGGGCATTAATCGCTTGGCGTCTTTTTCAACATATCCCCGCGCCTGAATTGTTGAAATAATCGGAGCGTAAGTTGAGGGCCTGCCGATGCCGAATTCTTCCAGTGCCTGCACCAACGATGCCTCGGTATAACGGGGCGGGGGTTGGGTGAAATGCTGTTCCGGGATAAGGCGGATTAATTTGAGCCTGTCATCATCCTTTAATCCTTCGGGCAAGTCCAGTGAGTCGCTTTCTTTTTTTGCGTCCTCATCCGCCGCTTCTTCATAAATTACAAGGAAGCCGGGGAATTTGAGTTTTGAACCAGAAGCGCGTAACAAATATTGATGGCCACTGGTTTGTCCATTAATTTCTATTGAAAGCGTTTCATATTCTGCGGATTCCATTTGAGAAGCAACAAATCGCCTCCAAATTAATTGATAAAGCTTGAATTGTTCCGGCGTAAGAATGCTTTGAATGGCTTCCGGTGTCCGTGTGACCAGGGTCGGCCTCACTGCCTCATGCGCTTCCTGCGCCCGAACCGCTTTCGTTTTATGAATCACAGCCGAATCTGGCAGGAATTTTTCGCCATGCGTGTTTTTAATATACTCACGCACCTGTTCCAAAGCTACCTCTGATACAGTGGTTGAGTCTGTGCGCATATAGGTAATCAACCCGGTTGCGCCGCCCTCGCCAAGGTCAATGCCTTCATATAATTGCTGGGCAATCCGCATGGTTCGTTTTGCTGTGAACCCCAACTGACGGGAAGCCTGCTGCTGCAGCGTGCTAGTCGTAAAGGGTGGATAGGGATTACGGGAACGTGTGCCGCGTTTGATTTTCGAAACGGCATATTTGGCATTTTGCATATCCTTGATAATCCCGTCAACCACTTCACTGGTTGAAAGCCCGGGCTCCTGATTATCAACTTTGACCAAACGCGCGATAAATTTTGTTTTGTCAGACTCCGGTTGAAATTCAGCGTCAATCGACCAATATTCCTGCGGAATAAACGCTTCAATCTCCCGTTCGCGTTCAACGATTAATCTCAAAGTCACCGATTGGACTCTGCCTGCCGATAACCTGCTGCGCACTTTTTCCCAAAGCAGCGGGGTGAGGTTATATCCGACCAGCCTGTCCAGGATTCTGCGTGCCTGTTGGGCATCCACCAGATCCTGGTCAATTTCTCGCGGTTGGGAAAACGCTTCAGCAATTGCAGGTTTGGTTATTTCATGAAAGACGACGCGTTTTACACGGGGTTTCTCAAGTTCGGCGGCTTCAATCAGATGCCAGGCAATCGCCTCTCCTTCACGGTCAGGGTCAGTCGCAAGGTAAATTTCTTCTGCTGTTTTTGCCTCTGCTTTAATCTCTTTTACTACTGCCCGTTTTTCATTGGGTACGCGGTATTTTGGCTCAAAGCTATTTTCAACGTCCACCGAAAGCTGTGATCGTAGCAAGTCCCTCACATGGCCAACCGAAGCCCGAACAGTAAAGCCCTTCCCTAAAAAGTTGCCGACGGTTCGCGCTTTTGCAGGAGATTCAACGATCACCAGTTTGCCACTGCGCTTTTTCTGAACAGGTTCTATTTTGGGGGCTGTCAAACCTTCATGGGCAGGTGTCTTGCCGATTCGATAAAGCTTGGTGCTGCAAACCGGGCAGGTGCCCGTTGTAACAGGTGTACTTCTGGCATTAAAACCGGCGTTTGGATTTTGTATTTCTCTTTTAGCTTTACATTTTACGCAATAGGCTTCCAATACAGCTCCTATAAGAATTTATCCAAATTTTCAGATTTGATTTTTTCAATGACTTCTTTTATCCTCTGGGTTTCTCCTTTTTTGCAGATCAGTAAAGCCTTATCAGTTTCAATAATTACCAAATCCTGAACGCCCAGAGATGCGATCAGCTTGTTTTCATTCTCTCCCAAAATTAGAACACCGCTTGAATCAACAAGTATTGAATTCTTGTTTTTTATCACATTTCCCGAGCTGTCTGCAGGCAGGAAATCATAAAGCGAGTCCCAACTACCGACATCATTCCATTTCATGTCGTCAGCTTTTAACAACACCACGTCTTTGGCATGCTCCATAATCCCGTAATCTATCGTCTGCGGCTTTATGGAAGACCAAATTTCACTGAATTTCTTTGCATACTCCTTATCATTCTCCAGATGACTGATTTGATCCAGTTTCTTGAAGAGGTCTGGCATTTGGTTATCGAATTCATCTAGGATTCTCTCGGCTTTCCAAATAAACATCCCGGAATTCCAATAATAATTGCCTTCCTTTAGATATTGGGATGCCAAATTCTTATCAGGCTTTTCTACGAATTTTTTGACGATAAGAGTATCTGATGCAATCAGTGTGCTGCCCGTCTCAATGTATCCATAACCCGTTGCCGGATAGGTTGGTTTAATGCCAAGTGTAATTAAATGGTTTTGTTCTGCGAGAGGCAGGGCATTTTCTTAACAAGGAATGAAACAGTGATAAATTCCCAATAATATGATCAGCGGTTAAAACAGCCATGATTGCGTCAGGATTTTTTTTCTTGAGAGTGATTGCAGCCAGCCCGATTACCGATGCCGTCCCCTTTGGTTGAGGTTCAATAATAAATTGGCTCAGCGGCAAAGATGGCGCTTGCGCATGCAAAGCCGATACCTGATCTGCAATGGTGACGACAAAAATATTTTCCTTCTTGAATAGCCCATCGAGCCTTTCAACAGCATCGGCAAAAAGGGATTGGCCATCCGAAAAGCTTATCAGCTGCTTGGGCCTGTCTTTTTTCGAGAGCGGCCACAGCCTGGTGCCGCCGCCACCTGCCATGATAACAGCATAGAAGTTATCGTTCATTCAACCTCATACAGTACTGTATCATCATTTATTGAGATATAAGTCAAATTCCCCACTTTTCGAACCATTCCTTTCAGTTCCATCATAACCAGCGCAGCTGAGACCTTTTCCATGGATAAGCCGGTAGCATTCTTGATTTCATCAATGTGCAATGGTTCTTCCCGAATAACATCGGACAGCAGTTCTTCAACTTGATCCTTTTGAAGGACTTTTTTGGCATAGCGATACTCTTCCACCTGGGTAAGATCAAGGGCTGCCAGCAGTTCATTAAAATCGGTCAAAGGCAGGGCGCCATCCCGGATTAACCTGTTTGTGCCTTTGCTTCTCGGCGAATAAATCTGGCCGGGAACCGCAAAAACCTCTCTCCCCTGATTTGCGGCAAATTCAGCGGTGATCAAGGCGCCGCTTTTTTCTCCAGCCTCAATGATGACCGTTGCAGCTGAGAGGCCGGAAATGATCCGGTTTCTGGGAGGAAAATTGATTCCTTCCGGCTGGGTGCCGGGGTAGTAATCACTGATAAGGGCGCCATGTTCCTGGATTCTCTCTGAAAGGGCGCGGTGTTCGGGTGGATAGACAATATCAACGCCGCATCCCAAAACTGCCAATGTCCTCCCGCCAGAAGTAAGGGCTGCGTCATGGGCAATTGAATCGATGCCCCGCGCAAGCCCGCTGACAACTGTAATGCTGCTTCTCGCAAGAAAGCTGCCCAGCTCCTGAGTAACCTGTTTGCCATAAGCGGTCAGGTGTCTGGTGCCCACAATCGCGACAGCGGTATTATCAACTTCTTCAAACGATCCTTTAAGATAAAGGACTGGAGGCGGTTGTTCAATGGATTTTAATTTTTGAGGGTAGTTATCATCAATAATTATCACCACCCGGATGCCTTTTTCAAGGATACACGTGAAATCCTCTTCCAGGTTTATCGACTTTCGTGCTTCAATAAAAGATCTTGCGATTTTTGGGTTAAGCCCCGCCTCTAATAGATTACTCTCGCTGGCAATCCAGGCATTGGAGAGATCGCCAAAAAAATCAAGCAATTTTTTGGTTCTCACGTATCCAATCCCCCGGATTTTATTAAATCCCACCCAAAACACACGCGGATCCATTATTTATCCCATTCCTGCGGATTAATGACCATTCGTTTCGATTCTATATCAATTTTCTGAATAACGGACTTAATGGCCGGAATCAGGATTTCCCGATCGCCATCTAATGGTTTGATCACATATACGTCATTGGCGCCTGTTTCCAGGATTTCAGCCACAATTCCGATTACTGCGCCATTGGAATCGTACACCTCAAGCCCGATAAGGTCATGATAATAAAACGCCTCCCCTTTCAAGTCCGGCAAGCTTTTTGATTCAAAATACAAATATGCGTTATTAAAAAGCCTGAGGCTTTCCGGATTTTCATATCCTTCGAACTGGATCAAACCCAGTTTTCCAGCCTGCCGAAAAGACTGGATTTTTATCTTCTTAAAATCATCACCGATAAAAACATCGCTACCTTGATTTAACAATTCTGGAAAATCGGTTAAAACTTCAATCCACATTTCCCCGTGTAATCCGTGTGACTTCCGCAGTTTCCCGGCTACTAAAAATTCAGGCTCACTATTTTTCAGCGAGCCTGATTTGTTTTTCTTCTCTTGACCCTGATCCTTCATGATTTGAGGTCTTCTCAAGGTTCAATTATATCCAGCGAAACTTTTTTGCCTTCACGCGCTGCAGCAACGCGCAGCAATATGCGGATGGAATTGGCTACACGGCCGCCTTTACCAATGACACGCCCCATGTCTTCCTTGGATACCTGCAGCTCTACAACAATGCGCCCGCCTTCATCAATCTCTTTTACAACCACTTGTGATTTATCTTCCACAAGCTGGTTGGCGATGAACTCAACTAATTCTTTCACAGTTTTTCCTTAGATGACAGCAATTCTTATTCTTCCTTGGGTGTTTCTTCTACCGCAGGAGCTTCTTCTGCCTCAGTAGCCTCTTCCGATTTAGGTGCTTCTTCTGCCTTGGGGGCTTCTTCAACCGCTGGAACTTCTTCTGCTTTGGGTGCTTCTTCTGTCACAGGAGTCGCTTCCTCTTTTGGCTCTTCTTCAGCTTTGGGTGCTTCATCTGCCTTAGGAGTTGCTTTTGCCTTGGGGGTTTCCTTTACCTTTGCTGTTTCTTTTGATTTTGTGGTTTCTTTTGCCTTAACGACAATTTTTGTCTTGGGGCTCACAATTCTCGAAGCAGCGGCTTTTTTTGCTTCTTCTACAAGCGTTTCAGCCGATTCGCCTGCTTTGAATTTCTCAAATCTATCCATTAAACCAACCTGTTTGAAAATTTGCGCGACCGAATCGCTGGGCTTGGCGCCCTGGCTTAACCAGGAATAGATTCTTTCTTCTTTAATTCAATTGTGGATGGATCGGTTCTGGGATTATAAAAACCGACAATTTCAAGAAATCTGCCGTCACGCGATTTTTCTTTATCTGCAGCAACAATTCTATAACTTGGCTGGTTTCTTAAACCCACCCGTCGCAATCTTAGTTTTACCATTTAACAAAACTCCTCGGTTTTATTCTTCTTAAAATATTTATCACCAGAAGGCAGAAAATCGAGGGGCGAGAAAGGACTCGCGTTTTTTTCTGTACATCTGAATGATTCTGACCTGAAATTATAATTGTAAAATTGCTTTTAGTGTACTATAAACAGAAACTGGATTTTATTTTATATAATCGAATGCGTCAAGTTACAATAACGCGAAAATATTTTAACTGAAGAATTACTTGGTCATTGGAAAATTATAAATGAGAGAATATCCTGAGGTTGGCATACAAGTTCCTGATGTGCTGATTCCGAATGAATCTGTCTCAAGGGAAAAATGGGCGGTGGTGGCTTGCGATCAATATACCTCCCAACCGGATTATTGGGAAAAGGTCAGGCAAATCACCCATGGCGCGCCCTCAACTTACCACCTGATCCTGCCCGAGGCTTTTTTAGGGAAAACTGAAGAAGTAACGCATCAATCGCAGATAAATCCCACGATGGTGGAATACTTGAATAAAGGATTATTTCAGCCTGTTCAAGGATTGATTTATGTTGAACGTTCTTTTGGTTCAAGAACCAGGCAGGGATTAATCGCCGCATTGGACCTTGAGCATTATGATTTTCACAAAGAATCCCAATCCTTGATACGGGCAACAGAAGGGACCATTATCGAGCGGCTGCCACCCAGGATCAAGATCCGCGAAAACGCGCCCCTTGAGATCCCTCACATCCTGGTCTTAATTGACGATCCTCTCTTCACTGTCATCGAACCACTGTCGGCTGACACGAACTCACTTCAAAAACTGTACGACTTTGAATTGATGCAAGGGGGAGGCCATTTGCGCGGGTATTTAGTCGATCACCAGGGTTTGGAACAAAAAATTATATCAGCATTGGGTGATCTAGCCCGCCAGGACGTCCAGGAACAGAAATATCAGCAGCAGGGTGCGCCGCTTTTATACGCGGTCGGCGACGGCAATCATTCTCTGGCTGCGGCAAAATCGCTCTGGGAAAAAATCAAGTTGAAAAGCAATCCAGATCATCCCGCGCGCTTTGCGCTGGTTGAAATCGTCAATATCCATAATCAGGGAATTGTCTTCGAACCAATTCACAGGTTGATTTCGAAAAACTCTGTTGATATTTTGGAAAAGTTATCTTCCAGTTTCTCGGGAAATGTAAAAATCAGCAAAATTCAGAACTTCAATCGTCTGATAGATTCAGTCAAAAGCCAAAAAGGGAATTCGCAATTATTTGGTACGATAAGCGGAGAGGAATTTCACACCATTGAGGTTATGCAGCCGCTCCACACGCTGGAAGTTGGCAGCCTGCAATTTTTTCTGGATAACCTGCTTAAGGATCATCCCGATATCGGATTGGATTTCATCCATGGGGATGACGCACTTCTAAAGCTTGCCAGCCAGGCGGATAATGTCGGTTTTTACCTGCCCGCAATGGAAAAATCCAGCCTCTTCAAGTCGGTCATTAAAGACGGCCCGCTTCCCAGGAAGACTTTCTCGATGGGAGAGGCGCATGAGAAGCGCTTTTACTTTGAATGCCGCAAGATTCAAGCCGAGTGAAAATGCCCCGAAAATTCTTATTTTTTTTATTCACTGCCTTATTGATAACATCCTGTTCATCAAACCTTGGCGCTCCTGCAAACCAACCCGCAGTCACACCCAGCCCATCAGTCTTTGCATCACCAACACAGACGCCTTCCCCTACCTCAACTCCGATGCCTCCCACGCCGACGCCAGACCTGATTAAGACAGTTTGCTCACCACTGGAAGGTGAAACGCTGGCATCGATAGCTGAAATAATGACTCAGGCATTTAAAATGCCCCGTCCCGGAAATGATGACGGGCACCAGGGTGTTGATTTCTCTTTTTATAGGAGAAATGAAAAAGTGGGTATCGAAGGATTGCAGGTTTACTCAGCGTTGCCGGGAACGGTTGTAACCGTCATCAATAATAACTGGCCTTATGGCAATGCGGTCATTATTGAAACCCCGCTTGAATTATTAAGCCCCGAATTAATTTCTATACTGCAAATTCCATCACTTCAGCCTACGGTCATGCCTGATCCAAGGGTGAATTGCCCGGCTGGAGAATTGTCTTTTTCCTTAGATCAGGAGACAAGATCGCTCTATGTACTTTATGGGCATCTCATGGAACGTGTTACCCTGCCAGTTGGAGAAAAGGTAGAATGCGGACAACAGATCGGTGTTGTCGGCAATACCGGATATTCTTCCAATCCACATTTGCACTTTGAAACCCGCGTTGGCCCCTCTGGCGCGAGATTCGATAGTATGGCATACTATACAGTCGATTCAACCGTTTCTGAACGGTATAATTATTGTGTCTGGAGAGTCAGCAACCTGTTCCAACTTTTTGATCCGATGACGCTCCTCTCCCCACAAGAAAAGTAAAGGATAAACAAATGAAAATTACCAAACCGATACTAATAAGCATCTTACTGGGAGTGTCCTTGATATTGGCTGCCTGCGGGCCGAAAGTAGAACCAACTCCCACAGTTGACACGAATGCCATCATGACCCAGGTCGCCATGACGGTCCAGGCTGAAGTCACACAGAATGCGTTATTGACGCCTTCCGCCACCATTCCGCCACCGCCCACCGCAACCATACCTCCAGTTCCAACCCAATCGCTGCCCACTGCCCAACCCGCTCCTGCCGGACAACCGACACTACCGGCGGCATCTCCTGATAATGCGCTCTGGATCGCAGATGTAACTGTGCCTGATAACACTGTTTTTTGGAAGAATGAATCATTCACCAAGACCTGGAAAATAGAAAATTCGGGCACAACCACCTGGGATTCAACCTATAAATTAGTATATGTGGACGGTCCGGTTCTTGGAGAAACACTCGTAGTTTCAATCCTTAATCCGGTAAAACCAAAGAATCAGATTGAACTGAGCGTACCCATGAAAGCGCCTTCGACGCTTGGTACTGTAACCAATTATTGGCGTATGATGAACGGCAAGGGACAATTCTTCGGTGATGTTTTATATTTGAAAATCGTTGTTGGTACTGAAGCAGATAAAACAGTCACGCCAAGCGGATAAAACCTGGGAAAAATGTTGTTCAAATGAACTCACTTAAAGAATCAGATAAAAGCCGAGGCCTTGCGCCTTGGCTTTTCTTTTATTGGTTTCTCCAGACCGCAGCAGACGCCTCACTTTACCAATTACAAAAACTGGCTCAAGGGATCGCAGCCTGAAGAATTGGATTATTTGAAAATGGATTATGTCGTCGAAGCCAGAAATCAACCCTCGATTCTGCTGGAAAATGCCCAAACTGTGATTGTCCTTGGAATTGCTTATCCAAACCAGAATTCAATAATTTTCAAGGGTATTTCTGATAAAAAGAGATTTGGGCAGATTGCGTCATATGCCTGCCTGCCTGATTACCATCGCTGGTTTAAAGATCGTGCAAGGAAATTAGAGAAATTCATTAGGAGCCTTGATAGTCCCGGCCTGAAAACAAAATTCTTTGTTGATTCCGGCCCGGTGATGGAAAAAGATTTCGCCTATCAAGCCGGTTTGGGTTGGATCGGAAAGAATTCCTTATTCATCTCGCCGATTTTTGGCTCATTTTGTCTGCTGGGTTGTCTGTTTGTTGATCTTAAATTGGAACCTGACATGCAAAATAATAATGATTTATGCGGGGCATGCGAGCTCTGCATTCAATCCTGCCCAACCGGCGCAATCTCTAATGACCGGACGATCAATGCCAGCCGCTGCATTTCATTCCTGACAACAAATTACAAAGGGACTATCCCGCCTGAACTCTGTGGAAAGATCGGCAATCAAGTTTTCGGATGTGATATCTGCCAAACCGTCTGCCCAATCAATAATGAAGTGTCCCTCAAAAATTCTCATAAAAAAAGGGTATCGCCAATTATTGAAAATCGGGTATACCTCTCAAATGAATTATCATTGGGTGAGAAATTATTTCATGAAAAATATTCCACAACACCTCTTGCTAAATTACCCCATGAGATTTTCTTAAGAAATTTAATTATTGCAGCAGGAAATTCTGGTGAGGATGCCTTTGTTGAACCATTGGAAAGAATAAGGGGAGCTCATTCTTCTTCCATCATCCATTCAACTGCTGAATGGGCAATCGCTTCATTAGTTTGAATTATTAGATTAAAGAGAATGGTCTTCCGGTTTTTACAGAACCTGGCGAGTGATGAATGTAATTAAGTACAGGAGTGAATTACGGCAGCCAATATGGCATGGCGGCATTTTCCGCAATGACCTGGAAGGTATCTGAATCCTGGTTCCAAACCACAACCTGGGGGCAGCCATCAGATTCATTGACAGGAAATCGTTGAAAAACCAGTTCGGAATAATCCGGGCTCCAGCTCGGAAATGAATAGTGATATAAGGGATCGTTGGTAATTTGCTTGACCCCCTCTGCCCCTTCTTTCAGAAGCCAAAATTGCCTGCTTGCCCCGGCGCTCCTTTGCCTGACCGACGCGAGATAAACACCATCATTACGCGTATACCTGGGCTGATAAAACTCAAGTTCCTGATTGGGATCATAAAGGATCGCTTTAATTACGCCTGAGCCGAGCTGCAGCTCATATACTTTTACGCCGGGAATTCCACCCCAAAATTCCATCTCACCGAACAGGATCGCACTGCTGTCTCTTGACCATTCTCCCACGAGGCCGGAGCCGGATTGCGAGGAGATTTGATTCCTGTCAGCAAGGTTAATGACAGTCAACTGGCCAGATTGATTTTCGATATAACTGAGATATCGCCCATCGGGAGAGAGGCTTAATTCAGATCCGGAGCTTTCAATATCGGTAATCGTTTCAGAGAACAGGTCAAATACTTTTATTTGCGCATCATTTCCCGATTGTGTAAAAACCAGCTTTTTGGTGATCGAATTGAAATCAAGGTCAGAACATTTCGATTGGGAACAGTCATGGACCTTTCTCAATCCTGTTCCATCCGGGCTTATCCGCCAAATTTCATTACCGCCATTGTTATTATCAGCAGTATAGAAAATCCAATCACCGGTCCGAGACACAGTAAATTCGTCAACACTGCCTTCTGTCCTGGTTAATTGCAATGGGGCTTCACCCAAGCATCTCTTCAATACCTCGGATTTTCCATCCGGCTCGCCAAGGTACACAATACAGGGTTCACGAACATCAATTTTGTTCACGACGGGTTCCAAATTACCCTCAACACTCAATCGATATGTTGCCCCAGCAGCCAAAGGTGTATTTGGATAAACTAAAAACTGATTATTTGATGGGACGATACTTGCCTTTATTTTTTCTTCGGGTGATTCGATTCGTGAAAAGTAATATTCATCAGCAGGATTGCCCTTTTCCAATGAAAGCGGACCCCAGGCTCCAATTTCTGGTGACAATTGGGAAGTACTATTTATTCCAAAACAGGAAGTTAAATAGAAAAATAAAACTAGTGAAAGAGCAAATCTAAATTTCATATTGAGAAATATATTTACCTCCTCCCTAAATCGGGAGGAGGTAGCATGGTAATTTAGGAAGCCAGGGTGCTGGTAGGTGCAAAGGTGGGCGTGGGCGTGGCAATGCCGTACCTTACAATGATTTCGGTGCCTGGTGAAATGTTATTGGGATCATCAAATTTATTTTGCCTGATGATGTCATCCACGGTGCTATTGAACTTGCTTGCAATGGATTGCAATGAATCACCTGTTTGCACACGATAGGTAATCTTGGTGCCGCTTTTCGTAGTCGGTGGGACAGGTGTTGGTGTCGGCAAGGTCGTGCCGGGTGCCGGAATCTTTATTTTCAGGCCGGGGTAGATCGGGCAGGTGCCATTCTCAAAATTGTTGATGGCCAGGAGTACCTCAAGTTCAACATCATAGGTTTCATGAAGCGCCCAGCAGTTATCCCCTTCTTTCACTTCGTATTCAAACGGGCCCGAAGCAGTGGGAGAAATGGTTAACGTAGGAGTTGGCGTCTCGGTGGGAGGCAGCGTGGCAGTCGGTGAAATCACCGGTGTCGGCGGCATGGTGCTGGTTGGGGTTGGTTCTTTCTTGAACAAATTGAAAGAGAATCCTCCGCCTGTCAACCACATCACAATGATCGCGATGCCTATCAATACCAAAGCAACCGCAAGAAATGTGATGAGGATTGGTAAGAGTGGTTTCTTTTTTTTGTAGGAGTTTAAAACATCTTGAGGAGATTGTCTTCCAAGCATAATCTATCCTTTTCTCTAATATTGTGGATGAACCACAATCTCGGAATACAAAATTATTCTAACCGATTTATTCTTGTTAATCGCCAAAAAACAGATCCCACCAGATTTGCCAATTTTCGCCACTTTCTGGCTCAGGTGTAGCCAGATAATTGATTTCCGGAGTCACATTTCCGGGTGGGAGGGGGATTATAACCTGATCTCCGGGCTGCACCATTCTCTCATAAGTCCGCGCCCATTCCTCAACAGCTTTTTCGCTGCCAGCGTAAGCAATCTGGGTTTCCAACGCAGTCCGAGTTGATTCAAGTTTCTCAATACGTGCCTGCATTTCTTTTCTTTGGCCGGTCAGTTGAAAATATTCCGATAGCCGGGAATTTAAACCCATGACCATAATGAAAAGAATGGCAATGAGCAGGATAAAAATCCATTGTGCCTTAAACCCTTTGAACCAGGCCATACGCATATCATACCTTAATAAAAAGCGATTGTTTTCAAAAATAAAAATCCCGCTGATACGGGATTTAGTGCCGAAGGTGGGATTTGAACCCACATGAGCGTAATGCCCACTACGCCCTGAACGTAGCGCGTCTGCCAATTCCGCCACTTCGGCTTTGATTAGAGTGCAATTCTATCAAAATAAGTGCATTTGTCAACCATCTGAATTATTTATTAAAATATGTCATGCTATAATGCCCGAGATTATGGCATTGTTCTTGCATAAATTAACAATAGCACATTCTGGTTTGAATTCAACCCGGATGCTTAGGTGTTAATACAATGGAACTGACCAAAAATAAAATACTTATCATTGCCCTGGTTGTTTTTCTTGTCCTTGCCTGTCTGATACCTGCCTTTTGGATTTTGCTGGCCGGCAAAGGTCAAAGCGGAATTAAAATGCTATCTGACGCGGCTAATTTTGGAAGTCAGCCGACAGCCTTTCAGCCTTTTAAACAAACTACAACCCCCACGCGGGATGTGCAGCCGATTACCAACGCGCTTGTGCCAGTTGCAGGCCAGCTGCCCCCTGAAGGGCAGATAAACTTTCTGCTCCTGGGATCTGATTACCGGCCTACCAGTGGTTTTCGCACGGATGTGGTCCTTTTAGTATCAATTTATACGAAAGAAGCCAAAGTAAAAATGGTCTCTTTCCCGCGCGATCTTTTAGTTCAGGTCCCCGGGCATGACGCGGATCGCATTAATACACCCATGCAGACAGGCGGATTTGAGCTGCTTAAATCCACCTTTGAATATAATTTTGCAGTTCCGATTGACCATTACATGATGACCAACTTTAATGGCTTTAAAGCAATTGTCGATACCCTGGGAGGGATTGATATTGAAGCCGCTGCCAACACAGCCGACAGGTGCGATCTTTCCTACCAGCACGGTGCCTGGTGCTCAATCGGTCCCGGTGCCGCTCATTTGGATGGGGAATTGGCCTTATGGTATGTCCGATCCAGGTATACCTCCAGCGATTTCGACCGAACCCGGCGCGCCCAGGAGGTTTTGATGGCATTCTTCAGGAAATTAATGTCGCTTGATGCTGTTTCAAAAGCACCTGAGATTTACAACCTATTAATTAATAATGTCGAGACTGATATCACCCTGGCTGAGAGCCTTCCCATTCTGGGCATTGCTCCTGCCATCCTGGCAGAGCCTGCACGCATCTCACGCTACGCAATCGGATTGGAGCATGCTTCCCCAGCAAATAGCGACGCCTATCTGCTTGAACCGGACTATGCCAAAGTCTGGCAGGTTATTCAGGAAGCTGCATATACGCCCTGATCCCTTGACATTCTGAATTCCGTCAGGTACACTCTGATATATATCTATGCGAAATATTGGAGGTTCTTGTTATGCCTGATTCAGTTTCTGATTCATTCCATATCGACCAAAATTCTGCATTTCCTGTCGCCATGCGCTATTGGGAAATTTACCTACGCGATCAGGGACGTTCAGACTTCACCATTAAAGCTTTCCTGGGTGATCTCCGTTTGCTTCAGAAATTTCTTTCACCTGACACTGCTGTCGGCTCGATAACCACCAATGACTTGAACAGGTTTATCGAATGGCTTGAAAATGGGCGCGGAAAAGGGATTTCCTGCACTCCTAAAAGCCTGGCCCGGCGGGTGACAACCATCAAATCCTTTTTCAGGTGGCTGGCAAACCATGGCAGGATCAGCGCTGATCCAGCTGAACCAATCGTCCAGCATACTGTCATTAGCCCCCTCCAAGAGATATTGAACCATGAGGAAGAAGAAAAAGTTTTAACCGCAGCAAGAAAAATAATGGAGCCTGAGAACGGTGACAGTCGGCCTTATGTTTTGCTCAAAATGCTGCTCGAAACAGGAATAAAAAAAAGCGAGTGCCTCAATCTCAAGCTTTCGCATTTATTTTTTGATGATAATGAGAAATATATATTTGTAAGGTACCCGGATCAAAAAGACCGGAACAAAGAAAGAAAGATACCGGTGTCAGCCGATTGGGAGAATGCCTTTAATAAATACAATTCCCGTTATCACCTGGAGGATGCTGTTTTTCCCTGGTCGCCCAGGCGGCTGGAATACATTCTGGAAGATATTGGCAAAGCTGCCGGCATTAATAAGCATCTTTCCTTTTCCATGTGCCGCTGGAATTCAGCCCTCGGTGATATGCGCAAGGGGATTGAAATGGATGTCATTCGCCAAAAATTGGGTATTTCGAAAATTCAATGGCGGGAAATTAAACTTAAACTTCAGCAGCTTGTGCGGCAGGATTAGGCCGCTTTTTCGAAATAAGCTTGCGCTGATAATTTAGGACAATGATGCTCCCCGTTTGGTCGGTGATCCGGGTTTCGTGATCTTGCTGGAAACCCGGGATCCAGATAATGCTTTCTCCGCTTAAAACCAAAGGCCAATTGCAGCGTGTATGGGGAGGCAGTTTGCGGTTAATCCAGAAATCTGAAAGCTTGATGGATTTGCCTTTCATTCCCAAAGGTTTAAATCGATCGCCTTTATTCCAGGATCTGATGGTGAAACAGTCGCTTAATTTTTCTTTATCAAAGTAGGCAGTGAAGAGATCCTGATTCTCCGAAAACGCTCCCCCAATTTCTATTTTCTGGATTTCTTTTACTTCAAGCTGCCATCCCCTGGCAACAGGAAATCTTCCCTGCGTCAACGGCACAATTAATTCCTGGTCAATACTTGGTTGGCTTTCTAAGCCTGCATCAGCGCTGCTCTTCACAAGTGACCCCGTATCATCAGAGATGTAAATATAAATTTTTTCCGCAATTGTCAAGGTTGTCTTTCGAATCTCGCGGGTAAATATTTTTCTTGCGTCCTCAATATTGGCAAAACTGATAATCTCCTGATCAAAAAAGTATTTTTCGAGGATTTCTTTAATGATCAGCCGCTGCATGCTGACAGGCAGCCTTTTGAAGGCTTTCAATTCAAGCGAGACAGTACCCTTTTTTATCTCCAGTTGAATTTCGTTCCTGACTGTTGAGATTGATTCATTAAGGAATGCAAAGTCATCCATGAGAATCTTTTGGGTTCTTAACAGGGTACTTTTAATATTTGGGTTGTAATTCGCCAGTTCCGGTATTAATTGGTTCCGGATTCTTGAACGGTGATAATCCAGGGATTGGTTGGTTTCATCCAGCCTGAACTCCAAGTGATGGTTTTGGCAATAATCCAGAATTTCTTCACGCCAGACATTCAACAAGGGCCTTACCAATTCAATTTCAGGATTGAACTCACTAATTGATTTAATCCGCATGCCCGTCAGACCTTCGAGCCCCGATCCTCTGATGAGATTCATAAGCAGGGTCTCAATTTGGTCATCAGCCTGGTGCGCAACGGCTACTGCTTTTGCATTTTCTTTTTTTGCTGAATCAAAGAGAAAACGGTAGCGCTCTCTTCTGGCTTCTTCTTCAATGCCGCTCTTTTTTAATTTTGTTTGATCAAGAATATTGGCAGTTCTTCCGACAAATTTGAACCCATACCCTGCCGACAGCTTCTTGACGAACGCCATTTCTTCATCGGCTGATGGTCTCAGCATATGGTTAAGATGCCCTACAACGATTTCATAAGGCAGCTGCGAAAGAATATCCAGCAGGCAGACAGAATCAGGCCCGCCGGAGACGCCAACCAGCAATTTCGGTGCCAGCTGAAAAGCGCATTCCTGGTTGAGTATATGGCTGACTTTTTGGAGAAGCATGCAAAAATTATAGCATTCTGCTCTGGCTATAATATCGCCATGGATATTAAACAAAATTCCCTTTCGGATTCTGACAGGGTATCTATTGAAAAAGCGGCTGCCTTTCTTTCCAGGGCAAGCCATGCTGTCGCGTTTACCGGCGCAGGCATCTCCACGCCCAGCGGAATCCCCGATTTCCGCTCTCCCCAGTCAGGATTATGGAATCAGAGTGATCCGTTTAAAGTCGCCTCACTTTGGGCGTTTCAAAAACATCCTGAAGATTTTTTTAACTGGATCCGCCCGCTTGCCATTAACTCAGAATCTGCGCAACCCAATAAAGCCCATCTTGGTTTGGCGCAGTTGGAAAACATGGGAGTAATCAAATCCGTCATCACTCAAAATATTGACGGCCTGCACTATAAGGCTGGTTCAAAGAAGGTGCTTGAATTGCATGGCACCGCTCAAACGGCAACCTGCCCTTCCTGCGGCAGCAAACATCCCCGTGAATATTTTTATCAGCTGCTGACCCAAAGCGATGATTTTCCAAGATGCTCAAAATGCAACAGCATCATTAAACCTGACATTGTCTTGTTCGGTGAAGCGCTCCCTCAAAACGTCTGGAATGCTGCTTATCAAGAGTGCCTGCTCGCTGATCTCATTTTGGTGGTCGGTTCTTCCCTTGAAGTTTCACCAGCCAATTCATTGCCAGAAACCGCTCTTATGAACAATGCCCTGTTGATCATTAATAATCTCGGGCAAACCCATCTGGATGATAAGGCAGTGCTCTTGTTAAGAATGGATGTTGAGCAAGGGATTGGCGGCCTCTTAAATTATTTGCCTGGTTGAGCGATTATCTGCTTCCAAGCCTGCCGAACTGCCTTTCAAGCAGATCAACCGATAAATGGATCATGGTAGGCCTTCCATGCGGGCAGGTGCGCGGTGAACTGCAATTCTCCAAATCCCGAATGAGCTGTTCCTGCTCTGTAACGGAAAGTACCTGGCCGCCTTTAATGGCAGCTTTTTT
This sequence comes from uncultured Chloroflexia bacterium, assembly GCA_963751635.1. Taxonomy (GTDB): domain Bacteria; phylum Chloroflexota; class Anaerolineae; order Anaerolineales; family Anaerolineaceae; genus Pelolinea. Next base: position 78,362 of record CAVVVE010000006.1, read on the forward strand.
GCATATTTTCAAAATAATCCGTTTTTCAAGCTCTTCTTCAACCAATCCGTTTTGATGGTCTTCTGGTTCAAGCGCGCCCATTAATGCTTCCGAGGGATTCATTTTTTGAATAACTACCGGCAGCGCGGTAATCCGAATCGTATCAAGCCCAAATTCTTCAAATCGGAAACCGATTTTCTCTAAAATATCCCTTTCCTGATTGAATGTTTCTTTTAAACGGGCAGGAATTTGCAGGGTCTCAGGTGTCAGCAGATATTGGGATATGATCTCCGCCTGCGGGAGATTTTGAATCCTCTCAAACAGAATGCGTTCATGGGCTGCGTGTTGGTCGATAAGGTAAAGCCCATCCGGTCCTTCCGCTGCCAGGTAGGTCCGGCCAAGTTGGCCGATCAAGCGTAAAATCGGCACTTTGCCCAGGGAAGCATTTTCGGGTTGCGAGGGTGGATAGTTTTCCGCAGGCTTCTGCAGCATATCCGGGTGCTCCTCAGCTCTGGCAAAATCCCAACCGGGATCAATACGCCTCTCTGTGCTTGCTCCGGAATTCCAGGTTGGCAGAAAAAATTCAGGCATTGGCGACATATTTGAGATTGTTTGGCGAACTGCAGAATGGATCACGCTGAAAATTTGGCCGGAATCTCGAAAGCGGATCTCATCCTTTGTTGGGTGGACATTAACATCAATTTCCGCAGGAGAAATTTCGATGAAAAGAATTGTGGACGGAAATCGCCCAACCATCAAATATCCATAATAAGCACGAATGATGGCAGCCGTCAGGGTTGCATCTGATACCAGCCTGCCATTGATAAAGCAAAATATTTGTTTGCGGTTGGCAAAGGTCATGCTCAGAGGGCTTGTAAAGCCTTCGATTTTCACCAGAAGATTCTGGTAATTAATTTCAAGGTAACTTTGCGCGGATTCCAGGTCAAACAATTTGGACAGTATCTCTCTGCGATTTTGATTTCCATATGAGGTAAAAACTGATCGTCCTTCCTGGAGCAGTTGAAACCTGATTCCGGAATAAAAAAGGGAATAGCGGGTGATCAACTCTGTGATTAACTGCCTTTCAGTAGCATCTTTTTTAAGAATTTGAGCCGCGCCGGTACATTGTAAAAAAGGTTTTCTACCTTAACATGTGTTCCAGGTTTCATGCCGATTGGTTGAAAGGATTGCTCGACTCCCCCATCGATCAACAAACTCATTCCGCTGTCCTGGTTTTGCGTCCGGCTTGCCAGGCTGAACCGGGAAACCGCAGCGATCGATGCCAGAGCTTCTCCGCGGAATCCAAGCGAGCTGATCTTTTCAAGATCCTCTATGCTGTCGATTTTGCTGGTGGCATATCTTTTAACTGCTGTCTTTAATTCATCCGCCGGAATGCCAATCCCGTTATCTTCAACTTCAATTAGCCTTTGCCCTGCCTGCTCAATGCGGATATTGATCTCAGTTGCACCTGCGTCTATAGAATTCTCAATTAATTCCTTGACTACCGAAGCAGGGCGCTCAACCACTTCACCTGCGGCAATTTTTGAAGCGATCTCTTTGGAAAGTTCATGAATAGGCATGGTATCTTGAAATTATATCCAATGTCCCGACTTGTTTTTAAAGATATACTTTTACGGTTATGGCTCATACCTTATTTTTTGACCTGGACAATACGATCTATCCCAAAAGCAGCGGGGTGATGGAAGCAATCCGTGATCGCATTGTTCGTTACATGCATGAAAGATTAGGCCTGGAGGAACCGGAGATCATTGCACTGCGCCAGTACAGCCTGCAAAAATACGGAACAACCCTGCTTGGCTTAAAGGAAAAATTTGATATTGATGAATATGAATTTCTTGATTTCGTCCACAATATCGACTTGACCCGGCATTTGAAAAAAGACGCCAACCTGAAAGCATTGTTATCAAGATATACCCAAAGAAAGATTATTTTTTCAAATGCGGACAGAAACCACGTGGATCGGATTTTAAATTACCTGGATCTTGAATCTCTTTTTGATGCTGTCATCGATGTCCATGTATTAATGCCGCATTTGAAACCCCACATACAAGCTTTTAATAATGCCCTCCATGTTGCCCAATTATCATCCTGGGAAGGCTGTGTTTACCTAGATGATTATCCTGCAAATATCGAACAGGCAAGAAAAATGGGCATTTATAGCATTTTGATCGATGAGAATTTTCAATACCAGGATGATTTGAGCATTCCATCACTGCACGATCTCCCCCGGCTTATCCCATTTATCCCTTAAGGAAAAACGATGCTTCCCAAAAATTCAAATACATTAAAAATCATTTTATGGGCATTGATCATTATTTTTGCCTTTTCATTGGGTTTTATCTCGGGTGATCTATTGGGATCGCCGCAGGCATTATCATCGTCATTGCCCAAATTACGCGGTTTGAATGAGAAACAGCTTCTTTCCCTGAATCAGGTTTGGGATATCATCCATGATCAATTTATTGATCAGCCAGTCGATGATGAAGCCTTACTGCAGGGTGCATTTCGCGGAATGATGGAAAGCCTGGGCGATCCGTATTCTGCTTATATGAGCCCGGAAGAATTCCGTGCTCAAAATGCGCCTATTATAGGGGAATACAGCGGGATTGGCGCTTATGTGGATACCAGCGGAGATTTTCTGGTCATCATGGCCCCCATGCCCGATTCACCCGCCGAAATGGCGGGACTAAAGCCGGGCGACAAAGTTGTCGCAATCGATGGCGAAGATATGACCCAATTAAGCCCTGCCGAAGTGCTCGAACGCATTTATGGTCCGGCTGGTACAAAAATTATCCTTTCCATCCAAAGAGATGGGATTGAGGAAATTCTTCAGTTTGAGCTTGAGAGAGCGGTGATTCCGATTCCTTCCGTTGAAAGCGAGATGCTGGAAGGACAAATCGGGGTGATCAGGTTATATCACATTTGGTGAAAATTCGGCATCTGAATTTAAGCAGGCTCTGACAAATCTTCTTGATCAAAAAGCCAAAGGGCTGATCCTTGATTTGAGGAATAATACCGGGGGATTGGTTGATTCGGCAATCGAAATTACTTCATTCTTTATAACTGATGAAGTCGTGATGGTGGAAGAATGGGCGGATGGCACCCAAAATAAATACCAGGCGACTGGTAATTCAATCAATACGGAAATTCCTCTGGTTGTCCTGGTAAATGAAGGGACGGCCTCAGCCTCAGAAATTACTGCCGGCGCACTTCAGGATCTAAAGCGCGCCAAACTGGTTGGTTCCCAGACCTTTGGCAAAGGATTTATCCAAAACTGGGTACCCTTGCGATTTAATAATGGCGGTTTACGGATAACAACCGCCCGCTGGTTAACACCCAACGGCCGGCAAATTCAAGAATCGGGGTTGATCCCGGATATCCAAATCCAAATCACGGATGAAGATATTCGGAATAAGTTTGACGCCCAAATGAATCAAGCGCTTGAATTATTAATCCAACCCAAAAACCAATAGGAGTTCATTAATTGACAGGGTACCCTCACGAGGGTATAATGGACGACTGCTTAAGACCTATGACAGGAGAAATTTCTTAATGAATTCAGATGTAATTACTGGTATTAAAGCTTCTAACCAGCTTGAACGAAAAATGCACTTAAAGGGGAAAATCATTAAAACTACCAAGGCGGGCGCGATTGTGGATATCGGGGTCGAAAAGCCCGCGCTTCTGCATGTTTCACAAATTGTTTCAGAAAAGAATGAACCGATTCTTCGTGTTGAAGATGCGCTCAAAGAGAATCAGGAAGTGGATGTTTATATTCGCAATCTTCAGGATGACCGCATTGAAGTAACCATGCAAAAACCACTTGCGCTGGAATGGCGGGAAATTGAAAATGATATGGTGCTGAAAGGCAAGATCGTTGAACTTGAAAAATTCGGCGCTCTGGTTGATATCGGCGCTGAAAGGCCCGGCCTGGTGCATATCAGTGAATTAACCCAGGGGTATGTAAAAAATGCATCCGATATCGTCAACATTGGCGATGAAGTGGATGTCAAGGTCATTGACTTTAACCGCCGGCGCAAACAGATCAAGTTGAGTATGAAAGCCCTGCAGCCCGGCTTGGATGAAATTGAAGGTGTGAAGATCACACCAGCGCATCCGGTGCATAAAAAAGGTAAAGATAAAAAGAAACCTTCTACGGAAGCGGTTGAAGAAACGCCCGCAGAACCTGAACCGACCGTCATGGAGATCCGCCTGAAAGAAGCAATGGAGAAAGCCGGCCTCGAAGAGAAAAAATCCTCATCTCACGGGAAAAAAGCAAAAGCGCTCACCTCCGACCAGGAAGAACTTCTTTCCAGGACTTTAAGCCACCGCAATTAATTTTAATTATCAATCACAATCCAGGACCCTGCAAATTGCAGGGTCTTTTGATGTGGTAAACTTTCTTCATCACAGGATGATCAAACGTGGTTAAATTAAAAGAAATCATCCCAGACAATTTTTCAGCTCACCAATACGGGGAGGGCTTATTCTACAGCCCTCCCCGCTTCAATTAATAAACCAGGATTGGAATTATGAAAAATCAAAGTACAAAATATATTTTTTTTACAGGCGGTGTAATCAGTTCTGTAGGTAAAGGCCTGACCGCTGCATCAATAGGCCGCCTTCTTAAAGAGAGGGGCTTTTCGGTTGTCATTCAAAAGCTCGACCCCTATCTCAACGTTGATCCGGGGACCATGAGCCCCTATCAGCATGGCGAGGTTTTTGTGCTTGATGATGGCGCCGAAACTGATCTTGATCTCGGCCATTATGAGCGATTCATTGATATTCGGCTGACCCGAGAATCCAACCTTACCAGCGGGCAGGTTTACGCCGAAGTAATCAGCAGAGAACGCAAAGGCGATTATCTCGGTGGCACAATTCAGGTTATCCCGCATATCACTGATGAAATCAAGCGCCGCATAAAATGCATCGCCGAAAAATCAAAAGCGGAATTTGTCCTGGTTGAAGTCGGCGGTACTGTGGGTGATATTGAAAGCCAGCCATTCTTGGAAGCATTGCGCCAATTACGCCAGGAAGTGGGCCGGGAGCATACCTTTTTTGTTCATACCACCTGGCTGCCTTTTATTGGCGCCACGGGTGAGCTGAAATCAAAACCAACCCAGCATTCCGTCAGGGAACTGCGCTCGATCGGTATTTCGCCCAATATGATCGTTGCCCGTGCTGACCAGTCCATTCCAAAGCCTATCCTTGAAAAAATTTCCCTCTTTTGTGATGTGGATTTGCAGGCAGTTATCCCCCTGATCACTGTGCCGGTTCTATATTCGGTGCCTTTGGAATTGGAAAACTATAAGGTTGCTGAATATATTTTGAATTATTTTAAATTGAAACCGAAGCAGGAGCCCGATTTTTCAGCCTGGAAAAAAATTACGCGCGCAGTTGAAAAACCTAAGCACCATGTAAAGATTGCACTGGTAGGAAAGTATGTGGAATTGCACGATGCCTATATCAGCGTCAGGGAATCGTTAAAACATGCCTGCCTGAATAACTCAGCCCAGTTGGAGATAGACTGGATTCATTCCTGTGAATTGGAGAAGGCAAGCGCTCAAAGCATGCTCAGCAAAGCCGATGGGATTCTTGTGCCGGGCGGATTCGGCGTACGCGGCACTGAAGGCAAGATCATGGCGGCAAAATACGCAAGGGAAAACAAGATTCCTTATCTCGGCTTATGCCTTGGGTTTCAAATAATGGTTATTGAATTCGCAAGGTTTCTCTTTAAAGATGTCCGCGCCAATTCAACCGAGTTTGATGAAAAATCGCCCTATCCGGTGATTGACCTGCTGCCAGGGCAAAAAGATATCACTGAAAAAGGCGGCACAATGCGGCTGGGATTATATCCCTGCAAAATCAGCCCAAAAACAACCGCACATCGCGCTTATCAAGTCGACTTAATTGAAGAGCGCCACCGCCACCGATATGAATTAAACAACCAGTTCCGTGAAGCGCTGGAAAAAGGCGGGATGATTTTTTCCGGCCAATCACCGGATGGCTATTTGGTTGAGATTGCCGAAATAAAAGACCATCCCTTTATGCTTGGTTCGCAATTCCATCCCGAATTTCTTTCAAGGCCGAACCGCCCTCATCCCTTGTTTAATGAATTCATAAAGGCGGTCATTAAAAGGACCGAAAGCAGATAATACAATTCTTTAAAAGTTAAAGGTTATACTTAAATGGTTAAAAGCAAAAAAAATAAATCTTTTATATAGAGGTTAATAATGTATACGTTCATTGAATCAATTGAAGCACAGGAAATTTTAGATTCACGCGGCAATCCAACAGTAGAAGTTGAAGTAATCCTGGAAGACGGCAGCTTTGGCCGTGCAGCAGTGCCATCAGGGGCATCCACCGGTGTTCACGAAGCTTTGGAACTGCGGGATGGGGATAAAAAAAGATACCTTGGCAAAGGCGTAACGAAGGCGGTTAACAACGTCAATTCCGCGATTGCTGATGAATTAATTGGTTGGGACGCAACTGAACAGATTGCGATAGATCGAACCCTGCTTGAATTGGATGGAACTCCTAATAAAGCCAATTTAGGCGCAAATGCCATTTTGGGCACCAGCCTGGCTGTAGCAAAAGCGGCTGCCAATTCGCTCGGCATGCCCCTTTATCGGTATGTCGGCGGCGTTTATGCGCATGTTCTGCCAGTTCCGATGATGAACATTCTGAATGGCGGCGCCCATACCGCCTGGCAATCCACAGATGCCCAGGAATTTATGGTGATGCCTCTCGGCGCGCCGTCCTTTGCTGAAGGCCTCCGATGGGGAGCTGAAATCTATCACTCGCTCAAAGCCGTATTAAAAGCCCATGGCTATGCGACCCTGGTCGGCGATGAGGGCGGTTATGCCCCCAATCTTAAAGCCAACTCGGAAGCGGTGGAAGTGATTTTGGAAGCCATTGAGAAAGCCGGTTTCAAGGCAGGAAAAGATGTCGCCATCGCTTTAGATCCGGCTGCTTCGGAACTTTATGATGAAGAAAAAAAGCAATATAACCTGCGCAAGGAAGGCAAAATGCTCGATAGCGCCCAGATGGTTGCCTTCTGGAAAAGTTGGGTGGATCAATATCCGATCGTTTCCATCGAAGATGGCCTGGCTCAGGACGATTGGGAAGGTTGGAAATTAATGACCAGGGAACTGGGCGACCGGTTGCAGATAGTCGGCGATGACCTGCTGGTTACCAACCCAGAACGCGTTCAGAAAGCGATTGAAGAAAAAGCCTGCAATTCAGTCCTTATTAAGCTTAATCAAATCGGCTCTCTGACCGAAACCATCGAAGCGGTTGAATTGACTCACAGGAATGGTTGGAAAGCGGTAACTTCCCACCGTTCCGGCGAAACAGAAGATTCAACCATCGCCGATCTGGCTGTCGCGCTCAACACCGGCCAGATTAAGACAGGCGCCCCCGCGCGCTCTGACCGGGTTGCAAAATACAACCAATTATTGCGCATTGAAACTGAACTGGGTGATACTGCCACTTATGCAGGCTGGAACGCTCTAAAATAAATTTTTGTGAATTCAATACTGCAGGTTGGGAAGCAAGCTTCCCAACCTGTTTTATTTAATTTGCCGTTTTCCCCAGCAATTCATTAGTCCTCTTCCAAATATCCTGGAACATCACCGGCGTCAGCCTCCCTGTTTGGGTGTTTTGGCGGCTTGGGTGGTAGGAAGCCATAAGCCAGGGGACATGGGCAGCATGACTATCTGCAAAATAAAGCCTGCCATGCCCAAATGAAGGGGTTATTCCCACGGTAACAGTATTCTGTTTCAGCAAAATATCCAGGGCTGTATCGAAAGCGATCTTTCCCAAAGCAACGATGCCTTTCAGGTTCTTCATTAATGAGATTTCCTGATTGAGAAAAGTCCGGCAATTGATGATCTCATCCCTGGCAGGTTTATTATCGGGTGGTGCACACCGGCAAACCGCGCTGATAAAGGCATCCTTTAAATTCAAGCCATCATCGATAGAAAACGCGCCCGACTGGCTGGCAAATCCGGCATCATAAAGCGCGGGATAAAGAAAGTCTCCCGATGCATCCCCCGTAAACATTCGTCCTGTTCTGTTGGAACCATGCGCGCCTGGAGCCAATCCCAATATCAAGACCTGTCCATTGATATCACCGAAACCAGGCACTGGTTTACCCCAATAATCCCAATCGGAAAATGCTTTTCTCTTTATCCTGGCAATTGACTCCCGCCATTCCACCAGCCGTGGGCACCGCTTGCAGGAGATAATTTCATTGTTCAATTGGTCAAGCTTTTGAATGGTTCCATCCATTTTTAAAGAATAAGCATGGCATCGCCGAATGAAAAGAAACGGTATTTTTGGGTAATGGCTTCTTGATAACACCGCATGATGTTTTCTCTGCCGGCAAAAGCGCTCACCAGCATGATTAACGTCGATTTCGGCAGGTGAAAGTTGGTTATCATCCCATCAACAACCTTGAATTGGTAACCGGGAAAGATAAATAGAGAGGTTGGCCCGCAAATGGGCTGAACGCCTTTATCCCGGGCAGCCGACTCCAGCGTGCGGACAGAGGTTGTGCCAACTGCAATAACCCTTCTTTTTTGTTCTTTGGCCTGGTTGATCATATCGGCTGCAGCCTGGTTCAATTCGCACCATTCGGTGTGGATCTTATGCATTTCCACATTTTCTTCAGTCACCGGCGCGAAAGTATCCAATCCAACATGCAAAGTAATGTCTGCAAATTGAATCCCGAATTCCGTCAATTTTTGAATAATTCCTTTGGTGAAATGAAGTCCCGCCGTCGGCGCTGCCGCGGACCCGCTGAACTGCGCATAAACGGTTTGGTAGCGCTCAGGATCATCCAATCGTTCATGAATGTATGGCGGAAGTGGCATTTGCCCGTATTTTTTGAAATAAGGTTCAACCGGAACAGAAAAGCGAATGACCCGCCTGGAACCGTCCAGGTCTTTTATCACTTGGCCTGAAAGGTCTTTGGAAAATTCTAAATCAATTCCTGATATTACTCTCTTCCCGCCAACCAAAACCTCCCAATCCAGGTCGTCCACTTTTTTCAAAAGTAAAATTTCCACTTTCCCGCCGCTTTCCTTATGCGCGAACAATCTGGCGGGAATTACTTTTGTTTTATTAATTACCAGCACGTCCCCCGGGTGTAAAAATGTGGAAATCATCTTGAAGTAAGAGTGCGTTATCTGGTTGGAAATGCGTTCAAAAACCAGGAGCCTTGAATCCTGGCGGTTTTTGAGCGGTACCTGTGCGATCAGTTCTTGCGGCAGGTGATAATTAAATTCTGCTGTCTTCACGCTAATTCAGGAGAGAGGGCTGAATGCTTGAACTCGGATAATCGAGCTCCAAATGTTCATAGGCCATTTGCGTGGCAATGCGGCCCTTGGCTGTCCGGCCCAAAAAACCCAGCTGCAGTAAATAAGGTTCAACTACATCCATGATCGTATCAGGCTCTTCGCTGATGGATGCCGCGATGGTGCTTAACCCAACCGGGCCGCCATTGTATTTTTGAATGATGGTGAGCAGAACCATGCGGTCAATTTCGTCCAGGCCGTGATTATCGATACTCAATAGGTTTAACGCCTCAAGCGCTGCATTTTTTGTCAATTTTCCGCCGGTACGAACTTCAGCAAAATCCCGAACACGCCTGAGCAGCCTCAGCGCAACACGCGGCGTACCCCTGGCGCGGCGTGCGATTTCCTCAATACCTTCCTCATCTGCGTTTATGGCCATCATCAAGGCGGCACGTTCAATAATATGCTTGATCGAATCAAGGTCATAGTAATCCACCCGGTAAGTTGCGCCGAAACGGGCGCGTAAAGGTGCACTAAGCAGCGCAAGGCGGGTGGTCGCACCGATTAAGGTGAATTTTGGCAGTTTTAATCTGACAGAACGCGCCGATGGGCCTTTGCCAATGACAATATCAAGCGCAAAATCTTCCATCGCCGGATAAAGCACTTCTTCGACTACTTTTCCAAGCCGATGGATCTCATCGATAAACAGAATATCGCGGCCGCGCAGGTTCGTGAGGATCGCTGCCAAATCCCCAGGGCGCTCAATGGCCGGGCCAGAGGTAACCTTGATGTTCACTCCCATCTCATTCGCAAGAACGTGTGCAAAGGTCGTCTTACCCAATCCGGGTGGGCCGTAAAAAAGCACGTGGTCAAGCGCTTCTGCCCGCTGCTCTGCAGCCTTGATTAGAATGGCAAGGTTTTCGCGAAGCTGGTTTTGACCAATGACTTCTGAAAGCGAATTTGGGCGCAATGCATACCCAAAATTATCTTCAATTTTTCTTTCCGGGCTGTTGATTCTTTCAGTCTCCAAGTTGAATTCTGCCTTGTTAATTGGTTTCAAATTATTATAACTGTAGACTGCTTATCCGCATTTATGCTATTATTGCATTAGACCATCTAAACACAAATTTCAATCTTTGGAGCTGCAATGGATAATCTCTATGTCTCAAATCACCCTCTCATAAAACATAAACTTACAAAACTCAGGGATAAAGATACCGATCCTAAAAAATTCAGGGAATTGATCAGGGAAATTGCCGGCTTGCTCGCTTATGAAGCCACCTACGACCTGCAGATTGCGCCCAAGGAAGTTACCACCCCGATGGCTGTTGCCAACGGTTTTGAGCTTCAGGAAAAAATCGGGCTGATCCCCATCCTGCGCTCCGGATTAGGCATGGTAGAGGGTGTTTGGGAACTGATGCCAACGGCAGAAGTCTGGCATATCGGCTTATATCGCGATGAGAAAACCTTAAAGCCTGTTGAATACTATAACAAGCTGCCTGTTTCCCCTTCTGTGGGCGTCTGCCTTATTTTAGATCCCATGCTGGCAACTGGCGGTTCCGCAGCGGCAACAATAGATGTGCTGAAGCGCTGGGGGGTGAAACGCATCAAATTCATGGGCATCATTGGCGCCCCCGAAGGCATCAATTTAGTCCATCGCGAACATCCGGATGTGCCTCTTTATTTGGCTGCGGTTGACGAGCGATTAAATGAAATTGGCTATATCTTGCCCGGATTGGGTGACGCAGGCGATCGCCAGTTCGGGACTGACTATTAAATAAATACAGGTGGTTTAATGCCAAACCACCTGTGATTCTGATATAAATTAAGCAGCCGCTTCTACAATTTTTAGAAAATCTTCTGCCTTCAGGCTGGCGCCGCCGATCAATCCGCCATCAATATCAGGTTTCGCGAAAAAGTCTGCGGCATTCTCACCTTTTACTGATCCGCCATACAAGATGCGGATTTTTTCTGCCGTCCCGCCCCCGAACAAGTCCGCAAGATTCTTTCTGACAGCGCCAGCGATGATATCGTTTGCCATTTCTGCGCTCGCAGCCCTGCCAGTGCCAATCGCCCAGACAGGTTCATAGGCAACAATGGTTTTTTCCGCATCTTCGGCTGAAATTCCTTCAAATCCAAGCTTCACCTGGCGTGAAACAACGGTTTCGGTTTTGCCGCCTTCATTTTCTTCAAGGGTCTCGCCAACACAGACAATCGGGGTTAATCCGGTGGACAGGCTGGCTTTGATTTTTAAATTAACAGACTGGTCTGTTTCTCCAAAATATGCGCGCCTTTCGGAATGCCCCAAAATCACGTATTGGCAAAATTCTTTTACCATCTGCGCTGATACTTCCCCGGTAAATGCGCCTGATGCTTCCCAATGCAGGTTCTGTGCGCCCAAGCCAATCTCAGTGCCCGACAGCATTCCCGCAAGCGTCATCAATGAAGTAAATGGCGGACAAATTACCCGATCCACTGTTCTGATCGCCTGCAAACCTGGCAGCATGCCTGCCACGAGCAATGCCGCCTGTTCAACAGTTTTATTCATTTTCCAGTTTCCAGCAACCAAAGGTCTTCGCATCATTATCTCCCAAAGTAAAATAGATTCGCCAATTATAACTATTAAATGTACTAATCTCTTTCAGGGTTGATTTGACGTATGGGTTAAAATATAGGTAATATCAAATAAACCGGGTTGGCCGGATGGCTGCGAATCGCTTTGCGGTTTGAGGAAAGTCCGTACTCCAAAGAGCGCAAAACCGGGGAAATCCCGGGACGGGGCAACCTGTCAGACAGGGCCACAGAAACAAACCGCCCGCAAGGGCAAGGGTGAAATGGCGGTGTAAGAGACCACCGGAAACTGCAGCAATGCGTTTGCCAGGCAACCCTTTTTGGGAGCAAGGTCAAGCAGAGGTGGATTGCTCCAGGCTGCTCGCCTGATCGGCTTTGCCGGTCACCTCAGGTAGACCGCCCAGATAGATAGCCATCCAGGCATGCTTCGCATGCCGGACAGAATACGGCTTATAGGCCAACCCGGTCTTTATTTTTATCATGGAGGTCAAAAATGTCGCAGATTCATAAATTTATCGGCGATGCCGGCAATTTCAAATGGGATTCGGTAGAAGGGGAGCAATTATCTGAAGAAGGTCTGCAATCAATCACCCGTCACATTTTGATCGGAGAAAGAGAAAAGGCTCCCAACAGCATCATGCGTTTCTTCAGGGTGGAACCTGACGGTCATAGCCGGCTTGAGAGGCACCCGCAGGAACACATGGTGATTGTCCTGCATGGAAGGGGAAGAGTGCAGATTGCAGACACGATCACCGAGATTAAACCTTTCGATGTAGTCTTTGTTGAAGGAAACGAACTGCACCAATTTTCAAGTATGGAAAATGAGGCTCTTGGATTTATTTGCGTGATTCCCAAGTAAGAACCTCAATTTTTCTTCATACAATTGATCGCGCCTGTTCACCTGAATTGGTGAAATCTTTACTGATCGGCTCAATTTCCTGAATATCAGGTCTAATTTATTTAATAATCAGACGAGTAATTGTGCCATGTTATTTTTCGTTCAATAATGCTGGCAACTTATTTTTTAATTCTCCGTAAATAAAAAGAAATTTCTTTTTATATTTGAGGCGAGTAATGAACAATCAAGACACCATCGCAATTAATTGGAAAAGAGCCTTTTTTCCTTTCTGGATCGGGCAGGCGCTTTCCCTCTTTGGATCGATGCTGGTTCAGTTTGCTTTAGTATGGTGGTTAACCAAAGAAACAGGGTCAGCCACCATACTTGCCACTGCAACAGCGTTTGCCATCCTTCCCGAGATTTTTATCAGCCCTTTTGCCGGTGCTGTGGTCGACCGATTTAACCGAAAGAAATTGATCATCCTTTCAGATGCTTCTATCGCCATGGCGATCGTTGTTCTGGCAGTTCTTTTTTATTTCGACCTGGTTGAAGTCTGGCACATCTATCTGATCATGTTTTTGCGTGCTGTGGGAGGAGCCTTTCACTACCCTGCGGAACAGTCTTCTATTTCGCTGATGGTTCCTGAAAAACATTTGGCAAAAATTGCCGGATTAAACCAGGCGCTAAAAGGCGCGATCAATATTATTGCGCCGCCGTTGGGTGCACTGCTTCTTGAAACCGTCAATGTCCAGGGAGCACTTTTAGTGGATATCATCACGGCAGCCTTCGCGATCATTGTCCTTTTTTTCATCAAGATCCCTCAGCCAAAAAAATCGAAGGATCAAGAGTTGGTAACCTTTAATTCTCTTTTGGCTGACATAAAAGCTGGTTTTCTTTACATTCTGCGCTGGAAAGGGCTGGTAGCGCTTTTAGGATTGGCGATGATCATCAAGATCGCCTTGTCACCTGCTTTTTCGCTTTTTCCCTTGCTTGTCAATAAACATTTTCTTGGAAATGCCGCCCAATTTGGGTTGGTCGAATCCTTCAGCGGTATTGGCGTCGTTTTGGGTGGGATTTTGCTTAGCCTTTGGGGTGGTTTCAAGAAAAAAATCCATTCGATTTGGCTTGGAATTGTTTTGATGGGGATCAGTTTTTTGTGGATCGGCATTCTACAGCCCGATCAATTTCGGATATTGCTTCCTGCAACGCTTATGCTGGGATTCATGATCCCCATTGTTGATGGGCCGTTTATGGCAATTCTGCAATCCAAGGTCGCCCCGGATTTTCAGGGAAGGGTATTTACAATGGCTGGCAGCCTTCTTTGGCTTACCACGCCAATCGGGCTTTGGATAGCAGGGCCAATTGCTGATCGGATGGGAATACAAATATGGTACATGCTGGCTGGAGTGTTATGCCTGGTCACGTCACTATCGATCTTTTTCCTGCCTGTGTTAAAAAATATTGAGGTCAATAATAATCACAATAATTCAACCATTTAATTCGCTTGTTTGGGAATAGTTATTACTGCGAAGTATTTCATCAAGGTAAGAGAACTTTGAGCAACGTCGCGCCGGTATAAGCGAACAGCATCATTTTAATGATCTTGCCTACACAGCACCAGAACAAGAACCGGTAAAACGGAAGTTTCAGCATTCCGGCAGCCATGCCTGCCAGGTCAAAAAAGGGATTGGGAATAATAGCCATCACCATAACCGTCAGATTGCCATACTTCCGCATCCATTTCGTCAGGGTTTCATACCATTCTTTCCGGTCAATAATAATTTGACCGCTAAAGCCCGCCAGGTATCCCGTCGTCTCCCCTAGTGCTGCGCCCGTTCCTGCAGCAATGGCAACCCAGAAAGGATTAAATACTGCTCCCATTGCAGATGTAAAAACCACACCCGGTAAAGGCAGAATCAGTGTCGCATTCGTTAAGAGGGAAAGAATAAAAATTCCCCCGTATCCAAAACTGGCTATCTTTTGCACTTCATTGCGATATGTGAAAAGGATGATTGAAATGGCAAGAACTAAAACGAGCAAAAAGAACCTGAGAGCCGGATTCTTTTTTTCCTGGTGCATGCTTTTTATTTTCGGTTCAACAATGATTCAATGCGGGCAATAACCATCTCCATTGCAACCTCATTTAGGCCGCCCTCAGGGATAATCACATTCGCATATCGCTTGGAGGGTTCAACAAATTCAAGGTGCATGGGTCTGACAGTTGTTAAATACTGCTGAATGACATTTTCGGTTGTTCTGCCGCGCTCTGAAATATCCCGCTGCAAACGCCTGATGAAACGGATATCCGGATCGGTATCCACGAAAAGCTTAACATCCAGCATTTCTCTCAATTTCTTGTCAGCAAACAGCAAAATTCCTTCCACGATAATGACCGGATGAGGTTCTACCCTGATGGTCTTGTCTGTTCGCGAATTGGTGCTGAAATCATAAATCGGGATTTCGATGGGCTTTCCCTGTTTCAACAACTCAATGTGCCTGATCATCAATTCAGTTTCAAGCGAATCAGGATGGTCAAAGTTCATAGCCGCTCTCTGGTCAGGTGGCAAGCTTGTCAATTCACGATAATAAGCGTCATGTGGAAGATATGAGATGTGATGCTTTCCGACGCGTTCCAGGATGACATTTGCAACAGTTGTTTTACCCGATCCAGTCCCGCCTGCGATGCCGATTGTGAGGGGTATTTTCCCGCTTGCCATAAATGTGATTATACTTTATCGAAATATTTGGCATTGTGAAAACCAAATTTTAAAAGAGTCTGAAAAATATGAAAATTCGAGTATCCCTCTTCTATCATTTAAAAGAAAAAGCCGGTACCGGAAATTTGGAGCTGGATCTGGATGATATCTCCACTATCAAGGACCTTAAGCGCCAACTGGAGGAACTTTACCCAAACCTCAGAACCCACCTCGACAATGTAATGATGCTGATGGATGGAAAAATCGTTTTGGACGAGGACAGGCTCAAGGAAAACGCAAACATCTCATTTCTAACGCCAGTGGGCGGAGGGTAAGCTTATTGTGAGGCTTGATTAAATAGCTTCTGGCATGCAACATCCGGGTAATAAGATTTCGATTCTGCCATCCCGCGCTCTACCATTTCAAAGTTAATAAAGAAGTCTTCGGTAAACACATATCTTAATAGCCTGCCAAAATAATCGGTGTTTGATACGTCCTTAAAAAGATAAACTTTCTTGCCTTCCACCAATGCCCTGTTTTCCCTTGTCGCGCGTTCAGCGGCTGCCTTCTCATCGCTGTAATATTCAGGAGTATTAATTCCGATATACCTGATTTCAAATTCTTCCCCATCAATAAGGGCTTTTATTGAGTCACCATCGATAACCTTTACAACATAGCCCACATCAGGATTTTCAGGGAAAGGGATACAGGGGAAATTATGGTAAATCGGCAAAACGGGAGAAGATGTAATTACAATTTCTGTTTTACTGGGACTGCCAGTTTTTAAAGCAATGTTTTCAAATAATGAACATGAGATAAGGATGATTGAAAGCCCGGTGGCAAATATCAAACTGATTTTTTTGATAAACATTTCTTATTGAGCGGCACTATACTAAAATAGAAGAAGCCACCGAAGGGAATCGAACCCTTGACCCGCCGCTTACGAAGCGGCTGCTCTGCCAGCTGAGCTACGGTGGCACGCGGCAGATTATAACAGCCAATAATTATAATTGACAGGGAAATATGAATATCGCTTTAATTTCATACCATACATGCCCTTTGGCAACACTCGGCGGCAAGGATACCGGCGGAATGAACGTGTATGTCCGCGATCTGGCCAAGTATCTCGGAGCAATGGGTATCCATTCAGATGTTTTCACCCGTTCACAGGATGAGCATGTCCCTCATGTGCTGCATGAGTTGGGGTGCGGCAACCGGGTGGTGCATATTCCGGCAGGGCCGGAAAACCCGAGGCCAAAAGCGGAACTTCAAACTTATATCCCTGAATTCGTTCAAGGAATTCTCAAATTTTCAGAATCCAAACAAATCTCATATGACTTAATTCACAGTCATTACTGGCTGTCAGGATTGGCAGCCATTCAACTGAAGCAAAAATGGAATATCCCTGTGATTCAAATGTTCCATACATCTAGCGCTGCTTAAGAACCAAATTGCCATGTCTCCGGAAGAAATTGAAGGGGAATTCAGGATCAGCGGGGAACAAAAAGTAACTGAACTGGTAGACCATATTGTTGCCTCAACCATAGATGAAGAAGCAAATCTTGAGAAGCTATATCATGTCTCTAAAGATAAAATATCGGTCATTCCCCCCGGAGTAGATATTAGCCGATTCTATCCGATCGCGAACGATGAGGCCAAAGAATTTCTGAACATCCCCCCTGAAGAAAAAATGATCCTTTTTGTTGGGCGCATTGAACCTTTAAAGGGAATAGAAACCTTGATCAGGGCAATCGCTCAGATGCGGAAATCCGACGTCCTCTCGGAATGCCCGCATTATCTCTATATTATCGGCGGTGAACCGGAAGTAATGAATGGCGACGGCAGCCGTGAAATTGAACGTCTTAAAGTATTATGTGCGGATTTAGGTGTTGGCGACTTGATCCTTTTCATGGGAAAAAAGGACCAGAACACGCTTCAATATTATTATTCCGCCGCCGAAATTGTGGTGATGCCATCAAATTATGAATCCTTTGGAATGGTTGCACTTGAAGCAATGGCCTGCGGTACGCCAGTAGTCGCTACTCAAGTGGGAGGTTTGCAGCATCTGGTCCAAAATGGCGTAACAGGATTTATTGTTCCCCATAACGATCCTGTTGCGCTGGAAGAGAGTCTGACCCAATTGATTTGCATGCCTGAACTTCGAGCACAGATGAGCCGGAATAGTATTGAATACGCCCGAACATATTCTTGGGAAGCGATCACACCTAAAATTATAGAACTCTATCAAAAGATCAGCAGTCGCTAGTGTTTCCAAGTCCTGTAATTATCAGGTTCGATGCCTTTTTGAATGGCTTTTTCCCCAAACCTTTCCCGAAGTTCATCAATGGCGCTGAGTAATTTCTTTTCTTTCTGGTAAGAATTATTAAAAAGCGAAAGCTGTTGAATATCATTTGAGATATGAGATACGCCGACACCGATTAATCGAACCGATTTCCCGGCAGACCATTCCAGTTCAAACAATTCACAAGCCGCATGATAAATAATGGAATCCTGATTTGTCGGCTGCGTTAAGGTTAATTGGCGTGTTATCGTCTCAAAATCAGGCCAACGGAGCTTAATTTTTACCGTTTTTCCCGAATAATGATTTTTCCTTAATCGTCTGGCTACTTTTTCGGACAATTGTTTAATCACATGCAAAAGTTCTTTTCTATCACTTTCATCCCTGAAAAAAGTAATTTCATTGCTGACAGATTTTATTCCTTCATAGTCAGAGACAGGATGGTCATCAATTCCTTTAGCCCTTTGAATTAAATGTTGGGCATAATCTCCAAATTTCTTAATTAGCAGCTCTTCAGGGAATTTGACAATATCTCCGATAGTTTTGATGCCCAACTTGTTGAATTCCTCAGCTGTTTTTGGGCCAATCCCCCACATTTCAATAACCGGCAGAGGAGTCAGAAAAACTTCTTCAGTTCCTGGTTCAACAATTGTTATTGCCATGGGCGGCTTATTTCCACGGTGCTTGGATTTGCCGATATTGGTGGCAATTTTAGCGACAAGTTTATTGGTTGCCGCGCCGATGGAACAAGGCAAATTCAGTTTCGAATAAATTGCCATTTGAAGATCTGCAGCAATTCGTTTGGGAGTCTCCGGCAGGTCGCTCACATCCAGGAAATGCTTCATCAATTGAGATTTGCTCAACCAGGGGTGTAAGCCCATGGATGATATTCATTACCTGCCTGGATTGATTGCTGTATTCATGATAGTGCCCATGAACCAAAAGCAATTGTGGATATTTTCGAAGAGCTTGTTTCATAGGCATTGCAGAATGAATGCCAAACTGCCTGGCGGCATAGGAGCAGGATGATACAACTCCGCGGCCATCAGGTGAACCGCCTGTGGCAAACGGTTTCCCGATTAGCGAGGGATCAAATTTTTCTTCAACGGAGCAGAAAAATGCATCCAGATCAACATGAAGGATTTTCCTGAGAGATATTTTCACATTCTCATTTTATAGCATTTATGTTCTATTTACAAGAATAAAAAATGGCCGGATTTCTCCAGCCATGCTGCGGCTAATCATTCATCGCCTTTTTAAAATTCTGAAGTGCTTCAATGGGTGTTGGATCAACCTCATATGCCATTGATAAATAATAGGAGACAAAATCACCAAGCAGCAGCAATTTCCACATCTCAACAAGAACTGACTTCTCTGGAATCATAATCTTATCAGTGCACATGCCAGCCAGCATAAATTCTGTAAATGTTAATTGCATCCGTTTTTGATTACGTGGATGATAATTTTCGGAATCCAGAAAAACGGCATAAGTATTTTGCAGGTTTTCCTCAGGAAAAACCAGGCCGGCAAGCGTGTTATGGTCAGCTTCCGGCAAAAATTCGAATTGCCCCCAACATTTTGCCAGTTCATTGACTTGTGTTTTCCATCTGCGCGCAATCGGCTCAAGATGTTCCGCCCCGAGAAATACCAGATGGCGGTTCATTGCCTGGCCGGCAATGCGCTTTGCCAGGTTTTGGAAAACAGGAACTTCAGCATCAATTTCTTTTAAATATTCCCGCATGCCGGCAACTGTTGATTCCAGAATCAATGATTGTTCATTTATTAAGTTCAATCGGGAAAATAGGTTAAGCAGCATGCCAAATGAGAAACCTACTGCCGACCGCGGCTGGCCTTCGTGCTCAAATTTCCACCCAACCAGGTTTTCTTCCTTTGCTGATTTTAAAAGCTGCCCGCCAGTCGAGATGCACATCACCGAACAATGGCTGCTGACAGCTTCGCGAAAAACTGAGAGCGTTTCTTCTGTGTTCCCGGAATGTGAGGAGCAAATGACCAGAGTACTGCTATCTTTTGCCCACTTAGGCAGGTGATAATTTCTCAGCACCGTAATTGGAACCTCGCATAATGGTGCGGCATACGCAGCAAGAAGATCTGCCCCAATCGCAGAGCCTCCCATTCCGGCAATAAGTACATTGGCAATATTTTCTATTTGAGGCAGGGGATATTTATCCGCAATTTGCCAGGCATGACTTAATTGCTCTGGAAGCCCCTGAATTTCCCGAAGCATAGCTCTTTTATCAATAGTCTCGAATTGGCCGAAATCATCCAGGTTCATGAGGACCTTTCGTTAGCTTTGGTTTTCAAATGATGCGACAACTTTTTTGAGAAAATCCAAAGCTTCCTGCCATTCTTCCATGAAAAAATGCTGGGTGACGTTATTAATCTGCAGATGATAGGTCAATTCTCCATCCGGCTCCTCGGCAGTATATAAATAGCAATCTTCTGTTTCAACGAGGGTTGTGATTTTTGTTTCGGGTTGTTCTTTCATCTTTTCTCCTTGGTTTTTTTACCATGAACTAACTTTCTGAAACTCGTTTTAATATTTATAAATAACTTCCTGAAAAAAGGCGGTGCGATTTCCTCTTCGCTCGATTCTTGATTTATATTCCATGGATCCTGATCCAGGAGTTTCTTTTCTGAATAATCCATCAGCACTTTTATTGAAGCCAAAAGCGGGGGTGCCAGGAACATGCCCAAAATTCCAAACAGGTTTAATCCAACTAAAACCGCAACCAGGACCGCCGCAGGATGCAATTTTAAAACATTGGCCATAATTCTTGGTGAAAAAAAAGTATCATAAATATTATCCAAAATCCAACCCACGCCCATGACAAGCATCGCATAAGGGAATGGATTGAGTCCGAAAATCGTGGTTCCCTGGAAGAGCGCGATGAAAAAGTTGATGATCCAGACAATAGCGACCCCGATATAAGGGATAAAGTTGCCAAGCGTGGCAAGCAAAGCCATTCCCAATACAAATCGCAGCCTTAATGAACTGAGTATTACCAGGTACATGATAAACCGGGCAAGAAAAATAATTGCCTGGCCGCGCACAAATTTATTCCAAATCGTATTTAGTTTCTCGCCGAGCTTTTTAATATCATCCTGGTATCCGGGAATTTCTAATTTAAGTATTTTGTTTCTTGCCCCTTCAGTTTCTGTGATGACTAAGAATGAAATCAATAAAGAAAGCAAAAATGAACCGATTACTCCCACTGTGCCTGTAGCAATTCCACCAAAGAAATTTCCGATTCTGGTTAATATCGGTTCGACAGTTGCGAGTAATTGATTGCCAACCTGATCCCAGTTGATATAACTTAAATCCAGATTAAAAGGCCCAATAGCAATGTTGGTGGTCGTTATTTGTTTGAAAAAATCAGGTAATTCGTAAAGCGTATTTTGCAGGAATTTTATCAATCCATTGATCTGGTTGATAAGCGCAATTCCCCCCACGGTGAGCAGTCCAAATACGGCAATCACGGTAATAAAGTAGATAATGCTTACTGACCATGCCCAGGGGAGTTTGGTTTTTTTATTTAATCCACTCGGCGAGAGGATGATAAAGCACCGCGATAATAAACGCTAAAATTAATGTGTTTAGTAGGCTGGAAAAACGAATCAGAAGTGCAATAACACCTGCAAGAAAGAGCAGGGTTACGATAATCTTGGTTGAGGTGCTCCACTTTGGAGAGACTGTTTTTTCTTCTTCTTTTTGCATGGGTTTATCAAATTATTATAACGCCCATAAAAAAAGCCGGTTCCAAATCCCGGCTTCGTTTAATTATGGGCATACACCCGGACTGATCGCGTTGAAAAAGCCCGAAAATAGATTGCACCACTGATTTGATAATTCAATAAATATCATTGGAATAATGCAAAACAGGATGATAAATCCCATAGCGACAAGGAGAACAACCGCCCATGTCGGTAACTTGGACAATTCCTTGAATAAATCTTTCTTTTCTGCAAGAGCATCATCTGGGACCTCAAGGATTTCGGAATTCAATTCATCGTGTCTCTTTGAAAAAAAGCCTTTGTGTTCATTATCTTTCGTGTCATTTTCAAATACTGGTAGCGATTCATCTTTTTGATCGTCTTTAGCAGCCGAGAATTCAAAAACATTTGATTCTCCCAATCGAATCAAATCGCCATTCTTGAGTTTTTCAGATGTACTGATTTTCCTGCCATTGAGATAAGTACCATTCGTCGAATTAAGATCCTCAATTCGGAAATCATCCCCGATGCAAGTGACCTTGGCATGGTTTCTGGATACTTCAATATCATCAACTACAAAATCATTAGCCGGATCCCTGCCAATTCTTAAAAGATTGGTGGTGATTTCTTTTTCTTCACCGGTATGAATACCAGAACGGTAATATTAAATTAGCGTGAACAGCCATAGAAAAACCTCCTGTCAAATAATTAATAGTCCATGGCAATAATTATGTCAAGGATCATAATCATTTTCTCATATTTTTTAATAAAAAACACCCCACCATGCCGTGTGCGACTCGGTTTTGAACCTGCTTACGCAGGTTGGGTTTCGCCTCGGTAGTTCCGCCTTGGCTTGCGCCTATCGCGTTACATCCAGAAGAACAAAACCCATTTTATAAAGTGTTGGTTCAAAACTTTGTATGCCGCATCACGAACACAGCAGGGTTTTAATCTTATACCATGTTTTAGATTTACTGCATAGTTTTCGATTGCGCTTGAATCAGCGCCAGTATGAAAATGGTCTACAATTTAGCCAATGGGAATCCAGAAAATTCGATCTTTCTTCGCAATACCGACGTCCAATGACTGCAAGAAAGAATTCACGAAGATTATTTTAGATTTAAAGCAAAATCTTCCCTATGGTATTAGATGGGTGAAAAGCGAGCATCTTCATCTGACCCTTAAATTTCTTGGAGAATTTAATTCAACAGATATTTCAGCTATTGAAAAAATCCTTAAACCAATTATTTCCACAATCGATCACTTTCAATTATCCTTTCAAAACCTGGGTGTCTTCCCAAATTTCTCAAATCCAAAAGTGATTTGGATCGGCATTAATTATCCCGAATCATTATTACACTTGTTTCAGGAAATTGAAGCAGCGGCATTTAATCTTGGCTATCCGAAAGAATCAAGGCCGTTTTCACCGCACCTGACCATTGGCCGTGTCAAAAAAGAGCAACCGGATCTTAACAGGTTAAGTCTTTCTTTGAAGAGAAATTCGAATGAGGAAATTTGCTCTTCACCTGTGGATAATGTGGTTTTTTTCCAAAGCGTTCTGACGCCATCAGGTCCAGTTCATTCTGAATTATTTCACCTGCCCTTAAAACAATAATTTGGCTGTGCTAAAATTTATTTCTTGGTACAACTTGACTATTGAGGTGAAAACTGGAACCAATCTCTACTATTGATCAGGCACGTGAACTTATAAATTCTTTGGAAGAAAAAAAAGCGGAAGATATTACTTTAATTGATATTCGTGAGGTGGCAATTTTTGCGGATTATTTTGTTGTCTGTTCAGCAACAAGCGATCGCATGATCAGGTCTCTGGCAAAAGCTGCCGAAGATGTAATGAACGCAAAATTTGGAGTGAAATCAAGAACAACGGGATCGCCAAGCAACGGCTGGGTTGTGCTCGATTTCCTTGATATTGTGCTCCACATTTTCTCCCCGAAACAAAGGGAGTATTATCAGTTGGAAGAGCTGTGGAGCAATGGCAAGGTATTACTTAGGGTTAAATAAAATCCTAAATCAGCATTCAACTATTTCCATTCGAGATGAATAACAATACAATTCATACTTTTAGATTGAGAAAATACAGTATTTTTATATCTGGAAATCAGGGATTAGTTGATTAATCCGGTAATCAATGAAATTTCAGCAATAAAAATATAAATCATCGAAATCGCGTTCATGGATTTATATTGTTGGTTCTTAGAAATCTTATTCAGCATAACGATCATAAGAGCTCCCATTGGCAAAGCAAGAATCAGCGTTCGTATTAATGCTATCCTTCCCTGACCCAATAGAAGTAAAAAACAGGTCACAAATCCAAGCGGGATCAAAGTACAAATCACCTTGTTAAGTGTTGGGTATCCAATAAATGCTGAAGCCGTTCCAAAGGATTTTTCCCCTTTTAACAGAATCATTAATTCCCGAATGAAATAAAAAGCGATTATTTGAAAAAAAGAAAATAATGAAACAGGCATCAGGAGTTCATGAATTTGGATCCCATGAATATTCAATACAATTAATGGTGCAACAAAGCTTAGGGCAAATGCGGAAATAGATTCCCTAATTCCAAACACGAAATTTTTTTTCGACAGATAATCCTTTAACAAAACCCATAAACCTAACACACTAATCAAATAGGCAGCCAGGTATTTATTTTCAGCATTTATTAGAATTTGAATCAATGGGATGATGCTTAAGCTGAAAAATAAAACAACAATAAGCTGATCGATACTTATTATTACACTTTGATCCGATAATTTAATTTCAGAGGAAAACCGATTGTGGAGGTCTTTTATAAATTCATTTCCCAAATAAAAAAATACAATCCAAAGAATGAGGAATATTACAGATATCCAATCTATTAAATACCCCAAATGGTGAATGATCGCCACGCCAATCCCCACATTCAATATTAACAAAAGAAGCTCGGCCCAATCAACAGCATCTACTACCTTTTTGAAAATTTTAAAGAGAGTTTGCATGGAAATTCTCATTCATAATCAAATTTTTAATATAAAATCGAGCTATGAGGTTAAAAAACAATGAAGGGGAAATATCCACCGGCAAATATTGGTCCATTTTAATTGTATTTTTTCTTCTGCTGGCTGCTGCATTCATTTTTGTTGGCAGTGTGCACTGGTCTTTTATTTTATTATTAATTGCTGCATTATCAGTACTTCTGTCGATGGCGTTTTGGCAAGCATACATCCTTCCCGATTTGGATATTAACACCCATTTTTCCTTATCAAAATTTATTCTTCTTAACCATTTTATTCAGTCGCCATTGATACTCAAAGTCAGGGATGGAAAAATTGAAGGCGATTATGACCTATTAAAGAAAAAACCAATCACGAAAATAATAGCCATTGACCCAAAAAGTGCTGTGTTAATTGAACAGAATTCTAAACAAAAACAGGTTTTATTTTCCGGAACCCATATTCTAAATAATAATCCCAATATTCTGGGAGTCTTTTTTCTTGGGATCAGTTCATTTAGAGTCGGGCCTACCAATAAAAAAGCCCTTGGGTCGAGGAATGCAAATGAAAGCCTGGCTGAGTATCACTCCCGCATCAACTCTGCCGAGAAAACTCGGACGGATTTATCGTCTGGTAAAGCAATCTATCCGTCATTTGTTGTTTTTTATAGATTTGCAGCAAGTGGTATTTACGAAAGCGACCTGGAATTATTCAATGCTTTATCTAAATTTGCCAAAATAGAAAACTCACCCTTAAATATCTATAAATCCTTGGAGACTTACTTGACAAATGAAATCATTATCAGTTGGAAGCAGTATTGTAAAAATAAACAAAGAGATGATATTCTCACACAATTTCCGGGAAAATTTGAGCCTTTGGAATTGAAAATAAAGGGATTAATTTCGTCAGATTTTCGTTGATCAAATTTACTGAATATAATCAACATGAAATTATTTTAAAAAGGCATTTTTGAAACATCTACAGAATTCGCTTAAAGACTTGGTTCAAGTTAATCCTCACGCGGGATACCTGCGCCTGGGTTTTATGCTTATATCGGTTTTTATTCTCTGGTCAGTTTTGGCGATGATTTCCGCAGCATTTAATCCCCTGGGAAATTTAAATCTTCACCTAATTCCCGATCTACCCACATCAAATTTGGCAGTATCCCTTTTAATGGATATCCTTCAAGCCTATTTTTCCACATTCACAATTTGCTGCCTGG
This sequence comes from uncultured Chloroflexia bacterium, assembly GCA_963751635.1. GTDB lineage: Bacteria > Chloroflexota > Anaerolineae > Anaerolineales > Anaerolineaceae > Pelolinea. Next base: position 104,009 of record CAVVVE010000006.1, read on the forward strand.
CTCTTTTTATTTATATTTTTTATATCAGCTTCGAAACCATCGCGGTTTTTTATTTCAGACTGAATCCCCATACAGCCGATTAATGAAAATCAAAGCATATCTCACCAATTGCGCATTTTCAATACCCCAAAAAGATAAACTAAATCTGCCGAATGATTTTTACTTATCCGGAAAAGAAAAGCCATTTTCCTTTCCCGAAGGACCATTTAATGCAGTCGTTAAACCCGGATATGCGCTTTTCATCAAAAAACGCGGAAAAATCAAACCTCAAATCATTTTTGGCGGAAAAGATAATAAAGAAGTCTTCCTCGACCATCAGGATAAAGTCATTGACATTTACAACATTGAGCCGGTGAATATTTCACTTCATCTGGAAAACAAATGGATGATATTTTTCAATCACCATCCATAAATGTAGAACTGACATATTTTTATGATCTTTCTCACCACCAAGGGACCACTGAGCAATTTTCAAATCTGTTCCGATTATGCGATTCCAATTCTCTCCGTCCAACCATGGATCGAATTATCTCCCTTGAGGTCAAGAGAGCCATTAACCAATATTCGCAAAATTCATTAAATATCGACACTCCCCTGAAATTCATCCTCGCGAAATCGAAAATACTGCCGATAATAAATTCACGTTCAATCAACATTCGCATACTCCAGACAATTATTCTTTTCATTTCAAAAAGAATCTGGATAAAAATGCAATCAGGCGAAATCGAAAAAGATTAGTGTATATTTCTCCCGGCTTTGGCCGCCAATCAGAATTAAATGAAAAGAAGATCCATTCAGAAAACATGACTGAGAGGATTAATGAAATTCTCAAAGTTAATTTTCAGCAGACAATGGATGTTCTTTTCGGAACCAAAATTATTTCTGTAAAAATTATTTCAATCAGCGAGCAAAAATAGCATGAACAAAATATATTTTTCTAAAGAAGTTCAAGAAGGCATGAATTTAAAAAAACCGGTTGTCGCACTCGAATCAACCGTGATTACGCATGGATTGCCCAAACCCACCAATCTGGAGACTGCCCAGGCAATGGAAATGGCGATCAGAGATGAATCCGCTGTCCCTGCAACGATATGCATTTTAAATGGCGAAATCCATGCAGGCCTAAGCAATGAAGAATTATTTAAAATCGCGAATACAGACTCTGCGATTAAAAGTCAGCCGCAGGGATATTGCCGGCGCAATTACTAAGCGTTTGGATGGCGGTACAACCGTATCGGGAACGATGACAATTGCAGCATTGGCAGGCATAAAGGTATTTGCCACAGGCGGGATTGGCGGCGTTCATCGCGGAAACCATATGGATATTTCCGCTGACCTGCCCACTCTCGCAAATGTCCCAATTATCGTTGTATGCTCCGGCGCAAAATCGATTTTGGACCTCGCAAAAACCAGGGAGTTTCTGGAGACAGAGGGTGTGCCGATAATCGGTTTTCAGACTGAAGAGTTGCCGGCCTTTTACTCTCCCTCGAGCGGACTAAAGGTTGATTTTCGGTTTGACACACCCCAAGAAATTGCGAACTTTGCCAAGGCACATTGGGGATTAGGTTTGACAACCGCGGTTCTTGTTGCCGTACCACCCCCTGCGGAATCCGCACTGCCAGCGGACTATATGGAAGAAATGATCAATCAGGCCATTGCAGAAGCTGAAGAGCACCATATAAGCGGAGCCGCAACCACGCCCTTCCTCCTGGACCGCCTCAGCAATCAGACTGGGAAGCGCAGCCTTGAATCCAATATTGCGCTTCTTGTGAATAATGCGCATATCGCTGGCAAAATCGCGGTGGAATTTTATCGGTAAATCGTTGAACGCCTTGTTGCCGTGGGCGCCAGGGTGGGGCTGGGAATTTGCGTTATCGTTGCCGTTTGGCTTGGATTGGGTGTCAATGTCATTGTTGGTGTTAATGTCGGTAAGGGTGTGTTCGTTGCTGAAGGCGTGATGGTTCGCGTTTGTGTTGGTGTTGGAGTGACTGTAGGCTGTAAAGTTCCTGTTGGTGTGAGGGTGCTGGTTGGAGTACTTGTGATCGTCGCAGTTGTGGTAATTGTTGGCGTTGGCGGTGTACCGGTTATTGTGAATGTTCCTGTAGATTTCCAGGTTTCCCCAACAAAAATCTGCACCTCATATGTACCCGGAAGCCATTGGTCAGGACGCAAGTTGCTTTCCGTATAACCAAATCCGCCAGAGGAGCCATTCCAGGGTATCGATTCATATGACACCAGTTCGCCATCTCTAAACCAGAGCGCTGACCACTGAGAATTAGTGATCATGCTTTCATAAGAAAACGTCCCATATATTGTTTCTACAGGATTCTCAAATGTTTCCCCGGTGTCAATTGGCTGATAATCTTTATCGATCTGCCTGGAAAATACAGGGGGGCTGAATCTTGAATTCGGATTGGGTGTCGTTGCCGATGTGAAATCCTGGCTGATCACCGCCGGCATGATGGGTGTGGCAGTAAATTCCGGAGTTTGGGTTAATGTTGGCGTTAAAGTGGTAGTCGGCGTTACCGTAATCGTCGATGTTTGCGTTACAGTGGGCGTCAAGGTGACAGTCGGCGAAGGTGGAAAAACCCTGTAAGCCAGGGGTTCTACTGATGTAATAACAAGCGCGGCAAAACCAGCCAGTAAAAGGGCGAATAAAATGAACCGCCAGGCTCTGCCTAAAAGTTCGCGCTTCTTCAAAAAAAAGCGCAGCCTGCCTGCTTCGCGAAAAGCGCGAACGGCAGTTAATACCATTGCCACACAGGCAATTATTAAGAATATAAAAATGGTCCGGACGGTAGTTTGAATATCGAGGTTCATTATTTATTTTTTGATTATTAACCTGCTATTTCATCCCGGATTTGCCTGCCGCGAATTTTTCGTGTTATGGATTGAAATTTTGGCAACGCTTCCTGGATTATTGTATATGCTAATTTTGAAGTTGGATAGTCATAAGCGCCAATTGTCTTAATGACCTCCCCGCCAAGGCCTTCTTTGAATTTATAAACGCCCCACATCCGGTCAGAGGGGTCGAAAATATCCGGCGCTCCCCAAAGATCGTAAATCTTGCACCCCAGAGATTTTCCCAGTCTCATTGCTTCCCATTGCAGAAGATAGTTCGGCATCATCTCACGGTGAGTATCGAGGGACATCCCGTACAAGTAATAGGCCTTTTGGTTGAAATAAAAGAGGAATAACCCCCCGATTGGTTTATTATCCACTTCTGCGATAAGCGGCAATGCCATCCCGGCTTCCATGAAGGTCTGCCAAAGAAAAAAATAATACTCTTTTGGGCGAATTATAAATCCATCTCTTAAAGATGTTGCTGCATACATCTCATAAATAAGATTCCAGGTCCTGCAACGTTTCCGCTCCGGACGACAACACCCTTTTTCTGCGATAAGCGAATGTTGTAGCGGGTTTTTTGTTTCATCCTTGCCAAAAGATCTTCTTCAGAAAGGCTCAGGTCAATCCAAAAAGTATTTTTAAATTGGATCTGCTGGCTTGAATATTTCCAACCCGATGCTGTTAAATCATCTTGTAGATTCAAGGAAGTATCATTTATATTATGACCATCCGATTCCAAACCCCGCGCAACGACAAATTGTGGATCAGATTTAATATAAATCGCCTTATGCAAGTCCGAATAATTCTTTAAAAAATCAAATGTCTCTGTGAACAAGGCTTCTATTTTGCCAATTCAGTAAAGGACCATGGGGAACATACAATATTTTTATAAAAGGGCCGAATTTGGTCAAGCGATGTTCTCTTGAAAGAATTAACGCGGCAGCCTCAGGTTTGCCTGATGAATCTTTTTGAATATAATAATCTGGTTCCCAACCGTATTTTGCTTTAATGAATGCCCATTCCCAAGTTTGTAGGATGGTTGACTGGCTGAATTGGGAAATTGTATCGTTCCACGTTTCTCTATTCATCATGCTTTATTCATTATCGCACTAAAGATCTGTAGAATACAATTTCCCGTCTAAGCAAGAGTCCCTTTTCGAAGCTGATAGGCTTTTTGATAGACTTGAAATACGAGAGGGTTCAGTATCTTCTGGAAAACGCCGGCACTTCTCACCACTCTTCCGCCAAATCCTCTTTTAAAACGGTAAACACCCCACAAGCCATCATCCCTTGACATAAACATCTCTTCCAGAATATTCTTCATCATGGTCCGGGATTCCCCACAAATCATATTCAGTGCACCCTCTTTTGGCTGCCACCCGCATGGCTTCCCACTGCAGCAGGTATGTTGGCATGCGATTGCGCTCCTCATCGCTCGAGGCGCCATAAAAATACCAGGCTCTCTTTCCTCGCATAAAGATTAATAGCGCTGCAATAGGAGTTTCCTGAAATTTGGCAATTAATAATTCACAACTTTGATCTTGAATAAAAGTACGGTGGACTTGCCGATAATAGTCCGCATTGTGTATTCCAAATTGGTTGCGCTCGCCTGTCTCTCGCATCAAGCGAATAAAAACTTCAATGTCATTTGAAGCTTCAATCGTGATCCCCTTTTTTTGAGCCAGGCGGATGTTATAGCGGGTTTTTTGTTTCATTCTTTCAAGCATTTCTTCTTCACTGCCTTTAAAGACACAAGGATAGTCCGCCTGGGTTGAATGGAAATGCTGCTGGGTTCAAATTTGAAGGATTGAAAGATTTTTGTACCTATTTCCCCCTCAAGGCAATCGGGTTCAATATAAATGACAGCAGCCTTATTTTTTCTACACTGGCTAATGATTTCATTTAACAATTCTTCACTCAGAAATCCGATTGGCCCTTTGGGGATATAAGCGATAGAGAATCCGAATGGCAGTTTCCTGAATAAAATTTGCGCGCCCGAAGAACCGCATTGAACACAAAGCGGATTCCAGCCGAAATCGGACTTAAACTCGCCCCATTGCCCCGATTGAAGAATATGCGCGTCTGGATGCTGTTTAAGGAATTGATCCCACTCTAAAGGGCTGAGAACGCTCATTAATTAATCTTCAAAATATCATTGAAAAATGAATTTTTTATATCCGCATTTGGGATTATCTTATTTAATTGGTCAATTATTTTTTCAGAAGAGCCACCTTCGGCCAAATGAATTAATTCATCAGCCGCATGAGTCAAGGCTTCGCCCCTCAATTCCTCCTGGCCTTTTTCGGAATAAATTTCGGGATGGGAAGTCCGATTAAAATTCTTGCCTTCATTCCACAAGTCTTCACTCAGTTTTTCACCTTCTCGAATCCCGCTGAAAACAATATCAATATCTTTTCCCGGTTCCAGTCCCGAGAGTCTGATTAAATCTTCAGCCAGGTCAACAATTCTAACTTGCTGGCCCATATTGAGTATAAAAGTCTCTCCTCCCTTTCCAAATCCGGCTGCCTGTAAAACCAAATGCACGGCTTCAGGGATGGTCATAAAATAGCGTTTCATTTTTGGGTGAGTGACAGTCACAGGCCCGCCATGCGCAATTTGCCGTTTAAATAACGGGACGACACTTCCCCGGCTGCCCAATACATTTCCAAATCTGACCACCGAATATGCTCTTGCCCGATTTTTCAGCAGAATCCAGGACCAGCATCTCAGCCAGGCGCTTGCTGGCGCCCATTATGCTTACTGGTCGGATTGCTTTATCGGTGGAAATCAGCACAAGCCTTTCAACGCCATGCTTAAGGCAGCTGTCAATGATATTGCGCGTCCCTTGAACATTGTTGAGAATGCAATCTTCGATATTATTTTCCATGAGCGGCACATGTTTATGGGCTGCGGCATGAAATACAACCTGGGGGGTATATCTTGAAAATTCCTGCTCAATTCGATTGCTATCACGGATGTCAGCGATGGAGGCGGATAATTTAAGCGCAGGGTAATTCTCATTGATTTCAAGGTAGGCTTCAAAAATACTATTCTCGCCGTGCCCCAGCAGGATCAACTCCGCTGGCTGCCAACGGGCAATTTGCCGGCACAGTTCCAATCCAATCGAACCGCCGGCGCCTGTCACCAGTACTTTTTTGCCTTTTAATATTGTCCCAACTGCCTTATCATCAGTTGATGCAGGTTCGCGCCGCAGCAGGTCAGCAATATCCACTTCACGCAAGCGCGAGACACTGACCTTTCCACCCAATAACTCATATAAACCTGGCATCGTTCTAAAAGTAATATGATTCCGGCGGCAGGCATCAGATACAGCCCTGATGACATTTCCTGGAGCGCTGGGTATGGCAATGATCACTTCATTGATGGTTCTTGATTCAATTATCCTGGCAATATCTCTCAATTTTCCAATGACAGGAACGCCATGAATCTGCTGCTTGTATTTATCAGGATTATCATCAAGAAATCCGATTGGCTTCAAATTAAGTTCAGAATTTTTCAACAGCTCTTTTGCGACCAATTCACCTGCGTCACCCGCACCGATAATCAGGGCAGTTTTCTGTGAACCGGCTCTTCCATTTCCGGAAAAGCGGTTCCAGCTCTCTGCAAACATTCTCAATCCATAACGCAATCCCCCTACAAAGATAATGGATTGAATCCAGTCAATTATGAGAACGGAACGGGGAAAAGAAATAAAGAATCTGTTGTAAAACAGAGCAAGCATCAGGGCAGATACCAGGGCAGAAGCAACAGTTACTGCAATGAAGACAAGCCTTAGCTCTTTCATGCTGGCATAAATCCACATCCGCCGGTAAAGCCCAAATAGATAATAAACGGTGAGCTTTATAACAAGGGAAAGCCCCAGCATCCAAAGCAGGGAAAGGTAGTAGTTGCTGAAAATCTCGATCAGTTCAAGCCGCAGGATATATGCGCTCAAAACGGATAAAACTACAAGGATTGCGTCTCCGATCAGCACATACCGGTTGCGGATATTGAACTTGTTTTTCATCTTATAAACCGTGGAATCCGATCACCTGGCCAAAAGTCCGAAACAAGATCATGATATCCAGCAAGATATTTCTGTGCATGATGTAATATAAGTCGTGCTCCAGTTTTACTGCTGTCTCTTCAACATTTGAAGCATATTGATAATTGGTTTGCGCCCAGCCGGTAACCCCGGGTTTGACAAATAATCGTGCGCGATAAAAAGGGACTTCCTTTTCAAGGCTTTGGACAAGTTCAGGCCTCTCAGCCCGCGGGCCGACTAGCGAAATGTCGCCTCGCAAAACATTGAAGAACTGCGGCAATTCATCAATATGGCTTTTCCGCAGAAATTTCCCAATCCGTGTTGCGCGCTCATCATTCTCTACAGCAAATCTGGCAATCCCATCCTTTTCTGCATCCCTGCGCATGCTGCGGAATTTATAAAGATCAAATTGCTTGCCGCTTTTGCCAACACGCACCTGGCTGAAGATAATTGGAAATCCATCGTCAATTGCAATCATCAAGGTAATTAATGGGAACAAGGGAATCAGGAAAATCAAGCCAACCAATGCCCCCAAAAAATCCATCAGTCTTTTAAGCAATTCATAACTTCCACTGGCATGTGCCCGGTCAACAAAGGACCTCAACACCCAATCATCAGCCAGTAACGATATCGGTACTCTACCCAGCAATTCTTCATAAACTACAGGCATGGTGGTTACTTCAATCCCGCTTTCTTCAGCCGAAAGTATTGCAGAATAAAGGGAGTCGTGCATATCTCCTGAAATCGCAAAGATCAAGTCTGTGATGTACTGCTTTTTAATCACATTCAATAACTGGTCACTGCTTCCCAAAACCGGAAGATCACTGATTTTGATTCCCAGCTTTTTTTTGTCATCATCGATAAAACCGACCATATTGAAAGGTATTGGCTTGATATTTTGGATAATCTCTGACAGATTTGAACCAGCTCTGCCAGCCCCAATAATTAATACCCGCCTTAAAAAGGCTGGCGCATTGAAGACCCGAATATACAGCAGCCGCCATAGCAAGGTAAAAACAGCCACTGCCGCAATAAAACCGGCGACACCTCTCCTCGGAAGCGATTTTGGTTCGGAAATGAAGAAAATAACCAGATAAAGAATTGTAGCGATGGCAGCGGCCGCCGCAATTCCCCTGATGGTATCTGCGCGTTTTCCAGCTTTGTGGGGATCATACAATTCCAGCAGAAGCGCCAACCAGATTATCGGCAAGAAAAAATACCAATCCGGCGGCCGTTCTTTTAGAAATTGCCAGCTGAATTTCAACCATTGATCCCCCATCGCCCAAAAGTATAAAGCAACACCCAGCGCCAATCCGACCGCTAACAAATCGCCGATTAAAAGAATAAATCTGCGCTCATGCGTAGTGATGCGCCATAAAGGTTTTTGATATTGCTGATTATTTTTCATAAAGAAATTTGGATCAGTTACTTCGAAAAATAACTGAACAAGAATCCGCCGCCCCAGCAAAAATGAATGGTTGTAAAAGCAAAAGCCATCATCAAAAGGCAACCATCTTTCATTCTTACGGATTCAATAATGCTGCTAATAATTAAGGCGAGTAAATATGAACCAACGCCCGTTCCCAGTATTATACGAGCAAATGGGAGGAAAAATGATAAAAACCCAAACAGCAACAAAAAAATTAGGAACAATGGCGGCAGCGCCTGTCTCCAACGCAGGCTTTGAGGATATTTGCGCAGCATCCTGTTTTTCCAAAAACCATACCGCCAATACTGCTTTCCCAATTCGGATAAATTTTTTCTGGCAAAATATTTCGATCGAATGCTTGCATCAAGCCAAACCTTGCCGCCATTTTGGCGCAGCCTTGTATTGAATTCATAATCCTCATTGGACAGTAAATCCTCATTGAATCCGCCGAGTTTGGTGAAATCATTTTTAGAAAATGCACCGAAAGGAACAGAATCCACAAAGCCCGATTTCGATGAAATGCGGTAGCCGGCATCCCCCGCTCCAAGCGGATGCGCTGCGGCCTTTGCAATGGCTTTGGCAAGACAAGTGTCATTCCCGGGAAGAATCTCCCAAACGCCCCCAACATTTTGAGCTTTTCCTGATTTCAGTAAATTGATGCTGTTTAAGATATAGTCTCTGTTTGGGACTGAATGCGCGTCCAGGCGCACTAAATAATTGCCTTGAGATGCATTTGCAGCAAGATTGACGCCTGCAGGTATGGTCCGTGCAGGATTATCAACTATGCGAATAGCAAGTGAAGAATTCTCCTTTGAGAAATCACGGATTTTTTGACGCGTCTGGTCAGTGGATATCGCATCCGCAATCACCACTTCAATTTTTTCAGTTGGGTAACTTTGCTTCAGGATTGCCTGCAATAATAACTGGATGGTATTTTCTTCATTAAACAGGGAATAATGACTGAAACCTCAGGTTGAGGATTAATTTTTTTGTCCATTGCTTAACGGTAGTTTTACCATAAAAGTACTCCCCACGCCCAACTTGCTCGATATGGTTATGGTTCCGCCATGCGCAGATGCAATTTGCTTCGCAATTGCCAAACCCAATCCCACGCCCCTCCCAAGGCCGCCCTTTCTTGATTTATCAGTTTGGTAAAAGCGTTCAAAAATCCTGGTTTGCTCTTCGGCAGAAACCCCAGGTCCCGAGTCGGTGATTGAGAAGATGCCATTCTTGCCGTCTGATGAGGAAGCAATAACAATCGTTCCGCCTTTCGGAGAATGTTTTATTGCGTTGTCAATTAAATTATTAAACACCTGGCTTACTCTTTCAGCGTCCATCGGCACTACCAATGGCTCGGTTAGCTTCAATTCAACCTTGATTTCCGCGGAATTAATTTGGAACTGGAATTTTTCAAGGATATTTCTAATCAGCTGGTTGAGGTCGATAGGGATCTTTTCCATTACTATCGTACCCGCGTCCAATTTTGCCAAAACCAACAAGTCATTTACCAGGAAATTTAACCGCTCTGTCTCTCCAAGAATAATTTCCGCTGCCCGCTTTTTACCGGTTTTTTTGGTAATTGCACCATCATAAAAAGCCTGGGCAAATCCTTGAATGGAGGTCAAAGGCGTTTTGAATTCATGTGAAACGTTGGCGACAAAATCATTTTGCGATTGAATACTATCCTGTACTTTTGCCACCATCTCATTGATTGCCCCACCCAATTGCCTAACTTCCAGCGGTCCTTCAATAGGCACCTTTACATAATTGCCCTCGGCTATTTGCCCGGCGGAAATGGCAATTTTCTGCAAAGGGCTGGTAATCCAGTGAGCGATAAACCAGCCAAGAATAAAAGCAAGGATCAGGGCAATTATTCCAGCCCGAATTAAGGGTGTCATTAATTCATCTTGAAAAACAGTGCTTATCGATATTTCAGGTCTGAGTGTGCTCGTGACAAGATAATAATTTCTGTTTATTTGGCTGATTTGATAAAACCAGGTTTGTTTGGAAATGTCTCTATATAGAAGAATTCTGTCTCTGGTTTGGTCCACGATCGAAGCAGGATCATTAAGGCCTGGAAAACTGGCAATATCATTCATTCTGGAGGTATACATGACATTTCCCCCGTCATCAAGAATTGCCACGCTTACGTCAAAAATCTTTACTTCGTCAAGAAAAAGCCGGATAAAAGCTTCCCATTCTCCATCAATAACCAGCGCCAGCCTCTGACGAAGAAATCCATTGACCAACGAAATACGGTAAAACTCCTGCCTGTAAAGCATTGGGCTGTCGCGGAATGCAACCGCAATGCCCACAAATGCGATGATTAGTACAAAAATTATGATGATCAGGTAAGTCAACCAGAGTCGGTTGTTAATTGATGACGAAAACATCAGGCCTTCAATTTATATCCATATCCGGTGACCGTTTCCAGTTGAGCGCTGCTCATTTCGAGTTTTTTCCTCAACTGGGCAACATGCACATCAACCGTACGGGTTTGGCCCGCAAAATCATATCCCCAGGCTAGATACAGGAGTTGATCACGGCTGTATACCCTTCCCGGTTCTTCGGCTAAAACCCTTAATAGTTCAAATTCCTGGGTGCGCAAAAATATTGGTTTACCATTGGCTGTGACTTCTCTGCGTTGAATATTGATGCTGATGTCGCCCGCCTTAATGACCTCTTCTTCGGTCCGCTTTTTCAGGTTGTTGCGCCTCAGAACTGCTTTAATCCGCGCAATTAATTCGCGCGGATTAAAAGGCTTTGTCAGGTAGTCATCAGCACCCAACTCGAGCCCAAGTATTTTATCTATATCATCATCTTTGGCAGTTAGCATGATCACAGGCACCTGGTTATTGGAAGCCCTGAGCTTGCGGCAGACATCAAAACCGCTCATCCCCGGCAGCATTACATCCAAAACAACCAGCGTCGGATTGGTTTGCATGATTTCATTAAAAGCTACCAATCCGTCATTTATTCCCCTGCATAGAAATCCTTCGCGCTCAACATAAATCCGCACAAAATCAATGATGCTTTGTTCATCATCCACAACGATGATGGTTTCCTGCTTATCCAGATTCATCCGACTTTAACCGTGATCTTGTTTTACGATCGCTTCAATTTCAACCAAACCGCCTTTTGGGAGGGCTGCCACCTGAACAGTGGAACGCGCGGGCGGCTCGGATTTAAAGAATTCTCCATAGACAGCGTTCATGGCTTGAAAATCGTTCATATCTTTTAAAAATACTGTCGTTTTAACCACGTTCTCCATTTTTGAATCCGAAGATTCAAGAATGTTCTTCAAGTTTGTCAAAGCCTGCCTGGTCTGCTCAGCCACGCCGCCAGAAGCAAAATCATTGGTGACAGGATCCAAGCCCAATTGGCCTGACAAAAATATCAGACATCCTTCTTTAATGCCCTGCGAATAAGGGCCGAGTGCTTTTGGCGCTTTTTCAGTATTGAGAACTTGTTTCATTTTTCCACCTTCTCTATTTCTTTTTTAAGTATTATATCCAAGCCATATATTCCTAATGGGATCTTCAGTGTAAAAAGAAAGTAAAACCTCGACTGGTATAATTACGAGTACTCGTTGGAAATCCCAAAAAAGAAGTGCAGGAACAGCATATATGTTATTAGAGAATCTTGAGGCGATTGAAGCCCGTTATCAGGAACTTACGGAGTTAATTGAAGCCAATATCACTGATTATCAGCAAATAGCTGAACTCTCCAAAGAAAAAGCGGATTTGGACGAAATGGTCAGCAAATCCAGAGAATACAGGCAAACGCTCAATGCAATTAATGAAGCTGAGCAGTTAAGTGATTCTGATGACGAAGAAATGAGAATGCTTGCCTTGGAAGATCTGCAAACCCTGAGGCCGAAAGCAGATCAATTGGAATTGGAATTAAAGAATCTGTTAATTCCCAAGGATCCAAGGGATCAGAAAAATGTCATCATGGAGATCCGTGCAGGAACTGGTGGTGATGAAGCCGGCCTTTTTGCTGCAGATCTCTTCCGCATGTATTCCCGCTATGCTGAAAACAACCGCTGGACCATTGAAATTCTTTCACAAAATGACACCGGTATTGGCGGTTTTAAAGAAATCATTTTCCTGATTAAAGGCAAAGGTGCCTTTTCAAAATTGAAATATGAATCCGGCGTTCATCGCGTCCAACGGATCCCAACGACAGAATCCTCCGGAAGAATACATACTTCTACAGTAACTGTCGCTGTCCTCGCTGAGGTTGAAGAGCTGGATATTGATATTCCTGCTTCTGACCTCAGAATTGATGTCTTCAAATCTGCAGGCGCAGGCGGGCAGAATGTTCAAAAGAATGAAACAGCCATCAGGATCACTCACCTTCCCAGTGGCTTGGTGGTCGCTTGCCAGGATGAAAGGTCTCAAGGCCAGAACCGTTTGCGCGCCATGAGCATTTTACGGGCGCGCTTGTATGAAATGGAACAGCTCAAGCGGCATGCCGAAGCGGATGCCACGCGGCGCTCCCAGATCGGATCAGGCGAGCGTTCAGAAAAAATTAGAACCTACAATTTTCCCCAATCCCGGGTGACTGATCACCGCATCAACATCTCTTCGCATAACCTGCCCGCCGTACTGGCAGGCGGTTTGGATATATTTATCAGCGAGCTTTCTATGCGGGATGAATCAGACCGCCTTTCAGTTTCAGAAGCGGAGGATTGACACGGTTGCCCTTGGTGACTGGCTTAAAAAAGCCCGCACCCAAATTAGCGCTGCTTCGGAAGAGCCGGCATCTTCTATTAATGCCCTGATAGGATTTGTCCTAAATAAGCCCGTCCATTTTGGCATTTCCCACCCTGAAACCAGTCTCTCTCCCGCTGAAGAAACCTGCCTGAATGGTTTGCTGGATCGCTTGCTTTCCGGCGAGCCCTTGGCATATCTTATTGGCAGGCAGGAATTTTTTGGAATTGATTTTAAGGTCACACCCGACGTTTTAATCCCGCGGCCTGAAACTGAATTATTGGTCGAGAAGGCTGTTGATTGGCTGCAAACAAGAAGAGGCAAAGTTCTTGTGGCGGATGTAGGCACCGGTTCCGGCTGTATCGCTGCAGCAATTTGCAGTCAAATCCCTTCAGCAAAGGTTGTCGGGACTGATTTTTCGTATAACGCACTGCAAATAGCGAAAAAGAATATCCAATCGCTGGAACTTGAAAATCGTATTAGCCTGGTTCAGTCTGATCTCATGGCAGGCCTGCAGGGCCAATTCGACTGCATTTGCGCAAACCTGCCGTATATCCCGTCTGAAATTTTATCTTCGCTGCGGGTGAAAAAATTTGAGCCGCTGGCTGCCCTGGATGGCGGCCTTGATGGCCTGAAATATTTTGGGCCGCTTTTGTATCAATCACAAACCAGGCTCAAACCGGATGGTCAGGTTTTACTGGAAATTGAAACCACCCGGTCCCAAGCAGTGATCGAATTGGCGGCACTTGTTTTTCCATCCGCTTCAATTAGAATTCACCATGACTTGGCAGGGTTGCCCCGCCTGGTTCAAATACAATTAATCGCAGAATAAATGAAAACTTTGATTATCTCTCAAAATTCAACAGATGCGATTCAGAAAACGCTCACAACCATCAAATTGGGCGGTGTTGTTGCAGTGCCCACTGATACTGTCTATGGGCTTGCCTGTGCGGTCGATAATTCGGCTGCGATTGAATCTCTTTACCAGATCAAGAATCGGGAGAGCATTAAAGCCATACCAGTTCTAATTGCGGACTTGAGCCAAATCAGTTTGGTGTCAAAAAGCATGAACAAAAAAGCCATAATATTGGCAAAAACCTTCTGGCCAGGCGCGATGACTATTATTGTGCCAAAAAATGAAATGCTGCCTGCGAATCTGACGGTCCACCCCACAGTGGGCGTGAGAATTCCGGATCATGATTGGCTGAGGTCTATCATCCGCGAAACCGGTCCTTTGGCAGCGACTTCTGCCAATATATCCGGTAAAGTGAGCCCTGCGACAGCCAATCAGGTTTTGGAGCAGCTGGGCGGAAGGATAGAATTGATCATTGATGGCGGAGAATGCAAGGGCGGCATTTCATCCACCGTGGTTGATTGCAGCACGGATGAGATTAATATTCTCAGGGAAGGCGGAATTCCCACAAAAGAGATCCTGTCAGCCTTGGGGGAAGAAAGCAATTTGGAGTAATTTATGAATTCATCCTATTCCGGTATCATTGAAAAATATCGTTCTTATCTGGCAATTCCTGCTGGTTTGCCTGCCATAACGCTTCTTGAAGGAAACACACCGCTTATTCCCGTGCATTCTCTTTCAAGGCAGATGGGCAAAAACTTTGATTTATGGGTGAAGTATGAAGGTGTAAATCCTACCGGGTCTTTTAAAGATCGCGGGATGACCGTTGCCATCAGTGAAGCATTTGCCAGAGGAGCCAGAATTTCTATCTGCGCTTCCACTGGTAACACAGCCGCCTCCGCTGCTGCCTATTCAGCGCGAGCGGGCATGCGCTCAATCGTCATTATCCCGGCAGGCAAAGTTGCTGCCGGCAAGCTGGCCGGTGCAATCGCCTACGGTGCTGATGTGATCCAGATTGATGGTTCTTTTGACCAGGCACTTGATCTGGTGGTGGCGCTTTCAGAAAAACATCCGATCGCGTTGGTCAATTCACTTAATCCATTTCGGCTCGAAGGCCAAAAAACAGCAGCCTTTGAAATTTGCGATGCGCTTGGCGCAGCCCCGGATTGGCTGGTTTTGCCAGTCGGCAATGCGGGCAATATCACTGCCTATTGGAAAGGCTTTACACAATACCAGGCTGAGAAAGCCACTGGGCTCCCGCACATCCTTGGCGTTCAGGCAGCAGGTTCGGCTCCCCTGGTCTTGGGTCACCCGGTCGACCATCCCGATACGATTGCCACCGCGATTCGCATCGGCCGGCCTGCCCGGGGCGAGGAAGCACTTATGGCAGCCAGCGAATCTGGCGGGCAGATCATTGCGGCTTCAGATGATGAGATTCTCTCCGCTCAGAGGCTGCTTGCTTCAACCGGAATTTGGGTAGAACCGGCTTCCGCAGCCAGCCTGGCGGGATTAATCAATCAGGTTAAAGTAAATAAAATCGACCTTGAAGGCAAGCAGGTCGTGCTTGTCTGCACTGGCCATGGCATGAAAGATCCGGATATCATCATCAAGGGATTTAAAAAAGCTAAGATTTTAGCACCCGAATTGCAGACTCTCGAGAGGTACCTCTTAAATGGCTGAGCATCAATCGGTTCTTGTCAGAGTTCCGGCAACCACTGCCAACCTCGGTCCCGGCTTTGATTGTCTGGGATTGGCTTTGGATATTTGGAATGAAATTGAATTCTCGGTTTTTGCGAGATTCTCTCAGCATCAGCATCGAAGGTGAAGGCAGTGATTCTCTGCCGAAGGATGCTTCAAATCTGATTTATCAATGCATGCTGGCCATCTCAAGCCGTACATCGCGGCCGCTTCCCGCGGGCCTGCACATCAATTGCAGGAATTCCATTCCGGTTTCTTCCGGATTGGGATCCAGTGCGGCCGCAGTTATTGCCGGACTGCTTGGCGCAAAAGCTCTGCTTAACCTTCAGATCGAGGATCAGGAACTACTCAAACTTGCGCTGCCTTTTGAAGGACATGCCGATAATATTTCCGCCTGCCTTTTGGGTGGATTGACCATCTCTGTCGTCACTCCTGAAAATCTGATAGTCAAAAATCTGTCTATTGAACCGCTGCATGTCGTGATTGCTTTGCCGGATATCAGGATGAGCACCCACCAGGCGAGAGCAGCTCTACCAACCTCAATTGCCATGCATGACGCTGTTTTCAATATAGGCAGTACTGCTTTAACAGTTGCTGCCTTGCTCGAAGGCGATTATGAAAACCTCAGAATCGCCATGCAGGATCACCTTCACCAGCCTTATCGCTTCGGCTTGATCCCCGGCGCTGAAGCAGCCATTTCGGCAGCTCTGGCTGCCGGCGCATATGGTGCGGCGCTCTCCGGCGCGGGACCGAGTGTGATTGCCTTTGTGAATCAAGATCACCAAAAAGTCACCAAGAACATTCAGCGTGCGTTTGAATCCGTTAAGACCCCCATCAGGATCTTTATATCCGTCTCAAGTAATCTGAGAGCCCAGGTGCTGATGCGTTAGTTTATTTCCGTATTAAATAAAAAATCGCCGAATCTCTTTAGGAATTCGGCGATTTTAAATAATTCTTTGGGTCACATAACTATATTGACCAGGCGGCCTGGAACATAGATCACTTTTCTTGGCGGCTTGCCTGCGAGATATTTCTTGATGACATCATTTTCTACAGCCATTTCTTTTGCTATTTCTTCAGCAATATCTACCGGGACAATTATCTTGTGTTTGACCTTGCCGTTGATCTGTACAGCCAGTTCGATCTCTTCTTCCCTGGCAGCTTCTTCATCAACTTCCGGCCAGGCTTGCTGGTGAATGGAATAAGCTTTCCCCAAACGCATCCATAACTCTTCGGCTGCGTGTGGTGCCACCGGCGCCATCATGCGCAAATAGATATCCACCGCTTCCTTCCAAACGGCAGAATCCCATCCGCCCGCTTCCTTATAATTTACCAGGTCATTTAATAACGTCATCAGTGCCGAAACAACAGTGTTAAATTCAAACTGCTCAAAATCTCTGGTCACTGATTGCAGGGTCTGGTGCACCTTCCGCCGTATCGCTTTCTCATCTTAGCAGAAATCTTGTTTCTGGCTGCCCTTTTCCAAAAAGGTTGACCAAACCCGCCCCAGCCAGCGGTAGGAGCCCTGGATATTACCCGGATCCCAGGGACCGCCATCCTGCCAGCGATAGCCGAACATCAGATAAGCACGCACGGTATCTGCGCCGTATAAGCGCACCTGTGCATCCGGGTCAACCACATTGCCGCGCGATTTGCTCATGCGCTGCCCGTCCGGGCCGAGGATCTGTCCCTGGTTGCGCATCTGCAGCATGGGCTCATCCCCTTTGGTCACGCCCAGGTCGCGAAAGGCCTTATGAAAGAAGCGCGTATAGATCAAATGCATGGTGGCATGTTCCACCCCGCCGGTATAGGTATCAACCGGCATCCAGTAATCATATTCATCCTGTTTGAAGGGCCACTGATCATACTTTGGGCTCAAATAACGCAGGTGATACCAGGAGGAACACATAAATGTATCCATCGTATCTGTTTCACGTTCGGCGTCTCCCCCGCACTGCGGGCATTTTGTAAAGCGCCAGGTGGGATGGAGTTTGAGGGGGCTTTCCCCTGTAGGTTTCCATGCGACATCATCCGGCAGCAAGATGGGAAGTTGATCGTCCGGCACTGCTACTTCTCCACAATGTCTGCAAAACACAATCGGGATGGGCGCGCCCCAGTATCTCTGCCGGGAGATCAGCCAATCCCTGATTCTATAAGTGACCGCCTGCTTTCCGACCTGTTTTTCTTCAATGAATTCCACAGCTTTCTGAATGGTCTGCCCTGCCGGTGTACCGCTGAGAGCGCCTGAATTCACCATACTGCCCTGAGCGGGGACCGCTGCCGGCATGGTTGCCCCGTTGAGCTGTTCACTATCTTCTGGTTGAATAACGACTCGCACTTCAAGTCCAAATTTCCGCGCAAAATCAAAGTCACGCTGGTCGTGGGCGGGAACACCCATGATGGCGCCTGTTCCGTAGGTCATCAGAACATAATCCGCCACCCAGACCGGGATCTTTTCGCCATTTACCGGATTAATTGCGTATCCGCCGGTGAAAACTCCTGACTTCTCTTTTTCGGTGGATTCCCTCTGGATTTCCGTCTGCCGGATGCTTTCTTTCACATATTCAGCAACCTCGGTTTTTCGCTCGGGTGTGGTCAATTTGTCAACCAGCGGGTGCTCAGGCGCCAAAACCATGAAAGTCACACCCCAAAGCGTATCCGGCCGCGTGGTGAATACTTCCAACTTATCGCCGCTTTCTGTCTTGAAAATAACTGATGCGCCGCTTGATTTTCCAATCCAGTTGGTTTGCAGCAGGCGTACGCGGTCGGGCCAATCTATGCCCTCGAATTTCAGCAATTCATCGGCATATTTGGTTATCTTAAAGAACCATTGGTTCAAATCTTTTTTAATCACCGGCGTACCGCACCGCTCGCAATGGCGGTCATCTCCCCAGACCTGCTCACGCGCCAGAGTGGTGTTGCACTGCGGGCACCAATCAACTGGTGACATCTTACGGTAGGCTAGATTGTTCTTGAACAACTGAACAAAGAACCATTGTGTCCAGCGATAATACTCAGGATCAGAAGAGACAGCCTCACGCCGCCAGTCAAACATGGTGCCCATGCTGCGCAGTTGGTCGCGCATGCGGCTGATATTGGCGTAAGTCCATTCTTTAGGGTGAATATTTCTTTGTATCGCGGCATTTTCTGCAGGCAGCCCGAAGGCGTCAAAACCCATCGGGAACAAGACATTGAAACCGCGCATGCGCAAGAACCGGGCGCGCGCGTCAGAGGGCGTCATTGCATACCAGTGGCCGATATGCAAATTGCCTGAAGGATAGGGCAGCATGGTCAGTGAATAGTGCTTTTTCTTTTTGGGATCAATATCCGAATGATAGAGGCCGTCGGCAGCCCATTTTTCCTGCCATTTCTTTTCAATTTTTGCCGGTATGTAGCGTTCGATCGGTTCTGCCATTTTTCCTCATATTAATAAAAATTCCCTCGTCATCAGGGACGAAGGATTTCTCCGCGGTACCACCCTGGTTGCCTTTCGGCCACCTCAGTGAGCTGTAACGGGCTTGCCCGTGCGCGGCTGATTGATTCACCGCACCTGCCTGGTTTCGCAACCTGAATGGCGAGTTAGGCCTTTTGCGCTCCGCTGGCGCTTTTGCCGGCTTCTCACTGATTTCTTCCGGCTCGCTGGCGGATGGCTTATTACTCCATTCCAAGCATTTTTGTGGACCCAGAGAGATTCGAACTCTCGACCTTCTCAATGCCATTGAGACGCGCTCCCAACTGCGCTATGGGCCCATATTTTTCCCAGTGGACCTGGAGGGATTCGAACCCTCGGCCTCGTCAGTGCGATTGACGCGCGCTCCCAACTGCGCTACAGGCCCGAAATTTGGGCGGGCAAATTTTACTCAACTGCCGATTTTGTGTCAAGATTACCCGGCAGTTTGTGAGTATACCATAGGAATGCCTAGTCTCCTGCGAGCAGGGCATTAACCTGCCTTATCGTTTCTTGAGTATCTCTTAAATTGAATTGTTCTGATGCCAAGTTTCTCAGCGCCCTCGATATTTGCGGCAAAGTCGTCTATAAAAATGCTCTCCTCAGGTTTGACTTGTAATTTATCCAGCATCAGCAGATAAATGCCCGCTTCGGGCTTGCGCATCCCGACTTCAGCAGAAAAAATCGAGACATCAAAAACATCAATAAAATGATACATGGCTCCCAGCCTGTTTCTGGCATCCACCCAGGCATTGCTCAGAAGCCCGATCTTGTACTTCGGTTTTAAGGATTCCGCAAAATCTAAAAGTTCCTGGTCAATGCTATCGCCTGAAAAATATTCTGAATAAATCTTTTCAAGGTCTTCTTCTTTTTGTTCATAGTGCACCAGGACGGTCTGCCAATGAAAGATATCCGTGACCTGGCCAACCTCGGATTGGAGCGAAGTGGGTCCATGAAAAACGAACTTCTCAAGTTCCTTTCTGGTTGTACCAAACCGATTGGCAAGCGCCTCGCGTGGTTTGGGATCCATTGAGCGCAGTAATACGCCTCCCATGTCAAAGATAATTGCTTTGAAATTATTATTCATTACCTTTCCCTTGGAAAAGAATTTTGACCATTATAGCAAATGGGTCGGAAAATTTTATTTCTCCCTTAAATCCGTTTCTTATGTATTTGTGGATAAAAAACCTTATATAATGCCCCCCATGGAAATATTTAAAGACCTGGTTGCTCAATCTCTGGGAATCGAAATATCCCCTTTACAGTTAACTGCATTTCGGGCATATGAAAGCCTTTTACTTGAGTGGAATGAGAAATTCAATCTTACTTCCATCACTGATCCAGAGGAAATTCATGTAAAACATTTTTTGGATTCCTTAACTGCCTTGAATGCGATCCAACCTGAAGCAGCCTTTTCATTGATAGATATCGGTACCGGCGCGGGTTTTCCAGGGATTCCATTGAAGATTATGCGGCCTGAAATATCCCTGACCCTTGTTGAATCCTCGCAGAAAAAGGCTGAATTCTGTCAAGCTGTTACAAGGAAATTATCACTTTTAGATACAACCGTTGTTGCCGCCCGTGCAGAAGACCTTGGTAAAGATCCTGCCTATCGGAGTAAATTTGATTGGGCAATTGCCCGTGCTGTTGCAGATCTGTCCATTCTGGCGGAATATATGCTGCCTTTCGTGAAAATTGGCGGCAAGGCACTTGCAATGAAAGGCGCCAATACTGATGATGAGATCCGGAAAGCAGGCAGGGCGTTAAGAATTCTAGGCGGGGAAATCGTCGAGACAAGAAATTTCAATTACCAAATGATTTTGGGAATCGAACGCTGATCATTATGGCAAAAACAGCGGCTACGCCGAGAACTTATCCGCGCAGGGCTGGCTTGCCTTCCAAAAAGCCAATTAGTTAATCCTGCCCTTCTCAATCCTCATCTTCGCGCAGCGATCGATAAAACCCTGATCAAATAGTTCGAGATCAGCAGTGGTTATGATTGCCTGGCTGCCATCCTCAAGCAACTTGAGCAGATCGCCCCGCCTGTTGATATCCAGTTCGGCCAAAGTCTCATCTAACAGCAATACAGGAATATCGCCTGATTTTTCCTTCAACCAGTCCATCTCGGCAAATTTCAGGGCCATGACAGCCGTCCGGATTTGCCCGCGCGAACCGTACACGCCGAGATCCAAATCATTGGCCAAAAAGAGCAGGTCATCCCTGTGCGGACCGATGGTTGTAACGCCGCGGCGGATCTCTTCTTTCCTGATTTCTGTCAAACGATTCAGGAATTTGGATGATATTTCATCAGTGCTTAGGATTGGTTCTTCACGGTCCAAATCATTTATGAATAATTGCGGCAATTCGCCATTCCAGGGATTGAAGGAGGGTTGATAAATAATCTTGAGAATCTCGCTTTGATCGGTTAATGCAGTATGTTTTTGAGCGGCAAGTCGGCCAAGTTCCCTGACTGATTTATTGCGTGCCTGGATGAGGATCGCCCCGTTTTCGGACAGCAATTGATCCCAATATAATAGCTGGTTTTCATCTCCGCCTTTTTCTGAAAGTTGTTTCAGCAGCGCATTTCTTTTAATGATCCCTTGCTGGTAGCTGCTCAAGGCTTTCATATAACCCGGAAACGCCTGGGATATGGTCTGATCCAAATACCTGCGGCGGTCTTCGGGGCCATCTTCAATAATCCGGGTCATCTGCGGCAGGAAAATGACAGAATTAAAAAAACCAACCACATCAAACAGGCGCCGCTTAACCCCGTCAATCAAAACCTCTTTCCGCATCCGGTTATTTCCATTTTGGATTGGATCAAGGATCAGGCGGACTTCGATTCGATGAATTTTGCCATTCTTATTGATTGCTGCCGTTATCCGGCTGACGGGTTGGTCATCGCTCAGGCAGAGCAAATTGATCATTTCCCGGTCATAGCCAGCGATTGGCGAAGTAAGAATTGACAGAAAATGGACTGCTTCCAGAATGCTGGTTTTCCCCTGGGCGTTTCTGCCAAATAACAGGGTCAGTTTTTCATCGAACTCGACTTCCAGCCGTTTAAATGGCCGGAAATTGGTCAATGAGAGAGATTGTATCTGCATAGCCCGTCCGGGCGGTTAGACCTTTTCGGCCGCTTGGACTTCCTCAGGTTGATAAAGCTCAAGAGCGCGATCAACAAATAGAATACCATTGATATGGTCAACTTCATGCTGAAAAATTCGTGCAAGCCAGCCCTTGGCTTTGATCGTTTGTTTTTTTCCATGCCTGTCAAAGCCGGATATTTTCACTTCTGTTGATCTTTCCACCAGGCCGAGCAGATTGGGCACCGAAAGGCATCCTTCGACTCCTTTTACCAAATCTTCAGACATTTTCTTGAATTCGGGATTTGCAACTACAAATAATTTTGGAGTTGCTTCCTCGGTTGTGTCATCTTCGGGATATTCAACGACGATAATTCTTTGAGACACATTTACCTGAGGTGCGGCAAGCCCCACCCCCGGTTCATTCCGCATGGTTTCAATCATATCTTCAACCAGAATTTGAAAATCTTTGCCATAATCAGTAACTTTATGCGCTTTTCTTCTTAATGCCTGATTTGGCAATTTGATTACATTTCTTAAAGCCATTGGATAACCATTCTCCAAAATGGAAATTTAATATTTGTTATTTTACTCTAATAAATATTAATTATTAGGTCACGATTCCCCGGATTTTTTTTCCCGGACTTGATGATAAGCATCCATCCATTCAACCAGGTTCTTCTGCTGTTCTGTAATTTCAGATTTCTTCACGTGGGCAATTGACTTTTCAAGAAAGCCAAATAACTGCTCCTGAATCCCGGCTGGATCAGGAACATTATCAAAGGTGAATTCTTCATCGCCCACTCGAATATAGACTGTGCCAAAATTGAGCAGCAATCCAAGAATGCCCTTCCTTTCAAACCGCACTGATTGGATATTCAAAATTGAAGCTGTTCTCCGATTTTCAGTTCCAAATGGTCTTCTGTAAATATCAATTATCTGGTCAGCAGTGATGTGATATTGGTCATTGCGCCAGTCAAAGAATTGAAAAAGCCACCAGAAGAACGCACCGAAAAGAAGAATTCCCGTCAAACTAATTCCCGTAATACTATCCATTAATTGAATATTATTGGCGGAAAAAAAGGTCAGAAGCAAAACGATACTCAGAATGAGCAATGAGGGAAAAAGGACTTTTCTTAACAAAATAATCCAATGGGTTAGATAAACCGTTTTGGAAAAACTGTCATCTTCATCTACGGGATTCTCCAAGACTTGCGCCTGTTGTTCAACAAAATCTGCGGTCTGTCTGCCTGATGATAAAGAAGTGCCGATAATCCTTTCAAAGCTTTTTCGCTGGTCCTGTCTTTTTGAAATATTCTCTTTTGCAACAAGCAGTTCCAGAAATGCCTGTACCACCGGTGTGAATGGAACATTCTTCAGTATTGTCTCGCCTGTAAAGGTCCGGATGATTAAATCACCGAAATTCATCTGCCGGCCAAGGATATTTTTTGATACTTCGAGATTATTAATGGCCGCTAACGGAATGTCAAATTTGCTTTCAAAATTTGCCAGATTCCTTTTTAGGTTGATCACTCTTTTGCCAGTCATAACATAATAATTGTTGCGCCATTCATATAAATGCCAAATAATCCGGAGCAATAATAGCAGCGCTATGAGCATTCCTGCCCCAAGCAGAAGCGAGCCGGAAAGAATATTATTTGAAGCCAGGAAAAAAATGGCAAATACAGGAATGAGAAAAATAAATAATGAAAATACAATCTTTGAAAAAAAGGCAAGATAATGGGGATTCCCGATGAAATAGATGGATTCACCTGAGAGATTCTTAAATTTCTTTTCAAATAAGCGCAAATAAGTATTAGAGATTATTGAAAAAGCACTTTCTAGACTCGGATCATCCCTGATAATTTTTTCGAGCAATATTTTGGGGATTTTTATGAGCAATGCATCTTTCATTACCCTTGCAGAAGATGTGCGGATACTATTATTTTGTCTTAATGCATCCTCCCCAAAATAATCGCCATCATTCAGGGTGTTCAGTTTTCTTATTGATTGGCGTTCTTCAACATATATTTCAATTAATCCTTCATAGATTATGTAAAAATTTTCGGCTGATGCGCCTTCCATATAAACAAGTTTGCCCGCGTCAAAAAAAACCACCTCGGATTTTTCAACCAGCGTCTTGAGGGTTTCATTATTTGACAGGTTAAATGGAAATATTCTGCTAATTTTGTTGAGTAAATCATCCCGGCTGACAAGCATAAAATAAGTATAACGTATCCCCTTTTTTCACAGAGATAAAGCGCTTTCCGATTCTGGTAAAATCTTTGAGTTCAAATCATAGGAGCTTTCTGATTGAAAATCAGCCGAATTAGTTTGTTTCGCTGGATTGCCATCGGTATGGTGGTCATCGCAGCCATACTTTTAGTCCTGCAGCTTATCCAATTCAGCCGTATTCGAGCGGGATTTCCGCCAGGTACTTTGATTGGCGGCATCGCTGTTGGTGGATTAAGCCAGCAGCAGGCTGCTGACAGAGTCACCCAGGCATACAATAATCCAATCGAATTGGTATATAAGGACCAATTGATTCAGGTGAAACCTTCTCAATTGGGATTTGACTTGAATGTTGAAGCAATGATTGCCGCCGCGGATCAGCAGCGGGTGCGGCTTCCTTTTTGGTCTTCTTTTTGGGATTACCTCTGGAATCGTCCTTCTGCAGCGCATGATACGCCATTAAGCGCGACAGTGGATGAAAACCGGATTCGGATTTTTCTAATGGATGAAATCGCTTCAAGATATGATCAGGTTCCCGAGTCTTCTCAGCCAATTCCTGGCACCATCAATTTTCAAATTGGCAAACCCGGTGTTGTTCTCAATGTTGACAAGTCTTTGGCAATAGTTGAACAGGCGCTGCAATCGCCCTTTAACCGTTCAGCGAATTTAATCATTGGCGAAGTGCAGCCTCCCCGCCCTTCCCTCGAGAACCTGGAAATATCTAATTAAACAGATTCTTGACAGGTCGAATTTTGATGGTCTGACCGAAGTCTTTGTTCTGGACCTCGACAATCGCAGTGAAATCAATTTTGCTTATGAACAAGGAATTGATTATGATCCCGGGATTGCCTTTACAGCTGCCAGCACAATCAAAATACCCATCATGGTATCAACTTTTAAACGATTAAATGAACCCACACCCCAAGCTGCAGCAGACCTGATGGCTCAAATGATTGAAAAATCTGAGAATCCTCCGGCAGACCAATTGATGGAAACTTACCTCGATCCAAATATTGGGCCAATTTTCATTACGCAGGATATGCAGGAAATAGGATTGAAGAATACTTTTCTTGCCGGCCATTTCTATTTGGGCGCGCCCCTGCTGCAGAGATACCTCACGCCCGCCAATCAGCGCCAGGACTACTTTACAGACCCGGATATTTATAACCAGACAACAACATCCGAAATGGGAATGCTGCTGGATGACATATATCAATGTGCCCAAACCGGCGGAGGTACTTTTGCTGCTGTATTTGAGGGGGATGTCTCTCAGGCAGAATGCCAGGCAATGATAACCTATCTGACCCAAAACAAGATCGCCGTTCTGCTGCAGGCAGGCCTTCCGGATGGAACAAAGATTGCCCACAAGCATGGCTGGATCGTTGAGACAGATGGCGTCATTCATTCAATCATTGACGCGGGGATCGTTTTCACACCGGGCGGCAATTACGTGGTCGTGGTTGCCATGTATCAACCAACCCAGCTCATCTTTGATATTGCGAATTTTCTATCAGCCCAAATATCGACCACAATCTATAATTATTTCAATATTTCCTAATTAATAAAATCTCAATACCCAGGCAGTTAATTTATTAAAGACTTGCTTTGACTTAAAGGTACTCTTGATCCAATTATTAAAAACGATGAACGCATCAGATAACCGTGAGGATTTCCGGTCCGTGATCCGTGATCAGAACTGTGTGTTCAAATTGAGCTGATAAAGAGCCATCGGCTGTTTCAACCGACCATTCATCCGGCATTAATCGCGTATCCGGGTTGCCGATATTGATCATCGGTTCAATATTCAAAACCAATCCTTCCCGCATCAGCGCACCCCTGTCAGCCGGGCCGATATGGGGAACAAAGGGTTCCTCCCATAATTCTCTGCCAATGCCGTGCCCACCGTACTCCCTTACAACTGAATAACCCTGGCTTTCGGCATGCTTTTGAATGGCTGCGCCAATCGCGCCGATATGCGCTCCGGCCAGGCTGGCGGCAATGCCTTTCTTCAGGCAGACACGGGCTGCCTCAACCAAGCGCTTCACCTCTGGTGTTGTTTTTCCCACCATATAGGTAACGCACGCATCGCCGCACCACCCCTTATAACGCAGACCGATATCAATCCCGACGATATCCCCGCTTTTTAAAATCCTTTCATCTGGAATGCCATGGCAAATTTGATTATTCAGCGAAGTGCAGATGGCGCCGGGAAAAGGCCTCTGATGCGGGCGCTGGCGGATTCCTTTATATAAAGTCTCGCCTCCCTGTTTGAGGATGAATTTCTCTGCCACCCGATCAACATCCAACAAGACTGTCCCGGGATGCATGAGATTTTCAATTTCTTTAAATGTCTCGGCAACTATCCTGGCAGCAGCCCTAAGGCCGGAAATTTCCTGTCTGGTTTTAATATTAATCATTAGAATCTCCTTAGACCATCCAGAGAAAAAAATGCGATTGGCAGATCTGTCCCTTTGGGCATTTGTTAATCATATCTTTGGATGCCCATTGCCATTGGATCTTGGCTCCAAGCGCTTTTGCGGCCAGGCTCATATTTGCCATGCAGATACCTGTATCATGCTGCGCATACCCTTGTTCAAGGTCATAAAGGTTGGCAATTTTTTTATGATGGGCATAAATGATAAAGTGTCCATCAAGTGTATCAAATCGCCAGGGTTGCGCATTGGTCGCGGAAGGGGCAAATCGGCCGGCGTCAAGGATTTTTTTCATTACGGGATCTCTCAATAATTTTTCGGTAGATTGGTTTCCCAGAAATAATTTCTCATAGGCCATCCTATCTTTGGACCTGGTGAAC
This sequence comes from uncultured Chloroflexia bacterium, assembly GCA_963751635.1. Lineage (GTDB taxonomy): Bacteria > Chloroflexota > Anaerolineae > Anaerolineales > Anaerolineaceae > Pelolinea. The sequence goes on from CAVVVE010000006.1 coordinate 131,171, forward strand.
AACTTTGAAATTCTCTGATAAAGCCGTAAAGATTTGTTTTTATCAGGCCGCCCAAAAATTACGAAAGAAATGATCCTGGATTGGTCAGAAATTCCCATTAATTGCCGCACATGATTTTGCCGGTGTGCGCATCCGACATAACAGGAGCCGAAGCCCTCGTTCCATAAATTCATGACCATTTGTTGTGTTCTGTAACCCAGGTCAACAAGGGCATTATTTGTACCAGTGATAATTGGAGCAAAAAAATACGGGGGTTTCATAATGTGCCCGTATACGCCCAAAGCTTTGCCATTTGTTGTTTCAGGCTGATATTGATAGACTTTAATCTCGAATTTGTTATCTTTATCAAGTGCCTCGATTGTTGCGGATAGTTGCCTTACCTGCAATAACTCATCGTCGCCGACAAGTTTCGCCTGATATCGCCTGGTTGAGTGCCTGGCAAGCAGACTATTGTATAATTTTTGATCAGTATTCATTTGCATTAGTTATTTCCAAAGTTGGAATTATACCCGTGCAGAAGCTCCCTCGTTCAAAACCTGAAATGGCTACTGATGATACAATTTTTTAGAGTATTCTGATAAAAAAAGTATGTTTTTATAAATAGAATATTAAAAATGCCGGATCAAATTACTAAAATACCAACGCCAACAATTGAAGATTATCTGGGGATAATCTATACCCTACATCGCGATGGCGAAGAAGTGTATGGCGCTCGTTTGGCTGAATTATTAAATGTCTCTGCCCCCACTGTGACAGTAACTCTTCAACGAATGGTACGGGATAAATGGATCATCCTTGATGCCGAAAAGAAAATCCACTTGACCGGTTCAGGCCTCAAAGCTGCCAGTTCTATCATCCGGCGGCATATGCTCACCGAGTGGATGCTGTCAAAAATTCTTAACTTACCCTGGTCCGAACTTCATGGGGAAGCGGATAAAATCGAGCATACCATTTCGGGAGATGTCGAAAAAAGCCTTCAGGAGACTCTCGCAGATCCAACCCACTGCCCCCACGGCAATCCGATGCCAGGCTCAGAGTCGCTTACTGATTCTCAAAGCCCTTTAAGCTCCTTTCACAAGGGAGACAAGGTGGTTATCAGGCGTATTCATGAATTCCTTGAAAATGATAATGAAATGATGAAATATCTCGAAATTAATTGTGTGCTTCCAGGTTCAACAGCATTGATCACTGAAGATTTGCCTTTTAATAAGACCATTCAACTAAAAATAAAAGGTAAATCCGTCATCCTCGGATTGGATGTCGCAAAAAACATTTTTGTCCAGCCAATAATTAGTTAAGGAAAATATGATTTTCACCTCAAATTTGGGATATCCGCGGATTGGGCTCAAGCGCGAATTGAAATTTGCCCTTGAAGCATATCTGGAATAACCGCCTTGATCTTCAAAGCCTTCTTAATACTGCTGAGGCGATTCAGATCGGAAATTGGCAATTACAACACAGCCAGGGAATTCATCAAATACCCTGCAATGATTTTTCTCTTTATGACCACGTTCTCGATACAACGGTAATGCTTGGCGCAGTCCCTGCCAGATTTTTCAATACAGAAATAAAAAGCGAATATGACCGTTATTTTGCCATGGCGAGGGGATATCAGAATAATGGCGTCAGCATTCCAGCCATGGAAATGACCAAGTGGTTTAATACCAACTATCACTATATCGTTCCTGAAATTTCAGTTTCGACAACATTCAACCTAAATTCTAAAAAGCCTTTGGGTGCATTTAACCTGGCAAAATCCAGCGGATTTCTCACCCGGCCGGTTGTCCTGGGACCTGTCTCCTTTCTATTATTAAGCAAAACAAATGACGCAGATTTCAATCCTCTCGATAAAATTGATGAGGTATTGCCGCTATATAAGCAGCTTTTTTTGGAATTTCAAAAAGCGGGAGCAACCTGGTTACAGCTTGATGAACCTTTTCTGGTTTCAGAATTTGATCAGGGAATGAAAAATGCCTATCAAAAATTATTTATCGAATTGGGAGCTCCTGAAAATCGGCCAAAGGTTCTGCTGACTGCCTATTTTGATGATCTTGCGCTGAATAAAGAGATGCTCACTAATTCTTCCTTTGAAGGGCTGCACATTGATTTGACCAATACTACTGATCCGCATTCATTGTTATGCGGATTATCCAATTTTCAGACGCTTTCACTGGGGATTATTGATGGACGCAACATCTGGAAGACTGATCTCATCAATCGGGTTGAATTGATCCGCGAAATCCAGGAAAACCATAAAACCCTGGAAATTCTGGTCGCGCCTTCCTGTTCTCTGCTGCATATTCCACAGGATTTGGCGTTGGAAACGGATATCGATCCTGAAATTGCTTCCTGGATGAGTTTTGCCAAACAGAAGCTCCAGGAACTGGACCTGCTGGCTAACTACGTAAATAATCCAACTGAATTCAAAGACGCTCTCATGAGGAATGAATCAATTCTGGCAGAAAGAAAATCATTTATCAAAAAAATTATTTCCAAGCAAGCGTCCCCTTCAAAGATTTTTCGAGAAAAATCCATCGAAAGACACTTACCCTTTAATGAAAGAAAAAGAAACAAAGGTTATCACTTCCTGTTTTCCCAACCACGACCATCGGTTCTTTTCCCCAAACGGCGGAAGTACGAAATCTCAGGGCAAAGTTTGCCAAAGGGGAAATAGGATCAGGCGAATATACCAATTTCATCCGCGCTGAAATCGAAAAGGCGATTCGGTTACAGGAAGAAATTGGATTGGATGTGTTGGTGCACGGCGAATTTGAACGGAATGATATGGTCCAGTATTTTGCTGAAAAATTGGAAGGATTTACTTTTTCAAGCCACGGGTGGGTCCAATCCTTTGGTTCCCGTTATGTCCGCCCCCCAATTATTTTCGGTGCAGTTGCCCGACCTCAAGCCATGACCGTTGAATGGGCAAAATTTTCTCAATCCCTGACAGACAAACCAGTGAAAGGGATGCTGACTGGTCCGGTGACCATCCTGCAATGGTCTTTTGTGCGCGATGACCAGCCGCGCTCCGAAACCTGCCGGGAAATTGCATTGGCGATCCGGGAAGAGGTTCTCGATCTGGAATCAGCGGGCATCCAGATCATTCAGATCGACGAGCCGGCGCTTCGTGAGGGGTTGCCAATTCAGCGCTCTAAATGGCATGCTTATCTTTCATGGGCTGTCGAATGTTTCAAGATTGCATCCAGCGGGGTAAGGGATGAGACCCAAATACATACCCATATGTGTTATGCCGAATTCAACGATATCATTCAGGCTATCGGAGAAATGGATGCGGATGTAATTTCCATCGAAGCCAGCCGTTCAAATATGGAATTATTGAATGCTTTTGGCGGCTATCATTACCCGAATGATATTGGTCCCGGGATTTATGATATTCACTCTCCGAATATTCCCGAAGTTGAAGAGATAGTTGGTTTATTGAAAAAAGCGTTGGAAGTAATACCGGCAGAGCAGCTTTGGGTGAATCCTGATTGCGGTTTAAAAACCCGCACTTGGGAAGAAGTTATCCCTTCGTTAAAAGCGATGGTCAGCGCAGCCAAAGCCATGCGCTTGAAGGTACTTTAACAGCATTGGAGAATTTATGAAATCTGAAAGACTCACCCTTCTGCAATCCCACATGATTCATCAAAAGTTGGATGTATTGGCTTTGAATGCCGGAATTGACCTTGAATACTTTACCGGGTTGAAATTTCACTTGTCTGAAAGGCCGGCAGTCTTGTTAATCCCCAGTGCAGGCATGCCAGGCTTTGTCTTTCCGGAATTTGAACTTGAAAAAGCTAAATCTTCTTTAATTGAATTAAGCCTCTTTCCATATCCAGAAGATACATCGGAGTGGTTTACTGTTTTTTCTGATGCTGCGGTTAAATTTGACCTTGGCAACAAAACAATAGGCGTTGCACCAGAATCGATGCGCTTCTTGGAAATGGAATTGATTCAACAAGCTGTCGGCCACAACCGATTTGTCTCTGCAGCAGAAATATTGAAATCATTGAAAATTCTGAAGAATAAAGAAGAATCAATGGCTATCCGCAAAGCAATCTCAATTGCGGAAAAAGCGCTGTTGGATTTGCTTCCACAAATCAAACCAGGCGTGAGTGAAAAATGGCTTTCCAACCAATTGGTGATTCATCTTTTTGCTGAAGGGTCTGATCCTGATCTGCCCTTTGAACCAATAATTGCTTCAGGTCCAAACAGCGCCAATCCCCATTCTGTACCCGGAGACAGGTTGCTGCAAGCGGGTGATGCCCTGATTATTGATTGGGGTGCCCGATCTGGCGGATACATTTCAGATCTTACCCGCAGTTTTTTGGTAGGCGGTGAAAATCCACTGATAAGCAAAATCGCCGATATAGTCCTGAATGCCAACCAGTCAGCCATTGCTGCTGTCAAAGCTGGTGTTGCTGCGTGCGATGTGGATAAAGCTGCCCGGGAAGTAATCACAAGGGCGGGTTATGGCGAAGCCTTCACCCATAGAACTGGGCATGGTATCGGATTAATCGCGCATGAAGACCCTTATATTTCCTCAACAAATAATGAACTTTTAAAAGCCGGCATGGTTTTTACAATCGAACCCGGGATTTATTTAGCGGGGCGTGGCGGCATCCGCATTGAAGACAACATCCTTGTTACCGACTCAGGCTGCGAAATTCTGACCAGCCTGCCACGGGAAGTGAGAATAATCTAATTGCAGGTTTGAAAATTAGCATACAAATTACTGCAATTTTCAACTTTGAATATTATCCAATTAAATGAGAGCGATATATTAAATGGCATTGTCTATTTCAACATTCGTATTAGGCCCTATTGGAAACAATACCTTTTTGATTGCGGACGAGGATTCAAAGATTGCTGCGGTTATTGACCCTTCAGCCGCCAGCAAGGAGCTTGCGGAAAAAATCCATGAAAAAAACTGGATGCTGGAATATATTTTGATAACTCATGCTCATTTTGATCATATCGGCGGTGTAAAATCGCTTATCGGGCAATTTGGAAATAATCTTATAGTGGGTTTGCATTCCGCTGATCTTGATCTTTGGCGGGAAGGTGGCAGTTCAAAAGAGTTTGGCTTCGATTTCAGCGTGGGCAGTGAACCCAATCTGATTTTGGAGGATAAACAAATCCTGCAAATGGGAAAGATTCCGATTGAAGTGCTGCATACTCCCGGTCATACACCCGGGCATGTCACCTTTTCAATCAAAGGCGCCTTGGCTGCATTTTGCGGAGACCTGATCTTTTATCACGGTGTCGGCCGTACCGACCTAAAAATCAGCAATGAAGCCCACTTGTTGCAGAGCATCAAGGAAAAAATCCTCACCCTTGATCCTGAAACAACCCTCTATCCCGGGCATGGTCCTGTAACAACCGTGCAGGAAGAGATTGAGAATAATCCTTTTCTTTTAAAGAAAAAGCGGAGTGATTTCACTCCGCTTGCTATTTATTTAGCGAATTCAACCGCGCGGCTCTCCCGGATCACCGTTACTTTTATTTGCCCCGGGTACTGCATGGTTTCTTCGATATTTTTGGCAATTTCCCTTGCCATTCGCGCAGATTCAAGGTCATCAATTTGTTCTGGCTTGACGATAATTCTCACTTCGCGTCCGGCCTGAATTGCATAAGCCTGGCTGACTCCTTTATAGGCATGCGCCATTTCTTCCAGTGCGCGCAGGCGCTTCACATATTGTTCCAGGTTCTCACGGCGGGCGCCCGGCCTGGCGCCTGAGATTGCGTCAGCGGCTTCTACAATTACCGCTTCTACGGATTGCTGTTCCGCCTCGTGGTGATGGGATTCAATCGCATTGATCACTTCAGGATTCACGCGATGCCTTCGGCAGAATTCTGCGCCGATAACGGCATGGGTGCCTTCAGTGTTATGGTCCATCGCTTTGCCAATGTCGTGTAAGAGCCCGGCGGCTTTGGCAACTTCAACATTGGCGCCAATTTCAGCCGCGATTGAACCGGCGATCATGGATGATTCTACGGCATGGGATAACTGGTTTTGGCCGTATGAAGTCCTGAATTTTAATCTTCCAAGCATTTTGATGACTTCAGATGAAATTCCGGCAACGCCTGCATCAAATGCAGCTTGCTCGCCAGCTTGTTCAATGACGCGTTCGACTTCTTTTTCTTCTTCAGCCAGCACCTTTTCAATGTGCGCTGGATGGATGCGCCCATCAGAGATTAATCGTTCCAATGAACGGCGTGCAATTTCCCGCCTGGTTGGATCAAAACAGCTGATCGTCACAGCCTCCGGGGTGTCATCCACAATAACATCCACACCGGCAGCTTGCTCAAAGGCGCGAATATTGCGTCCATTTCGGCCGACAATTCGCCCTTTCATTTCTTCATTCGGCAGTGAAACAGTCGATGTAGTCACCTGCGCCACCTGGTCAGAAGCAACTCGCTGGATGGCTTCAGTTATCAATACTCGCGCGCGTTTGTCGCCTTCCTGCTTTGCTTCTGCCTCAATCTGTCGGATGATGCGCGCCATATCTCCATGAGCCTCTTTCTCGACATCCGCCAGCAAAATGGCTTTGGCTTCGTCTGCAGTCATATGGGAAATTTCCTGGAGCTTTCCCATTTGCTGTGTATAGAGTTCTTCGATTTCGTTGAATCTTTTGTCAACCGCGCTTTGGCGCTTATTCAATGCGATTTCACGCTGTTCCAGGCGCTCAATTCGGCTGTCGAGCTCATCTCTGCGTTTCTGCAGGCGATCATCCTCACGGGATAGTTCACTTCTCCTGCGGCTGATCTCTGCTTCAGCCTCCTGTTTTATCTTAATGGCGTTATCTTTGGCTTCAAGTTCAATTTGCTTGGCATTTTCTTTCATTTCCTGAAGCTGCTCATCCAGCTTTTCACGGGCTGCTTTGTTTAACTTTTGGGCAAAGTACTGGCCTAACAAATAAGATAAGACTAGCACCGCTCCAGCTATTAATGCAATTGTTCCTATTTTCAATTCCATGCTTTACTCCTTAATTCTCAGATTCTTCATTTCTAATTTTGATTAATTTATTGATCGAATCATTCACGATCGAATAGGGAAAATCACGCCGTGACAAAATTCCAGTCATTTTTTTTCGGAATTCAGCATCATTGATTGATGAATATCTTTTCAGATACTTCTTTCCAAGACTAACTGCCATACCCATTTCTTCAGGGGCATTTTTCTATCGCAGCTTCAATGATTTCCCCCGCTATCCCTTTTTTTCTCAATTCCATTTTCAGCAGATTTTTTCCGCGAGGTTTGGTTTCTCCCCTGATCTCGATCCATTGAGAAGCAAATTCATCATCATCAAGATAGCGCTTTTCTTTCAATTCAAGTATCACTGACTCAATAATTTCCGCGGAATACTCAAGTTGATTTAATTTCTTAATTAATTCACTTTCAGTCCGTTGTTTGTATCCAATAAACCGCAATGCAGACTGAAGTGCTTTTTCTTTTTCATCGCTGCTGATTAACGATTCAACTTTAATTTCATCAATATTTTGGCCAACAGTTAACCAGGCTCCCACAAAGCGGCTTACCCCAAATGCGAATTCTCCATCCAGAAACACATTGATCCGGTCAGGATTTCTTTTTTGTGTCTCCAATGCTGTAATTGTCTTTTCCATTAAAAAAACCGTAACCAACTTTCTTGGCTTCGGTTTCTGCATTTTAAAAAATTAAATAATAAATCAGGAATTCTGTTTTATGGTGCTGTCACAGACATCATGCTGGTACTATTCAAATTAATCCACATAAATCCCTGGTAAATTCTTTTATATTTATATCTAATTTTCCATCTGCCATATAATTTCCGGCAGGTCCGTATGCAAAAACCTTAAGCCAAAATTTGATGACCTTGCACCAAACAGTTCATTCAAAATTTAATAAATTATACATTATTTTAAGGTAAAAGTCGCTGGTAATGCATAGGCTATAATTCATGAAAATCTGTTATTAGAAGGGTAAATGACGCATTATTTAATCACTGGCGGAGCAGGTTTTATTGGATCGAATTTCATTCATTATTTAAATTTAAATCGGCCTGATATTCAAATATCCAATTATGATGCCCTTACCTATGCCGGAAACCTTGAAAATTTGGATGAGCTTAAAGACAAGCCCAACTATCATTTTTTTCACGCCAACATTTGCGATGTTCAAGCCTTAACTGAGATTTTTCACCAAAATTATTTCGATGCTGTCATCCACTTCGCGGCCGAATCGCATGTGGATCGATCGATTGAAAATCCAATGGCTTTTATCCAAACCAATGTAGTGGGAACAGCAAATTTACTCAGGGCAGGTTTGGAATACTGGCAAAATCTGGAAGCTCCTCAAAAGGAGGCATTCCGGTTCCTGCATATATCCACTGATGAAGTATTTGGCAGTTTGGGACCGGGTGATCAACCTTTCTCCGAAACTACCCCTTATTCGCCCAACTCCCCTTACGCAGCATCAAAAGCTGCCAGCGATCATCTGGTTCGTTCATACTTTCACACTTTTAATTTTCCAGCGCTGGTCACCAATTGCTCCAACAATTACGGACCGTATCAATTTCCGGAAAAATTAATTCCGCTGATCATCTTAAATGCTGTTTCAGGCAAGCCCTTACCTGTATATGGGGACGGGGGACAAATCAGGGACTGGCTCTATGTTTCTGATCATTGTGCTGCATTATTAAAGGTACTGGAAGAAGGCAAGCCAGGCCAAACATACAATATCGGCGGCAACAACCAACCCAAAAATCTTGAAGTGGTCCATAAGATTTGCGAAATTCTGGATGAGTTATTGCCAGACTCGCAATATAAACCGCATGCGAATTTAATCCAATTTGTTAAAGACCGGCCGGGACATGATCGCCGATATGCCATGAATATCGAGAAAATTAATAAGTACCTCGATTGGCAGCCTCAAGTTACTTTTGAAGAGGGCTTAAGGGCAACCGTTCAATGGTACTTGGAGAATCAGCATTGGGTCAGGTCAGTTCTTGAAAAACCAGGCTATGACGAATGGATCAAGACAAATTATCAAAAACGTGATGAGGATAAAGCATGAAAGGGATTATTTTAGCGGGTGGAAAAGGATCCAGATTATTCCCGGTGACATTGGGGGTCAGCAAGCAGCTGCTCCCGGTTTACGATAAACCGATGATCTACTATCCCTTATCAATGCTGATGTTCGCAGGAATTCGAGAAATACTCATTATAGCTGCGCCTGAACACATTGCCTCCTTCCAGTCGGTTTTGGGGGATGGGAAAAAATGGGGATTGAAATTTGAATATGCGATTCAGCCAGAGCCCCGAGGGTTGGCTGATGCTTTTATTGTTGGTCGGGATTTTATTGGCGATTCAACAGTAGCGATGACCCTGGGAGATAATATCTTTTACGGGCGTGGTTTGATTGAAATGCTGCAAAATGCTGCCGCATTGGTTGATGGGGCATTGGTTTTCGCCTATCCTGTCAGAAATCCGCATGAGTTTGGCATTGTGGAAGTCGATAAAAATGAAAAAGCGCTGACGATAGAAGAAAAACCAGCCAATCCAAAATCCAACCTGGCTGTGCCGGGTATTTATTTTTATGACAACCGTGTCGTAGATTTTGCGAAGACATTAAAGCCTTCGAAACGCGGGGAATTGGAAATTACCGATTTGAATCGTATTTATCTTGACGAGGGATCCTTAAAGGTGAAAATTCTCGGCCGCGGGATTGCCTGGTTGGATGCCGGCACACATGAGTCTTTGCTGCAGGCTTCAGTTTTTGTCCAGACAGTGGAAGAACGGCAGGGATTAATGGTTTCATGCCCTGAAGAAATTGCCTATCGAATGGGTTTCATTGATAAACAGCAGCTAATGCATCTTGGGGAAGAATTGGATAAAAACCAGTATGGTGAGTATCTGAAGAAATTGGCTTCAGAAGAATGAATTTCAAATAAATATCGGTCCCATGTTTACAAACTTCTTTAAAAAAGACCGTTTTCCGCTGCTTCTGCTGTTGGTTTGTTTCCTCGCTTACGGATTATTTATTCCTTTTTTGGGTTTTTATTGGGATGATTTTCCATACATGTGGTTCAAGCATTCGGCGGGATTAGCAGGCGTTATTAAAGCAATTGCGATGGATCGCCCCATTTTAGGGGTATTCTATGCTGTTCCAATGGCCGTTTTGGGCGAATCGCCGCTGCTCTGGCAGATTTTTGCGATTTTCTGCCGATGGATTTTCTCCCTCAGTGTGTTTGGATTCTTGAAACGAGTCTTTCCTGATCATCTGAAGCTGAATAAATATCTGATCCTGTTATTTTCTGTTTTTCCCGGTTTTACCCAGCAATGGATTTCGGTAATCTATTCCCATGCTTTTCTCATTTTTGCCCTGTATTTCTTCTCACTGTCATTATTCGTTGATCTTGCAGAAAAAGAGAATTGCCATTGGAGCAGGCATATGCTGCCCATCTTGGTGACATTGGTGTGTCTCCTGGCGACGGAATATCTCGCTGGCCTTGAAGTGCTGCGTCCCCTGATACTGTATAAGATTATCTCCAAAAAATATCCGGGCAAACCACTCAGTGAAAAATTAAAGATATCAATTTTTAGATGGGCGCCATATCTTTTTGCTGTGCTCCTTTTCCTGGTTTATCGCATCTTTTTTGCCTCGTCCGTTCTGTATGAAGTCCAGCAAATGGATAACCTCTCAGCCAATCCCTTTTTCACAATTCTCAATTTATTTCAAATTCAATTCTTGAATTTTTATACTTCAACAGCAGCAGCCTGGGGGCAAATCATCCAGCCGCTTTTTGAGTTAAATTTCACTTCCTTATTTACCAGGATTTATTTGGTAATAACGATTATTACTTTTCTGATTTCGTTTTATTTAATCTCCAAGTCGAACGCACAAAGCCTGAATAATAAAGATGAGAATAAGGGATGGAATCTTGAGATATTAATTGGCAGTATTTTCACGCTTTTTTTTGCCGGCATTCCTTTTTGGGCTGCAAACTTGAGGCCGGAAGTTCATTTTCCTTATGACAGGTTTTTTTTACCTTTCATTTTGGGTTCAAGCGCCCTGCTCCTTTTGGTTATCCGCTTGTTCCAAAAAAAGCCTGCGATTTTTTCAGTCCTGTTCAGTTTAATTTTCAGCCTGAGTGTTTCCTATCAGGTTTATCAGGCAAACAATTTTCGAAATGAATGGGATTATCTCAAACAATTTTTCCAGCAACTCTCCTGGCGAATCCCTTCGCTTGAGAAAAATACCCTCCTGGTTACCGATGAACTGCCTTTAGCGTACTACAGCGATAATTCCCTGACAGCAGCCTTCAATTGGTTATATTCAAAAGAGAAGTAATACGTCGCAATTGCCTTACATGATCAATTACACCAAAGCCAGGTTGGGTAAAAGCCTTCCCTCATTGGAGCCGGGAACAACAATTCAGCAGAATTACCGCATCTTCACGTTTTCGGGTTCCTCAAACCAATTAATTCTTTTTTATCATCATCCGCCAGGCTGTGTCCATTTAGCAGATCCTGACCTCGATGTTCTCAATCCGCTGATCCCGAAGGACCTCAGACCCTATGCTTCCGTTTCCAGGCTGGATTTAATCAGCAGTCAGGAAAATCAAAATCCGGTATTCTTTATCACGGCTGATTCGGATGCCACTTGGTGTTTTTATTACCAAAAAGCGAGTTTGGCAGTTCAAAACCAGGACTGGAAAGAAGCCGCCAGGCTTGGGGACATTGCTTTCGGTTTGGATGATTACCCTAATGATGCCTCAGAACGCCTTCCCTTTATTGAGGGATATGCCATGATTGGTGACTGGGAAAAAGCAAAATTATATTCCGACCAGACAATTCAAGTTTCCGCGCTTTATAAGCCGATGGTGTGTAAATTATGGGAGAAGATAACTCAGCGCAGTAAAGATGAATCGATGCCAGGTGCTTCTGTAATTCAGGATTTTTTGGTTACCAATTGCGCGAAATAAACCAGGTGTGAGTGTGGTACTTGATAATGAAAAGTTTTAGAACTTTCTGCAATTCAAAATATTCTTATCCCATCTTGGTTTTTATTTTAAGTCTTATCTGTTATGGCTTGTTGTCCCCCTGGCTGCGCTTCTTTCATGATGAATTATCAATCCTCTGGTTTCATCAGAAGATGAATGATGTTGGATTATTTTTTGAAGGCAACCGCCCTTACTTAAAATTCGTCTATCAGCCTTTTCTGGCCATATTTGGTTCAAATTCATTCTTATGGTCGGCTTTCAGCATTTTCACCAGATGGCTGCATGCCATGAGCTTATATTGGCTCATCAAGATGGTCTGGCCTGAAAAAAATAGGCTTGCGATCGCTGTTGGATTATGCGCAGTAGTTTATCCGGGCTTTCAAGCCCAATATTCTTCAATGATATTTGGCGTCGCGTTCTTTATTTTTTCCCTCTTTGTTCTCTCCCTGTATTTTTCGGTCAAAAATACAGCCAATACAAATTACAAATATTCATATTTAGTCATTTCCCTGGCCTTTTCTGCAATATCTTTATTAACCAGCGAATATTTTTTTATTCTTGAATTAGCCAGATATTTTCTAATTTGGGTCTATCTCAATAAAAGCGACCATAAATTAAAATTTTATAAATTTTCTCTTGCTTCATTACCATATTTGGCCTTATATATGTCAGCCATTATTTGGCGTTTGGCTGTGGAAGACAGCGAGACTACCTACACTTTTGTTCTTTTAGAAAATTTGCGCACTTCTTTTTTGCCAACACTTATTAATCAATCTATTACTATAATAAAAGACCTTTGGTACACGTCGGTGAAGGTATGGCTTGATGCTTTTTATCCTGCGCATCTGATATCCCAGCAGGGGCAGAGAATTGTTTTTGCACATTACGGTTTGATGATTCTCTTATTTATTGGCATTGCCTTTTTCCTAAAAATTAATAAGACTTTCAATAAAGAGAGTGACGAATATTCAAGTAAAACCGAGATATTTATTTTCGGCTTGATGGCTCTTATCTTTGCTGGAGTCCCTTTTTGGTTAGCCGGCTTGCCAGTCACCGAGAAATATTTTTACACGCGCTGGACCCTGCCGTTTATCATCGGCAGTTGTATCTTTATCCTTCATTTATTGTCATTGCTTTTTAGAAAAAAACTTGGTTTTATCTTAATGGTCTCTGCATTGGTCTCCCTGGGTGCGGGCACTCAATTCTTGGCAGGCAATTCATTTCGCCAGGATTGGAATAATCAAAACCTGCTGTATTGGGAATTGATTTGGAGGATACCTTCTCTCAAAGAAGATACGGTTCTCTTTTCTGACATGCTGAATTTTAATTATGAAAACAGCGACCAGCTCAGCAGCGGCATCAATTTTGCGCTTTCGGATAAAACAGTGGCATCTAAAATTCCATACTTTTTATTTTTTCTCCCGGAAAGGATAAATACATCAATCCTCCCGGAATTAAGGGAGGACATTCCAATTACAGGAAAAAGATATTATTCCGCGTTTCACGGAAATACCTCCCAAGCCCTGGTGATTGATTTTCGCCCTCCGGGCTGCCTGAAGATTCTTGATCCAATCATAGATCAGGATAATCCTGGGATTAAACCCAATAATAAAGCAAGCCTTGTTCCTATCCAGGCTGGAATTAATCAATATTTCTGATCAAAACGAGTATGAACCCAAAGCAACCGCTATCATCGGTGCTGAACCGAAAAGGGAATGGTGCTATTATTTTGAAAAAGCCGACCTGGCCAGCCAGTTTCAGGATTGGGAGGCAATAATTAATTTGTATGGGGAAGTATCAATAAAGAAATACCAGCCTCGCGATGGAAGGGAATGGTTTCCTTTTATTGAGGGTTTATCCCATTTATCAAAATGGCAGGAAGCAGCCGAAATATCAAGTCTGGTTATACAAGATTCAAACGATTTGGCACCCTCGCTTTGTACATTATGGGAGAGAATAGCCAGCAATACACCCGATGAGATGGCGACAAGCAATTGGTTGTTTCTCAGATATTCAATAGCCTGAATTGCCAATAAATTATGAAGAACTTTTTTTCAAAAATTCAACAATTAGACCATCAAGGAAATTCATTTAAGTACTTATGGTTTTTTCTTTTATGTTTCCTTTGTTATGGAATTCTGATCCCATTTTTAGGTTTTTATTGGGATGATCTGCCTTATCTTTTTCAACTTCATTCTTTTGGTCCGGCAGGGTTTCCTGAATACGTTGCCTCCGACCGCCCTTTTTCTGCCTGGATTTTTATTCTTAACGACTGCGATATTCAAATTTAATCCATTAGGCTATCATTTATTTGCTCTAATCCTCCGATTCTTAAGTGTGGTTCTGTTTTATAAAATCCTGAAAGAAATCTGGCCGAATAAGCCTGATTTTGCTTTTTTTGCTGCTTCTATTTTTGCTGTTTACCCGGGTTTTTTGCAGCAGCCAATTGCTTTAATTTATTGCCATCATTTTAGTGTTCTCAATATATTCTTGTTTTCAATTTGGTTGATGATCAAGGCAGCAAAAGCTGGAAAAATTAATTTCTTTACTTATGGTTTATCGGTATTGGGATCTCTGCAAATGTTTTCAATAGAGAACTTCGCTACCCTTGAACTCATTCGGCCATTTTTACTCTGGATGATTCTTGATAAAAATGGATCAGATAAAAAAATTCCCTGAAAAAAGCATTTTTACTCTGGCTGCCATATTTGATCATTTTTATTTCCTTCCTAATTTGGCGTGTGTTGATCTTTAAATTTCCCACCTATCAGCCAGGATTTTTTGAAGACTTGATGCAAAGCCCGAACCAATCTCTTACAGCTTTAATAAGCCGTATTCCAAAAGATTTCATTACGGTCACATTCGGAGCCTGGAGTAATTCATTTCACAATTCCACAGGTCAGCAATTTTGGAAAATCAGCCACACTGTTTTTTTGGATACTGACATTTTTTTCACTGGTAATTTCCTATTTTTTCGCCTCAAATTTTGCTAAAGAAAATTCAACTGGAATCAGTTATCAAAATATCAGGTATTTAATTCCCCTTGCCGGGATTATCCTTTTCCTTTTGGCAGGTTCAATTGTATGGGTATTGGGGCTGCCTCTTGAAATCAAGTTTGCCTGGGATCGAATGACGCTTGCGTTTATTCCAGCGGTCGCAATCTTGGCCGGCGCTCTGTTAATGATTTTTCAGAAATTCAGGAAAATCCAAAATATGCTTTTTTGCAGTATTGATTTCTCTGGCGGTGGGTAGCCATTTTATAAATGGCATGTCATATAAGCGTGATTGGGAAAACCTTCAAGCGATGCTTTGGCAATTGAGCTGGCGTATCCCCAATTTACAGGAAAATACAACCCTGATCACATCTGAAACCGGATTGAATTATTACAGCGATAATTCTTTAGCTTCTCCGATCAATATGATGTACTCTGACCAGAAGTCCAAAAATTTGGAATATTTCCTGTATTTCACGGATGTACGTCTGGGATTAGGATTGAAGCAATTGGAGAAAAACATCCCCATTGACCAAAAGTACCGATCATTTTCCTTTTCGGGAAATACATCAAGGATAATCGCCTTTAAAAATGATCCGCCCGCCTGCCTGCAAATTATGGATCGTACTTTTTCCAACTCAATCACAAATCCAAATCTCACGCTGCTTCAAACCGATGAACTGCGGCTGACAAATTTGGTCATTAATCCAGGCGGATACCCAAAAAACACCTCCTGCCTTTTTATTCGGCAGCGAACCAGATAAAAACTGGTGTTATTTTTTCGAAAAAGCCGATCTTGCCCGTCAAAACAAAGACTATGAATTGATAACAAACTTGGGGGAAGAAGCAATCACTCTCGGCTTTCATCCGCGTTCTGCATCAGAATGGCTGCCTTTTCTGGAAGGGTATTTGAAGCAGGGAATGTGGGATAGGGTGGACTTTATTGCCGCCGAATTTGCTGATTCAGAAGGGAACAATCTGCAGGGGATGTGTTATATATTTCACAGAATTGAAAATGACAAGCAATTTCAATCTAAAACGAAGATTCAGGAATATTTAAAGCGATACAATTGCCTTTAATAAATTATGAAAAAAAGCATCTCGGTTGTCATACCTGTATACAATAGTGAATTAATTCTGCCGACCTTAATTGACAGATTAATCCCCGCAATAGCGAAAATCTCGGAAAAATTTGAGGTTTTACTAATTAATGACGGCAGCCATGATAGCAGCTGGCAGGTAATTTCCGAATTATCCAAAAAGAACCGCCATATTATCGGGATCAATTTAATGCGCAATTACGGCCAGCATAACGCGCTTTTATGCGGGATCAGGTCCGCTAAAAATGAAATCGTCATTACCATGGACGATGACCTACAGCATCCCCCGGAAGAAATATCCAAGCTGGTTAATAAAATCGAAGAAGGCTTTGATGTTGTTTACGGGATTCCAGCCAAGCTGGTGCATGAACGCTGGCGGAATTTCTTCTCCTGGTTTACCAAATCTGTCCTGTCAAAAGTATTGGGGATTAAGAGCATTAAATCCATCAGCGCATTCAGAGCGATCAGGACTGATGTACGCAGAGCCTTTATGAGTTTTGACAGCCCGAACATTATCATTGACGCATTGTTAACCTGGGGCACTAATAATTTTGGAACGGTAGAGGTAGTTGAAGAAAAACGGAATATCGGACGATCGAATTACACCTTTCTTAAATTATTTCAAATAGCCATGCTGGTTTTAACAGGATTCAGTACCTTGCCGCTCAGGATTGCCAGTGCCATCGGATTTTTCTTTACCCTCTTTGGCGCGGGTGTGCTTGTTTATGTCATTGCCAGGACCTTTCAGGAAGGAAGCATTCCAGGCTTCCCCTTCCTCGCCTCAATTGTCAGCATTTTCAGCGGCGTTCAACTCTTTACCCTGGGGATTTTCGGTGAATATCTCGCCAGGATTTTTAATCGTTCAATGAATCACCCGGCGTATGTAATCGGGGAAACAACAACAAAATTAGCCAAATGAAAGTCGTCATCCTTCAACCCTCCTATATCCCATGGCGGGGATATTTTGATCAAATTTTTAAATCTGATCTTTTTATTTTTTATGATGATGTTCAATATGACAAAAATGGATGGCGAAATCGCAATCGCATCAAGACTTCTCAAGGGCTGCAATGGTTGACCATTCCGGTTCACACCAAGGGTTCAATACCAGAAAGCACGCCAATTAATAAAATTAAAATCTCATGGGAGAAACCCTGGAATCTTCACCATTGGAGAGGAATTCAATTCGCATATAAAAAGGCACCTTTCTTTTCTCAGTATATGGATTATTTTGCTGATGTGTATTCCCGCCAACCTGAGTCCCTGGCAGATTTTACAATAGAGACAACCATAGAAATCTCAAGGTTATTGGGGATCACCCATACAAAATTTTTCCGGTCATCAGAATTAGAAAATGTTGAAGGGACCAGGACAGACAGATTGATTTCAATACTAAAAACAGTCGGCGCAGACCATTATATTTCAGGCCCTTCAGCCAAAGATTATATTGAAAATGAAAAATTTATTAATGCAGGCATTTCACTGGAATACATGCATTATGACTATCCTGAATATGAGCAGCTGTATCCGCCTTTTGAACCTAAAGTCTCAATTATTGACTTGTTAATGATGAAAGGCGTAAATTCATTGAAATTTATCTCGCAAGATTAAGGGGCATTCATGGTGGATCAACAAGCGATTCGGAAATATTTTTTGGAATGTTTTTCGAAATTTGGGCCTGAACCAAAGGGATTAAACTGGAATTCCATTGAAGCCCAGGAAATAAGATTTGAGCAAATCTGCAAGGTTATTGATTTCTCAACACCATTTTCGATTATTGATTATGGCTGCGGCTATGGTTCTTTGGTTGACTTTTTAAAACTTCGAAAACAAGAATTTTCCTACATCGGTTATGAGATTGTCGAGGAAATGATCATTAAAGGGCGGGAATTACATCAGGATGATCCGAATTGTTTCTTTACAAACAATGAATCAGAACTGGTTAAATCTGATTATGTGGTCGAAAGCGGCGTATTTAATGTGAAACAGGCGATCAGTAATGAAGCTTGGACTCAATACATTATCGGCATTATGAATAAAATGAATGAATTGGCAGTAAAGGGATTTGCCTGTAATTTTTTAACCAGTTATTCAGATGCCGAATTTATGCGTCCAGATTTATATTACGCAGATCCAACTTTTTTCTTTAATCATTGCAAGAAAAACTATTCCAGGAATGTTGCCTTGCTGCATGATTATGAATTATATGATTTCACGATAATTGTCCGAAAATGAGGAAAAACTAATGCGCGAGACGGAATTAATCAAAGTTGATTTCAACAAACCCTATATTGCCCAAAATGAATTTGCCTATCTTAAGGCCGCAATTGAAAGCAACCACATTTCGGGAGACGGGCAATTTACCAGGAAGTGCAATCAATATCTTGAGACGACCCTGGGAGTGCATAAAGCGCTCATCACAACCAACTGCACCCATGCCTTGGAAATGTCAGCCATTTTATTGAATCTCAAACCTGGAGATGAGGTTATTGTTCCCATCATTCACATTTGTTTCAACAGTAAACGCCTTTATCCTGAGAGGTGCAAAACCTGTGTTCGCTGATATTCGGCCGGATACCTTGAATATTGATGAAGAAAAAATTGAATCCTTGATCAGCCGCCATACAAAAGCGATCTATGTGGTTCATTATGCCGGCGTTGGCTGTGAGATGGAAAAAATACTGCAAATTGCCGCTGAACATAATATTCCTGTGGTGGAAGATAATGCGCATGGATTGTTTGGAAAGTATCAAGGCAAGCTATTGGGAACATTCGGCTGCATGGCGACCCAAAGTTTTCACGAAACCAAAAATATTTCCTGCGGTGAAGGTGGCGCTTTACTCATTAATGATCCCGCTTTTGCTGAAAGGGCTGAAATTATCCGTGAAAAAGGCACCAATCGAAGCCGATTTTTCCGCGGTCAGGTGGATAAATATACCTGGGTGGACTATGGGTTCCAGTTACCTGCCGTCCGATATCCTGGCCGCCATCTTGTTTTCTCAGTTTGAAGCGGCAGATACTATTCAATCCAAACGAAAGCAGATATGGCATCAGTATCAGGAGGGTTTATTAGATTGGGCGCATGCAAATGGCATTCAGCTCCCATTTGTTCCCGCTCATTGTGATCAAAGTTATCATATGTTTTATCATGCTCATGCCTGACCTTGAAAAACGCCAGGACTTTATTGCATATTTAAAGAGCAAGAATATTAATGCAGTGTTTCATTATGTTCCCCTTCACACTTCCGACATGGGTTTGGGATTTGGTTACAAAGCCGGTGACCTGCCAATAACTGAAGAAATCAGTGACAGATTGGTGAGACTGCCATTTTTCAATGACCTTGATATTAATGACCAGGCGTATGTGATTAATGCGATTACTGAATACAAATTTAATTAAATCCTGTTAGAATAATTTACAAGGTCATGGGACCAAATGAATAAATCTCAACACAGAAAACAAATATTTTGGCAGGTCTATTTTCCCCTGTTAATTTTATTTGGTTGTGTATTTCTTATTGGTTATTTTCTATTTGGCAAATCGGGATCCGGGAGTTTCGATATCAGAATCTTGTCTGATATATCAATCCTCATCATCCTTTTGCCTGTGATTATTTCTTTTATTTTTACTTTCATTTGTATTTATTTTTTAATTTATGGCATTTCACGGATTTATCCAGTCGTTGGTAATCTTCTCCAAAAATTGAATTTATTATCATTCAATATCTTGAACGTCTCAAAAAAAGTAATGGGTACCTTTATTCATCCGATTATTGGGGTTGAATCACTTTTTTCTCAGTTTATTTTTCGGAAAAAGGAATAAGAACAGGTAAATTATGGAAGAAAAGAAAAGTAATTTCGATCTCTATTTGATAGGCGGATTAATCGGCGCAGCAATTGGGGTTATTGCGGTTTTCTTGCTTGAAAAATCATCAGAATACAATGAAAGCGGTCCAAACTTATCCAGAGAAAAATTGACCAAGCTTGGATTCGGGACTGTATCAGCGCTTTGGACTTTAATAGATCCTGGAAAAAGGCAATAACAACTTCTTCAATTATTTACCATTGCTTGGGGGAATTATTTAAATAATATGAGTAGCGAATCCTTCATCGATGCAATTATCCTGGGCAAACTTACCAGGGATACAATCGTTAATTCAAAAAAGGATTTAATTATTGACAAGCCTGGGGGAAATTTGTTGTATACGGCATATGGATTTTCTTTATGGGGTAAAACACCCGGCCTTGTTTCGCGAGTTGGATGCGATTTCCCGGATGAATGGATTGAGGACATGGGCGGGAACTCCTTAATACCATGGGAGTTTCTAAGAATCATGAGAACCACGATTCGCGAATGTTTATCCAAGTTGACAATGAAAACAGGATTATGGAAGGAAATCCGCGAAAATATTTCTCGGATCAAAATCTTCCTTTACCCAAAGTATTGTTAGGCCTAGAATCAAATCCTGTAACTGTTGATAACCGCAAAGTTGGTTCAGAATACTCGATTCGACCAGAGAATATCCCTGCAAATTTTCTTGATTCACGCTACCTGGCGCTTTGCCCTGTTGATTTCTTCACTCATAATATCCTTCCCGCTTTTTTCAGAGCCCAGACCGGCGGAGAAGTGTTCATTCATGCATCTAACTCCTATACGCATTCATCTTTTTTCTATGATATCCCGGCTTTGGTCAATGGCGTGTCTGTTTTCATGATTTCCGAAGAAAATGTGAAGAGATTATTTCTTGGAAAAATGGACGAAACCTGGCTGATCGCTGAGACCCTGGCAAGTTATGGCGTTGAGATCATCCTTATATCAAATAAAACCGACGGATATGATGTGTTGGACAATATCAATAAAAAGAAATTCCATGTACCCTCCTACCCGGTCAACTGCATTGATACGATAGGGATAGATGATGTTTTCTTTGGCGCATTCTTGGCCAGCTATATTACCAATTTTGATCCTCTGCAGGCTTCCATCATCGGCAGCGTTACTGCCAGTGTAAAAAAAGAAGGCAGTACGCCCGCTTTTCTTCTGGGAATTTTAAAGGACCTTTTGCTGGCCCGTGTTGATGTCCTAAAAGAAAAGTTCCAATTTATCTAAAACCTTTTCAAATTTTATTAAGTCGAAGGTGGATTTTTAACCATTCAATTTTCTTGTTGCCCCAATGCTTAATAATCAGGCAAAGAAGCATTTTGTAGTTGTGAAAATACATGTCATCACTCTGTTCATTTAAGGTCCCAAACGCCAAGCGATGATAGCTATCCTTAAATTCTTTAACAAGTTGATTGTCAACTATCAGATTCTTATTCAAATTGTTAAAATATTCATACGGCGTCGAATTACCGTTTACCTTTGAAATCAATATATTTGAAAGCATTCGTAAATTCTTATATGCTTTTTGATAGCCAGGTAACTTTTCATAATTCGCCCATTTCTTTAACCAGGCTGGTGCATTTTTTCCTCGTTTGATTATCTCCTTCTCAATAATCATGGGAATTAAGATTGGTTTTTTCCTTAGAAAAATAAAATAAACCATTGAAAGGATCATGCCTGAAAGAGCGATTAAACCGGGCAACCAGAAACCATTATTTTTCCTTGACTCCACTTCAGATCCAACAGAATGGGCGCTTATTTGATATTTTTCATTGATCCCCGAATAAAATTCCATTTTGGGATTTAGGAACTGGTCTTCCTGTTTTAATAATAGTGATTCAATTCTTTCAAGTTTGCTGCTGCTTTCATCCAGTTGATCAAGAATGATTCCCGGTTGGGAGGGCGTCGGTTCAAGGATTACCCACCCCAAATCAGGAAAAAATGCCTCAACCCAGGAATGGCTGTCTTTAATTCTCACCATAAATTCGTTTTTTTCTGAGATCCTCTCACCCTGTGCGTAACCCACCACCATCCGGGCAGGGATGCCGATTGTCCTGAGCATCAGTACTTCGGTGGAAGCAAAATAATTGCAAAAACCTTCCCGACCCTCAAAAAGGAACCATTCTATCGGGTCTTTTCCTTGCGGGATTTCAACAAAATCCTTATATCGGAAAGTATTTCTGAGGTAATCTGTAATGGCCAATGCCTTTTCAATGTGGGTTTCTTTTTCAGCCGTTAAGTCAAATGCCAAAGAAGAAATTTTCTCTGGAAATTCAGGAGGAAGCTGCAAATATCTGGATTGAATCCAATCAGGCAAATTTTCCCTGGCGTTTATCAAGAAGCGCCATTCGGGGACGTAAAATCCACCCACGACATCCACTTGCTCGTCCTTGTGAATAAGCTGGTCGTCGATAATGCTTACAACATCCTGGTGAGAGGAGCTTGTTGGAAAAAAAACCAAATCGGCTTCATGCTCAATGGAAACGACAATTTGAGGTGTAAAAATTATTTCGCGGGGAGTTTGATAAATAAAGCTAAACAAGCCAATTCGCGTTGTTTTCCCGGCATAAGGAAAAGCCTCAATTGAGGGCAAGTGCTGGATCTCTGGGTCTTTGCTCTGCCATAAACCATTCTCATAAAAATCATATGCACGGCCTTTCCAGTAATATCGGTTGGGGATAGAGAAATCATCAGGCGCTCTTACAAGAAATACTTCCCCATCCTTCAGGCTTCGCGAATTTCCCAAGGCAAGAATTTCTGGCAGATATCCTTCACCGAAACCCGATTGCTGCCTGAGCGGATAAAAGAAATTTCGAAGAACTTCCCAGGATGTGGAATATTCCCAAGGCCTTTGAGAATTATTTTTTTCCACGTTCCTGTCGACAACTAGTTGGATGGCTGACGGGATTATTAAAGAAATCGTGATCAGCGAAAAAGTGATTATTAAAACCAGTTTTGAAAAATAAGCAGAGGTCTCTTTTTCAACCTTAATGTGTTTCGATTTCCAGGTTCTTTCTCTTGTCAAATAAAAGTGGCGCCCCAGATAAACAATAACCAGCATTGAATAAATGGCAATAAAAAGATAATTTCTCTGATTAAACGGAAGATAAAACTGAACCAGGTAAAAGAAAAATACAATCAGCGTAATTCCAAACCAGGATTTTTTCAGTCTAATAAAATTAAAGCCGATTTTCAAACCCAGGAAGCAAAAAAGGACACCTGCAAGAGTCAAAAAGAGGATGCCATCTTCAAGAGGTATGCTGCGCATCAATTGATCTGTACTTGAGGAAACTCGCAGCAGATAGTGATTTGTTCGTTCCAACCAGGATGATGAAGCATCTAAAGAAATAACGAGCTGCAGGTATGATAATGCGATGCCATAAAGGCTTATAAGAAAACTGGAAAATCGTTCGGAGAATGACGAAAAACCAACCGCCAACCCGGTCATCAATCCAAGCAGTGCCAGCAAAGTCACGCGATTCAGGTCATAAGTCCAATAAGTCAACTCCAGGGAATATGCCGATAGAAAAATGATCAGGAATAAAGATATCCCGGCGACCCCATCCCATTGGCGAAAAACTTTCTGCATATTTCGAGTTTACATTATACTTATTGCAGGTGCATTAGAAATCGTAATGCTATAAAAGAAAACAGAAACACTATTTTCAGGAGAAAAAAAATGAGAAAAGCGGGAAATTTTCTGCTTGGTGCGATTATCGGTGGAATTTTAGGCAGCGCAACAGTTCTGCTGCTGGCACCGGGTAGCGGTGAGGAAACCAAAACCGCAATCCGGGAGCGTCTGACAAATTTGAAAAATGAATTTGAGAAGGCAATTGCAGAAAAAAGAACAGCGCTTGAAAAAGAATTACAGGAATTTAAAAACCAGTAATCAATTAATTCTTTTTGGTGATTCGAATTTGATATAGCGCTGGTTGATAGGTATACCTTGTCAGCCCGCTGATAACAACAACCGATTTATTCATGGTTTGGTCGATATCCATATCCGCTTGATATTCCAATCCTTCGGTGCTGATAAATTTTTCATCCTGATTATCAGCCACATTCTTTAATATCGTCACTCCAAAACTTTGTGGAAGAATATTCTTAATACGGACAAACCCTTCAGCAAACCAGCCGCCCTGGTCATTCTCAAAATCTGAAAAATAATCAACGGCATCAATTGATACATCATCGATTACAAAACCATCACCATTAACAGCCATATCAGTAATATAGACAAAGCGCAAGGTTACCTGCTTCCCGGCAAAAGCAGATAGATCCACAGTTTCTTTGATCCATTCGCCTGATTTCCCATTAAATCCGCAGCCATAATTTGCGCCAGTAGGATCTTCTTCAGTGCAAGTAGATGTTTTGAGAATTGACCAATTTTTGCCATCTTCGGTTGCTGTCAGGTATAAATAATCATAGTCTTTTTCAATGTCATACCAGGTCCAGAAGTCCAAAGTGATTGGAGCTGTGGCATTAGTAAAATCAAAGGTCTGTGTCAGCCGCATATTCGATTCATCCCCATAATTTGACCAAAAATAGCTTTCTCCGGAATGGGGATAAACCGGTAATAGATTGATCGTAGGTTCACCTATGATAGAAATTTGAAAAGGTTCGCTGCATTCAACTTGAATGTAGTCAGTCCCGAATTGGCTTACTGTGCGTTCCTGCCAATCAGCGTCTTCACAAGTCAGAGTCTCTGTTGGGCTAAAGCTTGGGAAAAAAGGCAGCGAGCCGTACGCATCATTATCCATGCCGGTTGAAGAACCATTTAGATAATTTGCGATACTCCAATCCTGAAAAATTTGTTCAGACGTTAAAAGGGTATTATCTCTTTTTTCATAATTTTCCATCAAAGAATCAATACTTTCAAATCCATTTAGGGGCGTTGCAACCAGATCTTGAATTGAAGATTTTCCGAATCTTTGATGCAGGTAGCGCATGAATAGATATGCGGCACCATAGTGAGGCGTCGAATCTCCTTGATCATTTCCTGGCCAGAAATTCAGCTGTAAATCAGGATTGAAGGCGAACATATATGAGAAACCGCCAGTATCATATCCATTCAGTTCAACTGCAAGTTCAGATAACCCTTCCGTGATCCAGGCAGATTCATTGCGGTCAAGATTCCAATGGATCATGTGTTGTAATTCATGTGCCAAAACGCCATAAGTAAACGGATCATCCAGCCTCGTGTAATCCGCCGATAGATAAAACATCTCCATCTCGTTTGAGTAGGGCTCTATCTCGCGCGTTGAAGAGTCAGTTGAGGAAAAATACCCCCCCACGCCACCCAAGTCTTGGGCAAAAAGAATCGTTAGGTGAATGTCGTTATCCACCCCCGGGGACCATTCATGGCCAAATATTTCCCGGTCAGTTGGATAGATCTTACTTTCAAAGGTTTCAGCCAGGGCTGCCAGGTCTTTTGAACTGTATTCAATTCCCTCTTCCACCCAAAAATAAAGATGGGGTGTGATATATCTTAAGGTTGCTTCAGTTTGAATATATTTGTTGCTGTCAACATCCAATTTCCAGAATTGCTTCGAAATCCCTACTTTGTAAGCTTGCGGGACTCCCGATTTTAAAACTGAGGCTTCTTTGATACCTTCAAATCGTTTTGCTGTCTCAATGGGATCATTAATTGGTATGGCTGTATTTTTTAGAATATCCAACGTGGCTAATCCATCTTTTATTAGACCGGGGTCAGCGTTTACTCTTACTTCTTTACTATGATCCTGCTCCTTGCTGACATAAGGGGTCGGTAAAGGAATACTCGTAACAGAAGAATTGGAAAACTGCGATTTTGCATATGAAAAAATAAAATAAAGTGAAATCAGGCAGATAATCACCAGCCCCAATCCCAAGATTATTAAGAACAGAGTCATACAGGTATTAGTTTTTTTTCTTTGCTCCATAATCTGGTTTTACCTGATAAAACATTAAACGAGCATCTATTTTTTATATGAAGCAACAGCGATGCCCATTGAAATCCACCAATATGGCATCGCGAATGAATCAATGCTCAGTCCTTCAAAAACCAATCCCAGAACAACCAATAGACCAGCAAATCCCAGGCTCTTTTCCATAAGGTTCGCTGATCGATATTTTTCAATCAGGCTTGAAATTAGAGAAATTATCCATCCAACAAACAATGAAAATCCAATAATGCCGGTTTCCGCAAGCAGCCTGAACCACAAGCTTTTTATATTAAGCAGAGTGTGTGACCTGTATATTAACCTGCGGACCTCAAGCAGAGACCAGCCATAAGCGGGCATGTTTTGGGGAAAATAAAAGCCTGAATTTCCCAGCCCCACACCGATAATTGGGTACTTATTAAAAATATTCCAGCCTGTCAGCCAATAAACAACCCTATCGCCGAATTTTAACTGGTTGAAATAGCGCAAAACAGGATTATCCTGCACTAAATTTATGTTGAAAAGCGAAGCCATCCTTGGATCAACCTGGTAAGAAACCAGAATAAAAATTCCAGCCACTGCAGCATAGAAGAGAATAAGCAGCATCGATATTAATTTTCGATTCTTTCCGGCCAGATTGCCTGATTTGCGCGTTAATTGAATTTGAATGGCAGAAATGAGTTTTGGATGAACTTGAATGAAAGCGAAGGCCGCCATGCAAAGAAAAGCCGCAAATCCAACTCTGGACAAGGTCAAAACAAGAGCGGCAGTTCCACCAACTAAAAGAATATTTTCAAAACTTATTTTACGAAATCGAAACGTATGGCTTGAAAAACCTGTCACTGTTGCAGAAATCCAAAAAGGCAGATAAAGCATATTCAACTGGTGGGCCAGCCAGGATGGTTCCAACGCAAATCCGGTGACACGCTGCCGATAGAGTACCCGCGCAGACAGAATACCTTGAATGTTAAACATCCATTGCGGATAATGGTTTGTGCAGTACCAGGCGGCTGCCTGAAAACCACACCAGATCAAAATAATCAAGCCTGTCCAGTTGATGATTCGCATTGTGCGTATTTTTACATCCGGTTCGATGGGAATGGAACTGGACATTAGAAAAAATAAGAAGCCAATCCCCAATGAGGCAATGGCAGAAATCACCGGGTTTAATTGTCCAAGACCTTTAAACGATGGGGAATTATAGAAAAAAGAAACCATTGAGGCAATAATGGCTGCACAGCAGAATAAGGCCAGGGGAAGAATTTTTGCCGAGATCTCCAATTTATCTTTAAGAAAAAAGCGGGCCATCCAAATGACAGCCAAAACCAGGAGAAAGATTATCGCGGGACTCGCCACCGAATGAGAGCCGAGCAATTTTTTTACCAGCGGCATACTTGTTAGAGGCAGTGATGCCACTAACAAATACCAGGTGATATTTTGCAGTCTTAACAGCCTCGAGCGAATCAAATGGCTGTTCTCCGTCTAATTACGTCTGCTAAGGCGATAAGAATGCCAATAAAAAACCCAGCCAAGGCCCCGCTCACAACAAGCAAGTTACGCTGACCTATGACAGGGTATTGAGAGGTTTCACCTCTATTAACCAGTGCGACTGAAAGAGAATTAAATAAACCGAAGCTGGCCTCTTTTTCATTTTGAATTTTGGCGCTAATATCACTCATTGCACTGATCAGTGAATCCAAATCATTAAATCCGCAGATATGCTGCCCATTGCTCTCAGGCATTGTCTGGAAACAGGTTTTCAAACCATTGAGGATGCCTAATTGGGCATCGCTAGCTGCCGCGTGGCTTAACCCATCATGAATAACCTTATCGGCATTGTCTGCCCAGATGTTTACAATTTGAGCAGCTCTCACAGGATCGGGATCCCGAAATCTGAGTGTCCATCGAAACTCTTCCCGATCCAGAAAAGAATTTTCCAGAAAATCAGATTTCTTGAAATTTTGAACGCCCTCATAGTTTATCTGCTCCAATGTTTTGAAAATCACTTGATCCGCCAATATTACACTGCCAACGCCGCGCATGGCTTGGTCTTCCTGAACATCGGTAAGCGCCCCGGTTTGGGTGTAATCAATCGTCACCGAAAAAACAGCCGAGGATTCATATAATGGATCAGACTGCCGGCTAATTAAAAAGCCGCATAATCCTCCTGCAATCATAAGCAATGCCAGAATATGCCAGTGTTTAGAGAGGGTTTTCACTGCTTGAACAAAATCAAATTGAATCAAGAATCACCTTTGGTTAATTTATTTGAAAATTAATTATGGCCAGGTTTTTGTCACAATCCGGGAAAGTATTGAAAGTGATTGATTCTGACAAGCTGTTGCCATGAATATCAAAAATCTGAATGCTCAGGGTGTCATTGCTTTCTTGCGGCTTATCAGCAAGAATTATTTCATAACCGCCCGGTCCGTAGATATCTGCTTCCGGAATGCCTGTCAATGCGATTTTATCGATTTTTACTTGCCCAAGCAATCCTTTAACAATGACAACCAGATTAGTTACAGGTTTATTATCGGCGTCAAAGATCTGGCCGGCCACACCAAGCCATGCGCAGCCGGCATCTGAATGCGCAAAATTTTGAATGAAAACAGGGGAACCAGTTTGCAGGACTATTGGAAGCATGGTTGGTGTCACGGTGGGAAGCGGCGAAGGTGAAGGGGTTGATGTCAGCACCGGAGATGGGCTAGCCGCTTGCGTTTCAGGCTCAACAGTAACCGGGGTGGCTGGGAATTCCGGCATCAGAGTAGAGAGAACCGGCAGCAGATCCGGCATGAATTGACATCCGGTTAATGACATTATCAAAATAGTCGTCAGGATCGATTTGGTTTTCATTGTTTTGCAAATTGGAAATAAAATTGTGCTTTTTCCCTCGAGAATCTATTCTTTTTTATAAAGCCCATTCTCTATAATTATTTCATATACTTCCGGCGGTAAATAATATCTGAAGGGTTTACCCGACGAAATCAATTTTCGAATTTGGTTGGAGGAAATTTCAAGCAGCGGCGCTTCAATAAATTTTATCTTATTAGAAATACCTGGAAATTCGTTTTCAATATCAGCCAAATCAATTTTGTCTCCAGGCCGGTGCATCACGCCCAGCCAGTCACACGCATCAACAAATTTTTGAGGTTCGTGCCAGGTATGCATATCCCGTAATGAGTCGCCGCCCATGATGAAAAATAATTCGGAATCCGAATGCAATTTTCTAAAAATTCTGACCGTATCTAAAACATAATGCGGTCCCGGTCGGTCAATATCAACACTCGAGAAACTAAAAATGGCATCGTGCTTAGTGGCACATTTGACCATTTCAACGCGCAGGTCGAGCGGCGCTATCTTCAGCCCAAGTTTATGCGGTGGATTAGGAGCCAATACCCAGTACAAGGTATCTAGCTTTAATTCGTCATAGGCTTCCATTGCCAGGATTTGGTGGCCAATATGAGGGGGATCAAACGTTCCCCCAAATATACCAATCCTGGCCCTAATCTTCATCATCTGTCCATTCCTGTGACCAGACTAACTCATGGTCTCCAATATACACGGTATCCCCATCAACAACACCTTTTTCCTGAAGCGCTTCTTCAATACCCATGGAAACTAAAATCCGATGAAAGCGGCGAACAGAAGCAAAATACTCCCAAAAGGTCATGGCTGCGGCGCGTTCAATTGCAGCCCCCTCAATTCTCCACCCCCCGCCTTCTCTTTTAATCAAGTAAGGCTGGTCTTTCGATCTTGGATGATAAACGGGCATTTCTTGAGCAGTTTCAATGATTTCAACCTTGTCGAGGTTCTGTTTTGCTTTCCAAAGAACGGATTCAAGGTCCTGGCGGGCAAGAGCGGAAATAAACATAAGTGGGATGCCTTTTTCCTTGAACATATCAAGAATTTTTTCTTTTTTTAGGGATACCTGCGGCAAATCGACCTTATTGATCACGACAACCTGTGATTTCTTTGCCAGTTCCGGATCAAAAAGTGATAATTCCGAATTAATTTGAGAGTAATCTGCCAAGGGGTCTTTCGAATTGCCGTCAATTAAATGAATCAAAACCTTGGTCCTCTGGATATGCCTGAGAAAAGTATCACCCAATCCCAACCCGGTGTGCGCGCCTTCAATCAATCCGGGGATATCCGCGAGCACAAGGGTTGTGTCCTCATCTAAAACTGCAACGCCCAGATTCGGGGTCAGGGTTGTAAAGGGATAATCAGCAATTTTCGGTTTTGCGTTTGTAACAGCTGCCAGAAAACTGGATTTTCCCGCATTGGGCATTCCTATGATTCCAACATCTGCGATCAGCTTAAGCTCAAGCCTGAGTTTTTTCTCCAATCCCGGCTCCCCTTTTTCTGCAATCCTGGGAGCCTGTATTCGAGAATTTGCAAATCTGGCATTGCCCCGTCCGCCGCGCCCGCTCTTGCAGATGACGATTTCCTGGCCATCTGCAACCAGATCTGCGATTAATTCACCATCACCTGCATCATAGACAAGTGTCCCAGGCGGTAAATCGATAACCAGGTCTTCTGCTGATCTGCCCGTCTGGTTTTTCGGCCCGCCTTTTTTTCCATCTTCAGCAAAGAATCGTGTTTGATGGCGGAATTTTTCAAGAGTATTTAGATGATGGGTTGTTTTTAAAATAATACTTCCACCCCTCCCTCCATCTCCCCCATCCGGGCCTCCACGATTAATATATTTTTCCCTGCGGAAATGAACCATCCCGTCGCCGCCCTTACCCGACCGCACCACGATTTCTGCTTCATCAATGAACATGGGGCTATTATAAAGCACGGGAGTTTAATTAAAAAAGAGAGGCCGCTGGAATTTACAGCAGCCTCTCAACTAATTATTTTGCAAACTTTTTCTTTAGAATATCCCTCAAGGTTGGCTGTCCAATTTCCTGAAGTTCGTAGCGCACACGCTGCATTGGTTTGTTTACTTTGATGATGCGTGTCAAATCGATCGGCGTGGCAGAAATAACCAAATCAACATCTGCCTGATTGATCGTTTTTTCCAAATCAGCAATCATGTCATCCCCGTAACCCATCGCCGGGAGTATGGGACCAGTTCCAGGATATTTTTCATAAGTTTGGGCAATTGACCCAACCGCAAAGGGGCGGGGATCAACAATTTCAGCTGCCCCAAACCGTCTGGCAGCCACCCAACCTGCACCATAGGTCATTTCGCCATGCGTAAGGGTTGGGCCGTCTTCCACGACCAGTACGCGTTTTCCCTTGATCATTTCTGGATCATCCACAAACAATGGGGAAGCTGCTTCAATAATGATCGCCTTGGGATTCAGGCTCGAAATTGTTTCTCGCACCCGGATAATATTTTCCGGATTGGCAGTATCCACTTTATTAATCACAAAAACATCAGCAAGGTTGACATTCGTTTCACCCGGATGATATCTGGTTTCATGTCCCGGCCTGTGCGGGTCAGCGACAACAATGAGTAAATCCGGAACATAAAATGAAAAGTCATTGTTTCCGCCATCCCATAAGATCACATCCGCTTCTTTTTCGGCTTGCGCCAGGATGTCAGCGTAATCCACGCCCGCGTAAACGATGACGCCATTATCCAGATGCGGTTCATATTCTTCGCGTTCTTCGATTGTGCATTCATGCTTGTCAAGGTCTGCGTAGGAAGCATAGCGCTGCACCCGCTGCTTAACCAGGTCGCCATACGGCATGGGATGCCGGATCGCAGCCACTTTAAAGCCCAATTCAATCATGATTTTGGAAACCATGCGGGTTGTCTGGCTCTTTCCGGAACCCGTTCTAACCGCGCAAACTGCTACAACAGGTTTTTTGGATTTAATTTGGGTTGATTGTGTACCCATCAGCCTAAAATCGGCTCCGGCAGCCAGGACCAAAGAAGCCTTGTGCATCACAAATTCATGCGGGACATCGCTATAGGCAAATACAACCTGGTCTACCTTGAATTTTTTAATCAAATCAACGAGTTCGTTTTCCGGATAAATATCAATGCCATTTGGGTATAAATTTCCGCACAGTTCCTTGGGATACTTGCGCCCCTCAATATTCGGAATTTGCGTGGCAGTAAAAGCGACCACATCATAAGCATCGTTGTCTCTGTAAAAGACATTGAAATTATGAAAATCTCTTCCTGCCGCACCCATGATAAGTGTTTTTATTCTTTGCATACATATCTCCTTTATTTTTTTACATGACATCAGGGACATCAATCCCTAATAATCCCAGACTAATGGCTATAACCTGCCTGGCAGCCGCAACCAGCCTCAATCGGAAATTCCGGATGCCAGGTTCCGCATTTAAAACAGGACACATATTATAAAAACTGCTAAAAGTCTTGGCGATCTCATAAGCAAAATTGGCGATCAATAGCGGGCGCATATCCTTGGCAGCCCGCTCGACTTCCTGCGGAAACTGAGAAAACATATTTATCAATTCAATTTCCTGTTCGGATAAGGTATACCCGAAATCCTCGTCGGGTGGAATTGAAAAATGTACTTTTTTTAATATGCTGTTTGCTCTGACATACGCATACTGGATATAGGGGGCCGCCTGTCCATTGACATCCATGGCAGTGTCCCAATCAAAAGTAATGACCTTGGTGTTATCCCGTGATAGCAGGGAATATTTTAAGGCGCCAAGCGCTATCTTGCGGGCAACCATAATTTTTAGGTCTGAATCCAATTCCGGGTTTTTTATTTCCACTACTGCGTTTGCCCGCTTTTCAGCCTCTGCTATCAGGTCCTCAAGCAGGACCACCGTTCCTTCGCGCGATGCAATTGTCACATTTCCGGGAAGGTTGACGATCTCGTATGCCAGATGATAGCATTTTTCCGCCCAAGGATATTCAAGCAAATCGATGATTTTAAATATCTGCTTCATATATAAGGACTGGCGTACATCGATCACATAAACAGACTGGTCAAGATTGAATTCCTGGAACTTTTTAATTGCCAGGGAAAGATCCTTGGTTGAATATAATGATGTCCCATCAGACCTGAGAATGACAGCAACCCGGTATTGATTCTCAACCCCAAGGATTTCATCGATATCAACAACCACAGCTCCCTCTGGGCGTTCGTCTTTGGCAATGCCTCTGTCAATCAACTGCTGGACAATTTCTTTTCCGGAATGCTCAACCTCGCTCTCAAAATACACCTTGTCGAATTCAATTCCCAATAATTTATAAATATCTGCAAAAGCTTCCAGCGACCACGCACGGGTTTTCTGCCAGAGGGAAGTAATATCAGGATCCCCATCATCCCAAAGCTTGAAAAGGTCTCGTACCTGAATTTCCAGATCTGGATTTTCTTCCAGCCGTCTGATCGCTTCGGAGTAAATATTACCCATCCAGCGTGTTTTTCCAGTCTCAGGAGGAACTTCAGCCTGGTGATAATTCATATAATTCCACAGCCATTTGATAACATGCAGCCCGATATCCCCGATATAGTTGGCTTTAATGACTCTGTTGCCCGCATGTTCGAGAATTCTACAAACCGAATTCCCCAAGACCATGTTTCTTAAATGGCCGACATGAAAAGCTTTATGCGTATTCGGCTGGGAGTATTCCACCATAATGGTTTGTTCAGCCGATCCTTCTCCAAAATGGTCTCCATCTTCAAAAACCATTTGGACAATTTTCCTTGAATATACTCCGGAATTAAAATATAAGTTTAGGTAACCCTTAACTGCTTCAATTTTTTCGAATTCTTTTGGAAGCGCTAAATTTTTTTGAATCAGATCCGTTATTTCTTCCGCACGCTTTGGAACCGGTAAGTCTGATTTATATTGAGCATTTTCTGAGGCGATCTTAAAAAATGACGTTGCCAATCCCCAATGCCCGCTAAAGGGAATCCATGACCAAATCAATGCGGATGCAGCGATCCCATTCTTGGTTAATATGTCAAGAATTTTTTCTTCAACGAGTGCTTTTTCTTTATCAAACATGGCATAATTTTAATACGCTTAAAACAAAAGCGGGTAGATTTAAAATCTCCCGCTTTTTTTCAGATTTTCGATTCTCCGCTGGATTATTTTTCCATCGAAGCCAGGTGTTTCATCAATCGGCTTTTTCGCCGGGCAGCGTTATTCTTGTGGACTATTCCTTTTGCAGCAGCCCGATCAAGTTTTTGGATTGCTTCTTTTACTTCAGCTGATGCCAGCTCTTTATCACCGCTGGATATCGCTTCCTTTGCATCCTTTACCTGGGTGCGCGTGCTTCCACGGAAAATGCGATTAAGCTGACGGCGTTTTTCGTTTTGCCGATTTCTTTTAATTGCGGACTTGATATTTGCCAAGACTTCCTCCGATATGGATAATTAAAGACACATTATTTTACTTGACACTTGATAATATGTCCAGTTCACGATTTACTTATCCAGTAAGGCAGTCAATCCTGGTAATTGAATTCCTTCAAGCATTTCCAGCGAAGCGCCGCCGCCGGTGCTGATATGGGTAATTTTTTCAGCGAGGCCAGATTGCTGAATTGCCGCGGCAGAATCACCGCCGCCGATGATGCTGATTGCATTGCTATTGGCAATCGCCTTTGCAACCTCAAAAGTTCCTTTGGCAAATGAATCCATTTCAAACACACCCATGGGTCCATTCCAAACGATCGTTCCAGCATCGCTGACAACAGCCGAATATTTCTTTACTGTTTCAGGGCCGATATCCAAAATTCTCCACCCATCCGGTACTGGGCCGGCATCAATTACTTTTGTTTGGGCGGCATTATCAAACTTATCCGCTATGACCACATCCACGGGCAGGTCGTAATTTCGCACTTCCCTGCTGGATCAGCTCACGCGCCACATCCAGGACTTCATCCTCAACCAGCGAGTCGCCCATTGGATAACCCTGGGCTTTGAAAAAAGTGTTGGCCATTCCTCCGCCGATAAGCACGGTATCCGCTTTTGTCAGCAAATTCTTGATGACACCGATTTTGTCACTTACCTTGGCGCCGCCGAGAATTGCAACAAAAGGTCGCTTGGGATCTTCAATAGCCTGGTCAAGGAATTTAATTTCTCTTTCAAGCAGCAATCCCGCAACTGAAGGTAAAAATTCAGTGACGCCAACCGTTGAAGCATGCGCCCGATGTGCAGACCCAAAGGCATCATCCACGAAAACATCCGCAAGCGATGCAAGTTGCTTTGACATTTCAGGATCATTTTTGGTCTCGCCCTGATAAAAGCGCGTATTTTCCAAAACCAGAATCTCTCCTTGCTTCAGTGCTGCCGCCGCGGCAGAAGCTGCCGGACCAACACACTCGGGAGAGAAAATGACCTTGTTTTTAACCAGGCCTGCCAGATAATCTGCAACTGGTTTCATACTGTATTCCGGATCAGGATCGCCTTTCGGCCGGCCAAGATGCGAGCATAGAATGAGCGCAGCACCGTGTTCGAGTAAATAATTGATCGTGGGCAGGGCAGCCACAATGCGAGTGTCATCGCCAACTTTACCGTCTTTGAGCGGGACATTGAAATCTACTCTTACAAGCACTTTCTTTCCATTTACATCAATATCTTTGATTGTTTTTTTATTGAACATTTTTCCCTCGCTTGAATTTATTAAAAAAGACGTAATCTGGTTTTTGGTTTCAGATTACGTCTCTTCATTATAGGTTTTAAATTAGAGGCTCTTTGCGATCATCGCTGCCAGATCAGCGGTTCTGCAGGAGTAACCCCATTCATTATCATACCAGGTAACCACTTTGATCAAATTGCCGCCCATGACCATGTTGTTCTTAAGGTCGACAATTGAAGAGCGCGGATCACCTTTGAAATCTGTTGAAACGAGTGGATCACCATATTCTCCAGCCGTAACGCCCAAAATGCCTTTGAGTGTAGTTTTCGAAGCTTCAATAAAAACCGAATTGACTTCTTCAAGTGTCGTGGATTTTTCAACAGTTGCAACAAAATCAACAATTGATACGGTGGGGGTAGGAACTCGCAGAGAATAACCATCAAATTTTCCCTTTAATTCAGGAATCACCAAGGCAACCGCTTTTGCAGCTCCGGTGGTTGTCGGGATGATATTCTGTCCGGCTGCGCGCGAGCGCCGTAACTCTTTTTTATGCCCCTGATCAAGAATCACCTGATCATTGGTATAGGAGTGGATGGTCGTCATTACCGCAAATTGGATTTTAAATTTATCATTGATAACCTTGGCGGCGGGAGCAAGGCAGTTTGTGGTGCAGGATGCGTTCGAAAGGACATGATGCATCTTGGGATCATATTTCTCTTCATTCACGCCCAGGACAATTGTCAAATCTTCGTTCTTTGCGGGAGCAGAAATAATTACCTTTTTTGCTCCACCGGATTTGATGTGCACATTCGCACCCGGCTTGCCTTTTTCAGGATCACCAACCGCATCCGTGAAAATACCGGTGGATTCAACAACAATATCCACACCCAGATCCTTCCAGGGGAGTTTTGCGGGATCTTTTTCTGCTAAAACCTTGATCTTTTTTCCATCAACCACCAGGTCATTGCCGTCGATTTCTACAGTTCCCGGGTATTTGCCATAATTTGAATCATATTTGAAAAGGTGTGCGTTTGTTTTTACATCAAACAGGTCATTGATTGCAACAACTTCAAGTTCGCTGCCATGCAGTTCTATTATCGCTTTCAACACTTGGCGGCCAATTCGGCCAAATCCATTAATGCCAACTTTTACTGCCATAACTTACCTCCGAATTTAATGTGAATTTTTGCTTGCGCTATTTTAATTCATTTTTAATAATTGTCAGGGATGGCTGCTCTACCTCCTGTTAAGGGTCCTGTCCTTTCAAAATACAAATCAGTAACCACTTCTGCCAGCTTAATAGAATTATGTCGGCTGGGATTTTTGGGGTCAATGAGTGGAGCAAAATACATGGAATATTGATCTTCCAGGTTTGAATCCGGGATCACCAATTCCGCATGCTGAGGCGTATGGTGTGTAAGGTCATTATTACAGATGATGATATCAAAATGGGTATCTGTGATGTGCTTTTCAATAACACGGATATGATCACTGCTGGTGTAACCCATTGTCTCGCCCTGCTGATTGGCCACATTGCAGATTAAAAATTTTATCGCTTTGCTGGCTCGAATTGCTTCTGCCAGTCCGGGAACCAGGAGATTCGGCAAGACACTGGTATAAAGGCTTCCAGGTCCGATGATGATCAAATCTGCATTCAAAATTGCCTGAACAGCCGGAGGAAACGGCGAGGGATTATCCGGTTCAAGCCAAAGATGGCTGATTGTGCCATTCAACTTGGGAATGATACTTTCGCCAACTACTTTTACTTCTTTTTCCTGATTTTCCAGTTTTATTTCCGCGACCAGTTTTACGTCATGCAAAGTTGATGGCAGGACTCTGCCGTGGACTGCCAAAACCCGGCCTGATTCTGCAACTGCCTCTTCGAAGCTACCAGTCAAATCTGTCAATGCACTGATAAAAAGATTACCGAGGGAATGGCCATTCACCCCTGCCCGCTCTCCGAAGCGGTAACGAAAGATTTGAGAAAGCATTTCCTCATCATCTGCCAGCGCAGTGAGGCAATTGCGGATATCGCCTGGCGGTAAAATACCGAGATTTTTTCTTAATTCACCGGATGAACCGCCATCATCAGCAACCGTCACAATCGCGGTCAGGTTATAAGTGTATTTTTTCAGCCCCCGCAGAAGATTGGCAAGCCCATTTCCCCCGCCGATGGCAACCACTCGTGGTCCGCGAGAACGTTTCTTGAAATCAGATAATGTATCGATGACTGGCTGACCAGGTTTTACAAAAGGCTTGAGAATGGACTTGTTTAATTCCCAGATTCCAATCAACAAAATAAAAAAGCCTGCCCCGCCGAAAATCAATGCCCGCAGCCATCTTGACAAAAAAGAAAGGGAAATGAAATTGAAAATTAACCTCAGCCAACTGATCTCAGTCTCTCGGTAAACATCCAGAATCAGGACTGCAAAACCCAGAGCGATCAAAGTTGTCCCGATTAATACAACAATCAACCATCGTTTAATGCCTAACCCGGGAGTAAGCCAAAGTTTTAGATTTGAAGCGAGCTTTTTTACGCGGACTTGGATAATTTTGATGAGAGTGGCCATTCAATAAAAAATAATAGCAGTCTTTATCTCTTTCGTCAACGCAGATGCAAATGCTTTAAAGTTATAATTCTTTTTATGCCCTCAACTTTTATTGCCTTGGATATCGGTGGAACTAACACTCGCTGTACGCTTTACCCGAAAGACGGCATTACACCACTTATTCAAAAGAAAATATCCACTTTCGTTGACGGGCAGGCAGCAATTGATCGGATAATTGAAGTTATCGATGAAGTTTGGCCAGATGACAGTTCTGTCAAAGGGATCTGCGCAGCAGCCCCTGGATCAATTGATATTAACGAAGGTATCGTCATTTTAGCGCCCAACATCCCGGGATGGCATAACCTTAATTTGCGAAATATCCTTTCTGCCAGATTTAAAGTTCCTGTTTTTGTTAATAACGATGCCAGAATGGGTGCCATAGGCGAGTGGAAACACGGTGCAGGAATTGGGCATAATAATTTAATGTACTTCACTATCAGCACGGGCTTGGGCAACGGAACAATTATGCATGGCAGGCTGCTCGAAGGCGCTCAAGGGATTGCCACAGAATCCGGGCATATCACTCTGGATGACGAGGGACCAGTCTGCGGTTGCGGTAAGTCAGGTCATTTGGAGGCTTATTCATCCGGCACCGGAATAGAAAATTTTACGCGCGAGGAATTGGAAAAAGGCGTTCCCTCCATTCTCAGTTTGAAACCGCCGCCAAGCGCTCGCCAAATTGCTGAGGCTGCCAGGAAAGGGGATTCATTATCTTTATCCGCTTTTAATCGTGCCGGATATTATCTGGGAATTGGAATAGCCAATTACCTGCATATTTTTAATCCATCCTGTTTGATTTTTGGCGGGGGAGTAACACGGAGCGGTGATTTATTGATGATCCCCTTTCGAAAATCACTTGAAAAGCATGTATTAAACCCGCTTTATTTAGATCATTTAGAAATAAAACTTGCATTATTAGGGGATGATGTTGGACTCATTGGAGCATTGGAATATTTAAAAGAAAAGCTCCAATAATTTTTCTTAGATTTCATTAAGGCTTTTTAATCGGATTCAAATTTAATTACAATAAAATTATTCCTATGCTACCTGATATCAGAGTTAGACAAAGAGATTATTTACTTGAAATTTCCAGGGCGCTAACCCAGGAATTGGACCTGGATGCGCTCCTTGAGCGTATCTTGAGAATCTCAATTGAAATGCTCGCAGGACAAGCCGGGTTGATTATCCTGCGAGGCGAATCAGGCGGCTGGCAGGTAAGAGTATCCGAAGGAATTACCCCTGAATTCCTGGATGAATTAAAACCTTTATTAAGGGAAATTCCTGAAAATGAAAACCCTGAAGAATTTGAAATACCTGAAGTAAACAGGATACTTAACCGATTGACTTTCGCTGCTTCGCTGGGGCTGCTCAGCGGGGTTGGCCTTCCAATGGTCACCAGGCAGCAAGTCCTGGGAGTGATTTTTATTTTTAGGAGTTACGCCGGCATTTTCTCCACAAATGACCGCAACGTATTGAGCAGCTTTGCCAGTCAAGCTGCCATAGCTGTCAAGAATGCACAGCTCTATACAACGGTAACCACCAATAAACAGCATCTGGATACCGTTTTGGATTCAGCTGCGGATGGCATCCTGATCATTGGATCAAATCAGGTTATTGAACGCTGCAATCCGGCTTTTTCCCGGATGATCTCGCTTCCAGTGGATGAGATTCAGGGACAGCCGCATGAGAAAATTGTCTCATTTAGCAATTTAACCCATGATATTAAACTTGAGGATGCCATTGCTGGTGGCTGGCCGCTCACGCCGCATGCCCAGCTTTATGTTGAAGGCGATCTCAGAAAGCGAAATTCACCAACTTTACCAGTTGGAATTACCTATGCACCTGTACTTTCTGCTGATGGCATCTTATTAAATATCATTGCGACTGTCCGGGACATCACTCGTTTCAGGCAGGCTGAAGAATTAAAAAGCACGTTTATCTCGGTTATAAGCCATGAATTAAAAACGCCAGTTGCTTTAATTAAGGGATATGTGTGCACCTTACTCAGGGATGATGCCAAATGGGAAAGTGATTTCTTCCACGAAAGCCTGACAGTTATTGAGGAAGAAGCAGATCGGCTGAGCCAACTGATTGAGAATCTTTTAGACGCAGGCAGGCTTCAAGCAGGCGGTGTCGCTTTAAAGAAGACAGAATTCTTCATTCCAGCTGCGGCAAAACGGCTGGCAACCAGGTTCCAGACGCAGACTGAAAAACATAAAATAACAGTTGATTTTCCAGAGAATTATCCCTCTATCATGGCGGATGTCGGCAGGCTTGAACAGGTGATCAGCAATCTTATCTCAAATTCAATTAAATATTCTAATAAAGGTGAAATTAAAATCAGCGGCCAGGCAAAAAAGGATAATGTCGTTTGCTGCGTGAGCGATGAGGGTGAAGGGATTGCTCCTCAGGATATTCCTTATGTCTTTGACAGGTTTTATCGATCTGCGGATGCCTTGAGAACAAAAAAAGGCGCAGGTTTGGGTTTATATTTAGCCAAAGCGATTATTGACGCCCACAAGGGTAAAATATGGATTGATAGAGAACACGAGAACGGGGCGAAGATATGTTTTTCATTGCCTTTTGATACCGAAGAAAAAGAAAATCCCGAAAATAATTAAATAAGAGGTCCTTTATGCCAAAAACGCAGACAACCTGTCCAACCTGCCGCCAGCCGGTGATAGTGGAAATTCAGCAGCTTTTTGATCAGGTTCAGGAGCCGCAGGCAAAACAGAAATTGTTATCCAATGCTGTAAATGTAATGCACTGCCCTGCCTGTGGGTACCAGGGGATGGTATCTGTTCCAATTGTTTATCATGATCCAGAAAAGGAATTGCTCCTGACCTTCTTTCCCCCAAATCTGAATGCACCGTTAAACGAACAGGAAAAGCAGATTGGCCCGCTCATTAACCGGGTTATGTCCGCCCTTCCTCAAGAAAAACGAAAGGCCTATCTGCTGCAGCCGCAAGCCATGTTCACTTATCAAACGCTAATTGAAAAGATTCTTGAGGCGGATGGAATAACCAAAGAAATGCTCGAAGAGCAGCAAAAACGTATAAAACTTCTTGAAAAACTATTAACTACGGCTAAAGAAAATAGAATTCAAATAATAAAGGATGAAGAACAGCTTTTTGATATCGGATTTTTCACCTTGTTTTCGAGGATAGTTCAATCCACGATTGCCCAGGGCGATGATTCATCAAAGAAAGAATTAATTGAACTGCAACAATTGTTATTTGAAAACACGAAAGTTGGCAAGGACCTTTTTAAGCAGGCCAAGGAAACTGAATCAGCTCTAAAAGCGCTGCAAGAAGCGGGAAAAGATGGATTGACCAGAGAGAAATTGATGGATGTCATCATCAATATAAAGTCTGATGTCGGTTTATCCACAATTGTGAGCTACGTCCGCAGTGGTTTGGATTATGCATTTTTTCAAGCTTTGAGTGAAAAAATTGACGCCACAGTCGAACCGGAAGAGAAGAAAATCTTATTAGATCTGAGAGAAAAACTGCTTGCCAAAACGGATGAGATTGATAAACATCTGAAAGAAGAATTTGAAAATTCCAGGACACTTTTAGAAAATATTTTGAAGGCTGAAAACATTGAAGCTGAGGTAATGAAGAACGGCGAATCAATCAGTGAATTCTTTGTTCAAAACTTGGAATCTGAATTAACTCAGGCAAGGAAAAAGGGTGATCTTGAAAGGATCAACAAGCTTGAACAGGTCATGATTGTCATTGAAAAAATCTCTTCACCCTCCGAAGGCGTAAAGCTTTTGGAATCATTACTTGATGCAAAAACTGATGATGAACTTGATGGCATCCTTACAGATAAGAAAGATCAGATCAATGATGAATTTTTGGCATTGATCAATAGTGTTGTCGCTCAAACAGAAAACCAGGCTGAACAAAAAGAGATCAATGACAAGTTGAAGGCTATTTACAGAAAAGTGCTTGGTATCTCAATGAAAGCAAATTTGGAGAAAAAAGAGTAGTTTTCGATCGCTGATTTTCTAAAAATTTTGATTTTGAAGTATATAACCGATCCCTCGCACTGTAACGATATATTCATGCGAGGGATCATGCTTTGCCAATCGATATCGTAATCGCCGCACAAGGGCATCAATGGCTTGTTCAGTTACGCCTATGGATTCTTCCACACCCCAGACCTCTTCAACGATCTGCTCTCGAGTAATCACTTTCCCTTCATTTTCAAACAAATAGGATAATAGCGCATATTGAGAAACCGAAAGCGGCGGGGATAACTCCTTATCCCCTACCCATACCCTGCGGGCTTTTTGTTCAATAAACAACTTTCCAGTTGAAGATTGTTCCTTATATTTTTCATGATCCAGGGGCAGTGTCGCGTCAGAACTTACAAAAACGAATTCCTGGACAAGCGCGATTTTTATTTCATCTCCATCCTTTAAAGCAACGGGTGAGTTTATTGTCTCCCCGTTTACATAAGTACCGTTCTTGCTGTTGAGATCAGAAATTAATATATCCTCTGATTTGGTGATTTTTATCTGGGCATGAATTCGGGATACTTGCCGGTCATTGATGACAATATCGCATTCAGGATCCCTGCCAATGGAGATGTTTTTGGATAAGTTCCAATTCATCCCATTCAACGGCCCTTTGTGGGCGAGTATAACCGGAGATTCCTTATGCTTTTCCCGCATGAAATGGTTTTTTCCTCCTCGAAGTATAATATAGCAAATTTCCTGAAAATTGTAAAACAGAAATACAAATTAAATGACAATTCCGTTAAAAACCGGAGATCTGCTCCGAAGTCGCTACAAGATAAAAAGAATTATCGGCCAGGGTGGGATGGGAAGCATCTATCTGGCCGATGATACCCGTTTAAAAGGGCGCTTGTGCGCGCTTAAGGAAGTTGAGCATGATAAATCATTAAATAAGACCTTGAACAAACAGGCGCAGGACCAATTTCTTCAGGAAGCAACGGTTTTAGCGCGCCTTGACCACCCGAACCTGCCCAAAGTATCAGATTACTTTTCAATCGGCAACCGCGATTATCTGGTCATGGATTACGTGCCCGGTGATGATTTGCGCACTTTAATGCTGAAAGCCAAGCATCAAAATAAATTCCTCAAAGAAAAAGAAGTGCGTTCCTGGGCTTTTCAGCTGGCAGATGCCCTGATCTATCTGCATACTCAAAATCCGCCGATACTTCACCGCGATATTAAACCAAGCAACTTGAAATTGACACCAAGCGGATTGTTAAAACTGGTTGATTTTGGGCTTGTAAAGGTTATGGCACCCGGTGAAATGACGATCACAATCATCCAGGGTCAAGGGACTGCCCTATATACGCCTCTGGAACAATATGGCGGGGATAGCGCCCATACCGATATCCGCAGTGATATTTATTCTTTCGGTGCAACTTTTTATCACCTGCTCACCAATACACCCCCCTCAGATGCACGCGAAAGGTTTATCCACCCTGAATGCTTGCAACCGCTGCGGGCTATTAATCCAACAATCAGCCAGCAATTTGAGCGTGCGATCCTTTGGGCCCTAAATCTGCATCCGGATGAACGCCCTCAAAATATGACGCAGCTTAAAGATTATTTTACCGGCCAAACAACATCATTTGAAAATAAACTCTCTGATTTGGATAATATCAAGGAATTGACCAAAGAACCTGGAATTCGAAACTTGTTAATCGCTTCAGCTGCGCTTACAGTAATTGGTTTTCTGGCAGCACTAATTTATTAGGTTCACTTAATTCTATTTTTGATGAATCTGCTCGCGGAAGAACCACATGGCTGTTCCAGAAATTATTTCAATAAAAATAATCAAGACAGCCAAAAGAAAATAGCCTGAAAATCCTGTCCTCGAAAAACTTCCCGGCAATCCCGCAAGAATCCAAACACCTGTTATCAATCCGCCTAACAGAATCGCGCAGCTGATAAAAATCCGGTCGCGTTGGTTCTTATTAAGGATTGACTTGGAATAAAAAAGGTATCCGGAACCCCAGGCGAGCAAGGTAATAAGAATCCATTCCAGGAATCGGTTATTTTCCTTAGCTACAACTTCAACTTCTTCAGGAACTGGATTCTCCAATTCCGGAACCAGGTCATCATTTTTCGCCGTCGGTATCGGCGTTGGAGTGATTGCGCTAATGATTGCATCCGTACCTTCAGTTATATCGATCTGCAGAATCTGGGAATTCAATGCAGGTTCCGTTATTGCCCTGATTTCCTGACGGCCGGGGACTTGCAGAATAAAGGATGCTCTCGCGACACCATGCTCTGTGGTTGATTCAATTTGTTGGATGGTCAGATTCTCGCCCTGTTCGCTGAGCATAAATTTCACAACTGTGCCATCGGGAACCGGATGGTTATTTTGATCCACGATTACCCCTGTCTTAATGGGCAGGCTGTCTCCCAACTTGAAACCGGAAAGACCACCTTCTGCCGGCTGAGGTACTTCAGTTCCAGTAAAAATCACTGGCGGTTCCTCAACAATCAATTCAATCAATTGATCAGGATTCGGCGAAGTTGCATTCATCAGGTTGTAGGCTATTCCGGAAATTGAAACAGGAGAATTTCCTACAGGCGTATTTTCTCTGAACAATAATCTCGCGGCAGTTTCAAATGCTGCAGGCACTTTTGTATATAGGCAGTAATATGCGGTAAATGCTGATATTTCAGTTGCATCAAAATAATAGGGTGCGTTAAAAGAAAAAACAATCACATT
This sequence comes from uncultured Chloroflexia bacterium, assembly GCA_963751635.1. Lineage (GTDB taxonomy): Bacteria > Chloroflexota > Anaerolineae > Anaerolineales > Anaerolineaceae > Pelolinea. The sequence goes on from CAVVVE010000006.1 coordinate 175,911, forward strand.
CTTGTTACGAATTACTTCAGGTTTTTCTGCAAGGAGGTTATGAAGAGCATAAGAACCTTCCCTGTCAGGGTTTTGGCTGTGAATGACAAAAATCACCCAATCCGCTCTGGAAAGATTGGTATCCATCTCTACGCGATTAAATGGATTCTTGATAAAGTCCTGAAGTTCTGCGAAGGAATAGGAAATAAGGTTCTGCTCTTGAATTTGCGCGCTACCGGTCACGCCATATAATTTTATGATCGCATTCTGTAATCCATTTGCAGAAATGATATCCTGGGGTAAGCAATTCGTGCATTGGGTTGTTGAGAGTGTATCCGTGAAAATAATGATCCTATCATTTCTGCCTGGTTCTTCTGGCAAGGCCGCAGCAAGTTGGTCGCTTTTCGGGCTGATGAGAGAGGCAGCTTTATTGGATACCTCAAATACAGTCTCTTCACCTTTTCCGATATTAATTATTTCCCTGTCTGCCGGTAAAACTGAATCAAGTTGAAATTCAGGGTAAATCCGAAATTTCAAAGTCAGAATGCGTAATACCGATGCATCCACCCGGCTGGCAAAAGCTTTATCTTCCTGATACTTTTGAATAAATTGATCTATTGTCTTTTTATAGGTTTCAAATCTGTCGGTGTCACCCGAAGATAGGAGTTGGTCCATATAAAGCAGGTCATTACCAGCCAAAAATGCATTTCTGGCAATTTGGCGTGCATCAAAATTTTCTCCAGTTGGATTGAAGAACTTGCGTACTGCCGGGCTGCCAAGATCATCACTGATCAATAAACCCCCATTATCCCGCCAGGCAGCAAAAGGATTAATGGACATTAATAAATCAACTGCGGCTTGGTCAAAACTGACTGGCTTGGTTGTTGCCCGAATATTGCCCTGAAAGCCCTGATATCGTATATGGCTCAGAAGAAGGCCATCTGCGATTGAATCTTCTGTTTTATCCGATGTGTCAGTTACTTCAAAAAACGGTGCAAGCTCAATTAATTTCAGTTGTTCAAGTGATTTTCTTACGGTCGCTACTTCTTCATCCGGCAGGCGGTCAGATCCTCCCCGCCCGGGAAAATTCTTGGCTATCACAGCCATTTTTGAATTGCTGCCGACATGCAGGCCTTTGATGTAAGCTTTGCCCATTTCCCCGACCCAATAAGGATCTCCGCCAAAAGTGCGCACGCCCAAATCACCCTTGCCTTCGCCGTAGGGATTTTCAAGCACATCGAGGGAAGGATTCAGGATCAGGTTGAAGCCAAGCCCCGCCATCTCTTTGCCAAGCAAAACGCCTGTCGCTTCGGCCAGGTCCGTATCCCATGTTGCGCCAATCGCCATCTGGGATGGTATCGGAGTGAGCCCGTTGATTAATTGGTCATCAGGGAACAAATCTCCGGATTGGGAAATTCCAATGAACAAGGGCACGTAATTATTAATGGATGCTGCTTGATCATCACTAATAATTGAATTGGCGCTTTCCCATTCCAATTGCTGCAGATTTTTTATCAGCGCCTGCGCATCAACCAAAGCCTGACTTTCGGAAGTAAAGTTATTATTGGATTTTCTGAGTAAAATCCCACCCAGATGATATTTTTGGATTAATTCAATTATTGGTGAATTCTCTTCGAGAGTGGGTCCATCCAGCGTAACAATAAAAAGCTGACCAACTTTTTCTTCTGCTGAAAGCCGTGCGAGCAAAATGCGCGCTCTCTGCCGAGCGATGTCACTATTCCCATCCCCCTGTCCAAGGACATTAGAAGAAAAGGAGAATAAAAACAGGCATACAAAAACAAGGGTTAGGGCGGCTAACCTTACTCTTTTCTTCTCCATATTAACCTTAATAATACTCAATAATTGCGTTAGCGGGGATGGGACTTGGTTTTTTCTTTTTGCATTGACAAAGGATCATCGGTAAAAATCCCGTCAATATTGTTTTCAAATAATTCTTTTGCTTTGCTTTGGCTATTGACCGTCCAAACATGCACACGCCGTCCTCTGTTATGTTCCCTGGCTATAAACTTCTTTATCCACATCATCAAGGAAAGGATGAATAAACTCGGGTGATAAACTTCATGTATAAAGAAGATCGCATCAGCCATCCATTTAATCCTGGCGGGCATAAAAGTGCTGCTTTAGCTTCAGGTTTCCTTTTCCTGATTATCCTGAGATTTCCTGGAAGGAAAGAGGAGAAAAGAACACAATCCCATAAACCAAGACCATCCACCAGCTGCAGAACTTTCTCCACCAGGTTATCATGCGGTGCATGGTAATTTTTTAATTCAATATTAACCAGGACATAATTAGAAATGCTTTTTTAAAACTTGCTCGAGCGTTGGGATTCTTTCACCGGTAAATTCCTCTGAAAACCAGGCGCCCGCATCCAGTTTCATTAGTTCGGCGCAAGTGAAATCGCTGACAAATCCGCGGCCGTTGGTTGTCCTTTCAAGGGTATGGTCATGAATGACAACCGGGATGCCATCGCTGCTTAACATGGCATCCAATTCAATTGCCCGAGCGCCCAACTTAACTGCAAGTTCAAATGCAGAGAGCGTATTTTCAGGAGCAGAGATGGATGCCCCCCGATGGGCGAAAATGATGGGCCGTTCCAGCTTATCTAATAAATGCATTTTCAACTGCTTGACAATTTTTGTTGTGGTTTTGACAGAAATTAATCAGCGGAACCTTTTTTAATATCCCGGACTTTTAACTGCAGTGACTTATTTCCGTTGTATTCATTTTCTTCAAAAGAGAAAAGGATATCTATCAGGTCGCCATCTTTTAATTCAGGGTATCGTTCAGCAAGACGGAAAGCAATCGCGGGCAAGGGTTTCACGGAATTCCCGTTTTCTTTTTTCTGGTCAACGACAAAAAACTTGAGGTGATCACGATTTTCACCCAGCCGTTGGAGGCCTGTTACTTTCACATTATTTAACCTGAACAAAGGGGGCGGGTTATGTGAACCGGTGGGTTCAAGCTGATTAATCAATTGAAGAAAAGAGAGGTTTAAATCAGAGATTGATACTTCCGCATCATAATTAATTTGGGGCTTCAGGTCTTTGTCTCGCATCTCGGTAGAGACTATCAGGGTTACTTTCTCAATAAATTCTCTCTCGTTATCCCTTTTCATCAAAAATCCGGCAGCCATTTCATGCCCGCCGTGTCTCTCCAATAAATCGGCGCATTGATCCAATGCTGCAGTGATATTCAGGTTTGGGATGCTTCGGCATGAAGCTTTAATAAATTCCCCAGTGATGGTGCCTATGATTGCCGGGCGATAAAAGCTTTCCGCCAAACGCGATGCTGCGAGGCCGATTACACCTTCGTTATAGGTTTCACTCGTGTCATAGACGAGCCATTCATTTTCGCTAATATCTGTGTTTTCTTCAGCTTTGGCCTGAATTTCTTTGGTGATCTTTTGTCTTTCCCGATTCTCTTCATCCAGTTCACGTGCAATGAATTCAGCCTCTGTAAAACTGTCAGCAGAAAGTACCTGGTAGGCTTTTTTCGCGGTGCTCAATCGCCCTGCGGCATTTAATCGCGGCCCAATCACATATCCAATATCCCTTGCGGTTAATTTGGCAATATCGATTCCGCTGACCAGGGCCAGCGCAATTAATCCGCTTCGGTTTCCATTCCGCATTAAGCTGAGCCCTTTGCGGACAATTGACCGGTTTTCGCCGGTCAATGGCGCCACATCGGCCACAGTGCCAACAGCCGCCAGGTCCAGCCATCCGCTTATTCCGAACTGAAATTCCGACAGCCTGCTCATAAGCGCCTCCCCTAACTTATAAGCGATGCCCACACCTGCCAATTCTTTATACGGATAGCTATCGCCTGGCTGCCAGGGGCAGAGCACAGCACTTGCGTCAGGAATTTTTTCCAGGGGTAAGTGATGATCGGTAACGATCACATCCACTCCGGCGTTTTTCGCGTGTGAAATCTCTTCAATAGAGCGTATCCCGCAATCAACTGTGATGATGAGGTCAGGGTTGAGCTCCAAAGCACCCTTCAAGCCATCATCAGAAAAACCGTACCCTTCCAAAAATCGATTGGGGATATATTTTCGAACATATCCGCCCAATTTGCTGATGACCTGAACAAGCAAGACGGTTGCGGTCACCCCGTCCACATCATAATCACCGAAAATCACGATGCGCTGATTTTTCGCGATGGCAGTGATAATTCGTTCAACTGCCTCATCCATCCCTTTCATTAGAAAAGGATCATAAAAACTATCTTCCCCTTCCAGAAAACTGGACGCAGCATCTGCGTCTTTAATGCCGCGATTAAAAAGGATTTGTCTGAAGGGTGCGGGAAAGGCCGCCAATTGCTTATCAACCTCAGCCGGAATTAATTCCGGCGGCTGCCATAACCTGTTGGATTGTTTTTTCATTTGCCCTGTTATTTCAGATAGACTCTCGGCATGCGGGATGCCAAACCGCAAATGACCTCGTAATTAATGGTTCCCCAATCTTTCGCGATTTCAGTCGCTGAAATTTCATCATCGCCCTGGCATGCCGATGAGTACAACCTCATCGCCAATTTCGGCTTCGGGGATATCATCCAACTGCAGCATGCATTGGTCCATGCAAACATTGCCGATCACATTATGCGCGCTTGCCGCGCACCAGCGCTTTATTCCCGGGGCGCCGGCGCAAGCCATCGGCATACCCAACCGCGATTACGCCAATGCGCTCCTCTTTTTCCGTGTAATACTTGAATCCATAGCTGACGCCATGCCCCGCAGGCAGTGTTTTTATTGAGATCAGGCGCGTTTTCCAGCTCAGCGCCGGCCTGATGCCGGCAGGCACTTCAACTTCATCGGATGGCGGCAATCCATATAGAACGATACCCACACGCACCAGATCAAATCTGGCATCCGGAAATACCAGCGATCCTGCAGAATTGGAGGCGTGAATAAGGCTTGGTTTGATACCCGCTGCTTCCATTTCCTTCAGTAAAGTAAGGAAATCGCTGCAGTTGTTTTTTCGTATCATCAACGCCGGGTTCATCTGCGCGGGCAAAATGGGTGAAGACGCCTTCCAGTTCCATGTGCGGCGACTCGTTGATTAATTTGAGGAAAGGCAGGGCTTCTGCTGGCGGCACGCCCAGGCGCCCCATGCCTGTATCAATTTTGGCATGCAAGCGCAGCACTCCCTTGACGTTCTTGGCCTGGGTGGCATATTGTTCTGCCACCTGATGATCATAAACGGTCAGGGTGACATCATTCCGTATGGCGTGCGGCACTCGCACCGGTGCTGTATACCCCAAAACGAGGATGCGCGCCTTGACACCCGCCTCACGCAGAAGCAGACCTTCTTCGATTCTTGCCACGCCAAACCATTGCGCGCCGGCTTTTTCCAGGCGCTGGGTGACTTTTTCAAGGCCGTGCCCATAGGCGTTAGCCTTCACCACGGGCATGACAATGCAGCCTGCCAGTTCACTCAGGATTTTAAAATTATTTTCCAAAACACGCAGGTTGATTTCAAGCCAAGTGCCGTAGTTTTCATTTGCCATGCGCTTTAGTATAAACGCGCCGTTAACTAATTTCAAGACGGAAATCCAGGTTGTGGAATATAATCCTCGCGGTTATGGAAAATCAATCAACTAGCAGCTTTTCTTTCAAACTCGTTGCCCGGGATAACCATTCCAGGGCGGGTTTTTTGACTACCCCGCATGGCAATGTCGAAACGCCGGTTTTCATGCCTGTGGGTACCCAGGCGACCGTCAAATCGCTTTCCCCAGCACAGTTGGATGAATTAAAAGTTCAAATCATCCTGTCCAATACCTATCACCTTTATCTCCGTCCGGGCGCTGATGTTATTGCGGATTTTGGCGGGCTGCATCATTTTATGGGCTGGGGCAAACCCATCCTCACCGATTCAGGCGGTTTTCAGGTCTTTTCGCTTGGCAATTTGCGGCAGGTATCTGACGAGGGCGTGGTTTTTAAAAGCCACATTGATGGATCCACGCACCGCTTTACGCCGGAATCCGCGACTGCCATTCAGGAAAAACTGGGTGCGGATATCATCATGGCCTTTGATGAATGCCCCGAGCCTCACAACCGCCAATACAATGAAGAGGCGCTCACCCGCACGCACCGCTGGGCGGAACGCTGCCTGCAAGCCAAAACCAGGCCTGACCAGGCTTTGTTCGGGATTGTTCAAGGCGGAATTTTCCCTGATCTGCGCGCCCAATCTGCACAATTTTTAACCTCGCTCAACTTTCCAGGATACGCCATCGGGGGGCTTTCGGTGGGAGAATCCAAGCAGGATATGTTTGCGGTAATCGATACCGTTAACGCCATCCTGCCGGAAGATAAACCGCGCTACCTGATGGGCGTTGGAACCCCCTATGATTTGATCGAAGGCATTCGCCGCGGAATTGATATGTTCGACTGCGTGCTGCCCACCCGCCTGGCGCGCCATCACGCGGCGCAGACGCTGCGGGGAAGAATCAATCTTGCCAGGGCGGAATTTGCCGGCGATCATGACCCAATTGATCCTGAATGCGGCTGTTATGCCTGTACAAACTTCAGCCGCGCTTATCTGCGGCATTTAATTGTCGCCAAAGAAATGCTTGCCGCGACCCTGATTTCAATCCATAATATTTTTACCCTGACTTCGCTTGCGCAAAGGTTGAGAAAAAGCATTATTGAAAATACATTTGATTCCACTGCAGCCCGGTTTCTTGGAATCCTGGAGGAAAAACTATGACGCTTTTACAAGCCCTGATACTTGGTATTGTCCAAGGCCTGACCGAATTTCTGCCTGTCTCAAGTTCAGCGCATCTGGTGCTGGTCCCGCATTTGCTGGGCTGGAACCTGGCAGAGGACTTCGTTTTTCCCTTCGATGTGCTGGTTCAACTGGGAACCCTTGTAGCAGTCATCATATATTTTCGCAAAGACCTGGCCGAGATCATCGCCGCAGTACTGCGCGGTGTGCGCAGCCGCAAGCTTTTTGAGGAAACGCCTGCGCGTATTGGCTGGCTGGCTGTTTTGGCCACCATCCCGGCCGGCTTATTCGGGCTTCTTATTAAAGATAAGGTGGAAGCAGCATTCAACAGCCCCACTGCAACCTCGATTTTTTTATTTGGCACCGCTGGATTATTGCTTGCCGCGGAATTTCTCGGTAAAAGGAATAGAGATCTTGAAAAAATAACCTGGCACGATGCGCTCTGGATTGGCGCTTTTCAGGCGCTTTCAGTTTTTCCGGGTATCTCGCGCTCGGGCAGCACGATCGCGGGCGGCATGACGCGCAATTTGGAACGCAAACCTGCCGGACAATTCTCGTTTATTTTGGCGATCCCGATTTTTCTGGCAGCCGGACTGCTGGGCGTAAAAGATTTGCTGGCGCTTAAGAATCTCCCGGTTTATCTTCCAGCCTTGATCATCGGCTTTTTGGCAGCTGGAATCGTCGGTTATTTCGCCATTCGCTGGCTGCTTGGGTATATCGCCGCCCATTCACTGCTGCCCTTCGCGGGATACTGTGTGATGCTCGGCGCAGGCACGCTGGCATTTACCATGTTGAGCCCTGGTTTGCCTGACGTTCCAACCGTTTCCTTGCCTCCAGCCAGCCAGGCAAAAAGCGCTGTCAGTCGTTTCCGATTCAATTTACACGGTCGCGTTTGTCAGCGACCTGGAACCGCTCCTGCCCATGATGGTGGCGTGCCAGAACGGCCAGGAGGGATTGAAAATCCTGTTCAGCCCGCAGGCTTTTGAAGCCGGCAAACAGTCAGAAGCCGATATCGCCCTGACCTTTGGCGAATTTCCGGACTTGGGCACGGAAGCATTTCAGATCGGTACTGACCTTCTGGTTCCGGTTGCCCATAAAGATAATCCGCTGAGCACCCTCTCCTCCCTTCTTTTTGATGAGATATTGAGCGGCCAGATTCAAACTTGGGAAAAAGCATCTGAAGCCTGCCCTGAATGTTTTTCCAACCCTGGAATCACCGGAAACATTAACCTTTACAGCTTCATTCCGGGATCAGCCTTGTATGATGCTGCCAGCGGTTATTTTGCGGACGGCAAGCCCTTATCTTCATCTGCCAGGCTGGCGCCTGATGCTGTTGCCATTCGCGAAGCGCTGCGTCTGGATCAGCAGGGGTTGGCGGTGTTGCCCGCAGCATTGGTTGATCCTTCCATTAAGCAGATCGAATATGAAAGTGGTACGGATGTGCTGCCCTCGATCCCAATTCTTGCATATGTAAACGGCGCTCTTGATGATTCTTTAAAAACCTGGCTGGCCTGTGTTCAGAACAGCTTCAAATAATATACAATTAGGTCAAATTAGTGTGTTAGGGTGTAAATGGAGATAACCATGCTCAGTGAATTAACCATCGCGTTCGTAGGCCCCGGGGTGATGGCTGAAGCCATGCTCTCTGGTTTATTGAAGAAGAACCTCATCCCCGCCAAAAAGATCCTTATTTCCGGTCCTTTTGAAGATCAGAATGAAAATTTGAATAAAAAATACGGGGTCAAACCTTTTACGGATAATTCCCTGGCGGTCAAAAATGCGGATATCGTCATTCTTTCGGTTAAACCGTAAAGCTTAAAAAAAGTGCTTGAAGGCCTGCACGGCGCAATCAAACCGGACGCGTTGGTGCTTTCCATCGTCGCGGGTGCATCCATCGCCAAAATCTCACGCCTTCTTGGTCACACAGTTATCGTCCGCTCCATGCCCAACACACCGGCACAGATTGGCGAGGGCATCACGGTATGGACCTGCTCGCCTGCAGTATCTGAAAAACAAAAAGAATTCGCCCGCACAATTTTGGGAGCCTTCGGGCATGAGATTTTTGAAGAGGAAGAAGATTACCTGGATAAAGCCACCGCCCTTTCCGGCACCGGCCCGATGTATGTTTACCTGTTCATGGAAGCGATGGTAGATGCGGGTGTGCACATGGGCTTCTCGCGCCGCACAGCTGAAAGGCTGGTGATCGAGACCATCCGCGGCTCTGTGGATTACTACGATACCGGACCGGAAGAAACGCGCCACCTGGCGCGGCTGCGCAATCAGGTCACCTCACCGGGCGGCACTTCTGCCGAGGCGCTCTATTATCTTGAAAAAGCCGGCTTCCGCACCGCGCTCTCGCGCGCCATCTGGGCTGCATACCAGCGCTCGCGCGAACTCGGCCAGGACGCCGAAACCCACCCGCCGGAGTAAACCGCAGGGTCATGACCGTTATCCATCAGGATTATCCCCTGGTTGAGCTTCACCGCCATCTGGACGGCAATGTCCGGCTGGAGACAATCCTGGACCTCGGCCTGCAGCATAACCTGCCGCTGCCGGGCAAAACCGTTGAGGAACTCCGCCCGCATATCCAGGTTACTGAAGCCAAACCCTCCATCCTCGATTTCTTTAATAAATTTGAATGGCTGACCGGCGTGCTGGTTGATTATGACGCCGTGCGCCGGGTGGCTTTTGAAAATGTTCTGGATGCCAAAAGTGAAGGCATTGATTACATTGAATTGCGCTTCAGCCCCTGGTTTATGGCGGAGCGGAACCACCTTATCCCGGCGGGCGTTGTGGAAGCGGTGGTGGACGGCGTTCAAGCCGGTGTCCGCACAGCGGGCATCCAGGCCAACCTGATCGGCATCATCAGCCGCACCTATGGGCCGGAAATCTGCATGCGGGAACTGGAAGCGCTCTTGAGCCAGAAAGAGCATATCGTCGCGCTCGACCTGGCCGGGGATGAGCTTCATTTTCCGGGCGGCCTGTTTGTGGACCATTTTAAAAAAGCCCGCGACGCAGGCTGGCATGCCTGCCCGCATGCGGGCGAGGCTGCCGGCCCGGAAAGCGTCTGGCAGGCATTGCGCGAGCTGGGTGCTGAACGCATCGGGCATGCCGTCCATGCGGTTGAAGATCCCGCCCTGCTGGACTACCTGGCTGAAAAGAAAATCGGCGTGGAGTCCAGCCTGACCAGCAATGTGCAGACCAGTACTGTGGCGGATTACGCCAGCCACCCCATATCCACCTTCCTTCGGCACGGTATTGCCGCCACCATCAATACCGATGATCCTGGCATCAGCGCTGTTACGATCGGCCATGAATACAACGTCGCTGCCATCGAAGCCGGACTGACGCCTGACGAGATTTTCCAGGCGCAGCGCAACGCGCTGGCGCAAGCCTTTCTCGGCAGTTCTGAAAAAGCCGCCCTGATCTCAGCCAAACAAACCGCAGCTAAAGCCTGATAGCACCTGCAGCATCGCCATTTTATTTGTCATTGCAATCTGCGAAGCTGACGAAGCAATAAGTCTTCATTCTTCTTCCCTCTTGACATTCCAGGCTTATTATTCTATTATTAGAATATACTATTATAGTAATACAGGAGCAGCCATGCAAACACTCGACTTGATCAAGCAATATCAGCAGTTTTACCTGCAGCCCAGGAGTATTGTCTCACTCGTCCAGGTACCGAAAATGTCCTTCCTGATGATCGACGGCAAGGGCAGCCCAAAGGACAATCCGGAGTATTCCGCAGCGGTGGGCGCTCTTTACAGTGTGGCTTATACGCTGAAGTTCGCGGCAAAAAAAGGGCCTCTTCAGGTGGATTTTAAAGTCATGCCGCTCGAAGGGCTGTGGTGGGCGGAGGATATGCGTGAATTCTCGTTGGAAGACCGCGGCAACTGGCTGTGGCGCATGATGATCATGCAGCCTGATATCATCACGCCTGAAATGTTCAGTCAAGCCGTTCAGGATGTGCGTAAAAAGAAAAATCCGCCTCGGCTGGAGGAGGTCAGGCTGGAAGCATTTGAAGAAGGGCTCTCCGCCCAGATTTTCCACCTCGGCCCCTACGGCGAAGCTGAACGCCCTTCAGTTAATCAACTACACGCTTATCTGAAGGAGAACGGCTATGCGCTGCGCGGCAAGCACCACGAGATTTATTTCAATTCTCCTCTGCGCACAGACTCCGCCAAATTGAAAACCATCATCCGCCAGCCGGCAGAGAAGGTTTAAATGCCTGTCAAATCCAGATCAGCCACCAACGCAGAACTGGCAGTACTCAGCCTGCTGGCCGAGCAGCCGATGCACGGCTACCAGATTGAGCAGACCATTGAAGCGCGCGGCATGCGCGCCTGGACGGAGATCGGCTTCTCATCCATTTATTACATCCTCGCCAAGCTGCGCTCGCGCGGTTACGTGCAAAGCCGCCTTGAACCGGCAGAAGGCAAAGGACCCTCGCGGCAGATTTTTTCGCTCACGCCTGCCGGGCGCGAAGGTTTCAGGCATGCCGCTCTCAACGCGCTGGCTGAGCCCACCCGCACCTTCAGCAGCTTTCAGCTCGGGCTTGCTTCCCTGCCGATGCTGGGCAAGGATGAGATTCTGTCCGCATTAAAGCGTTATCAGGCTTTCCTTGCAACCAAACAGGCGGAGCTGCTTGAAAAAACGACCGCGTTCGGCGTTGATCTGCCCTGGCATGCAGCAGCATTATTCGAGCTGGACCTTGCCCAATTGCAGTGTGAGTTAAATTGGCTGGCAGGCTTTATGCGGACTGTTGAAGCACGCCACATTGAAAACGTTACATCTAAAAAACACGAAAGCTGATTCCGTTTACAATTAGCCATCATGGACGAACCCAGTGCCATCATTAAATACCGCGGAAAAGAGCATCGCGTGCGCGCCAACCTGCCAGTCATTAAGGCCGTCAAGATGCTCAAAGTCCCGCTCAATTCGCACCTCATCATCCGCAACGGCGAGCTGATCACCGAGGATGAACTGATCCTGCCCGGTGATCGCATCGAGATGCTCTCGGTGATATCGGGAGGCTGACCCCGGATGCGCTGCCGCACCTGCGGTTCGAAAGCTGTCATCAATATGCCCCAGCACCGCCTGGCGCTGTGCAAGGCGCATTATCTGGAGTGGCTTCCCGCCCAGGTACAGCGCGACATTTCCAAATTCAAAATGCTCTCCAAAACCGACCGCATTCTGGTGGCGGTCTCCGGCGGCAAAGACTCGCTGGCGCTGTGGGACCTTCTCCAGCAGCTCGGCTACCTGACCGAAGGCATTTACATCGATTTGGGCATTGACAGCGGCACCGCCTACTCGCGCCGCTCCGGGGAATATGCGCAAAGTTTTGCCGACCAGCGCGGATTGAAATTGATGGTCGTGGATGTCGCCCGTGAATACAGCGAAAGCCTGCCCCAATTGGCCGTGCGCACCCTGCGCGGGCGCGACAAGCCCTGCTCCATTTGCGGGCTGGTGAAACGCCATATTCTCAACCGCATTTCCACTGAAGGCCATTACAGCGCGCTGGCCACCGCCCATAACCTGGATGATGAAACTGCCATCCTGCTTGCCAACACGCTGGACTGGTCTCTGGAGCATCTGTCGCGCGGGCAGCCGGTACTGCCTGCCGGACCGGGATTCACGCGCAAGGTCAAGCCTTTCTGCCGGGTGTATGAACGCGAATCCGCGGCTTACTCAATCCTGCGCAGCATCGCTTTCATGCCGGATGAATGCCCGCATTCAATCGGCAGCAAGCAGCTTTATTTCAAAACCTACCTGAACGAATGGGAAGAAAAAATGCCCGGCGCCAAGCTGCGCTTTTACAACAATTACCTCAAGGCGCTGGATGCCGGCGCGTTCCCCTTCAGGCAGCAGGCGCCGGAGGATCTGGGGGCGCAGCGCTGCCCTTCCTGCGGCCAGCCCACCACCAGCGGCGGCTTGTGCTCCTTCTGCGTTCTTGTTAAAAAATCGTAATCCATGCATTCAAGGTTTTTTTACTTCACCTGCATGGGATTTTGTGCGAAGTCTCCTGTAAGGAGGTTTGCAGCTCAATTTATTCTATATAGGGGTTATCGGCTCTGGTCGGAATGCTTCCACCACAAATAAGTGGCGACCATCCCGGACAACCCGGTCAATATTACAATCCAAAAACTGATTGGTGAAAGTGCGTCTTTCCCCTGCGCAAATAAACCTGGCACTGCCCAGGGGAATAATTCTCCCCATCCTGCGATCATCACCACATTTGTAATCATCATAGTTAATACAGCTACTCCTATGGGCAGCATATATCCCCGTCCTGCGCTTGCGAAAAACGCGAAAGGCAGCCCAACCATAATCACCATAGAAGCGGTTTTTACCATCAAATCGCTACCCTGGAGGATTAAATTTATCGAGAATCCCGGCAGTCTGATGATACCGCCCATGATAAGGCCAAGAATAAACATAAGAACAGCCAGTGCTATCGACCAGACTGCCGACACAATAAATTTTGCCAGAAGAATACTTGAGCGTTTAACGGGTACTGCAAGCATATCTTTCAGTGTGTGGTCAACGAATTCACGGCCAAACACCCAGCTAATGATTAAGACGAATAAAAAAAATCCTCCCATGGCAATTAATTGACCAAATAATCCTAGATAGGATTGCCAATCGGTTACAGAATATGCAACCAGGTCTGCTTTGGCACTTATCAAGCCTAACTTCCTGGAAATCTCCGGATTTCTCGAGACAAAAATTAAAAAGGCGATTCCAAAAGGCATAAATAGAGAGCCCAGGGCTGTCCACAGGGGCATTCTGGAGCGGATTGCTTTTCGACGCTCAATCCAGATCATGTTTGAAAGATTATTCATCTTGCTTCCCTCCATCAACTCCGATCATACGCAGAAAATACTGCTCCAGTTCCTCTTCTTCAACCACCAGCCGTGTTGGCGGAATTCCGGCATTGACCAGCAAGCTGGCAATATGACCAGGATGCTCGATAGCTGCCGAATCCTTAAGCACAATTGAACTACCCGGGATCATTTCTGGCAGATGCCCTGCTTCTTTCAGTTTCAGACAAGCTGCCTCATTGTCATGAGTGTGTAAAATCAGCCGCCTTTGGCGGTTTTTCTGTAATTCCTCAATGCTCAACTCCTGTAGCAGGTGGCCCTTATGGATTATCCCGATGCGCCGGGCAAGGCGGGATACTTCGGCCAGAATATGGCTTGACATGAAGACTGTAACGCCCTTTTCACGTGTCAGTTCAAGCAGGAAATCACGTATCTCGACGATCCCGGCTGGGTCAAGTCCGTTAGCCGGCTCGTCCAAAATTATCAATTTGGGCTGATGAAGCAGGGCTTTTGCAAGGCCCAATCGTTGAGCATTGCCATGTGAAAGGTTGCCAGCCTGCCGGTTGGAGTATTCCGCCAAACCCAGCCGCTCAATAATCTTATCGATATCCTTGGGAGATGTGCCAGGATGCAGGCGGCGGGCGACCTCCAGATTTTCATAAACAGTTAATTCCGGATAGGCATGCGGTGTTTCGACCATGTAACCGACCGATGCCCAAGGTTCACGGCTGCCAAGCCGGATCTGGGTTTGCAGCACATGGGCTGTCCCGGAAGTAGGTTTGATCATTCCGAGCAACATTCGGATGGTGGTTGTTTTTCCCGCGCCATTCAAACCCAGAAAAGCATAGATCTCGCCTTCAGCCACCTGTAAAGACAGGTTTTCAACAGCGGTTACCTCCCCATATCGTTTGCCAAGAGATCGCGTTTCAATTATTATCTTCATTTATAAATCCTTAACATGCTTTGAAAAATACATATCAAATTTTATGCCTGATTTGCCCGATTTATGATTGTGGTTAAGTCATTTTTGTTTGAGGTTAGGATATCAATGAATTCTTGGATAAAGTAAAATTCCCAAACAACCATCTGGAGTCAAAATGAACGCTATTAGAATGCCTGTCCTTTTCGTCGGCCATGGCAGCCCGATGAACGCCATTGAAGACAACGAATTCTCGCAGGGCTGGTTTTCAGTCGGCAAAGCCCTGCCCAAACCCAAAGCCATCCTGTGCGTCTCGGCGCATTGGGAAACCTGGGGTACGCTGGTTACCGCCATGGAAAAGCCCAAAACCATCCACGACTTCGGCGGTTTTCCGCCCGAACTCTACGCGGCGCGCTACTCTGCCCCTGGAAGCCCCTGGCTGGCGCAGGAGGTAAAAAGGCTGGTTCGTACGGTTGAAGTCGGTCTGGACGCAGATTGGGGGCTGGATCATGGCTGCTGGAGCGTATTGAAGCAAATGTTCCCCGCTGCGGATATCCCCGTGGTGCAGTTGAGCCTGGATTACACCCAGCATGGCCCCTACCACTATCAGCTTGCCAAAGAATTGGCGCCCCTGCGCGACCAGGGCGTGCTCATCCTTGGTAGCGGTAACATGGTGCACAATCTGCGGCGCGTTGTCTTTCCCGGTAATGATTTCAGCAACTTCAACCAGCCCTTCGCGCTGGAATGGGCCAAAGAGGCGGACGCGGTTTTCAAAAAACTCATCAACGCGGGGCGCTTTGAGGACCTGGCTGATTACCAGTCGCTTGGTGAAGCTGTGCAGCTGGCGGTGCCGACGCCCGAGCATTACCTGCCCATGCTGTATGCCCTGGCGCTGAAAACCGATGAGGATGCCATCACTTACTTTAACGACAAGCCCCTGGCCGGTTCGCTGACCATGACCTCACTGCTGATTCAATAAAAACATATCTCATTAGTCCGAGGGAAGAAAATGTGAGGTGTTTTTGTCATTCTGACGGGCGAAGCCCGGAAGAATCTCGATAACCAGATTCTTCGGCTTGCAGCTTCAGAAAGACAATATTTTTATAAGTAATCTATAGTTTAAATTCTTACACTAAAGGTTTTTTCTAAGCAATTCCGTGCTATAATAACGCGTTCGGAAGATCCACCCGGACAAGTTATCGTGCTTGGAGTCAAACGCCTTGCCGGTTTCAGCAAGGCGTTTTTTATTGAAATGGAGTGTATTTATAATGTTATCTGATTTTGAAAATTTGGGACTGGACGAGAATCTTCTCCGGTCTATCCAAAAGCTCGGCTTTGAGACCCCCACCCCCATCCAGATGCAGGCCATCCCGGCGCTGCTCGCGGGGCGCGACCTGATGGGACAGGCGCAGACCGGCACCGGCAAGACCGCCGCGTTCGTGCTGCCCCTGCTGCAGCGCATGCAGCACGGCCCCAACGTCCAGGCGCTCATTCTGGCACCCACGCGCGAACTGGCCATCCAGGTGACCAAAGCCGCCGCGCAGATGGCGCAGGATAAAGCCCTGCGTGTAATGACCGTTTATGGCGGCCAGGCTTATTCTCTTCAGATCCGCCAGCTTAAACAGGGCGTGGATGTGGTCGTCGGCACCACCGGGCGCGTGATGGATCTCATCCGCAAAGACTTGCTGGACATCAGCCATGTGCAGTACCTGGTGCTGGACGAAGCGGACGAAATGCTTGAGATGGGCTTCCTCGAAGATGTGGAATCCATCCTTCAGGGCATCCCGGCCGGGCGCCAGACAGCACTTTTTTCTGCAACGCTGCCCAAAGAGATCCGCCGGCTGGCCGACCAGTACTTGAACGACCCGCTTGAGATCACCATTGAATCCAAACAGCGCACGGTCTCGGAGACCGATCAGCGCTTCTGCCTGGTCCGCCAGGATAACAAACCCGCCGCGCTAGTCAACCTGCTGGAAATGGAAGATATTTCCGGCGCGCTGATCTTTACGCGCACACGCGCCAGCGCCCAAAACCTGGCCGATGACCTGAAAGGTCGCGGTTATGCTGCTGAAGCTCTGCACGGCGATATGGACCAAACCAAGCGCGAAAAAGTGCTGGGCGCCTTCCGCAAGCACCTGATCAATATCGTGGTAGCCACGGATGTGGCCGCGCGCGGGCTGGATATCCAGGGGCTGTCGCATGTCTTCAATTACGACGCGCCCAATGACGCGGACGATTACCTGCACCGCGTGGGCCGCACCGGCCGCGCCGGAGGCAAAGGCATCGCCATCACCTTCTTCACCCCGCGTGAACGCGGGCTGCTGAAGAGCATCGAACACTATACCCGCCAGCCCATGACCGAACTGCCCATGCCAACCAAAGAGGCCGTCATTGACCGCCGCGAAGAACGTTTTGAGGCACGCTTGCTTGCAGCCCTCGCCAATAACGCTTCCAAACGCGATCGTGCGCTGATCACCCGCTTGGCTGATGAATCCCCCTTCACCCTTGGTGAAATTGCTGCTGCCGCCATCAGCATGGCGCGCGGCGCCGAAAAAGAGATCGCCCTGCCCACTGCGCCCGAACCGGCGCGCGCGGACTCGCGTGAGTTTTCGCGCAAGAAAAAAGGCTATCCACGTGCCGATATGGCGGATGCCCCGCGCAGTTTTAGCAAAAAGAAAGAGCATCGCAAAGGGCAGCACCGCGAAACAGGCATGGTGCGCCTGCAGATGAACCTCGGCAGCGCCGACGGCATTCACCCCAATGACGTGGTGGGCGCCATCGCCGGCGAGACCGGCATCAACTCGCGCTCCATCGGCAAGATCGACATCTTCGACCGGCACGCTTTTGTGGATGTCTCCGAGCAGGACTTCACGCGCATCCTGCAGGCTTCCGACGGCAAATACAAGCTGCGCGGTAAAGCGGTGCGGCTCAAGCTGGCGGCCCACGACTAAATTTGCCTTTATGAAGTAAGGTTTTTCAAGCCCTGCCATTGCGGGGCTTTTATTTTATAATCCTCCTCCCTGTGTTTGGGGAGAGTGTGAGGCGGGTGTTTTTGTTGGCTGAGCCTGTCGAAGCCATCATTAGCCTTACCAGAAAATTGTTGTCATCATGAGCCGAAGGCGAAGGATCTATCTTTTTTGGCATTCTTAATCAGACTCTTACCCAATGGGTAGGCTTCGCACTCGCTTCACTCAAAGTGACAAATTTTTGTCATCCTGGGGCGAAGCCCGAAAGATCTAAGTCAGGAGCATGCTTGAAATTCAGAATCTTCGGCCTACGGCCTCAGATTATCTAATGGATTGGAATAATACTATTCTTTATTTAGGGATCGATCTTTTATTTTCTGACTACTGAAAATCCATGCGACTCAGCTTTTTGGATAAAATTTTCTTTTTCAGGTTTTGATCCGGTTATCACAAGCACTGGTTTGCTTTCCCGGGAATAGACCTCAATAGTAACAAAGCCCATGAAACCTTTATGCTCTTTGATCTGAGTTAGGTCAGAGAATTTTACGCTCATCCCCTTTTGAATTTTCACCTGCTGATCCAGCGGTAAAGGAAAAACTTCTTTCGTGTATTTATTTTCCTGAACCTTTTTGATCGCCGCTCCTGGGGATAGCTTTAGAACTCCACCGCCGCCATCAGCTGCCTGGCTGACTGTCGTCATCGGTATGGCATACAATGTATTGTTCTCCCAGGCGATGAAAGTATCCACAAATTGAAATTTGACCCGGGCAATAAAGATATTTCCGGGCACACCTTCTTTTCCGCTTTTCGTGTTTGCGCCACAAAGTTGGCAATATTCAAGTGTTGCGTCGTTTGATACTTTGCACCTTTTGCAGATGACCTCATTCATTTGTCCCTCCAGGTTGATTTTTATGGTTGAATAAAACTACTTATAGTTTACTGAGTTCATATTAATTTACAACCTTAAATCACATGACCATAAAAGATATAATTACATAATTCTTACCTAAAGGAGCGTTAAATGAAATCATTGGTCATTTATGATTCAGTGCACGGCAACACCAAAGCCATCGCGCAGGCTATCGCCACAGAGCTGGGCGAAACGCAGGTTGTGTCGGTTTCAGAATTCAAAGCGGAGCATTTGAAAGAGGTCAAATTATTGGTTGTCGGCAGCCCGATCATCGCCTGGAAACCGACTGAAGCCATGGCTGCTTTCCTGTCCAGGCTCAAGGAAAAGCAGCTGGATGGCGTTAAAGCCGCCACGTTTGATACCCGCGTTGCAGTCTTCCACGGCGACGCAGCTGGCAAGATCGCGGCTGAACTGGCTCGCGCGGGCGCGCAGGCAGTTTCCGAGCCGATGGGTTTTAAGGTTAAGGGTATGGAAGGACCGCTGAAAAAAGGCGAGCTTGAGAAAGCCGCCGCTTGGGCGCGTACGCTTAAAGGGTCGGCAGCTTAAGCCTGTTCAAGGCTATATAAACAATCACTAAAAAGGTGTGGAATAACCGCACCATTTTTTTTATTCCTTTTTCTTTAATGTTCCGCAATCTTTTTATTTTGATTAAAGGCTATGCGCATTTTGGCTGATGGTAACAGCCCTGATTTTTACAGACTCCTTACATGAGCTTTACCTTGTCTTCACATTGGATTGGTATATTTTTCCCCGGCTGAACAAAAATGAAAATGTGAAATGATGAAGACCAAGACAACGCTCAAGAACCTCGTCACCCTGCTCCTGTTTGCCAGTTTTCTGCTGGCTTACTTCCTGGACTTGACCGGTCTGGCTCTGCACCAGTGGCTGGGCATTGCCGCAGCGGCAGCCGCTGCCCTGCATCTCATCATGCACTGGCAGTGGGTCAAGGCGGTCACCGAACGCTTTTTCGGCCGCACATCAGGACAGGCACGCTCCTTCTACCTGCTGGATATCCTGCTGTGCTCAGGACTGGCGGCCATCACCCTGACCGGGATGTTTATCTCCTCCTGGTTCAACCTGGCCGTTTCGACCTATGAATTCTGGCGCGTGGCGCACGTGGCTGCTTCGGTGGTTACCATGGCTGCGCTGGCTTTAAAACTGGCGCTGCACTGGAAATGCATTGCCGCGATGTTCAAGCCCGCCCGAGTTCCTCGCCCAATATCCTCCCGCCCGCTTGCAGCCGCCTCCTGCAGTCCGGATCCAAAGCTGGTTTCGCGCCGCGAAGCGCTGCGCGTGATCGGCACGGTCTCGGCGGTTGGATCTGGTGGGCATCCTCCGCGCAGCCAGTGCGCTGCGCACCGTTGAAGCCGCCGCCCTGCCCCAGCCTGCCCTGAACACACAAGCCAGCATTTCAGCTGAGCCCACGGCATCCAGTCAGGGTTCGATAACCTCACCCCAGCCAACGGCTCAACCCGCCGCCGAAGCCTACCTCCCTCAGCCAACTGCCGCAGGCCAGTCAGCCAGCCAGTCGCCTGCAGCCTGTGTAGTGCGCTGCGACAAGGGCTGTTCCTTCCCCGGCCGCTGCCGGCGTTACACCGATGCCAACAACAACCAGCGCTGCGACCTGGGGGAATGCCTGCCGGTATAGGCTCATTTCCACAATTTCTTTCGGATGCGCGGCGCTGCAAGTTCTGCCGCGCGTCTTGTTTAATTCAAGACTATCTGCTGCAGGAACAATGCTGAATCGATATTCTCCATTAAAATCAGTTTCAAATCATGGATTGGGAGCTGATTTGATAACGGATATTAAGAACTACCTGCGCATCTCGGAGACTCTGGCTTGCGCCGGGCAGCCTTTGGAAGAGGAGCTGAGATTCATTAAAGATGCGGGTTTTGAAGTCGTGATCAACCTGGGGCTGCTCAACCAGCATGAGTACTCACTCAAGGATGAGGCCGGCAGCGTCAAGGCGCTTGGAATGGATTACATCCATATCCCGGTGATTTTCGAGCGCCCGCAGAGCCACAATCTGATTGATTTTTTCAGCTCGCTGGAAGCCAATAAAGGGAAAAAAGTTTTTGTGCATTGCGCCATGAATATGCGCGCGTCCACCTTTATCGGGCTTTACAGCGCCATCCGCCTGAAGCAGCCGCTCGAACAGGCCTTTGCGCCCTTGCGCCGAATCTGGCAACCGGACGTAGTGTGGCAGGCCTTTATTGAGAGTATGCTGGCTGACCCCGACTTTAAATAGGCCATCGCTGCAACCGCCCCGGGTGGACAGCGGGAAGTGATCTTTTTGTAGTGGATCAGTGCGAAGAGAAATTCCCGGACGGTATCCAGAAATTCATCGGGCGCTTCGCGGTTCGCCCAGTGGCCGCAGCCTGCCATGATATGCAATTCTGCACCGGGCACCAGCCCTGCTGCTCGCTTTACCGCGTCCATCGGTACCGCTGTATCATTTTCTCCCTGGATGAACAAAGTAGGGACGGCAATTTCATGCAGTCGGGGAGTGAAATCTGTGCGAACCTTGGTGCTCTTGATTTCGCTCCTTTGGAAAGACATAAAAGCCTTTCCTCCGCCGGGAATATTTGCAGCTTCGAATAATTCGTCCAATAATTCCTTTGTCAGCTTGTTTGGATCATGGATAATACCGCTGGCGCGAGCTCCCCAATCGGAAACCTTGCGGTTCTTATACACGCTGAATGACAATTCATTCAGCCATGAATGCACGTACAGCCAGGAAATAAAATGATATTTGTAACGGTTGGTAAGGCCGTAAGCATCAACCGGTACCAGCCGCTCCACCCGGGTCGGGATAATTCAAGGTGTAACTTAATGCGATGCCGCCGCCGAGTGAGATGCCGATCAGGGAAGCCTTTTCCAGATTTAATGAGTCCATCAAATTTCGCAGGAAATCGGTATAGTATTCAATGGAATAGACCACATCCGGTTTGTCGCTTTGCCCATAACCCGGCAGGTCGGGCGCGAAAACCCTGAAGTTTTCTCCCAGGGGAGCGATGATTGGCGACCAGGAAAGATGCGCTGAATCAACTCCCCCGCCATGCAGCAGGAGGACAGGTTTGCCTTTGCTGCCGGACTGGTAGCAGTGGATGCGCAGTCCATTTACATTAAGTATGTTCTCATTAATTGGATTATTCATAAGTGCCTGAATTATATTGCGAATCTTTTTATTTGCAGATTCCTTGAATTTTCCCTGTTTTGTAGGTTGGGTTGGTGTACTTCCAACCCAACATTCTTTTTTGTCATCCTGAACGAAGTGAGTGCGAAGCCTACCCTTTGGGTAAGGATTTCGGCACTTGTTGCCCTTGCTGTATGAGGTGAGGTTTACGATCAATCAATTCAACTTTTTAGATTCAAATATTATGGATAAATTTATTATTTAGGTTTTTTCAATGTGGAAAATAAATTCCAAAGAAGGTTACAATTTCCTGCTGTGAAGCCCAATTTTCTCCCCACCACACCTGAAGAACTGGCCGCGCTCGGCTGGGATGCACTGGATGTCATCCTCGTCTCCGGCGATTCCTACATTGACAGCCCTTTTATCGGCGCAGCCGTCATCGGGCGCGTGCTGGAAAACGCCGGTTTCCGGGTGGGCATCATAGCCCAGCCTGATATGGCTACACGCAATGACATCACCCGCCTGGGCGAGCCGCGCCTTTTTTGGGGCGTCACCGGCGGCAGCGTGGATTCGATGGTTGCCAACCATACCGCCAGCAGGAAAAAACGCCGCTCGGATGATTACACCCCGGGCGGCGAAAACACCCGCCGTCCCGACCGTGCGGTGATTGCCTATGCCAACCTCATCCGGCGCCACTTTAAAAACACCGCGCCCATCGTCCTGGGCGGCATTGAAGCTTCTCTGCGGCGCGTGGCGCATTACGATTTCTGGGATGATGCCATCCGCCGCTCCATCCTTTTTGACGCCAGGGCTGAGTATTTGCTGTACGGGATGGCGGATCAATCCGTCCTGCAATTCGCGCGTTCCTTGTTGGATGGGAAGGACCCTTCCAGCATTCTTGGATTGTGCTACATTTCTGCAATCCCCCGCCCTGACTATCTTGAGCTGCCTTCTTTTGAGTCCGTGTCCGCGGACAAGCTGGCTTTTATTGCCATGTTCCATGACTTCTACAAAAACAGCGACCCGCTCAATGCGCGCGGCTTGATCCAGCAACACGGCGATCGCTGGCTGGTCCAGAATCCGCCCGCGCCCTATCCCAACCAGGCTGAACTGGACGCGGTCTATGCCCTGCCCTACCAGCGCGCCCAGCACCCTTACTATGAGCAGCAGGGCAAGGCCAAGGCGCTTGAGACCATCCGCTTTTCCATCAACACCCACCACGGCTGTTACGGCGAATGCAACTTCTGCTCCATCGCGGTGCATGAAGGCCGCACCGTGCGCTGGCGCAGCATGGACTCGATTCTTGAAGAAGCCAAAGCCATCACCCGGCTGCCCGATTTTAAAGGCTATATTCTGGATGTGGGCGGCCCGACGGCCAATATGTATGGATTTGAATGCGGGCTCAAGCTCAAACAGGGCGCCTGCCAGGATAAGCGCTGCATCTATCCGTTAGTCTGCGAAGCGCTCAAGCCTGACCATCAAAATCAGACCGAACTGCTGCGCCGCCTGCGCCAGCTGCCCGGCGTCAAGAAGGTGTTTGTGGGATCAGGGCTGCGCTATGACCTGATCGCCGCCGACGCGCGGCATGGCAGCGCGTTTATGCAGGAACTGGTGACAGAGCATGTCTCCGGCCAGCTCAAGGTCGCACCGGAGCACAGCCAGAAAGACGTACTGGAACACATGGGCAAGCCCGGCGTGGAAGGCTTGCTGGATTTCAAGCGCGAATTTGACCGCATCTCACGCGAGGCTGGCAAAAAGCAGTACCTGACTTATTACCTCATCGCCGCACACCCCGGCTGTTCAGAAGAGGACATGCGCGCATTAAAGCGTTTTGTCAGCCGCGAACTTCACCTTTCGCCCGAGCAGGTCCAGCTTTTCATCCCGCTGCCCTCCACCTATTCAGCCCTCATGTATGCCACCGGCCTGGATCCGTTTACACTTCAGCCTGTATTTATTGAGAAAGATACGTCACACCGCGAACGGCAGAAACGCATTATTGTCAATAAACCAACCAGAAAATAAAATATCCTGTCGAGATTTGGGTGTTGGAATCCTGACAAAAAAACAGGAGCGGAATTGATCGCTCCTGTATTAATTTTTGAACAATGAGTAATTTTATGCGGCTTCCAGAAAATTCTGCACTTCCCAATCTGTCACCTGGATGCGGAATTCCTCCCACTCCTCCAGCTTGGCGCGCCGGAAGGCGGAATAGATTTCGTTGCCCAGTGCGTTGCGCAGCACATCGTCTTTATCCAATTCGGCCAGCGCCTCATCCAATGCTCCAGGCAGTTCCTTGATGCCCTTGGCCTTGCGCTCATCCACGCTCAGGTCATAGATATTGACATTGTTCAGCGGCTTGGGCGCTTTCAGCTTGTTGTCAATGCCGTCCAGTGCGGAAGCCAGCATGCCGATAAAAGCCAGGTAGGGATTGCAGGATGGATCCGGGCAGCGCAGTTCGGCGCGGGTGGCTTTATCCTGTCCGGCGGTGTAGCGCGGGATGCGGATCAGCGCCGAGCGGTTTACCTGCGCCCAGCCCACATAGACGGGCGCCTCATAGCCGGGTACCAGGCGCTTGTAGGAGTTGACGGTTGGCGCCACCAGCGCCGAAAGACCGCGGGCGTGCTTCAATTGTCCGGCGATGAAGGAATAAGCGATTTCAGAAAGATGGAATTCATCATTCGGATCGAAAAAGACATTATTGCCCTGATCGTCAAACAGGGATTGGTGGGTATGCATGCCTGAGCCGTTAATACCGAAGATGGGCTTGGGCATGAAGGAAGCGGTCAGGTTGTGCTTGGCGGCAATCGCTTTCACCGTATATTTCAGCGTCAGCACGTTATCGGCGGTGCGCAGCGCGTCTGCAAAGCGGAAATCAATCTCATGCTGTCCAAGCGCCACCTCGTGATGACCGACTTCCACTTCCAGCCCCATTGAGTTGAGCGCATACATCAGCTCAGTGCGAACCTGAGCGGCTTCATCATCGGATGAAAAGTCAAAATAACCCCCCACGTCATGCGGCACCGGGTGCATATCGCCGTTCTGCCGGAAAAGGAAGAATTCCGGTTCCGTGCCGCAGTTGAGCGTCCAGCCGCGTTTCTTGAGGTCAGCCAGTTTGCGCTTTTAATTGCCCGCGCGGATCGCCCGCAAAGGGTTCTTCTTCAGGCGTCATGATGTCGCAGAAAAAGCGGGCGCGGCGCATGTCTGCCGGTGTCCAGGGCAGCACCGCATAGGTATCCGTATCCACCCGCAGGTGCATGTCGCTTTCCTGGATGCGCGCAAAACCCTGAACCGAAGACCCATCAAACCAGATGCCATTCTCCAGCTGGCCTTCCAGCTGGTTGACCGGCGAATCCACGCTTTTAACCTTGCCGGTCACATCTGAGAATTGGAAACTGATGAATTTGATATCATCTGCCTTGACGCGCTCGAGAATTTCTTTTTTATCCATTCTGTCTCCTCTGGTCATTAAAAAATATTGGGCATGCCCGGGCATGCCCAAATAACAAAATTGGTTGTGCAGCCCTTCCATTTATAAACAGAGTTTTTTTAAACCTGACTCTGGCCACTGCGCGGTGTTTGCCCCGGGCATCACTGCCCGTTCTTTATTCCGTGCTTTTTCGGAAGGGAGAATGAAGCCCGTGGCAGGGCTGCAGAGGCACCCGCTGAACAAATCGATTTTTCCCCGTTGCCGGGGGTAGCGCTTCCCTTGCGGGAAGGAACCTCTTCCTCGTAATCTCCTTGCGGAGATCCAGCCGCTTTTCTCCTTGATATTCAATTGTTAAAGACGCATATTTTTATCACTTAACCGTTTAATTTGTCAAGATTAAAACCAATATTTCGATTGTATTTGACTTCAATCCTCCCTATAATCTTATGTAGAGTAAACAAGGAGCGGGAAGATGAAGAAAACTCTCTTTTCCAGAAAGTTGACGCGCCGCCAGTTTATTTCAGCAGGGGGCGCATCCCTGGCCGGGCTCGCGCTCGGCTGCGGCGGAGGCAAGGGTATTCAGGTGCTTGCAACAGATTCACCGCCCAAAATTCAATTAACGCCCGGGCAGGAAGCCGACACACTGCTTTTTAACGGCAAAATTTTCACCGTTGATGCGCGCGACACCCAGGTTGAGGCGCTCGCGATCAAGGACGGCATAATTCAGGCTGTCGGCAATGATGCCGACCTTATGGCTTTCGCCGGAGCGGCGACGCAAAAGGTTGATCTGGGCGGCAAAGCAGTGACGCCCGGCCTGATTGACCCGCATGTGCATTTCCGTGTCATGGGTCTGGATTACCTTTATTACATTCCTTTCCTGCCTCCGGAAGTAAAAGACGTCCAAACTTTGCTTAATGCGATCAGCGAGAATCTGAGGAACAAGCAGCCTGGCGAATGGCTGCAAGGCTACTACCTGGCACTGACGGATAACATGTTCCCGGACCGCAGGGTGCTGGATAGCGTTTCACCCAACAATCCAGTCTGGATTATGCATATCGGCGGGCATTGGGGTTCAGCCAACAGCGCCGCCATCAACGCCGCCGGCATCACCGCCAGCACGCAGAGCCCGCAGGGAGGTATTATCGAAAAAGACGCCAACGGCGAACCGACCGGTTTATTCTACAACCACCGCGCCATGGATATCCTGCGCCGCGTGGCGCCGCCAGTGACGCTGGAGACCAGCCGCCAGGCGATTTTAAATACCCAGCCGGTCATGGCCGCCTGCGGCGTGACCAGCTACCAGGATAACAACATCCGCGACCTTGAGCATATCAAGCTCTATCAGCAGCTTGCCAAAGAAGGCCAGCTTTACCTGCGCTCGGCGCTTTTCCTGACGCTGGAATGGCCGAAAGATATGGAAAAAGTAGCACAGGTGGAAAATTATCAGGATGACTTTTCACGATTCGCGGGATATAAATTCCTTATTGACGGGCAATCGCCCACCGCCTACTGCCATCAGCCGCACTCGGGCACCAGCTGGGATATGCCCACCTGGGATCCGGAAGAATATAAATCCGTCATTCGCACCCTGCACGACACCGGCCTGCAGATTTGCACACACTGCATCGGGGATGCAGCCGCCGACCTGGCTCTGGATGCCTATGAAGGCGCCATGAATGCCAGCCCGCGCAGCGACCCGCGCCACCGGCTTGAGCATTTGATATCTAACCACACCGCAGGCCACAACCCGCATGCGCGACCTGGGCGTCATTGCCAGCTGCAATCCGCATTTTATTTTTGTGGGCGGCGACAGCTATGTGAATAATTTCGGGGAAGAACGCAAGAACCGCATCATCGTCACGCGCGAATGGCTGGACGCCGGTGTGCATGTGACCATCGGCTCCGACGCGCCCAGCGTTCCCTTCCACCACCCTGCCGCGACCATGGCAGCGGCCATCAGCCGCCTGACCTTCAGCAAGAAGGTGCTCAACGAAGAACAGAGCATGACTTTCAAAGAAACACTGCGAGCGCATACCTATGAAGCCGCCTATGCGGCGCATGAAGAGGCTGTCAAAGGCTCGCTGGAACCCGGCAAGCTGGCCGATCTGGCAGTCTGGAATGAAGATCCCTCCAAACTCAATTTTGTGGAACTGGCCAGCACAAAAACCGTAGCCATGACCATGGTTGGCGGAAAAGTTGTTTTTCAAGCGTAAAAGAATAATTCAAAATTATATTTTTCTTGCTGGATTATTTAGAACATATATACTATAATTATGTAAACTATAATTTTATTAACTACTTTGAGGAGCATCGCATGGCAGCCAAAGCAACCGATTCAGAAAAGTCGCAAGGAGCGGAAAAATCAATGGACGAAGCAAAAAAAGCGGTCCTGAACAAAGCCCTGGATGATATCACCAAACGCTACGGCGAAGGCGCCATCATCCGCCTGGGCGAAGCGCGCCATTTGGAAGTGGCTGCCATCCCCACCGGTTCGCTTTCGCTGGATATCGCGCTGGGTGTGGGCGGCATGCCGCGCGCGCGCGTTGCAGAAATCTTCGGGCCTGAAGCCTCCGGTAAAACCACCCTTTGCCTGCACCTGGCGGCGGAGGCTCAGAAGATGGGCGGCACTGTCGCTTTCATTGACATGGAACACGCCCTAGACCCGGCATACGCGGCCAAGGTGGGCGTGAATGTTGATGAATTGCTCATTTCGCAGCCGGATACCGGCGAACAGGCACTTGAGATCCTGCAGACACTGGTGCGCTCCGGAGCGCTGGACCTGGTGGTGGTTGACAGTGTGGCTGCCCTGGTACCCCGCTCCGAAATTGAAGGGGATATGGGCGATGCCACCATGGGCATGCAGGCGCGGCTGATGAGCCAGGCGCTGCGCAAGCTCTCCGGCGCCATTAACCAGACGCGCACAGCGGTGGTCTTTACCAACCAGATCCGCCAGAAGATCGGCGTTTATTTCGGCAACCCCGAAACCACACCCGGCGGGTTGGCGCTTAAATTCTACGCTTCAGTACGCCTGGACGTGCGCCGCATCCAATCCATCAAATCCGGCGCTGAAATCGTGGGCAACCGGACGCGCGTGCGCGTGGTCAAGAACAAAGTCGCGGCGCCCTTCCGGACAGCCGAATTTGACATCATGTACGACGAAGGCATCTCCAAATCCGGTGATGTGCTCGACCTGGGCACCATGCTGGATGTGGTCACCAAGCGCGGCGCTTTCTTCTCTTATGGCGACGTACGCCTTGGGCAGGGGCGCGAGAACGCCAAGGAATACCTGAAACAGAATCCTGAATTATGCGCTGAAATTGAAAAAGCGGTGCGCGAACATGCCATGGGATCCGGTATGCCTGTCACCGCGACCTATGACCACGAAGGCGGTGCGGAAGAAACACCGGAAGTGGAAGAGTAAGCCGCAAAAGCCCCTCGATTAAATAATTGCCTGATAAGCCGATATTTGCAATGAATATCGGCTTTTTTATTTCTCAATTCGCCCCAATCCAAATCTCAAAACCTCGCTTTTCTTATTAATTTAATATCGAAGGAACTTTTCTGCATATTTTTTCGTTAAATCAATAATAAAATATCCGAAAGGCAATCTGGCAGGAAATTTGCAACGTAATTAACAATATGTCTGAGAAAATACCTGAAAAACGCTCGTTTTCGCTTTTAACAGCAGCGGGAATTCTCTTCGCGATGCTGCTTTGCCTGTTAACCAGCGCGATGGTTGTGGTCGCCTTTCCCGGTTCGCTGCCATTCATTGAACTTTTGATCAATTCAGATGGAAGCAGTAAGACTTTTATCCTTCCGAGGATTCAGGAAGAGCAGACTGCTACACCCTTCCAGCCGATTCCCTCTCTGGCGCCGGAAGAAATCACTCCGCCGGTAGAATCCACTGCCCTGCCTCAAGACGAGCCGGAGCCAACGCCCCAGCCCGAACCCACGCAGATGCCCGAGCCAGCCCCAACGCAGGCGCCTGAAATTGAGCCCGTTTTGGCTGAACTGCCGCTGACTGCAAGCATCAGTGGTTTGTACGGCTCTCCCCAGCTTTATACGCTTGATTGTGAAGCGCAGGCTGCCGTGGATTTCGCGCGCTTCTTCGGTGTAGCCATAGATGAGCTGGATTTCATCAGCCGCCTGCCTTATTCGGATGATCCTGAAGAAGGATTCGTGGGCGAGGTCAATGGCCCCATGGGACAGCTCCCGCCATCCGACTACGGCATTCACGCCAAGCCCATTGCAAAAATGCTGCGTGATTACGGCGTCAATGCCAAAGCAGTGCGCGGATGGGATCTGGACAAACTCAGAGCTGAAATCGCTTCCGGCAGGCCGGTTATTGTCTGGATCGTCAACCTGCCCTTTGATATTGACGCACAGGATTACACCGCTTCCAACGGCAATACAACCCGTGTCGCGCGTTTTGAACACACCTGGATAATCACAGGCTATAACATGAACGTCTTCACGGTGGTGGATAGCGAATGGACTTATAACGTCAAAATATCCACACTCCAGGAACGCTGGGACGTCTTGGGCAACCAGGCTATTATCTACCGCGGAGAATAGGCTTTAGAATTTTTTCCTGATTTTGTAGCGGCAGAATTCGCGCGCGCTGCAGTGATCGCATGTCTTGCCGTGCTTCGTAATTCCTTTTCCAATGCCCACGATAAACGAGGATGATTTTTTCGGCACCATCAAAAAACTTTCACTCAAACGAATAATATCCGGATTCGGCTTGACTGCTTTGAACAAAAGCGGCTGGCCAATCTCCAGCGGCCATTCGGTGGATCCTGGGCTGACAGGCATGCTGGTACTGAGGCTTTCTGCCTTGGCATCAGCCTCAAGCTCACAGCAGATCACTTCGACAAGCTGATCCACGGCAGCATTTGCCAGCCCATCCAGGGCCAAAGCCAGTGTTGGATCTGCCCTGAACAATTCCGCTGATTTTGTTTCCAGTTCGTCACCGATGGTGCAGATAACCGCCTGGGCAGTGGACGCACCCTTCAATAATTCTGCAATTTTATCGCTGAGGATATGTATCCCGCCCTCAAGGATGATTTTTTCATTTTCAAACGAAATTATTTCCAGCGGCCGGCTGAAATGTTTCCGGGTGGATCAAGGGGAGGCCAATTTCAAGCGCGTTTTGAGCAATTTTTATCAAGCCCGGCTTACGCTCAGCAATAACAACCGGATCAGCGCCCTGGCCTTTTAATACAGCTTCAACATCAAGCAAAATTTTGGGAATCTCCATTGATCAATTGTTTTTTTATCCTTCTTAAATCTTTGCAACCAAATTCCAGCAATCACGTAAATAAATTGAATGCTGCTTTTGGATTCAAATTATAATCATCGTATCAATGGAGAGAAAA
Organism: uncultured Chloroflexia bacterium; assembly: GCA_963751635.1. Lineage (GTDB taxonomy): Bacteria > Chloroflexota > Anaerolineae > Anaerolineales > Anaerolineaceae > Pelolinea. The sequence goes on from CAVVVE010000006.1 coordinate 206,191, forward strand.
ATGGCTCAAGAGAAAATGCCTTCATCCGCTCGTCAGTTCGGCTATATCGTTTCAATTATTGTGAATGTCTTCCTTATTTATGTCGCAAATAATTTGTTAAATTGGAATATCCCTTTCCTCACCAAGGATTTTGCGCAGTGCCTGTGGGCAGTCAACCTTTCCCTGGGAGTCACCATCTTTATCAATTTCATCTTTATTTTCTTTGACCGCAAATGGTTCAAGAACCTGATGCAGGCTTTTGGCAATGTGTTTTCATTTATTTCAGGTTTCATCTTTTGGCGGGTGTTCCCTTTGAATTTATCAGACAGCCTGGCCAGGTTGGTTAATTTCGCCCTGATCATAGGCTTGGGAGCCATTGTGCTTTCAATTATGATTGAATTAATCGGCGCAGTGCGTAATTACAACCGCGCCAACGCATAAATCCAACTTAGGTCTGGGAAACCAGACTTATTTTTTTCCATTTTCTTTGCCATAGCGGCAGGCTGTGATTTCCGCCAGGATGGAAAGCGCGATTTCTTCAGGGGTACGCGCGCCCAGGTCCAATCCGACCGGAGCATGAATCTTCTTGATTTCTTCTAAACGATATCCCTGATTTTCCAATTGAGCGAACCGCCCGTCACGTGTTTTACGCGACGCAAGCATGCCAATGTAACGGCATTGTGCATCCAATGCCATCTGCAATGCCGGAAGGTCAAGCTTGTCATCGTGGCTGAGCGTTACCAGGAAATCGCGGAAATTTAAACCGATTCCGGTTAATCCATCCGTCGGCCATTCCACCACCAGTTGGTTCACAAGCGGGAAACGTTTTGGTGTGGCAAAGGCTTTGCGCGGATCTATGATAATGGCCGTGAAACCGCATAAACGCGCCATTTCAACAAGGCTTGCGGCAATATGCACCGCGCCGATGATCACCAGCCGCGGATCAGGAAGAGTAAAACTCAGCGTAAATTTCAATTAAATCGGTTTTTACGATCCCGGAGGTCTCTGTTTTTTCAAGGTTGGCAATCTTCTTCAAAAAGTCATTGTCAACCCATAAAGGGTTTCTTTTCAGGAAAAACCACCTTTCCTTCCGATAAGATCACGATATCCCCATTTCCCTCATCAGAGAGGTCTGTTAGCAGACAAAATGATTTTCCGGTTGATTTCAGTTCAATCAGCTTTTGAATGATTTTCCCCGTTAAGCCTTTCATGCCAGCTTCTTCAATAGGCTGGATCAGAATTTTTATTTTTCCGCCGCAGGCCAGCCCAACTGACCATGCGGTTTCATCCGCGATGCCGTAATCAAGAATGGCTATTCGGCCGGTTTTCATGACTTGCAGAAGCTTCTTCAACCACCGCCCCTTCCACGCACCCGCCGCTGACCGAGCCGGCCATTTCCATTTGCGAGGTGACTGCCATTTTTGATCCAATTCCACGAAGTGCTGAACCCTGCTTCTGGATGACCGTCGCCAGTGCAACCTTTTTTCCTTCTTCCAGCCATTTCAAGATTTGCGGGTAAATTTCCATAATCTAATTGTACTTAATTTGAGATCTCCTGTTTGTCCTTTTTCACTAAAAACCAGAGCCCATAACCATTTCTATTGCAGCAGACTATGAAATTAATTAAATAGACCGTGATTGCCTTATGTGACCACGGTCCTTATAATTATTAATTAGCTTTATGTGCCATGTTCCCAGGAGTGCAGGTATTTCTCCTGTTCCGGCGTTAATGTATCAATTGCAATTCCCATGGCTTCCAGCTTCAGGCGGGCAATTTCCTTGTCAATTTCTTCAGGAACACCGTAAACAGTCTTCTCAAGCTTGTCTGCGTTTTTTACCATATACTCCAGGCTGAGCGCCTGGTTGGCAAAGGACATATCCATCACACTGGCGGGGTGGCCTTCGGCTGCGGCCAGATTGATCAGGCGGCCTTCGCCTAAAATGTATATTCGCCGGCCATCCTTCTGCACGTATTCTTCCACAAAGGGGCGTACCAGACGCTTGGAGACGGACATTTCTTCCAGAGCGGGGATATTAATTTCCACATTGAAATGCCCTGAATTGGAGATGATGGCGCCGTCCTTCATGACCTCAAAATGGGCCTTATCGATTACGTTCAGATCGCCTGTCAAAGTGCAGAAAATATTGCCCACTTTGGCGGCTTCAGCGATTGGCATCACCCTGAATCCGTCCATGACCGCTTCCAGCGCCTTTAAAGGATCCACTTCTGTCACGATGACATTGGAACCCATACCCCGCGCTCGTGTGGCCAGGCCGCGCGCGCACCAGCCATAACCCACAACCACAAAGTCCTTACCTGCCAGCAGAGTATTCGTTGCGCGGATGATCCCATCGAGCGTAGATTGGCCCGTGCCATAGCGATTATCAAAAAGATGTTTGGTCAGGGCGTCATTGACTGCAATAATGGGGTAATTGAGCGCGCCATCATTCGCCATCGCACGCAAACGGATAACGCCGGTGGTTGTCTCTTCGGTGCCGCCCACCACATCATCCAGCATTTCACGCCGTTTGGTATGCAGGGTGCTGACCAGGTCAGCGCCGTCATCCATGGTAATATGCGGATTGTGGTCCAGCGCAGCATCAAGGTGCTTGTAATAGACTTCGTTGGATTCGCCCTTGATGGCGAAGGTGGGGATTTCAAATTGCGATACCAGCGCGGCAGCCACATCATCCTGCGTGGAAAGTGGATTTGAGGCTGTCAGCACCACATCTGCACCGCCAGATTGTATGGTGCGCATCAGGTTGGCTGTCTCGGTGGTCACATGCAAACAAGCAGAGACGCGAATGCCTTCCAGCGGTCTTTCTTTGGCAAAACGCATCTGGATCGTGCGCAGGACTGGCATTTCCAATTCCGCCCACTCAATCTTCAATCTGCCGCCATCGGCCAGTTTTGTATCTTTTACATCAAATTTATCCATTTTTTTCCTCTCAGTTGTTCTTCAGAAGCGCTTCCAGGGCGCTCTGGTCATTAAAATCGTCTCGGTATCGCTGAACGAATTCCGGGATCGTGTACTTGTGGTTTTGTGTCCCGCGGTTTTCAAGGCAGTAGGTGGCTGCCAAAGCACCCATTTGGCCGCTTGTTTGAAATCCCAGCCCCAGCCGCATGCCTCGCAGAAAACCACCGCGAAAAGCGTCTCCCACGCCGGTAGGATCAGCGATGGATGAAGGCTGAACGACTGGAATTTTGTAATGCTCATCTTTAACCCAGATATCCGAACCGCATTCACCGCAGGTGATCACCACATATTCAACGGTTTCGCGTATTTCTTTATCCTTCATGCCGGTATGCTTCTGGATCAATTCATATTCATATTCGTTGATAAACAGGCTTTGGGCATGAAGAATTCCTTCGCGGATCTCTTCTGGTTTGTTGCGGACCACCTGCTGCCCGGGGTCATATAAATAAGGCACGCCCATTTCCGTACATTCCCGGGCGTACTTGCACATAGCAGTTGGGTCATTGGGTGAAATGACCACAAGGTCAATCTCGGACTTCTGAATATCATGAATGGACAAGTCTTTTGAGAAAGCCATCGCACCGCTGTAAAAACTGGCGATCTGGTTATTGGAAAGATCCGTGTTTGCAAAGAAAGAAGCGGTATAAATACCATCGATACGCTCAACCAGAGAGGTGTCAACCCCCTGTGAATTCAGCCATTTTCGGTAATCTTCGAAATCTTCTCCGACGGTCCCCATCAATTTAGGTTTTTCTCCCAGCAGCGCCAAATTATAGGCGATATTGGGCGCGGTGCCGCCGCGCTGTTTGATCATGGAGTCAACCAGGAAAGACAAGCTTATCGAATCCAGCTTATCAGGGATGATATGGTCTTTAAAATATCCCGGAAAAGACATCAAATAATCATAGGCAATTGAGCCGGTGCAGATTGTTGACATACGTCCTCTTTTTTATCCTTTCATTATCTTGGGCAGGTTCTCGTTGAAAGGTGGATAGATGATTCCTTTTTCTGTGATGATACCAGTCAGCAAGCGGTTTGGCGTGACATCAAAAGCGGGGTTGCGCGCGCTTGCCCCTTCAGGCATCACTCTCTGACCGTGGATTTGAATATCAAGCACTTCCTCCGGACTGCGCTCTTCAATCGGGATGCTGCTGCCATCATCAAGTGAAAGATCAATGGTTGTGGTTGGCACAACACAATATACCGGCACATGATTGGCGTTCGCGGCCAATGCCAGCATATAACTGCCGATCTTGTTGGCGGCATCCCCGTTGCGCGCGACACGATCTCCACCGAAAAGCACTTTTTGAGCTTCCCCGCGGTAAAGAAAATACCCCGCTGCGCTGTCGCTGATAATGTCATAGGGTATTTTGTATTGCGATAGTTCCCAGGCAGTTAAACGCGCGCCTTGCAGGCGGGGCCTTGTTTCATCAACCAGCACATGAATCCGTTTTCCCTGTTCATGCGCCATGCGAATGACGCCCAGAGCCGTACCCCAATCCACTGTCGCCAACGCGCCGGTGTTGCAGTGGTGGATAATTGTATCGCCATCATTGATTAACTCGGCGCCGAAAGCGGCGATTTTTTTATTAGTTTCAACATCCTCTTCCGCCATTCGGTTGGCTTCCGCCAATAGGGCTGATCTCAAATCTTCACAAGAACTGAATTCTTTTTGTGCGACAGCCTCCATGCGAGCTAATGCCCATGGCAGATTAACTGCCGTCGGACGGGAAGCATTTAGAAGTTGGGAAGCGGTATCCAATTCCTTGCGCAGAGCATCAATTGAAACAGATTTGGAGTTATAAGCAGCCAGGACCATCCCATAAGCAGCGGTAATGCCGATAGCTGGGGCACCGCGCACAGCCATGTTTTGAATAGCCTCTGCGGCTTCCTGGCAGGATCCAAGTTGAATGTAAGTCAATTGAGAGGGTAATTCCCTCTGGTCAATCAATTTCAGCCGCTGAGCGGCGGAATCCCATTCTATCGTTCGCATTGATTTTTCGCCAAAAAAAACGCGCCCGGTAGTGAGCGCCTTTGGACTTGACAAACCCAGTTTAACACGGGAAAGGCGGTTTGTCAAAGAGTTGACACATTGCGCAAGCCATAATATAAACCAGTTATGAAAAATACCAGGCTGCGAGTGCTGCTTGGCTGCCTTTTCTTGTTGTCGGCCTGCAGTTTACCATTTAATATTAATTCAGCTTCCAAGGATGAAGCTTCAAATAACGAAAAATCATTTGACATCGGAGAGCTGCTTAACCCGCAAGCCGCAGAGGCGCCCACGCCAACGCCGATGCCAGCCAGCCGGCTTGATGCCGCTGATGATGCTTTTTTCTCGGGAGATTTGGATACGGCCGAAAGAGCTCTTCGTGGAGGCATACGATCAAGCTGCGGACGAGGATATCAAATCAAGCGCCATGCTTGGCCTGGGCAAGACTTTTTATACACGCCGAAATTACACTGCTGCAATTGATATGTTCAACCGCCTTTTAGGCCAATATCCAGAAACCGATGCAGCCAGGAGTGCATATTTCCTTATCGGTGAAAGCTATTTTGATATTGAAGAATACGCGCAGGCTGCGAATGCCTATGCCAAATATGCCGAATTGAATCCCGGAATAATTGATAACCTCGTCCGAACCTATCAGGGCAATGCTGCTTTTTCTGGTGGTGACTACCAGCAAGCCATACTCGCTTACCAGGCAGCTCTGCAAAGTGATCCGCCGGGAATAGCGAGCTATCTGAATCTTCAGATCGGTAAAGCCTACGATAAACTGGAGGATTACACAACTGCCATCCAGTACTATCTGACCGTTTACGAAACCGCCCTGGAAAATTCATCCAAGGCAACCGCCAACCTTTTGGCAGGCCTGGCGTATCAAAAATTAGGCCAGGATGATCAAGCCTATACCCGTTTCATGGACTCTGTTATTCAGTTTCCCAAAGAATTTGATTCATTCACTGCTTTGTCGATACTCGTTAATAACGGCATTCCGGTTAATGATTTTTATCGCGGTTTGGTGGATTATTATGCCGGATCTTATGATGCTGCCGTACAGGCATTTCAGCGCTTTATCGATTCCAATCCGGAAAACAACGATGGCAGTGTGCATTACTTCAAAGGCTTGAGTTATTATTTTCTTGACCAGCCGCGCAATGCGGTTGAGGAATATGATATCCTGATAGCAAATTATCCTGCCAATCCTTACTGGCCGGCCACTTGGGATGAAAAAGGCTTTATTCAGGCGACCGAACTGGATGAATTCTCGAATGCCGCCGAAACCTATCAAGGATTTGTAACCTCCGCCCCAACCTCCCCTGATGCGCCCACATATCTTTTTGAAGCCGGCCGTGTTTACGAGCGTGCCGGTAATTTGGAGCAAGCCGCACTCACCTGGCAGCGTATGATGGATGAATACCCTTCAGCAGAATTGAGTTACCGTGGGTTGTTTCTGGCGGGCATCTCTTATTATCGCCTGGGAAGATTTGAGGAGGCTTTGGCAATTTTTCAGCGCAGCCTGGTGCTCGGCACCTCGCCTTCAGAGAAAGCCAAGGCTTATCTCTGGTTGGGCAAAACCTTTACTGCACTTGATAAGCCTGAGGACGCGCACAACGCCTGGCAGTTGGCTGAGGCTGCGGATCCGACTGATTATTACAGCATACGTTCCGGAGAGCTCTTGAAAGGATTGGAGCCCTTTGCCATTGAAGCAGGCGTTGACCTTGGATATGACCTTGGACTCGAAAAGCCTGAAGCAGATGCCTGGCTGCGGTCAACCTTTAACCTTTCGGCTGAGGTTGATTTGAATGGACTTGGCGACCTGGCGCAAAACCAGCGCATCAAAAGAATTATTGCTTTTCATGACCTGGGTTTATTTAAAGAAGCGATAAATGAAGCTGAATTGATGCGTGCTGAACTTCAGGCAGATGTTGTCAATTCCTACCGCCTGATGAATTTCCTGGTCGAGAAGAGTCTTTTCCAGCCTGCCATTTATACCAGCAGGAATATTCTGACGCTTGCTGGGATGGATGACCTGACCTCGCTGACCGCACCCATCTATTTCACGCACGTCCGGTTTGGCGCCTATTTCCGCGAGATGCTGCTGCCCATCGCGAACGACTATGAAATTCAACCCCTCCTGCTTTATGCCCTGGTCCGCCAGGAAAGCATGTTTAATCCTTTTATTTCTTCTTCCGCAGGCGCAAGCGGATTATCACAGATCATGCCTGCCACAGGCGCTGAAAATGTTGCTTTGCTGAATTGGCCGGATAATTATGAAACGCGAGATTTGCTTCTTGGGCAAGTGAATTTAACGCTCGGCGCCTTTTATCTGGATCGCATGCGGACCTATTTATCCGGCAACACACAAGCAGCCCTTGCTGCATATAATGCAGGTCCGGGAAATTCTGAATCTTGGCTGGCGCTTTCCAATAATGATCCCGATCTGTTTCTCGAAGTAATTCGCGCCCGTGAGACGCAGGATTACCTGATGCAGATCACGGAATTTCTCAATATTTATAAGTTGATTTATTCTCGTCCCCAATAAAAGAAATCCGCGGTTATATGAAACCGCGGATTTTATAAAATTGATCTAAAAAATATTTGTTCTATTTCTTGGGCGCATATTTCAGGGCAGCCTGTGCTGCTGCAAGGCGCGCAACCGGTACACGGAAGGGCGAGCAGCTGACGTAATTTTGGCCGATCGTATGGCAGAATTCGATGGATGCCGGATCGCCGCCATGCTCGCCGCAGATACCTACTTCAAGGTTCGGCCGGCGCTCGCGGCCTTCAGTGACCGACATCTTCATCAGTCGTCCAACGCCATCGGTATCAACGGTTTGGAAAGGATTCTTTGGTAGAATGCCTTCTTCGACGTATGTTACAAGGAAGTTGCGTTCCGCGTCATCACGGCTGTAACCATAGGTCATCTGGGTCAGGTCATTTGTTCCAAATGAGAAGAACTCCGCAACACCGGCAATCTCACCAGCGGTCAATGCTGCACGCGGGATTTCAATCATCGTTCCAAATTTATAATGGAAGTCCACCTTCTTCTCAGCCATAACCTGTTTTGCAATCGCGATCAGACGCGGCTGGATATGATTTAATTCATTCACATGGCCTGTGAGCGGGATCATGACTTCCGGTTTCGCATCGATACCCTTCAAGGTCATATCGGCAGCGGCTTCGAAGATAGCCCGAACCTGCATCTCAACGATTTCAGGCATGACAATGCTCAGGCGGACGCCGCGCAAGCCCATCATCGGATTGGATTCATGCATGGTGCGCACGCTGGCCAATAATTTTTCTTTCTCAGCCAGGCCCTTCGTCTCACCCTTGACGCGCATGGTAATGACTTCTTCCAGCAACGTTTCTTCGGAAGGCAGGAACTCATGCAAAGGCGGATCGATCAAGCGAATGATGACCGGGTAGCCATTCATGGCTTCAAAAAGGCCGGCAAAATCGGATCGCTGGTAAGGCAGCAGTTCATCAAGCGCTTTAACGCGTACTTCAGAAGAATCAGCCAGGATCATGCGCTGAACAATTGGCAGCCTGGCCTGTTCAAAGAACATATGCTCTGTTCGGCAAAGGCCGATACCTTTGGCACCGTAGGAGCGGGCGCGCTGAGCATCCTTGGGATAATCCGCGTTTGCCCAGACCTGCAAGCCGGTTGTTGGCCAGCCGGCGGGACCCTGGCGGATACCGGGGCGTGCGCAAATTTCATCTGCCCAATCAAGCAGAGTAAGCAAATCAGTCTGTTCTTCAAGCGAAGCAGCTGATAACTTTAATTCACCCAGGTAAGCTTCGCCGGATGCGCCATCAATGGAGATCCAATCACCTTCTTTTACAATCACCCCATTTGATTCCAACATCACGTTTATCAAGGTCAATATGGATCATGGAAGCGCCGACAATGCAGGGAACGCCAAATTGTCGCGCGACCACAGCAGCGTGAGATGTCGCACCGCCTTCGCTCGTGAGAATGCCCTTTGCCGCCAGCATACCATGCACGTCGTCCGGTTTCGTGAAGGGGCGCACCATGATAACTTGCTGCTTTTCTTCTTTTGCCATTCTTTCGGCAGTATCCGCATCAAAATAGACTTGTCCGACCGCAGCGCCAGGTGAAGCATTGACACCGGATCGCAAATAATTTGCCTTCTTTTTTGGCAATTGATTTGGTATCGCCCAAGAATTGAGGATGCAGCAAGGTATCAATATGGGCAGGGGTGACACGGGAGAGAGCTTCTTCTTTGGTGATCAAGCCTTCATTAACCATATCCACAGCAATCTTCACTGCCGCGCTGGCGGTTCTCTTGCCGTTGCGCGTTTGCAGCATCCACAACCTGCGGTTTTCAACCGTAAATTCCATATCCTGCATATCGTGATAATGCTTTTCGAGTTTGTGAGTATATCTCAACGAATTGATGGTACGCTTCGGTGAGCGTATCCTTCATTTTTTCAATTTTTTCAGTATTGCGGATACCAGCCACGACATCTTCACCCTGGGCGTTCAGCAGGTATTCGCCAAAAAGCTTGTTTTCTCCGGTTGATGGATCGCGGGTGAAGGCTACACCTGTGCCCGATTCCCAGCCGGTATTGCCAAATACCATCGTAACAATATTAACCGCAGTACCCAAATCATCCGGAATACCCTCGGCTCTGCGATAATCAACAGCCCGCTTGCCAAACCAGGATTTGAATACTGCTTCAGTCGCCAACCGCATCTGCTCTAATGGATCTTGTGGAAAATCAAACCCTTTTTCGCGTTTGATGACCGCTTTTAATTTTTCGACCAATTCTTTCAGGTCTTCAGCCTTCAAGTCAGTATCAGCGCTGACGCCTTTGGCTTTCTTGACATCATCAAGGACCTCTTCAAACGCTTCGTCATCGATTTCAAGCACCACAGAGCCGAACATCCCAATCAACCTGCGGTAAGCGTCATAAACAAATCGGTCGTTTTTGGTCAAATCAACCATACCGCGGGCAGTTTCATCATTTAATCCGATATTCAAAACTGTGTCCATCATACCCGGCATGGACATTTTCGCACCTGAACGGCAGGATACCAGCAGAGGATTCTTGGGATCGCCGAATTTCTTTCCAGAGGCTTTCTCAACTTCCTTAAGCCCCGCCATCATCTGGTCCCACATTCCTTCGGGGAATTTATTGCCCGCATCCAGAAATGCGTTGCAAGCTTCGGTTGTCACAGTGAAAAAAGGCGGAACCGGTACGCCAATTCGGGTCATATCAGCAAGGTTTGCGCCTTTGCCGCCCAATAATCCACGCACCCCATCCCATGAGCCGGCGTACTTTTCGGCTTCCTGGACTTCATTGAAGAGATAAACAAATTTTTTAGCTGCCATTTAATTCCTCCGGAGAATATATAGGTATAAATTCAAAATTACGCCAAGATACGATTTTACCATATTGGAAAAATGAATTGAAAATCGATCGACAAAGCATAAATAATTTCTTGATAATGTATAATCCCTGCTCATTATGGAGATTTCATTGCTCAACTGGCTGCTTTCTGCGGCTCCAATTATTGTATTTCTTGTTGTTATGCTTGGTTTCAAATGGGGTGGCAGTAAAGCTGGCGCATTTAGCTGGCTGATAACCGTAATTATTGCGGTTATTTTTTTTGGAGCGAATTTTGACCTCATTGGATATACATACATCAAAGCTTTTTTGCTTTCAATTGATGTGCTTCTTATCATCTGGACTGCCATGTTCCTGTATATTTTGACAGATCAGGCTGGCACGATCGCGACCATTGGCGAATGGCTCTCAAAATTAACTCGCAACCGGGCATTGCAGGGAATCTTTCTCGGCTGGTTATTCCCTTCATTTCTACAGGGGATGGGCGGTTTCGGGGTGCCAGTTGCTGTTGCTGCGCCGCTGCTCGTAAGCACTGGCTTTTCCCCAACCCAGGCGCTGGTGATGGCAAGCATTGGACACGCTTGGGGTGTTGCATTCGGCTCAATGGCAAGTTCATTCCAGACCTTGATGGCGATATCAGGCATATCGGGTGAGGTGCTTGCTCCTGCTTTATGCGTGTTGCTCTTTTTTGCTAGTCATTGTCAGTGGAATATTAGTGACCTATATTGCTGATGGATTCAAGGGGATTAAGAGTACTTTCTTTCTCACGGTTCTTTTGGGAATAGTCTTAGGCGGCGGTGAGTATCTGCTGGCAACAAAGGGTTTTTATATCCTGGCCGTGACCATTCCAGCCTTGGCTGCCCTGATCATTAGCTACTTATTAATTACAAGCCGAACCAGGGAAAAGTCAACGGAAATTTCATCCAATAGAAAATTATTGATTGCCATGCTTCCCTATGTTATTCTCGTGGTTTTGACTTTAACCTTTAATCTGATTACACCTCTTAAAAGCGCATTGGACAGGTATTTTCTGAGACTTGATTTTCCTGCAATTACAACCTCTCTGGGAGATTTTACAACCGCGGGACCTGGCAGAGATATCAAACTGTTAAATCATCCGGGTACGATCATCTTTCTCAGCAGTGTCATATCCTTCTTTATTTTTACAAAAGTGGGTTTTCTAAAAAATAAGGATTTCAAAACTATAATCAAAAAAACTGCCAGGAAATCAACAGATACTACGATCGCTATCTTCAGCATGGTAGGCATCGCGATGATCATGGCACATACTCAAATGACGGGTATTTTAGCGCAGGGCATCAGCCAGGCCATTAACCAAAACCTCTTCCCGCTGATTTCGCCTTTTATCGGTGCGATTGGCGCTTTCATCACCGGCAGCAGCAACAATTCCATTGTGCTTTTTGCTGCCTTGCAGATGCGGACTGCCGAACTTCTTGGATTGAGCGTTCCACTGATCTTGGCAGCCCAATCAGCCGGCGGTGCGTTGGGGGGCATGATGGCGCCCGCCAAAGTCATTCTTGGATGTGCAACAGTGGGACTGGAAAGAAAGGAGGGGGAAGTTATTGGAAAAATATTGATCTACGGAATGGGATTGGTGGCATTGATCGGGGTTTTGACCCTGCTTTTTTCAAATTTGGGATTCTTCAATGCAAACTAAATTTATGAACTCAAAAACCGATAAAGCGCACCAGTGTGATAGTGGATATCCTGGTTCCCTTAATGCTGTATTTTTCTCTGAAAGCCCAAAACTTGTTTATATCAGCATTGCTTTTATTCGTAGTGATTATTACAAGAGTCCTGCTTGTTATTGCCAGAAAATAATCAGGAATTTTATTAAGTAATTTTTCCTATCAGTTGATTTTCCATAACGGGGGCAGGAAGACCAATTACTTTTCGCGCTTCCTCAACTTTGTCCCATACGTTCCAGAGAAGGACCCACTTACCCGGTCATCTTTCAGGTAATACAATACCCCTTTTTGATATTTCTCCTGCCAATCTTCAATGATCTTCAGGCGTGAATCTAATAACCCGACCGCTTCATACCCAAGTTCAAATAAATCGGAATAGAAAAACGGCAAGTAATCATAACGCTCGCCTGCTCCTGCCATGTTGCGCCCTGCCTGTTTCCCCATCATATTCGCGTTATTTGAATGTTCCACTCGGATGCGTTTATCTAAAAGCGGGTTGTAAAAATTTGCAACATCCCCTGCTGCATAGATATCTGAATTTGATGTCTGCAAATATTCATCGACAACGATACCGTTATCCACATCCAGGTTGATGCTTTCAGCCAAAGAAGTATTTGGAACAATTCCAATGCCCGCAACAATCACATCAAAATTCTCTTCCAAGCCTGTATCAGTTTTTATTAGGAAAACTTCATTTTCCTTATCAATATTTGTGACTGTCGCTTTGGGTACAATTTTTATGTTTTTTTCAAAAAAGTAGTGCGTAATATAGTCTGATAATCCTTTTGGAAAGATATTCCAGCCAATACCTGGGCCGATATCAAATACAGTCACATCTTTGCCATTCATTGCCAATGCAGCCGAGATTTCTGATCCGATAAAGCCAGTGCCGATTACGCCGAATTTTTGTTTAGTTTCAGAATATTGTTTTAACTTCTGGTAGTCATCAATGGTTCGATAATAGATAACCTCTTCGCCGCCCACATTAAGGCGTCGATTGATGCCGCCAGTGGCAAGCAGCAATTTTTCATATCCGTAAATGCTATTTTGGTTATCAGCAATCGTTTTATCTTTAGGATTAATCGCTGCAACAGTTCTGTCAAGAAGTATCACAGCCTTCTTTTCCTCCGAGTTCCTCCAAATAATGTCCAGCGGTTTACCTTTCCATAAGCCTTTTGATAAAGGCGGCCGATTATAAGGCGGATGCGATTCCGCACATATTAATAATACTGAACCATCTTTATCGAGTTCGCGAATGCCTTCTATTGCAGCATCACCTGTCATTCCCCCGCCAATAATTATGTACTTATATTTATTCATATGGATCTCCCTATCATTAGTTTAAATGAAATTCTCATAAAAGTGATAGGAATTTTCAGAAAAAGTACACATGGATTCAAAAAGATCCCATGTTTAGAATCCTTGAATCTGTATTATCATAAACAATATTGAGGCTGCGGCTAAAATTATTCTTTGGGTTATTGTAAATTTTGTTAATTAGAAGGATAAGAGATGTCTCCTGAAGAGGATCTTCATTTTCACGACACCCGTTCGATTTTACTTTATGTTGTCCTTCCCCTTATTTTAGGCATAATCATTTCTTTGTTTATTCGACAGCCTGCTGTTGGAATAATTGAAATCAAAGATCCAATTGACAGCGAGCTTGGTAAAGAGGTAGTCGAACAGATTCAGTACGTATACAGCCATCCGGAATTTAAAGCATTGGTTGTCTTGCTCGACTCCCCGGAGGCACTGTCAATGACAGTGAACTTATTTATCTCGAACTCAACCATCTGCGGAAAAAGATGCCTGTCGTTACAATGGTCGAAGGCTTATCCGCAAGCGGTGCCTATTACATATCCATGGCGACTGATTTTATTTTTTCAAATCCATCTGCAATGGTTGGAAATGTGGGCGTGATCGGCCAGTTGCCGCCAGTTCCGATTATTTTGGAAGAAACATATTCCACAGGCCCGTATAAGTTCTGGGGCTCTGCCCGCGATACTTATATGCGGCAAATTGATATGATGAAGCGGGGTTTTCTTCAAGCGGTTAAGTTAGGCCGCAAAGACAGGTTAGTTATTCCGATTGAGCAGGTTTCAAGGGGCGAAATTTATCCTGCTAATGAAGCCATGCAATTAGGCTTGGTAGACAGGCTTGGTTCGCAATCGGAATGCATTGAGAAAGCCGCTTCGTTGGCGCGAATTGCCAACTACAAAATCATATTTCTTAATGACATTGCGACTGATGATAAGGAAGGTGCCAAAAATTTCTTCGCTTTGGATGAAAATGGAGAATCCACCGGTTACCCGCGGGAACCTGGTTTCTATTTCCTTTACATTTCAGAATTCAAGGGGGGCCTGCAATGAAATTTAAGAGAATTTTATTGGCAGCCTTCTTTTTAATTCTGCCTGATTGCCCTGAGAAGCCTGTGGTTTTACCGTGGCATCTATTTTGGAAACCAGCAGGCAGAATCACCCGCTTATTCTGAGCTTTTAGTTGAAATGCCTGAATTAACCACACCTGCCGCGAATTTTGCTCTTTCTACAAAATTTGATTCGATAATCCTTTTTGATCAGGCGCATAATAACAAATTTACTTTTGGCGAGATCGACCTGCTTCGAAAGAATCTTCTCTGGCAGGGAGCTGAAATTCAATCCCTGGAAAAGAAAAGCGAACTCGGGGAGAGGTTATCAACAGCAGATGCTTTGGTCATAATCGCGCCAACAGATTCATATTCCGGAGATGATATTGAACGAATTGAGTCATTTATTGAGCGGGGCGGGCGGCTTTTGGTTATTGCAGATCCAACCCGCTCTTATTCGGAATATGACACCGAACGGGAAAAAAGCGTTTTGATCGTTAATAAATTACTTGAACCCTTCGATCTTTCTTTCCGAAACGATTATGCCTATAACCTTGCGAAGTATGAAGGCAATTACCGTAATGTTTATGCAATACCGCAATCCAGCCATACCCTCACGAAAAATATCAGCAGCTTAGTCTTTTATGCATCGCATTCCATTTATACAAAAAGAGATATCCTGATAGCCGCTGATGAGGATACAGTTTCTTCACTTGATGACCAGGGTGGCGCTCTTCCTCTTGCCGGTCTGGATGAAAGCGGGAATGTTTTCATCCTCGGCGATATAACCTTTATGACCGCGCCTTATTACCAGGTCGCTGATAACCATCAACTCGTCAATAATATTTCCAACTTCCTAATCACGGGCTCCCGCCAAACAACCCTTGCCGATTTTCCCAATCTTTTTAATAAGCCAGTCAGCATCAGGTTTGCATCAGGAATTTCATTAGACAAAGATTTATTAAATACTATTTCGGATTTAAAGAGCATTTTGGAAAAAAGCGACAAATCTCTTGTGATCCTGGATATGGAAGCTCCGGAGTTCGATCAAATTACTATGGGAATTCTTCCCCCGAATGAGGAACTAAAAGCCATCACGGATAAATTCAGCATCCAGTTTGACGAGCACAAGATAGAACCATCAGAAATGCCTGTTATACCAGCCACGCCACAACCCGAAGCGGCTGAAACAACAAATGAAGATGTGTCAAATACGATCTACATACCTGACTTTGGCCGTGTTCCTTCTAAAGGATTTGGTTTTATGCTGCTGGAAAACAATAAATATCAGATTAATCTCACCCTCCTTGCTGACAGTCAAAAAAATGCGACGAAATTATTGGATCGATTAGTCAGCGGTTCACTGGCTGGATGCCTTTACTCATCCACTATTGCAGTTTGCGAACAAGATTCAGTTCTTGTCCCAACAGTTGCGCCAACAGAAAGAGTTGAAGGAACGGGCACTGTTTCCCCGTCCCCTCTCGAAGAACCTACGTTCACCCCAATTCCCACAATTACCGCAACACCTTCACCTACAGAAACGCCATACTAATTAAGCGGCAATTGCTACATTGAAATTTTCTCGATGAAATTAATTCACTTCAATTAATTTGTAATCCATCGATCCCAATTTTATTTCTTCTGCGTGCAACAGACAATCCTTCCAGTGGATATCCGGATGTACATGCACAAATTTATCATCCCCCTGTTTATACGTCTTATGATCAAATAGCGTACTGTTATGAATAGCCGGAGCCTGATTGACTAAATCCACGCAAGCTTTATCAAGCGCTACTGGATCAAAAGACGCTGCAATGCCAATATCCGGCACAAGCGCCTGATCATTATTGTCAGAACAATCACAATCTGGTGAGACATTCAATATAAAACTGATATGGAAATGCTGTTTGCCTGCCAAAACCGCATGGGCATATTCTGCGATCTTCATACCCAGGATATCAGAGGACTGGTTATAAATCGCCCGTGCGGCACCGTAATGGCAGCTTGCCACGCATTGGCCGCAGCCGATGCATTTGTCATAATCGATCTGAGCTTTCTTCCTTGAGTTGTATGCAATCGCTTTTTCCGGGCAATTTTTAATACACATGCCGCAAGCGACGCAGTTTTCCTCTTTCATTTCAGGTTTTGATGTGGAGTGCATTTCCAACTTGCCTTTTCGCGAGCCGCAGCCCATTCCAAGGTTTTTAAGCGCGCCGCCAAAGCCTGTCTCCTCATGGCCTTTAAAATGATTGATACTGATGATTACGTTGGAATCCGCAATGATTGTCCCAATTTTTGCTTTTTCAACATATTTAAGATTGACTGGAATTTCCGCAGCATCAGAGCCGGTTAATCCGTCAGCGATAATCACATCACAGCCAACGGCTATTCGATTAAATCCGTTTTCCATGGCTGCTTCCAGATGGTCAAAGGCATTTGACCGGTGGCCATAATAAAGCGTATTGCAGTCGGTAAGAAAGGGTTTGCCGCCCATTTCCTTTATTTTTTTCACAATTCGGGCCGCATAATTTGGACGGATATATGACATGTTGCCAGGCTCGCCAAAATGGATTTTTAAGCGCAACTAACTTATCCTTGAGGTCCATTGTTTCAATCCCGGCTTTTTGCATCAACTTGTCCAGCTTGTTATACATATTATTTCCCGGGCGTGTCCTGACACTTGTAAAATAGACTTTTGATTTCATCGATTATTTCCCTTCTTCATTTTTAATAAGGCTTAATAATGCCGTTGCCGTATCATGAGGATTTTCCATCATAGGCATATGTCCTGCATTTTTAATTTTTACCAGGCGTAAGTCACTTACTTTTTCAACCATATCTAAATCAGTCTTCATCGGAATCAGTTGATCTTCTTCACCCGCGATCAGCATTTTCGGGCGTTTTAATTCAGCCAGAACATCAATCCGATCAGGCCTTTCCGCCATCCCGGCTAATACTCCCATAACACCATTCCTGCTGGTTTGAGAAATCAGCTGTCTGCAATAATCGGCAACCGCCGGATCCTTGGTCAATTTATTTGGCATTCCAGAAAGGACTTCTGGAACAGGCAGGCGCTCAATCTTTTTGATCTCCTCAAGCCTGGATTTTTTCTTATCGGGGAAATCCGCAAATGCATGCGAAGCGACTAAAGCCAAACCCAAAAACCTTTCTGGGAAGAATTCAGCTAATGCCAGAGTAATGTATCCCCCCATGGAATGGCCGGCGAACCATGCTTGCTCGATCTTAAAGGCGTCTATTAGTCTTATGACGTCCTCAGCCATCGTGCGCATGGAATATTTACCTTCCGGTGCTGGCGATCTTCCATGTCCGCGTAAATCCGGGAGAATGAGCTTAACAGAATTTCTCATTTCCTCAGCCATTTTTAACCAAATGGTATGGTCTAAAGCATATGCATGCAAGCATATTAGCGGTGGACCTTGTCCAATTTCATGAAAATAGAGGTTTTCATTCATGTATGTACTATTTCCTAAAAATTAATTTTTCGGCAAAAGCGAAGGCGGCATTTCTGTCTTTAATTGTACCGGCTGCCTGCTCTTCAGAAATTTGTTCAAGAATTTGGCCTAATTCTTGACCCGGCTTTATTTTAAATATCTCGATCAAGTCATCCCCGTTGAGGAGTCTGGGAGGAGCTACTACCTCGTCGAAATGATTGAACCAGCCATCCAGGATTTTTTTCACAGATTTTAAAGCGACACTCCATCGCTCAGGCTTGAGAGTGCCTTCATAGGTTGCGATTATATCCGCCAGATGAAGAAAAACAATCACGATTCCTGTTTTCCCGGTTTTCTGGAAGAACCGATAGATATCTCTTTCAGAATTTTCTGCTGCACCAATTGTCTTGAGCTCGTCAGACATATGAAAGCGGATGACTGATCTGACAAAATGGATTTCATCATTTGAAAACGTCAAAACTTTCATTCTGGTATGCGCTATTTCTGCACTTTTTTCAGCGTGTCCAGGAAAAAGAGTATTTCCATTGACCTCATCCGGATCAATAAATGCTTTTCCGGAGTCATGGTAAAGGGCGGCAATTATAGTCAGAAAGTAAATTGATAAATGATCGACCGCTAATTCTTCCAAAAATTTAGCTAACTGTATTTTGTATACTTTAACGAGCGAAAGAACATCTGAGATAAGCTCACTTTTGGCATTATTGGTAATTCCGCTTATGTTTTCCAAAAAGAATCTGGTTAATTCAATAACTTTCAAGGTATGCGTAAAGGCATCAGTCACATGCGGCAATCGGGGAGGAATTTTCCTCAATAATTCAAGTTCCGGAAATAAAATCTTGAATAGGCCGAATTCAACCATAAGGTTTAATGAGTTGATCACATCTTTAAGAACAAAGATTTGGCTCAGTTCATCATGAATTCTCTCCCCGGAGACATTAATAAGTTCTTGGGAAGCACTAATGATTGCCTGCCCAACATGGGAATCATAGTTTAGCGACAGGCTCTGGATAAAACGAATCGCGCGAAGAGTCCGGATTGGATCATCCAGAAATGATTTTTCGCTGCATGGCATTAGCCTTATGCTGCTCCAGATCGTTTTTACCGACATAAGGGATCAATAAATGATTTGGTTCAAGAAGATTAATCGCCATCGCATTTATTGAAAAATCTCTTTTTTTAAGGTCATCTTCAATTTTTTCCCCATTCATTATTGCAGTATCCACAATCAGCTGCTGGCCATTTAATGTAATTAATGCTCTGGCAGTCTCTCGCTGCCGATCGAGCAGATAATAATCACCGTAGAATTTATCAGCGATACAGCGCGCAGCTTTTGCCGCATTTTTTGTAACAACAAAATCAAGATCCTTGCTTGGTTTTTTTAAAATAGCATCACGTACGTATCCGCCAACAAGAAAGATCTCCCCGTAATCATCTTTTTGGGCAAGCAATAGTTCTTTAATCTTTAGAAATTCTATTTCCTCCAGGATTATCATTTGTTGGGAAATTTAATTTTCATATTTTTTCAGATCAACCACGCCAATAAACGGCAGGTTGCGAAAATATTCATCCAAATCCAATCCATACCCATAGACGAATTTGTTCGGGATTTTAAATCCGGTGTATCGTATGGGAACATCAACTTCGCGGCGTTCGGATTTATCTAATAACGCACACACATTAAGGCTCCTGGGTTTGCGTGTTGAAAGCAATTCAAGCACATAGGACATGGTATTGCCGCTATCGATAATATCCTCAACGATTAATACGTCCTTGTTGGTAATACTGTTGGTTAAATCCATCGTTATGCGTACAACGCCTGAAGAACTGCGGTTGCCAGCGCCGTAAGACGAAATTGCCATAAAATCCATCGCATGCGGCACTGAAATTTTTCTGGAAAGGTCAGTCATAAAAATGACGGCCCCCCGTAAAATGCATACCAGCAGCAAGTCATCACTTTTTTCATAGTCGCAGCTTATTTGTTCGCCCAGTTCTGTGATGCGGTTCTGCAAATCTTTTTCTGAAATCAAGGTTTCAAGAAGATAATAGTGATAATCTTTCATTTCATTATTCCTTTGGTACTTCATGGTGCTTTCGGCAGCGGGCTTCGTACATTTCAGAAGCTCCTACGATCACAACCGGATCGTCATATCGGGCGGGTTTTCCATTTACAAGGCGCTGAGTCCTGGTTGCCGGTTCACCGCAAACCATGCAAATTGCCTGGAGTTTATCCACCTTATCCGCTTTTGATAAGAGAACAGGAATGCATCCAAAGGGTTCACCTCTGAAATTCATGTCCAGTCCGGTCACCAACACTCTTAAGCCTTTATCTGCAAGGCCTTCGATCACATCCACAACCCCATCATCCAAGAATTGCGCTTCATCAATTCCAACTACCGTCGTGTCATCATTCAAGTTGGTGAGGATTTCTTTAGATTCCTTAACCGGCAGCGCTTCAAAATCCAAACCAGCATGTGAGGTAACTTTTTCCGCATTATAGCGGATATCAATTACGGGTTTAAATACTTGCACTTTTTGCTTCGCAATTACAGCTCTTCGTAAACGCCTGATCATTTCCTCTGTTTTTCCACTGAACATTGATCCGCAAATAATTTCCACTGATCCGGTTTTCGGGGACATCATCCACTCCTGATTAATAATTATCCAAATTTTACACTATCAACAATTTAAAAAAAAGAAGGCAAATTAATGCCTTCTTAAATTTCCTATTGGCCATTATCAGACAGAGATTTCCTCTGCCGCTTTTGGTAGCTTGTATCCGAATTTTCGCAGATTCTTTTTAATATCAATCAAAGTTTTGCGTCCAACACCAGGTAAATCAAGCAATGCAGATTCGCCGCCTTCAAGTTTTTCGAGAATCTGGCCGACATTCTTGATGCCAACCTCAGCCAGCGCCGCGGTTGCCCGGGCGCCAAGCTCTAATTCTTCAACCGGGCGATCGGGGGATGTCTTTTCATCTTTTTTGCGTTTCTCTTCAGAAACATATTCCTGCCGGGCTTGCAGTTTCTTATAGAAGCGATCTACCTGCCCCTCGATATCGATCAAGCGAGCTTGTTCACCGGTAAAGAAGGGGTGGCAATTTGAACAAACTTCGGTCCGAATTTCTTTTAATGTAGAACCGGTTGTCCATGTATTACCGCACGCACAAGTAACTGTTGCGTCTGGATAATATGTGGGATGGATTTCTTTTTTCATTCGTAAATTAGCCTTTCTGGTTAAAAGCAGCCTGAATTATTCTACTTGGTTGGTTGGACACTTACTTTCTTTTGTCCATTCGGGAGCCGTTGGAAATCAACAATGCCACTCGCAGTTGCAAATAAAGTGTAATCGCTCCCAACACCCACGAAATCTCCAGGTTTGATTTTTGTGCCATGCTGGCGTACAAGAATATTGCCGCTGAGAACATGTTCTCCCGCGAATTTCTTTACACCAAGGCGCTGTCCCTTGCTGTCTCGACCGTTGCGGGTTGACCCGCCACCTTTTTTATGTGCCATTTTATTTTCCTTTTCTAATTAATAAAGGATCAATTCATTTATTTTTCGGTTTTTGTTGAAGATATTTTTTTAACCGGTTTCTTTACGGCTTTCTCAACAACTGCTTTTGTTTTTGGAGCTTTGACAACAGCTGTTTTTGCTTTTACCGGCTTATCAGATCCCTTTTTGGCAGCTGGAGCAGGCTTGGAACGGGCTTTCTTGACAGGAGCAACAACCTCTTCAACAGGTTTTACGTCTTTTGCTTCTTTCGGTTTTCCTGGAAAATAAATTGATTCGACCAACAAACGTGTATATTTCTGGCGATGGCCGATCTTTACGCGATACCGTTGTTTTGCCCGATAATTAAAAATCGTTATCTTTGGACCTTTGAAATGTTCGGAAATTTTGGTTTCGATACTGACGTCTGGCAGGTAAGGGGATCCAACAAGAGTCTCTGCGTCATTAACCAGTAAAAGGACTTTATCAAATACCTTCTTCTTGCCTAATTCTTCTGGGAGTAAATCGACTTCAATAAAAGCACCTTCAACTGCTTTATATTGTTTACCACCACTTTCAATTACTGCGTATACCATCAAATCTCCAATCTTCACTTCGCCGCCTTTCACGCGAACCAATCGCCCGTCAGCGGGGAAGTTGGAATACATAATTTTACCCCAGCAACCTACCGCCGGGGCAAGCGGGGAGTATTATACAGGTTCATCTAACGCTTGTCAATGGTTCTCAGAATTCGCTTATCCCCATCCCTGACAGTAATACCCTGCTTATCAAGATATTCCAAGAATGACAGGGCATACTTTCTGCTCGTTTGGAACATATCCCTGAACTGGTTAAGAGCTATGCCCCCATTTAACTTAATATAATCTGACATTTCAGTTAACATCAATTCAAAATCCTGTTTTCGAAATGCAATGTCATCTGATGTGAGGATTAAATCGTTACGATTTATTAATGCCAGAATTATTTCGGGATCAAAATCACTTTTTAAATCTGAAAGCGAAGGCGGGGAATAAGGCGTTGATTCAAATTTTGCCATTATTTCAATTACTGTTTTTTTATGTTCAACTCCAAATTCCCGGGTATGGTCGGGCAGAGAAATCATATCGCCGTGCTCAACAACAAGATTCTTGGCGGCTAATAATTCGATGCAGCTGCCGAATAATCTTGGCTGTAAATCAAGCGCACGCCGCAATTCATCTTTTAAAATACCTTGCCTTAGAGGAAAATTTTTATGGTAGCCACTGATCAGATCAATAAATGAATCGGACAATTTCTGCCAGTTGGTATGAGTAGTAATAAATGTGTTTGGAAGAAATTTATCGTTCTGTAACGCAAGAATTTCTAAATCCAGGTTTGAAGATTTTGAATACTCATCTTTGATTTTTTCAATGGAGAATCCAGTTTTTTCACTTAATTCCTGGAACGTTATTGGTCTATTCGCAGAAAGATGAGCATGGATAATTTCTTTAAATGAGCCTGTCTCCATAAGGTGAAAATGATCCAGTGATTGTTTCGAAAAACGTTTTATCCTCTTTACCGGATTCTCATCCAAAACCTCTCCCCCACCCAGAGTTTCACCTGGCGATGGCCTTCTTAATATAAAATGATCGCCCTTTGCCACACATACTGGTTCCATGGTTTCAAGCTGCAGCCATCCTTTTTCATCTGGCATTATGATGTCATTTCCAATGATGCGAACTCGTGCCAAAGTTTGGCTCGTCCCGCAATACAGCTTTACCAAATCATTATGTACAAGATTTGTTTTTGTGTCTTTTAACATGCTGAAGCGCACATCGATTCTACGCGAGGCTGAGTAGATACCTGCTTTTGCCACGACATTTCCTCTGAAGATTTCTGAATTGTCTATGCCTGTTAGATTTAGCGCTGTCCGGCTTCCTGGACCCGCAACCTCAACTTTCTTTTTATGAAATTGGATCCCGCGAATCCTGGTCTGCAGTTTTTGAGGCAATACCTCAACTTGCTGACCAACTGAGAATTGGCCATCCAGTAATGTCCCGGTTACAATCGTGCCGAATCCCTTTAGAGAAAATACACGATCAATTGGCAGCCTTGGACGTTGGTTATCAGGTTTGCTTTCACACTTATCCAGCATGTCATCCATCAAAACTAAAAGATTTTCCAGCCCTTTTCCAGTGATTGAAGATATTTCAATAATTGGCGAATCCGCAAGAAAAGTATTTGCAGAAAATTTTCTAATATCTGCCTTTATCAATTCCAGCCATTCAAGGTCTTCAACTAAATCTGACTTGGTTAAAACAATAATGCCTTGTTTTATATCCAGAAGATTGAGAATTGAAAGATGTTCCCTGGATTGAGGCATAACACCTTCATCTGCGGCAATAATAAACAATACCGCGTCAATCCCCCCTGCACCCGCAAGCATATTGTCGATGAAATCGCGATGGCCCGGCACATCAACAATTCCAACTTCTTTTCCGGAGGGAAGCGTCAACCAGGCAAAGCCGAGATCAATCGTCATCTGCCGTTCTTTTTCTTCCCTGAGGCGGTCAGGATCAATTCCTGAAAGTGCCTTAACTAATGTTGATTTACCATGATCAACATGGCCGGCCGTCCCTATTACATACATTTTTGCTCTTATTTTTGTGATTTTATCTGGCCGAATGCGTCCATCCAACCATTGACCATATTCATTAGGCTCTGCATCCCTTTTTGAATTTCCCTGCTCATCAAGATGAGTGCCTCTTGCATTTCATGGGTATCATCTTCAATTTCAATGATCTTTTCATTAATCTTGGTGAACTTGTCATCCAATCCCCCTTGCCTGTCTTCCATTATTAATGAAACATTTGACCATCGCTTTTCAAGATCGTTTTTAAATGTGGTCCAATCCTTACGGAATTTTTCATCCAATAACCTATACATCTCAGTGATTTCATTCGCTCTGCGGTCAAATTTTTGAGATACTTCATCAAATAAATCTTTCGTTTTTTTCATTTCAGCTTGTTGATTTTGTAATTCCGGCAAAACCTTATAAATCTGGCTGATTGATTCCTCAAATTGGCTTGTCCATTCCGACCAAATGCGGTCACGATCATTTCTTACCAGGGATTGCTGCTCGATAAAAGATATATATGATTGTTTTCTCTCGGTTTCAGTGGCAATAATCTCGTTAAGCCGATTATCAGATGATTTGATATCACGAGAAACTACATCCAATTTTGAACCAAGCTCATCATTCTTTTTCTTAATATTTTCCAAATCATCAGAAAAGCCATCAAGAATTTTCTTATTTTGCCGAATTTCTTGTTGATAAAGATTCATATTGGCTTTGTTATCTTCAATGCTGCTAATCTTTAAGTCAATTTTATTTTCAACATCCTTAATTCTGTTGGCTTGAAGAAAATTCTCTTCCCTGATGAGATTTAATTTTTGATCAAATGCCTGGTTCAACTCCTTTTTCGCTTTTTCAATAATGGCATTTAGAGATTTTGTCTCTTCCATCCAAATTTTTTCCTGCATTTTTTGGCTTAATTGAATGCGTTTTTCTGCTTCTTCAATCTGGCGGCTCACATCCACTCTCAATTTTGTGACTTCAGTATCGAAATTGCCAATACCAGAAAGTGCCGTATTGATCTTCGAGAGTTCGTTATTTTGTTCCCTAACCTTATCCAAAAAACCTGATGTTTTCTCTTCAACCTGATTGACTTTGGAATTTTGGTTGGAAAATGCTTTTTTGATTGATGAAAGTTGATTTTCTAATTCGTCAATCCTTTTCACAACTGTTTCAAGATCCATTGCTTTCCTTTGAAATAAAGAATTGGTTTAGATTTTATCAAAACCGATGGAATTTATTTAACGAGAAATTGTAGGTCATTGACAATTTCACTTACTTTTGGAAAAAACAAATTAGGGAATATTCCAATAATTATTAATCCTAGTATGCAGGATACTACAAAAATATTTTCCGGTAATCCGGATTTGGTTGTTCTTTCCTCATCATCACTTTTCAATGCATTGAATATCCATGTAATTATTCTAATGGCAAGGATGACCTGGCAGAAAATCAGAAACAAATTAATGCGAGGCACATAGACTGCAAATTCCGAGAAGATGCTTTGATGTACGGGAAATCCTAATGTAAAAGGCATTCCGGTCAAAGAAAGTAAAGGCAGAAATAATCCGAATGCAATCAAAGGTGATTTGGCGAATAAACCTTTTAACGAACTAATCTGGAATATTCCTGACTCTTCTTCCAACAAGAAAATAACCCATGAGAGTACAAAAAAACAGATCATTCTGAGAAACATAAAATAAGATGAAAATACGTACCCATTGGAAGTATTCAGGCTGATACCAAGAATCATATAGCCAGATGAAACCAGCAGTAAATAACCCATTGCTTTGCGCAGGTTTTTTTGTAATGAAAACCAAATTGAACCAGCAATAATCAAAATCAAGCCAAATAATTGCAAGGCCTGAAAGACAGGTCCATAGCCGCGCAGCCAGGCAAATCCATTAAGGTATTTCATTAGAAGAGCAACTATGGCTATGGGCAGCAAGGTGAGGATAAATAGTCCTTCGACCGGATTTGCCTCATCTGATAGTAATGGTACCCAGGATTGAAAAGGGAATACCGCCAGCCAGAATACAAAACCCAAGCCGAGCAATAAGGCAGCTTGAATCAATTGCTCGTCATTGACAGGCGTAATTTCTCCGCCCGCCAAATACCACCCTGCGAGCAAGATGAAAGGCATTCCGATCGTAAAATAAATCAGATACCTTGATACACCAACAATTTTGGTATTGTCAGCACTGGCTACAATCAGGACACTGAAAATAACTGCAATTTCAAGGATCAATGCTGAATACAGGAAAGGTTCAACTGCCAAGGCTGCTGTCACCAGGCCAATGAAAGCCATTCCAAATGGAATAATTTTGGATTTTAATTTTAAAAATATATATAGCAAGAGACCAAAAACCCAGGGCACCATAAAAAAGCATTAAGAGGGCTTTCAATCCTTTGGTAATTATCAGGCTGCGCCCAAGAATATTCATTTCCGGGGAAATTAGAAAATTTAAGAAGGTTGAGTTAGAGTTGACTTCATATTGCGATAAGGCAGCCGAAATAAATATCAACAAACAAAAAGCAATTTGTAATAAACAAATCAAATAGAAATATTTCCTAAAAAAAAGCAAGATTAAGGAAATTGCGATTGGCAAGACAATCCAAATCAGCGGTGCATTCAATCCGAACCTCCAAGTGAGAATCCTCCTTGAAGGTAACTACTTATCAGGCTGATAAAGATAACTATCAATCCGTAAATTCCGGTGACAAGCGCCGATCCTTCCAGTGAGGAGTAGATGATATCGAATCCCGCAAGGAAAATCAATAATCCCACAGCAATCTCATGAATCTCAAAAACCAAACTGATATAGAAAATTCCACAAAAGAAAAAAACCAGCCCGACGAATAGATTCGTATACGAAATAGGAAGCCACGCATTTAAATTATCAATGGATGCAGCTATCACTATCCAGCTAAAGGCAGCCAGCATTATCTTAAAAACCTTTGCCGATATTTGGATATCTTTTCGTCCCTCACTGCCTGATGATGCCATCGTAGCGCTCATTAATGCAACACCCATCCATCCTGAAATAAGTTTTACAGAAGCCAAAGCGATTGGCCAGATTTGCAGAATAAGAATAAAACCGATTAATTGAATAACTGCCAGAAATAACATCCTCAATCGCCAATCCGGGACGATCAGAATTAATCCAGAAACAACTATCGAAATAATGATAATTAGCGAATTAAAAATCATTTATTCTCAACCATTATTGCCTGAAAAGTGTAAGTATTAGCAATAGTATTACAAATGCCCAAAGAATTCCCCCCTCACCTTCTATCATTCCCGAAAAACTATTAAGAGAGCCTTTAATTTTCCCCTCAAGAAAAGCAAGACCTTTAAAAAGCCACTCAAATGACAAGAATTTCCAAAACCAGGTTACCCTGAGATTCAAAAGAATTTCCCAACGAGATATTATGGTCTTTTTTTCTTCCGGTTAGTAAGTAGCTGATTAAGGCAATAACCGCAACTGCCACCCCTATCCACCAAAATTGAATTTCACTTGCAAAAGAAGGTTTTGAATGAAAAATAATAGCCGCAGCCGATAAGAAAGGGATAAATAAACCTGCCAAATAAGCAGCCTGATACCATACCTCCAATTCACCGAATTTCTCATTTGCAGCAAATGCATTTCTGAGAAAACCTATCATGAATAACGTCAGTGAAATGATTAGGATAATCATGCCCAAAGAAATCTCATTCCCAACAAACGTCCGGGGACCAAATGCAATTAATGAAAAAGGTAAACCAGAAATAAAAAATGTGCCTAAAACAGCGAAAACCTTTAGATTCTTTGCCCGATGGGTGAATAAAACCAACCATATTACTAATAGTGCATTTAACGCGAGTATAAATGTAAGATATTGAGCTGCTCCTGATAAGTAAAGAATTATAAATACTCCTGTTTCACCCATTAGAAGATATTTAAGGGAAACGCCAATTTCCTCATTAATAAATGCCCAGTAAGACCATGAAATCAGCATACAGGAAATATGAAAATACACTTAAAGAGAATGAAAGCAAAAAGGGAATTTTTGGCAATGGAAGATATAAAACCAGAGAAAAGCTCACAATAAAAGAAATGAGACTGAATGCTGATCTCAACAAATCCCGGTTTGGTTTTTCTGAAGTCGCCGTAATTTCATTTTTGAATGGGAGAATTCCGGAATGCATAAAAGCTGCCAGAAAAATCGATGCGCTTGATGAGGAGGATACAATCCCGCTGAGCAGGGGATTAATTCCTGATTTAGATAAGGCGGCAATATTCCAAATTAAGAGCATACTACCCAGAAATTTAATAATAAATTTTCGAAAAAAGTAATTGACCTCCGATGTCCTTAAGAATCAGGCGATTATATGCCAATTCCAGCAGATCCAAGACAGTCCAAGCTAAAACGACAGACCAAAGATCTGCGGACAAAAGCGCCAAAAATGAAAAAGCAATTAATATGAGCTGGAAAACCCAATTATTTAATCAGATTTAACATCTAATCTCGCAATCCCGGTCAGGAAAAAAGTGAGGTTTATTGTAAGCAGAGAAATTACCAGGATCCAATTCTGATCGTTTAACAACAAACCGCAAGCTAATATTGTTGTTATTAAAACTAAACCAGTTATTAATGATGAATGGGAAAAAGCTATCCTTTTTGATTACCAGAATTAATAGCCAGAGGATAAAACTGATAAATACCAGCATCATCCAGATATATGCCGTTCTGACACCCCGCCATTTTAAAACTAAGCCTGCAAATGCTGCAATTAGACAAAGGAAAAAAAATAATATGATAGGCATCGGACTTAAAAGAATCGTATAATCTCCGCGCTTGATAAATTGGCCATTGCCACGATTTCCGTACCAGGACTGATTGTCAACGATCAGCTGTCCGCGCAGGAAAACTTTTTCAATTATTCCTCTCAATTTCCAACTCTCATAGAGGTTGTAATCTGTCCTGTGGTTTGAATGTTTTACCCCATAGATCATTTCCTTGTTTGGATCCCAGATTGAAAGGTCAGCATCAGAACCAGGCATTATTGTCCCTTTTTTCGGATACAAACCAAATATTTTTGCCGGATTTGTGCACATCATTTCCACAAATTGATTTGGACTAATTCGCCCTTCGCCGACCCCCTTTGTCCACATCACCAACATTCTATCCCCAACGCCAGGCAATCCATTTGGAATTTTTGTAAAATCATTTGCACCTAATTCTTTACCAGGAATCGCAATTTTTTCGCCTTCATAGTCAATCGACTTTGTACCATCAAAGAAGAACGGACAATGATCCGTTGCCATCACTTGCATGGTACCGTCTTCCACAGCTCGCCAGACGCCGGAATTATCTTCGGCTGACCGTACTGGCGGCGAACAGATCCATTTGGCGCCATCTGGTCGAAGCAAGTCATCGGCCGTAAAGAACAGGTATTGCGGGCAGGTTTCACCCATAACCGGCAAGCCTGATTGTCGAGCGAAACGGACATGGTCGACCCCGCCTTTAGTGTTCATGTGGACGATATATACCGGGGAATCTGCCATTTCAGAGAGTTTAATGACCCGATAAACCGATTCCACCTCCCCCAGCGTCGGCCTGGTTCTTGCGTGCCAAAGAGGTTCTGTATGCCCGTCTCTGATAGCTTCTTCAACCAGGATATCAATAACATCCCCATTCTCTGCGTGAACCATTACAAGAATACCGTTATCCTTCGCTATGCGCATTACTTTAAAGATATAACCGTCATCCAGCCTCAGCCGTCGGTTGTATGCCGTAAAGACCTTGACACTGTTAATGCCCAGTTTTCTGAGCTGTGGAATCTCACGTGCTATCTCTTCATTGAAATTGCTTAAGTTCATATGAAAACTAAAATCAATCGCCGCCTTGCGGTCAGATTTTTGATGCCAGGCTTCAACTGATTCTTTTAATGTGGGTTTATCCTGAGATACAAAATCGATCACGGTTGTTGTCCCACCAAAAGCGGCTGCTTTATGCCCGGTATAATGGTCATCCGATGATACGGTATCAAACATCGGGAGATCAAAATGTGTGTGCACATCCACACCACCCGGCATGATTATTTTTCCGGAAGCATCAATGATTTTTGAAACATCATTTTCAGTAAATTCCGATCCTATAGCACTTATCTTTTCGCCTTCGATTAAGATATCAGCCAGGATGGTTTCGGAAGCGGTAATGATTGTGCCTCCCTTAATTAGGGTTTTCATGAAAACCTCCAGATATTAATCATAAGTGATGAGGTGCATCCATTCCACTAAATGGTTGAGTACCAGTCTTGCTGATCTCCAAGCAGGTGTAAATCTCCAAGCATCATCAGAATTTCTGGTTCAATAGCCAATTCCGGTAATTCTGCTTGCCTGTATTCCTGAAATTGAGAGGCTTTTTCTCTCAGTGAGTGCCATAAAATTTTTCTTTCTTCAGTTCGGACAACCAAATCCTGAATTGTATTTGCTTCTGAGAAGAGTTCGCCTGTTGTGTAAAGAAAAGTAATGCGTTTCCATTCTCCTGCGAATATTGGTTTTGCCAATGGCTGCAAAAGGCCAAGCTGAATTTTGTAATACTCCTCATTTGCCCGCGGATGATCAGGTTCGTCTTTAATTAGTTCTGCCCGGGTGGTTAATTCAACGCCCAAAACTTCAGCAAAGGTCTCAATTCTTCCTGAATGTCCTTCTCCAAAACTGGAGGGCTGATAAAAAGCAAGATAATCCACACGCACCACTTTTGGCGCGAATCGATAAGGTATTCGATACCAACCTAATAGCCGGGCTATCTCAAGGTCGCGTGGTTCCGGGATCACACCCACCAGAATCAGCGAATAAGGATGAGGGAGAGATCCTTTCTTATTCGAGCCATTCTGGTCTGCCATACTACTCTTTAAGCAAGCCGACCTTGTTGTTAAACTCAATTATCAAATCATCAATTTCATCAATCTGGGTTTGGTAACCTGTCCAATACTCACGGTCATACCATTGATCAACAATTTCCGAGTATGTCCTGCCTTGCTGTTCAACCCAGGTGAAATATTTAAGATTGTGCACCCGCCTCTGATCCTGATAGGTCAAGTCCAAAAGATTATCCGTGCCCTCGCCATAAAGGTATCGTGCAAAATGCGCGGCTGCATCCACTTCACTATATTGACCGAATTCATCATGCATTTCCTGCAAGCGGCTCTGATATAGCTGCATTGAGTCAGTCAGGACGGTAAGCACAACATCATGTTCATCCATTTCAAAGTATTTTGCCATTTTGATCGCAGACAGCATATTGGCAATTCCAGAAAAACCCAAGAGATCCAGTTTGGAAACAATTTCTTGTGGAACTCCTTTTTTGATGAGATATTCCTGTCCTGTTTTATCATTGAAGAGGCGCGAAATATTGACAACTGCATTATCATCAATAGCAGTAATAATATCGGTGTTTTTTACATTATGGATCCAAGGGACATGCTTATCGCCAATCCCCTCAATCCGGTGTGCGCCAAAACCATTTTCAAGTAAGGTTGGGCACTGCAGCGCTTCGCTGGCGCCGACAAGGCTTCCGGGAAAAACCTGTTTTAAGTAATCACCGCAGGCGATCGTGCCAGCAGAACCGGTAGTGAGGATAACGCCGCGGTAATTATCTCCGGATCTTCAATTCCTTTTTCAGCACCTCTTCCATAGCATGGCCGGTAACATCGTAATGCCAAAGGTAATTGCCGAATTCTTCAAATTGGTTGAAGATCATCAAATCTTCGCCGCTTTCGCGCAATTCCCAGCATTTATCAAAGATTTCTTTAACATTAGATTCACTTCCTGGGGTTGCGATGATCTCTCCGGCAACTGTTTTCAGCCAGTCAAAGCGTTCTTTGCTCATTCCTTCCGGGAGAATTGCAATTGATTGGCAGGCAAGAAGATTTGAATCATAAGCCCCGCCCCGGCAGAAATTGCCGGTTGACGGCCAGACAGCTTTTTGAGTGACAGGGTCAAATTGGCCGGTTACTAAACGCGGCACCAGGCAGCCAAAGGAAGCGCCAACTTTATGCGCGCCGGTCGGAAACCATTTTCCGATAAGAACAATGATGCGGGCATCCACACCGGTCAGGCTTTTGGGTAATTCAAGATAATTAACATCCCCGAATTCGCCGTTTTTTTCTTTTGGCTCATTCTTCCAGGTGATGCGAAACAGGTTGCGCGGATTGAGCTCCCATAAACCAATCGATTTTAAATCCTGCTTTACTTTTTCAGGTATTAAAGCAGGATCTTTCATTTGCGCGAATGTTGGAATGATGATGTTGCGTTCCCGTGCGCGTTTAATGGAGTTTTCCAAGCGGTCCGGGTACATGGTTAGGTCAATTTTTGCCATTTAATTCTCCTGTAATTTATTAAGATTGGGCGCTTCGCTGACAACATACAGAGGGCGCCCCTTGGCTTCATCATAAATTCTTCCAATATATTCACCCAAAATTCCGAGTGTAATTAACTGCACACCACCCAATAAAAGCACTGCAATTAAAGTAGTTGCTTGCCCAAGCAAAGCCCCCTGGTTGGAGAGGCGCAGATACGCAACCACCGGGATTGCCAGGATACTGATTCCCGCACAAATAAACCCCAGATATGTAGCAACTTGCAAGAGGAAAGTAAGAAAAGCTTGTAACTGCATTTAATGCCAGTTTCAACATTTTGCTAAAAGGATATTTTGTTTTCCCAGCATACCTTTCTTTGCGGTCATATTCCACCCCCACCTGCCTGAAACCAACCCAGGCTGCCATGCCTCGCAAAAACCGATGGCGTTCACGCATTTGCCCCATGACATCGACAACTTTTCGATCAATCAGGCGAAAATCGCCGGTATCCAAAGGAATCTTGACATCCGTTATGCGATAAATCAGGCGATAGAACAGAGACGCTGTCGTTAGTTTAAACCAGGATTCCCCTTCCCTCTTCCGGCGCACAGCATAAACAACTTCAAATCCTTCTTTCCATTTCTCTATTAAGTCAAGCATCACAGCTGGCGGATCTTGCAGGTCAGCATCAATGATGATGTCCGCATCCCCGCGCGAGTAATCCAAACCGGCTGTCACAGCAATTTGATGTCCAAAATTTCGCGCAAAAATGATCGGCTTTATATGAGCATCTTTGGCAGCCAGTTCGCGGATTTTGGCTGTCGAACCATCAGTTGATCCATCATCCACAAGCATTAATTCCCATGACTGGCTGAGAGGCTGCATCACAGAGACAATTGTTTTATAAAATTCTTCAACGCTGCCGATCTCATTAAAAACCGGAGCGACAATACTGAAAACCGGCTTGGTGTCAGCTTTTTTTTCTGGCATGGTTTTATTTTATCTGAATACTCATATTACCGCTAAAGCGCTTTTTTCAAAGCTTCCAGCGTGGGTTCGATAATCGGTGCAGGTTGAACTGCATTGGTTGCTGCCTTTACATCCTTTAATCCGCTGCCGGTTATCATTACCAGAACCGGATCATCCGGGAGGATTAGTTGCCTTTCAAATGCTTTGATCAGTCCCGCATAAGCTGTTGAAGCCGCCGGCTCCGCGAAAATACCCTCTTTGCCCAGCCTGGCGATTGCAGCCAATATTTCAGAGTCGCTCACAGTGATGTAGCTTCCATTAGTCTGAGTCACTGCTCGCAGTGCACGTAATCCATCACGGGGTATATCCACGGAAATGCTATCAGCTAGCGTGGCCGCCTGAACCGCTTTTATTTCTTCATTCCCATTCTGGAATGCATTTGCAATTGCAGCCGATCCCTCAGCCTGAATACCGAATAGTCTCGGCATTTGCTTGCAGCCATCCCAATTCAACCAGGTCTTTAAATCCCTTATGAATACCTGAAATGATATTGCCATCGCCTACTGATACAAATACATTTAATGGTTTTTTCAGATTACCAGAGAATATTATCTGCTCCCAGATTTCAAAAGCGGCAGTCTTTTTCCCTTCAGCAGTAAAGGGGTTATAACCAGTGTTGCGGCAGTACCAGCCAAATTCCTGGGCGGCCTGAATGGTGAGATCAAAAGCCTGGTCGTAATTTCCATCCACCAGGAATACACGGGCGCCAAATACAAGAAGCTGAGCCACTTTTGCCGGTGGTGCTGTTTTGGGCGCAAAAATCACTGCTTTGTGGTTTGCTGCTGCAGCCATGCCTGCCAATGCTGCGCCTGCGTTGCCCGTCGAGGCTGTTACCACAACTTCTGCTTTTATTTCCCTTGCTCGTGCGATCATAATCGCGGAGGCACGGTCTTTAAAAGAAGCTGTCGGATTTCTGCCATCATCCTTTATCCACAATGAAGGAAGGCCTAATTCATCTGATAATCCCTTTGGCTGATAAAGCGGGGTCCATCCAACTGATCTAAGGGGAGTACCAATACAACCAGGGTCAGACACAGGCAGAAGGGGAAGATAACGCCAAATTGAGTTATCTTTGGATGCAAAAATGGTTTCTGGAGTATGTGACTTTTTTATCGCCTCATAATCCAGATCTAACATCCAGATTGCCCCCATCATTTGGGCAAGTATAGGTCACTTCTTGCGGCGAGTAGACAGCACCGCATACAGAACAATGATAAGAGTTGAATTTCTCCATTTAAATATTTTACTCTTTTTCAAATGGTGATCCCAGGGAGGCTGGCGGAGGAGTTCTGATAAATTTGATCACCTTTAAGAGCAAGGAACGCATGGATTTCGGAATGCTGGATAAAATTCTGGTAAACCATTCGGTATCTCCAATGTTCACAAATAACAACGTGAAAATCATCAATGGGAAAGGTGCAACTTGCAGTACCTGGGAGGGTATATTAGGCATGCTGGTCTGTAATACTATTCCAAGCCATTGAAGAAAAACAAATAAGTAAGCTCCCAATGCCCCGCGCAATGGATTCCAGCCGCCAAAAATTGTAATAGAAAGTACAATCCAACCGATTCCGTCTAAACCTGTTAGCGTGCCTTTCCATCCGGCTTTAACACTTAAGGAATACATGGGTCCTGCCAGACCAATCAAGGCTGCACCAATTATCGTGTAGATATATCGCATCCGGTTTACATTTATTCCACGCGCGAAGGATGACACAGGCTGCTCTCCAACTGCTCGCAGTTTTAATCCTTGCCGGGTGCGAAAGATCCAGAAATATCCAAAAATAATTAAGGCAAAACTAAAATATGTCAACCAACTTTGTTTAAAAAACAAATCGCCCACCACCGGTATTTTAGATAAAAGAGGAATTGGAGTCACCCCAATAGCAGGACCGGTGCTGCCCATTAGCGGAGTCCCAAGAAAATAGGAAAGATCCTTCAATAGCGTCGCCAGGATAAAGCCAACCGCAACTTGAGATTGTTTAATCGAAATGCTGCAAAAAGAAACTACCGCACCAGCAAGTGCTCCAACCGCAGCTCCGGCAAGAAGGCCTACCAAAGCATTATCATAAAAAGAGGCAGCGGCGAAACCGGTCATGGCGGATAATAAAATGATCCCATTTGCAGACAGATTGATGACCCCTGCGCGCTCGGTTAATGTTTCGCCAATAACAGCAACGACAACGGGAGTAGCCGCAGCGATAACGCCTGCCAAACCTATCAGGAGTTCATTCATTAGTTTTCTCCCCCAATTTGGTTATCAATTTTTTTCGTACGCCGTCCATTATTAAATAAAACAGCACGAGGGCAGATTGGATTACTCCAGAAAGCGTTGAATCTAATTTCATTTCAATTGGCAGCTGGATTCCGCCAATATTGAGCGCTCCAAACAGGAAGGATACCGGAATAGCCCATAAAACCTGATAATTTACAAGCATGGCAACCAAAAGACCCATGAAGCCATAACCAGATGATATTGACGGAATCAGACGATAATAGACCGCTGTAACTTGCAGTGCGCCTGCCAGTCCGGCAAATAATCCGCATAATAAAAAAGCCAGCAGCATATGCCTGGAAGACGAAATACCCAATAATTTCGCTGCTTTAGGATTTTTGCCAACTGCTTTCATCCGTAATCCGACCGTTGTATGTTTGAGCAAAACATGAACGCAAATTACCGAAAGAATTGCCAGTATAAGAGACCAAGGGCTTAATCGCAGACCCGGAAAATTCGGAAGGCGGTAGATTTCATCAAAAGGTACAGTGCCGCTCATTGAGGCCACTCCCGGCCGTTTCCAGGGACCAAAAATCAGATAGATGGTTAATGCCGTTGCGATAAAATTCAATCCCAAGCCGGCGAAAATTTCATTTACGCCGCCAAAGAATTTCAGGATCCCGGCAATAAGTGCCCATACTATTCCGCCTGCGATCCCTGCGAGAATTGCCGCAATAATTACAAAAGAAGGGGAAACACTTGAATTTTGAAGCAGTCGGATCATCCAGGTTGCAGTAATGGCACCAAGAGTGATTTGCCCTTCAATGCCGATATTCCATAACCCTACAGTGAAAGTGATCGCCAATCCACAGGTGGTGATTATGAGAGGCACCCAAATCACAAGGCTGTCAGTAATTTTCTTGTCTGAAGAAAAAGCGCCTTTTAAAATATTCATCAAATGCTTCAATTGGATTTGCTTTTGCCAGAACTAAAACCAGCGCAGCAAAGCCAACAGCAAGCAAGACTCCTGCAATGCGAAATCCAGTGTTAATCAGCTTTTCATGCTTCAATGGACATCAAATCCTTTCCGCCGATCATGGCCCCCAGGCGTTCTTCTGTCAATTCAGCTGCTGGCAATGGTTTTGTCACAAGCCCTCCGAAAAAGACCATGATTCTGTCTGAATAAAATAGCAATTCCTCAAGATCAGCTGATGAAAAGACTATCGCTGTCTCATTTTGGCAGCGGTCACGCAGGAGCGTCCAAATCCAGTTTGTTGATTCTATATCCAATCCGCGAGTGGGATCATCCAGCAAAAGTACACTCGCAGGTTCCCTTAACATCGAAAGAAGCATACGCTGCTGGTTACCCCCGGATAATTCTTCAACTTTCGAATATTCATTGCCTTTTATTCTAAAAGTGCTGATCTTTTCACGAGAATGAACAGCATTCTTCATTTTTTTGATGAAGAATCCATCCTCACGCCGGGCAAGACTGTAATGCTCTTCCAATGACATTCCAGGCAGAAGCCCTTCCTCCAGGCGGGAGGAGGGCACATAATAAATTCCTTGCTTTTGGAATTGGAAGCAATTCTTTCCGCTTATTGTTTCCTGACCAAGTCTAATCCTGCCGTTGGCAGGCTGCATGAGACCAGCTAATGCCTGCAAGAATTGCCTTTGACCAGAGCCTGCCATACCCGCCAATCCTATAACTTCCCCTTTCCTTAAATCAAGGCAGATATCCTTAAGATTTAGCCGAAAATCATCAATCTCCAATCCTTCAACCGATAAACACACATCCGGTGAAACATACCGGCAGGGAGAAATCCTTGTCAGATTGCGGCCAAACATCAATTCAACCAACTTGTCCTGTTGAAAAGGCGAATCTACTACATCTACAATGCTGCCCTTGCGCATCACAGCTGCCCGATTGCATAAAGACTGAATTTCATCGAGCTTATGGGATACAAACAAAATTGTTTTTCCATCTTCTGCCAATTTTCTTAATGCAGAAAACAATTGGTCCTTCTGATCCGCACTGATACCGGTTGTTGGTTCATCTAAAATTAATACATCAACACCCAGCCAGAGCAATCGCAGCAGTTCAAGTTCCTGTCTTTCACCAACTGTCAAGCGGCTTACTTCACCTGTTAAATTGAGGTTAAACCCCAAGTTCTGGTTGATTTTTTCCAGTGACATGAGATCTGGCGGTATTTTGCGGGTTGAAATCCGCCATTCCAACATTGAGGTTTTCTTTAATTGACATGGAAGGAAAATCTCTCGGTTCCTGATGCAGCATGCCAATTCCTAAGTTGAATTGCATCTTTTGGGGAATTGATGATTATTTGAGAATGGTTAATCAGGATTTCGCCACTATCTTTGCTGATCAAACCGGAAAGAATTTTCATTCAGCGTGCTTTTTCCCGCCCCATTTTCTCCCAGAATACCCAGAATTTCTCCCTGCTGAATTTCCAGGGAGATGTCATTATTGGCCTTAAGGCTGCCATAAAATTTTGAGATTGAATTAAGAATAATATGCATGATTTATTTAATTAAAAAAGGGAGAAAGGTCGACTGATGCGCCTTTCTCCCATTCGCACGAAAGCCTATTCAGCCGGTGTGCTTAATCCTACCATGCCTTCAAGCAGTTGAGGCAGGTACCAAACCTGATAATCGGTGGCTGTTTCGCCATCCTTGAGATATTCAGTTCCATCCTGCAAATTGAGCGGACCCTTCCAAAGGTTTAATCCGCCAGCCAGTTCGGCAACAAAGTCATCAGTGACAGTGGCAGCTTCAGCAGAAAGCGCTGTTCCGTTAACAAAACCAACCGCGCTGGTATCGGGATTGTTGATGTCGGTCCAATCCGGTGAATTCCAGGTAAAGAAGGGTTTAAATTCACCTTGCCATCGCGGCCTTGATAACCTCGACATATGCCGGACCCCAATTGAAATAGGGTACGCCAAGACAGGCATCCGCGCCGCCAGAGCAGGCATCTTTATAATCATACGGAATCGCAAATACAGTCTTCCCATCCGCGCGCATCTTGACTGCTTCAGTCAGTGCTTCTGTAGTATCAATGCCGGAAACAACGACATCAAAGCCATTGTTGAAGAATTCATCGGCTACCTGAGTCGGGTCAGATGTAAAACCGGGAATATTGAACCAGAATCCGATCCAGTTGACTTCAAAAGTCAAATCAGCAGGATCTTTCTTGGCATAATTTTCCCAGCAGTATTGAGCACCAAGAAAAACGGATGAAGCTAATCGCCGGGTTTCTTCATTGATCAAAGGTCCAAGATATCCGATTTTGCCGGTGGTTGAAGTCATCGCTGCCGCGCAGCCCGCGATCATTTTGCCATATTCCATTCTGCCCATGATATTGGCCATGTTAGGAATATTTTTATAATCTTTGCCGTCTGCCCAGTTGCCATCGCCAGACGCATGCACAACAATGATATCCGGGTTCGCGAGAGCAAATTCATGGGCGCTGTCTTTCATATCATCAGAATTGAAGATAACCAACTTGGCGCCTTTTGAAACCAGTTCTTCTCCCAATTGTGCGGGAGTGGTGCCAGGCCGGTCAGCTGACATTGACCTTATCAAGATAAATCATTTTTGCGCCTGGAACTTTTTCCTCAACATAGAGACCGGCATCATAATGCGCCTGGCTCCAGCCGTGGTCATTATAAGGCCCAACCATCAACATCCCGAAAAGAAACTCCTCTGGCACAGCCGGGGCAGCCGCGGGTTCTTCAGCGGCGGGGGCTTCAGCTTCCTCAGCAGCCGGTTCAACTGCGGGAGCTTCTACAACTTTTGGCGCACACGCCGCAACCAAAAAGGCCACAGCAAGCAAACCGCCAAGCACTTTCCATACAACTTTTTTACTCATTTTTCTCCTCCAGAAATTATTTTGGGAGTAAATTAATAGTGTCTGCCATAATTTACTCCTGCCGTTTTTGTCCAGACAAATCATCTGGATATGCCGAAATTTTACACCAAATATGGGTGTACTTCAACATAAATACCTACATGTTGGGATATTTTAAGACTTAAAGTTTAATCCTGTACTATCCAGGTCCCGGTCTCACCCTTCAATGCACGGCCGATGTTTTCAGGATTCGTAATGAGTGCCTGTTTGCCGCCCGCTTCCATATACCAGATAATTGCCTGAATCTTGGGCGCCATCGATCCTTTGGCAAAGTGAATGCCGTCTGCCAGATAGGCTTTGGCTTCAGAAAGTGTCATTTTATCCAGCCACTTCTCATCCGGCTTGCCAAAGTTCAGAGCCACTTTTTCAACAGCCGTCGAAATAATGAAAAGGTCAGCTTTGATCTCCCGTGCTAAAAGCGAACTGGCATAATCCTTGTCAATAACTGCAGCGGTGCCTTTGAGGTCGCCGTTTTCTTCGATAACCGGGATACCACCCCCGCCAACGGTGATGACCACCTGGCCGGCATCCAGCAAGGCTTTCACCGAAGCCAGTTCAACAACTTCCTTGGGTATCGGAGAAGCGACAACCCTTCGCCAGCCGCGGCCGGAATCTTCTACCACATTCCACCCCAAATCGGTTTTCCGCTTATTGGCTTCATCTTCATCCATGAAACCGCCAATCGGTTTGGTGGGATTTTTAAAAGCGCTGTCCTCTTTATCGACCAAAACCTGAGTTACAACCGTGGCAACAGTTTTATTGATCCCGCGGTGCTTGAGTTCATTCTGCAGAGTTTGCTGAAGGGCATATCCAATCGCGCCCTGAGTGTCGGCGCCGCAAACATCCAGCGGCACCTCATGCATATTCTCAACGCGGTGGGCAATTTCGGAACGCCGCAGGATAAATCCCACCTGCGGGCCATTGCCATGCCCGATGGCAACATTCCAGCCCGCCTCAAGCATATCCGCGATGTGGAAGGTCGTTTCCTTGGCTGCTAAATATTGATCTTCTACGCTGACTTTCTTATTATCTTTGATCAGCGAATTTCCGCCGATCGCAACAACTGCTAATTTTTCTGCCATAGGGTCTCCTGATACCGATTACATGGTCAATGCCATCACCGCTTTTTGAGCGTGAAGGCGGTTTTCCGCTTCGTCATATACAACAGATTGGGCGCCATCCAGAACGCCGTCTGTCACTTCCACATTCCTGTCAGCCGGCAGCGGATGCATATAAATGGCATCATCCTTTGCCAGCTTCATCTTCTTTTCATCAGTGATCCAGCTGGAATATTTTTTCGTGATGGCTTCGCCTTCTTTCGCGTCACTGGTATGAACAAGCGGCCCCCAGGATTTGGCGTAAACAATATCAGCATCCTTAAACGCTTCGCCCATATCCTCAACCACATCAAAACCAACGCCGGCTTTTTTGGCTTCAGCTTTAGCCATATCCATGACTTCAGGCATAAGCCGAAACTCGGGCGGATGCGCCAGAACGACATCCATGCCGAAACGCGGCATTTGAAGGATAAGCGATTGCGGGACGGAAATCGGTTTGGAATAGGATTCCGCATATGCCCAGGAAACTACCATTTTTCGCCGGCGCAGGTCGCGCCCTTTCTTTTCCCAGATGGTCATTAAATCAGCCAGGCACTGGAATGGATGGTAAATATCGCACTGCATATTCAGGATCGGTGTGCGTGAATATTTGGCAACATCATTGATATAGCGGTTGCCCAGGCCCCAGTCACAATGGCGGATGGCGATGCCATCATAATAGCGGCCGAAAATCTCGCCAATTTCCTTGGGAGTATCACCATGGGAAATTTGTGTGGTTTTACTTTCAATGAAAGCCGCATGGCCGCCCAGTTGCGCCATGCCTGCCTCAAAAGACCCGCGTGTCCGTGTTGAACTGAAGAAGAACAGCATCGCCAGCACTTTATCACGTAAATAGGCATGCGGCTCATTCAGGGCACGTTTGCGTTTCAAATCAAAAGCGACATCCATGACTGTTTCAACTTCCTCTTTACTAAAGTCAAGGTCGCCAATCATGTCACGGCCGTGAAGATAGGTTTGCATAATTGCCTCCGTTTCGATAGTAGCTCAAATTGATAGATGCGAAGCATGCTTCGCATCTACCATTCACCATTATTATTCCATTTTTCCCAAAACCAGCGCTAATAAAGCCATGCGCATAACAACGCCATTAAACGCCTCTTCCCAATAGCGCGCGTGGCGGGTGCTATCCACATCCATTGGAAGCTCATCCATGCGCGGCAGCGAATGCAGGACGATGGCGTCGCTCTTCGCTTTTTGCGCCAGAAGCTGGCGGGTAACCTTGTAATTATCCGGTGTCATGCCTTTATCTTCACTGGCTTCCTGGCGGGCTTTGGTATAGTCCGGCTGCACAACCGGTTCCATATAGATCACGTCAGCTTTGTCAATGACATCCGCCACATGCTCTGCTTCCGAGTAGCGCAGGTTGTAAAGGTCAAGTTCTTTTTTAAACTCGGGCGTTAAGGACATATCTGGCGGAGCGACATATATGACCTCAGCGTCAAATTGTGTCAGCGCATAGGAAATGGAATGCATGGTACGCATGCGCATATCACCGATACAGAGGAAAGTCAGCCCATCAATGGTGCCCATTTCATTCATCACTGTATAGAGGTCCGTAAGTACCTGGGTGGGATGTTCTCCCCAGCCATCGCCGGCATTGATGATCGGCACACTTGCAAATTTGGCAGCCTCCGCCGGTGCGCCCTGCTGAAAGTGGCGCATAACGATCACGTCGCCATAATATTCGAGCATATGCACTGTATCCTTGATGGATTCCTGATACCAATCACCGGCACGGGTCATTTTGGCATCCGAGAATCCGGTTACATGCCCGCCCAGGCGATGCATGGCTGCTTCGTGCGCCAAACGGGTGCGGGTAGAGGGCTGATAAAACGCGGTTACCAGCGTTTTTTCAGCCAACAGGTCCGTATTGCGCCTTTCACGCGCGATTGGCTCAAGTTCGGCGGCAACGTCAA
The DNA here is from genome assembly GCA_963751635.1 of uncultured Chloroflexia bacterium. Lineage (GTDB taxonomy): Bacteria > Chloroflexota > Anaerolineae > Anaerolineales > Anaerolineaceae > Pelolinea. Next base: position 248,722 of record CAVVVE010000006.1, read on the forward strand.
ACACATGGAAAAACTCCGCCCTTTCAAAATCTTTGAGTGACAGAATGTCACGTCCTGAAAAACTTCGCATTTTTACCTCCGGGGTTGTTTGATTTTTTTTAATTTAAATAATACCTATCTTGCGGTTGACATGAAAATGAAAATATCCGGGCAGAAACCATGAATATGAATGGTCAATAACACGCCCGCTCTTATCTACCAAATCTGCCTCGAACATCAATAAAGCCTCGCCCCGCTGAATATCCAGCGCACGCGCAACTTCACGCGGCGCGGGAATTACTTTTATTTGGGTGCTGGATTGTTCAGGCATCGGATCGGCCCGTTTAATTAGAAGATCAAGCACAGAGCCGGTGAATCCTTCCTCAAGGTCTTTAGAAGCAATCACTTCCAGGGGCAGGATGTCGCACAGAAATGCTGCGGACTGGTTTTTTACCGTGATCACCCGTGAAACGCTTACCAAAGGGGTTCCAATGCTGATGCTAAATGACTTGGCCAGGTCTTCATCCGCTGAAATCTGTTCAACAATTAACTCGCCGACGGAAACTGTCAAACCAAGCCGGCCTGCGAGTGTTTCGAGGGATTCAAGCACTTCCAATCCCGCTTCAAACACACCAGTCGTGTCTGCCCTGTATGTACCTGATCCCTGTTTGCGGATGAGCAATCCCTGTGTCTCAAATGAACGCATGGCTTCACGCAAGGTTGAGCGAGACACTCTTAATTGTTTTGCCAGATCAGGTTCCGTTGGCAGCCGGTCGCCTGGTTTGGCGGCGCTGATGATTTCTCCCAGTTCACGCTGCAAGCGCAGAAAAGGGCTTTCACTTTGGATTGACGGGGTAATTGTGGCCATTTATCCTTCCATCAGCCGCTTGGCAGCCTGGTTGTGTTTATTAATGTGAGCATGCATATCAAGCGCTGTCAATTCGCCCTGCTTAACAACATACTTGCCGCCGACAATGTTGTAATCGACCTTGACCGGAGCGCAGAACAGCACTGCGGCGAGTGGGTCATGCAGCGCGCCGGCATAGTCCAGCCGGTTAAGATTTATGGCAATGAAGTCAGCGCATTTGCCGGGTTCCAGAGAACCAATATCCTCCCGTCCCAGCACCTTTGCCCCGCCAAGCGTGGCAATTTCAAGCGCCTGCCGGGCAGTTAAGATGGGTTTTTCGGAGCCGGAAAGCGAAGCACCTTCAACCCCTGCGCGCAGACGTGCCAGGAGCATCGCCTGGCGCGCTTCAGCCAGCATATGTGAAGAATCATTGGAAGCCGAACCATCCACACCCAAACCGAGTTTCACGCCCGCCGACAGAAATTCCCATACAGGCGCAATTCCGGATGCCAAACGCATATTGGATGAAGGGCAATGCGCCACCCCGCAGCCAGTCCGGGCATAGACATTGATCTCCTCCTGGTTGACCCAAACGGAATGTGCAAACCATACATCTTCACCCACCCAGTCCAGTGACTGCATGTAGGCCACCGGGCGATGGCCGAACTGCTGCTGGCAGAAAACTTCTTCATCCTGAGTTTCAGCCAGGTGGGTATGCAGATGCACCCCGTATTGGCGCGCGAGGTCAGCGGATTGTTTCATCAATTCGCCAGTCACAGAAAAAGGAGAGCAAGGCGCCAGCACAATTTGGGTCATGGCGCCGGGTTTGGGATCATGATATTGCTCAATCAAACGCTGGGAATCTTTAATAATTGCTTCTTCTGTATCCACTACCGAGTCCGGTGGCAAGCCGCCTTTGGATTCGCCCAGCGACATTGAACCGCGCGAAGCGTGCAGGCGCATTCCCATTTCTTTCGCAGCGGCAATCTCGTCATCCAGGCGTGAACCGTTGGGAAATAAATAGAGATGGTCTGAAGCTGTTGTGCAGCCTGAAAGCGCCAGCTCCGCCAGAGCGGTTTTGGTGGAGGTCGAAATATCATCTGGCGTCATGCGCGCCCAGATTGGATAAAGCGTTTTGAGCCAGTTGAACAAATTGGCATCCTGGGCGGCAGGGACAGCACGCGTGAGGGTTTGATAGAAATGATGGTGCGTGTTTATCAAACCCGGCATCACCAGATGGCCTTTAAGATCCAGCACCTCATCCGCAGTTTGGGGCAGTAGGGAAGTTTTATCAACTTGTTTTATGAAACCATTTTCACAATACAATCCCCCATCCTCAATTTCCCGCCGGACGCCATCCATGGCCGCCAGCAGGCGGGCATTTTTCACTAACAGGGTTGCCATAAGCCGCTCCTGAATTTCACGGATTTATTATAACTTAATTGTCGGACAAATTTGCAATTTTTCCATAAATGGAAAAGTATATTTGAGTAAGAAAAATTCTTCAAGTTATAATCAAACCTGCCAGGTTGAAAAATAAGGATACCGATCATGAAAAAACTTTTCCTGATATTCATTGTTCTTGTAATGACCGCTTGCAGCCCCAAAGTCCTTCCGCCAGCGGTGATAAGTGAAAGTGAAACAGTTGGTTTCAAGAAAATTTCTGTCGATGAGCTTTCACAAGCTTTGAAAAACAAAGATTTTCTTTTCGTGAATGTGCACATTCCAGTCGAGGGTAATATTCCTGACACCGACCTGGTTATTGCTTATGACAAAATTGAGAAGAAAATCGATAAATTTCCTGCTGATAAGAACGCCAAAATCATCCTCTATTGCCGGTCTGGCGCGATGGGCGACATCGCCGCTCAAACCCTGGCTGAAATGGGCTATACCAATGTATTCAATCTGGAAGGCGGTTATGATGCATGGGAAGCTGCCGGTTATCCATTCCCTGAGGAATAAGTTAAGCTTTTTAAAACGAAATCCATGGTTTTCCATGGATTTCACTATTTAATCACCCTGAGGCTCCGGCGATTTTTCCCGATACTGCCTGACGTAGGCAAAGGCCATCTCGGAGTCGAACTTTTCCATGCTCAGCATACGGCCCCAGGAAGTGATCACCACCGGCACGTCAATTTTTGGCCAGGGATAGGCGATCACCTTGTACATCTTTGCTTCTTCCATCACGCCTTTGATCTCGGCCTTGAGCTGCGTGCATTCTTCCGGACCGAGCAGGTCGCAGTTATACCAAAAGATGGCATAGCCATGCTCGAGGTTATGGACCAGATATCCCTCCGGGTAATCATATTTATTTTCATTAAAGAATTCGGAACTAAAATGTTCTGCATAATGGTTCCCGGAAGACGGCGGATTGGTATTATAAGGACCGGGATCAGTCCCAGCGGGAACATGGTCGCGTGTTGGCATCACATCGACCTTTACACCGACAGGATTGAAATCAAGGTTAAACGCAACCAGGAGTAATACCAGCGCCACAAGCGCACCGCCGATATAGGCTGGTGGTGATAATTTAAATGATTTCTTCCTTCTATAGACATTATTATTTTTTTTCATCGTGCCCTCACTTCATGTGTCTTCATTTTAACTCCAAAAATAACAAGTATATTATTTGCGATTTATTAATCAAAAAGAAAGAATGCCTGAAAAGGCATTCTGAATTTTCTCTCTTCCAACAAATCAATACTCAATCCTACTCTATCAAATTGCCCTAAAGGACAACCTCGGATTTTTCGTTGGTTCCTTGACTTGAAAGTCTGTGCATGCCTTTGCGAAAAAGTAAAAGCGGTATCATTACCAGCGGGCCTAAAATGACGCTGACCTCATCCGAAAAAGTTAATCCATCAACCGGCGATCCCTTGATGCGATAGCGCAGCGCGTCAAACATATTTCCCCAGGCATTGCCAATCATGATAGCGCGGACGTAAGCTATTATTGCCCCGGCTTTGCTTTCACCATAAGCTTCTTTTAGACAAATGACCGCATCAGGATTGGGTTTCCCTGCAGATTCCGCATAGTGCTGGGCAAAATAGAGCGCAGCCAGCTCTTCCTTGGGAGCATCTTCGAAATCACCTTCCAGCGCCCTATAAATTTCTTTCTTATTTAGCCCGGACATTAAGGAGACTTGCGTATGGAAATAAGAGCAGTAGCGGCAGCCATTAACTTCAGTAACCGCCAGCATAATACGTTCCATAAATTGCTTGCTGATGCGATCCTCTCCAGAGAGTTTTCGTGTCGCACCAGCGCTTGACATCAAGTCTGATAGCAGACGGAAAAAATCCCGCGATTTGTATAGACGCTTCATGAATCTTTTTTCAGGTATCAAGGATTTCTCTTTTTTCCAAACGAATGGATTCTACCATGCCCCTTTTGTAAAATAAACCGCCGCTGAGAAAAGCGGCGGTTTATTAAAGTCTTCGAAAAAAATTACTACTTGCGTTTGAACATATTAATAACTATAAGTAATACAACCGCACCAATGAAAGCAATGATGATTTCCCAGATCAACCCAGTGCCCAGTGAAATCCCAAGCAAAGAGAACAACCAGGTGCCAAGAAACGAGCCAGCGATGCCAATCAGGATATCACCCAACAGGCCAAAACTGTTCTTGACAACCTTGTCGGCCAGAAAACCGGCCACGAGACCAACAATTAAAATAGCAAGAATATTCATTTTTTCCTCTCTTTCAAGTTAATTATAGTAATTATTATATTTTACGTGTATATAATTTGTATAAGAAATTTTTTTCAAGCGTTTTGAAAAAAGCAAATATAACCCTGATGGCTTGAAAATCATACGATTTGGATAACATAAATTGCTTTGTAAAAGCTCTCTATAATTATTCATCTCCTTATTTTGTTGTTGCGTGAGATTAACCGCGGCAGCCAGCGAGGAGTTTGCTGACAATATGATTGATATTGATCACCGAATACTTTCAGCATGCGTCGTTCTTCATCCAGCGCCAGCCAATTGTATAAGAGAATTGCGCCAAGAAATGCCAAAAAAGCGAGGGGGGAGAGAATTAAAACAAGTAAACCCACATAAATAATCAATGCTCCCAGATATACTGGATGCCTCATTAAAGAAAAGAGTCCTGATGTGACCATCCGGGGTTGTTCTGTGTAATCACTGAAAACCTGGTGAATGCCTGCTAAGGCCATGTACAAACCCACAAGGATGAGCGCCAGGCTTATCGGGAGCCGTATACTAAATGGGACAAAACTTCTAAATTCAGCTGCCCATCCCAGAAGAAAATGGTCTATCAAAACTGCTGCGGTAAACAGCAAAAATATAAGCAACTGAAAGAAGTCCCCTTGAGGATGTTCCCCGGCCAGGTCGGGGCGCGATTCGTGATTGCTATAGCGCGGGTCATCTTTTAAGCAATTATTCATTTTTATATATGTCCTAATGGTTCCACATGAACATAAGCACGGTCCACTTCCGGAAGGTTTTCCAGGGCGGCGGTCGCCTGGTCGCAAATAGCATGAGAGCGGTTAAGTGAAATATCGCCGTCCGCATTAATGTGCATTTCAACCACCAGCTTGGGACCTGCGTAATCCGTGATAATGTGATGGATATTTTCAACACCAACAATTTCTTGCACAGCCTCCACCAGTTTCTGGCGGAGATCCTCATTGGCACCACCACCGGTTAAATAGCGCATATTTTCCTTGGCAGTTGTCCAAACATTTTTGAAAATCCAAAGAGCGACAAACAAGCCAGCCAGCGGATCAAGGAGCGGGGAAATAAAGTTGGATCCAAGGATGCCGATAAAGGCAGCCAAGGTTGTGAAGACATCGCTCAAGTTATCGCGGGCGGCCGCGCTGATTCCAGGGCTGGCAATTTTCTTGCCGATTTTTGTAACGCTGGTAAACATGAAAACTTTGATAACAATGCCAAAGATCAATGCCAGGGAAGGCCAGTCGAGGGAGATGGGAGCGCCGCCTTCTAAAAAGCGTGCAATGGATGACCTTACCGCTTCCACACCGGCCGCTGCCATGGAGATTGTAACAATCAAGGCGGCAAAGGGTTCAAAGCGGCTATGCCCTTGCGGGTGGCTGATATCAGGCGGCTGCTGCGAAAGCCACAAGCCTATTACCAGCAAAATGGAATAAAGCACATCCGAAATTGAATTGATCGCATCAGCGTAAATAGCCGATGAACCGCTCATGCGCGCGGCAATGCTTTTGACGACTGCAAGTAAAAAATTCCCAACCAAAGTGATAACCAGTGCCTGGCGGAATTGCCGGCTAAGTTCACTTTTTGGCTCAAAATCACGAATTAGACGCATGCCTGTTTATACCCTTGATATAAAACCATAATGTTCGATATATTAATATAGAAAGTACTGCTTATCAAATTCGATATCGTTTTTCTGCAGAGTGATAATCGATTTGAAAATCTTTATTCTTCAATCCAAAAGGATTAAATAAACCTTCAGCCCAGATTATGTCGCCTGTCCTTTAAATTGGGCCATATATAGGTTTTGATAGACCCCTTTCTTGGCCATCAGCTGGTTATGGTTGCCTTCTTCCACAATTTTGCCATCATTGATTACCAGCACATGGTCAGCATCGCGAATGGTGCTCAGGCGGTGCGCAATCACAAAACTGGTGCGTCCTTCCATGAGCCTTAAGAGCGCTTTTTGGATGCGCGCCTCAGTACGGGTATCAACACTGCTTGTGGCTTCGTCCAGGATAAGGATGGCTGGATCCGCGAGAATGGCCCGGCTGATGGCAAGCATCTGGCGCTGTCCCTGGCTCAAGTTGCTGCCTCTTTCAGATAATTTGGTTTGATACCCTTGGGGCAGCTGGCGGATAAAATGGTCGGCATCCGCCATTTTAGCTGCTTCAATACATTCTTCATCAGTTGCTTCAAGCCGGCCATATCGGATATTTTCCATGACGGTATCCGAAAAGAGAAAAGTATCCTGCAGGACAATCCCCAACAAGCGCCTCAAGTCCTCGGTCTTCAAATTGCGGATATCCTGACCATCAATACTGATGCTGCCTGAATTTACGTCATAAAATCGCGAAAGAAGGTTGATCATTGTGGTTTTGCCAGCGCCGGTGGGCCCGACCAGCGCAATGGTATGGCCTGGCCAGGCTTCAAGGCTCATCCCCTTTAAGACAGGCACATCCGGCAGATAACCAAATTTCACGTTGTCAAATTTTACCTGCCCCTTTACTTCTTTTATGCCCAGGGCATTTTCGGCATCCTGCAGATCAGGTTTGGTATCCATGATTTCAAAAACGCGTTCAGCGCCTGCCAAAGCGGATTGCAAAGAGTTATACATTTCTGAAAGCTGCCTGACCGGCTGCAAAAACTGCCTGCTGTAGCCGATGAAGGCTGCTATCAATCCAACTGTAACCAGTCCTTTAATCGCCAGGAATCCGCCCAATCCTGCTAACACAATGATGAATAAATTTCCCAACTGATTGGTCAGCGGCATTAACAAGAAAGCGTAGGTATGTGCAAAAACGCCTGCTTCATAGGTTTCCTGATTATCTTTGCGGAAAGTCTCAACCGCCGAATCGCTGCGCCGGAAAGCTTTGACAACCTTTAATCCGCTGATGTTTTCCTCAATTGTGCTGTTCAGCTTACCCAGCGCTTTCTGCATCCTTTGAAATCCTTTGCGTGTGTATTTGGCAACAAAAGTTGAAAACCAAAACATTAATGGGACTACGAAAATCGTCGCGAGCGAAAGCCAAACATTAAGAACAAACATTGCGATTAATATTCCAACCAATGAAAGGATATTAGCAATTAATGAAGTGACATTCTGCGAAACTGCCTGATTAATCGCATTAATATCATTTGTCAGGCGGCTCATCAAGTCGCCTGCCTGATTGCGGTCAAAAAAGCTTAATGATAATTTCTGTAAATGCGCAAAGAGGTCTTTTCGAAGTTGTTTTAAAGCTTTCTGTGAAATTTCTGCCATTAACCAGCCGGAGACTGCCTGAAGGATGGTATAAACCAAAAAAGTGCCCGCCAAAATTAACGATATTCGCCCTAAACCGGCAATATCCTTTGGAATGATATAGTCATCAATCGCCACTCCCGTAAGATATGGACCTAGCAAACCTGCAATGGTAAAGAGCACGACCAGAAACAAAACAATAATCAAGGTTACCTTATAAGGAAGCAAATATCCAAGGAGGCGCGACACCGCCATTTGCAGATTCTTGGGTTTTTCAAAGTTCATGCCTGGCCCTGGTCCGCCATGAGAGACATTCCCACGCGGCTTATCTGACTGCGATTGCTGCATTGCCATTTTATTCTTCTCCTGCAACTACCTGACGGCTGATACCGACAGATTTGAAATTATCACCTTCCCCTAATTGGGAGTCGTAAATTTCCTTATAAATATTGCTTGAACGCATCAATTCCTGATGGTTTCCTTCGGCTGCGATCTTTCCTTTTTCAATAACGATAATCTTGTCTGCTGTTAATACTGTACTGATCCGTTGGGCAACCATGAATACGGTTGTTTCTTTCATTACTTGTTTCAATGCATTTTGAATCTTGACCTCAGTTTCGACATCTACTGAACTGGTGCTGTCATCCAAAATCAGTATCGAGGGTTTCAACAGGACTGCTCTGGCAATTGCGATGCGCTGCTTTTGACCACCGGAAAGGTTAACCCCGCGTGCAGCAATGGACGTTTCATATTTTTCAGGAAGTTCCATTATAAAATCGTGCGCTTGCGCTGTCTTTGCGGCGAGAATCACCTCTTCGTCAGAAGCATCCGGACGCCCATAGGCAATATTTTCGCGGACGGTACCTGAAAACAAGATGGTTTCCTGGGGTGTTATGGCGATATTCGCAAGCAATGAGTCCTGTTCAACCTCGCGGACATCTCTTCCGTCAATCAGGATCCTTCCTTCCGAAACATCATAAAACCGTGGGATCAAATTTATCAAGGTCGATTTTCCAGAACCTGTAGCCCCCAATACTGCCACGGTTTGCCCCGGTTCCACCTTCAGGTTTATTCCATCAAGTACTTTTTCTTCGCAATTTCCATTGAAATAAAAACCAACATTTTCAAATTCAACCCTGCCGGATATTTTTTCCGGGAGTCTGGCAGCATCTGGTTTTTCCTTAATTTCCGGAATCTCAGCCAGCACTTCATCAACACGTTCAGCCGAAGCAATACCGCTGGCAATGACTCCAGCAAGCATGCCCATAATCATCAGCGGAACCAGAGTGGTTGCCAGGTAATTGGTAAACGCAACAATTTGCCCGACAGACAGGGAGCCGGCAATCACCTGATTTCCGCCAAACCAAATAACAATCAGAGTGCCAAGACTGACTAAAAGCATCAATCCGGGAAAAATCGCAGAGATGATGCGCAGAATCTTAATGTTGATCGCAGTGAAATCCTGGTTTACTATCTCAAAACGACTTTCTTCATGGTTTTGCCGAACAAAGGCTTTCACAACCCGGATGCCGGCGATATTTTCCTGCAAGACTGTATTGAAGTTATCAAGTTTCTTCTGAATGATCATAAAAACCGGGCCCATTTTGGCAATCAGTACACCAATCGCGAGACCTGTCAGAAGCAAGACAGGGAGAATGCGCAAGCTCAAGCTGGCATCTGTTGAAAACATCAAAACAATACTGCCGATCATCATTAAAGGCGCCCGGATGCCTATTCTCAGGCTCATCCGATATGCCTGCTGAAGTACCATAATGTCGCTTGTCAGCCTCACGATCAGATTACCTGTCTTTATCCTGTCCACATTTCCATAGGAGAACTGCTGTATTTTCAGGAACAAATCGCGCCGCAGATCTCTGGCAAATCCTTCTCCTGCTTTTACTGACAATGTGTTATTCCCAATTGAAAACATCGTCCCCAAAAAAGAAATTCCAAGCATCAGGAGTGAAGTAGAAATTACCGCCTGCATATCTGATTTTGCGATACCAACATCAATAATCCGCTGTATCAGGCGCGGGATGGCGAGGTCCATAAATACTGTTGCCACGAGCAGAATTATTGAAAAGAGAGACTCTTTCCAGTAAGGTTTTAAGTAGGAAATCAGTTTTATAAGTTTTTTCATTGTTTTTCTGATGGATTCTCTTTCTTTCCAAATACTTTTTGTAACGCTATCAGTCCGCGTAAAATGTCATCCAGGTCTTTTTCTGGCAGAAGAGAAAATTTTTCGATCATTTTTTTGCCATTAGAGGCAAGAAAAGATTTTAATTAAATCATTTCCGCGCTCAGTTAATGTAAGATTCACATTCCGGCGGTCCTGTAAATCTTGTACGCGATTAACAAAACCGGATTTTACCAATTCGTCAACCGATCGGCTGATATTGGAACGGTTGAGGTGCATGCAGTCCGCCATATCGCTGACTGATGCATTCCCTTCCGCGATTCGGCGCAGCGTATGGAATTGGGATACCGTAATGTGAAATTCTTCTGTTGCAGTTTGGTGAGTGATTGAACGAGCTGCATGCCAAACCGGCGGTACGGTCTGCCAAAATAAATCAACAGTGCGTTGCGCTTTTTTCATCAAATTTTTTTGAGTCTCAGACATAGGGATTATCCTAATTTAGTATAATTTTGTTATATTTTGTAACTATTATAATTGTTAATCAATAATTGTCAATGCAAATGACGAATCTGTTAAATATTTCTTATATTTTTTAGATAAAAATTAATTGACGCCTAAAGACATAAATGATATAAATACATCCGCTTGGTTGTTGACAAGTTCTGCAAACAGTTTTACTGTTTTGATTTGGAACTCTCGAGATCAACAAGTAATATAAAGAAAGGAGTAACAAATCATGTCCGAACGAGAACAAGGAACAGTAAAGTGGTTCAATGGCGCGAAAGGCTACGGTTTCATCACCCGCGAAAGCGGCCCGGATGTCTTCGTCCACTTCAACGCCATTAATGGCACCGGGTATCGCAATCTTGAAGAAGGCCAGAAGGTCGAATTCACTGTAACCCAGGGCGCCAAAGGCCCCCAGGCTGAAGACGTCAATATTCTTTAACCATTAGACTAACAAGAACACTGGATTGAAACTAATCCAGTGTTCTTTCTTTTTAATACACCTCAAATGAAAATATTTTTTAGGTCTGTTTATTAAGTGTCATGTAATTTCTTACAATAGAATACATGTTTGATCGTTTCCTTGACCTCAATTCAATTAAAGTCAACCTTGTTCCCTAATTAATCGTTAATAAACCTATAATCGAATCGACTTTCAAAGATGTCCTTCCAACAGGTTTTAATGCTACAATTATTATCATAATAATCTTATTTATTGGGTGACAATATGACCGTTGAGCAATTTCAAGGCTGGTTAAATCAAGAACCTTTTTTGGTTATTACGCTCGTCATTACAGCAATATTGCTCCTCTTTCTTATATCGCGCAATATAATCGCCCGCGGCCTCATTCACCTTTCCGCCCGCACCCAGACCAAGGTTGATGATATCCTGGTCAAACATCTCAAACCCCTTCGAATTGCCTGGCTGGCGCCTTTCATAGCGATTTACCTGTCAGCTTATCTGCTTCCGGATTATCGCGGCTATATTGAAAAGGGGGCTCTATTCTTTATCTTATGGATTACAGCAATCACCCTGACATCACTTCTCACCGCTTTCAATGAAATTTATGAAAGCCGCTCAAACTTTAAAGGTGTGAGTATCCAAAGCTACCTGGATATCGCAAAAATCCTGATCATGGCTGTCGCGCTTATCCTGAGCGTCTCCCTGCTCTCCGGGCAGTCACCTGTGGTGCTGCTCACTGGATTAGGCGCCATCACTGCGGTTCTGCTGCTCGTGTTTCAAGATACGATCCTTTCATTGGTCGCAAGCATCCAAATCAATTCCATGGATCTTATCAAGGAAGGTGACTGGATTGACGTCCCATCCTATGGCGCTGATGGTGATGTCTTGAACATCAGTTTGCACACCATCAAAATCCAAAATTTTGATATGACAACAACGGTCATCCCGACCCACAAAATGATGGAGGTGGCTTATAAGAACTGGCGGGGGATGCAAGATGCAGGCGGGCGGCGCATCCAACGCCCGATTAGAATCGACATGACCAGCATGAAAATCTGTGATGACGCGATGCTTTTGGAATTAGGCAAAATCGATTTGATCCATGATCACCTGGAGAAACGCAACAAAGAAATTGAAGCCTATAAAATTGAGCATGCCGATCATTATGATTCACCCCTGGACGGTCCGCAGATAACCAACACCGAACTATTCCGCGTTTATATTGAATCATACCTGCATAACCGGGAAGATATCCATCACTCAGGATTGCCTTTCCTGATCCGCAGTCTTGAACCAACACCTACCGGTTTGCCGATTGAAGTATATGTTTTCACGAAAACAACCAAGTGGGAAGAATATGAGGCAATTCAATCCGAGATCTTCGACCATTTATTAGCTGCCGCCGGTCATTTTGGGTTGCGCGTTTTCCAGGAACCTACCGGGATGGATTTTGCCCAATTTGCACAAAATACACATCAACCAAATTAATCCAAAAACCCTGATAGAATTGCGCTTATTGGTTTTTTCCGATTCGCACCTTGAATCACCTGTCTCATAATAAATATCTTGAAGACCAAATTGGTGTTAAACATTTGAACACCAGGAATCAGGTTTTCAAAAAAAGGAAAAGACCATGAACGTTTTACTTATCTATCCAAAATTCCCAGACACTTTCTGGAGTTTCAAGCACGCTCTTAAATTCATTCACAAAAAGGCCTCTTCACCTCCCCTTGGGCTGCTGACCATCGCGAATATGCTTCCCAGCGAATGGCGTTTGAAACTGATCGATATGAATGTGACTTCCCTCGGAAAAAAAGACCTGTCTTGGGCTGATTATGCTTTTATCAGCGCCATGACTATTCAAAGGGATTCGGTTGCAGAAGTCCTCAAACAATGCAAAGAGGCAAATTTAAAAACAGTCTGCGGAGGGCCTTTGTTCACTACTGAACCGCAGGCATTTGATGGAATTGACCATCTTGTGCTCAACGAAGCAGAAATTACCCTTCCTCTCTTTTTAGATGACCTTGCCAAAAATCAGCCCAAACCGCTTTATTCCACTAAAGAATTTGCGGATCTAACCAAGACTCCGCCACCAATGTGGGACCTGATCGATTTCGATAGTTATGCGACTCTTAACCTTCAATATACCCGGGGATGCCCTTTCAACTGCGAATTCTGTAACATTACTTCAATGCTTGGCCACAAAATGAGATTGAAAACTGCTGACCAAATCCTAATCGAGTTAGACGGGCTTTATCAAAGAGGATGGCGCAGCGGTGTCTTTTTTGTGGATGATAACCTGATTGGAAATAAAAAGGTTCTTAGGGAAGAATTACTGCCCGCATTAATCGAATGGCGTAAGGACAAAATTGGAATTGCCTTCAATACAGAGGTCTCAATTAATCTGGCTGATGATAATGACCTGATGGAACAGATGGTTACGGCTGGATTTAACCAGGTGTTTATAGGCATTGAGACACCAGATGACAGTAACCTGGCGGAATGCAGCAAATTCCAAAACAGAAACCGCGACCTTATGGCTGATGTCCGCCGAATCCAAAATGCAGGCATGCAAGTTCAGGGTGGCTTTATCGTCGGATTTGATAACGATTCACCGATAACTTTTCAGCGTCTTGTGGATTTTATTCAAAACACAGGTATTGTGACTGCAATGGTTGGCATTCTTCAGGCGCCAATGGGCACCAAGCTCTACGAACGCATGCAAAAAGCAGGACGGATTATTGCCAGTTTCACTGGCGATAATGTTGCCGGCTCTACCAATATCATTCCCAAGATGAATATGACCCTTCTGTCTGAAAAATATAAGGAACTGATCAGGCATATTTATTCACCGGAAATCTATTACCAGAGGGTAAAAACCTTTTTAACTCACTACCGACTGCCAAAAATTAAGCCTGATATTTCATTCGGGAAGATTTGGCAATATATTGGTGCTTTCATCCAATCTGTATTCAAACTTGGGATTTTCGGGAAAGAAAGAAAGCAATATTGGGGATTAGTTTTCTGGACACTTTTCAAGAATCCAAAATTATTCCCAATGGCTATCACTTTTAGTGTCTACGGGTATCACTACCGCAAGGTTAGCGAAACTCACATATAAAATTCTCTTTTAGATTTATGATTAAGCCCATATAAAGTGGGCTTTTTTAATTGATAAAATAGGTAAATTTCTTTATGAATCTAATTGATACTGTTTTTTATCTGCCACAATTCGATTAAAATTTCAAAAAGATGCAAAACAATAACGGCGATCTTGACCAAAACGTACAGCCATCAGCACCCATCCCGGGATTTTTTTCAATAATTCTGAAGAACTTTTCGATAATTATTCTTATCGGGTTAGCTATCTATTTCGTCATTCCCCAAATTGCTTCATTACAGAAAAATATGGTGGTTGTGCGATCTCTAAAATTCTGGGCAGTCGGATTAGCAATTATTGCTCAACTCACCAGCTATATGGGAAGCGGATTCACTATTAAAGAATTGGTTAAATCTGCACACCGGTATATTTCCATTTTTCGCGGGATGATGATAACTTTATCCAGCACATCCATTGGGCTTGTGGCAGGCGGCATGTTTGGCGCTGCGGCGGCAACCTTTAGATGGGTAAAAGGAAGCGGTGGGGGAAATCAGGGAGCCTCCCTTTCAGCTACAATGCCTCCGCTCATAATCGATTTTGTGTTGCTGATTGTTTCCCTCGTAGGCATAATCCAGCTCTTCTTCAAGCACGATCTGACAGCACTGCAAATTACTGCTTTTGCTTTTATCACGATGCTTTTACTGATCGTTTTTCTGGCTTTATTTTTCGGAATCAAATATCGGGAAAAATCCAAAGTCATAGGCTCCCGAATTGTTACCAAGGTTTTTAGACTCTTCAGAAGGACGATAAATCAGGAGAGAATTTAATCACGAAATTGACAGATTATTTAAAGCTTGGGACACTTTGCTGGCAGGCGGCTGGAAGGGGCCCTTGTTAGGGGCAGGTATTAATATTATTTTTGATATGACGACTATCTATTTCATTTTCCTTGGCGCCGGGGTATCCATCCCGCTGGATATTTTAATTACAGGCTATGGACTGCCAATATTATTCGGCAAGATGGCTTTTATTATTCCGGGTGGAATTGGCGTAATTGAGACTACCATGATTGGGCTTTATGCAAATCTCGGCATCCCTCTTCAGGTTGCGACCATTGTGGTTCTGGTTTATCGCTTTATCTCTTTTTGGACGCCTTTGCTTATTGGTTTCGTTCTAATTCCCTTTGTTTCAAAGACGGCAAACAACACTCTGTAATTAGTGTTGCCTTGAAGGTCATTTTCCCTTTTCCAAAATAATTATTGCTTCTTCAAATTTATTATCCACCGTTGAACCAAAATAAAAAGACCACCAAACGGCATAAGCAAACCACCGATCCAGATCCAGATCATCACAGGATTTACAGACACACGAACATTAAATTTGGAATCTGCCTCATCCTGCCAGCCATTCAAAATAATCTGGATATCGCGCATCAGGTTTGTGGCAACGCTGGCCGTGCATAGAGCATCTTCATCTTTGGGTAATACTCAAGATCAGGCTTGAGCATGAAGGCATCCTGTTGAAATTCACCTATCTCAATATCGACTGAAGAAAAAGTTGTCCCTGCTGAAGAAATTTCCCGGCTGCTATTCAGCAAATTGATCTGATAATCTCCTAAATGGATTTTTTCTCCTTCAGCCATTTTCACATCATATGATTCTGATAAGGTTTCCTGCCCTAAAATTCCCAAAGCCATTAACCCCAAACCGATGTGGATAAGGATTGAACCGAAATTTGTATTTTTTTCTTTTTTGTCATGATGCTTTTTCATTCTGAAAAAAAAGATCGGCGAGACTAGCTGATCCAACCACGCAGCTATTAAAAATAATACAGCCCAGAATCCAAGAAATTCATGAATTGCCAAATCTCTTTTCCATGTCAAAATGATGGCAGGAATTAGGGCAAGTATCAAAACGATTATTATCTTGCGCCAAAACTTTTGCTTTTCTCTTTCGTAAAGGCTGGATAATGGGCAAATGGCAGTAACGATTAATACCAAGAATAGAAATGGGGATGAAAATAATTCATACTGATCAGCTTTCCATGTGATTTGTGCGCCCGTGAGTAACTGTGAAGTAAGAGGATAAGTCTGCCCGATAAAAAACAACATCACAAGGCCCAAGATCAAGAAATTAAATATTCGAATAATCTGATCAGTAAGAGTCAATTTAGACCAATTTGTTTTCTCCAGGATTCCCCAGCGCCTGAAAACAAAAAAGCCGTAAATTATGACATTAATACCGATAAAGACTGACAGTATTGGACCCATCACTCCGGTGGAATAGGCATGCACAGATTCCAGAATGCCGGAGCGGGTGATCAAAATACCGGAAAGGATGGAAATAAAAATTAAGCCTGAAAAAACTACTATCCAGCGAACATAATTTTTTCCTGATTGCTGCATTCTCAGAGAATGGATCAAACCAAAGGATAACAGCCAGGGGAGCAATCCCGCGATCTCAACCGCATCCCAGCCCCAATAACCGCCCCACCCCAGGATCGTATATGCCCACCATGATCCGAGGACCATTCCCAAAGTGAGGGATATCCAGGCAGCCATTGTGATTGGGAGTAAGGACTTGATCCATTGTTTCTCCTGGCCGCCCCGAATTAACCATGCCAATGAAATTGCATAGGGCACGAAAAATCCTACCAAGCCAATATACAGGAAAGGCGGATGCAGCAGCATGGCAATATGCCTTAAGCTTGGATTCATCCCCACCCCGTCCACAGGCACGATCAAACCTGCACCTTGAGGAGCAAAAACTGCTTCAAGAGTTGAACCATCAGCCAGCTGCCAGAGTTTTTCGAAAGGATTGGAAAGGATAAGAACTGGCGCCAGAAAAAAAACAAGCGCAATTCCAAGAATGACCGCAACCAGGGCAGAGAAATATTCATCCGTTGATTTTCTTAAACTCCTGGATAATTGAAAGATGACTAGAGAGAGAATGAAACTCCAAAACAGAAGGGAACTTGATTGGCCAGACCACAGGCCGCTGAGTTTTTGAAACCAGGGCATGCTTTTTTCAACCGCATCAAAAACCAGGGGATATTCGAAGGCGTTATTAAGCAGTAATCCGCATAATGAAAATACTGCAATCGCGATGCAAATAAATTGGATTAATAGAATTATGCGGAAAAGCCAGCCAAATGATAGTTCCTTTTTTAATAGAAAGTAAGCCCCGGTAAAAAGGCCTATGACCGCGAAACCCAATCCAAGTGATAATCCTGAAAAACCAATTAAGCCCAGATAATCGTTGACATTCATTCCTTAATGTCTGCTCCTGATTAAACCAAAATTTCATCCAAAATAATAATTAATAAATAATGGGAATTCCTAATAGAATCCCCATTATTCAACTTTCGCTACGCCATTTCGTATTTTTCTGTATTGATTTGCTTTGATGGGATTTCTAAAGCGGATAAGTGCTTCTCCATTGCTTTTATCATCGGCAAAGGGCCGCAGACAAAATAGAAAAGGTCTTTTCGGTTTGAAGGCAAATTGGATTCCAGCGTCTGCCGGGAGATATAACCCTGCAAATACTTGCCTGGATCAAGCGGTTTTTCAAGTACATGCACAATTGTCAGGTTCATGCACTGGTCAAGCCGATCCAATTCTTTCTTAAAAAGAATGTTTTCCTCGTTGTAATTACCATAGAAAAGGTAAACAGGACGATTATCGTTTTGTTCCGAAAGGGAATTCAGAATGCTCATCATTGGGGCAATGCCAATGCCGCCAGCCAGAAGAACCAAACCACGGCTGGTAGATGGATCATCAATTGAAAAATTACCATAAGGGCCGTCAACATATACTGTCTCTCCGCCGGAACAGCTTTCCGATCGTTGAGGTAAAGTCACCTAAATTTTTAATAGAAAACCTCAACTCGCTTTTATTATGAGCGCTTCCCGAGATCGAGAAAGGATTTTTATTTAAAGTAAAAGGCGAGGAATTGATATTGATCCAGGCCACCTGTCCTGCCGAGAAATCCAATCCGGAATGCCCATGAGGCGATAACACCAAGGTCCAGGTATCCTCAGCTTCTTCAATTATCTGTTTTACCCTGAATGGCTTTTTCATGATCTGGGCTGGTTTAATTACGTGCAGATAGACTGTCATCGCACCCCAGATAACGACTTCGGTAATCAAAGCCCATTTCATCGCGGGGAAAGAACTGTAATAGTTGACTTTAAAAATATGAATGAGCGCAAATACCGCAATTGCAGCCGCTAGCAGATCATGAATCATATGCCAGCCGTCATAACTGATCTTGACCTCTTTCCTCAGGACTGAAGTGATCGCGATCAAAACCAGGGCAGCCAATCCAATCAACCCCGCCTGGGCCCGCCAGGGAGCGGTGAACGGATTGAGCAATAAAAGCGTGTAGGGATTATTTATCAGCAGGATAACCGGATGAGCAAAAACCAGCGCAACCGATAATACAGAGATTAAATGGTGGGTAGAGTAGATATTGTCCATATCAAATACATTAGCAAATACCTTTAATCTGGCTGTAGGAATAAATTGCATTCCCGCCATGGATAAACCGACAAAACCAAGCATTACCGAAAAGTCACGCCAAAATTCTCTTCCAGGCGGCATGGGAAAAAGAAAAAAAACGATCAAGGGTAGAAAAATCAGCAGAACATAGAAGAGCAAAGCAATAAATCGAATGGTTTGCTTTTTCATTAATTAATCCTTTTTTTGGATTTCTTTCGATTATTCAACCTCTGGCCTTGTTAAACCAGCTATAGGATTTCCCACTGCTGTAGAAATATCCATGATCGAATCATGGAGCAGTTGGACGATGTATTTCCCATTGTGGACGTAGGCTGCCGGTTCTTTAATGCTGAATTGATAATTAAATGCAGCCCGCATCAGGCGGGGAGTGAAAGCCTTAAAAGCGTTTTCATTTGAAGCTTCATCCTCAGATAAAGTGCCATCCTTATTTGTGTCAATAAATAAATAGGGGTTCTTGTCAGACCAGCCAATTGCGAAGCCAAGTTTTTCTTCAGTGTATTGCTGCATAAACTGCATGAGGAGGTTCCTCATACCCTCAATTTCATGATATACGCCCTCAACCTCACCGTCTACATCATAATCAACACCCTCTGTAGAAATATCACGATAATCTTCAAATCCAATAACGTTAGAGTGGCAGGCAGAGCAGAGATTGGCTTCTGGATCAGACGGGCTTTTTTGAATGCGAGTGGAGTGGGGATCATGGCACTGGGTGCAGGTCTGTACGCCATTGGCATGTTCAAATCGGCCGACATAGGATTCTCCATGGTATTCATAGCCGCCATGGGCTTCCCCACCCAACCAGGTTGCAGCAGCAAAGGCATAATGCGGGGTGATAAATCTGGCATCAGCTATTATTTCATCATCAGAAAATTCACCGGAAGTAGCATCTACCCTTGAACCTGAAGACAAACCACTATGGCAAGTTCCGCAAAGCGCATCGCCCTGGTTGAGATTAAATTCCTCCCCTGACGGAAACTTTACGAGGGTCAGCGCGTCCGCTTTTTCACTGTGACAGACTGTGCAGGATACTACGGACTCAACTGCCGCGGGGCGGTCAACCGAGAACTCTTGGCTGGCATCCTGCCCAATATAATCAATAAAACCATTTCCGCTATGGCATTTTCCACAATTTGGCGGCACCTGGGGCGGATCATCTTCATTCCAATGGATGAAAGATTCTGAAGTAATATCCGCGTGACCAGAGCCCCACCAATCCACACTAATTTTTTGCAGGGGGATTGGCTGCCGAGCCTGTGCTGAAACGTAATAAATCCATCCAGCCAGAAGAACAACCATTGCAACCAGAAATCCAACAAATACTCGTTTGTTCATTTCTCTCTCCTCGGTTGAAAGCGAAAATAAAGGATCTTACAAAACTATCATTGCTAGGCTAATTTTAACAAATTATTTTAAAAAAAAGATTTAAATTAAATTTATCCCCCGTAGTTAAAAACAAATTCAATTTTTACCCCTTGATTGAGGAAAAACCTTTTTTGATAATTACGACTTTACTTTGTCTGGATTTCTTTCCAAAAAATGAGCAACCTTTGGTGAAATGATCGCCCGGCAATAAGGCTGGTTTGGATTATTCTCAAAATAATCCTGATGATAATCCTCTGCTGCATAAAATAAATCCAGAGGTTTAATTTCAGTAACAATCGGCTTCTTAAAAAGACCGCTTGCGTTCATTTTTTTTAATGATTCTTCGGCTATTTTTTTTTGTTCCTGATCCTGATAGAGGATAATTGACCGGTATTGTGTGCCAATATCATTACCCTGGCGATTTTTTGTGGTTGGATCATGTGCCTGCCAAAAGACTTCCAGCAAATCATCGTATTTAATGACATCTTCATCAAATTCAACCTTGATCACTTCAGCATGACCGGTTGTACCGCTGCAAACCTGATAATAAGTGGGTGACTCAGCATGCCCCCCGGCATAACCGGGAGTGACTGATTTGACCCCTTAACCATTTTAAAAATCGCTTCAGTACACCAGAAGCAGCCCCCACCAAATACCGCAGTTTTATTTTCCATTTTCTGCCTTCGGAATAAATTTCATTGAAATTGAATTAACGCAGTGGCGTGTATTCCGTAAAGTAAATCCTTCCCCTTCAAACACGTGGCCAAGGTGCGCGCTACAGGCGGCACAGGATATTTCTGTGCGCCGTCCATCAGCATCCAGAGATCGTTTTACCGCACCCGGAATTTCCTGATCAAAACTTGGCCAGCCGCAGAATGCATTAAATTTATCTTCCGAACTGTATAAAGGAGCATCACAGCGTTTGCAGACATACACACCATTTTCATAAAAATCATCATAGATACCACTATGCGGTGGTTCGGTGCCTTTGTGGACAATAACGGATTCTTCCTGAGGATTAAGAGGATTGAGTTTCATACTACATCCTTTCCTGACAATATTAATGTCGTTTAAGAAAGTGATGCATTAATCCTTTATTAATACCAACCAAACAAAGCTATCTGACCAATGTTCCGAACCAGAATTATTTATCCTGTCGTTCAGCCAATGCTAATGTATTGCGCAGCAGCATGGCTATGGTCATCGGGCCAACACCGCCAGGCACCGGAGTAATAGCAGAAGCATAATCGCATGCTTCTTCGAAGGCGACGTCTCCCACCAGGCGATACCCTCGTTCTCTTGTAGTATCCTCAACCCGGTTTATGCCGACATCAATTACAACTGCTCCGGGCTTTAACCAGTCTCCCCGCACCATTTCAGGTTTACCGATGGCGGCAACCAAAATATCCGCCCCTCGAACTACATCAGGCAGGTTGTGTGTTTTGGAATGGCAGATGGTCACAGTCGCATTTTCACGCAGCAGTAGCAGCGACACAGGCATTCCAACAATATTGGATCGTCCGAGCACCACCGCATGGCTGCCTTCCAGAGATGGCAAAATTGATTTTATGAGGTAAATTACACCCGCCGGAGTGCAGGGAACTGCCATTGGCTCTCTGCCTTTCTGGGCTAACCGGCCGATATTGATGGGATGGAATCCATCCACATCCTTTTCCAGTGCAATAGAATTTAGGACTTGTTCATCATCAAGCGCATCAGGTAGAGGCAGTTGAACCAAAATACCGTGCACATTTTCATCCTGATTAAGGCTTGAAATTAGGTCTTCAACCTCTTTCTGAGGAGTATCAGCAGGCAGGCTAAAGCCAAGTGATTTCATGCCTGCTTCTTCGCAGGCACGCTGCTTGGAGCGCACATATACCTGCGAGGCCGGATTTTCTCCCACCAGGACAGTTGCCAATCCTGGTTGTGGTAATCCTTTTAAAATTCGATCATCAACCTGTTTTTTTATTCCCTCTCGAAGCGAAGCAGCAATTGCCTTGCCATCAATAATTTGTACGGCCATAGTCTCCCTTTCTTATGCTGATATTATAAGAGTAGATAAGAATACATTTTTTTATCAGCAATCAGATAGAATGAAACAATAGATAAATGGTAAAACCAGTTTTGAAGACATCCTGAATAATTTATAAATTTATATTGGTGTAAAATTTGCGTTAAGGAAAATTGTTAGATGCTTTTAGTTATTGACCTTGGCAACACCACTTTGACGCTCGGCTTATTCAATCAGGGGAAAATAAGCCATCAGTGGCGCCTCTCAACAGATCACCACAGGACAGAAGATGAATTTGGCTTGCAATTTTTGGGATTGTTGGATAATTGCGGGTGTTCGCCGACTGATCTGGAGGGAATTATTCTCTCTTCCGTTGTCCCCCCGTTAACTGAATGGGTTCATAAGGCGTGCCAGAATTATTTAAAGATTGCTCCGCTTTTGGCGAGTGCTGATTTAAAATTGAATATTCAGATTCTTTACGATAATCCTCAAGCGGTTGGCACAGATCGCATTGCCGATGCTGTTGCTGTCCAATCAAAATACGGTGGTCCGGCTTGTGTCATTGATTTTGGCACCGCGACCACCTTTAATGCGCTTTCGAAAGATGCGGAATATTTGGGCGGTGCGATACTGCCTGGCATCAGTACAGCCGCAGATGCATTGGTCCTGCGGGCAGCAAAATTGCAGCCAATAGAACTGGTTGCTCCGCCATCAGTGATTGGCCGAAATACGATGCACGCCATGCAGGCCGGGCTCATTATTGGTTATGTCGCTCTGGTTGAAGGTATGGTTGACCGCTTCAGAAAAGAGTTGGGTAAAGGGATGAAAGTCATCGGCACCGGCGGGCATATTCAACGGATCGCTGACCAAACCAAGGCAATCAATTATATTGACCCCTGGCTCACGCTGGAGGGTTTAAAGATTATGTGGGAGATGAATCACTAACCATGTCAAATCCATTCGATGGCAAGCGTATCATGTTGGGGGTTACAGGCTCAATAGCAGCCTATAAAGCGGCCGATCTTGCATCCAAGCTTACCCAGCAAGGCGCAGCCGTAACCACCCTCCTGACCAATCCCGCCCTTAATTTTGTGTCACCGCTGACCTTTCAATCGGTTACCGGCTTAAAAGCTTATATTGATGATGACTTATGGGGCGGCGAAGGACACGTGGTGCATGTGCAGATCGGTCATAGCACTGACCTGATGGTAATCGCACCCGCTTCGGCCAATACAATCGCCAAACTTGCCCATGGCATAGCCGATAATCTGCTTACCATCACTGCGCTGGCAGCAACCTGCCCGCTGGTCATCGCGCCAGCCATGGACGCAGGCATGTTCAGCCATCCGGCTACACAGGAGAATATTCGCATTCTAAAAGTACGCGGTGCTGTGATCCTCGGTCCGGAGGAAGGCCATTTGGCATCCGGCCTCGAAGGCCCCGGACGCATGACTGAACCTCAAGAAATTGTTGGTGAACTGCGCTGGCTGCTTTCCAAAGGGGGACCGCTGAGCGGCAAAAAAATCGTTGTTACAGCTGGCGGAACCCGCGAAGCAATAGACCCTGTGCGGTATATTTCCAACCGCTCTTCAGGAAAACAAGGATACGCAGTCGCACAAGCTGCCCTTGATTTGGGAAGTGATGTTTCCTTAATTACCGCTCCAAGTTCATTGGCTATTCCAAAAGGCTGCGAAGTAATCAATGTCGAAACTGCTGCTGATATGAGCGACGCTGTTTTTAAAGAAATAACCTCCGCAGATGCGCTGGTCATGTGCGCTGCTGTCGCAGACTTTAAACCAGCCAATATTTCTAATGAAAAGATAAAGAAAGAAAAAGGCTTGAAAGCCATACCATTAGAACCTACAAAGGATATTCTTTCTGAAGTTGCAAAAATGAAAAAAAAGAGGGGATCTGATTTGAGGGTGATTGGATTTGCTGCTGAAACGCAGGACCTAAAAATAAACGCAGCCAAAAAATTAAATGCGAAAACGTTGGATATGATTGTTGCCAATGACATCACCCAACCACTGGCCGGCTTTGGAAGTGACACTAACCAGGTACTTTTTCTTTTCTCTGATGGTTCTACCGAACAATTGCCAGTAATGCAAAAAAGTGATGTTGCGGAAAAAATTCTGCAATACCTTGTATCATGGCTTGTAGAAGGAGTTGAATAAACTATGCGAATCCTTGTTTTTTCGGACATTCACTCGAATCTCAGTGCACTTGAAGCTGTTTTATCAGCAGCTGGAAATGTGGACGCCTACTGGTGCCTGGGTGATATTGTCGGCTATGGACCTGATGCTAATGAATGTATTGCGCGGGTGAAAGAATTGCCGAATTTGGTTTGTGTGCGCGGAAATCATGACGCAGCCACATTGGGGGAAGTTGACCAGCAAACTTTTAACCATGAAGCTAGCCTGGCGATTACCTGGACAAAGCGCAATCTTAAAGCTGAAGGAATGGAATACTTGTTAAGCCTGCCGGAAAGGCTTGTCGTTAATGACGTTACCATCGTCCATGGCAGCCCGCATAATCCAGTCTGGGATTATGTAATGGATTATATGACAGCCTCTCGCATGTTCCAGTTTTATAACACCCGCATTTGCCTCGTCGGCCATACGCATGTTCCTGCTATTTGGAAGGAAGAGGAAGGCACCCCACCCAAGGGGCCGGTGATGGATTTTCACAAGACCAAAATTTAACCAAGACAATTTTAAATCCGGGTTCTGTCGGGCAGCCGCGCGATCATGATCCGAGAGCCTCCTATGCAATTTTTGATCCGGATGATAGCACATGGGAATTACGCCGAATCAATTATGATATCGAAAGCGTTCAGGCGCGAATCAAGAAGTCGGGATTGCCATGGCGACATGCCATGCGCCTGGCTGAAGGCTGGTAACGGAACTTAATGACTGCAATGGCGTCTTAAGGGTAAATTGAATTTTGAAAAGGAGAAAATCATGAGAATCAAAAAAGCTCTATTCGCCGTAGCTATCATTGTGTCCATGCTGGCATCCTGCGCCGCCTTAATGCCGGCAAGTTCAAATCGTTCCTCAGGGGGCGCTGCTCAAGATATGGCTGTTGCACCGCAAGCTGCACCCGCGATGGAAAAAGCTTTTGCAGAGGAAAGCGCTCCCAGTTCTGATTTTTCAACCTCAGGCGCATCCGCAGAGCGGATTGTGATCAAGAATGCAAATTTATCCATTGTCGTTGCCGATCCGGTTGTCTCGATGGATGCGATTAGCAAACTTGCATCCGGGATGGGCGGTTTTGTGGTTACCTCCAACTTATACAAAACCACCACAAATTCCGGAATTGAAGTGCCGGTTGCCAACATCACCATCCGGGTTCCTGTAGGCCAATTAGACGCTGCGCTTAACCAAATCAAAGCCATGGTCGAAGACAAGGATGTGGATATCCTTAGCGAAGACGTATCGGGTCAGGATGTTACAAGCGAAGTCACCGACCTGGAATCCCGGCTGCGCAACCTGCAAGCTGCTGAGACCCAGCTGCTTGAGATCATGGAAAACGCCACTAAAACAGAAGATGTGATTTCAGTCTTCAGGGAATTAACCTCAGTTCGCGGCGAAATTGAAACCATCCAGGGCCAGATAAAGTATTATCGAGAATCCGCAAGTTTATCGGCCATCAATGTGAACCTTCAAGCAAAGGCCGCTGTCGAGCCCATCACGATCGCAGGGTGGCAACCGGGTGTTGAAATTCAAAAAGCGCTGCAGGCACTTGTGAATGGCGGAAAATCTCTGGTCACCGTTCTTATCTGGTTGGTCATCTTTGTGCTGCCCTTCCTGGCGATCATCTTCCTGCCGATCTTCTTTATCGTCAAAGCGATTCGTAAACGCATGCAAACCAAGAAAATTAAAGAGCCAAAGAAGGAAGCCTAATATCTAAAATCCCCGCTGGATAACCAGCGGGGATTTTTTATTTATGATGAGAGAGCTTCTTCTGTTACAACTTATTCATATACTCTTATATTCAAATATCTTGAATCAACTTGTTAAGCGCTTTTGTGTGTCATAAGATTCAAAGCCATATATAATCTTTATAAATTATTTTGGCTGTTTATTCACAGGAAATTTTCTTTTTATAATGCAAATTTAATCATTTTAAAATGGACAAGGATTTCGCTTCCATTCAAAGCAAAATTCGCCTGCCTCTCCTTCGGCCGAATTTGATTCCCCGTCCTCAGCTTCAAACCAGGATCGAGGAAGGTCTCCACGGACCGCTTACACTCATTGCTGCCCCGGCTGGTTTTGGCAAGACCACATTGGTGGTTTCCTGTGCGGTAAATTGCAGACTGCCAGTCGCCTGGATTTCATTAGACAAGAACGATAATCAGACGGGACTATTTTTATTTTATTTGATTGGTGCTTTTAACAGAGTTGACAATCGAATAGGTGCTGATGCCGCCCAGCTCACGGTAGGGGTACAGTATGCGCCATCAGAAGTTGTGCTGACAAGCCTTATTAATAATTTGGTCGCAATAAAAGAAGATGTCATTTTAGCGCTGGATGATTACCAATTTATAAGTAACAAGTTTGTACATGATCAAGTTGCTTTTTTAATCGAACACAGCCCAATCAATTTACACCTTTTGATCGCAACCCGTGCTGACCCACCCCTGCCATTAGCCCGTTTGCGGGCACGCGGTCAAATTCTTGAACTCAGAGCTGCCGATCTTCGCTTTTCCGAAAGTGAGGCTGCTCAATTTCTCAATAATCTCATGGGACTACATCTCGACGCTTCAGCAGTCGCAGTACTCGAGGAACGTACTGAGGGTTGGATTGCCGGGCTGCAAATGGCTGCCCTTTCTATGCAGAATAGGGAAGATGTAGAAGCTTTCATCCGGAACTTTGCAGGTACCAATCGCTTCATCATGGACTTTATGCTGGAGGAGGTGCTGTCGCATGAACCGGAAGAAGTACAGAACTTTCTCATGCAGACATCAATTCTGACCAGACTCAGCGGGCCACTATGTGATGCAGTGACCGGAACCCCGGGCGGGCAGGAAATGCTCGAGAACCTGGAAAAGCGCAACCTGTTTGTGATGCCGCTGGACGACGAGCGGCACTGGTACCGCTATCACCAGCTTTTCGCTGACCTGATGCAAGCGAGGCTTCATCAATTAGGGCTTGACCAAGTCACGCGGTTGCTATCGCAGGCTGCCGCATGGTGCGAACAGGACGGGCAATTCGCTGAAGCGGTGAGATATGCTCTTGCGGCGCAGAATATTCCTTTGGCGGGAGAGCTGATCACGAGATACTGGCACTTTGCGACGAACGCCGGGGAGATCGAAACTGCCTGGTCGTGGCTGAACGCCCTGCCGAGCGAAGCCGTAAGGAACAGCCCGGCACTTGGTATTGCGTTCTGCTGGGTGTTGTGGCTCAAAGGCCGGGTCGGAACAATTGAAGCGCACCTTGCGGACGTGGAGACCGCAATTACCCAGCAGGTTACGACTAACAGCGACAACGCGTCAGACTCAGAATTTGCCCAACTATCAATGCATCTTGCCATCCTGCGGTCGATCGCTGCCCGATATAACTTCAATTTTGAAGCTGCTGGCATGCATGCTGAACGCGCTCTTAACCTGATGCCCGAAAATTTGCCGATACAGGCAAACGCTCAACTGCGCGCGCTAATCTATTTAGCTCTGGCTTCTGCCCATGATGGCGCAGGAAACTTCGAAAAGGCTGTGGGCGCTTATGAAGAGTCGATCCGCTTCAGTCAAATTTGCAGAAATCCCAGCGGCCTTGGCATTAGTATGCGGCTGAGCGGTGCGCTTCGTCTGCTGGGGCGTCTGCGGGCAGCAGAAAAGGCCTGTCGTGACGCATTAGAATATGTCCGGGCGCAGGGAATGGCACGCCTACCGGCGGCTGGAATACTGCATGTGGGTTTAAGCGAAGTTTTGGTTGAACAGAATGAGCTAAAGTCCACGGAGGAACACATCACCCAGGGAATTGAACTGGGGAAGTGGAGCGGCAGGCTTGACGCCGTGAAGAACGCCGCTTATGTGTTGTCGCGTCTGAGGCAGGCAAGAAGGGATGCCAGCGGGGCGCTCAAAGCCATTAAGGATGCGGAATCGGATTGGACCGAAGAGCCATCTCCCCTCGCGAAAGCCGAACTGTTGGGTTTCAAAGCCAGGATACTTGTTCGGCAAGGTGCGATTAGTGAAGCTGAAAAATGCTTAGCTGAGGCAACACGACTCGCCGGCAAAGATCGCGGGCAGACCAGGGAACTGATCGATCTTGCCGCGACCAGAGTAATGCTTGCCCGGAGCAGTCCCGAAGAAGCCATCGAAAAGTTGACACGATCCCTCGATACCGCGGCGAAACAAGGTCTTTTTGGTGTAGCACTTGAATTGCGTATTCTGCGCTGCATGGCTCAGATGCAGAAAGGTAATACACAGAACGCAGAAGCAGACTTAAAACTGGCGCTTGCCCAGGCCGAGCCCGAAGGTTATGCGCGGATCTTTCTGGATGAAGGCCAACCCATGCAAGCACTCATCGCTCGGTGGCTGGCCAACTTCGGAGAAAGCCCCCTGCGGGACTATGCCAGAAACCTGCTTTCCCAGTTCGATGCCGATGAACAAGCAAACTTGTCTGAGAAAGAAAACACACACCTGACAGGCGGACTGGTCGAGCCTCTGAGCCAACGGGAGTTGGAAGTATTGCAGCTTATGGCAAAAGGTATGACCAACCCGGAGATCGCGCGGCAGCTCATCGTTGCGGCGGGTACCATCAAAGCCCATACAGCCAGCATCTACCGCAAACTGGACACTGCCAACCGGACAGAAGCAGCTGCGCGCGCCAGGCAGCTCGGCATTCTCCCCTGAACCTCCTCATTTTCTTAATAAAAATCAGGCCCCTATATACCTGAACCGGTTTACAGGTAAACCTGAAAATAAACCCTGAATACTCCGTTTGGCAGATGCGGGCTTCTTCGAAGCGCATTAAATTATGGCATGAAATAAAAAAAATCCGTAATTTATAGAGGAAGAAGCTATGAAAAAAGTAACCGCATTTGTTGGAAGTGCACATAAAAAGAACACGCACAACGCCGTTGTGCAGTTCCTGAATAATCTTAAGGCCCTTGGCGATGTTGAAACTGAGATCGTCACTCTGAACGATTACAGGCTTGAAATTTGTCGAGGTTGCCGGCTGTGCTTTGAGAAAGGAGAGAAGTTCTGTCCACTGAAGGATGACCGGGATATTTTATTTGACAAGATAAATGCATCTGACGGCGTGGTCTTTGCGACCCCTAATTACTGTTTTCAGATGTCTGGGATCATGAAAGTTTTTCTTGACAGGTTTGGTTTTGCCATTCACCGGCCGCGCTACTTTGGCAAAGTTTTTACCAGTATTGTCTCTCAAGGTTTTGGCGGAGGAGACAAAATTATTGAGAATTTAGGCTTTAACGCCAGCCTGGTTGGATTCAACGGAGTCCGGGGAACGACTGTTACCGGCTTTGATCCAAGAACCGAGAAAGAGCAGCGCGCGGCAGACAGGAATCTTGAAAAACTGAGCAGGAAGTTTTTCGCATTACTGAACAAACCTGCAAATCAAGAGCCGACACTCTACCAACTAATAATTTTTAGAATTGGGCGATTAACGATTAAGCAGGAAGCTGATCGCGAGAGCATTGACTTCAATTACTACTCCGAAAAAGGTTGGCTTACTTCTTCCTATTACTATCCCACTCACATCAATCTTGTAAAGAGGTTTATCGGAAATATGATCGATGTCATCCCAGGATATTTGCTAAGAATGATGGCTTAGGAAGGGTTATTATGCCCGAATATTATGAAATCAAAATTAAAGGCCGACTCAGCCAAAGCTGGTCAGACTGGTTCGCAAATCTGAAAATGACATATCTTGATGAAGATGAAACCCTGCTCTCGGGCATGCTGCCTGACCAGGCTGCGCTGCATGGTCTGCTTGAGCGTATCCGTGATCTCAACATCACCTTGATCTCAATCACCAGTGAGCGCTTACCCAAACGGGGAAGCGATAAGGAATAAGAACAAAAAATAAGAACAACCGGACAGAAAATCCGGTAAAGAAAAGGAGAAAATAAAATGTCTAAAAACGTACTAACCCATAACCTGTCTGTACCTCTTGGCAGCATAAAAAAAGTGTTCGCCAACATCCACGCAGGAAACGGCAATCTGACGATCGATGGATCCACCAGAAGCGAGCCGGTACTGGCAAACGGCGCCCTTCAATACTTGGAAAAGCAAGGGCTGCCGATACATTCAATTACCGCGGCAAATGGAACAGCAGATTTCACGCTCAAGGCGGGCGATAAAGGGCAGACCTGGATGCGCCTGCCCTGGTCAGCCTGCAACGGTGCAACCGAGTGGCAGGTTCACCTGAATCCAACAGTTTTGTTTGATATCACAGCCCATAGCGATGGCGGGAATGTCAGGCTAAATCTGAGCGGCATGGCCATCTCCCAGGTAAAGGCGGATACCGGCGGAGGCAATATGGAAGTGATTCTTTCTGAAAAGTCTGCCGGCATCAGCGTAGCCGCCAAGACAGGCGCAGGCAATGTGACCATTCATTTACCAGGTAGCATTGCAGCCAGGATTCACGCATCCAGCGGACTTGGCAAGGTGAGCCTGCCCGAACGTTTCACCAAGGTTGATAAAAATACGTATCAGTCGCCTGATTACGACAACGCAAGTGATAGTGTTGAGATCACCGCCAGCAGCGGTGCCGGCAATGTGATTTTTAAAGAGTGATTCATCCGACAAAGGAAATCTATAAATAAGAAGGAGCAAAAAATGGAAAAGAAAATTTTGGTTGCATATGCGTCAAAATACGGCGCGACGAAAGAAATTGCCACAAAAATCGGAGAGGAGCTTCAAAAAAATGGTTTGCAGGCAGATGTGCTGCCCGCTGGCAGCATCCGGGAGACAGCTCCCTACCAGGCTGTCATTTTTGGGAGCGCTATTTACATTGGCAATTGGCCCAAAGAGGCCGCTGAATTTTTGAAGGTTAATGAAAGTGCCCTGGCTGAACAGCCGGTCTGGCTGTTTTCGAGCGGACCGACTGGTGATGGAGATCCGGCAGAATTAGTGAACGGGAAGCTCTTGCCCGCTTCATTGCAAGCGATTGTAAGCCGCATCCAACCGCGGGATATTGCCATTTTTCACGGCAACATCAATCTTGAAAAAATTAACGCCATGGAAAAGTGGGCAATCAAAAATGTTGTAAAGAAACCATTCGGAGACTTCCGGGACTGGGATATGATCACTGGCTGGACATCAAAGATCACTGAAGTATTGAAGAAGTATGATAGCGCGCAATGAGCAATATCAAACCAAAGACCCTACTCTCATGCGATTCGACCAGCACAATCAGGTGTTATTCTGAATGATGAAATTATCGAAATATCAGCGTTTAGCTCCTTTCATGAGTCGTAAACGCTGATATAAACAGCCCCTTTCTTTAAAACGTGCACCTTTTTTATTAGAATATCGTATTAATGATGGAAAAGTTAAAATAAAATGGAAGCAAGTGCCAAGTTGAAATTATCAAATAATCTAACCCCTCTTCGTGTTCTGCTGCTTGGCTACAGCGGAGCAAATAACACAGGAGCAGAAGCCCTGCTTCTGGCAGACATTGAGGATGTGCGCGCCGTTCTTGGCCCGAACGCGGTGATCACCATCCCCAGCATAAACCCGCCGAATTTGCGGCGCTATGTCAAAGAGACACCTAACCTGCGCATCGCATTTTTGCCGACCATTTTTTTCTCCAGGCTGCGTCGCCTGGTAAAGGAAAACGACCTGATAATGCTTGTCGAAGGCAGCACGTATATGGACACCTGGACTTCTGCCATGCTATGGGCATATCTTTGGGCAACACAATGCGCTTTTAAAATTAAAGAAACCCTGCCTTGCCTATGCTGTTGATGCCGGCGAAATAAAATCAGTGTTTAACCGGCGATTGATCCGCCGTGAAGCAAGCAAAACTTCCCTGATCATCACACGGGCAGCCGCGGCAGCTGAGCGGATGCGCTCTTTTGGCGTGACTGCGCCTTTGGAAGTAACCGCCGACAACGCTTTCAATTTTAAAACCGATCCGGCTGATGCCAGGCCTGCTTTTCAAAGCCTGGCCTGAAGCAGGACAGGAAATTGTGGGTATGGCGCTCGTAGATTTCTATCAATGGCCGGTTATCATGAAACCCTGGGGACCAAAAGAAGATTGCTATAAGTGGCCATATTACTTCACGCACTCGCCTGAGCGCACTGCCGCCACAGAAACACTGGCGCGCACTTATGCTGCGCTTGCCGATGAAATCATCAGCCGCCATAATAAACCAGTCGCCTTGATTGGGATGGAAAGCCTGGACGAAGATCTGCTCATCAAAGTGCACGGCTATATGAACCACCCCGACAAAGCGCGTATCTTCTGCTCGCGCGAGTACAATGCATCCCAGATGGCCTCCATCCTGCGCAACCTTAAAATTCTTTTAACATCCCGTTATCATGCATGCGTGCTTTCTCTGGCTGCCAAAGTTCCGCAAATTGCAGTTGGCCACGACCTGCGGTTGAAGACCATCTATCGAGATCTGGGCTTGTTTGAGGATTTCTTTGTCGAGCCTGACAACCCAAATCTGTTCGAAAGCTTGCGTTCACGTATTGAACAGCTGCTAAACGAACCTGGCCGCGTACATGATAGACTCTGCACAGGTTATGAAATGCATCTTAGTGCCGCCCAGCGCAACCGTTCCTTGCTCAAGGATTTTGTTCAGGCAAAGGGCTGGATACAAGCATCGAATGTAAATATCCAAAAAACCTTAGAGGTATGAACAAGAATATCCCACATCGCTGCGTCCTGCTTACCGGCTCAACCGGTTTTTTAGGCGCCCAAGTTGCCCGGAGGCTGTTAAAAGAAAATAACCTGAGCATTATTGCTCTGGTACGCGCTGAAAATCAGGCAGCTGCAGCACAACGATTATCGCGCGCCTGGTGGGATTGGCCGGAGATGGCCGCAGCTAAAAAAGTTGAGGTTCTTGCGGGTGATGTATCGCTGCCTCATCTTGGATTATCTGATGAGGCATATGCCAGTCTGGCAAATAAAATTACCCACATCATCCATACAGCGGCTGATTTACGTGTAAACGCTTCGATCGAGGAGCTGCGAAAAACCAATCTGAATGGAACTGCGAATATGCTGGAACTTGCTCAGTTGGCACATATTCAGCATAGCCTGCAACGATTTGCGCATGTCTCCACTGCTTATGTTGCCGGCAGCCGGTCAGGTATAATTTTCGAAGCAGACCTTAACGGGGATTATGGTTTTTCAAACGCATACGAGTTAAGTAAATATGAAGGTGAATGCCTGGTGCAGGCAGCCAAAAGAGACCTGCCTGTCTCAGTCTTCCGCCCTGGAATGATTGTGGGTGCATCGGACACCGGTGAAATTAAAACTTTCAATACTTTTTATTACCCTTTGCGGCTTTACCTGACCGGAAAATTGCCCTTCATTCCGACCAATCCCAACTTACCTGTAAACTTCATCCCGGTGGATTATGTAGCCGATGCCATAATACGCTTGACCTTTAGCAGGGAAGCAGAAGGGTTAAATTTTCACCTGACTGCACCAGAATCCTCATTGCCGCGGGTTAGTGAGCTTGTCGAATTCGTACGGACCTGGGCGCGCGAGCAACTCGACTTGCACCTACCCCATCCGGTTTTCATCCGGCTGCCGATCCCCAAAAAAGAATTTATTCCTTTAAATACGCCTGGGGTTCAATCGAAAATCCAGACCAGATCTCGACATAGATTCTTCTTGCCCGGGTATAAGGGATTGTTTACCATTCTGCCCTATTTCAATGAGCGCAAACAATTTAGCACTGACAATGTGGAGCGACTGCTTGGTCCTTTTGCTCTTAACTGGAGTGAGTTCCTTACCCGCCTGCTCTCATTTGCCGTCGATCAAGGTTTTATGCACCGCATGGAACGTACCGTTCATGAGCAGCTTATTGCACGCCTGGGAAGCAAAACCCGGCCGGTGAACTACTTCGATATTGTAGGGGAAAAGTTGATACCTCACAGCGCTGATGAAGTCAGGAGTGAGATTTTGGCATGTGCAGGCGCTTTGACAACGATAGGGATCAAGCCTGGTGATCGAGTGTCAATAGTTGGCCTTAATAGTACCCGTTACCTGGCTTTAAACACAGCCATCGGTTTGATCGGAGCAGTGAGTGTCCCCCTGTATTACACCAGCCCACCTGCCGAGATCGATCATATCCTCAAAGCCAGCGGGGCGCGCTTGCTGCTGATCAGTGCGCCGAAGATTTTGGAGCGTTTGGATGAGCTCAAGGCTGACCTGCCGATTGTCTCATTCTGCCGAAGTGCTTTACCCGAACGATTGGGGCGGAAAGTGATCACCTGGGATGATTTTATTAATCAAGGAAAAGGGATCACAGTACCCCTTACAGCGCCAGTTGGATTCGGCGACCTCGCAGCCCTGTACTACACCTCAGGCACTACCGGCCAGCCCAAAGGGGTCAGCTTTCAGCACCAGCATTTGCGCTGGATGGGGCAGACCATGGCCTCGCTTCTGCCTTGGAAGGCGCGTACGAAAGCCGCCAAGTACCTTTCATTTCTGCCCATGAGCCATGTGGTTGAAGGGATCCTGGCGACTTACAGCCCTTATTACATCCCTGCAGCGGTAAATATTTACTTTTTGGAAAACCTGATGGAAATCCAACGCGTTCTCCCGCGCATCCGCCCGACTATTTTCTTTTCAGTTCCGCGTATATACGAAAGAATCTGGGAAGCTCTCGAGGCGAATCCAATCGGGCGCCGGTACACGAGCCTTTCAGGTGGACTCTTGAAACGAATCCTGGGGGCTCTCCTCCATTGGCAAACATTAAAAAAAGCCGGACTTGACCGCTGTTCCCAGTTGATCACCGGTTCAGCACCCTGCGGCGAAAGCTTACTTCAGAATTTCCGGGATCTTGGAATTGAAATTCATAATGCGTATGGATTAACCGAGGCGCCATTGATTACCCTTAATCGTCTGGGTGAAAATCATCTGGGTACGGTAGGTGAACCTCTCCCCCAGACAGAGATTCGTGTGGCTGAGGACGGAGAAGTTTTGGTGCGCGGATCGCAGGTGATGGCAGGATATTTTAATGAACAAAACGGCCAGAAGATCGAACAGCCCCTACAAGACGGGTGGCTGCAAACAGGCGATCTCGGCCAACTTTTAGCAGATGGCCGCCTTGTTCTGAAAGGCCGGAAAAAAGAACTCTTTAAGACTTCCTACGGAAAATATATTCAGCCAGTGAAAATAGAATCCCGCTTGCGAGAAATCCCCGGTGTTGCTGAGGCAATGCTGTTCGGTGAACAGCGTCCGTACTGCGTGGCTTTGTTATGGATCCAGGAAAAAGACCTTGCTGCGGTCAGCATACAGCAAATCGACCGCATGATCAACCAGGTAAATCACAACCTTTCACACCCTGAACAGGTGAAACGCTGGGCTGTGCTGGCCAATGACCTATCGATTGAATCCGGTGAACTGACTGCCAACCTCAAGCTCAAGCGGCAGGTAATTTCAGATCGGCAGAGAGAAGTGCTGGAGTGTCTTTACAATAAAAATAAGTCTTCATCCGTAATCCTGCATCTTGGCGAAGCGATAAAGGAATAAGTTGAAAACCCTGGAAAATATCCTTTCGCACAACACGCCGGCTTTTATCCGCAAAATTATCCTTAAGGAACTTTTAAGGCTACAGCAGATGGCTTTGGCTGCCCCGTCCCACTGCTTGGACAGCTTTCATTTGAAAGTTACCTGCAGGCTTACGCCCGATTTACCTGTGAGCAAGCGGAAATAGCTTTAAGTTCAGGTCAAGAAAAAATCGCGTTGAAAACAAGGCTTTTTCAAAATGCCCTTCCGCTTGGGAATAAACTCCGCAGGTGGTTCAGGATTAATACCATTGATGAGATCATGCGGATTAGCAGTATCCTTTATCGGGCGATCAATATTGATATCGAAGGAAATTCACTAGGTGAGATTACAATAAAACGCTGTTATTTCAGCGAGTATTACTCAAATTCGATTTGCGACCTGATCTCCGCAATGGATGACGGGATTTTTTCAGGGTTATCAGGAGGCAGGAGGCTGGTATTCACGGGACGGATAACCGAGGGGGGATTGTGCTGCAGGGCAAAATTACTTTCATTGAAGGAAGAAATGTAAGATGAAAAAAGCCATTATTGTCGGCAGCGGTGCTGGCGGCGCGACTGTTGCGAAGGAACTGCAGGGTCATTACCAGGTGACAGTATTGGAATCTGGCAGACAATTCAAGCCCTTTGGCATGAGGTTGGAAAACCTGGAAATACCGAGACAATTGGGCTTGTTCTTCGATGAACGCGAAATCCAGCTCGCCATTCCGGCATTTAAAATAAGGCGGGCATCTGATCAAATGATCCTTGTGAACGGCGTTGGTTTGGGAGGGACGACCACCATCTGCACCGGAAATGCCCTGCGCATGGATCATGATTTGAAGGATATGGGGATAAATCTGGATAGCGAGTTTGAAGAAATCTATCGTGAGATCCCGGTTACAACTGCGCATCAAAAGAAATGGCGGGAAAACACAAGAAATCTATTCACAATTTTTCAGGAGTTGGGCTTGAATCCCCAGCCAATGCCTAAAATGGGAGAGTATGAGCACTGCCATGCATTGCGGCCGCTGCCAGTTGGGCTGTCCGAACGGGGTCAAATGGGACAGCCGCCGATATCTTGAGGATGCCCAGCAAAAAGGAGCGCAGGTGCTTGCCGGCTGTCACGTGGAGAGTGTTGCAATTAAAGGCGGACGCGCCGCAGGCGTATTTGTGAAAAATGGCTGGTCGCGCCATTTTTATCCGGCCGATTTGGTCGTACTGGCTGCGGGTGGATTTGAAACAGCGGCCATACTGGATCGTTCTGGCATCACCTGTGAAGAACGCCTGTTTGTTGATCCGGTGCTTTGTGTGGCGGCAAAAATACCTGACTTCAAGCAGCACAGCGAAGTCACCATGCCTTTCGTCTCAATCCTCGATCACATTATTCTTTCCCCTTATTTCGACCATCTCAGCTTCTTTTTCAACAAGAAGTGGCGGACGCATGCAGATAATATTGCCTCAATCATGATTAAGCTGGCAGATGATGACACTGGAAGCGTATCAAGAAATGGCGTAAAGAAAACTCTCACCGATCAAGACCTTCGCAGTCTTGATAAAGGGGTGGAGGTCTGCAAAGAGATTCTGCGCCGATCTGGCGCCAGTGATAAAAAAATGTTTCTCGGCACTGTCATCGCCGGCCATCCGGGGGGCACGCTTCCACTTACCAAAAAGGAGACAACGAGTTTTCATTCAGAACGGCTTCCTGAAAACCTGTTCGCGGCCGATGCCAGCCTGCTGCCTAAATCATTGGGAAATCCGCCCATTCTAACAATTATTGCCATGGCCAAGCGGGTCAGCAGGATCTGCCAGAGTTTATCAGCTTGAAGAAATAGACAAAATTCTCTAAGTTTTCATTCTGCTGGTAATCCAGCTATGCTTTAATAAAAATGAATATGCCTAAATTCTTTTTATCATCCGAGACAATTGAATGTTGACTTTTCCTTAGAGGGCAAACACGAAAAAGCCATTCATCGGCAGAAATTTGCGCAATACTCAAAAATTGAGAAATATGGTCCCTGTGTTTTAAAACGAATATGGTCAGTGAAGATCCAGCGGTAGGGATCACTGTCCAACAGCACAGCCGTTTCCCCATAGATATATTTCACGCCGATCTCGTTTAAATAATCATTGGCTTGATTTGATTTGAGTTTTTCAAAGTATTCAGCGCTATTGATCAAACCATCCAGGTTGACAATCTTGCGGTCTGGGACAAAATATCCCACCAAACCTCCCCCGGTCATGCCAATCACATCTCCTGGTTGAGTTTGAGATTCAATAAAACTTTTTTCACCCAGATAGTTATATTGCGTTTTTTCAGAACCGCCGAGGGGAAAATCGCGCACGATGGTATAGGAAAATGCAATAATGAGCAGAACCACTATTGCGGACGAAAGTCCCTTAATCAAGGAATGCCCTAACTTTCTGCCATTCAGGGTATTAATGGCAGAATCCAAAACCAATCCAATAGCTGTTACCAATAAAATCATCTCGGCTATCCAGTACCAGTATTTGGCATGCAGGTAGCCAGTGGTTTTATATGAGAGGACATGCATAAAACAGCCTGCGGCCAGCGCAGCCAAACCAAGGCGGTCAGCTTTGCGGGAAAAAATCTGCCAGGATCCTATCAGAATAGCGATCAATGCTGCGATTAAAGCAACCCAAACCAACGCGAGCATATAAGGATGGGCTTCCGAGGTCAAATTGCCAAACAATTTAAACACTCTGGTTAACCACAAAGCGATTAAATTGATCGGTTTGGTAATCAACCAAAAAGGCCCAGACTCGATATCAAAATCAAAAAATCCCTTAAATACCCCCTGCAGGTTTGTAATCGGCCTGCCGTAAACGGTATTCGGAAGCGTCCCCCACCAGCGTTTGATCTGTCCGCTGACCGGCATAGCGCTGCCAGCATAGGATTTGTTGATCATCATATAAGCTGCCAGTACGCTGAAAAGAGGCAAAAAATAAATTGATACTGCTCTCAGCCAGTCACGCCAATTCTTTTTTAAGGAAATATCTTCTTCCTCTCTGCCGAAGCGCTGGCAGCGGACGAATCGAAAAATCCTCAAAGGCACAAAGATAATCAATGAAAGCAGTCCATCAATAATCAGAACTGCCCTTGAAAAACCCCGAAAGGCATGTAATTGATCGTGAATTATGAAAAAAGCAAGCCCGATAATCAATGATGAAATGATTACCCCGGCAATAGAATTAATTATTACATTCTTTAAATTCTTAAAATTATCAACCTCATAAAGCTTTAGAAAATAAAAAGTGATCGGCTTGATTACCACAGAAACACCTGCCAAAAGGTAGAAGAATGGCAGAAAATTAAAAATATTATTTGTCGTCTGTATCCTGGAATAATAGCTGAGTACAACCGTGAATACAATCAGGCAGAAATCCAGCAGCAAGAGTCTGCGAAGGCTGCTCGATTGGAATACGAACCATACGCCAACCATCAGAACAATAAATACATTATCAAGACGGCTTAAGAGACAAAGGATAGCAGCCAGGCTGAGATTCAGGTATTTTTTAGTTTTTTGATTCAGATCCTCAGTTTTATCTGGAAGCCGTGAAAGGCAGAAGACCAAGAATAAAATCGAAAGCGCATTGATCCCGGATTCCAAACCCAGTTTTGTAGTGATCGCATGAATTCCAGGAAAAAACATCCAAAATGCCGCAGCCAGCCAGCCAACTTCCGCTGAGTGATTATCGGCAAAGAGCCTGTAAAACAAATAGCCGCAGGCAGCATTCAGAACACTCTGCAGGACGATTAAGACTCTTAACGGGAGAAAAAGGTTGAAGCGCGCCAGAGTGAAAACAGGCGCACAAATCAACATCCAAAGGGGATGAAAGCCATTCGTTGGTGCGATGCCATCGAAGGTTATCCCCACACCTTCGGCGATATTCTGTGCCGTCTTAAAATAATAAAAAGCATCATCCGTCAGATACCAATTCAACAGCGTATCGGGCTGAGAAAAGGAAACATAAATATGCGGGATCAGGTTAAGAATCAAAAAAAGTAGGAAAATGAGTAACTTTTTATCTTTCACCAAGAATCCTGAGGTATGTCATTCATTATCGTTGGTTTATGCAGAAAGTGATCCGGTAATTTGAGCTTATGATAATCCGACGATCTTCCCGGTTTCAGGATCAATATCAATATCCATGAAAGCTGGACGGGTTGGCAGACCAGGCATGGTGCTGATCTCTCCCAGAATTGGATAAAGAAAACCAGCGCCGGCTGAAGCGCGCACATCCCTGATCGGAATTCGAAAACCTTTTGGGACACCTTTCAAAGCAGGATCGTGACTTAAACTGAGATGTGTTTTTGCCATACAGATCGGCAGTTTGTCCAGACCCAACCGGGTGTATTCAGTGATGCGGTTTTCCGCCTCGGGGCTGTAATCAACACCATCTGCGCCATAGACTTCCATTGCAATTGTTTCAATCTTCTTTTTGATCGGCCACTCGAGAGGGATATAAGAAATTAAAGTTGACGGGTTGTTCTGCGGCACGAACTACTGCGTTGGCAAGGTCGAGAGCGCCTTTTCCGCCCTCTTCCCAGTGGTTGCAGATGACAGCATCAAATGCACCGCCTTTTTCAATGGAAATTTTTCGCACCAGTTCAAGTTCCGCTTTTGAATCGGTAAAGAAACGGTTGACAGCCACAACAACAGGAACGCCGTATTTCTTGGCGATACTGATATGATGAATTAAATTATCCAGACCTTTTTGAAGTAAGTCGATGTTTTCTTCCTTATATACCGGATCCAACGGGCTGCCCGCTACAACTTTAGGTCCGCCGCCGTGCATTTTCAATGCGCGGACTGTGGCGACAAGCACAACCACAGAGGGGACCAATCCGGAATAGCGGCATTTGATATCGAAGAATTTCTCCATCCCCATATCGGCGCCGAAACCCGATTCGGTAACTACGTAATCCGCCAGCTTGAGTCCGATTTTATCGGCAATAATTGAGCTATTCCCGTGGGCGATATTGGCAAAGGGACCGGCATGCACAAATACCGGTGTACCCTCCAGGGTCTGCATCATGGTTGGCTTGATCGCGTCTTTCATAAGCACGGTCAAAGCGCCTCCCATTCCCAAATCATCTGCCGTTACAGTATTACCTTTCTTATCCAATGCCACCACCATCTCACCCAACCGGCGGCGCATATCCATCAGGTCAGAGGTAAGGGCTAATACTGCCATGATCTCGCTGGCAACGGTGATATAAAAGCCGGTTTTACGTTCCATTCCTTTTTCGGCATCACCCTGACCAACAGTTATCCCGCGCAGAAATCGGTCGTTGGTATCCAGAGCGCGCATCCAGGTTATTGTTTCCGGATCAATATCCAGACGTACGAAACGGGATCGTTCCTCCTGGGTCATTTCATTTGGATCAGATGTTGTAATTCCTAATTTATTCTTGCGATTTACAAAACCAAGCCCAAATGTCCGTTGTCCTTCCTTATTCTCCGGGAATAAGCGCCGAAATAGTGCCTCATCTGATTGTGAAGATTCATGGAAAATGCGGGCGTCTATGGCTGCGGCAAGCAGATTATTGGCAGCCGTGATCGCGTGCAAATCACCGGTCAGGTGCAGGTTTAAATCATCCATCGGGATCACCTGGCTATAGCCGCCGCCAGCGGCACCGCCTTTAATGCCAAAGGTCGGCCCCTGGCTGGGCTGGCGAATGCAGGTGATGACCTTTTTTCCCAAATGCGCTCCCAGCGCCTGGCTGAGCCCAACGGTTGTTGTAGTTTTTCCTTCTCCCAAAGGGGTTGGCGTGATGGCGGTTACATCAATGTATTTTCCATTCGGCAGCTCTTTCAAACGGTCAAGTACTTCCAGTTTGATTTTGGCTTTATAAGGCCCGAAAAGCTCAACTTCCTCTGGCAGCAAGCCAAGTTCTTCTGCCAATAGCATGGCCGGTTTTAATTCAGCGGCTTGAGCAATTTGCATATCCGAAGGAACTGGTTTGATTGGATTAAGAGGGGTGGGAGAAAATTTTCTTGGCATATGAGTATTTATAACCTTTTCCCTATTTTTTTACATAATTTCTAGAATTGATTATCCCACATGAAAAGCGTAGAAATCACAATCTGTAAATTCATTAACCGATACCCGCCAATGTCGAATCTCACATTAAGGGATTAGCTGATCAGGTTCAATGTCTTTTTTAAATCTGTGTTTCGTTTTTACATAAAGAAAAGCAAAAGCGGTAGCTGCGACCACTGAGAGCAATCCAGCAAGATACCAGACCAGGCGCGCATCATAATTATCCATAATCAAACCTGCCAAAATGGGTGCCACAGCATTTGGAATCGCCCAGGTATATCCGAAGGCAGCCATATATCTGGCACGCATATCTTCAGGGGCGAAAAATGCCACCAATGCCTGTGCCGTCGGAATATGCACCATTTCACCGATGGTAATAATAGCCATTGCCAGCATGAAGAACCCATAGGAATGGACAAATCCATACATACTGAATCCAATTCCATATAAAACAGTCGCAGTGATCATCAAAAGCATTGGCTGGAATTTTTTAATTTTTCTGGTTATCCAGAACTGGAAGAGCACCACCATTGCAGCATTCATGCTCATGATGAATCCAAAACCCTTCGCGGGAACATCATGTATCTTGAAAAGGTAGACTGATAAAGTGCTGTACATCTGGGCATAGACAATGATCATAATGATGGAAGTAAAGATAAAGGCCATGAAAAAACGGTCTTTGATGATCTTTCCATATCCAGCCAGAGTCGCCAGCAATGATTCTGATGGATGATCGGCACTTCTTTCGGGTTTCGTTTCAGGAATTGTCTTTAATACAATAATTGCGGTGATGGTGCTAGCGCAAGCGTCCAGAATGAATAAGAGCAAATAAGAAATTCCTGCCAGCAAACCGCCGATAGCTGGGCCGATGGTGACAGCCAGGTTCGCCACAACACGAAGCAGGCTGAATCCCTCGGCACGCTGATCACCCTTTAGCAAATCCGCGACCATGGCTTGCTGCGCAGGATGCCCGATATCAGAAAAAACCCCGGCAAACACAGCCACCAGATAAAATGCACGGTAGTCATTGACAAACCCCATAAAAAGTGCCGAGCCTGCACTGAAGAGCAGACCGAAGATCAGAATAAATTTCCGCCCAAATTTATCGGCCAAAGCACCGCCAACCGTGCTGCCGACCAGGCTGCTGATTGACCAAGTGGCGAACAAGAGCCCTATCTGGGTCATGCCGACATTAAAGCGCTGAGCAACATAAAGCGCAAGGAAGGGAAAGATTAAACCGCCTCCCAGGCGGTCTATAAAAGTTGCCCCAACAAGAATACGAAACGTCTTTGGGAAGGTAAAGAATCGGGCTTTCAGGGTGTTCAGCAAACATTCCTCCACAGGGTGAAGCGCAATTATAAACCTCATCAAAATTCTTTACATTCAGAGTGAGCTTTGACTTCATCGTTAAAGTCTGCCGGATTTTTGATTGATATAATCAGTCCAACATGGCGCATAAATCATTCCTGCCGCCTTTCGGCAAGATTTTTTTAACCAGCCTCTTGCTCAGTATTTTGGGGTTGGGTGGATTGGCATTCATTTTAATTTCCATGGAGCCAACACTCTGGCCGCGCTGGTTGTTCTATTTTTTTCTAACCATGGCCGGCACCGGGATTATGCTGCCAGCTGCTTACCTGCTGCAAAGGCGCCTGGCAAAGCAATATG
This sequence comes from uncultured Chloroflexia bacterium, assembly GCA_963751635.1. Lineage (GTDB taxonomy): Bacteria > Chloroflexota > Anaerolineae > Anaerolineales > Anaerolineaceae > Pelolinea. The sequence continues at coordinate 292,011 of CAVVVE010000006.1, forward strand.
TTCCCGCCAGAGTGCTTATTCGGGAAGGATTGCTTTTTGGAATTTTCCTTGACTTGCTGGCATGGCTGCAAATCGGCCGAATCGCATCAAACCTTGTCATCGTCCTCCTTGCGGGAGGGTTGATCCTATTAGAGGTATTTTTGCGCATGGCCGAAAAAGCCACTTTTAGAGCAGATGAATACGCTGATGAATGATCTCAAAAACCTGCCTTCTTTGGATACACTTCTTCAGCAGGACAGATCCAATAAACTGATCGGCCGTTATGGCAGGGAAATAATACTAAATTCTTTAAGGGCTTCATTGGATTCTTTTCGTGATGCCATAAAAAATGGCGCGAACTCACCGGATGATGATGGCATTTTCCAGCAAGCGGAAAAAATAATTTCAGGCTGGCTTAAGCCATCATTGGTGCCTGTTATAAATGCGAGCGGCATCATTCTGCACACTAATCTGGGGCGCGCACCACTCAGTGAAGAAGCAATTGCGGCAATGCAAATGGTTTCTTCTTCATACAGCACACTGGAATATGACCTTCCAGCAGGAAAACGCGGAAAGCGTTCGTCACACGCAGAAGGGCTATTAAGACTGCTTACCGGCGTTGAAAGCGCTCTGGTTGTGAACAATAATGCCGCTGCCGTTCTACTGGTGCTAAGCGCGCTTGCAAATCGTAAAAAGGCGATCATAGCCAATTCTCAGCTTGTCGAAATCGGCGGCGGTTTCCGTGTGCCGGATGTAATGCGCCAGTCCGGCGCGAAGCTGGTGGCGGTTGGCACCACCAATCGCGTTCACCTTTCTGATTACGAGACTGCGTTGAATGAACAAGCTGCTCTCGTCATGACCGCCCACCATTCCAATTTCAAGATCATCGGTTTTACCGCGGAACCCGAGCTTTCCGATCTGGCTTCGCTTTGCCATAAATTTGGTTTACCGCTAGTTTGCGATCTCGGATCGGGCGCTCTGCTGGATACGGCTCTATACGGTTTAGCTCATGAACCAACGGTTCAAGAGGTAATTAAAGCGGGCGCGGGTATTGTCTGCTTTTCCGGCGATAAACTGCTGGGCGGGCCGCAAGCAGGCATCATCATCGGAAGAAAAGACCTGATGGATAAGGTAAAGGCGCATCCACTTGCGCGTGCAGTCCGGGCTGATAAACTCTGTCTGGCGGGTTTAGCCGCAACCCTGATCCACTATCTCAAAGGTGAAGCTTTGGATAAAATTCCCGTTTGGCGCATGATTTCCCGAGATATTGATGGCATCCGGGATCAAGCAGCAAAATGGAAGAAAATTCTCCAAACCGGGGAGGTTATCCCGGGCTTTTCAATGGTTGGGGGCGGAAGCCTGCCTGGTGAAAATCTGCCTACATTTTTATTAAGCATTGCTGCAAAAAGCCCTGACCGATTCATGAAAAGGTTAAGAGATTTAAAAGTACCGGTCATCGCACGCATTGAAAATGATCGGGTGGTTTTTGATCCGCGGACTGTTTTGCCTGCACAGGAATCAACTATGATGGAAGAGTTGAAATCAGTTCAGTAATTTGTACCTCGGAGCGAATATGAGATCGGACATTGATCTTTTCCTGAATGAAAAAAATATTGATGCACTGTGGGTAATGGGCGCCATGAAAAATAATGCGGACATGGTTTACTTTACCGGCACACAGGAGGTAAAAGAATCCAATCTCTTTAAAATTGCCGGCAAACCGCCTGTTATCTATCATGCCACAGCCATGGAACGGGAAGAAGCCGCCAAATCAGGCCTTGAAACCCACGCGATTGAAACAACAATGCCTCTTGAAAGGTATATGAAAAAGCACGCCGGTGATCTGACCGCTGCCATGGCCGAACGGTATCAAGACATCTTGGCTGAAATCGGGCTGGTCAAAGGCCGTGTTGCTGTATCTGGAATAGCATCAGTTTCAACCGCTTTTTCAATCCTCAAAGCACTGAAATCACTGCTGCCTGAGATCGAGTTCATCAGTTTTCTGAAAGATAGTGCTATTGAGAAAGCCCGTATGACCAAGGAACCCGATGAGATTGAACGAATACGAAAAATGGGTCAGACAACCATCAACGTGGTTGAAAAAGTTGCGGACTATCTCACAAGCCGGAGCGTTAAGAATAATTACCTTGTGGATAAAGATGAAAAACCTGTAACTGTATCCATGGTAAAAAACCTGATTAACCTGTGGCTGGTTGAACTTGGTGCTGAAAATCCCGAGGAGACAATTTTTTCCATCGGACGGGATGCGGGTGTTCCCCACAACACAGGTGATCCGAATGCGCTAATTGAACTTGGAAAACCAATCGTATTTGATATTTACCCCTGCGAAAAAGGTGGCGGGTATTTTTATGATTTCACCCGCACGTGGTGCCTTGGTTATGCGCCAGATGATGTTCAAAATTTATATGATCAGGTGGCTTCAGTTTTCCATCAAGTCATTGATTCCTTGCAAGATGGCAAACCCTTTAAATATTTTCAGGAAGAAACATGCCGTTTATTCTCAGCGATGGGGCATGCAACTGTGGCAGAAAAACCCGATATCACGGAAGGATATGTGCATAGCATCGGGCATGGATTGGGTTTGGATGTGCATGAGAATCCTTTCAGTGGGATTACCTCGACTAAAGATGACATTCTCAAACGAGGATCGGTTTTTACAATCGAACCCGGCTTGTATTATCCGTCCCGGGGTATGGGTGTAAGAATTGAAGATACAGTATATTTAGATCCTGATGGGAATTTTGAGATAATGGCAGAATACCCTTATGATTTGGTTCTGCCAATAAAAAGATAAAAATGAATCCAAATACAGAAAAAAAGGTTAAAGCGCGCATCCTGGCGATTGAATCCTCTTGCGATGAAACTGCCGCCGCGGTGCTTGAAGATGGAAGCCTCATTCTCTCGAATGTTGTCGCCACGCAGGTCGAATTGCATGCGAAATATGGAGGGGTATTCCCTGAAATGGCTTCCCGGCAGCATATTTTAACGATATACCCCGTTGTCGAAGAAGCCCTTAATCAGGCGCATCTCAGTTTGAAAGAATTGGACGCAATCGCTGTCACACGCGGACCCGGGCTTGCTGGATCGCTGGTGGTGGGCATGAATATGGCCAAAGCGTTAGCCTTGGGCAGCGGGCTGCCCCTGATCGGTATCAATCATTTGGAAGGGCACCTGTATTCCGCCTGGCTGAAATTGGATGAAACCCAGCCTTTCATACCGCCCGAATTCCCCTTGATCGCGTTAATCGTCTCCGGCGGGCATTCTTCTTTAATATTGATGAAGGGGCATCACGATTACGAAAGGCTTGGTGCGACACTGGATGACGCTGCCGGCGAAGCATTTGACAAAGTGGCGCGCCTGCTGGATCTTCCTTATCCTGGCGGACCCTCCATACAAAAGGCTGCGGAAAAAGGCAATCCAACCGCCTTTGCCTTTCCGCGCTCGCGGCTGGAAGGCACCTGGGACTTTTCCTTCAGCGGCGTGAAGACAGCCGTACTGCGGCAGGTAAAATCTTTTCAAGAACAAGGAAAAAATCTGCCGGTTAATGATCTGGCTGCCAGTTTTCAGCAGGCGGTGGTGGACGTACTGACGGAAAAAACCTTTTCAGCCGCGGAACATTATAAAGCCCGCCATATTTTGGTTGCCGGCGGAGTTTCTGCCAACAAATCACTGCGGAATGCATTCACCTCGCAAACTCGTTTTCAGGTGCACATTCCTCCGCTTAAATATTGCACTGACAATGCCGCAATGATTGCGGCTGCAGGTTATTACCGCTTTGTAAACGGACAGCGTGATTCACTCGATATTGACGTTTTTCCCAATTGGCCGCTGGTTTAAGATTATGAGAATTTGGCAATCATTGAAAAGAGAGTTCGGGAATTTTTACAAAAATTATTATTAATTTGAAAAGCAAAGGAAAAAGGACCGGAATCCTCTGCCCTCGCTGCGGGAAATATAGGATGGCATATGATGGATCGCTTAACTTGAAATGCCAGGATTGCGGATTATATTTTATCGGGAAGTTCTACCTGATAAATTAATTATTCTGTCCCTCGTTGAGGGATGAAAAAAAGGAGAAGGATGGACGCTAAAGTAATCTGGAAAAGCGGCATGAGTTTTACCGGCTCTTCTGATTCGGGATTTTCAGTCCCACTGGGTGCTTCACCAGAAGTTGGCGGTGATAATGATGGCTTGCGGCCGATGGAGTTGATCGCCATAGGGATTGCAGGATGCACTTCAATGGATGTCATTTCGATCCTGCAGAAAAAGCACCAGGAGGTCACCAGTTTTGAAGTGCGCGTTCACGCGGAACGCGCTGAAGAACACCCGAAAGTATTCACACACCTGATCATTGAATATGTAATAGGCGGCAATAATCTTTCAAAAGAAGCTGTCGAACGTGCTGTCGAATTATCGGAAACAAAATATTGTCCCGCCCAGGCTATGTTTAAGGGAATTGCACCGATGGAGTTAATAATTACCTATCTGGAGTAGCAATGTCAGATAAATCGATAGCCCAGCGCATGTTCATTAAATCCGGTAATAGGGTGATTATACTGAATGCTCCGGAAGGGTATACCCAGACAATGGGGGAAATTCCTGAACAGGTGAATATCCAGAATAAAAGTTTCTCCGGATGCAGACATCATCCAGTACTTCACAAAGTCCAGGACTGACCTTGTCGAGAATTTCCCGCTCCTCAAACAGGCTTTGAAAGATGACGGCAGCCTGTGGATCACTTACCCAAAAGGCACCTCAAAAGAGGAAACAGATATCAATCGCGATATTATTTGGGAAATTGCAGAGAAACTTGGATTTAAACCGGTTGCCATGATTTCTATCGATACAACCTGGGCGGCGTTCAGGTTGAAAAAGAGGATTTAACCAATCCTCCTGATTTTCCAAGATACTTAAATTAAAATCGAATTTACTTTATCAGGCTGCTCATAGTGCGGGATATGCCCTGCATTTTTAATAACATGCAAATCCATTTGGGGGATCAGATTTTCCAGAGTCTTCATGTCCTCTCTGCTGATGGTTCGGTCGTGCTCCCCCCAGATGCCCAAAACGGGAAGCTTTGATTTTCCCAGCGCGCGATAACCGGATTCGAGATTCAATTCTTTTAAATTTCTTATGGTCGAAAGAATTGCACGGCTGAACCCTTTATATTTAAGTTGTGCACGAAATTTGGACACCCACTCCGGAAAGCGTTCGGGTTCGAAAAAATCGCCTGGCTGGGATCGAGGCAGCGCAAAGGGAGTCAGATAAAGCGACATCAGTATTTCTCCCAAGATGGGAATGTTCAGCACCTTAATCCCATCGAAGACGGCAGTTGTTACAAGAGGGTCGATAAGCGTCAAGGTTTGAACCAATTCAGGAAATTGAATTGCAAAATCTGCAGCAATGGGTCCGCCATAGGAGAGCCCGATCAAATGAACTGGGTTTTCAACTGACAGGTTTCTCAATAAATGCAACAACTGGTTTCGATATAAAAGCAAATCATAATTAGTATCAGGCCTGTCTGAAAAACCCCTCCCCAAGAGGTCGTAGCGCAGAACTTTAAATCCAGTCGTTAATCAGACCTTCAAAGGTTGGATCCCAAATGTAATAGGGTGTTGAAAATCCATGGATAAGGACCACCACCCGCGAGTCTTCCTTGCCTTGAAATTCATAATGCGTCATTCCTGAAGGCAGATGAATGAAGTCACCAGGAAGGGATTGCCGGGTGTGGTCATTCAGTGGAAGAGTTTCAATCCGGCGGTGAAATTTTATACAAAGAACTCCCAAGATAAAAATTACAAAAATTATGCCCAGAAATTGAACGATCATTTTTTCAGTGAATGATGGAATCCCTGATTAACAGAAGGTTTATGATTTCTTCCGTTTGAAGCTATTCCTTATTAATCGGCTTAATATCCTTGGCATGCCCCCATATATAAACCGTACAAATTTCTTGTCGTTCTTCAATATCTTTTCTGTCAGCCAATCCGCAACAATTTCCGGCTTTTCTGAAATGATGGCAAAAGATCCCCTTGAACTTTTCCCATTCCTCGCGACGATTGAGATATTGATCCGTCACCATCTCGGTCAGCATCATTCCGGGTTGAATCGCACCTACTTGAATCCTATCATTTTCTATTTCTATGGAAATGGAATCATTAAAAAAGCGGAGTCCCGCTTTGGTCGCCCCATAAATGGAGAGCCCTTTTACCCGGTGATTTCCCTGTGCGCCCATCCCCTCCATATTATAAAGAGCGCCATGGCCTTGCTTAATAAAACCAGTAATAGCGGTTTTTGTGCCGAACATTTCACCCAGCATATTGGTTTTAACCACGCACTCAATTTCATCCGCCGGCAAATCCCAGGGCGTATTTTGGGTATTCGAAATTCCGGCATTATTAATCCAAATATCAATTGAACCGAACTTTTCGACAGTTTTTTCCCAAAGCTGCTGCATCTGGCTGAATAACGTCACATCACAAGCAAAACCAGCGATTTTCTCAGGTGATGACTCCTTTTAAGGCGTTCTACAGCGATATCCACCTGGCTTTGTTTTCTTCCGCTGATTATTACATTACAACCTTTAATCAGAAAAGACCTTGCCAGGGCATACCCGATTCCCCTTGTGCTGCCCGTAATGACCACTGTTCTCATGAAATTTGCTTATGCCTTTCTTTTATTTAGAAAAACAAGAATATAAGCCATTGAAAATAAATATCGAGGCTTTTCTGTCAGGAATACCGAAGCACAACGCCCGATCCAATCTCATCCAAGTTGGCCACACCTGCCAGGGCGATCTTTGAGCGCAGGTCCGTGCAATGGCAGGCATGGATGGCCTTGGGATTGAGTTTTTTCATATAATCCAGGGTACCGGATAATTGGGATGCAGACGGTTTGAGTAAATGAAATCCACCAACAATATCCAGAATACGATCATCTTTCATAATCTTCCTGGCATACGCAACAATATTACAAATCCCGCTATGAGAACATCCTGTGATTATCACCAGTCCCGCTTTTGATCGGTAAACCATGGCGGAATCATCCTTAATAAAGTCAGGCGTTTTTCTTTTATTAGCAATTACGTTGCCCAAAGGTTTTTTGGATTCAAATTCATTTTCGCGAGGGATTTCACCCAAGTAAAGCAGATTTTTGGTAATTTGGACCGGTTCAGCGCATAAATTCAATTTAAAAGAATTTGAAAGCGACTCAGCAGACATGTTTGCGCCAATCTCTTTGGTCTTTTTAATCCTTCGGCTGGCAAAGGCTGCCGGATTGGTTATTAAAATTGGTTTTTTTGCTGATTTGCTTTCTGAAAGGAATTTAGCCAAAAATGGCAAGCCCCAGGTATGGTCAAAATGGCCGTGCGACAGAACCACAAAATCGATCTGCCGCAAATCGATGTCCAACTTTTGGGCGTTCTTCAGAAACGCATCCGAGTAGCCGACATCGAAAAGGATTTTTTTACCGTCCACTTCGATGAAGTAAGAGAGACCAGCCTCGCTGATAAAAATTTGATCGAGGAAGGTATTGTTATCCACTAAAACAGTTAATTTCATCTGACTCCTTGTGAACCCTAAAAAAATCTGTTAAAACAATTAGAAATCTTGACTTTGTAATGAAAACGCTAAATCCTGCTTATTATAAATTCAGCCAGCGCCTGGCTTCTTCCGGCAAATCTTCAATGGAACTTTCAACCAGATGGCAGTTCGGCAGCGATTGGAGAAAAAGCTGGCCATATTGTTTGGAGCGCACCCGCCGGTCGAGGACGGCGACGACTCCCCGATCGGATTGGGTGCGAATCAGGCGCCCAAAACCCTGCCTGAAGCGCAAGATCGCTTCGGGCAGGGTGTATTCACTGAAAGGATTTTCAAATGTTTCCGAGCGGGACTGGATGATGGGATCATTGGGAACATCAAACGGCAGCTTGGCAATCATTAAGACTGAAAGCGCTTCTCCAGGAACATCCACACCTTCCCAAAAAGACCGCGTGCCAAGCAGCACTGCCCTATCAGTGCTCTTGAAGGAATCCAAAAGTGAACTAGGGGATGCGCCGGTGCCCTGTTCATATACCTGGATCTTTTCCTTGGCGAGCAGCGGTGAGATTACCCGGGAAGTCTCAAGTAATTGCCTATACGAAGTAAAGAGTACCAGCATTCGTCCGCCGGTGGTTTTGGCGGTTTGCAGTACCGCCCTTTCAATAAAACGCTGATAATTCTTAAAATCAATCGGCTCAGGCATATCCATCGGCAAAAACAGCAAAGCCGAGTTTTCGTAATCAAAAGGCGAGCCGAGGATCAATTCATCCGCTTCATCGGCGTTTAAACGCGATCGAAGATAGTCAAAGTTATTGTTCGCCGTCAGAGTGGCTGATGTGACAATCACGCAATCTTTGGTATGCCACAAGGCGCTTTCCATCAGCGGACCGATATGCAGCGGCGCAAAATTGAGTGAAAGGCTGTTATATTTGGCATCCTGTTCGATCCAGCAGATGGTATTGGCATCCAATTCAAAAACCATGGCGCTGATATGGCCATGGATTTCCTTTAACCTGCGCAGTACACTGGAAAGGTCGCCAGTCACGTCTTCCATTTCATCTTTGCCAGCCAAAGACTCGTCTGACATGTCATTTAGCAGGCTATCCAGAAGGCGCATTAAAGATTCCATCGGCTGGGACGCATCATCCCATGAAATTTGTATGTCATCCCATTGGGGTTGATGCTGAGTTGCTGGTATCACACGCACCTGCTGGCCGTAATCGCCCACTTCTCCACCATCGCGTTCCCGCACCATAAACTCTTCAATGGCTGAAAAGAATTTGCGCGAATCATTTTCCACCCGATAAGCCAAATCGGTGGCTTTTTCAATTGCAGCCTGGACGGAAGCAAACTCAGAGGGTTTCAACAGCCGCTGCAAGGTCGAAGAAATCCTTCCCAAAATGCCGCTGGCAGTACCGCCGAGTTCATTAAAAAGCCGTTCAACTTCAATCCGGGTGACCCGATAGCTCAACGCACCAGTGGAGGCGTCTTCAATATGGTGGCCTTCATCCACGATCAGATATTTATATTCCGGCAAGACGCGATTATTGGTGACCACATCCGAAAGCAGTAAAGCGTGGTTTACCACCAGGATATGCGCACTCAACGCTGCCTGGCGCGCCTTAAAATACGGACAGATGCCGCCCATACGGTTCAGGCAGACTTCCGAGCTGCAGAGTTCATCCTCGGCTGAAAGCCGCGACCAGATTTCCTTTTCAGTTGGTCCTGTGAGGTTCACTTCGGCAAGTTCACCGCTGCCGCCCTGCTCCAGCCAAACGAGCACTTTTGCCATTAACCGCATTTCGCTGGCGTCGCGCGGTTTGCGATGCCGCATTGCCTCCAGGCGGCGCGGGCAGAGGTAATTGATCCGGCCTTTCAAAACACTCGCGTTTAGATCCAAACCTAAAGCGTTTTTAACATCCGGAATATCCTTGTTGATGAGTTGATCCTGAAGATTAAGCGTATTGGTGGAAATTACGACACGCAAGTTGTTACGTGTTGACCACAATGCCGCGGGCACCAGATAGGCATAGGACTTGCCAATGCCCGTGCCCGCTTCCACCATCAGATGCTGGCTGTTGGAAAGCGCCCCGGTGACTGCTTGCAGCATTTCAACCTGTTCATTGCGGCTTTCAAAATTTTCAAGATACTTTGAAAAAGGCCCCCCGGGTGAGAGGATCGCCGTTGTTTCTTCCAAATCCAGAGGGATTATCTCCGGATTGGGTTTTAGAGGTTGGGTCAATAATTCGGAAGGCGCTTTAAATAGAACACCGTAATCTTTATGGGCTGCTTGTTTCGCAGGGATTGGACCTTTGGAGCGTTCCTTTAACACTTCACTGAAAAACCAGCGCCCATCCCAGCTCAAATTATGGGAGGCCTGTACAATTTCAGCCAAAAGATGCATGGGTAAATCGATTGCCAACTCATGCAGTTTTCTGAACACAGCCATTGTGGCTTCCGCATCATCTTTTGCGCGGTGAGGATTGAGATTTGAGGTGCCGAAACGGTCAATCAAGGCGCTCAAACTATAACGCGGAGTAGTTGGCAAGAGGACTGCGGCAATTTCAAACGTATCGTTTACAGGATTCAAATCAAGATTTTGATGTAATCTGAGGAATGAAAGATCAAAGGAAACATTATGGCCAATAACTGGCAAGTCGCCGATAAAATCGGCGAAATCCTGAATGACCGCTTTGATCGGCGGGGCGTTTATTACCATCTCATTGGTAATATTGGTTAGCTGGGTAATGACTGGCGGGATCGGCCGCTGAGGATTGATGAGAGATTGCCAGGATTTGGAGATTTTTTCCCCATCAAAAAAAACCGCGCCGATTTCGATAATGGCATCACGGCGTGGATCCAGACCTGTGGTTTCGATATCAAGGGCGACGATGGGATACATTCACGGGATTATACCAGAGGGGTGTTTTTCTCTGGAAATCGCGGATTCATGAGTCAGGTAATCCTGATTTGGTGAAATCTCTTATTGACATAAGCCTTCGATTTGAGTATAAATTGCGCTCATGTTGCCAGATCATATTCCCAATTATTTTGTGCAAAAAAGCCATTAATCTATGAAAAGCAGCCTCAGCAAACTCGCGCGGTTGATGTTTGGATATTTTTTTTACGGGCTGGGGGTCGTCCTGACTGTCAACGCCAATCAAGGTCTAGGGCCCTGGAATGTATTTCATCAAGGATTGGCAAATCAACTTCACGTCAGCCTGGGAGTTGCCACTCAGATTGTTGGCCTGGCGATTGTAGTCCTGGATTTTATTTTTGGTGAGAGGGTCGGTTGGGGCACGATCGGGAACGTTTTTTTCATTGGTTTCTTTGTGGACCTAATTATTGAAAATGACTGGATCCCGATACCGGAAAGCATTGCAATCAGTTATGGGATGATGGTTCTTGGAATGGCAATAGTCACTGTTGCCATGTATTTTTATTTAAGCGCGCAGCTGGGTGCTGGGCCAAGAGATGGCTTGATGATCGCCATGACCAAGCGTATTGGTTTATCGGTGGGGTGGGTCAGAAATATTATGGAATTCTTTGTTCTGGCAGCCGGTTTTTTTATGGGCGGTTCCGTTGGGTTAGGCACCCTTTTTATGGCAATCTTGTTCGGCAGATTCGTTCAAATCACTTTCAAATTCTTTAAATTTGACATCCGGCAGGTGGTCCACCGCACCATTGACCAGGATTTTGCGCTGCTCTTTAGCAGATTGAAGGATAGAAAACTTTAAAAAAATCTTAATTATTTGGGAAAAGGAGAAAAAAATAATGGAATCGATTAAGAAGAGCCTCAAAGAAATAAAATTTTTTAGATGGAATCCCTCAAAGGATTTGATTATCTTGGTAATTTCCTGGTTTTTGGTTGTTGGCGCCCTATATACGGCAACCGTTATCGTAGGACAGGAACCTTTGGGCGGAATGGGATATTTTCTTATCTACGCAGTTCTCGGCGCGACTTTGTTTGGCATTGGATTGCCTGTTTATTGGATGGTTGTCGTGAATAAGCAATCGATAACCTCGCTGGGCATAACCAAAAAGAATCTTGGCCTGAGTCTTGTTCTTCAATTAGTTTTTTCATATCTGCTTTATTCCTGGACCATAGGCAAGACCAACCTGCCTGAATTTCAAACCCTTTTACCGCTGGTGGCGCTTTCAATCGTTATTGGTTTTTTTGAAGCAGTGTTTTGGCGCGGATGGATGCTGCAAAGATTGGAAAACGCGTTTGGATTAATTCCAGCTTTAATACTGGGATCGGCATTATATGCACTTTATCACATTGGATATGCCATGCCGATGAGTGAAATATATTTTCTTTTCTTTATTGGTTTGTTATATGGGCTTTCATTCCGACTGACACGGAATATATTTATTTTGTGGCCGTTTTTTCAACCCATAGGTCAGCTGGTTACGTTAATTAAAGACAACCTTGCGCTTCCGCCTATCGCAGCATTAGGTTTTTTTGAAGCTCTGATAGCCATGGTCGCAATATTATGGTTTGCAGAAAAATATCATTTAAAGAAACACCTTCAAAAAAATTAAGTGGGTTTTATAAATTATTGCAGAGTAATGAATACGGATTTGGTTGGCATATAATGAAATTAATCTATTCAAAGGACATTAAATATGCCCAAACATCTAATTCTGGTTGCCGGCAATATCGGGTCAGGAAAAACATCACTTACTGAACGCATCGGCCAGCGGCTTGGCTGGCACACCGCTTATGAATCGGTGGCCGACAATCCTTATCTGCCTAATTTCTACAAAGATATGAAAACCTGGTCCTTCCACCTGCAGGTTTACTTTCTGGGGCATCGCGCCCGCCAGCATCTGCAAATGGCCCAAGATCCACGCTCAACAGTCATCGACCGCAGCATTTATGAAGATGCCTATATTTTCTGCAGGGCGCTGAACAGCATGGGCAACTTGAACGAACTGGATTATCAGACATATTTAAGTGTTTTCAACCTGCTCATCCCCACCCTGCCAGTCCCATCCATGCTGATCTACCTGCGCTGCCCCGTGGATGTATTAATGGCGCGCATCCACCAGCGCGCCCGCGATATTGAATCCAGCATTTCAGCCGATTATCTGGCATTGCTTGAATCCTTTTATGATGATTGGATGCAAACATTTGATGCCTGTCCGGTGCTGACCATTAAAACGGATGATCTGGATTTTGTGCATAAGAATAAACACATGGATATTGTCATCAAGCGCATCACGGATAAATTATCAGGCAAAGAAGAAGTGGTTTTCGATTAAAGAGGCTTATCGTTAATTAATAAAATATTTCAAGATCCTGCAAACCGAAAGTGTCACCCAATAATCCGGACTCGTGCTTACTTTTTTTCCATAATCAGCTTTCCACAATCCATTTTCACCCTGGTTGTCAATAAACCAATTTAATCCTTTTTGAACGCCCTCATCATTAACAGGAATCTCCTATCCGCATCAGCGAGTCCATCACTGTCAAGAGATTGGTCCACCAAAACGGAAATTGGAATTTAAACCAATAAGCTTCTGCTTGGCGGGATGTATAAACATCTTTCTGAAAAAACCTGCTTTTTAATAGATTTGCCGCCTGAAGAGTCTCAGGAGAATGGGAGTAGACCGGGTGCGCGGCGAAAGCCCGGATAACCATGCCTGTGATCATATGAGAAAAAGGCAGGTCTTTTTGGGGTTTTAGCGGGGGTTGGTTGCAAATTGTATAGTAATCCTTCATTTTGTATAACAAAATCGGTGCGATCCATCCCCCATCATCCTGCCGCATATCCAACAACCATTTCATTCCTTTTTCCACCCTGTTATCTTTTTCAAATCCCGCTTTAATCAGGATTTCAAGTATCGCTCCCATATAATATGGCATGTATTGATTTGAGAGAATCCCCCGGATATCCCCTTCTTCGGTTTGATATGAGAGGATATATTCACAAGCATGATTAATGGCTGGGTGTGTCCGGTGCATGCCATACAGTTCCACCAAGACCCTGAGGGTTTTCCAGGTTTCAAGCAGTTCGTAAGCCTCACCTAACTCATCCCCCGGCCGGTTTCCATGATAACGCCATGACCCATCTGCCTGCTGGTGGCTTAAGTATTTTTTTACTTCAGGAAGATCCCAGAGTGATTCAATTTTATTTTCAAAATTACCAATTAAATCTTTCTCAATATGAAAGAGAAGCGCTTTATCATCAGCGCTTAGAAGGGATGGAAGAGGATCTTTTCGTAACTTTTCTGTCCACATTTGCATTTATTAGATATTAATATACAGCAAGATGCGATTAAAATAAATACGCTTTTTTCAGTGCAACTTTTTTAATTTGGCGGCGTATATATCTTAGAATCCAGGATCGGAGTAGTTTGTGGTCATCGCAGAAGCCGAATGCCTAAAGCTTGCCCAAAAGGGCAATCAGGAAGCATTCACTCAATTAGTGGAAACCTATCAGAATCCGGTATACAACCTTTGCTACCGGATGCTTGGCAATTCACAGGCCGCTGAAGATGCTGCCCAGGAGACATTTTGGCGGGCATATAAAAACCTGGATCGCTACGATGACGAGCGCCCTTTCCCGACTTGGCTGCTTTCAATAGCCGCTCATTATTGCATCGATCAGCAGCGCAGAAAACGGCTGCCGTCCATTGATTTGGATGAAATCATTGAATATTCGGCTGAAGATCCGGCGCCAAACCCCGAATTTGCTGCGATCAAGTCTGAGTTTACATGAAGATATCCAGCGGCAATTGTCGCATTTGAGCGAAGGCGACCGGGCGGTTCTGGTGCTGCGTTACTGGCATGAACTATCAGAAGATGAAATTTGCGAAACTTTAAAAATCACAAAAAGTGCGGTCAAGAGCCGCCTGCACCGTGCTCGACGGCATATGGCAGATCAGTGGTCAGATTCGCAGAATAATATAGCAATGGAAGGAAGATACCATGAAACACTTACCCTATGAAAACTGGATTCTGGATGAACCTCAATTGAAGCAGGAGGAAATCAAAACGCTTGTTCAGCATTTGGCTGCCTGCGATCAATGCACACGGTTAAAAGCAGGATGGGAAGCCAGCAAGGGATTGCTGGCGCAGGCTAACCTGGCTGCGCCTGCCCCTGGTTTCACTGGCCGCTGGCGCACCACGCTTATCAAGAAATGCAAAACCGAAAAAGTCCGCAGATACCGCATGACAGTATCCGGATTGTTAGTACTGATTTTTGCAGCTTCCATGGTGTATATGATAGCCAGCGGTTCCTTCCTTCAAATCTTGGCAAATTTTTTGAATTCAATAATTCAAGCTGCAATTTCGGTAACAAACAGCCTTTCAACTCTGGGTATGTGGATCAATAGGCTGCCCGCTGCGGTTCCGCTCACGGCCGGATTTTTATTTTTCGGCTTAATGAATGCTTTTCTCATGTCAGCGGTTTTTCTTTTCTGGAACTTGAAAAACAGGAAAAAACTCGTTCATGAAACCAAACTGGGTTAAGCTCATTCTGATACTGCTTATAGCGGTAGTATTCTCCGCTTGTATCAGCACGCCTGAAAATCTGGACGAATATCAGTCCACATTTCCAAGCCAGTTTATTATTGGCGATACCTATATTTTAAAAAGTCATGAAAAAATTAACGGAAATATCGTTGGCATCGGTACAACCTTGATTCTGGAGCAAGATGCGCTCGTGATGGGAGACATCAGCCTGGTTGGCAGCAACCTGGAAGTGTCAGGGCGAATTGCCGGCGATCTAAATGTGCTGGCCGGTTCAACTATTATTGAAGAAACTGCCATTATTACCGGAAATATCAATCAATTTTTCCAAACCACTGAAATTGATCCCAAAGCGCTGGTCGCTGGCGAGATTAATACTTATATTTTCCCATTCAGCCGCGGGTGGGCAGGCAGGCACAGGAATTAGAAGCCTGATGGATTGGCTGCGACCAGGAAAAATCCTGGCAATTCAAGGCGCGCGTGTAATTTCTCTTGTTATACTGGCATTAATTGGGATTTATCTTTTAAAAACTCCCACAACCAGGATTGTGTCAGCCTTGAGCCAAAATCCGCCGGCAGCGTGGGGCGCAGGATTGCTGACAATTATCACTGTTCCCATCGTCGCAGTTGTGTTGATTGTCAGCATTTGCCTTAGCCCCGTTGGTATTCTGCTCGTGATTGCTTTCTTTTTATGCTGCCTTTGGGGATGGGTTGCTCTCAGTTCAATTCTTGGAACCAATCTGATTAAATGGCTGAAATTGGATTGGGCTGTTGAGCCCGCCACAATTCTCGGCGCCCTCATCCTTGGGATATTATCAGTTCTTTTATCACTGATTCCCTGCATCGGTTTTCTGCTGAACTTGATGGTCACCGCGGCAGGCCTTGGTGGTGTGCTGCTCAGCAAATTTGGCCTTGCGCCAGACTAACGAGTTACTCCGAACCTTCAAAGCAGGCTGAAAGGCCTGCTTTTATTTTTACTGGGTATAATCTTAAAAACAACCGCATTTCCTGAGGTAGGCATGAAACAGGTTTTTCAAAATCTTAGAAACGGTACTACCGAAGTCATTGAAGTTCCGATTCCAAAAATCCGGTCTGGCTGCATTTTAATTAAAACAGCTGTGTCCCTTGTTTCAGCAGGCACAGAACGTAATCTTGTAGATTTCGCCGGGAAAAGCCTGGCAGGAAAAGCGCGTTCCCGTCCCGATTTAATGAAGCAGGTGGTTGAGAAAGCTCGCCGAGAAGGCGTATTGTCAACAATTGAAGCCGCCTTCAACCGGCTCGATCAACCTCTGGCGCTAGGTTATTCGTCTTCAGGAACAGTTATCCAGGTGGGTGATGGTGTGGTCGATTTTAGAATTGGTGATCGTGTTGTTTGCGCTGGCGGCGGTCACGCTGTTCATGCTGAATTCGCCTTGGTGCCAGAGAATCTGGCGGCTCACCTTGCCGGATAATGTGGATTTTGAATCCGGCGCATTTGCCACCTTGGGAGCGATTGCCTTAAATGGATTGCGACTGGCGGCTCCTCAAGTCGGCGAGAGTATCGCGGTTATTGGATTGGGATTGCTTGGATTGGTCACAGCGCAAATGGCAAGTGCTGCTGGCTGCTATGTTTTTGGCATGGATATCAATCCTTCACGTGTCAAATTCGCACAAACACTTGGATTAACTGCCATGCCCAACCGCAAAGCGCGTGAACAATATTTATCATTTACACATGGGCGCGGATTTGATCATGTCTTGATCTGTGCTGACACTCCTTCGGATGATACAGTCGAACTTGCAGGGGCGATTGCGCGTGATCGCGGGCATGTGGTCTCACTTGGTGTGGTAGGGCTTAACCTTCCCCGCAAATCTTACTATGAAAAGGAACTCTTCTTCCAGGTAGCCCGCTCAGCAGGTCCAGGCAGATATGACTCGAACTATGAAGAAAAAGGGGCGGATTATCCCTTGGGATATGTGCGCTGGACTGAAGGGCGCAATCTTGAAGCCTTTGTGGATTTGGCAGCGAAAGAAAAAATCGATGTTAAGCCACTCATAACCCATCGATATAAAATTGAGAATGCAAAAGATGCTTATGACCTGATAACCGGGAAAACAAAAACTGAATATTTGGGTGTTTTACTGACTTACGATAAAAAAATTGGCACACCTCAAAAAACAGTATCCCTGGCAAAAGAGGCAACAAAAGCAAAAGAAAAAATAACTGCTGTGAAATTGGGGGTTTTGGGTGCGGGAAATTACGCAAGTGCGGTATTTCTGCCGGCTATTAAAAAAGCCGGGAATACTTCTTTTATCGGAATCGCTTCTCCGGGTGGTGCAAACGCACAAAATTTGGGCAGGAAATATGGTTTCCACTTTGCTGCATCGGATGAAAAAGAGGTGATTTTACATCCCGAGATCAATACCGTCGCTGTTCTTTCCAGGCATGACAGCCATGCAAAACTGACCCTCCAGGCGCTCAAAACTGGCAAGCATGTCTACTGCGAAAAGCCGCTTTCCATAAGAATTGAGGACTTGAGATTAATCGAAAAAGTGCTTGCCAGAAAGGATCATCCTTATCTGATGGTTGGATTCAACCGGCGGTTCGCGCCCTTTGCCAAGTCCCTCAAATCATTTTTCGAGAATCGCACCGAACCGTTCTCGATTTATTACCGCATCAACGCTGGCTATCTGCCGCCATCCCATTGGCTGCATGATCCAGATTCAGGAGGCGGCCGATTGGTAGGTGAAGGCTGCCATTTTATTGACTTTTTATGTTATTTAACCGGGCAGATGCCAGTGAAAGTGAGCGTTGCCAGCCTGCCGGATGATGGAAAATACCGCCAGGACAATTTGAATATTTCGGTTGAGTTTTCGGATGGATCTCTGGGAACGATAGCCTACCTTGCCAATGGAAGCCGCAATTTCGGAAAGGAATACATTGAAGCATTCTGCGGCGGCCGTATAGGTATTCTGGATGATTTTCGAAAGCTTGAACTTGTGAATGACACTCAGAAGAAATCTTTCAAATCTCGCTTGAGGCAGGATAAAGGGCATCAGGCTGCCTGGAGCGCATTCACAAATGCCATAATGAATGGCACTCAAGAACCCATTCAATATGATATGCTTTTAAATGTTAGCTACGCAACGCTGGCATGCCAGAAATCCCTTCAGACCGGAGAACCGGTCATATTATCCGAATTTATACGCTCAGGTTGAGATGAACCTGCTTAAGAAATTAAGTATAGGCGTCAAGGCTGCCTATCAATTAGGCCCCCGCCAAATCTCCAATTATCTTCGTTATCAGGCAGGTTTAAGAAGCGGTTACTATCGCCTTCGAACCCCTCAAACAAGCATGAGCCAGCTTTTGCCGGATGAGGTTTTTACTCCTGAATGGTTTATGCGAATACCGGAGAAGAAGTCTTTTTCATCCTTCGGAAAGAATTATCTGAACCAGATAATTAGAGAAGCAGATGAAATTGCTCGGGGAAGAATCCGGCTTTTCGCCGCTGAACCGACCTCCTTAAAATTTTGAAATTCCAGGCACCCTCTTCCACTGGACACTCCACGAAAAAGGCAGAATTTCCCTGCCAATTGAAGATATCAAATTTGTTTGGGAGCCCGCGCGATTCGGCTGGGCAATTTCACTGGGCAAAGCCTATTTTTTTACAGGTAATGTGAGTTATTCTGACGCATTCTGGAAATATTTTGAGCATTTTTCAGAAAAGAATCCCGTTAATAAGGGACCAAACTGGCAATCCGGGCAGGAAGTGGGATTACGTTTAATCGCCCTGGTTATTGCTATCAATTTATTAAGAGCTTCCTTTGACTCAGAAGATAAAAAGGTTCGGTTGCTTTGCATGAATATTGCAGACCATGCCGAGCGAATTTTGCCAACCCTTGCTTACGCCAAAGCACAAAACAATAATCATCTGATTTCCGAAGCTGTTGGATTATATACAGCCGGCACCTTTTTACCCAGGCATCCGCGATCATCATTATGGAAAAAGACCGGTCTCGAGATTTTTAATCGGGCGGTAATAACACAGATAAGCTCAGATGGGGAGTACACCCAGCACAGCACCAATTACCATCGCATGGTTTTAATGTTGGCTTTATGGATGAACTGCCTGATGGAAACCGAAGGCAAGAAATTGGAAAGCCAAACAACAAAAAAGCTGGCACTGGCAGCCAGTTGGTTAGCAGGGCATCTGGATTCTCTTTCGGGAAAAGTTCCCAATCTTGGCCATAATGATGGATCGCATATATTGCCATTTTCCAGCGCGGACTACTCAGATTATCGTCCGGTCATCCAGGCATCCAGCCGGGCATTTCTGGCCAGGGCAGCCCTGCCCGCCGGTAATTGGGATGATCTGTGCATTTGGCTGGGACTGCCATTTTCGCCTGTCCTGCCAGAAAGCATCGACTTAAGAAGAACCTGGCTAAAGAATCGCATTGGGACACAGGCTTCCTGGGCAAGCCTGCGGGCTGTGCAATTTACAAGCAGGCCTGCCCACGCTGACCAGCTGCATGTGGAAATATGGCATCAAGGGATCAATGTGGCCTTGGATGCCGGGACATACTTGTATAATGCTTCACAACCCTGGGATAATCGCCTTTCATCAACATCAGTCCACAATACCGTCACGATCAATCAAGACGATCAAATGTTGCGCGCCGGCCGCTTCTTATGGCTGGATTGGGCCAGGGCAAAAATCGCTGCGTACGATCCCAATTCTATCAACGGCATCCAGGATGGTTACCTGAAATATGGGGTAATCCACAAGCGGAAATTATCTGTCAACCCGGAAAGTGGATGGCTTGTAACGGACAAGCTGATTCAAGTGAGTGGAAAAAAAGCCGGGAAATTTGTCCAATTGAATTGGCTGCTTCCAAATTGGCCTTTTGAAATATCCGGAAATGCAGTTTCCCTGAATGCGCCTTTTGGCAAATTGCGATTGGAATTGTTTACCGAAGCCGGAATTATCGCCGATGGCTTAAACATCATAAAATCTGGTAAGTCGTTATTGGGGAAAAATGATTCGATGATTCATGGCTGGTATTCCCCAACCTACGGCGTCAAAATTCCAGCGTTATCAATCCAATACGCTATTACCGGTTTTCTCCCAATTGAAATAACCACGCGCTTTTCCTTCATGGGATAATTACCAGTAATTAGAAATGCATATCTTATTAATTCATCAAGCCTTTGCTGCACTGGATGAAGCGGGAGGCACCCGCCATCACGAACTGGCGCTCTTTCTTGCCAGGCGGGGCCACCAGGTTAGCATAATTGCCAGCCCGGTGAGTTATTTGACAGGCAAAAACAACCGCAGCGCAGATTTCGAAGAAGATGCCAACGGATCCATCAAGATATACCGCACTTATACCTATTCAGCTCTGCATAAGAGCTTCTTTCACAGGATCTTCAGTTTCTTGTCATTCATGATTTCTTCATTTTTTAAGGCTTGCGCGATTAAGAAAATTGATCTGGTTTGGGGGACAACCCCGCCAATTTTTCAGTCAGCTACCGCCTGGCTGATATCCAAAATTAAACATGTCCCGTTTCTGCTTGAGGTCCGCGATTTATGGCCTGAATTTGCCATCGCTGTTGGCGTCCTAAAAAATCCATTATTGATCAAGTGCTCATATTGGCTTGAGAAATTCTTATACCGACAGGCTGACCAGATTATTGTCAATTCGCCCGGTTTCACAGAGCATGTCAGGAACAAAGGCGGGAAAAACATTATCCTTATCCCTAATGGGGCTGACATTTCTCTTTTTGATAATCGCAAGCGTTCAGAAATTCGCAAAGGCCTGGGTTTTACCAACAAGTTCATAATCCTTTACGCGGGTGCCCATGGCATGTCAAACAATCTGGAAATGGCGCTCCGCGCTGCGGAACTACTCAAAGATAACAAAAATATTCATTTCATCCTGTTGGGAGATGGCAAGGAAAAACCAAACCTGATAAACAGCGCCAAACAAATGGATCTGCCAAACCTGACTTTTTTGGATCCTGTTCCAAAGAACAAAATCGCCGGTTTTCTCTCTGCCGCTGATGCCTGTCTCGCGATTTTAAAACCGATTGACCTTTACAAAACTACATACCCAAACAAAGTCTTTGACTATATGGCTGCTCGAAAACCGATTCTCCTGGCAATTGATGGCGTCATTCGTGAAGTGGTCGAGAAATCAGGCTGCGGGATATTTTGCGATCCGGGAGATGCGCGGGCTTTAGCAGACGGCTGTTTATTTTTGTACAATCACAGGGAAGCGGCAGCAGCTATGGGGGAAAAAGGATATCATTACTTAAACTCGCATTTCAATAGAGAAAAAATTGCCTCGAGATCTGTTAAGCTGTATGGAAAAAATGGTTAATTCGAATGGCTGAAAAAATCCTGATCGTTGAAGATGAAATGATTCTTCAAGAGACACTAGCCTACAACCTGAAACATCAAGGGTATGATGTGGAAACAGCAAGCGACGGAAAAAGCGCCATCGAGAAAGCCAGATTAATTAATCCGGACCTGATTCTTTTGGATATTATGCTGCCAGGAATGGATGGATTTGAGGTTTGCCGGGTATTACGGCAGGACATGAACGTCCCCATCCTGATGCTCACTGCTCGGGATGACGAAATTGACAGGGTGGTTGGTCTGGAGGTTGGCGCAGATGATTATCTAACCAAACCTTTCAGCATGCGCGAGCTTATCGCCCGGGTGAAAGCGCTTCTGCGCCGGGTAAGAATTATGAAAGATATTGCGGGGGTTGAGCCACAAACGCATCAGGTTTATCATTTTGACAATCTGGTGATCGATGAAACCAGAAAAGAAGCGGCTTTAAATGGGCAGGCCCTTAATTTAAAACCCAAAGAGTATGACCTACTTCTTTTTTTTGGGCAACATAAAGACCAGGCATTAACCCGTGAACTTATTCTTGAAAAAGTATGGGGATGGGATTATTTTGGTGATAGCCGGACTGTGGATGTGCACGTCCGTTGGCTGCGTGAAAAAATTGAAAAGGATCCTGCAAAACCAAGCAGAATCATAACTGTCCGCAGCACAGGTTACCGTTTTGAGGGGTAAAAGAAAATGAGGATCTCATTATTCTGGCGCATCCTTGCAATTCTCTGTCTTCCAATACTTCAAATTCTCGCAATATCAGGTTTAATCAAGATCCCAATCCTCCTTCCCTTTATCGAAAATAACCTCATTCTCTTTGTAATTATTGGTTGTTTAACCTCATTATTCTTGGCATACGTCACATCGAAACGATACTCAGGCTCGATTGAGAAGTTGATCAGCATTTTAAAGAACCCAGCAGAATTGGCTCTGGTAACAAAAGCAAGGCGAAGGATGCCGCCTGATTTTGAACGGTTTATATCTGGCGATAAAAGAAGAAATTTCCAGCAGCTATAGAAGTCCAGACGACTCTGGAGGCAGACAGAAAATTATTCAATTCGATTCTTGGGAATATGAATGACGGAATTCTCCTCGCAGACCAAAATGGCTTTATCACAATGGCCAATCAATCTGCCTGCCAGATTTTTCAAATTGCTGAACAGGATGCGATCAACCATTCATTGGTTGAAGTTATGCGCGATTACCGCATCAACGACCTATTTTTAAAATGCGCCAAATCGAAAAAACCGGAAATGGTCAGTTTTGAGATTTCCCCGGAAAAAACCTTCGTTCATTGCATCGCCACCCCGCTGGATCCTGAAATTCCAGGCAGTATTCTTTTTCTTTTTCAAGACCTTACCCGGCTTCACCAATTGGAAATCATCCGCAGGGATTTTGTGAGTAATGTCTCTCACGAGCTGCGAACGCCCATAACTTCCCTAAAATTGATCACCGAGACTCTGCAAGAAGGGGCGATTGATTCCCCTGCTACCGCAAGAAATTTTATTGAAAAAATGGATAGCGAGGTTGACAAGCTTTCGCAGCTGGTTGAAGAATTACTCGAACTTTCAAAGATTGAATCAGGCAAAGTGCCCCTTGAGAAGAAGAATGTTAATCCAAAAGTGTTCATTGACCTGGCATGTGAGAGGATGGCGCTTCAGGCCAAGCGTGCAGGCCTGACCTTGAAGAATTCAGTCAAAGAGGACTTGCCCGATACTTTTGTAGACGCAATTAGGCTTGAGCAAGTTCTGGTCAACTTGATTCATAATGCAATCAAATTCACGCCTCCCGGCGGTCAAATTGAAGTATCCGCAAATCAGGAATCAGAATCCATTGTCTATTTTGTCAAAGATAATGGCAAGGGAATACCGCCAAAAGATCTTGAAAGAATTTTTGAACGATTTTATAAAATTGACCAGTCTCGATCAGAACGGGGAACAGGTTTAGGCCTATCAATTTCAAGGCATCTGGTTGAAGCACACAATGGCAAAATTTGGGTGGATAGCCAGCCGGGCTTAGGAAGTACTATTCTTTTTTAGAATACCAATTCGCTGACAACAAAAGAATAATTTAACAATCGTTAAGAGGATCTTAACATTCTTAACCACAGGCGTTAATGTGCTGTGGGTACTATTCCTATGAATAAAAAAATAGGAGAAAAAGAATGTTAAAAGAAATTCTGTATTAATGGCTGTTTTGGTTTCAGGCTTGATGGTTATCTCAGCCTGCACTCCCGCAGCCACACCCGCTTCAGAAAAAGTGCCCTCTGCAACAAGTTCCGCCCTGAGTGCTGATACGACTGCCGAAGAAGAATCGGTAAAGTTATCTGGCGATATCCTGATCGATGGCTCAAGCACAGTATATCCAATAACTGTTGCCGTTGCAGAAGAGTTCATCAAATTTCAACCGGATGTCCGCCCATCAGTAGGTTTATCAGGCACTGGCGGCGGATTCAAGAAATTCTGCCCTGGAGAGATAGATATCAGTGATGCTTCTCGTGCAATCAAGGATGAAGAAAAAGCGATTTGCGATGAAAACAATGTCCAATATACTGAATTTCTGGTTGCCCTGGACGGCCTCACGGTCATGGTCAACCCGGAAAACGACTGGGTGGAGAGCCTGACAGTTGACCAATTAGCCCAAATCCTGGGTGCCAGCAGCACCATTGTGAAGTGGTCTGATATTGATCCCGCCTTCCCGGCTGAGGATATCAAGTTCTTCATTCCAGATCCGGATTCCGGCACTCGGGACTATATGATCGAAGTCGTCACTAAAGTAACTGGTGATGAGGACTTGCGCCAGGATGAAAATACATCCTTCAACAGCGATGACAATGTTCTTCTGGATGGCATTGCGAACGATAAATATGCCTTTGGATTCTTCGGCTTTGCCTACTATGTGAGCAATGCCGAAATGGTGAAAGCCGTGGCGATTGTCAATAAGGATGGCAATGCGGTCCTGCCCAGCAATGAAACCGTCCAGGATGGCACCTACAATCCTTTATCCCGGCCGCTCTTTATCTATGCAAACAATGAAACCCTGCTTTCAAAGCCGCAGGTGGCGGAATTTGTGAAGTTCTATTTCAGTGAAGCTGGAGCCCCCATGATTATGTCCGAGGTCGGCTACAGCATGCCCCCCAGCGGCACTTATGAAGAAAATATGGCCAAATTG
This sequence comes from uncultured Chloroflexia bacterium, assembly GCA_963751635.1. GTDB lineage: Bacteria > Chloroflexota > Anaerolineae > Anaerolineales > Anaerolineaceae > Pelolinea. Next base: position 316,583 of record CAVVVE010000006.1, read on the forward strand.
GCGGAAGTAATCGGAGAATAACAGAATCTCCAATAAATCAGGGATGAGTCTAGCAGACTCATCCCTGAACCTATCCAAGAGATCCTTAATGATCAAAAACTCCGCAGAGATCACCACATGAAGCAATCCTCAGTTTTCCTAGGGCATTCAAAAAAAGAAATCAATAAAGAAAAAATAATTTCCGCGATCCTTTTTTTATGCGGCATTTTTTCAGTTCTTGTAACAATTGGAATTATTCTCTCATTATTCTCTGAGGCGATTGGTTTTTTTATGCGTCCGGAAGTGTCATTTTTAAAATTTATTACAGGCACAACCTGGCGTCCCTTGGCCTCCAAGGTTTCACCTGATAATTTTGGGATTCTGCCGCTGGTCACAGGCACCTTGCTGATTGCATTTATTTCAGCTCTGATTTCTGTTCCAATCGGCTTGGGCAGCGCAATTTTCTTAAGTGAATTTGCCAGTGAAAGGATCAGGGATGTTTTTAAGCCCGTCCTTGAAATTCTGGCCGGGATTCCATCGATAGTTTATGGTTATTTTGCAATCTCATTTATTACCCCAATCATCAAGACTGTTTTTGAAAGCTGGTTTGGATTGGAAGTCAGTTTCTTCAATGCCCTCAGCGCTTCAATAGTCTTGGGGATCATGATCATTCCAACCGTCGCTTCGATAAGTGAAGATGCCCTGCGTGCAGTGCCGAGGTCTTTACGCGAAGCGGGCTATTCGCTCGGCGCAACCCGCTTTGAAGTCATAACCAAAATAGTAGTACCAGCTGCACTAAGCGGGATAATCGCCGCGTTTATTCTGGCAATTTCGCGGGCAGTTGGAGAAACAATGGCAGTGACAATAGCCGCAGGTTCCACCCCGCAAATTACCCTCAATCCGCTCAACAGTATTCAGACAATGACCGCCTTCATTGTCCAGGTCAGTTTTGGGGACGCGCCGTCAGGTTCAATTAATGGCCAATCAATTTTCGCTGTCGGCGCCGCATTATTCGTGATGACTTTTGCAATGAACATCATCAGCGATTTGGTATTGAAAAAATTTAGGGAGGAATATGAATAACAATCAAAACCAATCTGATTTCAGGGAAAATCTTAAGAACCGCCATGTTTTGGGAAAATGGTTTTATATTGTTCTTCTGGGATGCTTATTAATCGGAATGTTTATGTTAACCGTCTTGATAATAGACCTCGTAATTGAAGGCCACGACTGGATAACCCCGCAGCTCTTCACTGCATTTCATTCCAGAAAGCCTGAACAGGCAGGTATGAAATCAGCGATCGTCGGCAGTATGATCATCATGGCGCTAACAGGTATTTTCAGTTTTCCTCTTGGCATCGGAGCGGCAATTTACCTTGAGGAATACGCCCCAAAAAACTGGTTGACGAATTTCATCAATATTAACATCAATAATTTGGCTGGCGTTCCATCAATTGTGTACGGCATGCTGGGATTGGCAGCTTTTGGACGCATGTTTGGATTATTTTCTCCTGGAAGCTGGCTTGTCAAGTTGCTCAATTTACCGGTTGGCGGAGGAACACTCAGCGGGCTTCAGTTTAATTTATTCGGGATTTCATGGCTGGAAATTCAGCTTCCCTTTCACAAATCCCTTTTAGCAGGCGCGTTAACAATGACGCTCCTGATTTTGCCAGTAGTAATAATTTCCTCACGCGAAGCCATACGGTCCGTTCCTTATACAATTCGCGAAGCAGCGTTCGGATTGGGAGCCACCAAATGGCAGGTCGTTTCAAAACAAGTTGTTCCGATAGCAATGCCAGGCATAATTACTGGTATCATTCTCTCGTTGAGCCGTGCAATAGGAGAAACAGCACCACTGATTATTATGGGCGCCTTTACCTATGTTCCATTTCTGCCTAAATCTCTTTGGGATCAATTTACCGTAATGCCGATCCAGATTTACAACTGGATCACGTTACCGCAAAGTGAGTTCAGAGTGAATCTGGCAGCTGCGGGCATTTTGGTCTTTTTAGCGATCCTGCTGTCTTTCAATGCAATTGCCGTATTACTTCGGAAAAAACTTGAAATCAAATGGTAATAAAGGATTTTTCAGTAATGAAAGAAGAATTAAACAACTCAACAATCATTTCAGCAAAAAACTTAAGTGTCTTCTATGGCTCACAAGAGGCATTTCACGAGATCAACCTGGATATCCCGCGCAATAAAATCACTGCCATCATCGGCCCTTCTGGCTGCGGAAAAAGCACGCTTATCCGCTGCTTTAACCGCATGAATGACCTTGTGCCTTCAGCTAAAGTCGTCGGAGAAGTTTTTTATAACGGCCAGAATATTTACGCCCCAAACGTTGATGCGGTGCATGTGCGCAGGCAAATCGGGATGGTTTTTCAGAAACCCAATCCCTTCCCAAAAAGCATTTATGAGAATATTTCTTTTGGCGCCAAGGTCAATAATTATCAAGGCAACATGGATGAACTGGTTGAAAAAAGCTTAAAGCAGGCAGCACTCTGGGATGAAGTAAAGGATGACCTTACTAAAAGCGGCCTGGCGCTTTCAGGCGGGCAGCAACAACGGCTGTGCATTGCGCGGGCTTTGGCTACCGAACCTGAAGTGATCCTGATGGACGAGCCTGCTTCTGCTTTGGATCCAATTGCAACCTTAAAGATTGAAGAATTAATGCAGGAATTGAAAGAAGAATATACAATAATCATAGTTACACATAATATGCAGCAAGCCAGCCGGGCATCCGATTTGACGGCTTTCATATCACTGGATAGAAAAAGAGTTGATGATCGGGTGGGCATTCTGGTTGAATATGACCTTACGCAAAAGATTTTTATTAATCCTAAGGAAAAAGAAACCGAAGACTATATCTCAGGCAGATTCGGATAAATTGAGGTGATGCATGGCGCGTGAATTATTTGAAAGAAAAATAAAGCAAATTCAGGACGAAATCCTCTTATTGGGAAGTATGGTCGAACAGGCAACCCTCGATTCTGCGACCGCTTTTAAAAACCGGGATATCGCATCATCGAAAACTTTGGTTGAGGATGATCAGGCGATCAATGACAAGCGCTTTGCGATTGAAAATGCCATCTTAATCCTGATGGCCACACAGCAGCCTCTGGCACACGACCTGAGGGTGCTGGCATCCATGCTGATTGTCACCAATGAACTTGAAAGAATGGGGGATTATGCCAAAGGGATTGCGCATAACACAATCCGCCTGGGAAATAAGGAAATTCCAGCACCGGTTCGTGATATTGAAAAGATGGCTGAATTAGGCGTCAGCATGCTTCACAAATCTCTTATCTGCCTTTATAAAAGAAGATATTAAATGCGCTGTCTCATTACCAGCTCAGGATGATGAGGTGGATGCGCTTTTTAACAAATGTTATCGATCAATCGTGAACGGCATGGTCGCAAATCCAGCGATCATTGACGATTCAAGCTTGCTGCTCTGGATTGTACACAACCTCGAACGCTTTGCTGATCGTGTAGTTAATATCTGTGAGAGGACTGTTTTTATTAAAACCGGAGAAATGCTGGAGATGGACAGCAGCAACGACGAATCTGATGAGGATTTTTAGGCAGAAGAGGCCGTTAAACCTGAATTACGGGCTTGATATAATCCTATTTATCAAGCCCATTTTCTTAAAAAAGGAAAATTAATGTTAAAACCAAATCCTTGCCCTGGTAAATTAATTGTAGTTGAAGGTATTGACGGCAGCGGAAAATCAACGCAGATTGATTTAATTTATAAATGGCTGCTCGAAATGGGAAAATCCGTTTATTTCAGCGAATGGAATTCTTCGCCGCTGGTCAGAAGCACCACCAAACTTGGGAAACAGGAAAAGATGTTTACCCCGACCACATTCAGCCTCATTCAGGCGGCTGATTTCGCCAATCGATGGGAAAATCAATTTCTGCCCATGTTAAAAGCCGGCGTAATCGTATTGGCGGATCGTTATGCCTTTACCGGTTTCGCGCGGGATGTTGCCCGGGGAGTGGATGCAAAATGGGTCCGCAATCTGTATTCGTTCGCATTTCAACCGGATTTGGTTTTATATTTTCAAGTCTCAATTGATGAAGCGGTTGACCGAATAACCTCCTCCCGGGCGCGAATTAAATATTATGAAGCAGGCATGGACCTCAATCTTTCTGATAAAAAGGTTACCAGTTTTCGCTTATTTCAGGGAAAAATTCTCGAAGAATATGACCGAATGGCAAAAGAATTTAATTTTCATGTTATTGACGCCACGCGGCCGATCCAGAAGCAGCAAAAAGAGATCAGGCAGTTGATCACGGGAGAATTACGAGGCTGGCATGGGCTTCCGAATCCTAGTTCAATCAGCCAGAGACCATAACAAAAAAGAGAAAGTAAAAATGTCAAATATGGAGACCACAAATGGCTAAAGCATTGTTTTACGGAGCCGGTTTCCCCTATTTGGAAGTAAAAAAACTCCCTGGAAAGTTAATCGTTCTGGAAGGCACTGATGGCGTCGGCCGATCCACTCAGGTCGAGCTGCTGCGCAAATGGCTTGAAAAGAATGGCAATGCAGTTTCTGATACCGGATTGCGCCGGTCTCCGCTTAACCCAACCAGGTTTGGATGAAGCCAGAAAAGGAAATACCCTGACGCCATTAACCATCAGCCTGTTTTATGCCACTGATTTTGCAGATCGGCTGGAAAATCAGATTATTCCTGCTTTAAAAGCAGGTTTTTATGTTCTTTCTGACCGCTATTTTTATTCGATTATCGCCCGGGATATTGTGAGAGGGATAAATCCGCAATGGGCAAGAGACCTGTATGGTTTTGCCCTTATTCCAGATTTGGTTTTTTATCTTAAAAGCTGAAGTTGAAACTCTGGTCACCCGCATCGTACATGGCCGGGGATTTGACTTTTGGGAAGCCGGGATGGATATCATCAAGGCAGATAACCTTTACGACAGCTTTGTTCAATACCAAAACTGCATGATTGACCAATTTGATCAGATGGCAAAGGAATATAAATTTCAATGTCATCAATGCAAATAAGTCGGTTAAAGAAATCAATCATGATATCAAAGAGCAAATCCAAAAAATTCTGGTATTAACAAAATATGAACCATACTCCGGACGACATCTTTTGCCTCAATTATTGCGCCCGATCCTTACTCCCGCAGATTTCCAATCTCCGGAAAACTGCCCAAAATGTATTGCACAGAAACAATATTGACGACATTCATGATTTACGGGTTTCCTCACGCAGAATTCGAACCTGCTTAAGCCTTTTTGCTGATTATCTGCCCTCCAAAAAAAACAAGGCCTGGGTAAGGGATATTAAAGCCATCACCCAATCCTATGGCCGGGTAAGGGACCTGGATGTTCAGATCGACCTATTAACCACGTTAATTAAATCAACTCAGGATAATAGCTTGCTTCCCGGCCTGCGGAGGTTGAGGCTGCGCTTAAGGCAAAATCGTTCAAAACAAGAATTGGAGACCAGGGAATTAACGGCTGCAATTCTTGAAAGCCCTACTCTTTTAGAAATGCAGGCCTGGGTGGAATCGACCCTGAAAATTCCAGTTAATGAATCAGAAAAACCACTCAAGTTATTTCAAATCGCATACTCCCAGATCCAATCACGGCTTGATGAATTTCTTTTTTTTGAGATCTTCATTTTTGATCCTGAAAAAATAACCGAACTTCATCAGATGCGCATTGCTGCAAAACATCTGCGGTATACCCTGGAAATATTATCCGATCTTTATTCAGGAAAAACTGACTTTGCCCTGGATGCCGCAAGAAAATCTCAACAAATCCTCGGCGAGATTCATGATGCAGACGTCTGGGCATTGTATTTACCCCGGTTTTTAAATCGTGAGGAGGCACGTATTAGCCATTTCTTTGGATACGGAAGCCCCTTCAACCGATTGAAACCCGGCGTTGAATTTCTGATGGAAAACAGGAAAAGTCAGCGGGAGCTTTTATATAAGCGCTATCTCCAGGAATGGAAGAAATGGAAAATAAAAGAAATCTGGCTGAACTTAAGAAAAACCATTTTTCTAACAAGCCTCGAACAGCAGAAAAGATAATTTCCGCCTGCTGCTGAAAATACCAGCGAAAATCAAAATCCTGAGGAGGCACTTAAATAAACATGAAATATTCAAAACTGATCAAGAAACTGGATGAGCAGGAAAAGACTGATCTAAAGTTTGTGCTCAAATTGGCAAAATCGTGTAATTTTGAAAACCGCCATACCAAGCATGTCACAAAACTGGCTTTGAAAATCTATGACGATCTTCAAGACTTGCATAAATTGGACAGGAAAGAGAAATTTCTCCTCCTTTGCGCCGGAGTTTTGCATGATATCGGGGTGCACACTGAAGGTCCCAAGGACCATCATAAGATTGCTTTGAAAATCATATTGGAATCCCCGCTTTTGCAATTTGATAACAAAACCAGATTATTTATTGCCTCAATCGCCCGCTATCACAGGGGCGCTTTACCATCTATAAAACATGATCACTATAAAGCCTTATCGATTGAGGAAAGAAAAAAAGTAAGCATACTGGCAAGTTTTCTGCGGTTATCTGATGGACTCGATTATTCACATAAGAACAGAATCCGTGATCTACGCGCCAGTTTTTCTAAAAATGCAATTCAATTTGATTGCCTGGCAAAAAAGCCAGCAGTGAAGAAAGAGATTGCTGCAGCAGTTAAAAAAGGTGATTTAATGCAGTTTGTTTTTAAACGGGAACTTGAGTTTAAAGTTTTAACTGATTGAGGAATTCACAGGTTGGAGTTGAATCAGCGATTTTTTTCTCATAGAGAAGGAAAATTTCAGGAAGTAAAATGTAGGTTCTGTCCTCTAGATTAACGCCTTCAAATAAATCCCTTTCCACATGTTCTTTATCAGCCAAAGGAACGGCGCGCATAAAGAATTCATTTGAGCTTATCTGCCTCATAATCCAGGTAAGTATGTAGCCGCTGTGCCGATCCCCACCCTGACTGGCATGGCAGGCGGAAGCCTTTTCACGCTTTTCTGCAACCTTCCGATAATTAATTCTGGCATTAATGGGAAAATCCTGGTCCATAATTGCCGCTAAATCAATATCCCCATTTTTACCAAATTTTCGGGGATCTTTGCCAAATAAGGGCATTAAACTTGACAATATACTTTGAATAAACCGCGTGGAAAGATATGAAAATACAATTTTGTGGGTATGAAAGGCAGGGAATTGTCAATTTTAATTTTCTGGTCGCCTGCCATTTCAAAAGCCTTGACGCACGCATTATGGACAGCAATATGGTCTGGATGCATATACCCGCCAATGGGATCAAAGGTAACCACCACTTGAGGTTTTATCGTGCGAATCACCAAAGCGATTTTTTTTGCGGCTTCCTCTATCGGCGCCTGAATAAGCGCTTTTGGATGCTTATTATCCGGACTGCCAGTCATTCCCGAATCCCTGTAATCGAGGAGGTGAACTTCTGCCAGTCCCAATGCTTTGGCCGCGCAATTGAGTTCTTTTTCTCTCAGTTCAGCAATTGATGATTGCCCATCAAGCATATTTGCTGGAACCTCACCTGCTTCACCCCTGGTTGCGCAAATCAGGTGGACATCCACACCTTCTTCAGCATAAAGCGCAAGGGTGCCGCCCATCCCGAAACTTTCATCATCTGGATGAGCCACAACTGCCAATAATATTTTTTTCATAATCAGGGAATCATTTTGGCTGTCCACAAACCGGACAGGCAGGGTCCTTTCGCAAAGAAATTTCCTGAAACTGCATCTGCAATCCATCAAATAGCAATAATTTGCCAATAAATGAAGTACCTATTCCTAAAATCAACTTTATTGCCTCCACAGCCTGCAAAGTACCAATTACGCCTGGGAGCGGACTTACCACACCAACACCGCGATTAGCTTTGACTAACTTCTTCTGTGGGAATTTCCCGGAACACACATTGAAAACACGGACCTTTTGCAGCATCAAATACGCTCATTTGTCCATAAAATTGAAAGATAGCGCCGTAGATTAGCGGTTTATTCATGCTAACACAGGCATCATTCATTAAATAGCGCGTTTCAAAATTATCTGTTGCATCGATCACGATTGCGTAATTTGCAAAGACCTTTTTTACTGTGTCGGGGATAATCCTTTCTTGGAATCCGCGGACTTCAATTGAAGGATTGATTCCCAACAAGCGCTCTCTTGCAGAGTCAACTTTTGGCTTTCCAATCGAATCCATCGCATGAACAATCTGGCGCTGCAGGTTGGAAAGCTCAACCTTATCTGAATCAACTATCCCTATTTTTCCTACCCCTGCAGCAGCCAGATAAAGTGATGAAGCAGAACCCAAACCCCCTGCCCCAATAATCAAGACTGATGCATCTTTTAATTTTTTCTGGCCTTCTTCACCAATCTCGGGAATATTGAGATGGCGAGTGTAACGGATTTTTTCCTCATTATCCAAAATTGGAATGGGCATTTTTAATCCTCTGAATTTGATGCGCTTATTCGATTAGAATAACATCATGCAGGTTATTCTAACGCATGAACAGGCTGATTTTGATGCGAGTTGCTTCCCTTCTGGGAGCAGCTTTGCTGCAAAAAAAAGCATTAGCCGTTCTGCCAAACGCGATGAATCGCAACGTCAAGGAATTCATTCATCTTTACGCTGCTGACTTGCCTTTTATAAAAATGGATGAACTGCCAAAATCAACGATCGACTGTGTCACCTTGGTAGATACCCAATCGCTGATAACCTTGAAAGGCGTGAATAAAAATACCAGGTGTGGATGTTATTGACCATCATTTAAAAAGAGAAGACTTGTCAGAGACCTGGAATTTCATGCCTGTTGCCACCAATGCGTGCGCAACGCATTTTGTCGAAATGTTGCAAGAAAACAATGATTCGCTTAATCTTGTGCAAGCGACTTTATTTCTGCTTGGAATTTATGAAGACACAGGGTCTCTTACCTATGCGAATACAACGTCCAGAGATGTGATGGCTGTCGCCTATTCTATTAGATCAGGGAGCCAGTCTGAAGATCGCCTCTGATTTTCTCAATCCCCCTCTTTCAACAGGGCAGCGAGATGTTTTTGAACAATTAGTGGCTTCCATGGAAACAATAACCATGCATAATTGCCGAATTTCCATTTCGGCCGCCAAGGCTCCTGATCTGGTTGATGAAGTATCCAGCATCGCCCATAAATTATCCGATTTGTCAGATCCGGACGGATTATTTATCTTTGTGGAAACCAAAGAAGGTATTCGGCTGGTTGCGAGATCGGTCACGGATCAAATTGATGCCAGGATTATTACACAGCAATTTGGCGGCGGCGGGCATGAGCGTGCAGCTGCGGCATTAATAAAACGGGATAAACAGGATGAGCACCAATTAGCCGATATTGTCAGTCTCTTTAAAAAGGAATTGCCTAAATATGTAAAACCTGCGATCACCGTAAAGCAGATAATGTCCAAAAAACCATTAACAATTTCACCTGAAACGAGCGCAGAAGAAGCGCACACTTTGATGAAGAATTATGGATATGAGGGTTATCCAGTTATTGAAAACGGGCAGATAACGGGTTTATTAACACGCCGTGCAGTCGATCGCGCATTATCTCACAAGCTCAATTTACCAGCGTCGAGTTTGATGGAAGCAGGTAATATTTTTGTTTTTCCGGGAGATTCACTGGAAACCCTTCAGAGGGTCATGGCAGACTCGGGCTGGGGGCAGGTTCCTGTGCTCGATCCAAAATCGAATTCAATTATTGGAATTGCAACCCGAACCGATTTATTAAGGATGATCGCAGGAAAGAAATCCGGCTCGCCGGAAAAAATTAACCTGGCAACTGAGATGGAATCCAATTTAGCGCCTGCCCGCCTGGGTTTATTGAAACTCATCAGCCTTGCCTCAAGCAATTTGAATTTGCCAATCTATCTGGTTGGAGGCTTTGCACGTGACTTGCTTTTAGAAAAAGCGGGATCAGACATGGATTTTGTTGTTGAAGGCGACGGGATATTATTGGCCAAAGCCCTTGCGGAAAAATATGGCGGGCGCGTTACAACCCATAAAAAATTTGGTACTGCAAAATGGCATATTGCGGCTATTAAAAGAGCATTGCTGGATCACTTCAGTGCAGGTACTTCCCTGGATTATTCCACCCTTCCGCCAGCCATCGATCTGATCAGCGCCCGGACCGAGTTTTATGAGAGACCAACCGCGCTTCCGACAGTAAAAACCGGCAGTATAAAACTGGACTTGCATCGCAGAGATTTTACAATCAACACCATGGCTGTTCGCCTGGATGGCCATCACTTTGGCGACCTGTACGATTATTGGGGCGGCCTCAACGATTTGAAAAAGGGATTGATTCGCGTTTTACATTCATTATCCTTTGTGGATGACCCAACCCGAATTTTGCGCGCTGTACGGTTTGAACAGCGGTTTGGATTCAACATCGAAGAAAGGACGCTGGCTCTTAATCACCGAGGCAAAAGACTTGTTAAATGAAGTCTCCGGCGATCGCATCCGCCATGAATTTGACCTGATCCTGGAAGAGCCGCAAGCGCCTGAAATGCTGGCGCGAATTAATTCCTTGAACTTATTCCATCCATTTTTCACAAAGCTAAAATGGGATCCTGAGACATTGAAAATTCTGCGCAAGTACTATCAGGAGAAATTGCCAGAGGCTTGGTTCCCTCAAGATTACCAGAAAAATATACTGAAAAAAGCAAACGGCGCATATATCTTACTGATGGCAAAAGCCAGCCAGATAGATATTTTAAAAATCCTGCAATGGCTGCGATTGAAGAATCATCTTGCCCAAATGATTATACAAACGAACATGCTTTGGCACCAATTGTCTTCGTTAAAAAGGCAGACTCCAAGCCAGGCGACAAAAAAGCTGGAAGACTATTCACAACTCGAGATTTACTGTGTTTGGCTGCTTTGCTCGGATAATCAAATTCGAAAAACTTTAGAAGATTTTGCACAGAAATGGCGTTGGATTAAACCTTATACTGACGGATCAGCTCTCCAAAAGCGGGGACTTAAACCAGGCCCCGATTATACCGACATCCTGCAGCAATTAAAAGCAGCCTGGTTGGACGAAAAAATAAAAACCAAAGAAGAAGAATTTCAATACCTGAAAAATTTATTGAAAAAAAAGCCAGTGTAATACGGCCATATCCTCACATTTTTTGAATGTGAGGAAAATTATCCTTACTACAATACAAATAGTTTTGACAATACCGCCGTTTGCTTTTAAAATTGTAAGGTTGAATCAATTTAAGGAAAGAAGGAATTATCTTAATGAAAGAATATAGTTCAAAAGCCATTAGAAATGTCGCTTTAGTTTCTCATTCCAGCGCTGGAAAGACTATTCTTTCCGAAGCCTTTCTTCATTTCACCGGCGCTACCACCCGCCTTGGAAAAATTGATGAGGGCAATACAGCATCAGATTTTGATGATGAAGAAATTCGTCGGGGAATTTCTCTTTATTCAACAGTGATCCCCATTGAATATAAGGATGTCAAGATCAACCTTCTTGATACTCCGGGATATACCGATTTTGTTGGTGAACTGATTTCCGCTTTGAGTGTGGCTGATAGTGCGGTGGTAGTAGTAGAAGCTGTATCTGGCTATGAAGTCGGTACTGAAGTGGCTTGGCAGTATTGTGATAAATTCCATCTTCCGCGTTTGGTTCTAATTAATAAAATGGATCGGGAAAATGCTGATTATAAAAAAGCATTGGCGAGTGTTCAAGCCAATTCGGAAGCCCGCTTGATTCCGGTCCAACTGCCCTGGGGTGAACGTTTGGAATTTAAAGGTGTTATCGACCTGTTAAGCATGAAGGCCTTTAAAGGTACGGGTAAAGATGCCGAAGAAATTCCTGCGGATTTAAGATCTGAAGCTGAAGATGCCCGAACGCAACTGGTTGAAGCAGCTGCTGAAGGCGATGATTCTCTGCTTGAGAAATACCTTGAAAGCGGAGAACTAACAGGTGAAGAAATTGCAAAAGGCCTTGCGAGCGTGGTTAAACACGGAACTTACATCCCGGTCTTCGTAGCAGCAGGCGGCGCTGAAATTGGAATTGCACCTTTATTGGAAGGTTTCATTTCTTTACTGCCTTCGCCAGTAGAAGCAGTGAACGTGACTGTGGAAGGTAAAAACGGTGAAGAAACATTAAAGGCTGAAGATAGCGGTCCCCTGGCGCTCTATGTTTGGAAAACTACTGCAGATCCTTTCGTTGGCAGGCAAACCTATTTCAAGGTTTTTTCAGGTTCCTTGAATCCTGATGTTCGGCTTTGGAATCCAAATAAAGAAACTGAGGAACGGCTTGGCGGAATTTTTATTCCGCGGGGAAAAGAAGCTATTCCGATTAAAGTCATTCACAGCGGCGATATCGGCATTGTACCAAAATTGACTGTTACCGCAACCGGCAACACGCTTTGCGACAAAGCTCACCCGTTGACCCTTCCAGTACCGGAATTTCCAACTTCCCTGTATCAGGTCGCAATTGTGCCCAAGACCCAAGCGGATTCAACCAAGATTTCCCCTTCTCTAACCCGTCTTTGTGAAGAAGATATGACCTTATCCTGGCATCAGGAACCTTCTACAAATCAGACCATCCTGCAGGGCATGGGAGATCAGCACATTGACGTTGCCATCCGCCGTGCAGAATCAAAATTCCAGGTAAACCTGACAACCGACCTCCCGCGTGTCCCATATCGTGAGACCATTACCAAAAAGGCTCAAGCCATGCACCGGCACAAGAAACAAACAGGTGGTTCAGGCCAATTCGGTGAGGTTTGGTTGAGAATTGAACCGCTTGCGGATGGCGATTTTGAATTCGTAAATGCTGTCTTCGGTGGCGCAATCGGATCAAATTACATGCCAGCCATTGAAAAGGGTATCCGTAGTGTGCTGAAAGACGGCGTTCTGGCTGGATTCTCGATTTCGGGTGTTAAAGTGGAAGTCTATGACGGTAAGGAACATCCGGTTGACTCAAAGCCTATTGCTTTTGAAATGGCTGGCCGGGAAGCTTTTAAAGCTGCCTTTAAGGAAGCCTCACCAGTTTTGCGTGAGCCTATCATGAAAGTTCATGTCATCGTTCCTGAAGAGAACATGGGCGATATCCTGGGTGATATGAATACCCGCCGTGCGCGAGTGCAAGGCATGGAAAATGAAAAAGGCAGATCCATCGTGAATGCCAATGTTCCCCTGGCAGAGATGCTGAGGTATACAACTGATTTACGTTCAATTACTGGCGGCCGAGGAATTTTCAATATGGAATTTTCTCATTATGAAGTTGTGCCAGCACATGTGGCGCAGACCGTAATTGAAAACCGCCAGAAGGAAATGGAAAGTAAAAAGGAAGAATAATCCTCTTTCTAATAAAAGAGCTGGCAAGCCAGCTCTTTTATTTAATATTCTTTCATTTAATAAAATGGATTCAATTGAGTTGCTCTGGGATGCCCTTTTATCGCGTGAATCCAAACGCATCCAATTTGCTTATGAGGATCTAAGCCTTGCGGAAAAGGAAGCGGTTGTTGAGCACCTAAAAAGCATGGCCACAGAAAGCGGTTGGCATGTTGAGCAAAAACGATCAGCACAATTTGCTTTAGATGCAATTAAAAACTTTGGCATAGAAAAAAGTAAATAATTACATATTTCAAGATTAGGTCAATAAAATACATTGTCAAACATAAATATTAATTTTTACTATAATAACTAAACCCACATTTTCACAAAAGGTAATATGAGCAACGAAAAATTAACGACGCAATCAGAAGATTTCTCCGAATGGTACAACCAGGTTATCCTGAGAGCCGAACTGGCAGATTATGCGCCTGTCCGGGGATGTATGGTGGTCAGGCCTTATGGGTGGGCGATTTGGGAGAATATTCAAAAAGCACTGGATGAACGCTTCAAGGCGACTGGACATGTGAATGCCGCCTTTCCGCTTTTAATTCCCAAATCTTTCATGGAGAAAGAAAAAGAACACGTGGAAGGTTTTTCTCCCGAATTGGCAGTCGTCACCTATGGCGGCGGTCAGGAACTTGAAGAACCTCTGGTTGTTCGCCCAACATCCGAGACCATCATTGGCCACATGTATGCCAAGTGGATTCAATCCTACCGCGATTTGCCTGTATTAATTAATCAGTGGGCAAATGTTGTCCGCTGGGAAATGCGCACCCGCCTTTTTCTGCGAACGCTTGAATTTTATTGGCAGGAAGGCCATACTGCCCATGAAACCGCAGTTGAAGCCGAAGAAGAAACCCTGCGCATGCTGAATGTCTATGCTGATTTCGCAATCAATGAGGCGGCTGTCCCGGTGATCACAGGACGAAAAAGCGAGAGTGAAAAATTTGCCGGCGCTGTTAGGACTTACGCTATTGAAGGGATGATGAAAGATACTCGCGCATTGCAATCAGGCACTTCCCACAACCTTGGGCAGAATTTTGCCAAGGCATTCAACATTCAATATCTGGATCGATCTAATGAATTGCAGTACTGCTGGACGACCTCATGGGGGCTTTCAACCCGATTTATTGGTGCAATTATCATGACCCATGGTGATGACCAGGGCCTAATTTTACCGCCCAGGCTTGCTCCAATCCAATTCGTGATTATCCCGATCTTCCGTACAGATGAAGAGAGAACCACTGTCATGGAAGCTGTAGAAAAAGTAAAAAATATGCTTGGCGGATTTCGGATCAAGGTTGATGACAGAGTTGGAATAACACCTGGCTTTAAATTCAACGATTGGGAATTGCGCGGCGTTCCTGTCAGGCTGGAAATTGGCCCAAAGGATGTAGCGAATGAATCTGTCACTGCTGCCCGGCGGGATATTCCCGGCCGGGATGCTAAAATCCAGATTCCCTTCAGTAGACTGACTGAACAGGCCGGTGAATTATTAAAAGCTATTCACCAGAATTTACTGGATAAGGCCACTGAATTTCGAAAAACGCATACTTTTGAGCCAAAAGATTATGAAGAGTTCAAAAGTGTAGTTCAAAATGGCTGGGCTTTCAGCCCCTGGTGCGGTGATGCTGCTTGTGAAGCCAGGATTAAGAAGAAACCAAAGCTACAACACGCTGCATCCCTTTCAATCAGGATCCCATTAATGGAAAATGCATTGCCTGCGGAAAAGTCAGCCAAGGAAAAGATAATTTTTGCCAAAGCCTATTAATCCTTACAATGCCGTTAGTTCAATTAAGTAAGTTACGACCACAATTAAACGCTCTCGAAGTCCACTTTAAAGATCCTGAAATGTTTCAGGAATCCTTGATATCCCTTTTTCGAATGTATGAGAACAAGCGATCCTCAACCAATATATGGTTGAGAAAAAGCGCTCAATTCTCTTCATATAATGTTCCGGAGTCGGTCATGTCAGAATTGGAATCCAGGATCGCTGTTCTTTCCAGAAAGATGCCAGATGCTGCCTTGGTTAATGCCGATAATCTTTGGAAGCATCCCTTTCACGAGTTAAAAATAACTGCAATTGTGATGATTTCAAATCTGGATAATCAATACGAGAACAATTTTTTCCAAAAAGTTAAGTCCTGGATGACAGTAGATCTTGAAGAAGTTTTAACAAAAGATTTATTGGCATCGATTGAATCAAAACCCGAGTTATCACAGAGCAAGAAATGGCTGGAGATTATTAAATCCTGGCTGGATTCCAATGATACGCAGACAATCAAATTGGGTTTGCAGTCATTGAAAAGAACTTTATTGCATACCTATCAGAATTTACCCGCAATTTTTAGCATTCTCACGCCTCTTCTTCGTAAGCCGCAATTAACGATTCAAAAAGAACTGACAGGCGTAATCCAATCACTCATTCAATTATCTGAAGCCGAAACTGCCTCATTTCTAATCATGACAGGTGAGCTTTTTCCTGATGAGGGTGTTTTGAAGTATGTGAGAAAGTGTCTGCCATTGTTTGACACATATTTTCAGGCGTGAAATCCGCAGGGTTTTATTCACCAATTAAACCACTTCTGGTATAATATCAAGTCTGACTAGTCCCTCTTGAGGCTTCGGCTTTGGGTGAGGAGACTTGCTAATTTTATTGAAGGAGAAAGCAGCGTCATGTCATTAACAAAAGAAGAAAAAGGCACCATCATCGAAGGTTTTCGTGTCCACACAACGGACACAGGATCTGCAGAAGTGCAGGTCGCGATGCTCACAAAAAGAATTGAGCAGCTTACCGAACATTTAAAGATTCACAAGCATGATGAATCATCCAGGCGCGGTTTATTGAAACTGGTTGGCCAGCGCAGGCGATTCCTCACCTATTTGCGAGGAAAAAACCCTGACCGCTACCAGGCAGTGGTAAAGAAACTGAACCTGAGAAGTAAATGAATCGGTTGAAAACTGGCAGATGGATTGAAATAATCCATCCGCTTGTTTAAAGACAAAATATATTTTGGCATCCCCGGGTTGGGAATTGAAAAATGATTAAGAAATTGTCTTCATCATCTTTCAGTCCCTAACCTCAAGGGGAAGAAAGAGGTTATATGAAACCGCAAGGAAAGCAATTTACGGCTGCCTTTGGCAGTCAAACCATCATTTTTGAAACCGGCAAGCTGGCTGGTCAGGCAGGCGGCGCAGTCACGGCGCAAGTTGGCGACACAATGGTGTTCGCATCCGCTACCATGGGCGGCGTCCGCGAGGGGATTGATTTTTTCCCGCTGAGTGTGGAATATGAAGAACGCCTGTATGCAGGCGGCAGAATTCCGGGTTCCTTTTTCCGGCGTGAAGGCCGCCCGGGTGACGAAGCTGTTTTGGTCGCTCGATTAACCGACCGCCCCCTGCGCCCGTTGTTTGATAAGGATATGCGCAACGAAGTCCAAGTGATGATTCTGACTTTATCATCAGACAAAGAAAATCCGCTGGATATTCTGGCAGTGAATGCAGCCTCAGCAGCAATGATTATTTCGGATATCCCTTGGGGAGGGCCGATCGGGGCAGTCCGTGTTGGCAGGATCAACAATGAATTAATCGCCAATCCCACATACCAGCAAATTGCCGAATCCGATCTTGATCTGCGAGTCGCGGGAACCCGTGATGCAATTCTCATGGTTGAATGCGGGTCTGATGAAATCAATGAAGATGTCATGGTCGAAGCACTCGCATTCGCGCATAAGTCTATCCAGCCGACGATTGACGTTTTGGATAAAATGGCTGCTGAAGTTGGCAAGCCAAAACGAGAAATTGAAATTAAGCACCTGGATGAAGGCGTGATCGAAAAAGTGTTTCAGCGCTCAAGCGCTCAGTTTACGACCATGTTGGATCAACCGCACACCAAAGCCGAATTGGATGAAAACCTGAATACACTTCGGGATGAAATCCTGGTTGAAATGGCGGCGGAAAATGAAGAATTAAAGAATCCCGTTCGTGAAGCGTTTGACCTGGCTTTTAAGAAAATTGTCCGATCAAGGATTTTAAAAGATGGCAAACGGCCTGATGGGCGTGGCACCTCAGACATCCGCGAGATTTGGTGTGAAATCGGCACCAGCCCGCGCGCACACGGTTCTGGCTTATTTACCCGCGGTGAAACCCAGGTTCTGACACTGGCAACATTGGGAACACCCAAAGAAGCACAGGAACTTGACACGCTTTCACCTGAAGATAGCAAACACTATATGCACCATTACAATTTTCCACCCTTCTCCACCGGTGAGGTAGGCCGAACTTTCCGATCTCGCCGAGAAATTGGGCATGGCGCCCTGGCAGAACGCGCACTTGTTCCGGTCTTACCCGATGAAAAAGATTTCCCCTACACCATGCGTTTGGTTTCTGAAGTGATGTCATCCAACGGCTCCACTTCAATGGCTTCGGTTTGCGGATCAACACTTGCCTTGATGGATACCGGTGTGCCCATTAAAGCTCCGGTTGCCGGCATTGCAATGGGTTTGATTAAGGAAGGTGATGATTACGCAGTTTTAACCGATATCCAGGGCCTGGAAGATCACCTGGGCGATATGGATTTTAAAGTTGCTGGAACTGAAGCTGGCATTACAGCCCTGCAGATGGACATCAAAATTAAAGGGATTACTCCTAAAATTATGGAAGAAGCTCTGGCTCAGGCCAAAGTAGCTCGCTTCGCAATCCTTTCCAAAATCAAAGATGTAATCGCAGAACCTCGTGCCGAATTAAAGGAATTTGTTCCCAGAATCGTCACAATGCATATCCCGGTTGATAAAATAGGCGCCGTCATTGGACCAGGCGGTAAAATGATCCGCGCGCTTCAGGAAGAAACCGGCACACAAATTGATATTGCTGAGGATGGCACAGTTTATATTGCAGCAGTCGAAAAAGTAAATGAAGAAAAAGCCCGCGAAAGAATTGAACAACTTACCGAAAGCCCGGTTCTCGGCAGGATTTATACTGGCAAAGTTGTCCGCACCACTGATTTTGGAGCCTTTGTTGAAATTATGCCCGGCACCGACGGCATGGTTCATATTTCACAGCTTGACACTGAACGGGTCAATAAAGTGGAAGATATTGCCCAACTCGGAGAAGAATTGACTGTCATGATCACAGGCATCGATCCGGCTGGCAAAATCCGCCTTTCCCGCCAGGCAGTCCTGGAAGGCTGGACTGTTGAAGAAGCACAAGAGCATGATAGTGCTAATCGCAAAAGCTCTGGCGGCGGGCGCAGCAGTTCAGGAAATCGGCGCGGCGGTCAAAGCCATAGTCGTCCGAGATCAAACCAATAATTTAATCAAAACCGGTGGACTCTTTAGTTCACCGGTTTTTCTTTTTCTGGGTAGGAAGCCAGGGCATTTCCGGCCCAGCAACTCTCAGCTGTCTCTGACAAAGCTGCTCGCATGGCCGTGCGATCATCCCAGAGGTATTCAGTTTCACCAAAGCACATCGATTGTTCGTGTCCCTTGCCACAGGCAATAACAACATCATCTTTTTTTGCCACGGATACAGCTTTACGAATTGCTTCACCCCGATCTTCAATGGCGAAGAAATTCTTGCCTGCCCTGCCCCCATTCTTCTCCGCTTCATCCGCCATTTCGGCCAGGATTGATGTCAAACTTTCTGTGCGTGGATCTTCAGCAGTAAGTATCGTGATATCAGCATGCTTTATTGATATCTCTGCCATCATGCGGCGTTTTTCCTTATCTCTCAGTCCGGCGGAGCCAAATACTGCTATTACCTGCCCGGCAGTCAGTTGCCTGGCGGTTTGCAGAGCTACTTTTAGAGCATTAGGCGTATGCGCAAAATCCACGATCGCCATAAAATCCTGCCCCATGGCTATCAGTTCCATTCGCCCGGGAACACTTGCCAATGTCCGAATTCCATCCAAAGCGCAATCAATATTCAAATTCAATCCAAGGACTGTGGCTGAAATGGCGGCCAGGATATTGTGGGCATTATAGGCCCCAGTCAATGGTGATACAACCCGATAGGATTGTCCAAATAACTTGAGATCAAAACTTAATTTTCCAGGCTGAGTTTCAATGTTTTGCGCGCTGATTGAGGCTTCATCTGACAAGCCGTAATTGATTGTAGATAAATGATGATAAGGTTCACGCTTCAATCGTTCCTGAATTCTTTGAAAAGAATTATCATCGCGGTTGAAAATTACACTTCGTTGAATACCGTTCTTTTTTTCTGCAGTTTTGGTCAACTCATCAATCAACTTGAATTTTGCGTCAAAATATCCATCATAATTTCCATGGTAATCCAGGTGTTCGTGGGTGATGTTGGTTACCACCGCGATATCAAATTCGCACGCATGTACCCTGAATTGTTCCAGACCATGGGAAGTTGTTTCCAATACAACATGCGTAATGCCCTGATCAACCATTTTCTTTAATAGACCTTGAATGGTCACTGCGTCAGGTGTTGTGACATGAAAACCGGTATCAATCATTTCGGCGCCTATCACCGCATTTACGGTGGAGATCATGCCCGCCCGTATACCGCATGTAAGCAGAATATTATATATTTGGTTAACCGTGGTTGTTTTTCCATCGGTCCCGGTTACGCCAATCATCGTCAGTTTGCGTGCTGGAAAACCATAAAAAGCGGCTGACAGGTATGCCAGTGACTTTCTCGGATTATCAATTTGATAATAGGGGCAGCTTGTTTCGCTGATGGATTTGCGCCCTACCACTGCGGCTGCGCCGTTGTTTATCGCAGCATCAATATAGTTATGGCCATCTATTGATCCGCCCTCCAGCGCAACAAATAAGTCTCCTTCCTTGATTTTTCTGGAATCAGATTCTATGCCCGTAATTTCAACCGTTGGGATTCTTGAGAAATCAATTGAAAATTGACCAGATTGTGAAAGCAATTCAGTTAAAAGCATATCAGTATTCTGAATTATTTATTACTGGATTTCTCTTGTTCAAATTCGGAAATTGTCTTGGCGATTGCTTTACGAAGAACCCGGGAATTAATAAATAAAACCAATGGAACACTGACGGCAACAAACGCCAAAGTAAAAATTGGCTGCGTTCCATAAACCCGGTCAATCCTTAAACCGGCTAATAGTGCGATTAATCCAATCGCAAAGGTTAAACCGCCAATGTTCCTATAGACCGGTGCTAATTTTTTATTGAGCTGGTCCTGCTGCTTCTGTGTGATATTTTTTGGTTTGGTGTTCATAGGTGGAGATTATATCATTTACGATTTTTAACCATATCCATGTGCAACCATAAAAAGAATACTGACAGCAGCATGATTGAAAATGCGAATATTCTGACCACATTTGGGGAAATTCCCATGATTGAAATAACGCGAATGGAAAATGGGATTGCGAACAAAGGGATCCGCTCTAATCTTTTTTCTCCATTTGGGAAAATCGTGTAAATCCAGATTGTCCCCTTATTTGTAAATTTTGTTAAAGGCGTTACTTCAAAATTAAAGGTGTGATTTTTTGTTTCGTGTATGCTTTCGATGATCCTGCTGCCAGGTTCGATGAGCATGTCTTTGCCTTCAATCCATACTTCCATTGATATTTTGCATAAATCAATTTCATCGCTAATGTTGACTTCTGTTGCAATAGAATTTGGTTTTTCAATTGCTACGGTTATATCGTCTGATTCATAATAGCGTATCGTTTTGGAATAACTCACAAGAAAATTAGCATCAAGCAAATCCTGAAATGAGCCGCATTCCGGTTCGTCAGGGAATAATGAATAATTCGATTTCATTGAGAATTCCTCATCCTGCCTGCCAAGTGGGAGAATTGTCCATAATAACAATCCCATTCCTGTGATAAACAAGATAAGAAATACAACTTTGGGTATTTGCTTCATTTATCGGAACCTTAATAAATCCTCTTTTAGGTTTCGCTGTTTGCCTTCAATGATAAACTAATATCCAAACCTTATGGAGGATATTGAATATGCTCAAACACCCCGCTGAACCTTTTCGCATTAAGATGGTCGAACCTATCAGCCTGCAATCGCCGGAGAAACGTAAGCAGGCGATGACTGAAGCCGGTTTAACCTTTTTTCCATTCCGGCAAAAGATGTTTTTATCGACCTGTTGACCGATTCGGGTACAGGGGCAATGAGTCAGGCGCAATGGGCATCTATCATGGTGGGTGATGAGTCTTACGCGGGTGCACGTTCCTTTTATCGCCTTAAGGAAACAATCCAGGATATTTTTGGATTTGAGTTTTTTGTTCCAACGCATCAAGGACGAGCGGCCGAGAATATCCTGGCTGCTATTATGGTTACCAAAGATTCATATATTCCTTCCAACATGCATTTTGATACCACCGAAGCGAATTTTCGCGCGCGCGGCGGCCGGCCAGTAAACCTGGTAAATGATGAAGCATTTAACATTTCTGCTGCCATCCCGTTTAAAGGTAATATGGATGTGGATAAACTCGAAAAATGGATCCTGGAAACAGGACATGAAAACATCCCTTTTGGTTGCATCACAATTACCAATAACGCAGGCGGCGGCCAGCCGGTCTCGATAAAAAATATTAAAGCGGTTGCTTCAATCTATCATCAATACAAAATTCCCTTTTTTATAGACGCGTGCCGCTACGCCGAAAACTGTTATTTTATTAAACTGCGCGAACCCGGCTATGAAGACAAATCTACCCTGGAAATTGCACGAGAAATCTTTTCCCTGGCAGATGGCGCCTGGATGAGCTCCAAAAAAGACGCCATAGTTAACATTGGCGGCTTCCTTGCGATGCGTGATGAGAATTTATATCAGAAGGTTTGTAATGAGTTAATTTTGAGGGAAGGCTTTCCAACATACGGCGGATTGGCTGGCAGGGATCTTGAGGCGCTTTCCACCGGGCTTTATGAAGGTTTAAATGAGGATTACCTTGACTACCGGCTCAAACAAACAGCTTATTTCGCCGGAAAAATTAGAGAAATCGGCATACCGATTATTGAACCAGCCGGCGGTCACGCGGTTTATCTCGATGCAGGCACGCTTTTACCTCAAATCCCTCAAAAGGAGTTTCCCGGCCAAGCCTTGACTGCCGCTTTATATTTGGAGGGAGGCATCCGGGGGGTCGAGATTGGTTCAGTAATGTTTGCCTGCAAAGATCCGGATTCCGGTGAAATAGTCTATCCCAAGCTTGAACTTGTCAGGCTGGCTTTACCCAGGCGGGTCTACACGCAAAGCCATTTGGACTATGTGGTGGATATTTTAAAAGAAATATGGGAAAAGCGGGAGTCATATCGCGGTTATCGCATAACCTATGCGCCGGAATTACTGAGGCACTTTACCGCACGGTTTGAACCTTTATAGCTTCTGCTTGTTTGGCCTGTTCCCAGATAGTGTCTAACTCTGCTAATGAGAGGTCAGTCATTTGGCGGCCCATCCGTGTTACTTCTTCTTCAATGAAATTGAAGCGGCTTAAAGAAGCGTTGATTCATCTGCCTGAGTGTGCTTTCCGCGTCAAAACCGTGCCAGCGAATTAAATTAACCGCGGCAAAAAGCAGATCACCCAATTCTCTTTCAAGTGAAGGTTTATCTGCCGCATTTTTAATCTCCAATATTTCTTCATCAATTTTTTCAATCACCGGCGAAATGTCAGGCCAGTCAAAACCTACCCGGGCCGCACGTTCCTGGTATTTCTGTGCGAGCGCTAACGAGGGTAAATTCTTGGGAACCGAAGCGAGGATGCTTGCATTTTCAGGCTTGCTCTTTTTCAACCGTTCTTCAGCTTTCCATTTTTCCCAGTTCTGCAAAACACCTTTGACACCATCTACTTCAACATCACCAAACACGTGCGGATGGCGGAAAACAATTTTTTTGAAGATTCCATTGATAACCTTATAAAGATTGAATTCATCCCCCTCAGAGGCAATTTGTGCCTGGAGGACTATTTGAAGCAAGAGATCGCCCAATTCTTCTTCAAGGCTTTCCATATCTTCATGGTCAATTGCCTCAAGCACTTCGTGAGCTTCCTCCAATAAATTTGTCCGCAGCGTCAGCAGAGTTTGCTTTCTATCCCAAGGGCAGCCATCCGGCGCCCGCAGATGAGCAATCAAGTTGATAAAACTTATCAAAGAAGTCTGGTTTTCAATTGGCGGAAAATAAACATATCCGCCCAATTTCTTCAAGTACTCAACTGACAACCTGCTGACTTCCTGAACAATGGTCTCGAGGGAATTATCGCTTTTTATTAATATTTGAGTGACTTGATATGGATCTTGATAAGCGGCTTTAACAAGTTTAACGAATTTCCTCTCTGTCAATTGTCCCTTGTCAAATTCATATAGCGCAAATTCATCCGGTGAGTGGAGCAAAGCATATTTATCTGCGAGTTGACTGCCATTTATAAAAACAATATTGTTGTTCTCATCAAACTTGAGATATTTTAATACTCTTGAGCATTGTTCAAATTTCATAATGGCCTTTTGTCAAGGAATATGCCGAAAAATTATACTACCCACCCTTTTTAGAGGTGGGTAGTCTTTAATTTATTTCATCATCAGATGATTTAACGCTTGGTATAGGTTGGCGCTTTTCTGGCGCGTTTTAGACCTGGTTTCTTGCGTTCCTTGACACGCGGGTCTCGGGTTAACAGGCCATTCTTGCGAAGAGCTGATGTATAGTCAGGATTCAACTTGGCGAATGCGCGAGCCAAACCTAACTGTACTGCAGTGGTCTGTCCGGTCACGCCGCCGCCATTTACCAATACAGTGACATCATATTGCTGGCGGTTTTCACCGGTGCTTTCAAAAGGGTCCAAAATCGCGGATGAATCACCCAATCGGGTGAAATATTCTTCCAGATTTTTATCGTTGACAATAAATTTGCCCTCGCCCTGCATTATGCGCACGCGGGCGGTGCTTTCTTTTCGGCGTCCAATTCCTTCATAATATTGTATGGTCATGCGTTATTACTCCTGCTTTAAAGCTTTCTTTTCGGGATTTTGCCCCTTGTGTGGGTGCTCAGCACCGGCATAGACTTTTAATCGTCTTAAAAGTTCCCTGCCATAACTGTTATGCGGGAGCATTCCCTTTACAGCAATTTCAATAATTCTTTCCGGGTGTGCTTCATGCATCTTTGGATAAGGCACTGCCTTTAAACCACTGGGATAATTTGAATGCCGATAATAAATTTTTTCTTTTTCACGAGTAGCATTTACTTCTACCTTTTTGGCATTAATGACCACCACTCCGTCACCCATCGTTACACCAGGTGCGTAGTTAGGTTTATCCTTGCCCATCAGGATGTGAGCGATATGAGTAGAAATACGTCCAAGCCTTTCGCCTGCCACATCAACCAGCACCCACTTTAATTCTGTTTGACCTTTATTTACAAATGTTTTATCCACTATCACGTACTCCATCAATTTTTCTAGTAAATTACTTTTTCAAGGAATAACCCATTTGCAGGTGCAATTCCTGCCGGCAATTCCTTTTTCGTGTTCAAATTCTCAACAAGGTCTATTGCACTAATCTTGCCCTGGCCAACCTGCACCAGAAGAAAAACAATCTTTCGAACCATATGATATAAAAATGATTCCGCACTAATATGAAAATACGCCTTACCGCCTTCCAAATTTTTCCATCCGCACGATGTTACAGTCCTTATGGTAGAACCACCTTTTTTTGGAGGTCTCCCGAATGCAGAGAAATCATGAGTTCCGATAATTGCTTCTGTACCATTTTTCATGAGATACTCATTCGGCTTCGGCCATATTCTCCAAAAATATCGATCAATTATTGGCTGCCTTTGCGGTGCAAAAATTATCTGATATCGATATTGCCTTGATTTCGCAGAATATCTGGGGTGGAAGCCAATCGGAGCAATGCTTACTTTTTGTGCTGCAATATCAACTGGGAAGGTGCTGTTTAATGCGCACAATAATTTATTTTCGCTGTGATTCCAGTTGAGGTCAAAACTGATAACCTGACCTTCCGCATGTACGCCAGTATCTGTCCGGCCAGAAGAAAAGATCGTTTGTCCCTTCCAGCCTAAACTATTCAGGGATTTTTCAATCTCGCCCTGAACTGTCCTGCGGTTTTTTTGGCGCTGATATCCGAAGAAATCAGTGCCGTCGTATGCAATAGTTACTTGGTAAGGTGCCATTCCAACCGGTAAATCCGGCAGGATTATTCTTCTACAAGCTCCAGCAGAACCATTTCTGCTGAATCGCCAACGCGCGGGCCAAGCTTCAACATTCGTGTGTATCCACCGTTGCGATTTTCAAATTTGGGTGCAACTTCATCAAAAAGTTTTTTAATCGCTTCTGCATTTGCCAATTTTGTTGCAGCTAATCGGCGTGCATTTACCTTTTCAATCTCTGTGCCTTTAGCGCTGTTTTTTGCCAGAGTGATCAATTTTTCTGCATCACCCCGGATTGCACTTGCTTTGGCAAACGTTGTTTTAATCCGATTGTTGGCAAACAGACTTATGATCAGGCTGCGCCTGAGAGCATTTCGCGTGGCCGTATTCCGGTTTAATTGATATCCTGATATTCTATGGCGCATTTCACTTACTCCGCTTCATCCTCTTGATCTTCAATTTTCAGATATCCCTTTTCCTGCATTTTTTCACGCAGTTCATCCAGGCTCTTTTCTCCAAAATTCCTGATGGACATCACAGCTTCTTCCCCTTTACCAAGAAGCTCAATTACATCACCAACAGTGGTGACACCTGTACGTTTGAGAGAATTGAAAACGCGAACGGAAAGGTCCAGGTTTTCAATGGGCATATCTGCATTTTCGCTTGTTACTTGTTTTGCAGCTTCCTTTGGTTCTTCAGTAATTTCCAGGAATTCTTCCTTGACACCGGCGATAAGCTTGAATTGATCTATAATAATTCTGCCCGCCTGAGCCAGGCATTTCTCAGGTGATTTGGTTCCGTCCGTCCAAATTTCCAATTCGAGGCTGTCATAATTCGTGCTTTGTCCAACCCGGGCATTGCTAACATCAAAATTGACCCGTTTCACCGGACTGAAAATCGCATCAATCGGAAGTTCACCAATGGGAAAACTGTCTACTCTTTCGTTTGAAGGCAAATAACCTCTTCCACGTTCAACCGTAAAGTCAATGCTGAGTTTGGTTTTTGCATCATCCACTGTGAATAAATATAATTCCGGATTCACTATTTCAAGTTCCGAAGTCATTTGGATATCTGCTGCAGTTACAACGCCTTCACCGCTGACATCCAAATGCATATGCGAAATTTCTCCTTCATGCATTAATACTCTGATCAGCTTGACCTGAAGCATCACCTGAAGGACATCTTCACGCACACCTGGAATATCACTGAATTCATGCAGCGTGTCAGAAATACGCATGGATGTAATTGCGGCGCCATCAAGTGACGAAAGCAGCACTCTGCGCAGGGAATTACCTAAAGTCACGCCATACCCTTGTTCCAAGGGACCTACGACAAACTTTGCGTAATTCCTGGCTTCATCTTTTCGTTCTAAAGTTGGTGTAACCATACTACTTTGAGCCACAGTCACCCTCTCTTTTTTTAAGCCAATCTTTTTCATCCAATCTTTCTGTATTACCTTGAATAATACTCGACGATGAGCTGTTCGTTTAGATTTCCATCAATTTCGCCGCGTTCCGGAAGACGGAGTACTCTGGCGCTTAGATTCTTAAGATCTCGTTCAAGCCACATGGCAGCGTTTGTTTTTTCCGAAGTCTGCACAATATCCATAAAGAAACCATTTTTCTTGGATTCTTCACGTACGGTAATAACATCACCAGCTTTAAGAACCGCAGATGGAATGTTGGTTTTCTTGCCATTCACCATAAAGTGACCATGATTGACAATTTGGCGTGCCTGCGCGCGGTTGGCAGTGTAACCAAGCCGGAAGACAATATTATCAAGCCTTGTCTCCAAAATCTGCAGCATTGTCAAGCCTGTAACGCCAGGCACTTTAATCGCCATACCAAAATAGCGACGAAATTGAGTTTCAAGAATGCCATAAACGCGGCGCGCTTTTTGCTTTGCCCGCAGCTGTTTGGCATAATCAGAAGTCCTCTTATTTGCGCCCTGGGCAGTTTTTCCATGCTGACCGGGAGCGTAAGGCCTGCGTTCAAAAGCACATTTAGGTGTAAAACATCGCTCACCTTTTAAGAATAACTTTTCGCCTTCACGCCGGCATAATTTGCAAACTGAATCAGTATATCTTGCCATTTAATAATTCTCCTGAATTTCTACACACGGCGCTTCTTGGGCGGCCGGCATCCGTTATGTGGAATGGGTGTTATGTCAGCAATGGAACGGATCTTCATCCCTTTCGATTGAATCGCGCGAATCGCTGATTCTCGACCAGGACCAGGTCCTTTAATCAAAATATCAATTTCCTGAATTCCCATTGAAGCAGCGTTTTTCATTGCTTCTTCAGCTGCCAGGCGGGCAGCAAAAGGAGTGCTTTTGCGGGATCCATGAAAACCGACCGAACCGGAACTGGTCCAATTAACGGTGTTTCCCTGCTGATCAGTAACGGTAATAATTGTATTGTTAAAGGAAGCGAATATATGCACTTGTGCAGAAGATATCGTTCGTTTTGTTTTTCGGCTGGCAGATGTTCGGCGAGCCGCAGGTTTTGTACTTTGAGCCATTTGACCTCTTAACCTTTAAACCTTAATAAGTTCTAATAATTATTTGGCAGCGCCGCGTCGGCGTCCACGACCCGCAACAGTATGTTTGGGTCCTTTTCGCGTACGGGCATTGGTTTTTGTTCTCTGGCCATGCACAGGCAGGCTTCTGCGATGACGCATGCCTCGATAACAACCAATTTCAACCAAGCGCTTGATATTCATCTGAACATCCCGGCGAAGATCGCCTTCAACTTTATAGCTCTTGGTAATAAAATCGCGCAAAGCGCTGACATCGGTTTCTGTCAGGTCTTTTACCCGGATATCTGGATTTACTTCCGTCGCGGATAAAATTTCATGCGCGCGGGTAGATCCAATCCCATAAATATAGGTCAATCCAATTTCAATTCGCTTGTTGCGCGGTAAGTCGACGCCTTCAATTCTTGCCATACTCTTTATCCCTGTCTTTGTTTATGTTTAGGATTCTCACAGATAACGAAAAGAACACCTTTGCGTTTTACAATTTTACATTTTGCGCATCGTTTGCGGATAGATGGTGAAACTTTCATTTACTTTCTCCTGTTCTTATTACTGCAGCCGCAAATTTTTTATTATAACAAATTATTATCATATCGTCCAACTCATCAGCACTTGACGATTTCCATTAATTTGTCAGTAACCTTTTCGATGGGAAGAGCCCCATCCAATTCATATAACAACCCTTCATTTTTATAGAAGGAGATGAGAGGGGCGGTTTGTTCAATATAGACTTTAATCCGCTGTTCAACAGTTTCACGCTTATCATCTTCGCGTTGATACAAAGCAGAACCATCGATATCACAAATTTCTTTCTGCTTCGGAGGTTTATTCACAAGGTGATAAACATGGCCTTCCGTTTTACAAATCCAGCGCCCACTCAATCTTTCAATTAATTCTTCAGAAGAAACGTTAATAAATGGGACAGCATTTATTTTGTTTCCGCTCTTATTCAGGAACTCGTTAAGCGCCTGGGCTTGCGTCGGGGTGCGCGGGTACCCATCCAATAGTGCGCCTTCTTTACAATCAGGCTGTGAAAGGCGATTTTCCACCATCCCAATTGTTAATTCGTCCGGAACCAATTCCCCTTTGTCCATATAGACCCGGGCTTGTCTTCCCAATTCAGTATTATTCTGAAGGTTTTCCCTAAAAATATTCCCCGAAGAAATATGAGGGATGCCGCATCTCTCGGCTATGATCGCAGCTTGAGTGCCTTTACCTGCGCCCGGGGGGCCTAAAAGTACATAGAATCGCGGCATCTCTGGATTAACCCTTAATCAAACTCTCATCATAACCATGCAATTTGAGTTCGGTTTCGATGATATTGAATGTATCCCGAACAACACCCACCACGATGATCAAACCCGATGCGGATACGAGGAATAGTCCTGCACCTATGCTGGCTGGCAAAGCGATTTTAAAAACATATGGGAGTGTGGCCACAATTGCCAGAAATAAAGCGCCTACCAGTGTGATGCGCCGCTGTACTTTATTCAAGTAATTCTGGGTCGGAGCGCCTCGAACAACTCCCGGAATTTGAGCCCCCTGCCTCTTAAGGTTATCACCATAGTTCTGTTGTTCGAAAAGGACTTCGGTATAGAAAAAGGTCAGCATAAGCACGAAAGCAAAAAACGTGACAATATACCAGATGCTGTTTGGATTGAATGTGGTCTGCAGCCAACCTGCAAATTTTGCCAACCAAGCTGTCTTCGAATTGATAAAGAATTGAGCAATAATCCCGGGTAATGAAAGAATGGTCTGTGCGAAAATCAGCGGGATCATGCCTGCCAGGTTTACCATCAATGGCAAGTTCGACTTAACCGGCATTGACATGCGGTTGCCCATTCTGCGCCCCGGGAAAAGCACAGGTACATTCCTGCGGCCTTGCTGGACAATAATGATGGCAAAAATTGTCAATCCAAGCACAACTGCCATCAAACCAAACAAGAGCACAACTGATTGGCCGGAAACGATCAGGCTATAGAGGTTAGCAGGGATTCTGGAAACAATACCGGCAAAAATAATCAGGGAAAGGCCCTGGTTGGGGATGCCGTATTCCGAGATCAATTCACCCAGCCAAATAGCCATCATTGTTCCGCCAATCATACTGATGAGCGTTGTCAATGTAGGCAGCAAATTGGCGCCGGTAAATCCAAATTGATAATGCAGGATCGAACTGCCAGAGGCCAATTGATTGAATAACTGAATTTGACCGATTGCGGATAAGGCTGCCATGGGAATAGTCAAAAAGACCGTCCATTTTTCCATGAGTTTGCGGCCTTCGCGGGGATTCTCTTTCATCCTGCGCTCTAATGAAGGAATAATCGGGATTAGCAGCTGGATGATAATTTGGGCAGTAATGTAAGGATAAACGCCCATCGCCAGAATTGAAAAGTTGGATAATGTTCCACCTGATAAAAGGTCAAAAACGCCTAAAAGACTGCTGGCAGGGCCTTGCTGCTGAAAGATTCCAGCAATTACAGCGCGGTTAATTCCAGGTACGGGGATATTGGCTGCCAAGCGATATAGAATTAGCAGCGCCAATGTAATTAATAATTTCTTGCGGATATCCACGGATGTCCATAGATACCGCCATGCGGATCGCTTCATGACCTGGTCTCCTTATGAATCATCACAGCATCACTTCTCAATTAATTCTGCTTTGCCGCCTGCGGCTTCAATTTTCGCTTTTGCGCTTTGGGTAAAACGATGCGCTTTCACTGTCAAAGCTTTGGTTATTTCACCGCCGCCAAGAATAGCCACCGGATTTCGCTTTTGATGAAGCATACCTTTTTCAGCAAATACATCAGGTGAAATTTCAGTCCCAGCTTTGAAATCATTCAATTTTCCGACATTGATGACATTGTATTCAACCCGATTAACAGGAGTAAAGCCTTCACCGCGAATGAATGGTAAGCGGCGATAGAAGGGCAAATTACCGCCCTGGCGATAAAGGTGACCACCAAAGCCAGCACGTGAGTGCTGCCCTTTCGTTCCGCGTCCGCCAGTCTTGCCTTGACCTGCCGCGATACCACGGCTGATACGCTTCTTCTTTGTTTTTGAACCCGCATTGGGGCGTAAATCGTTTAACTTCATGGCTGATCCTGTACTTCTTCAATTTTTACGAGGTGGTTTACTTTTGCGAGCATTCCACGTAAAGAAAGCGTGTCAGTTTGCTCAACAGTTTGTCCAACGCGATGCAATCCAATGGCTCGAACTGTGGCACGGTGCCGTTCAGTATTGCCGATTGGGCTGCGAACGAGCGTAATTTTTATTTTCTTTTCTTTCTTAGCCATTTTTCCTCCGGTCCCAGAATGGCAATAATTCATTCGCCGGTTTTCCGCGCATTTCAGCAATTTCGTCTGGTGTTTTTAATTGCTCAAGAGCTTTAAAAGTCGCTTTGACAATATTCAGCACATTCGCGCTACCCAACGACTTGGTGAGGATATCATGGATTCCGGCAGCTTCAACAACTGCGCGAACACCACTGCCGGCAATAACACCTGTTCCTTGAGAAGCGGGTTTTAACAAAACCTGTGCACCGGCAACTTTGGTGATAATCTCATGCGGAATGGTGGTGCCGTAGAGGGAAACTTTCTTCATATTGCTATGCGCCCTTTTGGTCGCTTTTGCGATCGCGTCAGTGACAGTACCAGCTTTACCGATACCCATCCCCACACGACCGTTATTGTCACCTGCAATCATGGTGACACGGAAATGGAACAGGCGCCCGCCCTTGACAACTTTCGATACTCGGGCAATATCAATTACCCGTTCATCGAATTCTTTTTCTTCGGGCTGGTATGCACGTTTATTCATTGATTCTTTTTTTTCCATATTCACCTGCTTTAGAATTGCAAACCTGCTTCACGGGCAGCATCGGCCAAAGCTTTGATTCGGCCTCGATATTGAAATCCGCCACGGTCAAATACCACTGTCTTGATCTTATTGGTCAATGCTCGCTCACCCAAAAGTTTTCCGACAGCAGCCGCCTGTTCTATCTTTTTCATCTTGTCAGTTGCTTTCTTTAATTCCGGATCAAGATTTGATGAAGAGACCAGAGTAAAACCTTTTTCATCATCAATGATCTGGGCATAAATGCCTGTCAGGCTTCGAAAAACACAAAGGCGAGGTTTATCGGGAGTGCCAAAAACTTTCTTTCGCACTCTCTGATGTCTATGTAATCTTGCTTGATTTCTTGATTTATTTGCCATTTTAATAACCTTCTATTATCCGCCGCTCGAAGTAGCAGTCTTGCCAGCTTTTCGACGAACTCTCTCTCCAAGATATCGAATCCCTTTGCCTTTATATGGCTCAGGGGGTCGAATTTTTCGAATATCGGCTGAAACTTGCCCAACATCCTCTTTATTCGAACCCATGATCACAATAAAGCGGTTCTTTTCGGTAACATCAAATTCAATTCCGGCAGGTGGTTCAACCCTGACAGGATGAGAAAAACCTGCACTGATTACCAAAACTTTGCCATCCATCTCAGCCTTATAGCCTACACCCTGGATTTCGAGTGTTTTCTGGAATCCTGTGCTTACGCCAGTGACCATATTACTAAGTACCGCGCGAGTGGTTCCATGCAAAGCTCTGACGGTCTTTTCCTCTGAACTGCGGGAAACCAAAATTTGTTCTGCTTCCTGCTTAATTCCGATTTCATTGGAAAAAGTGCGTGCAAGCTCGCCTTTTGGCCCTTTAACTTTCACATGATTTCCATTCAATTCCACCTGAACACCGGAAGGAATTGCGATGGGTAATTTTCCTATTCGAGACACTACATTACCTCCGTATTATTCGATGCCTTTACCATACTTTGCAAAGAATCTCACCGCCAACGCCCAATTTCCGGGCTTTTTGGCCAGTCATGACACCCTTGGGGGTAGTCAAGATTGAGATACCCATTCCGGAAAGCACCCACGGGATTTCTTTCTTATGCGAATAAATCCGCCGGCCAGGTCGGCTGACGCGCTGCAAGCCCGTAATGACAGGCCGCTTGGTTCGGCGTTCTCCAACATATTTCAAGCGAACACGCAGCATCGCTTCAGAAGGAGCACTTCCTTCAGCAGTTTCATAATCTTCAATGAAACCTTCCTCTTTCAATATGCGCGCAATTTCAACTTTCAGTTTTGAATTAGGAATCGCAACGAAAGTCTGCTTGCTCATCACACCATTCCGGATGCGAGTCAGCATATCAGCAATAGGATCATTTATACTCATTTATTACCTCCGGATCGGTTCTTACCATGATGACTTTGTAACACCAGGGACTTTACCGCTTAAAGCGAGTTCCCTAAAGCAGATACGGCAAACCCCGAATCTCCTAATAAAACCTCTGGGCCTTCCACAAATCTGGCAGCGGTTGCGAACCATATTGGGAAACCGTCTTCGTTTTTCTCTATATTCCATGCATGTTTTTGCCATAGTTAAGCCTTCCTGAATGGCATTCCAAAATGCCTTAATAATGCCAATGCTTTCTCATCATTTTTTGCGCTGGTTACGAAAGTAAATTCCATTCCGCGAATCTTGTCTATCTGGTCATAATTGATTTCGGGGAAAATCAATTGCTCACGGACTCCAAGCGTGTAATTTCCTCTTCCATCAAATGATTTGGGTGAAACACCGCGGAAGTCACGCACGCGCGGGAGCGCAATATTTACAAGCCTGTCTAACATTGACCACATTCGTTCGCCGCGCAAAGTAACCTTGACCCCAATCAATCGCCCTTCACGCAACTTGAAGTTTGCAATGCTCTTTTTTGCCTTTACTACCACTGGCTTTTGCCCGGTAATCGCGGTAAGGTCCTTGACAGCGGCATCTAAAGAATTCGGTGTATCAAGCGCTTCGCCCATGCCAATATTCACAGTAATCTTTTCCAGGGTAGGCACCTGCATGACGTTCTTAAAACCAAACTCTTTCATGAGGGCTGGAACAATTTCTTTTTTATATCGTTCTTTCAATGCATTCATTTATTACTCCCAAATATGATCGAGAATTTAATCGATCAGACCTCCGCATTTTTTACAAACACGAACCGATTTATCACCTTCACGGGACATGCCAATCCGTGTGGGTTTATTGCATTTGCCGCAAACAACCATTACATTGGAGGCATGGAAAGGCCCTTCCAATTTAACAATCCCGGGATTGATGGTTTTTCCTTCAGATTGAACCTGTTTTTGATGTTTGGTGAGCAAATTCACACCTTGCACCACAACACGATTCTCTTTAGGTAAAACTTTAATCACTTCCCCACGTTTTCCTTTGTTTTCTTCTTTTCCAGTGATCACTTCAACCTGATCACCCTTTTTAATTCGCATCTTCATGCTTGATACTCCTGCATTAACCTTTATAAAACTTCCGGGGCAAGTGACACAATCTTCATGAAACCTTTTTCACGAAGTTCACGTGCGACTGGTCCAAAAATTCGAGAGCCGATCGGGTTTTCGCCATCAGGTCCAAGAATCACTGCCGCGTTATCATCAAATTTTATGGTTGAGCCATCTTTGCGGCGCCATTCTTTGGCTGTTCTTACAATGACTGCCTTGACAATTTCGCTCTTTTTTACAGTAGCTTGAGGTGTGGCGGATTTTACCGTGCCAACAATGATGTCGCCAATATGGGCAAATTTCCTTCTTGATCCGCCCATAACATGGATCACAAGCAATTCCCGTGCTCCTGTGTTATCAGCGACTGTTAATCTGGTTTCATGTTGAATCATTTATTTATCCCTCAACCGGCGCAGTTATTTCTTCCGGAAGCTCTTCAACTGCTCCCTGCCTGCTAATAATTTTTTCTACCATCCAGCGCTTAGTACGAGAAATTGGTTTTGATTCAATAATTTCAACCAAATCACCAACTTGGCAATCCATTTCATCATGCACTTTCATTTTGGAAACGGTGTGCATGACTTTTTGATAAAGAGGATGACGGAATGATCGTGAAATTTCAACAATTACCGTTTTTTGCATTTTGTTACTCACAACCACACCCTTTAATCTACGCCTCGTGTTCATGCTGCACCTTCCATATCTACTGCCATTTGTTTTTCTCGCAAAAAGGTTTCATATCGCGAGATTAACCGGCGGGCAGTTTTCAGTTTACTGGTATCTGTCAATTGACCGCTGACAACCTGAAATCTCAGTGTCATATACTCATTGCGAGCTTCCAATAATTTTGACTTGATCTCGTCAATTCCCATAAGTTTAATTTCAGAAGATTTCATATCTGGGCTCCTACAAGATCTTCACGCTTTAGCACACGGGTGCGGATTGGGAATTTATAGGCAGCCTGTTTCAAAGCATGCAGCGACGTTTCAGCATCCAGGCCGCTAATTTCAATCATCATGCGTCCAGGTTTTACAACCGCTGCATAGAATTCAACTGCACCTTTTCCCTTACCCATGCGTGATTCAGCCGCCCTTTTTGTTACAGGATGGTCAGGAAATATGCGTACCCATACTTTTCCATGTCGTTTCATCGCATGCACAATCGTCCGTCGAGCTGCTTCAATCTGCCGGGCGGTAATCCATGCGGGTTCCAGCGCTTGCAATCCATAATCGCCAAAATTAATTTCAGCGCCGCGCAGAGCTTTGCCTTTTCTGCGGCCGCGGAATGCTTTGCGGTATTTAACTCTTTTTGGCATTAACATATTCGTTTCCTCTTGGCTTATCGTTTCGAGTAATAAGGCTCTTTACTCGCTAACGTAAACACCTTCAGTTTTTTGAACTTCTTCTTCTGTTCCAGGTAAAATTTCACCCTTATAAACCCAGGTTTTCACACCAATTTTTCCATAGGTGGTGGCAGCTTCCGCGCGTGCAAAATCAATATCTGCGCGAAGAGTTTGCAAAGGTACACGACCTTCACGAAGCCAGATGGTCCGGCACATTTCTGCACCGTTTAATCGACCTGCAACCTGAATTTTCACACCCTGAGCACCCTGGCGAATGGCTTGCTGGATGGCTCGCTTCATTGCGCGTCGGTAACTGATGCGCCTTTCAATCTGCGAAGCAATATTTTCTGCGATCAGCAGTGCATCGCAGTCAGGATTCTTTATCTCACGAATTTCCAGATCTATTTTTTTTGCAGTTAAATCCTCCAGGCCTTTCCGCAGGATCTTCACTGTTTCGCCTTTTCGGCCAATCAAAATACCTGGTTTAGCCGTGTTGACAACAATGCGGATTTTTCCTGGAAATCTTTCAATTTCAACTTGTGAGACTCCGGCCCTATCGCCCAACTTACGCACCAGACTATGAATTTCAATATCCTGGTGAAGCTGGTTGATATAATTCTGACCTTCGGCAAACCATTTTCCTTCCCAGGATTTAATGATTCCCAGTCGCATTCCCAGAGGATGAACTTTTCGACCCATATAATTGCTCCTGTTTTTACCTTATCTGACCAGGCTTACGCTTTTTCGCGTAAGACCACCTTGATGTGGGATGACCTTCTAAGAATCGGTTTAAACCGTCCTCTTGCGCCAAACCTTCTCCATTTTCTCAAGGGTTCTGCGTCTGCAGTAATTTCATGGATGTAAAGATTTGCAGCAGATAATCCGAAATTATTTTCCGCATTAGCCACAGCGGATGCGATTAATTTGCTTAAAGGAAGTGCGGATTTCTTGTTTGTGAACTTCAAACGGGAAATCGCATCTTCAGCCATTTTTCCACGAATAAGATCCAAGACAAGCCTCGCCTTCTGAGGCGATACATGACAATTGCTTAATTCTGCTCTAACATCGATGGCCATGGTTTATTCCTTCGCAGCTGTTGCTTTTGCACCCATATGTCCGCGGAAATGCCGGGTAGGTGCAAATTCACCTAATTTATGCCCAACCATATTCTCGGTAATATATATGGGAACATGCCGCCGGCCATCATGAACCGCAATTGTATGACCTACCATTTGCGGAAATATGGTGCTTGCCCGGCTCCACGTCCGAATGACTTTTTTTTCATTCTTGTCATTCATCTGCTCAATTTTTTTAATTAACTTAGGTTCGATGAAAGGACCTTTTTTAGCGATCGTGACATCTTACTGCTCCTGTAAATCCATTCATTACTTGCGTTTTACGTTCTGGCGATGGCGCACAATATATTTTTCAGTTGTTTTGTTTGTGCGCGTTTTATAGCCCAAGGTAGGTTTGCCCCAAGGTGATTTTGGACCGGGCATACCAATTGGTGAGCGTCCTTCACCACCACCATGCGGGTGGTCACGGGGTGACATTGCACTGCCTCGAACGGTTGGGCGAATCCCCTTGTGGCGTTTTCGGCCTGCCTTGCCAAGTTTTATCTGGCCATGCTCAAGGTTACCAACTTGGCCAATTACTGCTGAACAGGTCTGACGGATAAGGCGAACCTCACCGGATGGCATACGAATTTGGGCATATTCGCCTTCTTTTGCAACTAATTGGGCGGATGTGCCAGCCGAGCGGACTAATTGAGCGCCGCGCCCCTCTTCTAATTCAATATTATGAACCAGAGTACCCATGGGGATATTGGAAATTGGCAGGCAATTGCCTGGTCTAATTTCCGCATCCTTTCCTGCCATAACTACGTCTCCGACTGTCAGACCTTGAGGTGCGATGATGTAATTTTTCACGCCGTCTGCGTAATAAAGCAATGCAAGTCGGGCAGATCGATTAGGATCATATTCAATTGCTGCAACTTTTGCAGGTATGCCTAATTTCATTCTTTTAAAGTCTACAATTCGCACCATCTGGCGGCTTCCGCCACCACGATGCCGCATTGTCACACGGCCATATGAATTTCGGCCTGCTTTATTTGATCGTGAAACCAATAAAGATTTTTCAGGCTTCGATTTAGTAATTTCTTCAAAGCTATGACCGGTCATTCCCCTCTGACCTGGTGTCGTCGGCTTATAAACCTTTACGCTCATTGCTCAACTCCCTCGAAGACCGGAATTCTATCTTCAGGCCGGACTGTAACAATTGCTTTTTTGTAAGCAGATTTTCTGATAGCCAAGCGGCGACTTCGCCCACGGCGGTTCATCTTTGCGATGACATTTATCGTATTGACTCTTAATACCTTTACGTCAAATGCTTTTTCTACCGCATCTTTTACCTGGGATCGGGTCACATCAACCGGTACCGCAAAGGCATATTGATTTAGTTTTGAGGATAGGTAAGCCGTTTTTTCAGTAATTAACGGTCTTTTTAAAATATCAAATCCAGTAGTCATTACTTTGCCTTTCCGGGATCAAGATATGATTCGATGATATCCAACGATGCAGCATCTATGATCAATTGATCGAAGTTAAATAAGTCCCTAATGTTCAAGTATTTTGCCAAAAGAATTTTTACATTTTCCATGTTTTCGGCAGAAATAAATACGTTTATCTTTGACTCTTTTTCTGGAACAATTACCAGGGTCCGCTTATCGCCAACAAGTGTCTTAACCGCTTGAGCTAATAATTTTGATTTGGGTTCAGGGATGCCAAAATTATCCACAACCATCACTGCATTTTCTGAAGCCTTTACTGATAATGCTGAGCGGATTGCAGCACGGCGCATTTTCAAAGGCATCTTCACCGAGTAATCACGCATATGGGGCGTAAAGATCTTCCCGCCGCCAACCCACTGTGCAGAACGCGTTGATCCCTGCCTGGCACGGCCAGTGCCTTTTTGATTCCATGGTTTCTTTCCGCCACCCGAGACTTCACTGCGAATTTTTGTTTCGTGGGTACCCAGGCGGGCATTCGCCATCTGGCGAACAAAGGACTGATGCATCAGATCAACATTTACCGGCGCTTCAAAAATCGAAGCGGGCAGCTGCAGCTCTTTTACCTTTTTTCCATTGATATCGACAATATCTACTTTCATGCGTTTACTCCAAAAGCCGGAATCTACCTCAGCTAGATTGTTATTGTTTCCTTGCTTCCTTAATCATCACCAAACCACCGCGCGGTCCGGGCACAGATCCATTGACTGCTAAAAGGTTTTTTTCAATGTCAACGAGTATCACTTTAACATTCTGGGAAGAAACCCGCTGGCTTCCCATATGTCCTGACATTCGTTTCCCGAGAAATACCCGACCCGGTGTTGTTGTAGAAGAGCTAGATCCAGGTCCGCGTGCTCTGTCTGATTGGCCATGGGTCATTGGGCCGCCTTTAAAATGATGGCGCTTCATCACACCGGCAAATCCCTTGCCTTTGCTTATGCCAATAACATCCACGCGTTTGCCAATTTCAAATTGCGATACATCCATAACATCGCCAACCTTGATATCCGCTTCCTTGCTGCGGAATTCTCTGATAAAGCGCAAAGCCGGAAGGTTCTTTTTATGCAGATGACCCAACTCGCCGCCGGTCAACTTTTTGTCTTTAACTTCTTCGTATCCCAATTGGATTGCAGAATACCCGTCATTTTGGGTTGTTCTGACCTGGGTAACAAAACATGGCCCGGCTTCGAGAAGAGTGACCGGATAGGCGGTGCCTTCTTCATCAAAAACCTGGGTCATGCCAAGCTTTTTTCCTAATAGCCCTTTGAACATCTCAATTTACTCCTGTTTCCAAATTTTTATTGGAGACTGTAGGCATGGGCAATGCTGCATCATCTCCGGCACTGTGGTCAATTTACTTTGAGCCAAACTGGTTGATTTTTTCGTTCGCTCGCAAATAAATTCTTACAGTGTCATTATTGTTATATAAAACCGAACGATTTTACCACACTATTTGAAATTATTCCAACAAGATTAATTCTTAGATCTTGATCTCGATATCCACACCAGCAGGCAAATTCAGCCGCATCAGCATATCAATCGTTTTTGAGTCCGGGTCCATGACATCAATCATGCGGTTGTGAGTTCGGATTTCAAAATGTTCATGCGAGTCTTTATCAATAAACGCTGATCTTCGAACAGTAAATTTCTCAATATTTGTCGGTAGAGGAACCGGACCGACAACTTTGGCGCCCGAGCGTTCTGCTGTTTCAACAATTCTTTTTGCTGATTGGTCAAGCACGCGATGATCGTAAGCCTTTAAACGTATTCGTATTTTCTGTTTTGCCATATTATTTTCCTATGCAATAATTTTCGTGATGACGCCAGCGCCGACGGTCAGGCCGCCTTCGCGGATGGCGAATTGCGAGCCCTGTTCCAGTGCGACCGGGATGATCAGTTCAACCGTCATGACCACGTTGTCGCCGGGCATAACCATTTCCACATTCTCGGGCAGCGCAATGTTGCCGGTCACATCCATGGTGCGGATGAAGAACTGCGGGCGGTAGCCGGTGAAGAAGGGCTTGTGGCGTCCGCCTTCATCGCGTTTCAGCACGTACACCTGCGCCTCAAACTTGGTGTGCGGGGTGATGCTCTTGGGGGCGGCGATAACCATGCCGCGCTCCACATCGGTGCGCTCCACGCCGCGCAGCAGCAGGCCGGCATTGTCGCCTGCCATGCCTTCGTTGAGGGTCTTGTGGAACATTTCAACGCCGGTGCAGACGGTGGGCATGCTCTTCTCGCGCAGCCCAACGATTTCAACATTGTCGCCGATCTTGATCTGGCCGCGGTCAATACGGCCGGTCACCACGGTGCCGCGCCCCTTGATGGAGAAGACGTCTTCCACCGGCATCATGAAGGGTTTGTCCACTTCACGCTTGGGTTCGGGGAAGTAGGTGTCAATGGTGTCCATCAGTTCCTTGATGCAGGCGTATTCGGGCGCATTGACATCGGTGGAGGTGCTTTCCAGCGCTTTCAGGGCGCTGCCGCGCACGATCGGGATATTGTCACCGGGGAATTTGTAGCTGGTCAGCATTTCGCGCAGTTCCAGCTCAACCAGTTCCAGCAGTTCCGGATCGTCCATCATGTCTACTTTGTTGAGGAAGACCACAATATTGGGGACTTCCACCTGGTGCGCCAGCAGCACGTGCTCGCGCGTCTGGGGCATGGGGCCGTCGGGGGCTGCCACCACCAGGATGGCGCCGTCAACCTGCGCCGCACCGGTGATCATGTTCTTGATGTAGTCGCGGTGGCCGGGCATATCCACGTGCGCGTAGTGCCGCTTTTCGGTTTCGTATTCCACGTGCGTGATGTTGATGGTGATGCCGCGCGCTTTTTCTTCCGGCGCGTTATCGATGGAATCAAACGCGCGGTATTCCGCCATGCCACGCAGGTGGGCGAATTTGGTGATGGCCGCGGTCAGCGTGGTCTTCCCATGGTCGATGTGCCCCATGGTGCCCACGTTCATGTGCGACTTGTTTCGTTCAAATGTTTCCTTTGCCATAATTGGTCTCCTTATGATAACTGGTGGTAATTATATATATTTTTCCATTACTTCTTTGGAAGCTGGAGCATAATGAGAAAATTCCATCGTAAATACTCCTCTTCCCTGAGACGCAGACCTGAGATCAGTCGCGTAACCAAACATATTTGACAATGGCACATTGGCATGCACAGCATGCGCTTTGCTAGGCCTGGGTTCCATGCCGGTAATTTCCGCGCGGCGGCTGTTGAGCTGTGCCAGTATATCACCCAGATATTCTTCAGGAATCAAAGCTTCGACCTTCATGATAGGTTCCAGCAGAATTGGCTTTCCTTTGGTAACACCTTCGCGAAAAGCAAAGGTTGCCGCCATTTTAAATGCCATTTCACTGGAATCAACCTCATGAAATGAGCCATCATAAAATGTAATCTTGATATCCGTCACGGGAAATCCAGCCGCAACGCCAGCTTCTGCAGCTTCTCTAACCCCGCTTTCAACAGCTTTAAAATATTCGCGCGGCACTGCCCCGCTGGTGATTTTATTAATAAATGAGATTCCCGTGCCCCGTTCTACAGGTTCAAAAGAGAAAACTACATGCCCATACTGGCCATGGCCGCCGGTTTGCTTGATATATTTATAATCAACCTTCGGAACAGGATTCGAAATTGTTTCTCTATACGAAACCAAAGGCTTGCCGACATTTGCCTGTACATTGAATTCACGCATCATGCGGTCTACCAGAATTTCAAGGTGCAGTTCTCCCATACCAGAAATCAGGGTTTGTCCAGTGTTTTCATCCACCTTCACTTTGAACGTTGGATCTTCTTCCGAAAGGCTTGTTAAAGCTTTATCCAGCTTGTCCTGATCCACAACCGTTTTAGGTTCAATTGCGACTGAAATTACAGGCTCTGGAAATTTAATGCGTTCAAGGGTAATTTGATTATTTGGGCCGCAGATTGTATCGCCGGTAGATGCTTCCTTTAAACCAAGAACAGCACCAATGTCGCCAGCCCCAATTTCCTGCAGGTCTTCCCGATGATCAGCATAGACTCTCAGTAATCGTCCAATGCGTTCTTTTTTGCCATTGGAGACGTTGTGAGCCATTACACCCTGGACCATCTTACCGGAATAGACACGGAAGTAAGCCATTCGGCCGGCATACGGATCAGAGACAATCTTAAAAATCAAGGCGCAAAGCGGTTCATCATCGGAGGTTTTTCGTAATACTTCCTCCTGGGTTTTCAAATCAATCCCTTTAATAAATGGAATATCCAGCGGTGAGGGCAGATAATCGACAACCGCATCAAGAAGTAATTGAACACCTTTATTTTTAAGTGAAGATCCGCAGAATACCGGTGATGCCTGATTATCAATCACTGCTTTTCTGAGTACCCCTTTGAGTTCATCAATAGAGATTTCTTCATTTTCCAGGAACTTCATGGTGAGGTCATCATCCAGTTCGACGATTTTTTCAACCATTTGGGCACGTCGGGTTTTTGCTTTTTCTACCAAATTTTCCGGAATCTCGATAATGTTAATTTCAGAACCGCTGTCATCTTCCCAATAAGTGGCGGTCATTGTCATCAGATCAACAACGCCTTTGAAATTAGCCTCAGCCCCTATCGGGAGCTGCATTTGAATGGGATTTGCGCCCAATTTTTCACGAATGGTTTTTATTGAATAGCTGAGGGATGCTCCGGTTCGGTCAAGCTTGTTTACGAAGCAAATGCGCGGCACATTATATTTATCTGCCTGGCGCCAAACAGTCTCGCTTTGGGGTTCAACTCCCTGAACACCATCAAAAATGACAACCCCGCCATCCAAAACACGCAAGGACCTTTGGACCTCCGCTGTAAAATCAATATGTCCGGGAGTATCAATCAGGTTAATATGATAATCTTTCCAAATTGTTGAGATTGCAGCTGAAACGATTGTAATGCCACGTTCGCGTTCCTGTTCCATCCAGTCAGTTACAGTGGTTCCATCATCAACGGAACCCATCTTATATGTTTTGCCGGTATAAAAAAGGATGCGCTCGGTGGTAGTTGTTTTACCGGCATCGATATGAGCGA
The DNA here is from genome assembly GCA_963751635.1 of uncultured Chloroflexia bacterium. Taxonomy (GTDB): domain Bacteria; phylum Chloroflexota; class Anaerolineae; order Anaerolineales; family Anaerolineaceae; genus Pelolinea. The sequence continues at coordinate 359,910 of CAVVVE010000006.1, forward strand.
TAATCCCAATATTGCGTAATTTTTCAAGGGGATATTCGCGCGTCATACCGATGCCTGATTATTTAAATGATCTACAAAAATACGATTAAAAGCGGAAATGAGAGAAGGCTCGATTGGCTTCCGCCATTTTGTGAGTTTCTTCTTTCTTACGGATTGCAGAGCCTTGATTTTCGGCTGCTTCCATTAATTCTGCTGCCAGTTTTTCTGCAAAGGACTTCCCCGTGCGGCTGCGAGTCGCGGACATTATCCAGCGAATGGCCAAGGTTAATCTGCGCTGCGGGTCAACTTCCATTGGTACCTGATAGGTTGCACCACCAACCCTGCGGGGCCTGACTTCCATAACAGGACCTACGTTTTTGAGAGCCATTTCCATGACTTCAACAGGGTTCTTTTTTAGTTTATCTTCAATGATATCCATCGCGTCATAAACGATTCGGGTTGCAGTGCTTTTCTTCCCTTTCTTCAACACATGATGGATAAGGACCTGAATATTCAGGTTTTTGAAGCGAACATCAGGTTCAATAGTTCTTTTTTCTGGTTTTGTCCTTCGCATTAACTACTCCGTAATTTATTTGACGAATGATTATTTCGGTTTCTTGGAACCGTATTTTGAACGGCTGGAATTTCTGTCTGAAACACCGGTTGAATCCAGGGTGCCTCTTACAATATGATAACGAACACCAGGCAGGTCTTTCACACGCCCGCCGCGGACCATAACCACCGAGTGCTCCTGCAATTGATGGCCTTCGCCGGGAATATAGGCAGTGACTTCAATCTGATTGGTCAGTCTAACACGGGCAATTTTCCGTAAAGCCGAATTCGGCTTCTTGGGGGTCATGGTTCGTACAACAGTACAAACGCCGCGCTTCTGCGGTGCACCCTTTGCCTGTTTTACCCTGCGCTGTTTATTTGAATTGAATGTATAAAGCAGCGCGGGCGCTTTGCTTTTAGTTCTTTTTCCCTGACGACCTTTTTTAATTAGTTGGTTAATCGTTGGCAACTTTGAGCCTCCAAATTTTATAATTACTTGTTACAGACACGGGGGTTGAGTATATCATACAGATTTTTCATCGTCAACATTAGTTGAAGAGATTATCGATATTTTTCCCAAGTCCCAATAAACCAGTTTCGAGTTTCGGCGGTTTTATCTTTGCCTCATCCTTGCCGAATTTGATCACATCACCGCTATCCATCTCAGCTTCAACCGACAATCCAAGGCTCTGCAGTTCCTTAACCAAGACTCTGAATGAAGCCGGTAAACTGGGTTCTTCAATGGATTCACCCTTCACGATGGCTTCATAGGAAGAGACTCTGCCTTGCACATCATCAGATTTTACAGTTAGCATTTCCTGCAAGGTGTAAGCTGCGCCGTAAGCCTCAAGCGCCCATACTTCCATTTCACCAAAACGCTGGCCACCAAATTGTGCTTTGCCGCCCAAAGGCTGCTGGGTAACCAGGCTGTATGGGCCAGTAGAGCGGGCATGCACTTTATCTTCAACAAGGTGATGAAGTTTCAGGATTGTCATAACGCCAACTGCCACCGGCTGGTTAAAGGGCATTCCCGTCTTGCCGTCACGGAGTGTCATTTTTCCAAGAATCGGCATCGGCACCTTTTCATTAGCCATAAATTCATCAGCTTTTGACCGGATATTTTCATCCTTTACATTGGTTACTTTATGGCCATATTTTTCCATCCAAATTCTCAGACAGACAATGACCGCTCTAATATCGCGTGCAAGAGATTCTGCTTTCTTACCTCCCATGCTTTCAAAGGCAAGGACCTCATCTGGATTGAATCCTTTTTCCCTCAACCATTCTATTAGGGTTGATTGGCGTGCATAATTATGGTCTGAGTTGAAACGGATGACTTCATATCCTTTTTTCCCCAACCATTGCTCCAGATAAAGTAAGCGAACTTCTTCATCATCCCTGATCATCTCGGGGTCATATTCCTGTTCTTTCAGCCAAGCCCAGGCGCGTTCGCCAATATCATCCCAAGCTTCATCGATCAGCCAAGCGCGTGCCAATTCTGCTTCGATTTCATTCTCGTCAGCACCGTCAAAAACAGGGGTGATAGCTCTGAATCCCAGGCGGGATGCCGCCCAACCCAAATGTGTTTCAAGCATTTGGCCAATATTCATACGGCCTGGTACGCCCAACGGATTCAGAATAATATCGACCGGTGTTCCATCATCAAGCATGGGCATATCTTCAACTGGTACAACACGAGACACAACACCCTTATTTCCATGACGCCCGGCCATCTTATCGCCTTCTGTCAGTTTGCGCAGTTGAGCGACAGAAACACGGACCATTTTTTCAACACCAGCCGAGAGGTCAGTATTTTCTTCTCGCGTAAAGACTTTAACATCAACGACCTTCCCCCGATCGCCATGCGGCATGCGGAGAGAAGTATCTTTGACATCGCGGGATTTTTCACCGAAAATCGCGCGCAGCAATCTCTCTTCAGGGGTTAATTCCTTTTCACCTTTTGGAGTGATCTTCCCAACCAAAATATCGTTGGGATTGACTTCTGCACCAATGCGGATAATGCCGTATTCATCCAAATCTTTGATGGCTTCTTCACCGACATTGGGAATATCACGCGTGATCTCTTCAGGACCAAGTTTGGTATCACGGGCTTCAAGTTCATATTTTTCAATATGCACTGATGTGAAATGGTCTTTTTGGACGAGCCGTTCGGAGATTAAAATGGCGTCTTCAAAGTTTCCGCCTTCCCAGGAAAGAAAAGCGATGGTTGCGTTTTGACCTATGGCAAGATCACCATTGACTGTTGAGGATGAATCTGCGATGACCATCCCCTTGTGGACTCTCTGGCCTTTGGTTACGGTCGGGCGCTGATCAATGCAGGTACTCTGATTCGAGCGTTGATACTTTCTGAGGTTGTAAGTCCTGATTCCATTCTCAGTCCTGAGTGTAATTTGCTTGCCGGTTACTGACAAAACCTCCCCTTCTTCATCAGCAACAACAACCTGACCAGAATCCATGGCCGCATAATTCTCCATGCCGGTGGAAACGATCGGTAATTCAGGGGCAATCAGAGGAACTGCCTGCGCCATCATATTGGAGCCCATTAATGCACGGTTGGCATCATCATGCTCAAGGAAAGGGATCAAGGATGCACTAATGCCCACAATCTGGTGTGGTGCAACATCCATATAATCAATCCTGTCAGCAGTACTCATGATGAAGTCGGAATGATAGCGCGAGGAAATGCGATTGGTATCAAATTCGTCATTTTCGTTAACCGGGGTATTCGCCTGGGCAATATTAAATTTATCTTCCCGATCAGCTGAAAGAAATTCGACTTCATCGGTAATATAAGGAATAACCGCTATTAACTCTTTCTCTTTGCGCAGTTTTTTGATTTCTTTAAAATTCGCGGCAGTTATGCGCTCGCCTTCTTTTGCGATCTCCGTTCCCGATGAGGTAACCAGAGTTTCCCGTAAAGCTCTGCCGATCAATTTTTCATCATCAGCAGGCAATTCACGGCATACCCTGCGGTAAGGTGTTTCAAGGAATCCATAATCATTGACTTTGGCAAAAGAAGCCAAACGCCCAATCAAACCAATATTCGGTCCTTCAGGAGTCTCAATTGGGCAAATGCGGCCATAATGGGAGTTATGCACATCACGGACGTCAAAACCAGCCCGATCTCTTCGCAGACCGCCAGGACCAAGGGCAGAAAGTGTGCGCTTATGGCGCAGTTCAGCCAAAGGATTTGTTTGATCCATGAATTGGGATAATTGGGATGACCCAAAGAACTCTCGCAAAGAAGCAACCAGCGGGCGGATATTGATTAACGAAATCGGAGAAATCTGATCCTGATCGCGAATGGACATGCGTTCTTTAATGACGCGCTCCATTCGGCGCATACCGATGCGCAGTTTATTCTGGATCAGTTCACCGACGGTTTTAATTCTGCGGTTTCCAAGGTGGTCAATATCATCTTTTTCTTCAAGTTCATTATTGATCATGATCATGCGCCGAACAAGATGGACAATATCCCACTTGGTTAGGGTGCGATGGCTGACTGGCACTTTGGCAGTCAGGTCAAATTTTTGATTTAGTTTGTATCTGCCGACACTTCTCAGGTCATAGTGGCGCTGATCAAACACCTGCTCCTGTAAAAATTCACGCGCGTTATCCAAGGTTGCGGGATCTCCAGGACGCATCTTTTTGAAGAACTCCAGCAAAGCAGCTTCAGCAATGGTGATACCGGAGGAAAGGTCCCATTCAGGTTCCTGGCGTATGGTGTTGGGAATGAAAAGCCGGTCCTGATCCTTATCAATATCCTGGAAAAGTTCAATGAGTTCTTCATCAGAACCTGTTTTTAATGGAGCATCTGCAAAACCGTCATCCAAAGTCGCCAGCGCCCGCATGAAAACAGTAATAGGAATTGAGCGCTTGCGATTAAACTTTAAGATCAGGTAATCATTTTTCCGGGTTTCAAATTCCATCCAGGCGCCGCGATCAGGGATAAGCTTGGCATTTGCCAATTTCTTGCCGGTAGCGCGATTTAATTCTTCATCAAAATATACACCTGGTGAGCGGATAAGCTGAGAGACAACCACACGCTCGGTGCCATTAATAATGAACGTCCCATTTTCAGTCATTTCCGGAAAATCACCCATGAAAATATCCTGTTTGATGGGTTCCGGGATTTCTGGGCCTGCCAGCAAAACTGAAACATAGAGAGGCGAGGCAAAGGTTAAATCGCGTTCAACACATTCCTCAATTGAATATTTGGGTTTATCAAACCAATACTTAAGATCAAAATCTTTGACCTCTGAAGACGTGCTGGGAAAATATAATTTAATGCCTTTGTTGTAAGATTCAATTGGTGAAATCTCGGTAAAAAGGTCCGGGAGGATTTCGGTTTTTAATCTTTGAAATGATTTTTTCTGGATTTCTATCAAATTGGGTATTTCTAAAACAGATTTTATCTGCGCGTATGATTTCACCGGCATCTCAGAGTTCATTTACATCTCCTGAATTTTTAAAGCTTGATTAATAAAGGCGTGCATTTGGCAAACAGATATTGTAACAATCAAGCCAATATTGGTCAAGATTGTTTTGATTATTGATTAAGTTGGATTTCTCCAAAAATTAAACCCCTGCTAAAATAATCTCAGCAATAAACGGATGCGTATTTTACCACTACATTCATATTGTCAACTTACATTATAAGGAAAAGAATGCACATTGACCTTGAAAAACCGTTGGGAGAGTATGTCAAAAAGATCAATCTTTATCAAATTCTGATTGTTGTGATTATTGTATTAACAATCTTCTCTCGCCTTACTGACTTGGGTGTCCGTGTAATGAGCCATGATGAAGTGAACCATGTTGTGCCAGCTTTTGACCTATATTCGGGAAGAGGTTATCGGCATGATCCTGTCACGCATGGTCCTTTTCAGTTTCCTTTAATGGCGCTTTCATATTTTCTTTTTGGCGATAATGATTTCACTTCACGCCTGCCACATGCCCTCTTCAGCATTGCGACGGTAGTATTCATTCTAATTTTCTATAGAAGGTATCTTGGCAAATTTGGCGTGCTTGCCGCTGGATTATTTTTCATGATTTCCCCTTTTATGCTTTTCTATGGCCGTTATGCACGCAATGATGCGATTTGCGCATTTTGGGGCGTGGCAACTTTTTACGTCCTTCTACGGTTTTTTGAAACAGGATTTTCCAAATATTTGGTAATGCTGGCTGTTTTATTGAGTTTAAATTTTTCTACCAAAGAGACTGCGTACATCTTCACCGCGCAATTATTGATTTTTGTATTTATTCTCGTTTTAATGGATATCTTTAGATCAGACTGGGAAGTAAAAAAACGGCAGAGATTCTTGCTCACCAATTTTATATTTATTGGCATATTGGCGGTCAGTATCGCAGCATCCGTATTTTTCGCTAAATATGCTGGTCAGCAAATATTGGACGGGCAAGTTGTTTTAAACCTCGTGAATCCGGACCTCACTTTTGATTTTAATAACCTGCTTCAATTTTTAGCCACACTAATAAAATTAACCTATCCAATAATTCTTCCATTACTATTTTCTTTAGGTATCTTTATCTATATAAGAACAAGTTTGCGTTGGGATTTATTAAAGAATCCCGGTCTTTTTCCGTTTTTATTTTAGCCATCACTTTCGTGCTGCCGATTTTGGTACCGTTCCTTGTGATATTTGCCGGCCAAAATCCGGTCGCTTATAACGAACCTTTCCCGGTTCTGCTTGATTACATTTATATTGCCTATTTTTTTAGTCTATCGGTCTTAATTGGCGTCACCTGGGATGAGAAGAATTGGTGGAAATACGCTCTGGTTTTTTTTGGTATCTATATCACCTTGTTTTCAACCTTTTTCACCAACACAGTTGGAATTCTGACAGGGATGGTTGGATCTCTTGGCCACTGGTTATCGCAACAGAATGTCGCCAGAGGCGGTCAGCCTTCCTATTATTTTGCGTTTATTCTGGTGCCCATCTATGAATTCCTTGGAGCCTTCGGAACAATTCTGGCTTTCTACCTCGGAATAAAGCGCCGATCCTTCTGGAGTAAAACAGAGGAAAATTCGTCCGAAAAAACTTCAATAATCCCTGAACAAAAAACCGAACCACTTTTACCCATCCCGGCTATTTTCGTCTTTTGGACGATTACCAGCCTGATCGCTTATACATTGGCTGGAGAAAAAATGCCTTGGTTGACTGTTCACATTGCCTTTCCAATGCTATTAACCGCAGGCTGGTCATTTGAAAAGATCTATCATAATTATCTTTCTCAAGAAGGCAATCGGAATAATCGCCTGATTAAGTTCTTTGGTCTTGTTGCCCTAATATTATTTACTGTGCTTATGATTACCCAATTATGGGGCAACCATGCACCTTTCCAGGGAAAAACCCAGGCCCAATTGCAGGATACAAATCATTTCATTTTCCTGATTATCTTAATAACATCCATCGCTTATTTCCTTTACAAGCAATATAAACCATTGAAAGCGGCAAATTTATTTTCAAGTGCCATGCTTTCATTTTTTCTCTTACTGGGCGTACTTACCGCCCGTGCTTCTTATAGGGCTTCTTTTATCAATTACGACTATCCCTATGAATTTCTGGTTTATGCGCATGCTGCCGATGGGCCAAAAATCGTATTAGATCAAATTGAGGAAATTTCGAGAAGGACAACTAAAGGCCTGGATATAAAGGTTGCTTATGATAACCACGGGCTTTACCCCTACTGGTGGTATTTAAGGAATTACCCCAACAAGATTGTGTATCTTGAAAATCCAACGCGCACAATTGAGGATGCTCCGCTTATTATCGCAGGGGCAGATAAATACACAAAAATTGATGCCATTGTTCGTGATAATTACTATGCTTATGAATATATGCGTCTGTGGTGGCCGATGCAGGATTACTGGAACCTTGACTTTGAGAGGATAAAAAGCGCGCTGGTTAATCCGGATATGCGCCAAGCGTTATTGGAGATCTGGTTGAATCGCGATTACCAACTTTATGCCCAGACCACAGGCAACCAGTTCCTGACTTTGGAAAACTGGCTGCCAAGCGAACGTATGCGTTTTTATGTTCGCAAGGATATTGCCGCACAAATGTGGCAGCTCAGCTCCGGTGCACCTCTTGAAACAGTAGAAACGACGGATCCTTATGAAGGGAAGATGATTTCAAGACAGCCAGATTATTTCATTAGCAAAGGTGGAACAGCTGCAGGTGATTTAAATGAACCGAGAGGCATCCATATTGCAGAGGATGGCACCATCTTTGTGGCAGACTCCAACAATAACCGCATTCAGCAATTTTCATCAACAGGCGAATTAATAAATTCCTGGGGTGTTTTCGCGAGCATTTTGGAAGGCGAAGCTCCCGGCGGTACTCTTAAACCAGCCCTGGGATATTGCCACCGGAAAAGATGGTTCTGTATATGTTGTGGATACCTTTAATCATCGCATCCAAAAATTCACTGCGGAAGGACGGTTCATAAAAACCTTGGGAATATTTGCCCAGGGTACCAGCCCTGAAACCATCTGGGGACCGAGAGGCATTGCGGTTGGAAAAGATGGAAACATTTTCATAGCTGATACCGGAAACAAACGTGTCGTGATTTATGATCAGGATCTAAATTACATCACGCAGTTTGGCGGGGCAGGTTTTGAAGCGGGTCAGTTTGATGAGCCGGTCGGCATAGATGTGTCGGATGACGGAATTGTAGCCGTTGCAGATACCTGGAATCGAAGAGTTCAGCTCTTCAGTCCAGATGATAGCGGAATGGTTTATTCACAAATTGGCGAATTTGAAGTAGATGCCTGGTATGGCCAAAGTCTAGACAATAAACCTTTCCTTACCTTCAGCCCGAAAGGGACCATTTTCATTTCAGATCCTGAAGGAGGGCGCATTCTCGAATTCACGCTTTCCGGTGAATTGGTACAGGGTTGGCAGGATCTCTCACTATCCTCTGAATTGATCAGCCGGCCTTATGGGCTTGATTTTGATTCGCAGGGGAATCTATGGGTTAGCGATGCCTCAATGAATGTCCTAATGGTTTTTTATCCAAAACAAGCCTTGGAATAGGAATAATCGCTGGTTTCAAACAAATTTATTACATTAATTTAATACGCTGTTTACCATATTGGAAAACTCGGATGATAAAATCACTTATAAATATGGGTAATTATTATGATGCGATTTGACCGATTTACTGAACGTGCGCAGGAAGCAGCTCAAAGAGCTGCTGAAATCATCCAGCGTTACGGGCATAACCAGATTGATACCGAGCATATCCTACTTGCTCTTATAGAACAGCAGGAAGGCATGGTCACGCAAATTCTTGAATCACTGGCGGTGGAGCGCAGCGTTATCATCAACAAACTGGATGATATTTTAAAGAGCAGCCCCAAGGCAAGTATTTTTGGCGGCGGTGCCGGGCAAATTTTTATCACCCCACGCGTCAAACGAATTATGGAACTTGCCAATGATGAAGCTACCAAGATAAAAGATGAGTTTATTTCCACCGAACATATTTTTCTTGCCATCCTTGGTGAAAGAAACACACCTGCCTCCCGCCTGCTACAGGAAAGTGGCATTGATCGAAAACGCGTATCTGGAAGCCATCATGCAGATAAGGGGCGGTAAGACTGTCTCGGACCGCAAAGTTGAATCCAGATATCGGACTCTCGAAAAATTTTCGCGTGACCTCACCCAGCAGGCGCATGAATCCAAACTGGATCCGGTTATCGGCCGGGATGAGGAAATCCTGCGTGTGATACAGGTGCTTTCCCGTCGTTCGAAAAATAATCCTGTTTTAATTGGCGATGCCGGTGTTGGCAAGACCGCCATTGTTGAAGGTCTGGCGCAAAAGATCGCGAACAATGATGTTCCCGAAATCCTCATGGGGCGTAAAGTCATCTCGCTTGATCTGGGCGCCATGATCGCCGGATCTAAATTCAGAGGTGAGTTTGAAGAACGCCTGAAATCTTCCATTGAAGAAGTCCAGAAATCCAATGGCGAGATTATCCTGTTTATTGATGAGCTCCATACCGTAGTGGGTGCTGGCGCAGCTCAGGGTGCCATGGATGCGTCCAATTTACTCAAACCCGCCCTCTCGCGCGGTGAACTGCAGTGCATCGGTGCAACAACGCTGAATGAATATCAAAAATATATAGAAAAAGATGCCGCTCTTGAACGCAGATTCGCGCCAGTCTTTGTTGATGAACCAACAATTGACGAAACCATCCAAATGCTGCATGGACTGCGCGACAGGTATGAAGCGCATCATAAGGTCCATTTCACAGATAAAGCGCTGACTGCCGCGGCCAAGCTTTCTGCCAGGTACGTCACCGACAGATTTCTGCCGGATAAAGCGATTGACCTGATGGATGAAGCCGCAGCAAAATTGCGCGTGGCTTTATATTCAATGCCAACAGATTTAAAAGAAATGAAAAGTGAAATTGACCGCCTGATGGCTGAAGAAGAGCAGGCAGGGATTGAGCGGGATTATGAACGTGCCGCTCGTAAAAAAGCTGAAAGGCTGCGCCTTGAATCAGAGTTTACCCAAAAAAGGGATGCCTGGGAATCTGAACATAAACTCGATGAAGTTGTTGATGAAGAAGACATCGCCCAGGTAGTGTCGCAATGGACTGGAATCCCAATCACACAAATGATGCAGTCAGAAGCCGACCGGCTGCTCAAAATGGAAGAAAACCTGCATGAACGCATCATCGGCCAAAATGAAGCCATTGTCGCGGTGGCAGATGCCATCCGGCGGGCGCGGTCAGGGCTCAAGGATCCGCGGCGGCCTATCGGCTCGTTCATTTTCATCGGCCCTTCGGGTGTTGGTAAAACCGAGCTGGCCAAAGCACTTGCCAGATTCCTTTTTGATGATGAAGACGCTCTGGTGCGTCTGGATATGAGTGAATATCGCGAACAGCATACCGCTTCGAGGTTATTTGGCGCGCCTCCTGGTTACGTGGGATATGAGGAAGGTGGCCAATTAACTGAAGCCGTCCGCCGCCGGCCTTATCGTGTTATCTTGTTTGATGAAATTGAAAAAGCTCATCCCGAGGTCTGGAATTCGCTGCTTCAAATTCTGGATGACGGTCGTCTGACCGATGGGCAGGGAAGAGTAGTTGACTTTCGAAATACGGTCTTGATCATGACCAGCAATCTTGGTACTGAATTCATCCGCCGCGGTGGGACTTTAGGTTTTCTTCAAAATGAAGGCTCGACCGAAGATAAGGAAGCCAACCAGAAAATTGAGAAAGCCCTAAAGGATACCTTCAGGCCTGAGTTTCTGAACCGAATTGACGAGGTTATTATGTTTTCGCCGCTTTCATTGGAGCAGATGTACGAAATAGTCGACCTCCAAATGGACGAAATACGCCTGCGGCTGGCTGAACACGGCCTGAAGGTGGAATTAACCAAAAAAGCAAGGGAGTGGCTGGCTAAGGAAGGTTTTGATCCATCCTTTGGCGCACGGCCGTTGAAACGGACGCTTCAAAAATATGTAGAGAGTCCCTTATCCGTCAGCCTTTTATCAGGTGATTTTAAGGAGGGAGACAAAGTGCTGGTGGATTTGAACGAAGCTGAAGCAAAATTGGTTTTCTCTAAAAAATAATCTTTGGATGATTGAAAAAGGCTGAATTAGTAATTCAGCCTTTTTCTTTCTGTTTATCGTTTGACACGACTTTTGTCCGTGATTATACTAACTCGCATATCGTTGAATTAGGTTTGGAGGAATTAATTGAAAAAAGCGCTTATTACCGGAATAACTGGTCAGGATGGATCCTATCTGGCAGAACTGCTGCTTAATAAAGGTTATGAAGTTCATGGAATTATTCGCCGGGCGAGCACCTTTAATACCCAGCGCATAGATCACATTTATCATGACCCGCACAATGATAACAAAGTCCACCTCTACCTCCATTATGGCGATATTGCTGTGGGCGAAACCCTCCAGCATATGGTCTATAACATCAAACCTGATGAAATTTACCATTTGGCTGCACAAAGCCATGTGCGTGTCTCATTCGAGATGCCCGAGTATACCGGTGACGTGACCGGACTGGGCACAATTCGCATTTTGGAAGCAGTAAGAAAAAGCGGTGTGGAATCCCGTTTTTATCAGGCGTCATCCAGCGAAATGTTTGGCAGCGCCAAACCACCCCAAAAGGAAGACACCGAATTCGAACCGCGCAGTCCTTATGCAGCCGCCAAAGTATATGCCTATTGGATCACTCGAAATTACCGGGAAGCTTATAGCATTTATGCCAGCAATGGCATCCTGTTCAATCACGAGTCTCCTCGCCGTGGCGAAACTTTCGTGACACGCAAAATTACCAGGGCGGTCGCGTCCATTAAAGCCGGCAAACAAAAAGACCTCTTCCTCGGGAATCTGGAAGCAAAGCGAGATTGGGGTTATGCACCGGAATATGTTGAAGCCATGTGGATGATGATGCAGCAGGAAAAAGCGGATGATTACGTCATTGGCACCGGCGAGACTCGTTCTGTGCGGGAATTTTTGGAAGAAGCGTTTGGCTATGCGGGCATGGATTATAAAAAATTTGTTCAGATTGATGAACGCTATTTTCGACCGACTGAAGTTGATTTGCTCCTCTCAGATCCTAGCAAAGCCGCCCAACAGTTGAAGTGGCAGCCAAAAGTTAAATTCCACGAGTTGGTCCGAATTATGATGGATGCCGATCTTGAGCTGATGGGCTTGGACTGCCCGGGTGAAGGCCAAAAGATTGTTGAAGAAAAATTTGGCGGCTGGCATCAGTGGGGCCACCAGGTTGTCAGTATGGGCAAATAGTGGCCGAAAAGGCATCTGCCAAAAATAGAACGGTTCTTTTTGTCTGCGCGGCCAACCAGTGCCGATCACCAATGGCTATGGCTTTATTTTCTGATCTTGTTGCCAGAAGGGGATTACGACCTGAGAAATGGCGAATTCAAATCAGCCGGGATTTGGGCAATCAATGGCTATTCAGCTACAGACTTCGCAATTCAAACCATGAAAGAAATGAAACTGGATTTGGATGGCCACCATTCCCAACCAGTGACCGAATCCCTCCTGGAAGAGAATAAATTAATTCTCTGCATGGAGAAAGAACAAGTAACATTCCTAAAATTCAATTTTTCAAATCACGATGGGAAGGTTTTTCTTCTCAGTGAAATGGCCGGAGAAGAAAATGATATTTTGGATCCCGTTGGGTATTCCCTTCAAGCTTATAAGACAACCGCAAACAAGATCCTCAATTACCTGGAAAAAGGGCTTCAAAACATTCTCAAGGTAACTGAAAAATAGGAAGGTTAGAACTTATGTGCTATAATACGGTTGATGATGCCACATCCCCGTTTACTAATTATTCCTGCAGTCATTATCTGCTGTGCTTTGCCTTGCAATTCTCTCGATAAAAGTCAACTCCGGATTTGCACAACAAGTCAATCCATCTAATTCGGGTATTGCTTCAGAACACAGTAATCAATCCCAGTCCCTAAATTCTGATTTTCCAGCTAATATCCAAAAGTGGAAAGAAATGATAGAAGCATCTGCTTCTGAAACTGGATTAGATCCCAATCTGATCGCGGCAGTCATGCTTCAGGAAAGCGGTGGTGATGCGCGAGCGTTTTCAGTGAGCGGAGCTGTTGGCTTAATGCAAATCATGCCGAAAGATGGAATTGCAGCCAAATTTTTATGCGGCGATCATCCCTGTTTCATTAATCGGCCGACATCCGATGAATTGTATGACCCTTTTTTCAATATCCGATACGGGAGCAATTATCTAGCCGATTTGATTGAATTGAAAGGATCGGAACGCGAAGCGCTCTATGCGTACGGACCAATCGACATGGGGTATTACTATGCTGATTTAGTATTGGCAATTTACGAGGATTATCAATAACTAATTTATTGGCCATAAACGTTTTGCTGACGGTCATAAAGCGCTTTGATTTCCTTATCAGGGAGCGGTGCAAAAGGATTTAGATGAAGGCTCAACCAGGCAATAAAGGCTGAGTTTTCAACCAAAATTGCCAAATCAACTGCTTTTTCCGGCGTTGCCCCGATTGTAAAAACCCCATGTCTTCTCAATAACACAGCTTTCGTTTTTGTTCCAAATTTCACGACCTGTTCACCGATAGCCCGATCACCCACCAGAACAAATTCAGACAAAGGAATTTCTCCGCCAAATTCTTCCGCAGTCTCGGAGAAAATTACCGGTATCGGCCTTTCTGCGGCAGCAAATGCGGTGGCATAAGGAGAGTGAGTATGGACGATACCGTTAATATCAGGCATTTTTTGATAGATATATAAGTGACTGGCAGTATCGGAAGATGGTTTGAATTTGCCTTCAATAACTTTGCCCTGGTCATTTACCACGACCAGCGCTTCAGGGGATAATTCTTCGTAGGGTACTCCGCTCGGTTTAATGACAACGAAACCACTTTCAGGTTCACGTGCGCTGACATTGCCGCCAGTAGAACGTACCAAATTATTTTTGGGGAGAAGGGATAATAAGCGGCAAACTCTATTTTTTAATTCTGCAAGCATTTTTCAATTCATCCTTCTTAATAATGCACTGATTATACAAATTTTTTTCGCCTATCTTTAGATTCAATAGTCAATCGAGTTAAAAATGCCCAAAGAAAACAGAAATCTGCTTACAACTGACAGTTTTCTTGACATCGTCAATTCAAAATGCTATAATGTTCAAAAGAAGACATTATTAATCAGTATTGTGTTGAAATTTGCAATATATAAAGAATAATGAAATAATGTTAGCCGAAGAACGAAGAGCAATTTTACACAGCAAGCTTCGCGAAGATGGGTATGTTCAGGTAACTGAACTCGCGGATGAAATTGGAATTTCCTCCGCAACTATCAGGCGCGACTTGATTTTATTGGAAAAAGAAGGCGTTTGCATTCGTAAAAGGGGCGGCGCCGTGCGAACAGCCCATGGTGTCACCACGGAAATCCCGTATGAAATAAAAAGAAGGCGCAATACAGAGGAAAAAACTCGAATTGCACAAGCAGCCATGAATTTTGTGGAAAATGGCGACACAATCCTTTTAGATGCCGGCTCAACGATATATGCGCTTGCCTTACTTCTGCATAAGCGGGAACGCCTGACCGTGGTTACACACGACCTTAACATTGCTGTTAAATTGGCAACCAATCCAAATATTAAATTGATTTGCACTGGCGGGATCGCTCGTGAAAACGTATTTACTCTGGAAGGTACCCAGGTTACAGATTTCATCCGCGGCTTGCGGGTAGACAAGACTTTTCTTGGTACGGATGCCATCCATCCTGACGGTGTAATTTCAAACGTGAATATCGAAGAAGTTCCCATAAAGCAGGCAATGGTGAATGCAGCAGATAAGGTGATTCTACTGACAGACTCATCCAAATTCAGTGTTACAGGCTTTGCGAAAGTGTGTGATATCACCGATATTGACCATGTCATAACCGATAAGGGAATTACGAAAGAACAGATTGAGATGATTAAGAATAAAAACGTCAATATCATTGTGGCGTAGCCTTTTTTAGATTATTTGGTTAATACAATAGGAGTATTGAAAGGAGGTATATGTAACAAATAAAATAAAATTGTAGATTCAAGAATCATTCGTTTTCAAATCAAAAAGGAGAGTAAAAATGGATTTTGTAACTGTAGTAAAAAATGTTTGGGGCGCCATTAGCGGTTTAGGCGCTTCCTTGCTGCTGCCACTCATTATTACCATTCTCGGCCTTATCTTCGGCCAGAAACTTCGCATAGCACTGCGCGCAGGCCTTACCCTCGGCGCGGGCTTCATTGCCCTGAACCTAGTCATTGGCCTTTTGATTGGCCAAATGGTCCCCGTTGTAGACGTCATGGTAAAAGCCACCGGCTCCAACCTTGATATCTTTGATGTAGGGTGGGGTGTTGCTGGCGCGATTGCCTGGGGTACTGCAGCCGGTTCACTGGTTGTCCTGGTCTGCTTGGCGACCAATATCATCATGCTCATCTTCAAGCTCACCAAGACCTTAAATGTGGACATCTGGAACTTCTGGAATCAGGCATTCACCGCCTCAGTAGCCTATATTGCCTCCGGCAGCATGGCCTGGGCAATGGTTGCTGCGGCCATCCATACAGTCTATGAACTGTGGATAGCCGACATGACCGCCAAGGATGTTCAGGAATTCTATAACCTGCCTGGCATCAGCATCCCTCATGGTTGGGCTGTAAGCAGTGTTCCGATCATCGCAGCAGTTAACTGGGTTTTGGATCGCATCCCTGGTGTGAAAGACATTCACTGGGATGAGAGCGGCATCCGCGAAAAATGGGGTATTTTCGGCGAACCCCTGTTCCTGGGCGTTCTCTTGGGTGTTGGTGTTGGCCTGTTTGGCGGCCTCTGGAGAGAACCTGTCAAACTCCTGACCCTGGGCATGACCATTGGTACAGCCATGATCCTGATCCCAAAGATCATCGGTTTCTTCATGGAAGCCCTGACCCCCATCGCTCAGTCAGCCAAGACCTTCATGACCAAGAACTTTGGCGGTCGTGAATTCTATATCGGTCTGGACTCAGCAGTCTTGATCGGTCACCCGATCACTGTTGCGGCTGGCATCATCATGATCCCGATCGTGCTCGGCCTTGCCCTGATCCTGCCCGGCAACCGGGTTCTGCCCTTCGGCGACCTGGCTGCGACCTTCTATTTCGTCGCGATGGTTCCCTTCATGTCCAAGGGCAACCTCTTCCGCTCAATTGTGTGCGGCACCGTAATTTTCATCGTTGTTCTGTATGCCTGCACATCCTTCGGCTCATCCCTGACCGAAATGGCCACGAGCATCGGTTATGCCATTCCTGAAGGCGTAGTGGATATCACCGGCCTATCAGCTGGCAACTGGCTCTCGGCAGTCCTGTTCCAGATTGGCCGTTTATTCGGCGGCTAATCGCCCGAACCAAATTAATTGGATGCGGAAAGATTTTCCGCATCCAAAATTTTCAAAAGAGAGCCGCCGTGTTGCAAATAGCGCGGCGGCTTTTTATCAGAAAAGGTGAATAATGAAAGTTGCTGTGTACTATAACAATCATGACGTGAGGGTGGAAGAGCGCCCAATCCCGCAGCCGAATGATGGTGAAATTCTTGTTAAAACAAAAGCTTGCGGTGTTTGTGTTGCTGATACCATGGAATGGTATCTAACACCCCGGGCGCCATTGACTTTGGGGCATGAACCCACCGGGATTGTAGATGCTATTGGTCCGGGTGTCTCTTCTTTGAAAATCGGCGACCGTGTTGTTGTACATCATCATGTGCCGTGCCTGATTTGCGACCATTGCAGGCGGGGAAACTTCACCATGTGTGCAACTTTCAAAAAAACTCATATTCAGCCAGGCGGTTTTTCGGAATATTTTATCGCTTCCCCCTTGCACGTTGAAAGAGATACCCTTGTACTGCCTGAGCATGTCAGTTTTGAGGCAGGTACCTTAGTTGAGCCACTGGCCTGCGTGATACATGCAATTAAAAAAGCGGGAATTAAAGCAGGTGATTCAGTCGCTCTCATTGGCACGGGTACCATGGGATTGATGTTCATTGAGTGCCTAAGATATTGGGGCGTACGCGATCTGGTTGTGTATGAGATGTTAGATTGGCGAATTAAGAAAGCCAAAGAATTTGGCGCGAAAGAAGTCCTTGTCCCGGATAGCGATCCGGAAAAAGAAGCCGAGCGATTACGCGGCATTCTAAGATCTGATGGCGCCGATAAGGTGATCATCGCCGCAAAAGATATTAAAGCCATGAACCTGGGTATGAAATTAGTTAATAAGGGCGGCACAGTGATTTTCTTTGCAACTCCCAAACCGGAAGAATCTGTGGAACTTTTTCCAAGCTATATTTTTTTCAATGAGATCACGATTACTTCCACTTACTCAGCAGATCATTTGGATACGCGCATGGCTTTAAAACTCATCGCCAGTGGCGATGTATCAGCGGAAAAGATTATCAGCCATAAATTTCCGCTTGAAGCTTTGTCTGATGCGATCCTTCAGACTGTTTCCCGTAATGAAAGTCTAAAGTGCGTTATTGAATTTGATTGAAAAGGAGAAAAGAAATGGCATACACCATTGACCTTACCGGGAAGGTAGCCATTATTACTGGCGCTGCCAAAGGGATTGGTCTGGCAACCGCCAGGCTTCTCGCTGAAGCAGGAGCTCAGACAGTGATTGATGATATTGTCAATCCTGATGTGGTAGAGCCCATCCTTCAGGAAATTGCCTCTGTCGGACCCAGGCCTTATTACATCCAGAAGGATATTTCAGTTGAACAAAATACAAAGGAAATGGTAAAGGAAATTCTGGATAATTTTTCCAGGATTGATATTCTTGTTAATAACGCAGGCGTGGTCGCGGATTGGGATAAAAGTTATGCAATCCATGTCAAAGGATTGTTTTATTGTTCAGAAAGTGTAAAAGACCATATGTTCAGCCGAGGAAGCGGCCGAATCATTAATATCACGTCAACCTGTGTGCAAACCGGCGGGACAGGAATTCCCCAATATGTCGCTACCAAAGCCGGTGCTTATTCCCTCACGCGCTATATGGCAAAAACTTATGCACCGCAAGGCATTCTGGTGAATGCCGTTATGCCCTCGGTTATTCTCAGTGATATGATTATGACCCGTTATAAAACAGAAGAGGAAATGATCAACCACTATGTTCCCCAAATGCCCATTCGAAGAATTGGTTATCCGGTGGATGTGGCAAAAGTTGTCTTATTTCTTTGTTCTGACCTCTCAAGCTTCATAAACGGCGAAATCATTGTCGCCGATGGCGGTAGAATGTACGTTGGATAAAAGGAGTAAATATAATGAAAAGCATTGTTGAAGAACTCAGCCACCTCACTTCCATTCCAGCCCTTTCGGGCTTGGAAGACAGGATGATCAAAGAGATGCACAACCGTCTGAAACCGTTGGCGGATGAAGTTGAAATTGATCGATTAGGAAACGTCACCGCAACCTTTAAAGGCCGTGATGAAAAAGAACCAAAGATGCTGGTTTTTGCGCATGTTGACGAACTTGGTTTGATGATCCGCAAAATTGAGAAAAATGGGTTCTTGAGATTTGACCGCATTGGCGGCGTTCCCGAGCGAACATTTAATGGGTCAATTTATGGATGTCCACACCATCGATGGTAAAAATTCGGTGGCTGGTTTTATCGGTACCTATGCGCATCATTTCACGCCTCCGGAAGCCAAATCAACCGTGCCATCCTTTAAGCAAATGTATATCGATATCGGCGCATATTCCTATGAAGAGGTTATTGCCCAAGGGATAAGAATTGGCAGTCCGGTAACCTATAAGCACAAATTCATGCGTATTGGCGAGCATATGATCAGCGCAAAAACACTTGACAATCGCATCGGCTGCCTGATGTTAATTGCATTGGCTGAACATCTTAAAGCCAACCGGCCCGCAGGTACTGTGTATATTGTGGCTTCGGTTCAGGAAGAGTTTAATATCCGCGGTATTCTTCCCGTTTTTTATAAACTCGAACCAGACGCATCCATATGCGTCGATATCACACCTGCCTGCGATACGCCCGACTTGAATTTCACCTATGAAATGTCTCTTGGCAAAGGTCCGGCGGTTACTCAAATGAATTTCCACGGGCGCGGCACCTTGGCAGGCATTATTCCCAATCCGCCATTGCGGCAATTCATGGAAAAGAACGCTTGAAGAAATGGGCATGCCCTGGCAGCAGGATATGTCGCTTGGTGTCATCACTGACGATGCATTTACTGTCGTGGCTGGCACCGAAGGCGTAGCAATGGCTCACATCGCTATACCAATGCGCTACTCCCATGCCCCTGCTGAAATGTCAGATTTACGCGATATCGAAGCAGGCATTAAAGCGCTCAATACCATGGTTAGCAAATTTGACCATACCCTCGACCTGCGGCGCGGTATTTAGAGAAAATATCTGGCAATTTCCGGAGAAATCTAACTTGATTAGAATCGCGCCATCCTTGGCTGCAAGTTCACAGCAAAATTTAAAGCAAACCGTTGAGGATTTGGAAAAAGCGGGCGCCGATATCATCCATTTTGATATAGAAGATGGCAATTTCGCCCCGGTGATGACCCTGGGAGTGCGGATGATCAAGGATTTACGCCCCTTGACTAACTTGCCTTTCGATGTCCATTTAATGATGAATTCACCGGAATGGATAATTCCCGAGCTTAAAGGAGATGGGGGCGGATATGGTTTCGGTTCATTACGAAGCCTGCCCTTATCCACGCCGGACACTTGGCTTAATCCATCAAACAGGCATGCTGGCAGGCTTGGCTTTCAACCCTGCGACGCCTCTACCGCCTCTAAAGCATTACCTGCCTTTTCTGTCCTATGTTCTGGTTTTGACGACAGAACCTGAAACACAGGTATGTACCTACCTCCCCTCCGTCCTAGACAAAGTATCAGAAGGAAAGAAACAACCCGGACTGGAAGGGGTAAAGTGGGAAGTGGACGGCGGTTTTGTCTTGGATAACATCCTGGATGCCAAACGCGCCGGAGCAGACATTATCGTCTCGGGCAGGGGGGTCTTTAGCGATAACCAGATCCAACTTAATTTAAAACGATTGCGAGAGGCACTGAAATAGATATGGGCGAAGTATTAATGGGTAATCAAGAAGATTCACTCCAATTAACAATAGATGAAAATATTATTTTAGTCAAAGAGCCAGCCAAGGATAAAGAAGAAATAATCCGTAAGCTTGGCAGCCTGCTTTTGAATAATGGCTTTGTTAAAGAATCCTATACGCAGGCAGTTTTCGACCGCGAGCTGGTGTATCCTACAGGTTTAAAAGCCAGAGTGACAGGAGTGGCTGTTCCGCATACTGATACAACTCACGTCCTTAAGCCAGCAGTCGCAATTGCAACCCTCAGGGAACCGATAATTTTTAATGGCATGGGGGCGCCTGAGACTGAGGTATCAGTGGATATTGTGCTGATGCTGGCAATTCATGATCCAAAGCAGGTGGTCAATGTATTAAGAAAAGTGATCTTTGTTATTGAGGACGATGATGCCTTAAAGAAGCTGCAATCAGCAGTATCCAAAAAAGAAATTAAGGATATTCTGCAGGCGCATATTCTGGCATTAAGCAAGAAAATGGATTAAAAACTATTGCATTAGATATATTTTTCAATATAATAATAAAAACAATTACAGATTCTTTTATGAGGTGAACAAAGATGAAAAAAGTGATGATCATTGTTGTGTGCGGCTCCGGCGTCGCTATGGCTATGCACGCCGCATATAAATTGCGTGAGTATTTTGACAAAGAGAAATTGTATGATGTTCACATTGACGGAAGCGGCAACAACGAGCTTGCCGGCAGGATTGAAGCATATGATATGGTTGTGAGCAATGCGCAGGTTACGGTAAAGACTGATAAGCCTGTATTCAGCGCTATTCCTCTCATAACCGGTGTTGGCGAAGAAGAATTAGTCAAGGAAATAATTGCCAAAGTACGTGAAATAATGGCAGCAAAAAACAGCTAAGCAAGCAAAAAACGGCTGGCAAAATTTGCCAGCCGTTTTATATTTTAGGGAGCAGCCTGATCAATCTTCAAAAATGACTTTTTTATCGCCAATAAGTTCTTTCCATCGCTTTTCTTTCATCATATATTTCTTTATTGCCTCTGCTGTAGTTTTCCTTGGAAAAAGGCTGATCTGCCCGGCAACAAAAGGGAACATCTTTTTTTCTTCAATAGCCTTTGAAATATTTATGTCTATAGTCTTTTTTTTCGAAGTTTTTCCGCCATCAGCAGGAATTTGATCAAAAATATGGTCGCTTATCTTTTTATAATTTAAATGGGCGGTAACCAGAAATACACCATAAATAAAGACAATTGTATTGATAATAGCTGCGTTCTCGAGATAAAAATAAAGTATTTTTAATCCCCAGGGTCCTAACATAAAAGAAACCAATATTTTCAGCATTTATTTACCTTTTTTCTATAAACAGGAGTTGTGGCATTTCTGCCACAACTCCATATGATCCACCAGCATCTTCTACAACGAGATCTACTTCTTTTCAGCTTCCTTGGCAGCGCCAAAGAGTTTCACACCCAGAGGGAATTTCTTCGCCAGGAAATAATGAACAACCAGGAAAACGAGGCTCAATACGATGGCAATCACGACTGGGCTCTTGAAGAATGTGTACATGATGTATGAGTGCGGAATAGCCGCATCACTCATAACAGTGTAATTGGAGTAACCCGCTGGAATGTCAATAGAGCCTGCGCTGGCGACCATGTCTGTAACCGCGGGAGCAAGCATTGTTGCGCCGAGCATACCAATACCCATAACAATTGCGCCCAGGATGACAGTTAATAGCACATCGCCTGCCACCAAGGGGACAAGCATGGCTGTAACAAAGACGCCGTCTGCCAGATCAATGAAAGGCAGGGTGCGGTTGCCAAGCGGTGCAAGCAGCAGAGCCAGGCCAATTTCAACCGGGATCATGAGCAAGCCTGAGGCAATTACTGCCGGGCTGCCGATGAGGACCGCTGAATCAAGGCCAATGTAAATTTCACGGCCTTTGGCATTCTTCTGCATGAATTTCCGGGCAGCGTCGGCCACGGGGGAGAGTCCTTCCATCAAGATGCCGACCATTCTGGGGATAAGGAGCATGACAGCGCCCACATTGATACCGGTCAGAATAACATCAGTTAAAGTTTCGCCGGCCAGAGCTGCCAGAACGACACCAATGATGAGTCCAAGGAAAATAGGCTCACCAAGGATACCAAGGCGCTTGCGGATGGTGTCGGGATCCAACTTCAAGTTCCTTAGGAAGGCTACTTTATTCAGCAGCAAAGCAAATGGAACTGCAAGCATCATATAACCCGCTGACTGAAGATGCGGGAATGAAATACCCGGAAGTTTAAAGTACCTCTCAATCAAGGGTTGCGACCAGTCAGCGAGCCAGAGGGCCATCAGCAGGGTTAATGCTGCGGCAAGTAAACCAAGCCCAAAACTGCCGGTTAAAAAGGTAACAATTGCACCGATGAATGCCTGATGCCAGAAGTTCCAAACATCCACATCCAGGGTCTTGGTAAGGCCGAGGAAGATCAGGACGATGTTAATTACGATTCCCAGGGGGATAATCGCATTTCCGACAGGTGTGCCGAACGCCAATGCTGAGGCAGCCGGCCAACCAATGTCAATAATATCCAGACCTGTCCCGGTCCTTTGTGAAAAAGCAGTGCCGATTGTGGACATTTTTTCGCCAAGCAGCCCTACTGTAAGGAAAATACCAACAAATGCGATAGCGAGGGTAAGACCGCTGCGCAGCGCCTGAGCGAGTTTCATACCCAGGATTAAACCAAGAATTGTAATAACGATAGGCAGGACAATTAATGGGCCAAGACTGCCGAGCAGTCCGCCGATCGCGGTAAGAATATCAACCATGTTTTTCTCCTTTTTAGATTATTTTTTATCAGTCAAAGCATTTGCGATGGCTTCGAGAGTCTCTTCTTCTCCGATGCCAGTTAGCAAAGGCAGTCCACTGATAACCGTGAATTTTTCTGTTACTTCTGGTGGCATGCTGGTGGTAGCCACTATCACATCAGCGGTAATGCGGTCAGGGAACATCTCTGCTACCCTATATTGAAAAACCTCAATATCAATGCCTTTTGATTCTAAATAGTCCTGAACTTTTACACGCAGCATCGATGATGTTGCGATGCCTGTTGCACATACTAAATATACTGTTTTCATTGCTTTACCTCATGGTTTTTTATAAAAAATCAAAACGATTTCTTCCCACGAACCTCCTTCTTAAGGAATAACACCTTAATTACATTATATATTCGCTGTGAGATTCGACAATGTGTATTTCCACATTGGCAGTTTTTAATGCTTCTTTTAATTCTTCAGCCGGTTCTTTTTCGCAAATTAAATGATCAATTTGAGATAAATCCGCAAAGAAAGAAAAGGCGATCTGCTGAAATTTGGATGAATCAGCAAGCAAATAAACTTCTTTAGCGCAGCGGATCATTTCTCTTTTTACCTGCGCGTCCTGCATATCATGCTCGGTAAGTCCGGCGCTGGCATCAATCCCGCCAGTTCCAAGAAATAGTTTATCTACGTTGATTTCACGAAAGGCGAAATAGGCCAAATCGCCAGTCAAAGATTTTTCACCTCGGCGCACAATTCCCCCCGAAACGATCACCCGGATTTGGCTTTCATCACCCAGCAAATTGGCAATATGCAAGCTGGGCGTGACAATGGTGAGATTCTGCCTGCCAATCAAATTCATCGCCATTTCCAAAGTTGTTGAGCCAACATCCAGGGCAATACTGTCACCATCCACGACCATTTCCGCGGCATACCTTCCTATCCTCTGTTTTATGGAAACATTTTTATTTGATCTGGATATCAGGGGCGGTTCAAAACTTCGTCCGTAAAAAGCAACCGCACCCCCATGCACACGGCGGATAATGCTTTTCTTTTCGAGCTCAATCAGGTCTCTGCGAATTGTCATTTCAGAGACTCTGTAATTTATCGCCAATTCAGAAATACCAACAGATCCCTTTTTCTCGATTTGGTCAATAATTTCTGATCTGCGAATTTCAGAATTCATCATGTTAATAACTTTACAAAGTATACAATTTTTATGTTATTTTTTCAAGGTTTTTTACATAATTTAATATAAGAACGGAATTTACGATATCAAAAATCAGAATCTATCTTATGGTTTTGTCCCTCAGGTTGACAAGAATTCAAAAACATATATAATGAATTTCGCTTGCGGGCGTAGTTCAATTGGTAGAACGCTTCCTTGCCAAGGAAGAGGTTTATGGGTTCGAGACCCATCGCCCGCTCTCAAATGCCGAAAGGCATTTTTTATTATTATCGACAATCTAATTGACAAAGAGTTAGGCGCCCACTATAATTTGTTCTGCCCAGGCGACGTGGCCAAGTGGGAAGGCAAGGGTCTGCAAAACCCTCATCACGGGTTCAAATCCCGTCGTCGCCTCAAAAGAAGACAGGTAAAAACCTGTCTTCTTATTTTTTGTTTGAATGGATTTCCTGCAGGGCTATTCGATCCGCTTGTTCATTATAAGGATTTCCTGCATGGCCTTTTATCCAGCGCCATGTGATCTTATGCCGACTTATTTCCTCTGAAATTTCCTTCCACAGGTCAACGTTGGCCAATACCCCTCCCTTGCGCTTCCAGTTGCGTGCTTTCCAATTCGGCAGCCATTCCTGAACGCCTTTCTGCAGGTATTGCGAATCAGTATAAATTTTTACAGGTTTTGAAGAATCAACTTGCCTTAATGCTTCAAGTGCGGCCGTCAATTCCATGCGGTTGTTGGTGGATTCGGAGGAATACCCCTTGAGGATTCTTTTGTCTTTTCCATCCAGAATAATCGCCGCCCAGCCGCCGGGACCAGGATTCGGATCGCAGCTGCCATCGGTATAGATTTCAATTCTCTCAACGGATAATTTGGAAGCAGCCATTTAATTTGTAATCTCTGAAAGCAGCCTCTGCGCGTCTTGAAAAATGACAGGAATATCCTCGCGCTTGGTTGTATATTGGATGAGTTTCCAGGAAATATCTGCAAGGATCTCTTTCGCCAACCCCCAGTCAGCATCCTGTGGTGTAATCTGAATCAGGGGCAGATAATCCAAAGCCGCAGCCCATGCTGGATGAAGGTTTTTATATCCTTTTAGCAGATCAACGGCTCTCCCAGACAAGGGGAAAGTCCCGGACTCTTCAACCATCCTCACTTGATTTTCCGGGCTGAGCATCCAGCGGATAAAAATCCAGGCTGCCAGAGCATGTTCTTCATCATCAGTTGTAATCGCATACGATTCGCCATCTGCAAACAGAACCGGCTTGCCTGATTTTGAAGGATATGGGATTACTGACCATTGGTCATTTGATTCATTCAGCTCATTGACGCGTTCCTGAGTCAGGATATCTTCCATCTTGCCGCTGTAGGCAATCGCCAGGCGGTTGGAAAAATATTCGTATGGTTGCTGCTGGCGGCCAATCCATGCGCAATTTTCAAGGAATAGATCATAAAGGTAAATACCGTTTTCAACATTCTCATTACCTTCAAAAGTGCCTGTAATGCTTTCTTCACTTTGTGACTCACTCCTAAATGACTTGAGCCAGGAGTAAAACGCGACAGGATTATAAGAATAAACCCATCCGCCGGTACCATTATTTTCCAGTAAATTATCCTGGAGGTAGATCTCGCCTGCTCTGCAAGTCAAAGATCCAAAATCTTCAGGCGTCTTCGGCTCTTGAGAAAAACCTAACTCCTTTGCCCAAGTCTGGTTATAAAAAATAAAGTATCCGCTCTGATATGCAGGCATCCCGATTCTTTTACCTGCCAGGATATCGGCATTCCAGAAAACTGGTAAAAAAGAATCAGTTTCATCCTGCGGGAATCCCCATTGCCGTGATTCAGCGAATTTTTCCAAATCCTGCAGCAAAAAGCCGCTTTCCTCAAGAGATCGCAAATAAAAACCTGGCGCTGCAATAATTTCAGGAGAAATTTCATCCTCTATTGATCTATTGAAATCATCAATCAAGACTATCTCATCTGAATGCAATTCAGGGTTGACCGTAATTCCCCATTCATTGGATCCATTAAATTCTTCAACCATTACATCGATCAAATTGGACATCTCACCCGACCAGGGATGCCAAAAATCTAATGTGATTCCTGATGGTAGTTTCTCAAGGAGGGGATCTTCACTTTCAGGAGTCAGTGTTGCATGGGTCAGTGTTGATGTTGGAAAAGATGTAGCCGCTTGCACAGTAATTGTTGCAGGCAAATTATTGGAATCGATACCGGGTCCTGCAGGCTGAAAAACCAATCCCAATAATGAATAGGGTAAGTAAGCGCTTATTCCATGCTTTGTTCATCGCGCTAATCATACCAATAAATGGTAGTAGATATAACCAACTTATAACCATAGTTGACACGCCTATTCTTCAAATGTATAATCCCAATCAGTTCTTACCAGGGGTAGTAAATCAGTAAAGCGATGATAGAGAAGGTCGGTCTTTGGCTGAAAACCACCGCAGCGCTGCTGAATTGAAGTCACTTGGGTTAAATGCTGAAGAAATCTCAGGAAATTAGAACAGCACGGGTCAGCCCGTTACAGCCTTGATGAGAGCGCCTGAATTCCCGGCGAAGCGAGGTGGTACCGCGCAAGGTGAAAACCTTTCGTCCTCAAAACGAAACGGTTTTTTTATTTTAATGAGGAGTATTGATGGCAGAAAATTCATTGGCCAAAGCATATGATTTTAAAGCGACTGAGGAAAGGATATATTCCTGGTGGGAAAATTCCGGTTATTTTCAGCCCTCAAGTGATCCGCGAAAGCCGGATTTTGATCCTGCCAAAAAGCCATTTGTAATCTCAATTCCCCCGCCCAATATCACTGGTGGATTGCACCTTGGGCATGCCATGTTTGTGGCCATTGAAGACCTGATGATCCGCTATCATCGCATGCTTGGGGAATCTGCATTGTGGGTGCCAGGCAGCGACCATGCGGGGATTGCCACACAATTGCAAATCGAAAAAGCACTCAAGGATGAAGGGCTTACGCGAGAAGATATTGGGCGTGAAGCTTTCATTGAGCGTGCCTGGGCATGGAAAGAAAAATATGGCGGGATCATCACCCAGCAAATTCGCCGGCTTGGATCATCCTGCGATTGGACGCGCGAGCGATTTACTCTGGATGAAGGCCTCAGCCGGGCTGTCCGCGAAGCCTTTGTAACCCTATATGAAAAGGGCTTGATTTATCGAGGCCCCCGCCTTGTCAATTGGTCGCCAAATTTGCGAACTGCAGTATCCGATCTGGAAGTGGAGCATTCGCAGGAACCTGGAAAATTATATTATTTCAAATACAGGTTGGCAGAGAATCCGGAAGAGTTCCTGCCTGTAGCCACAACCCGTCCTGAGACGATTTTGGGCGACAGTGCTGTTGCGGTTCACCCGGAAGATGAGCGTTATAAAAAATATGTGGGCAAGAAAGTGCTGGTGCCCATCCTTGACCGCGAGATTCCGGTCATTGCCGATGATACTGTTGACCAGTCCTTCGGCGGCGGTGCACTGAAAGTTACACCTGCTCATGATCCGACCGATTATGAAATTGCCCAACGGCACAATCTGGAGATGATCAGCATCCTCAATCGGGATATCACTATCAACGAGAATGGCGGACCTTACCAGGGCTTGCATCGCGATGAATGCCGAAAGCGTATCTGGCAGGATATGAAGGATCAAGGCCTGGTCATTAAAGAAGAACCTTACACAATTAATGTGCCCCGTTCACAGCGCGGCGGTGAAATTATCGAGCCAATGGTCAGTGAACAATGGTTTGTTGCCATTAAGGGCCAGGCGCAAAAAGCAATGGATGCTTTCCATGATGGCCGCATCAGAATCGTTCCGGAATATTTCACCAAAGTCTTTTTTAACTGGATGGAAAACATTCAGGATTGGTGCATCAGCCGCCAATTATGGTGGGGGCATCGCATCCCGGTCTGGTACTGCGGCGATTGCGGAAAAATGACTGTAAAAAGAGAAGATCCTGAAACGTGTGAACACTGCGGCAGCCGGAATATCCGCCAGGACGAGGATGTGCTGGATACCTGGTTTTCCTCAGGCTTGTGGCCTTTTTCCACTTTGGGCTGGCCGGATGAGACCCCTGACCTTAAGTATTTTTATCCGACGTCAGTGATGGAAACAGGGTATGACATCCTTTTCTTCTGGGTCGCGCGCATGATAATGAGCGGGCTGGAATTCACAGGTAAAGCCCCTTTCCATACCGTTTACCTGCACGGCCTGATCCGCGATGAACACGGCCAAAAAATGAGCAAGACAAAAGGCAATGTGATCGATCCCTTGATCGTTATGGATGAATTCGGCACTGACGCCCTGCGCTTCACGCTGCTGGTTGGATCAACGCCTGGCAAGGATATGAATCTCAGTGTTAAAAAGGTGGAAGCCAACCGCAACTTTGCCAACAAGGTTTGGAATGCCGGGCGCTTTGTCTTCAATGCGCTCGAAAAATCTCCCGAGAAAGCTGAACAAGCACCGGTTTGGTCAGCCGCAGATGAATATATTCATGCCCGCATGCGCCAAACTGTGAGGGATGTCAACCGCTTGTTTGAAAGCTACCAATTCGGGGAGGCCGGCCGGCAAATCTATGAATTCTTCTGGAGCGAATTTGCGGATTGGTATATTGAGGCTGCCAAATCGCAAATCAGCGAAGGCGGCGACCGTGCATTTTACACGACCTGGACTCTGGTGCGGGTTTTGGATAAATGCCTCAGGCTGCTGCATCCATTTACCCCCTATGTGACCGAAGAACTTTGGGGGCATCTGAAAAATGCTTGCCAATCCAAATCAGATTTCTTTACGCCAGATGAGGGTTGGTCAGAGGCACTCATTATTGCCAAATGGCCTGCATCAAAGAATGAGGAAGACTGGGAAGCTCCTGCGGTTGATCGCTTTACCAAAGCTACGATTGACCACACCAGGGCTTTCAGGACACTAAAGACCATGAATGGCCAATCTGCCAGCCAAAAAAGCAAGGGAGTAATAATCATTAATAATGAAAATAAGGATTTGATTTTAGATCAGCAAGAGAATACATTGCCATACTTGGAAGTATTACCAATCTGCAGGTCTTAGATCAGGTTCCCGATCCTGTTGAATATAAGAAATATCCTTCAATGAGTGTTCCCTCATGTGGAAGTTTAGTTTTCCTGATCGCAGAGGACAACGGTTCTAAAGAGGATTCGGTTGAGAAAATAAAAAAAGACTTTGAAGATTTAAATTCGCAAATTGAAAGGCTTGAAAATCTTCTGGCAACTGATTTTGCCACCAAAGCGCCTGCGCAGGTTGTTAAAAAGGAACGTGAAAAACTGGAAACCTACAGGCAGACCGCTAAGAAATTGCGTAATCAACTGGATTAATAAAAAAAATGCCGGAAACTTGAATTTTCCGGCATTTATAATTGATATGACTTTAATATGAAACCGCTCTTGGCAATTTCTTGGCCTGAGTTACCCAATCAGCAACTTGCCTGGCACTCGGCAGACGGCGGACCAGTTTCTTGGCCATATTGACTTCAGCCATTTTTTCAAAGAGATTTTCGGATTTACGCTGGGCAAGTTCAACAACGGTATCCACACCTGCTTCTTCCAATAGATCCGAATATTCTTCACTGACGCCTTTAATCCGCCAGAGGTCAGCATGGTTAACCCACTCGAGGACAAGGGTTTTGGCAATGCCTGTGCCCGCGGCAATTTTTTCTCTTCCGGCAGGGGTTGCGCCCTGCTTTAATAAAGCTTCTACAGTCCTGATCCCATAATCAGCCAATTTCTTCTGGTAAGCTTTTCCAATGCCTTCAATTTTCTCAATACTTGACATCACATCCTCCTCTTTCTGTTAAGATTGATAAGTTTATTGTAGCATTAAGAAAAAACTGAGATATCAAATCGGATAATGGAAATTTGAAGATATTATTTTTCTCGGGAATATTTCTGCTTATCTCCGAAAATCCTTACCACCTCCCCCAATACCATGCGGTGATAATCTTTCTCTGGATAATTCTTTTCAATATCCGCATCTAGGAAATGCTTGGGATCTAAATCCTCCCAGTACATTTTTCGGCATTCGAAAACCAATTCAGCCTCCTTGAAAATCGGGGCGGCAATTGAAAGCGATGCTGTCGGAGTCAAATCCGAAGCCTTAATTTTGTCGCTGTCTCGGCCTGAAGTAGAGCCCAATAGATTCAATGCAGGGCGATATTTTTCCGAAAAAACGCACAGGCTGAACGTTTCATAAGCATTGATGAATTCAAAAGTATGCCGGGTTGGCCTGACCACAACCATCGCCATGGGTTTATTCCACAGGATCCCGAAGCTGCCCCAAGAGACCACCATGGCATTATATTTTCCTAGCGAAAAATCACCGCAGGTTAACAGCAGCCAGGTTTCATCCCATAATCTAAAATTTCCTGAAATGAAATCCAAGGGAGGAATTTCCTGAAATTTAATTTTCATGCATTTTTCCTTTTGATTTCTCTATAAGGATTAGACGTTATTATCGCATCTCGATTAATTGGCCCGTAAATGTGCGGGAATTTTTCTTCACCCCCATCAAGGTTTTCAAAAACCAACGATGAAATGAGCTTATCGCTGTCAATCTCCAGGATGAATAAATCATTTCTTCCCGGAAACCATTTTTCGATCACAAAATCCACTTGTTCAGGCAGGCAGCAGTGGATAAATCCCTGGTCTGCCAATGAATCCCCACTATACTGATCTTCGCTTTGCTTCTTCTGCCAGGATTCGGCTTCGATGATGTGGTAGATTTTCAATGTTTCCCCGAGATTTCAATTCGCAGAATATCAATGCAGATAAACTGGAAAGGGCAGATGTAAAATCTGGTTCGCCATTTTCCAGCACAGGGATGTTCAATTGACTTGCCAATTCAGGCTTGTTATCGATCAGCGCGCGCCATTCCTTGCGAGTCTCGTCAGGATTATCTATAATTTCAGCCCACCCCTGATATTCAGTTCCCTGAATGGTAATTCGGATCGGTGACCCATAAATGAATTTTTTCCAGTATTTATCTCCCTTTGGGCAAACCACACGGATGATGCGGTGTTCCTTTTGGTAAGGAACCGAAAAGGATAATCGCTTGCCTGTGTGATGATCAGTAAAAGAAACCAGCGCATGATCTTCACTGAATAGCCCATGGAATGGGCTTTCAAGGATGATCTTTTTCAAAGGCTTCTTCAGGTCATCCAAAAATGGCATCTCGATACTCCTCTTTTTCACTTTAATTTATATACGAATTTTTCCATTTCAGGTTTTTATTTTTATAAGAAAAATCTTAAAATCGGATTAGAAAAAATAGCCGGTTAAACCGGCTATTTTTATTTTCAATTATTTGGATTGATTTTTCTTTAATTTTCCTCTCAACCTGGTTACGATGAAAAACAATATTCCGATGATGGCAAGAATGAGCACAATATTCTGGTAGGTATTGATAAATTCGGCAATCAACGGCCATTGCTCGCCCAAAAGCCGCCCGCCAATCGAAAGGATGAAACTCCACAAGGCAGTACCCAAAACTGTATAGACGCTGAATTTTGCCAGACTCATTGATGCAATGCCCGCTGGAATGGAAATGAGGCTTCGCACAATGGGCACCATCCTCGAGAAGAAAATTACCCAATCGTCATATTTATCAAACCATTCCAGGGATCTGTCCAGGTCATCAGTGGAAAGCAGTGCATATTTGCCGAATTTCTCCATGAGCTGCCTCACCCGCGGTTCTCCCAGCCATTTGCCTAAACCATAAAACAGAAAAGCGCCTGTCAATGATCCCAACATCCCTACCAGGGTAATGACCGGGATTGAAAATTTGCCAGTCAAAGTCAGGCTGCCCGCCAGCGGCAAAACGACCTCGGATGGTATTGGTGGAAAAATATTTTCCAAAAACATGACCAGATACAGACCCGGGTATCCCATGGTACTGATAATGTTTTCCACCCATAACTTAATTGCATTGAGAATATCGCCTAAACCCATATTTTTTCTTTATTCCTTTGCTTTGATATTTGCCTGGGCAATCAAGCCCAAAATGAAAAGACCGATCAGGGCTATTGCCGAAACCGGCATGCCCAGGTTAAGACCTTGCGAGATTAATGCCGCACCTGAGGCAGAGGTAATTAATACCAATGCCCAATCAAACATGGAGCCTGCCAGGAGGGCACCGATGATGGCGCCTGCCAAAATTGCCATCCATTGGTATTCTCCAAGATTCGCAGCCACAAATTGCAGCAAATAATAGGCGATATAACCACCGGCTGCAAATCCTGCCAAGCCGACTGCCAATTTCTGCAGCAGAGCAGCCAAAAGCGCCCCCAGAAGGCCTGTGATTAATGATATGGTCAGGATGACCGATTGGGGCTGGTTAGATAAAAGCTGAGGAGCATAAGTCAATCCAAGCAGAAAACCGACCACCGCAACAAATAACCAGAAAAGTTTCCTGCCAAGAAAAAGAAGCAATATTCCTGCAGCAATAAAGATCAGGTTCATTATCAATTCCTTTCGAAAGAATTCTGGATTCCCAATTATATGGGCTTTGCATAAAAAAAAACAAGGGCAGCAAATTTGCTGCCCTTGGCAGTGTAGTGCTAACGATTTTTAATCAGTGCCCGAACGAGAATCACTGCGCCAATAAAAACCATCATGACCGGGATCACCGGCAAGCCTAAATTCCCGATTCCAAAACCGCTGATTCCGATAATCAACTCGAAAAAGACAAAGCCGATGGCCAGGAAAATCAGTCCAAGGTTAACCAGTTTTCTCCCGGATTGAACAATGGACTCACGGTCCTTGCGTGTCCCATAAACCATTTGGGCTACGCCAATGGATGTAGGTGCAACCAGCGCCCAAATATATGCCCATGATGCCCAGAAGCCTGTGACAGATTGAAAAAGGAAAATCAAACCCAAGGATGTCAGTATTGCTCCCAAGATTGAAAGCCCTTCCCCACTGCTGCTTTCAGAAACCAATGCGCTCACGAATACCAATACGCCCGGGACAATAAAAATAAACGGCCACATGTAATCGCCGAACGGGATGGATAAAATCCTGCCGATGAGCAGGATAATTCCCATCAGGAGCAAACCCCCGCCCAAGATGAGTGCCTCGCGGTTTGAACGCGTTGAATTCGTTGGTGCTTCGGTTTTTGGTTCTGATTCTTTCATTACCGTAATTTCCGGGGTTGTAATAACCTGTTTTGCCTTTTTTTCCGTCTTTACTGCCTTTTTTGCTTCAGTCTTTACTGATGATGCAGTAATTCTTTGCTTTTTCAACAGGTTGTTCCAACTTTAGAATCTTTTTTTGGAAGAACTGAGGGTTCTTCACTGTTAACTTTTTTTCTGGGTGCCATAATTCACTCTCCTGATTTTTTTATTGCCTTTTTATTTTCTAAACCTATATACGAAAACCGCAACGGGTGGTTGCGGTTTCTTTATATTGAAGGCAATTCCCATTATTTTTTTCGAGATTTAAGAAAGTGATCTAATCCCTGCCACAGAAGCAGACCGGCCGCGGCTTCATCCAGATTCCCAACAATCGGAAAATTATCCGGGATCAATTCGATAATGCCTGCGGTAGGATTAAGCAAATAGACAATTCCCACAACTGAAAGCAGATATACCAGCCAGACGGGCATTTTTTTCTCATTTTCCATTGGAATTTATTCTCCTAATTTTTCATTCATTAATATGGTTATTACTCATTGAACAATCATCTTCACGATACTCGAATTCAACTGTTGTGTGCGCTAAATCATTACGCTCACTGAGTTCTTTGATCTTGCTTTTAATAGCCCGAATTTGTTCCTTTTTTGCGCCGTCCTTTAATGCCACATGTGTTGTCAAGACATGCTGTTCGCCATCCAAAGACCAGACATGGGTATGGTGAATACCATTGACCATATCCATTTTCAATATTTCTTCTTCAATTAATCCAATGTTGACGGACTTTGGTACGCCCTGCAGGAAAAGCGATAAGGTTTGTTTAAGGTTTTAATCACATTAAATAGCACAATTCCTGTTACACCCAGCGATAAAAGGGGATCAAGTATATGGATGTCTTTAACCAAAAGGACAATACTGACCACCAAAACAGCCGCCCAGCCAAGAACATCTTCCAGTAAATGCCATGAGATTATTCGGCTATTCATATTCTTGCCGTGGCTGGTTCGAAGAGCTGCGTAGCCATTTACTGCAATTCCGATAAAGGCAAAAATCAGCATCCCCTGAGCATTGGAATGCTGGGGATTGGAAAGGCGCTGGATGGCTTCATTAATGACAAACACTGAACCTACCAGTAGGATGACGGCGCTGATCAGTGCGCTCAGTAATGAGAAACGCCTATAGCCATAGGAAAATCGTTGGTCGCCTTTTTTATCTGATAGCTTTTCCATCCGCCAGGAAAAAGCAAGCGAAAGGCTGTCGCCAAAATCATGCAGTGCATCCGCCAGGATTGCCATGCTGTTCGTCAAGAAGCCGCCGATAATTTCAGCCAGGGCAAATCCCAGATTCAGGAAAAACGCTACTTTTATGTTTTCTACGTTTTGATGCTGGTTATGAGAATGCACTTTAATTACCTCGCATGGAATTTTACCGCGTCATTGAATTCCGGTTTATCTGAACCGTATTAATCAAATATCTGAGATATTGAAATTATGGTGCGCATTTAAATAATCGTATTCAAAATCAGATAATCCCAAACCTCATCATTCGGAGAATTTGTAAAATTTTCGGGAAAGGTAAAAAAGTTGGATTTATGAATGCTATTTCTGGATTTCGAGGCTTCCGGAAAAAATCGTGACTGCCTGCCCCTGGAGCAGGACGCGGTCATTTTCCAATCGGACTTTAAGGATCCCACCCCTTTCAGACGCCTGATATGCCAGAAATTCATCCTTACCTAATTTTGACGCCCAATAAGGCGCAAGTGAACAGTGCGCTGATCCTGTGACCGGATCTTCATCAATTCCTGCCTGCGGCGCAAAATATCGGGAGACAAAATCGTAACCCATCCTTTTTCCATTGGCTGTCAGGATCAATCCCTGAAACGGAAGAGCTGCCAGTTTGAGAAAATTCGGGGAGTATTTTTCGACATTATCAGGGTTTTCAATCTCGACAAGCAAATTTACATCGGTTTTATACGCCTCAATGGGAGAAAATCCCAGAGCATCGGCAATTTGACCAGTGACCGTTATTGGCTTTAAAGATAAGGCAGGAAAATTTAATTCGATCCATCCATCCAATGATTTTGCCTTCAACCATCCGCTGAGGGTATTAAATTCAGCCGTCATTTCTTTTTGCAGGTATCCTTTTTCAAAAAGAATATGGGCGCTCGCGAGTGTCGCATGCCCGCACAAATTCACTTCCCGCTTTGGTGTGAACCAGCGCAAGTTAAATCCTTCTTTATCGCTTAAAAGAAAAGCAGTTTCAGATAAATTCATTTCTTTTGCGATGGATTGCATCCAAAGATCGGGTTTCTTTTCGGGCATGATGACCACTGCTGCCGGATTTCCTCGAAATGCCTCTGAGGTAAAAGCGTCCACTTGATATATAGGAAAGTTCATGGAATCCTCCTGTTTAAGAAGACTATTGTTAAAGCCTTTGATTTATTGGTCAAAATTTGTACACCGCAATCATAAATCCATTTTGGATTAATAACGACATCGTCAATTCTACGAATGGCATTTTTTGCTTATGTTAATTTATGAAAAAATATATATTTGTGTATTTCAAAAAGGCTGAATTATTTTCTTGATAGTTATAATTGGAAAACATGATTAAGACTTTATTGGAGATCGATCACAGATTATCTGCCCGGCTGCTGCTGCCACCGCGATTCAAATTCTTGCGCAGCGCTGCCGCTTTTTTTGCGCATTCAGGGGACTCCTGGTTTTGGGTGGCAGGCTTATTTCTGGTTTGGATGACAACCAAAGGACCCTGGCATTCAATCGCCGCTTTGATGGCAGGATCCATCATTCTGCAGGCTAGTTTCGTTTTGATGATCAAATTTCTCATCCGGCGCCGCCGCCCTGAAGGCGATTGGGGGGAGATTTATCGAAAAACCGATCCGCATTCTTTTCCATCAGGCCATGCGGTGCGAGCCTGCATGCTGGCAGTCATGGCATGGGGATTAAACCTTTATCCGCTTTGTTGGATTTTGACCATTTGGGCGCCACTGGTCAGCCTGGCGCGCGTTGCCTTGGGTGTGCATTTCCTGATTGATGTTGTGGCCGGATGGCTGCTGGGAATTCTAATAGCGCTATTGATGCTTGGTTTATATCCAGCGTTTGTTAACCTGTTGCCATTCGCTTTTTAAGTTTAGAAAAAATAATTTTGTTGACGGTTTCTGTAAGAAACTAAAGGATTGAATTTTCATAATTTCAGCGACGAGTAGTCTTTTGCCCCATGAAAATTATTTCTGATCTGATAGATTCTCTGCATCATGACGCTCCCATCAAACAGATGATGGTTGGTGTTCACTGGACTGTTGTCAGCAGCCTTTTTTGCGGAATGGCTTCAACTGTACCAAGTGAAAAACCGCACGGAGAAAGTGCAGTCAGGAATGCGGGATTATTGGACCTAACAAGCGCCAAATCGCTTTCTGGCTACGCGCAGTCGGATAATACCCTGGAAGCATCAATTGGAATGGCTTGCATTAATTCCCTTATTCAGATCCTCGATAAGAATTTGGTGGCTGAAAATGCTTTCTCTGTGGTTGCCGAGCAGGGCATTAATAAAAACATCGCAATTTTCGGCCATTTTCCACAAATCGATAATCTACGTGCCACCGCCCGTTCGGTCAGCGTGTTTGAATTAAATCCAGTTAAGGATGAACTGGGACTTGAAAAAATCCCGGAAGTTTTGCCAGGCGCCGAGGTTGTGGCGATCACCAGCAATACACTTATCAACCATACACTTGACCTGATCCTGCCTTATGTCATGCCGGGGGCTTTTACCGTCATGGTCGGGCCAAGCACACCGCTTTCTCCTGTACTTTTTGAATATGGCATATCTATGCTGGCCGGTGTGAGAGTGGTGGATCCCGAAATGGTTTTCCAAACCATCAGCCAGGGAGCAGTTTTTAAGCAAGTAAAGGGCGTTGAACTGGTTACGATAAGAAAGTAGAACCGCTGTCAGATCAATGAACCAGATCTTCTGAACTTTTCAGTTCACCTTTTTTGAAAGCATCCAATGCCTGGTTGATATCCATATCGTTAACCATGATGATCTTTTTTCCAGCTGCGGTGATACTCGCATAAGCACCCTGCCCCATGCCCCCGCAGACAACAACCTCACAATCATTAATCGCTTCAAGCATGCTGGCATGGCGTGACTGGGAAGCTGGATCAAAACCATGAGGGCCAGCATGCTGATCATGATGGTCCTCGCCATGAGAAAAATGCTGATGCCCCAATTTTTCTCTTAATTCCCGATTCACTTCTTTTCCGCTTTCAATTTCAACAACCAGATAGCTGCCCGCTCTTCCAAAATGGCTGCTAATGGTTTTTCCATCATCGGTTACAAAGGCAATCTTCATTATCTTCTCCTGGAAAAATTCTTAGTATGTGCTAATAATAGCACAGCTTATTTCATTCTTGGTCTCTTTAGCTTGGCGATTATTAAGAAAGCGTTTACTTTACAAACACCCCGCAGTAGGTTATCCTTCATACGGGGATGGTTGGATCCCGGTGGGTTCCCCGGTCTTCAAAATCGGCGGCGGGCTGTTATGCAGGCCGCGGTGGGTTCGACTCCCATCCATTCCCGCTATTGTTTAACGCCATGGAGAAATTTTAATGATCACTGACCATAATCTGGCTGAACTGGATGCTCTTGTAAAGCAGTTTTTTGAGATTCAGGATATTACTTACGGCAGCCCGAAACAACCCTTCGTCGTGCGTTATCGCGGTTCTTTGAATTCCCTGGATAGTTCTTCTGGTTTTGACAAAATTGCAGAAGCGTTAGAAGCGTATAAATTGGTTCCCTTGCTGCGCAAAGAAAACGAAAACCAGGTTCTTTTTTTGATGCCGCAGCCTGAAGCAAAAGGAAAACTGAATCCAAATTTAAACCTGATACTTTTCTTTCTCACACTGATCAGCGTGCTTGTAACAGGCGGCTTATACAGCACCGAGGGAGAATTGCCTGCTGATGCCTGGCGTGCGATAACCACCCTGATCAGGAATGGCTGGCCTTTTGCCGTTTCACTTTTGGCCATACTTGCCGCGCATGAATTTGGCCATTATTTTGCCGGTAAGCGCAACGGGGTAAAAGTCACCCTGCCTTATTTCATCCCGTTTCCCCTTAGTATGTTTGGCACCATGGGGGCCTTCATTAATATGCGTTCTCTGCCGAAAAACAGGCGCGCCTTGTTTGATTTGGCTGTCACCGGCCCTTTGAGCGGCCTGGTTGTTTCCATTATCGTGCTTTTTATTGGATTAAGCTTATCCGAACTCAATCAGCTCCCTGCGGCAATTCCTGCCCAGGGCGGTTACCAGATGGAAGGAAATTCCCTTTTGTACTTGTTAATAAAATACATCACTTTTGGAAAACTGCTGCCGGAACCGCAAAACATCAGCGGTTTCCCATTATTGGTATATTGGATGCGCTATTTTTTTACCGGCCAGCCTTTTCCCTGGGGCGCAATCGACGTTATGCTGCATCCCGTGGCCTGGGCAGGATGGGCAGGCTTGCTGGTAACCGGCATCAACCTCATCCCCGCTGGACAACTGGATGGGGGGCACATTTTTTACACGCTGATGGGCAAACAGGCATCTGAACGCGCGTTTCCGCTTATTGTCAGCCTGCTTGCAGTTATGGGCTTTTTCTGGAATGGCTGGTGGCTTTGGGCAGCGCTGATCTTCTTTCTCGGCCGAAAGCATGCTGAACCGCTGGATCAGATCACCGAGCTTGATGGAAAACGGAAAATAATAGGATTCCTTGCCTTGATTGTTTTTGTCCTAGTTTTTATGCCTGTCCCGCTGACGTTCATTGGGGTCTGATTCTTCTTATTTTCATTCAGATTCATTTTGAATTTAATGCTTATTACGATCCAGATTCTTTTGGATGTCTTTTCTTTTGGTTAAATACCTAAAGACCTCTCGGCATTCCGCATACTGCTACGAGGCTTGAATAGATCCGTTTTGGTTTTTCTATTGTATAAAGGGTAAGATTAATAAATATGCAGGTAATCAATACCAGGTTTCAAAACCATCAGTATTTATAGATCAAACAATGCTGCAAAGCTATTGCATCGGTGCGATAAACAGGCGATTATTAAACGCCAGGAAAATATCTGATTCGGGCGTGATGCCAAATCCGCTGGGAGCGCTTGAAGGGAGGGGGAAATTCTTGTTATATTGGGGGCGCAGGACACGCTCCAGGTTAAGCTGGAAGCTGAATTGGTAAACTGATTGGCCCATTGTGTCCAAAAGGTAAATCGACGCGTTTGGCAATCGTGTGGATTGCGCCATGCTGAATGCGGCATCCGCAAAGATCCAGGGCTTCTTATCAGTCCGTCCTATCCGGTTATCCGTGTAAGGCGAGGGATCATTACACTCAGTCAACCGAACTGCCTTCTCTGCGCTGTAGCGGCATTGCGTCATGTGGCCGTCTTCATGAAGAATATAAAGGTCTTCCTGATTGACCATCATATCAATCGCTCCGCCAAAATCCGGAATATCCTCATCCAAATATTTAATTGGGTCTTCCGAGAAGACAATTCCAGTGGCTGAGGCATCCTTGGGCTTGCTTGGATCTTTACCGGCAAACATCCAAATCGCGTCATTTTCGGCATCCATTATATACAGCGTGTCATTTTCATAAGCGGCCTTGATGATGCGCCCCCATCCTGTTTCCGGACCGTTTAGTTTCCTGGAAACAGCCAATTCTCCCGGCCTGCAATAGAGCAGGTTCGCCTGGGCGTCCAGCGCCATGATCTTGTAGTTATCCACATTTGCAGGAAGGATCACAAAATCAACCAGATCGGTCAGGGTTTCCAGCCCATAAGGGCCTGGCGCGCATTTGAATTCGTCGTCAATTTCATAAAATCCTTTGGAATTAAGAAAAATCCGCAGCACACTGCCGGATGTTTCATCCAGAAGGTAGACTCCGGATGAGCTGGCTTTGATCCGGCTGATGACCACACCTTCAGGAAAGAATTGCGTAAGGGCGGGGCGAAAATCAAGCCTGGCTGCCAGATCCATGTTGTCTAAAAGGAATTGCGCTTGCTCGTAAAGCATACGGGATTCCTGAGTGACGCTGTAGGTTTCTGCCGCTTTGACCAGATTGAGGGTTTGCAGCCAAAAGTCATGTTGTTTAAGGGGATCTTTTTCGTCCTTCGCCTGCAAAGAAAGATTCTGCGCTTGTTCCATGTAGATGGAATATTGCTCAGTTTTTCCAGTGCGTGAATATACAGCTGCAGAAGCCAGGATTAAAACCAGGGGAAGGACCACAGCCAGTAAAGTTGCCATTATCGGCGATGCTGCAGATTGGGAGGGCTGGTAGCTTGGAAAGATTTTCTTGCGGATTCTTTCAAATGCCTGGCGTAATTTTGCATTCGCCGTCCTGGCATTCATCCACGTCCTTGCGAGACTTACCATGAATGTGCCGGGGGGACTATCCTGTGACTTTTCATTTTCGGTTCTTAGCCCGGAAAGGATCGGTTTTTCGGTTTCCCCGTGCGCCACAGAAATATCCCCGTCACTCGAATCAATTTCTACATCCGGCTGAGCCTGAAGTTCATTTTCAGCCTGTTGGGGATACTGGTGAGAAAATTCCGTATCGTTATCTTGAGTCTGCCCGTTTTCCCGGCTTATTTCCGGGGAAAAGATTTCCTGCTCTGGCGATGCAATTTCGGAAGAAAAAGGCGCTTTTTCGGTGATTTCAGCAAGGTCCTTTTTTTCTTCGTCCCAGGAATGCCTGATTATCTGCCCGCTGCCTTCCGCGCATTTAATGACGATTGCCTCAATGTCGGCAGTCACCTGATTCAATAAGCGCTCTTTGACCTGGGTCATGGAAAGTTCGGCGCTTCCAGCCAGGTAATATGAACTCCATGATTCAGGAGGCTTATCGTTCATTAAGATTAAGTCGCCAGGTTTTATGCCGCATTGATAAAAACGCGGCTGGATGCGCTTGGATTGGCCGAGTGTTTCGGATTGGCCTTCTGAACCGCCATATTCATCAAACTGCTCGTTTGAGATATGGATCGTTTCGGTACTGCCGTACTGCGCAACAAACAGCCAGTCATTATGAAGCGCTGCCAGATTGATAGATCCAACCGTTCGAATGCCTTCATATCCGCGGTCCAGATTCCGGTCAAGTACCAATTTATTGACTTGGTCGCAAGCTGCCTGCAGCGCTCGCGTTACTGATCCCTGTGCGCCAAAAAAAACATCAGCCGCAGCTGCTGCAAGTTCACTGATTTCGTCAGCAGAATAGCGATGTTCGCCGCTCAAGGAAAGCAGGACTGCCAGCAAATCTTTTACGCGATGGCGGTGAGCGCCGCGAACAGACCCGATTAATTGGGCTCCCGGAAAATGATCACTTGCATTTCCCTGTCTTAGTACCAATGGGTAGTATAAAAAATTCATCACCCGTAAATTACCATCCAACCAAGATTTATCATGATTATACATACAACCATTCGCGGCTTCACTTTGGACAGGAGAATTTCTATATTAAAATCTTTAATATAATAAAAACAAGGCGGTGGATATGGGAACAGACCAGCAATTCTATCTTGGCAAATTCTTTGACCTGAAAAAAGGTGAGCTTAAGAATGACTTGCTTTATTATGATCCGCCGGACCTGACCACGCATGCCATCGTGACCGGTATGACCGGTTCAGGCAAGACCGGTTTGTGCGTCGGCCTGATTGAAGAGGCGGCTTTGAAAGGCATCCCGGCCATCCTGGTAGACCCCAAAGGCGACCTGACTAACCTCATGTTGACCTTCCCTGAACTGCTGCCTGCAGATTTTGAGCCATGGATTGATCCAACAACCGCGCGCCGCGAAAACAAAACAGTTGCCCAGGTGGCTGAAGCAACTGCCGCGACCTGGAAAAAAGGCTTAGCCGATTGGGGATTGTCAGGCAAAAACCTTCAGGCATTGAAAGACTCTGTGGATCGGGCAATCTATACACCAGGTTCCTCCACCGGTCTGCCTGTCAGCATTTTGGCCTCTTTTGAAGCGCCAGACATGCCCTGGGATGAGAATGAAGAAGTACTGCGTGAAAAAATTTCTGCCACTGTTACGGCCTTGTTGACTCTGGTAGGGATGAAGGATATTGACCAGCTGCGCTCACGCGAACACATCCTGCTTTCAAATATTATTGAATACAACTGGAAAAAAGGATCCCAGCTGGATCTGACCGAATTGATCCTCCAAACCCAGAATCCTCCTTTCGAAAAACTTGGCGCGTTTTCGCTTGATAGTTTCTTCCCAAAAAAGGAGCGCGGCGAACTGGCAATGCTGCTGAACAACTTTCTGGCGTCACCCTCCTTCCAGAGCTGGATTGATGGCGAACCTCTGGATATCCAGTCGATGCTTTATACCAAAGACGGGCGCCCGCGCCACTCCATTTTTTATCTGGCGCATCTGGCAGATGCCGAGCGCATGTTCTTTATAACCCTACTCTACTCAGCGGTGGAAACCTGGATGCGCAAGCAGCGCGGCACCGGCGACTTACGGGCGCTGGTCTATTTTGATGAAATTCACGGCTACCTGCCACCCGTCGCCAACCCGCCCTCCAAACCGCTGATCGTGCGCCTGCTCAAGACGGCGCGTGCCTTCGGCGTGGGATTGGTGCTAACCACTCAAAACCCTGTGGATGTAGACTATAAAGCGCTCTCGAATGCCGGCACCTGGATGATCGGGCGCCTGCAGACGGACCAGGACAAGCAACGCCTGCTGGATGGATTGGAAAGCGCCACCGGCGGGATCAAAAGGGCTGATTTTGACAGGCTCATCTCCGCCCTTGGCAAGCGCGTTTTTCTTTACCACAACGTGCATGAAAAGCAGCCCGAGGTCTTCCAAACCCGCTGGGCGATGAGCTACCTGGCCGGCCCGATGACGCTGACGCAAGTGCCGCAGCTGAACAAGCTAGCCGGCATCCAGCCTGGAATGCAAAAGCGGCAGAGCACTGGAAAAACGACGCCCACAGCCACGACCCGCGAAGCAGGCTCTGCTTCAGCGGAAAAACCCAGGGTCAGCGGCATCAGCGAATACTTCATCACTTCACAAGACGCTTCCAGAGGCTCGACCTTTGCTCCCGCATTGCTGGCTGTAGCGGAGATCCGCTACCTCAAACAAAACCCGCCGGTGGATTACAAACGCTCCCTCTGCGCTGTTGTGGAAAATCCGCGCGAAACCGGCCAGACCTGGGAAGACTATATCGCCGAAGACCTGGATCCCAAATCGCTGCAGAATAACGCTCCGGGCGGCGCTAAATTTGAAACGCTGCCTGAATTTATGGCCAGCAGCGGCTGGTGGACGGGACAGGAAAGGGAATTTGAGCAATGGATCTTTGAGACTGACACCGTATCGCTGCGCTCCAGCCCGGCCCTGGGCGTCAGCGTTGGGCCCGAGGTCAGCGACGCGGAGTTCTCCAGGCTTTGCCGGGCAGCCGCCGAGGCCAAGGCCCAGGCGGAAGCAAGAAAACTCGAGACTGCTTTCAATTCCAAGAAAAATACGCTGGAACACCGGATCGAAACGCAGGAACTGCAGGTGCAGCGCTACCGCCAGCAGATGACCACCCGCGGCATGGATACTGCGCTAAAGATCGGTGAATCTCTTTTCAAGCTGGCCACCAAAGGCCGCCTGACTGGCGTCTCATCCTCCTCATCCAAGGTGCGCATGACCGCGGATGCGCGCACGCGCCTGAAAGAAGCCGAAACTGTGCTTGAAAATTACCAGGAAGACCTGAAGACTCTGGAAGTGAATTTCGAGAGCGAAAAACAGTTGCTGCTGGATAAATGGTTGTCGGAAGCGGATAACCTATCCGAGGTTAAATTAACACCCACCAAACAGAATATCCGCCTCACGCATTTCGGGATTGGGTGGAAACCTTAAGAGAATTACAATTCCTGCCGACCTGATAGCGCTCTGAGCAGGGTGCCTTGATCCGCATATTCCAGGTCGCCGCCCACCGGCAGGCCGCGCGCCAGGCGCGTCAGATGCAAATTAAAGCCTTCCAGGCGCTGGCGCAGGTACAGCGCGGTCGCGTCGCCTTCCATGCTGGGATTGGTGG
Organism: uncultured Chloroflexia bacterium; assembly: GCA_963751635.1. Taxonomy (GTDB): domain Bacteria; phylum Chloroflexota; class Anaerolineae; order Anaerolineales; family Anaerolineaceae; genus Pelolinea. Next base: position 404,307 of record CAVVVE010000006.1, read on the forward strand.
CCACAATGATTTCTTTAACCAAACCGCCCTTAACGCGCTCCACCAATTCGGCAATCTTCAGGTCATCCGGCCCGATGCCTTCAATGGGCGAAAGCGCGCCGTGCAGCACATGGTAGCGCCCGCCGAAACCGGCTGTGCGTTCCAGCGCCAAAACATCCAAAGGGTCTTCCACCACACACAGGATGCTTCCATCCCGGCGTGCGTCAGAACAAATTTCGCATTTTTCCCTGCCGGCAGCGGTGATGTTAAAACATTCCCGGCATAGAGCGGTGGCTGATTTTATATCGCTCAGGGCATCTGCCAGATCGCCGGACACTTCAGCCGGCGCGCGCAGCAAGAAAAAAGCCAGGCGTGAAGCGGTTTTCGGGCCGATGCCGGGCAGCCGTTCCAGCGCCAAAATTAATTTTTCAAGCGGCTCAGGTAATAAAGACATTTCGGCAGCCTAAAATTTCAATCCACCCAGGGCGCCCAGCCCGCCGCTGATCGGCCCCATTTTCTTGGCCATCAGCTTGCGCGATTTTTCCAGGGCATCGTTAACCGCCTGCAGCATCAGAAATTGAAGCCTGTCAGTGGATGTATCTTTCACCTTCTCTGGATCGAGTGCCACCTTTACGCATTTCTGGCTGCCGGTCATGGTCACTTCAACCAATCCGCCGCCCGCGTTTCCGATCACGAATTCTTTTTCCAGCTCTTTTTGGACTTGTTTCAGCTGTTCCTGCATTTGCTTGGCCTGCTTCATCAGGCCGCCCATATCTTTCATCATCAGTTTAATTCCTCTTTTGTAATTTTGCCGCCCAGGCGCAGCGCCGCCCCAACCATGCCATCTTGATCTATGTCAACATCATCCGGAACCGTGCTTTCATCCCTGCCTGCCACGCGGCAGTCAATTTGAACCTCCGCGCCGGTTACTTTTTTGACCGCCCTGCGCGCATTTTCCAGGTTCTGCCCCGTCTCCATTTTATCGCGCAGGACTTGCCCTGAAAAGCCGAGCACCAGCCTTCCTTTTTTCATATCAATTGACTTGCACGAATTGAGCAGTGCCGCCGTTTCGGGTGAGATTGCTTTAGCAGCTGAGCGGATTTCATTCCAGTGGCTTTTAAGATTCCCAAGGCTGCCATCCCCATCTGCAGGCGCTGGTTCAGCGCCAGCTGCGTTCTTTTCATCAACAGGCTGGGATGGCTGCTCCGGCTTCACATTGACGGTTTTCTGCGGCTCCATCTGAACAGGATGGACAGAAGTTTGTGCAACAGCGTGTTTTGCGGCAGGTTTTTGGCTGAATGCCGATTTTAACCGGGTTGTTTAGGGCTGGCTTTACTTCACTCCCGCTGCCTGATGGTTCTTCTCCAGAGTCAATTGATCTCAGCGCGGCAAGTTCAAGCTGTAAGCCAGGCTGCCAGCCGATACTGGCATGCTGGGCAGCATGGTCAAAAGCGCGAATGGCGGCTAAAAGTTTTTGCGGTGAAAAGCGTTTTGCGAGCTCATTCAACTTATCCAGCTCTTCCTTTGTGGCTTCAATCTGGTCCGCACTGCTTAATTTGACAAGCAGCACGGCACGCAGGCTGTCGACCACCTGGCGCGCATATTGGCGGGGATCACTGCCGGCATCCAGGGCGCGGTTGATAATTTGGATGCAGCCCCCGGTGTCATCTTTTAACAATGCATCCATTAATTCAAAAACGCTCAGGCTGGCCGCGGTGCCCAGCACCTGGCGGGTCAATTCAAGCGAGACCTCCGCGCCGGTTGAAGCCAACTGGTCAAGCAGCGAAACCGCATCGCGCATCGAACCGGTTGCCTGGCGTGCGATCGCAGTCAGGGCTGCGGGCTCAACCTGGAGGCCTTCTTTTTCAGCAATTTCCTTTAAAAGCGCCTGAATGAAATTCAACGGGATACGGCGAAATTCATGCCGCTGGCAGCGTGAAAGCACTGTTGCAGGTATTTTATGGACTTCTGTGGTCGCCAACACAAAAATCGCATGTGCAGGCGGCTCTTCAAGGGTTTTCAACAGCGCATTGAAAGCAGCGTTTGAGAGCATATGCACTTCGTCGATAATATAAACTTTAAATCGCCCGACGGAAGGCGAGTAATTGATTTTTTCCCGCAGGTCGCGCACATCATCAACACTGGTATTAGAGGCAGCGTCAATCTCGATCAGATCGAGGAATCGCCCTTCGTTCACTGCAGCACAGTTTGCACAAGCATTGCATGGCCGCAACGACAAATCTTCATTAAGGCAGTTGGCTGCCTTGGCTATGATGCGCGCGGTGGTTGTTTTGCCCGTGCCGCGCGGACCGGAAAACAGATACGCATGGGCGATATGGCCCTGCCCTACCGCGCTGCGCAGCGTGCGTACCACGTGCTCCTGCCCTATAACTTCGTCCCAGCCCTGCGGCCGCCATTTTCGGTAATACGCCTGTGACATAAAGTTCCTTTTTTATGGGTTGATTGATGTGATTATTATAAAGGACATACTTGCTCCGCTGGGCTTAATTATCCAAAAATATAAGCCTTCTTGCGCAGATGATAGAATTGCGGGCATCGAGGACCGAAAATAAGATGCCCTTTTTAATTGACGGCCATAACTTAATCCCTCACATCCATGGATTAAACCTTGCCCAACTTGACGACGAGATCGCGCTGCTTAAGCTGCTGGAAGATTATTTTAAAAAAGAACGCAAGAAAGCCATAATCTTTTTTGACCGCGCGGCTCCCGGGCAGGAACAAGATATTACCCGCGGTTTCGTCAGCGCCCATTTCACCCGCCCGCCATTGAATGCGGATATGGCCATCAGGAATGAAATCAGAAAGCTGGGCAAAGCGGCTTCAAATTACACGGTCGTTTCATCTGATTTGGAAGTCATCGATAATGCCCGCCGCATGGGAGCCAGGGTTATCACCAGCGCGGAATTCGCGCAGCGATTGTTTTTCCGCGGCAATAGGAAGAAAAACAATGGGAATCGCTGTGGAAGAAGATGTGGACTACTGGCTGAAGGTTTTTAAAAGGAACTCTTAGAGAAATTTTACATTTTGTTAACATCAAATCAGACAATAATGATATATTATGTCGTCAAGGCACGAAGTCTGAAAAGGCCAGTGCCAGTTCCGCCAGAAAAGAAATCCAGCGCGTCCCTCCTCGCGCTGGAGGACCCCAACGGGTAACTGGTGGGAATCCCTCCCTTCGACCGCCGGCCCAAACCGGCGGTCAATTCTTTAAAATCCAACCATTGGATTATTCAATGCTATAATTTTGGAAATGCCCCAGTGGCTCAATGGACAGAGCGAGGCACTCCTAACGCCTAGATTGTGGGTTCGATTCCCACCTGGGGTACTTTCCTTTTCGGATTTCAACCATCGGCCAAATCAATATAAAATCCTTTTCAAAATAAAAAGAGAATAAAAAAAGAATTGGATTGATCTTCAATCCAATTCGGATATCACGGTTAATTTTCTTTATCCCGAAAAATATTTACGACCTGATCAATTTTCCCAAGAGCGGTACCTTGACATAGATCGCGTTAAAGGGACACAGTTCCTGGCAGCAATAGCAGCGGATGCATTTGGAATAGTCGTAAACCGGCGGTTTGGCCTTGCCCTCCTCGCTCCAGGAAAGAGCTTTAGGCAGCGCAGGGCATACTTCCACGCAGCGTCCGCATTTGGTGCAGGTATCCTCTTTAATGGTCGGGCGCGGAGCAGAATAACGGCGCATAAAACTGGTTCCAAGGAAAGAGGAATCCGTGCTTGTCTTTTTCAGGCTGCGGTTGACTGCAAAGTCCGGGACGATGAATTCTTCTATCGGGTCGCCGACATAGTCAATATTCGTCATTGTTCCCAAACCAGATTGAGCGCCGTAAACCAGCGGTTCGACGAGGTCAGGGTTCAGATTTATCAGACGGCAGACTGTGGCATCCAGGGCAACAGGGTCTGTTGAAAAAAGCAGCACATTCATTTTTCGAGCATCCCCGTTGCGGGGGCCGTTGCCTTCCATTGCGATGATCCCATCCATGATAAAAAGGCGCGGTTTGAGTAAGAGGTTGAGGTCTACCAGCATTTGAGAAAACAATGCCACCGTGGGCATCACCGAGTGGAATTCCGCCTTGCGCGCGCCGGGGATACAGCCGAACTGGTTCTTAATGGCGCCCGTGATGCGCGTCAGTGCATGGGTTTTCAGTTTACTGATGCTGATGATGCCGTTGCTTTCAGCCACACCTTCGGCGATTGAAAATTTCTTAATAACCCTGCCTTCAGGGAATTGGATCGTGCGCGAATTGGTGAAATCCGCCCATTCAACCCCTTCCGCTTCCGCCACAGCCGCAAATCCTCCGCGCTGGGCGTTCGTTTTGGGATTGCCAAATCCCGGGGAATCTCCATAGGTAAGTTTGGCGCCAATATTAGAAAACGCTTTCGCGGCTGCCCGAAATACTTCAGGGTGAGGGCTGATATTCTTTTCAGGGCTTTCGCCCGAAAGGATGTTGGGCTTAAGCAGGATCCTTTCGCCTTTGGCTGCAAAAACACGGATGCCCCCCAGCAAGCCTATTCCGCGGTCAAGAGCAGCCTGGACTTTTTCCGGGGTATAGGTATCGCATTGAACGACCGCAACTATGGATCTTTGATTTGACATTTTTATTTTTTGCTTTCCTTGCAGTTTAACTACGCCTTGACAAGATAGTTTCGCTTGATTCGAGATCTTTATAAATATAAAACACCCGCCGTATTCAGCGGGTGTTTGTTGTCTCATAATTCTAAATCAGTTTACAAAACCCGGATCGTCGTCATCCTCATCATCAAATTCTTCATCCTCATCATCAAATTCCTCGTCCTCCAGATCCTCTTCAGTGAATCCTTCAGCGAGGTCTTTGATATCGTCATAAGACGGAAGCTGCCGCAGCCAGAGAAGCAGCACCTGCCCCTGGTTTGAATCCACCGAGCGCGCTGCCACAATTGGCGCTTTCTCCTCCAAACCATCTTCATTTTTGTAATGCAGATAAATGGGAATTTGTTTCTTCCAGGCGCGATGGCAGCGCTCAACGAGCGCGGGGCCGTTGTAGGTGCGCACTTCGGTAAAGATGGTGTCATACAAAATTGGGCTTTCGTTCAACCCGACCGCCCAGCCGTCATTGATATCTTCAAAAACGGGGGTTGGGCCTTCAATTATTGTGATCTTGTCTTCCATGATCAGATATCTCCAAGGGAGGAATCATACCACAGCCGCAATAGTATCCGGATTTTCTTATATAACTTAAACGGTTTTTTTATAAATTTTTTATGCATATGTCCTATGATACCGACTGGAAATTAATATTTCGGAGGCAAAAAAATGACTGTATATATTAGAACCCCATACGGACGCTTTCCTCGCTACCGCCACATGGCGCGTTTCCCAGAAAACTGGGATATGGAAGAGAGCCAGGTGTATTTTCCGGTAGATGTGAAAGATATTAATGACGCTTTCACGATTACCGCCATGCTGCCCGGCCTCAAGCCTGAGGACGTGGAAATCCAGATCGTCAACGAGAACGTCAGCTTGAAGGGTGAATTCAAGAATGAATTGGAAGAAGGCGCGACCTATATCCTTCAGGAACGCCCGAGCGGCAAGTTCTTCCGCACGGTCACCATGACCGACATGCTGGATTCTTCCAAAGCAGAAGCGCACATGGAAAATGGCATCCTGACGCTGCGCATTCCCAAAGCGGAAGAAGCCAAACCCAAGACCATCAAGGTCAACACACCCAAGAAGTAAGAAATACCTATATCTCACAGAAAAGGACGGCTTAGTTGATTGAGCCGTCCTTTTTTATTATTTGAAGGCAATTCCATTAAAGATAGGATTATGAATGAACACTCTTTGCGCGAAGCCTTAAAGGACCTTGAAATAGGGCAAATTCATTTTTTTGAAGAAACAGATTCAACCAATGAGCGCGCGCTGGTTCTTTCCGGGCAGGGCGCGCCCGAATTCACCCTGGTCATTGCCGAGCGCCAAACAGCCGGACGAGGGCGTTTTGGCAGGCGCTGGGAAACCGCGCCCGGCACCTCGCTGGCGTTTACCGTCATTTTCTATCCCGACCGCGAAAGAACAGGAGCGATTAAGCCTGTTTTCCTTTCTGGGCGCCGTTGCGGTTTGCAGGTCGATTGAAGCCGTCTGCCATATTAGCCCCGCATCAAATGGCCCAATGATGTTCTCCTGGACGGGAAAAAGGCCTGCGGGATTTTGGCGGAAACGTCTTGGCAGGGCAACAAAATTGAGGGGCTGGTGCTTGGGATAGGCATCAACCTCCTGCATGGATCCATCCCTCCTGCCGAACTGCTGATGTATCCCGCCACCTGCGTTCAGGCGCATTGTGACAACGAGATCAACAGCCTTGATTTTTTGAGAACAGTGATCGGAGAACTTAATAATTTGGCGGCCTAAAATGCTATCGTTGGAATTTCTGAATGCCTATCGATCCCGGCTGGCTTTCCTGGGTGAAGAGGTAACGCTTTCTCCAATTGAAGGAGAAGCGATTCACGGAATCATGGCTGGCATTGATAATTCCGGAAACCTTATTCTAAAAGGCAACGATGGCAGGGAAAAACCGTATCCAATAGGCGATATGCGCTTAAGAGAAGCTAATGATAGCGGAAAAGAATAAGTGGTTATTTTCCACCACTGCTTAAAATTACAGTGGTTATGCGTAAGAATTATTCAGCAGGCAGTACGCGTAATAAATAACACCGCAAATGAGATGCGGCGAAAACCCGATCACCAGAGCAGAAATCCATTTCTTTTTAAGCGGGAGGTCTATCCTTTTGGCTGAAGAAAAACAAGGTGGATACCGCGAACAGCACAAACAGGCTGATCTCTCCGCTCCAGGTGTAATTTCCGTGAAAGATGCGCCAGCCGCCTTCGGCCAGCAGGTAAGTATATGAAGCGCCGAAGAAGAAGGTCAACCAGGCAAGCATTAATGGCAAATTTTCAGTTGCTCTTTTCCAATAAGCAATTAAAACAACCAGGGGGAACCAGATGCTGAGGAAAAATTTGGGCAGGAGAAAACTGGAAGAATTTTTCATGACTGCAAAGGGGATGAAAGCCACGCTGACCTCCCCATCCGTATATGTCGCCATGTATCCATATGCAAGGACCAGAATTGCGGGCAGGAAGAGACAAAACAGGATCGCCTTCCAATCCACAGCCTTTCGCCTGAAGAGTCTGACCAGGAAATATAGCCCAACAGCGGGCAGCAGGCAGATGGTAAAGCTGGGTTTTATCAGCGATGAAACGACCACTGCCAAGGTGCAGGTGATTGCCTGAAAGGTCGGAATCCGCGCTTTTTCAAGCGCGTGTGCAGAAATAAAGAAAAGGATCAAGACATAGGGCTTAAGCGCAAAGGTGGTGGGATTGTGGTAGGAGTTGATGCCAATATACCCGTTATAAAACTGCTGATCCCTGAAGGCTATCAAAAAAATGGGTGTGGCAATCATGATCCCCAAAGGCAAAACTACAGGCAGGAGCGAGTCGCGTTTTGGTAGGATTTTTTTTGCCAGGAAGTAAAGAACCAGCGCCAACAATCCCTGATTAAACATTTGAACAATTAATGCGGCTTTCCAATGCTGGATGGAAAGCAGGTTCCTGACTGCGAGCACCATCGCCGTCCAGAGCGGATTTGAAGCGACCTCACTCCAATACTTGGGATTGACCGAGATGTCTTTCGCAATATCCAGATACGTTGGGTAATCGGTGATATCGTGAAAAGCGATTTCCGCCAGGGTGATGGGCATGAAAATCGCGAAAGTCAGCAGCAATAAAACCGCGATCTGAATAAGATTTGTTTTATTGAAATACTGTTTCATCTTCCCGCTGAAGTTAAGCCGGCTATCAGAATTAATCAATAAGCTGTTAATTGCTTTATCGCGATTTATAAAAGTCCTTACAATTCCCGTTTTGAATCCGAGATGCGGCCCACAGTCGCAACATTATCACTTTTACCCATATTCATGATGCGCACCCCGCGCGTGGCGCGGCCGGATTTCTTGATGGCGTCCACATCAATGCGCAGCATGATGCCGTTGTTCGATATCAGCGTCAGCTGGTCGCCCTTCTCAACCACGCGCGCAGATGCGATTTTGCCAATGGTTGCGATGGAATCCAGGTGGATCGTCGCGATGCCTTTTCCCGCGCGGCCCTGTGTCCGGTACTGCGCCAGGGGAGTGCACTTGCCATAGCCTTTTTCGGTTACAACAAAAAGATAAGCATCTTTAACCGCGACTTCCATTGAAGCCAGGTGATCGCCTTCCTGAAGGCGAATCCCCGTAATGCCTTTGGCTGCACGCCCCATCGGGCGGACGGCACTCTCTTTAATGCGCAGCGCCATACCCCCGGTAGTAACGATGATCAATTCATCGTTGCCGCTGGTCAGGCGCGCCCAACCCAGCTCGTCCCCCTCATCCAGGTTGATGGCAATCAACCCGGAAACGCGCACGCTTTCAAATTCCGAGAGCGCCATGCGCTTGACATGCCCGCTGACAGTCGCCAGCGAGATATATTCCGCCGCTTTGAAATCGGGCACAGAAACCGCTGCGGTGATGCGTTCGCCGGATTCAAGCGAAAGCAGATTGACAATCGGCGTTCCCTTGCCGGTGCGGTCAGATTCATTTAATTCATAAACGCGTTCCGAATATACCTTACCGCGATCTGAAAAGAACAGCAGGGTATGCAGCGACCGGCAGGAGATGAGCGTTTCAATCTCATCCTCATCCTTGACCGCCTGGCCAATAACACCCTTGCCGCCGCGCCCCTGGGTTTTGTATATTTTTGGCGAAACGCGCTTGATATACCCGTTGCGGGTAATGGTGATCAGGGCGGCTTCATCTGAAACCAGGTCTTCTTCATTGAGGTTCTCAATGCTGGTGCCTGAAATATGCGTGCGGCGGTTGTCGCCGAATTTCTTGCTGACTTCGTCCAGGTCTACCTGGATCAGCGCCAGAATCTTCTTGGGATGCGCGAGCAGATCCTCAAGATAGGCGATGCGCTCCATCAATTCCTTGTGCTCGGTTTCAATTTTTGCGCGTTCAAGCTGCGAAAGCCTGCGCAGCTGCATATCCAAAATCGCCTGCGCCTGAATTTCTGACAGCTTGAAGCGCTCCATCAGGCGCGTCTTGGCGATGTCCGCATCCGGCGAATTGCGGATGGTTTTAATGACCTCATCCAGGTTTGACAGGGCGATCAGCAGCCCCTCCAAAATATGGGCGCGGTTTTTGGCTTTATCCAGCTCAAATTGGGTGCGGCGCTTGATGACCACCATGCGATGATCAATGAAGATTTGCAGGGAGCGTTTAAGCGGCAGCAGGCGCGGTTCTCCTTCAACCAAAGCCAGCATGTTGATGCCGAAAGTTGATTGGAGCTGTGTGTATTTATATAGGCGGTTCAGCACGCGTTTGGGCTGGGCGCTGCGTTTGAGTTCAATGATGATGCGCATGCCGCTGCGATCCGATTCATCGCGCAGGTCGGAGACTTCAGGCAGTTTTGCTCCACGAACCAGGTCGGCAATGCGTTCTATCAGGCTGGTTTTGTTGACCTGATAGGGGATTTCAGTGATGCGGATCTGGAAGCGGCCGCCCTTGATCTCTTCAATCTGGGCACGTCCCTGAACCGTGATCTTGCCCTTGCCGGTGGAATACGCCTGGCGGATGCCGTCCAAACCGACCACGATGCCGCCGGTGGCGAAATCAGGGCCGGGGATGAATTTCATCAGGTCTTCAACCGTGACATCGTCAATGTTGTCCTGATTGTCAATCATGTATGAAAGGGCTTTGCAGATTTCCTTCAGGTTATGGGACGGGATATTGGTGGCCATCCCCACCGCGATACCCGAGGCTCCATTGAGCAGCAGGTTGGGCAGGCGCGCCGGAAGCACTTCGGGTTCCTGCAGCGAACCGTCAAAATTATCAATGAAATTGACGGTGTCTTTATCAATATCAGCCAGCATTTCTTCAGCCTGCGCGCCCAGGCGGGCTTCGGTGTAGCGCATGGCCGCCGGCGGATCGCCGTCAATGGAGCCGAAGTTGCCCTGCCCATCCACCAGCATATAGCGCATGGAAAAATCCTGCGCCATGCGGGCCATGGCATCATAGACCGATTGGTCGCCGTGCGGATGGTATTTACCCAGCACCTCACCAACGATACGGGCGGATTTCTTGTAAGCCGTGTTGGAGCGCAGACCCAAATCCATCATGGCATACAGCACACGGCGGTGGACCGGCTTGAAGCCATCCCGGGCATCCGGCAGCGCGCGCGCCACAATAACGCTCATGGCGTAATCAATATAGGAGGTACGCATCTCCCGATCGATATCTATTTGTTTAACCAGGCTGACTTCCATGCATCAATTTCCTTATTAAAAAGAATTCAGAAGTGATTATAACAAAAGGCTTTTAAAAAACCCCCCTCTGCGCCTTTTTTAAGCAAACCGCGCAATTATAATCCAGCTTTTTTTTCAGTCGGGTATAATTTCCCGTCATGAAGCGAAACATGCCAGGTATCCTCCTGACTGCACTTCTGTTTCTAACTGCCTGCGGCTCACCAAATTCGCAGCAAAGCGGCCAATCCGTCAAACAGCCCGGCGCAGGCCTATATTGAGAACAAGGGCTCTGATACACTGGTGAACCTGGCGCTGGCATGGGCGGAAAAGTACCAGAATGACCATCCGGAAGTGCAGATCTCGGTCACCGGCGGCGGATCGGGCACCGGCTTCACGGCGCTGATCAACGGCAGCATTGACGTTGCCAACGCCTCGCGGGAAATCAAACCCGAGGAAATCGAAGAAGCCAAAAAGAACGGCTTTGAGCCAATTGAGTTTATTGTCGCCAACGACGCCATCGCCGTGATCGTGAATCCCGAGAACCCGGTTTCCGAGCTTACCCTGGAGCAGGTGGCGCGCATCTACAAAGGCGAGCTGACCAACTGGCAAGAGCTGGGCGGGGAAGACCGGCCGATCGTGCGCCTGTCGCGCGAAACCAATTCAGGGACGCATGTCTATTTCCTGGAAACGGTCATCCGGTTGGGCAGCAAAGAAGATAAAGCCATTTTCTCAGCCGATACCCTGCTGCTGCCTTCATCTGAAGGCATCATCGCGGAAGTCAGCGACAATCCCAATGCCATCGGCTATGACGGGTTGGGGTATGTCACCAAGGAAGTCAAGATGATCGCCCTGGCAAAAACTGCCGGTGAGCCTTATATTCTGCCATCCGCTGAAACGGTGATCAAGCAAAGACTATCCCATCTCACGCCATCTTTTCATGTACACGCGCGGCCAGCCGCAGGGCGTTGAAAAAGAGTATATTGACTGGATCCTGTCGCCCGAAGCGCAGGCCATCGTCACCGAATTGGGCTTTGTGCCCGTCATGCCGGTGGAAACGCCATGAAAAAGAAATTCCAGGAAAACCTGATCTCCAACAGCCATCCGCATCGCCGGCTCCTCCAGCATTATCTTCATCCTGCTGATCTTCCTGTTCCTGCTGCGCGAAGGCCTGCCCGCACTGGGCGAGGTATCGCTAAAAGACCTGCTCGCCACACGCTGGTATCCGATCGAAGGGTTGTTCGGCATCCTGCCGCTGCTGAGCGGCTCATCTGATCGTCACCGTATTCTCCATCCTGATCGCCCTGCCCCTGGGCGTTGGCACTGCCATCTACATCGGCGAGATCGCGCCCCGGCGCGTGAACGAGATCCTCAAACCCACCATCGAAATCCTGGCGGGCATCCCTTCGGTCGTCCTGGGCTTTATCGGCATCCTGGTCCTGTCGCCCTTCATGCGCCAGACTTTCAATCTGCCCACCGGGCTGACCGCCTTCACCGGCGCCTTTCTGCTGGCGCTCATCTCGATCCCGACCATCGTTTCGATCGCTGAAGACGCGCTGTATGCCGTGCCGAGGACCTACCGCGACGCGGCTTACGCCCTGGGGGCGTCGCAATGGCAGATCATTTGGGGCGTGGTGCTGCCTGCCGCAAAGACTGGCATCCTGACCGCCGTGATGCTGGGCATCGGGCGTTCGCTGGGCGAGACCATGGCGGTGATGATGGTGACCGGCAACGCGCCGACCATGTTCAGCAGGGCTGAATTCCTTCATCTCCCCGATCCGCACCATGACCGCGACCATCGCCTCGGAGATGGGCGAAGTGGCCAGCGGCAGCACGCATTACCATGTGCTGTTTTTCATCGGCATCATCCTCTTCATTTTTTCGCTGATCATCAACGTGTCCTCAGCCAGTTCCATTAAGAAGCGCTCCGCCAAAAGCCGCGCGCAGGTGGTCTCATGAAAGCGGCCAATGACATGGACTGGGGACGCCCAGGCCTGAGCAAGAATACCATCCAGGCGCTGGGATTCACCTTCCTGCGCCTGATCGCGCTTGTCACCGTGCTGCCCATCCTGGGGATAGTGGTGTATATCGCCGTCAAGGGCGGCGCGAGCATCTCGTGGGAATTCCTGACCGCCATGCCGCGCGACGGCATGCGCGCGGGCGGCATCCTGCCGGCCATCATCGGCACGCTCTACCTGATGCTGGGGACAGCCGCGTTTTCCATCCCGCTGGGGCTGGCCGCCGGGATCTACCTTTCCGAGTATGCCGGCGACAACGCCTGGACGCGCATGCTGCGCCTGGCCATCATCAGCCTGGCGGGCGTGCCATCGGTGGTTTACGGCCTGTTCGGGTCTGGGCTTATTCGTGCTGTTCTTCAAATTCGGCATCAGCATCCTTTCCGCTTCGCTGACGCTTTCCATCATGACCCTGCCGGTCATCATCAGCACCACGGAAGAAGCCATGCGCAGCGTGCCCTACCAATTCCGCATCGTGGGCATCTCGCTGGGCGGCACGCAGTGGCAGACCATCCGCAAGCTGATCCTCCCCCAGGCAGTCCCGGGGATCGTGACCGGCATCATCCTGGGGCTGGAGCGCGCGGTGGGCGAGACCGCGCCCATCCTTTTCACCGGCGCGACCTTCTTTCTGCCGCGCCTGCCCTCCTCGCCGATGGACGCCACCATGGCGCTGCCCTACCATATCTTCGTCATCTCCACCCAGGTGCCGGGCATGCCCATCCAGATCCAGTACGGCACCGTGCTGGTGCTGATGGTCTTCGTGCTGGGCATGAACCTGATCGCATCCCTGATCCGTTCGCGCGCCCGCGCCAGGAGGCAGTGGTGATGCCCGACCCCAAGATCAGCATCCGTGATCTTTATATCCGCTATTCCGACGGGCGGGTGGTGCTGGACGGCGTTGACTATGACATCCTGCGCAACCAGATCAACGTCGCCTTCGGCCCATCCGGCGGCGGAAAATCCTCGCTGGTGCGCGTGCTGAACCGCCTGATCGACATGGCGGATGTGGCCGAGATGCGCGGACAGGTGCTGATGGACGGGCGCGACCTGCTGGCGCCGGATATTGACGTGATCGCCCTGCGGCGCAAAATGGGCGTGGTCTTTTCGCGCCCCATCCCGCTGCCGCTGACCGTTTACGGCAACCTGAGTTTCGGGCTGGAAGTGGCCGGCATGCGCGACAAGGCCGTGATGGACGAGCGGGTTGAAAAAGCGCTGCGCCAGGCGGTGCTGTGGGATGAGGTCAAGGAGCGCCTGGATGAACCCGCCTATTCACTTTCGGGCGGGCAGCAGCAGCGCCTGTGCATCGCGCGCGTGCTGGTGCTGGAGCCGGAGGTGATCCTGCTGGACGAGCCCACCTCGGCGCTGGACCCGGTGACCACCGCCAAGATCGAGGAGTTCCTGGACAAAGCCAAAGAGGAATACACCATCTTCCTGGTGCCGCACAACCAGCAGCAGGCGTCGCGCATGGCCGATTACGCGGGCTTCTTCCTGCAGGGCAAGCTGGTGGAATACGGCACCGGCGAGCAGATGTTCCTCAACCCGAAGGAACAGCAGACCAAAGATTACGTGACGGGCAGGTTTGGGTGATCCCAGGATTTTAATATAAGGTATTTTAATTAAATGCACTTAATTGTCTTTTCCCTGATTAAATTCCAGCCATTCTTCGGCTAACTCCGCAGGAGTTTCACCACCAAAGAAATTCCCATCCGCCAGCCAGGCGTCAATTTCCCGGGTTTTGGTTTTTCGATATTCCTTATCATTTCCGGAGTAAACAAGGTGGCAAACCGCCTCAGCAATTTCCCGCCTGAGCGTATGCATTTTTGGAAGATGGTCAAGGGCTTTATTTTTTGTCATTTTTCCCTCCAGTCAAACAGGTCGTTTTTAAAGTATATTCACCAATTTTATACAGGCTGCAATCTGATTTTCTACCGCTAATCCCCGCGCGTCAACTCAAGGTAGGCTTTGGCAAAGCGGCGGCCGATGGTCTGGTAACTTTCAGTGGTGAAGTGCACCAGGTCGGTTATTTCCAGATCGCTGGTGGTGATCATGCTGGCTGTAAGGCAATTGAACTGAACGCTGCTGCTCCTGGACAACTTCCCAATTGACGAAGTAGTCCGGATCTGAATTGGATCCGATCTGCGCGAAGACGACGGGCAGCTGCGGAAGCCCCAGATCGGCGCGCAAGTCAATGACAAAATTCGTAAAGTCCTGCGCCCATTGCTGCGGGTAGAGCTCTATTTTCACCTGGGCGGGGTCGGCGGCTTCGGTCTCCCCCTGGAAGAAGAGCAGGCCGGCGATATCGCCCATGACGGAGGCCGCCCGGGCGCGCTTGAGGCAGGAGCCGTAAAGGGTGAGATCACTGAGGCTTCTCTGCCAGTCTTGGATCGAGGAGGAGCCTTTGGCGCAAGGGATCAGCCCGATGACCATATCGGGATTCTGCTGTAACAGAGCAGTCGCGAAGGACGCTGCCGGGCCATAGCCAGGCTCTGGGTCTCTGGAGACGCGGTCAACCTGCTCATAAGGGTCGTCAATGGGCTCATGGCCGATGCGCCAGTGGTAGTCATTGCCGAAAACAAAAATGCGGGGGTCAACCTCTGCCGGCGGCGGGAACTCGCCCCTGCCCACCATGTTTGACTGACCTGCCAAAATGAACAACTGCAGTTTGCCCTGATATTCCTCCGGGATTTTGCTTTTGTAAATCACCTGCGTTGCCAGCTGCAGGGGGTCGGGTTGAGGGGTGGGCTGGGGGGAGGGCAGAGGGGTGGGCTGCGGGGTAGGTTGGGGCGAGGGCAGGGCGGTAGGCTTGCTGTGAATTTAAGCCGATGGCGGCAAGCACTTTCCCCAGGCCATAGTATCTTTGAAAAAGAATGCCTGAGGCAAGGCCGATGGCCAGGGTAATGCCAAGACCCGCAATGTGCGCCTTGCTGATTTTCAACTGCGCCTGTCCTTTCTCTGATGCTGTGCCGTTAGAAATGCCATTTTCTTCCCGTATATATGGCTTATATTTCAGATTGTAACCTTACAGGTTGAGATTCTTACTCGCGGGTATGGTTCCCAATCACCCCTGCGGGGTTCAGAATGACCGAATTTCGGGCTCTGCCAATGGGCTTTTTTATCATGTTATAATTTTTTGGTTCGGGCGCGTAGCTCAGCTGGTTAGAGCGCACGGTTCACATCCGTGAGGTTCGGAGGTTCGAGTCCTCTCGCGCCCATCAATTATTTAATAGTGTTAGTTCGTCGGTTCGAGCCCTCACCAGGGCGCTGCGCAGTCCTCTCGCGCCCACTTTTTATCTTAAGGTTCACATCCGTGCCCCCTGCGGGGGTGCTTACAGGAGGCTGCGCACTGCTACGCAACCCTCTGCGAGGGTGCTTCGCAATAAAGTTACAGATTGCTTCGAAAAGCTGCGCTTTTCTCGCGACGACCATTTTAAGGTTGGATTTTGAGAGATGACACAATTTTTGGCAGCCGGGGCAGAAGTAGATGCTGCCGCCCATGTAGGCCGCTTTCTCGATGATGCCCCCGCAGACGCTGCAGGGCTTGCCCACGGTCAGTTTGCTGCAGCGGGTGGCGTAGCCGCCGGGATGGCCAAACAGGTCGCGCTCGGTGTCGCGCCCGCCCTTATCCGCCATTTCCTGGAGTGTGGATTTTAAGGAGGCAAAGAGCGCGTCCATCTCACCCGCAGCCAGCGAGGCGGTGCTGCGTTTGGGATGGATTTTGGCGTGATAGAGGATATCCTGCAGCACGCCGTTGCCCAAACCGGGGATGCGCTGGCCGGTGGCGAGCAGCGCCTTGGCGCTCAGTTTTTGCGCGTCCTCAGGCGAAATGAGCGCATCAAAATAGGCGCGGTCAAAGACAGCCAGCAAGGGGGAAGGTTTGCTTTTTGAGCCCAAGTAGTAGGGGTTGGTCACCTCGTCCAGCCGGAAGCAGAGAATGCCGCCGTACATCTGCACGGCCACAACCAGGGCGCTGCCATCCTCAAACTGAAGCAGCAGCTGGTGTTTCTGGGGAAGCGGGGCGCCCGGCGGGAGAAAGGTTGGGTTGGCGCCCTCCGAGAGCGCGATGAAAGCATCCTCCGCGCGCATCTCAAGCGTGCCGCCCAGGGGATAGGCTTCCGAAATCGTCTTGCCTTTCAGCAGTTCCGGATAGGCTTTGGGGTCGCCGTGATACCAGGTGAGCTTATGCGGGGAATGCGCCGCTTCTGCCCCAACTATCTTTTTGCCTTTGACTGTCTCGTTCAACTGGCGGGCAATGACCGCCGCCTCGGGGATTTCCAGCATGCCAGCCTCCTGTTTTTTCGCTTCACGGTCATTTTAATCGCAAATCCATCCCCACAATTGGCTGGATTAATGCTCCAGTTAGTCCTCCAAAGCGACGCCTGTTTTTAATAAATAATTAATGGCTTGTTATTCTTTACAGCCATATTTATGGTATAAATTTATCCATACTAAACAGATTTGGAGAAACAGTTTTAATAAACAGATGATAGGAAAAATAAGAAGGCTGGTCATCGACGCGCTCAAACCCATGGAACCCAACATCATTGAGCTGGCCAAGGTGATCAGCTTAAAAGACGGCGTATCGGCGGTCAATATCAGCATGGTCGAGATCGACCTGAAAGTTGAAAACGCGAAAATCACCATCGAAGGGGACGACATCAATTACGAAGAGATCAGAGACCTGATCGAAGACATGGGGGGATCCATCCATTCCATCGATGAGGTTGTGGCCGGAAAAATGATCATTGACGACTCCGCCACCCTGCAGGATTAGCTAATCCCCGCTCATGCAAGCAAAAAAGAAAGATAAACCTCACCACATCCGGCGTTTGCTGGCCAAGGTGAGCGAATATAACGATATCGCCGAGATCGGCGAAATTGCGCGCCGCTATTTTGCCATGAACGCATTTGACGGCGTGCTGACAATCATCGGCGTACTGATGGGCTCACTGACCGCCGGTGTTACTGACGCGCGGATAGTCATTACCACCGGCCTTTCCACGAGCATCGCCATGGGCATATCCGGACTGTGGGGTTCTTACCTGACCGAATCGGCTGAACGCAAGCACGACCTGGATGAGCTGGGCAGGAGCACCCTGACGAGTTTGAAAAAAAGCCGCATCGGGCGCGCATCACGCTTCGCGGCTGTGGTTGTTTCGCTCGTGGACGGCATTTCGCCATTTGCGGCATCGCTGCTGGTGCTGATCCCCTTCTTTTTCAGCAGGTTTTTCCCAAACATCCAAATGGTCTTTTACACTGCCCTGGGAGGCGCCCTCCTGACACTTTTTGCCCTGGGACTATTCCTGGGCAGCATTTCCAAGGATAACCTGCTCATCAGCGGCATCAAGACACTCATCGCCGGCATTGCCTCGATCATCATTGGCAGCCTGTTGAACGGCCACTAATCCCTGCACCGCTTTTTTTAAGCGCCTTGCGCACCGATAAATAAAATCCGCACCTTCTTCAATTTATAATTAATGAAAAAAGGGAGCGATCATGCAGCCAGTTGAGATTTGCAAAGATATCTTCTGGATCGGCGTCAACGACGACCGAACCGAACTTTTTGAAGGCCTGTGGCCGATCAAGCAGGAAGGCATTTCCTACAATTCTTATTTGATCAAGGACGCCAAGACTGTTTTGGTTGACCTGTGCAAGGACCTTTTCCAGGAAGATTATCTCGCTTCCCTCAAAACGCTGGTTGACCCGGGCAAAATTGATTACCTGGTCGTCAACCACATGGAGCCCGACCATTCCGGCGCGCTGCGCGCCTTCCGCGCTGCAGCCCCGCAGGCTGTGATCCTGACCACCCAAAAAGCGGTCAAAATGCTTGAGGATTTCTTCGGCATCCGGGAGGGGGTGCGCGTGGTGAGCGACGGCGAAACGCTGGACCTGGGCAGCCACCAGCTCAAATTCGTGACGGCGCCCATGGTGCACTGGCCGGAGACCATGATGACCTTTGAAATGACCAGCGGCATCCTGTTCTCCTGCGACGCGTTCGGCGGGTTTGGCAAACTGGCCAGGGGAATTTTTGACGGGGATTATGATGACCTCGCCTTTTACGAAAAAGAAGCGCTGCGCTATTATGCCAACATCGTGGCGGCTTTCAGCAAGCCGGTGCTCAACGCGGGCGAAAAACTGGCCGGGTTGAAGATCAGCACCGTGGCGCCCTCGCACGGGCTGGTATGGCGCAAGGATCCCGCCCGCATCATTAGCCTTTACCTGAAGTGGTCTGAATACGGCAAAGGCAGCGCCCAAAAAGGCGTCACCCTGCTGCACGGCTCGATGTACGGCAATACCGGGCGGATGGCGCTGGCAGTACGCAAAGGGCTGGAAACTGCCGGCGTCCCGCTTGAGGTTTTTGACGTGACCGCCACCCACCCCAGCTACATCCTGCCGTCGCTGTGGGTCAACCAGGGCGTGGCCATCGGCGCGCCGACCTATGAGGGCAGCCTGTTCCCGACCATGGCGCAGGTGCTTTTAACGGCGGAGTTCAAGCGCGTTTTTCACAAGGACGCGGTTTATTTTGGCAGTTACGGCTGGGGCGGCGGCGCGACGCGCTACCTGAATGCGCAGTTTGAAAAGATGAAATGGCAGCTGCTGGATACGCTGGAGTTCCCGGGAGAGCCCAAGCCCGAGACGCTTGCACAGGCTGAGGCGTTCGGCAAAGCGGTTTGGGGAGCGGATAAAAGGTTAATGAAATATGGGTATTGGTAGGTGCGAAGCATGCTTCGCACCTACAAGTTTTAAATTGGTCGCCCCTATAAATATTTATTTGACAATTTTCCAAAAACAGAAAAAAAGCTCAACCTTGTCCAGATGGGGGCGTTTGGGAAGCGGTTTGGGGAACGGATAAAAGGCGGGTAGATATTATTTAGAACCAAGTATGAGGGAGAATCGTTGGCTTCGACAGGCACTTCGACAAGCTCAGTGCAAGCTCAGCCAACCTAGATTCTTCACCTTCGGGGTTCAGAATGACCAAAACCTTTTTTTCATTACGACGGTTCCAGCAAACGGGCGATGATGAAACCTAAAGCAGGGAATTGCGTATGTAGGAGTGAAATCAATCAACTATTTTTGGAGGCAGTTTAATGGAAAACAGACATGGTGTTGTATGGGGAATTTTGCTCATCCTTTTGGGCGGTTTTTTCCTGGTCACGCGGCTGATGCCTGAATTATTCGGGTATATCTATTGGCCGTTCTTTGTTATCGGGGTCGGGCTGGTGTTCCTGTTCTCGGCCATCCTCACCCGCACCGGCGGGCTGGCCATCCCCGGCTGCATCATCAGCGGCATCGGCGGCATCCTCTACTGGCAGACCCTGACCGGCCGCTGGGAATCGTGGTCCTATGTCTGGACGCTCATCCCCGGTTTTGTCGGGCTGGGTGTGATCTTCGCAGGCCTGCTGGACCGCGAACGCCCGCACTTTGACAGCGGCGGCCTGGTGCTGATGGCCATCAGCGCGATGGGATTCATGGCTTTCGGCAGCGCGTTCGGCGCCCTGTTCGGCTTCACTTTTGATATGGGCACGCTCTGGCCGGTTTTCCTGATCGGCATCGGCGTGATCACCCTCGTCAGCGCCATCTTCCGCAAGCGGTAGTCTATAATCAGGGGTATGGCTGGTAAAAGAGACATACCCCATCTTGAAGAAACAACTGCCTGGCTGCTGGAAAGCCAAACGCCCTCGATCCGCTATTTTACGCTGACCCGGATCAAGGGCTTGCCGGAAAATGATCCGGAAGTTTCCGCAGCCAGGCTTTCAATTGCCACAACCCCGCCGGTCTCAAAAATCCTGGAAGCCCAGCGCCCGGAAGGGCATTGGGTGGAAGCCAGGCATATTTATTCTCCCAAATACCGCAGCTCCCACTGGACAATGATGATGTTGGTTGAACTCGGATTGGAACCCGACAATGAATTCCTTCAAAAAGGAGCGGATTCCACGCTGGCAGTCGTCCAGGAAGGCAAGACCAATTACCTTAGGCTGCAGATGACAGGTTTCGGCTGTTTCTGGGGGAACTGGCTGCGCTATCAGTTGTATTGCGGCAGGAGCGAGGATCCATTTGTTGGAAAAGTGATCGATTTTATCTGCGCTGACCTCGGGCGCGGGGGGCAGTGCCGCTACAACTCCGATCTGCCCTGCGCGTGGTCCGTCGTGCACGGATTGTACGGGCTGGCGCTCATCCCTGAGCATTCCCGGGATGAAAAGGTAAAGACGGCCATTCAGCAGGGCATCCGCTTTCTGCTGGAGGATTATGACCTGCAGGCAGCTAACTACCCTGCCGACCACAAAACTCACCCGTTTTGGGAAAGCCTGAGTTTTCCGATCTTTTACCACGCGGACAGGCTTTTTGTGCTGCGCGTTCTGAAAGATCTAAAGGCGCTTGATCATCCCGCTGCCCAAAAGACATTGCAGTGGCTGCTTGAAAAACAGACCAAGTCCGGGATCTGGCGCGGCGGCAGCCCGTTAAGCGACCGCACGCGGCCCTTCCTGGCCAAACCGGACGGGGTTGAACGCTGGCTGACCCTGCACGCGCTGGAAGTGCTGACCTGACGCCCGGCAGGAATTTGCGGATGATACAATTCCTGCCAAATGGGCTTCCCTACGCAACTTAATCTGAAAAGCGGCACATTAACGCTGCCGCAGTACCTGCCGGACGCGACGCTGGGGCAGGTGCGCACGGTTGATTCTGCGGGGACGGCTGCCTGCGGCATCCAGGCGCTGATGATGAACACCTTTCATCTGATGCAAAAACCCGGCGCCACCACGATCAAATCCCTGGGCGGGCTGCACCGCTTTTCGGGCTGGGAAAAAGCCATCTTCACGGATTCCGGCGGCTTCCAGGCCTATTCGCTCATCCGCCAGAACAGCAAGTTCGGCACCCTGACAGATAACGGCATTTCATTTCTGCCCGAAAATGGGGAACGCAAATTCCTGCTGACGCCGGAAAAATGCGTGCAGCTGCAGGCCAGCTTTGACTCGGAAGTCATTTTCTGCCTGGATGACTGCACCCATATTGATGATCCGCAATCCGAGCAGGAAAAATCCGTGGCGCGCACCATCCAGTGGGCGCAGCGCTGCCGCAGGGAGTTTGAGCGGCTGATGGATGAAAAAAAGCTGCCTGAAGGCAAACGCCCGAAACTTTTCGGCGTGGTGCAGGGCGGCAATTCGCCTGAACTGCGCAGGCGCTGCGCGGAGGCGCTGCTGGAAACCGGCTTTGACGGCTACGGCTACGGCGGCTGGCCTCTGGATGAAGGCGGCAGCCTGGTTGAGGAGATGATCGCGTTAACGCGCGCCTTAATCCCGCAGGAGTACCCCCTGCACGCACTCGGCATCGGCCATCCGCCCTATATCGCGCGCTGCGCCGCCCTGGGTTACGGGATTTTTGACAGCGCCATGCCCACGCGCGACGCGCGCCACGGCCGGCTGTACCGCTTTAAATTCATCCCTGAACCTTCCCAAATGGCAGCATCCGCGGACTGGTTTGAATATGTGTACGCGACCGACAAGCGCTTCATCAAGTCTTCAGCACCGGTAGAGGAAAGCTGCGGCTGCCCGCTGTGCCAGACCTACTCCCTGGGCTATCTGCGGCACCTGTATAAACTGAATGACTGCCTTTTTCAGCGCCTGGCGACGCAGCACAATTTGTGGTTCATGGCGCGCCTGATGGGCATGCTGAAAGCCGCCTGAAGGTATGGAAATAACCAGAGCTCAAATCGCGGCAGTGGCGGAAGCCGTCGCAAAAAAAGCCAAATACCGCGCCATCCAGCCGGGGCTGATCGAATCCCTGGCCGCTGAAGTGTTAGCCAAAGGCCGAAAACCCAAAGAAGCCATTAAAGAAGTCTCGGCAAAGCTGCACCAGGTAAGCGCGGCTTACTTCAGCGCGCCCGCGGATTATGCGGCCTGGCAGACGGAATTGGCTGATCTTCCGACCGACCTGAACCACCCGGCGGTGAAAGAATTTTGCCTGAAGCACATGGGGGCCCATTCATCCACCCGGGAACGGCTGCCCATCCTTGAAAAATTCTTTCACACAACCCTGGCCGGCATTGCGCCTGTGGCAACCATCCTTGACCTGGCCTGCGGGCTGAATCCGCTGGCTCTGCCCTGGATGCCGCTTGCGGAAAACTGCGTCTATTACGGCTGCGATATCTTTAATGATATGACCGGTTTTTTAAACCTTTTTCTATCCCATTTCAGGATCGCTGGTCAGGTTGAAACCAGCGACATCACCCAGTTAAAATTCCCGCGGCAGGCTCAGGTTGCATTTCTGCTGAAGACCCTGCCCTGCCTGGAACAGCTGGAAAAGGGCATCAGCCCAGGGCTGTTGGACGCAGTGCCGGCGGAGGCAATGCTGATCTCCTATCCCATCCGCAGCCTGGGCGGGCGCGCCAAAGGCATGGGCAAAACCTATGAAACCCAGTTCGAAAAATTAATGGCCGGCCGCAATTGGCGCGTGGAACGCTTTGAATTCAAGACCGAACTGGCTTTCCTGGTGAAAAAATGAGCCGGCAGACCGATCTGAACGCGCTGGTTGAAAAAATCGCCGGCAGCCGCAAGTACCGCAATACCGGCATCCCGCGCAAGACGATCGAGGATATCCTGCTGCAGGAGTTGAAGCGCTTTCCCAAAGCAGCAGATGCGCTTGAAAGCGCCAGAGCCATCCTGCACAACGTGATGGCGCCTTATCTGGGCGATCCGGATTATGAAGCTGAGCGGATGAAACTGGCGCAAATAAGTGCCGGCAAGGATAAGGAAGCGTTATCTGCCTTCTGCCTGGAGATGCTTGCTATGCATGACTCAACGCGCGAACGGATCCCCTATATGAAGGATTTTTACACGGCGATCCGTGAAATTGCGCCCCAGGCGCGGGTGATCCTGGACCTGGCCTGCGGGCTGAATCCCTTCGCGCTGCCCATGATGGGCCTGCCGCAGGACGTTAATTACCATGCCTATGACATCCACCAACCGCGCGTTGACCTGATCAACCATTTTCTCGAAAGCCTGGCTTTGAAACCGCTGGCTGAAGTGCGCGACGTGCTGCTGGATCCGCCGCAGATAAAAGCTGATGCAGCCTTTCTCTTTAAAGAAGCCCACCGCATGGAAAAGCGCCGCAAAGGCTGCAGCGGGGAACTTGTCAAAGCCATTAATGCCAGGGTAATCTTCATCTCCCTGCCAAACCGCAGCCTGGACGGGCAGCGCGACCTGCACCAGCGCATGGACGGCCTTTTTCAACAGCTCCGCGCCGGATTGAGCGGCGAAACTGGCAGCCGTGAATTCCCCGGCGAAACATTGTACTGGATCAAGAAAACCGATGCCTGATAAAAATCCCGTTAGCGTTGATCCTTTAGCCTGGGCGCAGGCGTATCTCCCGCTGGATGAGTACCAGGAACTGCTCGCCAGCCTGAACCAGCCGCTTGATATTGCTATACGCATCAATTCACTCAAGACTGATCCGCAAACAGCCATCGCAAAATGGTCTGCCCTGTACGGCTGGAAAGCCGAGCCCGTGCCCTTCTGCCCATCCGGTTTTTGGATCCGGCGTTTTGAAACACCGCCCAGTACAACCATCGAACACCGCCTGGGATATTTTTATATCCAGGAGGCAGCCTCGATGCTGCCCGCGGAATTATTTAGTTTTCAGAAATTGAAGCGCCGCTGGTGCTGGATATGGCCGCCTCGCCCGGCGGAAAGACCACGCATCTGAGCGCGCTAACCCACGACCAGGGGCTGGTGATCGCCAATGACAGCAGCCGCGGGCGCATGCCCGCCCTGCAGCTCGTGCTGCGCAACTGGGGCGCTGCCTGCCAGGCGGCCACCTGCCTGCCCGGCGAAGCTTTCGGCAGCCTGTATCCGGAGACCTTTGACGCGGTGCTGCTGGATGCCCCCTGCAGCATGCAGGGGCTGCGCTCAGCCGAATCGCATCCAGCACGCACGATCACGCTGAACGAAATTGAAGCGCTGGCTGCCCGCCAAATCCGCCTGCTGGAAAGCGCCCTGCGTACAGCCAAACCCGGCGGCCAGGTTGTGTATTCCACCTGCACACTCGCGCCGCAGGAAGATGAAATGGTTTTGGCCGCCATCCTGGAACGCTATCCGAAAGCAGTCAAAATTGAAGACGTGAGCGCGCGCCTGCCTGCTCCCGCGCCGGCGCTGACCACTGTTGACGGCAAAGACTTACCTGACCAGGTGCGCCATGCGCTGCGCCTGTGGCCGCAGCGCTTTGGGACAGCCGGCTTTTTTGCCGCGCGATTGACCAAACTGGATCGCCTGCCTGACGCAAAAGGCGAACCCTGGCGGATACCGCAGTCAAGCATGACCTGCAGGCCTGTATTGCGCAAGGAAAAGCAAAGATTGGCTGAATTCCTGAAAGCCGGCTATGGATTTAACCTGGAAGAAATTTGTGAAAAAAGCGCGCTGGAAGTAACATTGCACAAAGAACAGTATTTTCTTATTCCGGAAAAATTGACTGCCCTGGCATCCTCGCTTCCGCTGCTTTCCGCCGGATTACCCCTGGGAAAGGCTTTGAGAGACAGCATCGTGATTTCACACGAATTTGCGGCGCGCTTCGGCGACCGTTTTTTAGAAGGCGTTTTAACGCTTGAGGATGAATTCATTCCCGCCTGGGCGCGCGGCGAGGATATCCGCGGATATCGGAGGGAAGGATTGCCAACCGGTGCGATTTACGTGATCCGCGACCGGAATGGCAGAAACTTTGGCCGCGGCAAGCTTTTGGGGGACCGCCTGAAGAATATGCTCCCCACGCGGTTGTTTTAATAGTACCGCCTTAAAATGAAAGGCGTAAGCGAGGGTGACTTAAAGGCGACCAGCGGGGCGATCTACAGACATTTCCCCCAACTCATAGAGCACAAGCGCCGGGGCGAGGATGGCGGCTGTTTCCATGCGCAGGATGCGCCTGCCCAGTGAAAAGAAGTGCACGCCAGCGCTGCGCATTAATTCAATTTCCGCGGGATCAAACCCGCCTTCCGGGCCGCAAAAAAGAGCAAGGGCAGAAAGCTGCTTTTCGCCTAGCGCCGCTTTAAGGCCCTGAATGGTTTCATCCTCCCAGGCCGCGATCATCCGTTCATGCGAATCCGGCCGCCAGATTGACAGCCTCATTCAGTTTCAGGGGCTGATGAAGATGAGGAATGCGCCCGCGGCCGCTCTGCTCCGCGGCCTCACGCAGAATGGCCTCCCAGCGCGCGCGGTGCTTCAGCGCACTGTCAGGCTGCTGCGCAAGCGTGCGGCGCGAGGTGAAGGGCTGAAAAGCGGATACCCCAACCTCGGTGCCCTTCTGCAGAATCCATTCCACCTTTTCGCGCTGTGTCAGCCCGAAAAACAGCGTCAAGCGGATATCTGGTTCGGAATTCACTTTGCCGGAAGCGATAATTTTGCCCAACCAGCTTCCGTCAGGATGTTTGGCAAGCGCAACGCGGAAGCTGCTGCCGAGATTATCCAAAACTTCCACTTCCTCCCCCGCTTTCAGCCGCAGCACGCGGCTGATCTGCGCCTGAAGCGCGGCAGGAAAGGTAACCTGCCCTTCGATAAAATTCCCGGGTGGGATAAAAAAGCGGTGTTTTGTCATGGGGCTATCGTTTATAATCCTGCCGAAAGAATTATACCTATGGAAACCAGAGAATCCGCACCGCAAGAACAGCCGCACAAGGTTTACCGCTTTCTGGACCTGATCATGGCGCTGTTCGTAACGGTGCTGATCGCCAGCAATATCGCCTCTTCCGCGAAAATCGTGGATTGGGGCTTTTCAATCCTGGGCGTGCGCATGGCGTTTGACGCGGGCACGCTGCTCTTCCCCATCAGCTACATCTTCGGTGACGTCCTGACGGAAGTCTACGGTTTTAAAAACGCGCGGCGCGTCATCTGGACCGGTTTTGGCGCGCTGGCGCTGTGCGCCCTGACCCTCAGCCTGGTGCGCGCGCTGCCCGGCGAAGCCAATTGGCTTGCTTATGCGGGAGATGAAGCTTTCGATGCCATTTTGGGCGGCATGAGTTCCTTCGGCATTGTTGCCGCCAGCCTGGCCGCCTACCTGCTGGGCAGTTACAGCAACTCGGTCATCATGGCAGCCATGAAAGTGCTTTCGGGCGGCAAACGCCTGTGGATGCGCACCATCGCCAGCACCATCGTGGGCGAAGGCGTGGATACGGTGGTGTTTGTGCTGATCGCCACCCTGGCGGGCGTGTTCCCCTGGGAAGCCTTCGCCAGCCTGACCCTGACCAATTATTTATTCAAGGTCAGCGTGGAAGCGCTCTTTACACCCATCACTTATCAGCGTGGTGAATTTCCTCAAGAAGGCAGAAAAAGAAGATTATTTCGACATCGGCACACGTTTTACACCAGTCTAACGCTGAATAAATTACATAAATAATTAGTTGATAAAAATCATTCCCAGCAATCTTTTTACTCCGAAAAAACGCAAGACGATTATTTAACATAACCCGCATTATGAGCGGGTTATCTTTAATTTGATATCAAGCATGCTACAGTCTTGCCTTATCAGACCCAACCTGGACACGTGCGGCAACCTGGGCAGGTACGGGCAACCAGGAGGATGGGCATTGCAGGAGGAGGAGGTACTTTGGCGGGCGCCGCAGGAGTTAGAACCACCAGCTGGATTGATAGCACCCGCCCAGTTCCTTGCCGGAGGCTTCATATTTGTAAGCGACCCAGCAGGTGCTGTCCATCAGGTTGAGCTGCCCGATCGGGTAGAGGGCGCTGTTTTTATTGGGCGAGCCAGCCTGCTCTTCGCTGTAACTGTCGTTGTAATCAAACTTGGCCGGGTCAGCCAGGCCGCTATCCGCCCAGGCTTTCCAGAAGAAGCGCGAGCCGCCCACCAGGCCTTTCTTGATGGCCAGCTGGACAACGCTGCCGCTGTTGGGGCTGATACGCTGCCAGGCAGCATCCGGATCATTCAAGACTTCTTTAGAGAACAGCACTTCATCGTATCCGTTGCCCTCGTCATTATCCGGCAGCACGGGGCGCGAACCGCCCACATCTTTATTGCTGTCGCGCAGCACCGAAACACCATCGATTGTCCATTCGGCATAATCGCCGCCTTTGGCCCACAGCAGCACATCCCCGCGGCCATCCAGGTTGGCGTCAAATTCAATACCGTAAGTTGCTGAAGGGAAGCCGCTTTCGCCGGGGCCTACGATTTCGAGAGCGAAGATGTAGAAATCATCATCTTCAGATAGTGAAATTTCCAGAAGGTCGTTTTCCTGTTTGTAGTCCATCACATCCTGCGTGAAAGGACGCTCGAAATTGCCCAGGCGATGAGAATCGCCCAGCGCAAGCTTATCGGATGCGGTTTTAGAGGTATCAATCTCATCCTTGGTCTGGTCCGGCGAACCGGGATTGCCGGGTATGGTGGTGTGCGCGATCTCCGTGGCTGCGGGCACTTCTGGCACCCCTTCTTGTACCGCAGGCGGGTTGCTGTTGGCAGCAGTCATGGCTTCCAGGGTGTATTGGGCGTAGACTGCCTGCAGGGTCTGCTGCACCTCTGCATCAGCGTCTTTTTCACTTTCGCCAGTATCAAAAGTCACCCCACAAGCAATTGAAATCACCAATAATAAAGCAGCAAAGATGAATAGCGGTTTGGGATTTGACATTCTTCCTCTCCTTCCTTACTTTTCGGGTGATCCAAATAACAATACACACATTATACAAACGAGAGGCTGGCATTTTCAAGCGTGGGTGGGTTATTGGACGGACTGAAATTCGGACTGAGACGCCGGAGAAAAACTACTTATTTTTGTTCTTTTCCATGAATCACAATGGTATATTCCCCCAGTATTTTTTCTGACGGCAATTGATCGATCAATTTAGAAAGACACCCCCGATAAACAGATTCGAACTTTTTGGTCAGGTCATTCGCGATCGCAGCCGGCCGGTCACCGTAAATTTCCAGGGCGTCTTTAAGGAAGGCCAGCAGGCGGTGCGGGCTTTCGTAAAAAATCAGCGTGTGCGGGGAGTCCTGATCCACCTCCAAAAAACGCCTGCGCGGGCCGGGCTTGCGGGGCGGGAAGCCGCGGAAAGTGAAGCTGTGCACCGGCAGGCCGGAAAGCACCAGAGCCATGACCAGCGCGGTCGGCCCGGGCACCGCCGACACCTCGATACCCGCGTCCAGCGCCGCGCGCACCAGCGTGAAGCCGGGATCAGAAATGCCCGGCGTGCCGGCGTTGCTGACCAGCGCCACCTGTTGGCCGCCCTCCAGCGCTGCCATTACCCTGGGCAGGTGTTTGCCCTCATTGCCTTCAAAGAAAGAAAGCTGCGGCTTGCTGATCTCAAAGTGCTTCAGCATGATGCCGGTCTTGCGCGTGTCCTCGCTGACCACCAGGTCCGCTGCGCGCAGCGTTTCAAGCGCGCGCAGGGAGATGTCGCCGAGATTGCCAATGGGCGTAGAAATCAAGTAAAGCATAGTGTAATTTAACCATAGAAAATCAATGCGCATCCATTTAATTACGATAATTATTGTCCTAATTCTGGACATCCATTATTCACGAGGGTATAATCTCGTCTGGAGAATAAATGGCCAAGAATCCATCCCGCGAACGCGTCAACCCGCAACAAATTGATACCACCCCCATTCGGCGACCATCCTATATCAAGGTGCGCGCGCCTTCGGGTGAAACTTATGAGCAGCTGAAAGGCATGATGCGCAGCAAGGCGCTGCACACCGTCTGTGAAGAAGCCAACTGCCCCAATATGGGCGAGTGCTGGGGCTCCGGCACCGCGACCTTCCTCATTCTCGGCGACGTCTGCACCCGGCGCTGCGGTTTCTGCGACATCAAGCACGGCAAGCCCCTGCCGATTGACGCTGATGAACCCGAGCGCGTTGCGCAGGCAGTGAAAGCCATGGACCTCAAACACGCGGTCATCACCAGCGTTGACCGCGATGACGACAACCTGGGCGGCGCCAGGATCTTCGCGCAGGTCATCCGCCGCATCCGCGAAGTGCATCCCGGCTGCTCGATTGAAGTGCTTATCCCGGATTTCCGCGGCGAGGCTGAGGCTTTAAAACTGGTGATGGCCGAACGCCCCGAAATCCTGAACCACAATCTCGAAACGATCCCCAGGCTGTTCGGCAGCGTCCAGCCCGCAGACAGGCTGGAATGGTCCAAAGCGGTGCTGACCGGCGCCAGGGAAATGAATCCGGAAGTGCTGACCAAGTCCGGCATCATGCTCGGCCTGGGCGAGACATTGGACGAAGCCAAAGAGGCAATGCGCCTGCTGCGCGAGTGGCAGGTGGATATCCTGACCATCGGCCAATACCTGCAGCCCAGCCGCAGCCACCTGAAAGTTGAACGCTACTACACCCTGGAAGAGTTTGAGGAATTAAAACATTTTGGGCTGGAGATCGGATTCCGCTGGGTGGAAAGCCACCCGCTGGTCCGCTCTTCTTACCACGCGGCCGAACAGGTGCGCGCGCTCAGCCTGGTACACCAGCAGCTTTACGGATAAATGGCTATCTACACTGGAGGAAAAATGGAGGAATTTCTAACCAAGCAAGGGGATATTTTCCTTTGGACACAGGCGAATGCCAACAGCCGAATTTTTGAACTCCGCCGGGAGAAGGAAGCGTTTGGAACGCTTGAATTCCGCAGCATGTGGGGCACACTGGCCTTATCCAAGGATCCAGTCCAGGAGTGGTCGTTCAAACGCATCGGCTTCCTGACGCCGCACATCACGGTGCGCATGCCCAATTCCGACAGCGACTACGCGCTTTTTGACCCCAAGGTGTTTGGCGGCGGCATGCTGCACACGCCTGACGGCCGCCCCTACCGCTGGGAACCGCTCAACAACTGGCGCACCAAGTGGCGCTTCGCGGATAAAAGAGGATCGCCCGTGCTCACCTTTGAACAGGACGCGGAAGAATTTAAGCTCTCGGACTTGTTCACCGTCCAGGCAGCAGCCATCGTTGAGACGAGCCGCATCACCAACCTGGAATTTTCCATGCTGGTTAATCTGGGCTTTTACCTGGTGGTGCTGAATTCCATGGATTCCGCCGCTGCCGCAGCCGCGGCTGCAGCCAGTTCAATGTAGGAAGGCGACGGAAATGCTTTCCAACAACGTCACGCGCATGCTGGACTCAAAAAAAGTCCGTTTTCAGGCGTTTGAAGTTCCTGTTGAGAAGCTCAGCGCCCTGGAAGTCGCGGAAATCCTGAAGATCCCCCCGGAGGATGTTTACAAGACCATCGTCGCCAAACGCGCCAAGCCGGGCAAGCCCATCCTGGCGGTGGTGCCCGGCCCGCTTGAGGTGGACACCAAAAAAATGGCGGCTGTCCTGGGCGAAAAGAAGATTTTCATCACCTCGCTGAATGAAGCTGAGGCTTTGACCGGGCTGCTGGCGGGCGGCATTTCGCCGCTGGCTCTGATCAACAAGGGCTTCCAGGTGCTGGTGGATGCTTCCGCGCAGGGAAAAGAGACCTTCCTGGTTTCCGCCGGCCAGCGCGGGCTGCAGGTCAGGCTGAGCCCTGTGGACCTGGTGAAATTGTGCAATGCGCGTTTCGCGGATATCGCCGGGTAATTATTAACCACAGATAAACACAGATTTAGAAAAGATACACACAGATATTATTAATAATTAGTTGGTCAAACTGACTTCCACTCAATATTTTTTTCACCATCAAAGCGCTTCTTCATCACTTCAATCGCTTGAGGATTGGCATCCACCAGAATGAAGCGCCTGCCCAGCTCCAGGCAGACGGCGCCGGTGGTGCCTGACCCGGCAAAGAAATCCAGCACGGTATCGCCAGGATTGGATGACGCCTGAATGATGCGGCGGATGATACCCATCGGCTTTTGAGTTGGATAGCCGGTTTTTTCCCTGCTGTTGGTGCCGACAATGGTATGCCACCAGGTATCGGTCGGCAGTTTGCCGCGTTTGGCTTTCTCCTCGCCCACAAGCCCGGGCGCCATATAGGGGATGCGCTCGATATCTTCGTAATTGAAAATGTAGTTTTTAGGGTCTTTGGCATACCAGAGAATATTGTCGTGTTTGGCCGGCCAGCGTTTGCGGGTGCGCGCGCCGTAATCGTACGCCCAGATGATCTCGTTGATGAAGCTGTCACGGCCGAAGATTTCATCCAGCAGGATCTTGCAGTAATGCACCTCGCGGTAATCGATATGGAAATACAGGCTGCCATCGGGCGTTAAAATCCGGTACGCTTCAAGCAGCCGTGGCGCGATAAAGGACAGAAAATCGTCAAACTTGTCCGCATAGCCGCTCTGGCCCAAGATCTGAGTTTCATAGCGGCGGCCCTGGAATCCCACCCGGTCGCCTTTCTCGGAGTTGACTGTGCGGATGCGCGTGCGCGCTTGGGCGCGGCCGGTATTGAAGGGCGGGTCAATGTAAATTAATGGAATGGATTTATCCGCAATACTTTTTAGAATCGGCAGGTTGTCCCCAAAATATACCCGGTTATTCATTGCGCTTATCCCAAGACGCCATTAATTCCCGTAATCAGGAATTTCACCGCAAGATAAATGAGGAAAAGGCTGCAGGCGCTGATCAAACCCGCGTAGACTTTATTGGTAATTATCTTTTTCCCGCCGCCGACAGCCGTTGAAAGCACAGTGTTCCAGATGAAATCCGCGCTGACATGCCCCAGGTAAAAACCCAGCACCGGCATCAAGCCAACCGCTTTAGCCTGCAGCAGGTAAACAGCCGCGGCGGTCATCCACCAGGCATACCAGAAGGGATTGGAAAGTGAGGTCATGATACCCAAACCCAGCATTTTTCCAGGGTTCAGATTTTCATCCGCCTTGCCTCCTTCGGGAAGACGCAGCCTGCCTTTCAAAGCGCCCAGCAGCATAGTGCCGCCCATCCACAGCAGCAGCAGCCCGCCCAGAAGCGCGATAGCCGTCTGCACCGCCGGCGCGCCCAGAATGCCGGATAAACCCAGGGTGATGAGCGCCACCATGAGCAGCTCAATAATCGCATGCCCGGCAGTCACCAAAGGCCCTGCGATCCAGCCCAGGCGCGGCGTCTGGCTGATGATGGCCGTTGTGACCGGCCCGGGAGCGAGCACAGCGCCAATGGCCATGCCAAAAGAAAAAAGGTAAACAGCGGTGAAGGAATTGGTTGGCATCATGATTGCCAATTTTAACACAGGCATTTTTTGCCATTTTTTGAAAAATCATTTACTATAATAAACATCGTTCAAAA
Organism: uncultured Chloroflexia bacterium; assembly: GCA_963751635.1. Lineage (GTDB taxonomy): Bacteria > Chloroflexota > Anaerolineae > Anaerolineales > Anaerolineaceae > Pelolinea. The sequence goes on from CAVVVE010000006.1 coordinate 436,819, forward strand.
CACTAAAAGATTGGCAATTGAAAGGGATGCAGATATGAACATATTTGATGACCAATTCTTAACTTATATCGACAGCTGGATGGCAAAGCTGCCGGAATTGTCATTGGCTGAAATAATGAAAGGTCCGGGTGACACAGCACTTTTTTCGGTGGACATGATCAACGGGTTCTGCCGGCAGGGCAGCCTGGCCAGCGAGCGCATTGAAGCCATCATCCCGGCCATTACCAACCTTATGCGCACAGGCTGGGAGCAGGGGCTGCGCGATATCGTTCTTTTCCAGGACTGCCATACAAAAGACGCGCAGGAATTCGGTGCTTACGCCCCGCACGCGATCTGCGGCTCTTCAGAATCGGAAACCGTGGACGAGATCAAAACACTGCCTTTCTTCAAGGAAATCACCATCTTCACCAAGAATTCGATCGATTCTGCTCAAAACACCGGGCTTGGCGAATGGCTGACCGCCCATGCGCAAACCAGGAATTTTATTGTTGTGGGGAATTGCACGGATATCTGCGTTTACCTGCTGGCAAACTACCTGCGCGCCCATGCCAACGCATTTGAACTTGCCTGGCGGGTGGTTGTGCCCGAGAATTGCGTGCAAACCTATGACCTGCCGGTCGAGACGGCTGAAAAGGTCGGCGCGACGCCGCATGACGGCAATCTGCTGCATAAAATCTTTCTTTACCACATGGCGCTGAACGGCGTTGAGGTTGTAAAAGCCATTAAATAAAAAAATGGGCGGGGGTTTCATCCCGCCCAAATAGTCTCATTTTTTTATTTCAATTCAGGATCCGCCCAATAGCGCGCCTGATCAACGGAGATGGTCAGGTCCGCGGTTTTATCACGGTTGACGAACACACCAAAGTAGCCTTTGCTGAAGTTTTCATCCACGATCTGGTCAACTTCTTCGCCGTTGACAAACAGGGTCAGGGTATCGCCGATGGCAGCCACACCCAGGCGGTTGGTCTGGTCTTTTCCCTTGTTGATAAATTCGCTGGCGGTGAGTGTCTTCAACATAACACTCTTCAGGCCCTTCCAGAGGCGCAGGGAGTAGCGGCCGTCGCAGGTGACCGCGAAGAAATAGCCCTCGTTGAATCCGGAGGTTTGCGAGGTGCGGACGATCATGCCGTAACTATCAATCCCTGAGCAGGCACCGACTTTGATGGTCGCTTCCATATAAGCATCACCAAGCTCATTGCCTGTTGGGGCAATTCGCCAGCCTGGTTCATCATGCAGGGCTTTCATTGTCAAAGCGCCATTGGCAATGGAGGCCAGGTCATATTCGCTGGCGCTCACATCCCAATCAACTTTGTCCAAATCATTAACCCAGTCCGGAGCGCCAAGATAGACTGCCGGATCATTGGAGACAACCGGCGGCTCAACTGATGCTTCGACTGTCACTTCCGGAGTCTCTTCCACCTCAGGCTCTTCAGTTGCTTCGACGGTTGGTTCAACAACTTCAACAGTCTCTGCAACCACGGCTTCCGTCTCAACCGCTTTGGCTTCCTCGGTCACAACGGGCTCAACAGTCTCGACGACCTCTGCCGGCATTTCTTCCATCAATTCAGCCACGCGGGTTTCGAGATACTGCTTTTCTGCCGTTTTAAAGCGTTCCACAACACTGCAGCCCGCCATCAAAACAGCTCCTAAAATAACGATCAGGGTAATTGCTTTTTTCATGATTTCTTCTCCTCTATTACTTTATTCTTAACTTTTGTAACCAATCTGGCGCAGGAAATTCTTCCGCCAGCTGATATCATCATTTCCTTCCACACCTTTGGGTTTTTCGCCGTCCGCCACACCCAGCACCGCCCGGCTGCCGCCCAGGTCCGCGATCACGATCCCGGTTGGATTGGCGGTCGCGCAGAAAATCCGGCAGACTTCAGAGGCATTCTTGACCGTATTGAGCACATTGATGGGGAAGAAGCCTTCCGCCAGAAAAATGAAAAAACTGTGCCCGGCGCCAACTGCCAGCGCGTTCTTTTTTGCCAGTTCGATCATGCCGTCATCCGTCCCGGACCAGCGCACCAGGCATTTGCCCGAGGCTTCATTGAATGCCAGTCCGAATTTAATGCCCGGCACCGCGCTGACCAGTGCTTCATGCAGGTCTTCAACGGTCTTGATGAAGTGCGATTGCCCAAAGATAAAGTTGATTTCTTCAGGTTTCTCGATCTGCACTACCGAAATTTCCATCCAGGCTCCTTTAGTAATTAAACCAAATATTTAATCTCAATATATAGATGCAAGATAAATGCCAAATGGTTGGTCTCTAAAAACGCGATACTCACCTTCTTTTTTGGCTATCTGATTAATACTATACTGTATTTTTAAGGGACATAATATCCGCTTGCCGAGCAAAACCGGGCAATAAGGTAAAATAAATGACTTCTTTTGAAAGGACTCATCCCGATTGTTTGAACTGGTTTTTTTAGGCACGTCCGCTTCAGCGCCCTCCATTCAGCGCGGTTTGCCCGCGCAGATCATCAAGCACAATGAGCACCGCTTTCTGGTGGACTGCGGCGAGGGCACCCAGCGCCAGATTCTGCAATCCGGTTTGGGTTTCCGCAAGCTGAACCGCCTGCTGGTCACCCACGGCCATCTTGACCATATCCTCGGCATCGGCGGCCTGGTCTCCACTTATCTGCGCTGGGAAGCGATCGACAAACTGGATATTTATCGCCGGCCAGAATGCTTTGGAGCGCATCGATGACCTGCTCTTCCGTGTGGTCATCCGCGGCGCAAAGGCGCCTTTTCCGATTAATCTGATCCCGATCACCAGCGGCATCATCATCGAAGAAAATGATTTCACCATTGAGGCTTTCCCGGTCAATCACCGCGGACCGGACTGCTATGGCTTTATCTTTCAGGAAGCCAGCCACCGGCCTTTCCTCGCGGAAAAGGCGGAAGCATTGGGCATCCCGCAGGGTCCCTGGCGCCGCGACCTGGTGCAGGGTAAACCCTCCACCCTCCCGGATGGGCGCGTTGTCCAGCCGGAAGAGATCATGGGCGATTTTGAACCCGGCACAAAGCTGGTCTGCATTGGGGATACCGGCGATATCGAATCCGTTCTGCCCGCCTGCATGGATGCTGACGGCCTGGTCATCGAAGGCACTTACATGAATTCTGAAAAAGAAATGGCGCGCGAGTTCGCGCACCTGACCGCCAGGGAAGCCGCGACTCTGGCTGCCAGAGCCAGGGTAAAGCACCTCTACCTGACGCACATTTCGCGCCGCTACCGCGACAAGGATGTGGAAAAAGAAGCCCGCGAAGTTTTTCCGGATACCACCATCGTGCGGGATTTTGACCAATTCACGATCAAAAACTGATCGGTCCATTATTCGATTAATACTCAAAGTTTTTTATTAAATAGTGATTTGACATATTTTTTTCTCTATGTTATAAACATCGCGTTTAACAATTGAATGCCCCAAAAAGGTTCTCTTATCCAGAGAGGTGGAGGGATCGGCCCTGTGAAACCTCGGCAACCTGGCCTTCGCGCCCAAAAGCGCGGCGAAAAGGTGCCAACTCCGACAGAAATTGATTCTGGAAGATGAGAGGGACCGCAAATTATCAATGCGACTGCCCCTCTATCCGGAAGGGGCAATTTTCATTAATACGGAGGTTACAACTTATTATGGAAACAATGATGAAATCGGCCAAGTACCTGTTCACATCCGAGTCCGTGACAGAAGGCCATCCTGACAAGATCTGCGACCAGGTCAGCGACGCAGTGCTGGATGCCTGCCTGGAGCAGGACCCCCAGTCGCGCGTGGCCTGCGAATCTGCCACCAAGACCGGCTTTGTGATGCTGCTGGGCGAAATCACATCCACCGCAAAAATCAATTACGACCAGCTGGTGCGCAAGGTTGTGGGCGAGATCGGCTATGACAACACGGATAAAGGCTTTGACTGCAACACATGCGGCGTTTTGGTGGCTTTGGCCAACCAATCCTGCGACATCGCTTTAGGGGTTGACCACTCGCTGGAAGATAAAACGGGTGAAAAGCGGGAAAAGGACATTGAAGCGATCGGCGCCGGCGACCAGGGTATGATGTTTGGTTTTGCCTGCAGCGATACCCCCACCCTGATGCCCATGCCCATCTACCTGGCGCACAAGCTCACCCGCCGCCTGGCGGAAGTGCGCAAGAACGGCACGCTGCCATGGCTGCGGCCTGACGGCAAGAGCCAGGTGACCGTGGAATATCATTACGGCAAGCCTGTCCGCGTTGATACGGTTGTGGTCAGCACCCAGCACTCCGAGACCATCGAACAGGCGGACATCCGCAAGGCAGTGATCGAGCACGTTATCAAAGCCGTCATTCCGGCGGAGATGCTGGACGACAAGACCATCATCCACGTCAATCCCACCGGGCGTTTTGTCACCGGCGGCCCTATGGGCGATTCCGGCGTTACGGGGCGCAAGATCATTGTGGATACCTACGGCGGGATGGGACGGCACGGCGGCGGCTGCTTCAGCGGCAAAGACCCGACCAAGGTTGACCGCTCAGCCGCATATGCCGCCCGCCACGCTGCCAAGAACGTGGTTGCTGCCGGTTTGGCTGACCTGTGCGAAATCCAGGTGGCTTATGCCATCGGTGTTGCCCACCCCGTCAGCGTCAATGTGGAAACCTTTGGAACAGGCAAAATCCCTGATGAAAAAATCGCGCAGCTTGTCACCGAGCATTTTGACCTGCGCCCGGGTGCGATCATCCACGACCTGGACCTGCGCAAACCGATCTACCGCAAGATCGCCGCTTACGGCCACTTCGGCCGCGATGACCTGGATTTGACCTGGGAAAGGACCGATAAAGCCGCCGCGCTCAAAAAAGCGGCCGGGCTATAAAAAATAATGAAGGCTGGAATAAATTCCAGCCTTTTTTTTCTTAAGAGTCAGTGACCTTTACCCTTTTATGTCACCTTAAAAGGTGACCTACAATGCCTGGCTGTTGTCCGATTCTTCGTCGCCAAAATCCAATACCGGGCGCACACCGCTGCCCTGTTCGGCTTTGCCGATAATCTCCAATTCTTCCAGCCGGTCCACCAGGCGCGCCGCGCGGGTGTAACCAATGCGAAGTTTTCTCTGCAGGAGAGAAATGGAAGCGCGTTCTTCCTGCCGCACAATATCAATGGCTTTATTGAGATATTCATCCTCACCGATATCCGGCGCTTCATCGAACAAGGGCGTTTGGGTCAAGGTGGCCGATGGGAAGACCTTTTGCGGAAGGCGATCGCCCATGGCCGGGTCTTTGGCAATGATCTGCTGCACCTGGTTTTTCCAGAACTGCACAATGCGCTGGATTTCATCATTGGCAACGAAGACGCCCTGCAGGCGTTTCGGAGAAGGTGCGTCGGGCGCCTGGAAGAGCATGTCGCCGCGCCCGATCAGGCGTTCAGCGCCCACCTGGTCCAGCACCACGCGGCTGTCCATGCCGGAGGCCACGCTGAAGGAAATGCGGGCCGGGAAATTCGCCTTGATCATGCCCGTGATGACGTCCACCGACGGCCGCTGCGTGGCGATGATGACATGAATGCCCGTGGCGCGGGCAAGCTGCGCCAGGCGGTTCAAATTGCGCTCGGTTTCTTCCGGAGCCAGCATCATCAGGTCAGCCAGCTCATCGATCACCACCACAACATAAGGCAGTTTATCCGCGTGGCGGGCGTTGTAATCATCAATATTGCGCGCGCCAGACTTCCGCAAATTTCTTATAGCGGCTGTCCATTTCGCGCGACATCCACTGCAGCGTGCCGACCACTTTCTCGTGATCCACCACAACCGGTGTGAGCAGATGCGGAATGCCGTTGTAGCCTGTCAGCTCCACGCGCTTGGGATCAACCATCACCAGGCGCAGTTCGTTGGGAGTGCGGTGCATTAACAGGCTGCACAGGATGGAATTGATGCAGACCGATTTGCCGGAACCCGTGGTGCCGGCAATGAGCAAGTGCGGCATCTTTGCCAGGTCCACAGCTGCCGGCTTGCCAGCCACATCCTTGCCCAGGACGAACTTCAGGAAAGCATTCATGCCGCTGAAGGCTTTGCTTTCCATTCCTTCTTTCAGGGAGACCAGTTCCGCTTCGGTATTCGGCACCTCAATGCCGATATATCTGCGGCCGGGCACCGGCGCCTGGATGCGGATTGAAGGCGCCGCCAGAGCCAGCGCCAGGTCATCCGCCAGTGAGACAATCTTGTTGACGCGCACGCGGGTTTTTCCGGCGCGCGTTTCCACAAAATCGGGTTCCACACCGTATTGTGTGAAGGTTGGCCCGCGGTGGATTTCAACCACATGCGCCGGCGCGCTGAAAGAAGCCAGCGTTTCTTCAATCACCCGCGCGCGGTCTTCATCAATATTCTTGCGGAAGACGGCTTTGGTTGCGGGATTGAGCACTTCTTCAGGCAGCGGCAAGATCCAATCCACCAGGTTTTCAGCCGATTGGTACGAGCGGATGATTTCCGTTCCGGTTTTTGTACCCGCAGGATTGATCTTGGGTTTAGACGGTTCAAAACGGGTGCGGATCTTTTCAGCCCGCGTCATCTGCCGGCCGTTGTTTTTAATGGGGGTGAAGCCTTCAGGCTGGCTGTCGCCATTGGCAAATACGATCCGCCCGGATTCGGGCGCAGGCAACGGCTTTTTTTTCAAGACTGGCGCAGCCAGCTGGCTGGATTTTTCGGCGATAAATTCGCCGGTTTTAACCGCAGGCCTGCCCGCCTTGCGAAAGAGGTCCGGAATTGAAAGGTCAAAGGTGAAAGCCAGTGCAACCAGCAGCCAGGCGATCAAGACCACCAAAGCGCCCCAATCCCCAAGCAAATTGGCGAGCACCCTTTCAAAAAATGCGCCCAGGTAACCGCCCCCGCCACCTTCCGCCGCCAGGCTCCAGCCGCCCCCGCTGAACCAATGCATCCAGGCCAAAATATTGATATACATAAATACAATCCCCAGCAAACGTTCTACAGAAACAATTGGAAAGCGCTGTTCGTTGCGCACGATAAACCATAATCCAATCAGCATTAAAACGATTGGGAAAAGCAGAGAACCCATCCCGGCAATCAAATTCAGAACCTGAACCACTCCCCCCGTCAAGCCGCCATCGGTCTTCCCCAGGAAACCCAATAATGAAATAACGCCCAGGATCAACAGGAAAACTCCCAGAATATCCATTTTGCGTTCGGGGGATAATTTTCGAATCTTACGGTGGATGCGCGTCATCGCGCTCTGGCTGCGTTTGCGGGATGAATAGGAGGAAGTTTTGCCTGCGCGGGAAACGGATTTTCTTTTCGCCATTGGATTAATACCGAAATATTGTTCTAATTATAGCATGCGGAAAAACAGAGGTCTGGCTTATTTTTTCTTAAGCAGCCAGGCAGGGATCGCTGTTAACACGAGCAATAGCGCGAGGAGAATTTCAAGCGTGCGGAAAGGAAGAGCCGCCGCAACCGGCTGCCTGAGCGGGACTTCAGCACCGGCAGCATCTGATGCTTTTTCCCCGGGCGCTCTGACGCCTAAAATCGGCCCGCTGCCGGTCAATGGTTCCGGCACAATTTCAGCCTGCGTTTGCAGTTCAGCCTCCGGCTGCCGGCTTTCCAGGCTTTCGGGTGCAGGCATTTCGGCAGAAGACGTGGCGTCAGCCGCAGGCAGTTCTTCTGCCAATGGAGCGGCTTCTGAAGTACTCTCTTCGGGCGCTCCTCCGCCGACGCCATAGAAACCTGCCCCAGCGCCCCCGCCGCCAACGCCAGGCCCTTCCGCGCCGCCCCCGCCTTTGCCATAGGCGCCCATCATCGGGGCGGGAGCGCCCCAAAAAATGATCATCGGCGCTTCCCCGGCGGGTTGTTCAGGCGCCTGCAGGGCGGCTGTTTCCGGAGCCATTTCATCAACAGCCTTGGCGGTTATTTCAGGCCGAGGTTTTTGCGCAAAATCAAGGGCGAAAGCTGCCATCAGAAGAAGCGCTGCTGCCGCAGAAGAAAAGCGCAGCACACCGACAAACGATGGGATCAGTTTTTTGGGAGCAGATTGGGCTGAAAGGGTGAAGTTCCTTGGAACCCGGCGGACGGGCAGAGAACGCAGCAGCACGCTTGTACGCCGCAGCACTTCCAGCGCCTGGCGGCATTCCGGATCAGCCTGCAGCTTCTCATCCACCTGGCGTTTTTCGATTTCAGAAAGCTGGTTATCCAGATATGCTGAGAGCAGCAGCCAATCTTGTGAAGAAAGATTTCTGCGGTTTTTCATGGCCTGCTCTCATCATGAAGACGATATTGATCGGGTAATAGTTCCCCCACATTTTGAAGGCAATCCTGCACCCGCTGGCGGGCGCGCGCCAGGCGGCTGCGGATCGTTCCCAGCGGTGTTTTCACCACCTCGGATGCTTCCTGGTAATCCATTCCCTGCACGTCCACCAGCACGATCACCGTGCGGAAGTCTTCAGGCAGGCCGCCCAGGCATCTCTGGATGGCGTGCTCAAGCTCCTGTTGGGCAACATGCTCTTCGGGAGATTGCGAATCATCGCTCAGCCAGGCGGGATCTTCCATTTCCTCGCCGCTGTCTGCGTCCACCGGATTCAAATCTTCGGTTGGTTTGCGCTTCAGGCGGCGGAGTTCGTCATAACAGGCGTTGGTCAGAATGCGCAGGATCCAGGCGCGGAAAGAGCCGCCCCGAAATGATTTAATCGCGTGAAAGGCATTGATGAAAGCCACCTGGGTGGCATCCTGCGCGGAAGGCTCATCCCCCAGCACGCGCAAGGCCAGGTTATAAGCCTGCTCCTGATGAGCCAGGACCAGGCGGTTGAAAGCGTCCAGGTCGCCTTTTTTGGCGTTTTGAATCAGTGCGGTCTCATCCATATGGTCAGCTTTATCGCTGGTTTCGATTATAACTTACCGCATATTTGCCAACCCATGTATCGAAAAATAATTTTTAATAAGTTGCTATTACATTTCAAGCAAATAATTTACTATAATCATATGAAAATCAACATAAGATTTGGAGGCAGTTATTATGAAAGCGCGCACCGAAATTGATTTTTCATACACGGGAGAAGCACAAAAAGTTGTTGAGGAATGGGCAGCAACGCATCAATATTCTTTTAAGGAAAAGATCGAAGATATTCATGTCTATCAGCGCGGAACAGGGTTTTGGACTGCGCCCATGCGACTGGAAGGCAGCCAGCATGGGGAGCATGTGCATTTGGAAGCTTATATTTATGCCCCCTTATTGAACCGGCTGATGGCCTTATTCCTGATCCCTGAAGAAACCCATATTGAATCCGGCGGATTTGTCGCCAGTGTCCCCCGCGCCATGGCCAGGAAAGATGTCAATGATTTGCTGAAAATGTTCGGCCAGCCGCTTTTAAAATAAAATAACACCAACCAACAATTCAATTTAAATTTAATACATTCGCATGAATCCGGAATTCAGTGCTTTTATTGGCGTGGAAGCCAACCGCGAGCGTTCCTATCCGTTCACTTATGCCGCGCTTGACCGCGACCTGACCATCCGCGCCTTCGGCCGTGGCAGCATCAAAGACGCATTTGCTTTTCTGGCCGGACAGGAAAGTGCCCTGGCAGCCATCAATTCTCCCATGCATACCAGCAAAGGCCTGCTGAAACGTGAGGAAATCCGTGAAAAGCTGTCGTCCAAATCCCGCCTTGGGCGCTGGGCAAACTTACGCCTGGTGGAGTATGAGCTGTTGGAACGCGGCGTGCATGTGCCGCGCACCCCGGGTTCGCTTAAGAACAGCCCGCGCTGGATGAAACTGGGTTTCAGGCTTTTTGAGGAACTTGGCAAGCTTGGCTACCAGCCGTATCCGGGTAGATGAAGCGCCAAAGCAGTATTTTGAATGCCAGGGCGAAGCTGCCTTTTGGAATCTGCTCGGCCATGCACCCCTGAAAGAACATACGCTGGAGGGGCGGCTGCAGCGGCAGCTGGTTTTGCAGCTGTGCGGGCTGCCGGTGCCGGATGCGATGCTCTTTTTTGAAGAGATCACCCGCCACCACCTGCTCAACAGCACCCTGCCTTTGGATAACCTGTACAGTAATGAGGAACTCAACGCGCTGGCAGGGGCTTACACCGCCTGGCAGGCCTGCAATCAGACAGACAAGGTTATGCGCATTGGGCATGAAGAAGAAGGGTATATTTACCTGCCGGACCAATCCCTGCAGGAGATTACCACCCATTGAACTTATAAAATCATTTCCAATTAATCGCTGATTTTCTCCTTGACATCCCTACCTGCGCCGTTATAATCTGAATTAACAGCCCGCCCGGGCATCCAACCCGGCGCCTTGACAGGCAGGCTGCCTGCGCAGAGGCTTTTCAGAGCTATAAGCAGGCCGGAGCAGCCGTTACCGCGCAACAAGGCTGATGTTGATTTCAGCGAAAGCAGGTGGCACCACGGGCACCCCCTCGTCCTGCGGGAGAGGGGAATTTTGTTTAATGAAGAGGCAGCCATGATAGATATCAAACTGGTCAGGGAAAAACCGGAAATCCTCAAGGATGGCCTGAAACGCCGCCAAATGGATCCGGCCGTGATTGACCAACTGGCGGAACTGGATGAAAAGCGGCGGATGGTGCTTACCGAGGTAGAAACCCTGAAAGCAGAACGCAATAAGGTCTCCAAGGATATCAGCACCACCAAAGACGCCAAAGAACGCGAGGAAAAAGTAAAAGCCATGCGTGATGTGGGCGACCGCATCGCCCGGCTGGATGAAGAGGTGAAAGTTGTGGATGATGCGTTAAACGCGCTCATCGCCACCATCCCCAATGTCCCCAATGAGGCTGTTCCGCTTGGAAAAGATGAGAGCGAAAACCTGGTGGTGCGCACCGTTGGCGAAAAGAAAGCCTTTGACTTCACGCCAAAACCGCACTGGGATCTCGGCCCCGCGCTGGGCATCCTGGACTTTGAGCAGGGCGTCAAGATCACCGGTTCGCGCTTTTATGTGCTGAACGGCGCCGGGGCGCGGCTGCAGCGCTCTTTGATCGCATGGATGCTGGACCTGCACGGGCGCCAGGGATACAAGGAAAAATACACGCCCTTCATGGTCAAAGGCGAAACCCTGTTCGCCTCCGGCCAGCTGCCAAAATTCGCTGAAAACCTTTACCGCGACCACGAAGAAGACCTGTGGATGGTGCCGACGGCAGAAGTGCCGCTGACCGGGATCCATATGGGCGATGTGATTGACAGCGCCGAACTGCCGCTGCGCTACACTGCCTACACACCCTGCTTCCGGCGTGAAAAAATGAGCGCCGGGCGCGACGTGCGCGGCATCAAACGCGGGCACCAGTTTGACAAGGTGGAGATGTACACTTACTGCAAGCCGGAAGATTCGCCCAAAGAGTTGGAGAAGATGCTGGGCGACGCCGCCCAAACCTGCGCAGAACTTGGGTTGACCTACCGCATCGTTCAGCTTTGCACCGGCGACCTGGGTTTTGGCGCATCCATTTCCTTTGATGTTGAAGTGTGGGCACCCGGCTGCGGGGAATGGCTGGAGGTTTCATCGGTTTCAAACGTGACGGACTTTCAGGCCAGGCGCGCCAATATCAAATACAAGGATGAGGATGGGCGCAAAGACTTCCTGCACACCCTCAACGGTTCCGGTTTGGGCATGCCGCGCACTCTGATCGCGGTGATGGAAACCTACCAGCAGGCGGATGGAAGCATTCGAATTCCGGACGTGCTGAAACCCTGGATGGGCGGCATTGAGATGATTAAGGCCTGAACTTGCGGAAAAGACTTTTCTTCATATTCGTAAGCTTGTCAACCCTCCTGAGCGGCTGCTCGGCGCAAACAAAATTGATCACGCCAGGCATCGCGCTTTCTCCAGGGGCGCTGGTCGCGGTGCAGGTGGTTATTGCCGCTTTAATGTCCGCTGGTCTGGTCAGCCTGTTTACGTTTATCATTCCCGGGCTGACCATCATCTGGCTCTCGGCGCTGGCTTACGGGCTGCTGACCGGTTTTACCCTCGTCAGCATCATCTTCTTTGTGTTGATCACTTTGCTGATGATTTTCGGCAACATGGTGGACCAGCTTTTAATGGGCGCCAAAGCCAAACAAAGCGGCGCGAGCTGGACCGGAGTGATCCTGTCAACCATCGCCGCATTTATCTTCAGCTTTCTTTGGCCGCCCTTCGGCGGCATCATCGCGGCCATGCTGGTGATGTTTGTTTTTGAATTCATCCGCCTGCGCGACTGGCGCAAGGCAGGCGGCAGCACCAAAGAAATGGCGGTCGGCTGCGCTTCAGCAGCGGTCGCGCGTTTTTTCATCGGGGTGGTGATGATCGGAATCTGGATCATCTGGGTCTGGCAGAGCGGTAAATTACCGTTTTAACAGGTGTAATTAATTAAAAAAAACTACCTTGCGGTAGTTTTTTTTATTTTCGCTTTAAGAAAGCTGCATACAGCGCGATTGATCCTGCTGCCGCTGCGTTGAGCGAGTCGAGCTTGCCGCTGACAGGAATATGGGCGATCAGGTCACATTTTTCGCGCACCAGCCGGCGCAGCCCGCTGCCCTCACTGCCCACTGCCAGCGCCAGGGCGCCGGAGAGGTTCACCTGATCCAGGGATTGCGACTCCTGATCCATATCCAGTCCGATGACCCAGGCATTGCGGGCTTTGATCTGGTCAATGGCCTGCGCCAGGTTGCCCTGCGCGATCAGCAGGTGTTCGCTTCCCCCGGAAGAGGCATTCACAACAGCCGGGGTGACGCCTGCCGCGCGGTCAGGCGGGATGAGGATGCCATGCACGCCGAAAAGTTCCGCACTGCGTATGAGCGTGCCAAAATTCTGAGGATCCTGCACCTGGTCCAACAGCAGCATAAACAAGGGTTCTGCTTTTTTCTCCGCCAGCGCGAAGATGTCAGCAATATCCGCATAGGGATAGGCGCTCACCTGCAGGGCAATCCCCTGGTGGTGTTCGTGGATCGCTGCCAGGGCATTTTTATCCACCCGTTCGACCGGCAACTTTATCTGTTTTGCCAGGCTCTGAATATCCGGAAGCCTGCCGGTGTCTTCCGCGCCGCTGGCAAGCAGCAGCCTGAAAAAATGCCTGCGGTTAGCCCGCAGGCATTCATAAACAGGATTCCTGCCGGTGATCCATTCTTTCATTTCCAGGTCCAGGCACTCCCGCCTTTGGCATCTTCAACCTGCACGCCAAGCGCAGCCAAACGGTCACGGATCAAATCTGAAAGCGCCCACAGTTTTTGCTCACGGGCGTTTGCGCGCACCTCAAGCAGCAGCTCAATAAACGGTTCAGCCTGGAGAGAGCCGGTTTTTTCAAAAAGGTTCAATCCAAGAATACTTGTGAATTCTTTTACCAGGTCTTGCGCTTCTTTCAACTGGTTATCTTTTGCGCCATCCGCGCGCGCCTGGTTGATCACGCGCACCAGATCAAACAGGTTGCCCATCGCCCCGGATGTGTTGAAATCATCATCCATGCATTCCGTGAACCCCGCCCTTGTTTTATCCGTTTGGGTTTTCAGCACCGTAAGCTGTTCCGGGGTAATTCCCTGTGCATCAGGCTGCGCCGGTTTTAAGCCGGACGCCAGCCGTTCGAGGGCGCGTTCCGCCTGGCCAATGACCTCATCATTAAAAGTCAGCGGTCCGCGGTAGCCGGAATTAAGCACCATGAACCGCAAAGTATCAGCGGTGTGTTTGGAAAGAAATTCCTCGATGGAGACCAGATTGCCGATGGATTTGGACATTTTTTCGCCGCTGAGCTGGAGCATGCCGTTATGGATCCAGAAGCGGGCGAAGGGTTTGCCGCTGAATGCTTCAGACTGCGCGATCTCATTTTCATGGTGCGGGAAGATCAGGTCATTGCCGCCGCCGTGAATGTCGATCTGCTCCCCTAGGTGGGCGCTGCTCATGGCAGAGCATTCGATATGCCAGCCCGGCCGGCCTTTTCCCCAGGGGCTGTCCCACGCCGGTTCACCGGGTTTGGCTGCTTTCCACATCGCAAAATCCATGGGATTTTCCTTGCGGTCATCCACCTCAATGCGCGCGCCGGCGCGCATATCGTCCAGTTTGCGGCCAGAGAGTTTGCCGTAATCCGCCAGCTTTTCCACGCGGAAGTACACGTCCCCCCCGGTCTCGTAGGCAAAACCCTTGTCAATCAATCCCTGAACCAGCTTGATGATATTTTCCATCTCGCCGGTCGCGCGCGGATTGAAAGTCGCTTTTTGAATATTGAGATCTTCCAGATGTTTGGCGAACTGCTGGATATAGCCCTCCGCCAACTCAAAAGGATCAACGCCAAGTTTGGCCGCACGCAGGATGATCTTGTCATCCACATCGGTGAAATTCATGATGTGGCGGACTTCGTAACCTCGGTACTGCAGGTAGCGGCGGATGACATCAAAAACCAGGGCAGACATGGCATGCCCCACATGGGCCTTGTCATATACCGTCGGTCCGCACACATACATGCGTACCTTGTTCGGTTCAATGGTTTTAAATGGTTCTTTTTTGCGTGTGAGGGTGTTATAGACCTGTAAAGGCATGGCCGGTTCTCCTGCTATCTTTTATTATTTCCGTTGCCGTTGCCAACTTTTGCTTCAGGTTTTGAAAAGATCATGCGTCCGGCAGCGGTTTGCAGGACCTTGGTGACCGAGACCGCGATCTCTTTGCCGATGAAACTCCTGCCTTCTTCAACCACCACCATGGTCCCGTCATCCAGATAGCCCACACCCTGCCCAACCTCTTTGCCTTCCTGGATAACATTGACTGCCAGAAGTTCGCCCGGCAGAAGAATGGATTTGACAGCGTTGGCCAGATCGTTAATATTTAATACCTGAACACCCTGAAGTTCCGCCACGCGGTTGAGATTATAGTCATTGGTCAGGATGGGCGCCTGCATCTGGCGCGCGAGCATGATGAGTTTCTCATCCACCTCGCGGACGCCTTCCACATCAATATCCGCAATCGTGGTTGTGATGGCGCGTTCTTTTTGCAGGTCTGAAAGCACTTCCATCCCCCGGCGGCCGCGCTGACGCCGCAGGCTTTCGGCGGAATCGGCAATATATTGCAGTTCATTAAGAACAAACCTGGGAATGACCAGAGTCCCGGCAATAAAGCCAGTGCGGGCAATATCCGCAATGCGCCCATCAATCAGGACGCTCGTATCAATCAGAATGGATTTATCCTGCTGCCATTTGCCGGAAGGCGCGTGAGAACCTTTGGAACCGCGATGGCCGATTTGAAATATCATCCCGAAAATCCCCCTGGCGTGAAACAGCAATGGCCGCGCCCAGATAGCCGAAAAGAACAGCCGCGACAAAGGGAAGCACGCTGCTGAAGGGCTTAGGTAAAAAGGAAATCGGCAGTGAAACAAGCGCCGCGATGATCAGACCAATTACCAGACCGATTAAAGCAGAAACCAGGGTCGGCCCGGAAACCTTGGAAAGGTAAGAGCGGATCCAGTTGATCGGATTGAGGGTGATTGCCGGCATGATGAGAAAACCGAGCATCGCTAAAACCACCGCACTTCCAATTGCATATGGAAGAGTATCAGCGGCGGGAAGAAAGTATGGCGTTATTAAATTCCCCAGATAGAAACCAGCGGCGGCAAAAAGGATAAGTCCTAAGAAACGAAAAATAAGTACAGGTGATTTCATGATAATTCCTTTCGAAAAAAACCATTGTTAAAGTGCGATAATAATTTAGTCTTACACTTGGATATTATCATGCGTGTAAATAGAAGTCAATAAGATTTATATTAATTCTGGTTATTTAAGGATATTTATTTCTTGTCATTGCTTGATTTGAATTTATCAAGTTCAGGATAATTGACACCCCGCAGCGCGCGTGCTAAAATTCGTCCACTGCCCGCCCCCATCGTCTAGCGGCCCAGGACACGGCCCTCTCAAGGCCAAAACAGGGGTTCGAGTCCCCTTGGGGGCACATTATTTACAGATCAAACTTCCTCAGGCCCTCTGCATACCCATTGAGGGTACACGAGGCCAAACCAGAGGGTCCCCTGAAGGGGATAATAATTCGAGTACCTAAAGGTAGGCTTCGCACTCCCCTTGGGGGCACCTTTTATAATAGTAGCTCCTCATTTATGAAGGGCTTTTTTTTATAATTTATTTTTCCTATCTTTTTTGTTCCCCTGGATCCCTGTTGCTTAATACGCTTCTCCCATAATTCTCTTTTATCAAAATAAATGAATGCCTGGTTATGTCCTTGTTTTATTAGCCTGAAGGGCTTCTTCCAGAACTGGCTCGGCTTTTTCAATCAATTCGGAAAGACGCTCCATGCTGCTGGTAATAAGCGGCAGAGGCGCCTCTTCCATTGTTTCGATTACTTCCCTTAGCCGTAATTGGCGCGCTTTAAGATCGGAAATCTGGTCGGCGGCACCCAAAACTGCTCGGTGGCTGACCAGGCGGCTCCAAAGGATCTGGATAACGACTGATAATATCGGCGCAGCGATGATACCGGCCAGCCCAAACGCCTCTGCCAGGGCAATGAGCAAAACGATCGTCAGAATAAGATTTTCCCATCTTCGATCGAAAAGAAGTGGTTTGATCCATTTTCCCATCGCGATCAGTACAAGAATGGTAAACATAGTAGTGAAAAGGCTGAGCTGTAGACTGGTCACCAATCCAACCAGCAACACCGAAATGACAGCAAAAACGATACCAATTGCGGGTATGAGAAAAGTAATGGCCCCAACCAGCGCCAATAACGCAAGGATAAGGAGATCCAAGCAGCCAATAGCCCAGACCTAAAATCAGTCCTGCAAGCAGGCTCTGAATCACCTGACTGCGAATATAAGTCCCGATCTCAGGTTCCACGATCCGCCAAATGCCGCGCGCTTTCTTGCGAAGATCAGAAGGAAGCAGTGAGAGCCAGAGCCGTTCAAAATGAATTTGGTTGATGCTCCAATAGATGCTCATGAACAGAATGACCAGCACACCGGTTACGATCCCGCCGATCCCCTGGGAAAATCCGAGCAGAGCAGGCAGGACAAGCTGCCCTTGTTCACCAGTGATTTCTTTAAGAATGGCACTCGGCGGCGGAAGCCGATCAGCCAGAGCATGTTTGAATGCGCTGCCATCCAGCCAAATCGGCAGCTTCCATTCATCCCGGAGAGATATATTCCGCCCCAACTGCTGTACTTCTGAAATCGCAGTTTTTCCTGAGAAATAAATCAATAAGAAAAAACCTCCCAGCACAACAAGATAAAGAAGGATCCAGGCAATTCGGACTATCAGTCTTTTACCTGAGATCCGTTTAAATAAGGGGCGCATCGCCGCTGCAAACATTACTGAGATAAGAACGTAAACAACAACAATGCGCAATTCCCAAAGTACAACCAGTGCCAGTAAAGTTGTAAGAACAGCTATACCAAGGCCAACCAGTTTCTTTGTCATGGTGAATCCGAAGGATGAACCTCGGCCAACAGCACATCCAGGTCAGTTGTAATGGCTTCAATTTCATCCATCACCTTATCTATCTTCTTAAGACTTTGATCCGAACCACGCTTTTTTAACCGCGACTGTTTTCGCAGGTCTTTCGCCAGGTATTGCGCTTCATAACGCAGCCTGCTGGCATAATCGCGCCCGGCTGTCACCTCAGACTCCAAAGCTACCGGATTAAACAAGAAACGGTCAAACAAGAGTTGGATGATAGCAGCCATGGGTATTGCCATAAGCGCGCCGGCAATGCCAAACAAGGAACTGAATGCAAAAATTGAAAGAAGAGAAACAAACGGGTTGATTCCCACTGCTTTACGCATGATGCGCGGAACAAGCAGGCTATTTTCTACCTGCTGAATAACGAGCGTGGCGACGATGACCCACATCATTTTTGATGGAGATATTGATAAGGCGATAACAGCCGCAGGAATCGCACCAAGAAGCGGCCCGACCATCGGAACAGCTTCCAAAATACCTGCGGCAACCGCAAGCAGCAGGGCATTGGGCAAGCCGATCAGGAGATATGCTATTAATGCCATAACCCCGATGATCAGGCATAAAACACCCTGCCCGACAATATAATTGCCGACCTTGACTTCCATGGCCGAGATCATCTCTCCAATACTTTCGCGCTGGTCGATGGAAAATAATTGCAGGAAAGACTGGATGGTGCGCTGTCCTTCGAGTGTCCAATGAAAAGCGATCACCATGATTGCTGCGATAATAAAGATTCCGACAGCCGCTGAAGAAACATAACCAAACGCCTGCCCGGCAGACGCGAGCAATTGCTGGTCTGTTTGCTGCATAAGCCCTAATTCAGGGGTCATTGCAGGAATGAATTCGCTCAAACCAGAAATGATTTTATTGGAATGATTTGCCATCCCAATCCTTATATTTTGAAGGTAAACCGGTACCTCGGCAAAAATCGCCGTGCCTTGTTCAATGATTACCGGGAATATTAATAGAATAAAACCGGCGAGCAAGAGAAGAATCAGGAAATAAATAAGAATTAGTCCTGCTGTCGGGGGGAGTCCATGGCTTTGCAGCCAGGTGACAACCGGTCTGATCGCAGTACCCAACAGGACGCCGATTAATAATATAAAAAGGACCTGGTAAAAGCGGTATAAAAGAAAAAAGCTTAATACGACCAGAACCAGGACAAGAGTCGCCCATGCAACCTGCCAGAAGGTCCAGCTTTGATTTTGTGAAGGGGATTGGATCTCATTATTGTTCTGGTCATTTTCGGACATTATTTTATAAAATTTTATTTGGTGGTTTTTTGAACAAAATATAAACGGAGAATTTTTTCACATAAAGATTTAAATTTTCCCAAGGGAAGTGTATCAATCTCCTTTTACATTAAATCCGATTCGGTTTTATTTTGGCCCGGATTTGATTCTGCGGAGGGATAATCCCCTTCCTCTTTTTTAAATGGCGAGCCTTTCCCTTTTACCAGGAATTGCATCAGCAAACTTTCACCAAAGCGGGTAAAAGAAAATCTACTGATACCAGTCCTGGAAAAGAGATATGGCCTTAACTCCTTTTGGTTATTGATACCTTTCCATTTCATACATATCTCCAAATATTCATGATTTCGACTGAAAATTTTTATTCTATGATTTTTCTATTCCTGATCATTTGAAAGGGGAAGAATAAGTGCAGAGCGGCCAATCCAGTCGCGGCCTTCGTTCCCCACATAAATACCAGCCTTCAGCCTATCTTCCTCAGTAAGCGTAATGAATCCAATCAAGCGTTCAATAACATCCTGCCTGGCGTGTTCCCCTTCGAAAGCAGTGCCAGGCTGGTTATTAACCAATTTGTACTTTTCAGCCAAAATTTCCATACTGCCTCCTTATTGCTCATCAATATGTTGATCGGTTGTATTTGTCTGTGTCACGCTCACCACGGGACCGCGCGGACGGTAGAAGATCACCCAAATCAACCTTTCAACCGCCCAAGCTAACAACGCATAGACTCCCATGGCGATCAAAGTGGATATTTCCAAAACCATGTTTCCAATCGCGGGCGTTCCCGTTAAACCTGCAAAAGGGAGCAGGAAAAGCCCGGTAAATCCATAAATAAAAGCGGCGATCGGGCTGGCTGCATTTGCGCCAATTAGCTTCAATGCAAACCGCAACGCAAGCATGGCTTCAAGGATACCAAGCAGCAGCCAAACCATTTGGGTGGCTTTAAAGGTAAAATTGCGCCCTTTCTGCCCTGATTCTTTATGTGTTGTTTGGACTTCTGATATTCTGTTGTCTGCCATTTTGACCTCCTTGGTCATGCAAGAAACCTCTCTTATTATCAACCGGGGTGCATATTGCACCCCGGTTTGTCGAACTTTTAGAAAGGGTGTCTGATCCTCTAAATTACCGGCCGCGGCGAACCGCGCGCACAATGTACAGCAGGATTACGGAACCCAGCAAGGTTACCAGCATGGTAGGCAGGGTGATGGCATCGTTGATCGTTCCAACTTTAAATACCGGGCTGAGGAAGGTGCCTGCTAAAAAAGCACCCACAACAGCCACAACGATATTAATGAGCAAGTCCTGGCGGGTATGCATAATTTCAGTCGCTACCCACCCGATGATCGCGGCAGCGATTAGATAAATAAGTAAATTGGGCATTTTTTTCTCCTATTTTGATTTAATTTTCGTTTTTAGACTTTCTTCAAATTCTGTAACGTGCTTATCAATTTCATCAACCGCACGTTCGTGGCTATAGCCATACTTTTCCTGAAGCAGGCCTGCGATAATATCGTACTTGCCGGCAGCCCGATCGAGGTCATCGTCGGTGAGTTTGCCCCACCAAGATTTGGCTTCACCCCGAATCTGTTTCCACTTGCCTTCCAAAATATCTTTGTTCAAATTTTTATCCTTTCTTTTATAAATTTTGCTGTCCCAGTTATCGCCGGCGCTCGGGGCAGCAAATGTGCGCCGGTTTTCCTGTCCTATGTATCAGCCGGGAGGCTTTATTTTCTCAGAATACTCGCAGCGGCAACTCGTAATCGGTCAGCCACACGCTCAGGCGTCTCATTCTTGCTGATAAACGCATCGGCGCCTGAAGAAAGTGCAGCTTGCTGACGAGCATCCAGATGGCTGATAAGGACAATGACCAGCGCGGCCGGACATGCCTGCCTGAGGTCCATCAGTGCCTCATTAGGCTCAAAGGAGAGTATGTTCCAGTCAACCAATAACAAGTCTGCCCGGCTGACGGGAGCTTGAGCCAAGGTGGCAACCCAATCAGCAGCTTCGCCAACTACCTCCATTTTTAGATCAAGCAGGAGAAGACGGAGGGCGGAGCGCTCTTCAGGAATACCATCGGCCAAAAATACGCGGGTCATAAATCCATCGTACAATAAACACTCCCCGGGTACATCCATCGACCGGGGAATATTTATCTCCGCCACTTGGGGGAGATATCTTTGAGATTAATAATTAGCTGTAAATTCCTGATTCAAATCGAAATCCCGAAGCACCCCTTTTTTTACCTTTTGGTTTGACATAACAACCCGATCACTTCCACTCCGTTTGGCAAGGTAGAGCGCATCGTCTGAAGCTTTTAATAAAACTGCGCCCGTGGAACCATCCTCCGGGTAAACTGCGACGCCAAGTGAAATGGAAAGCTCTTCCAATCTCTTCCCGCCAATCCGGATTTTAAATTTATGCACATTTTCCCGTAAAAGCTCTGCCCGCATAAGTGTCACTTCACGCGAGGCGTTTGGAAGGACAACAATAAACTCATCACCGCCAAAACGAGAGGCAACATCTTCCCCGCGAATATGGGCAAGCAGAAATTTTCCCAATTTTTGCAGAACCGCATCACCTGCGGCATGGCCGCAGGTATCATTTATACGCTTAAAATCATCAACATCCAGCATTATCAGCCCCACCGATAATCCGTTGCGCGCAGCTCGAAGAATCTCGCGATCCAGTGTTTCTTCCATATACCGGCGGTTATACAAACCGGTTAAGTGATCGCGGACGGATTGTTCACGGAGGCGCGCTTTGCTCTTCAGAAGCGCATCCTGTGCCTGCTTGCGCTCCGTGATATCGCGGATATTGCATTGAATAACTTTCTCTTTTCCCTCCATATAGACATTGCTGACAAATTCCACCTGGATCAATTTTCCATCTGTTGCCCTGAGCGGCAGATTTTTATAGCGGATGTATTCGTTCTTCTGCAAAGCCTGAAAAGCGTCTTTGCTGGCCTTGATATCTCTAAAAGCCCCGACCTCCCATAGCTTTTTTTCAATGAATTCTTCACGCGAATATCCCAACATTTTGATCAAGAAGGGATTGACATCTGTGATCGCCCCGGTCTTGGCATCCAGGATTAGAATCCCATCCTGGGCTGCCTCAAACAAGCGGCGGTAGCGAAGTTCAGAATCTTCAAGCGTTCGCATGATTTATTCCTCCAATTTTCCAAACCTGCCCTGAAAATAGTTTTGAAAACACTTTTAAACTGCGAAATTTCAAAAAATATCAATAATTCATCTTAAACCAAACATTCCCCGGTTACATCCATCGACCGGGGAATGTTTTTCTCCGCCATTTGGGGGAGATGCCCAAAGGTAAAAAATCGACATTCTTAATAAAAAACTTAGCTCTGTCTTTATAAAACTTGATCCTGCTAAATTACGTTTAAAAGATTCAAAACAATGAGAATTAACGCAATGACGAGCAAGATATGGACCAGGTTTCCGCCTTTTGGGAAATTAGGGCTGATTCTTGATCCAAAAGCGCCAAGCAGCCATAACACTAAAAGAACAACAATAATTGTCGTAAGCATATTTTTTTCCTTTTCTTATCCAACCTCTCAGCCTTTGGCTGAGAGGTTGGCCACCATCTGATTATTTTCCGAGCAAGATGAAAACACCGGCTGCAATGGCGAGAAGCGCCAAGACCACACCCAAGCTACCAATAGCCGGGATAAAAGCGGCCAGACCCATGAGAATGAGCCAAATCGCCAACAGCAACATGCCAATATTTTTTGTGAAGTTGAAATTCATTTTAATAATCCTTTCTTTTTTATTGTTATTATTGAATTACCTGATAGGGGTAATCGCCGAATTTTGTGCCATTTACGCTGAGCTCAAAACGGTAACCGGTGTCTACCGGCCAGGGTTGGGAAGGCGACAGATTAAAACCTGCAAAGGTGTCTTCCCCAAGCGACACCACTACGCCTTGATTGACAGACGCAAAATCAAGTGTGGCTTCGCTGATCAGCTGATCGCCATAATAAAATTTCCCATTCAATGTGCCGACTTTCGGCCTGCCAGCCACAACCACAGAAACATAAATTGTGTCAGTCGGGTAGAACTGCGTTTTGGGATTGACCGCCTGATAATTTTCATTTAAATTTTCAGCGAGGGTTACGCTTTTAACAGTGACCGTGTTGTCTGCGGTCTTCGCGCCGCCACATGCCGACACCGCCAGCATGACTGTTAATGCTGCGCAAACCAATACCAAGGATTTCATTTTCATTTTTTTCTCCTGCTACTCATATTTCCTGGATCATTAGCTTGCTATAAACCCAACACTCTTTTGAGAGCTGATTTTTGTTCAGGTGTCAGTTTTTCAATTTCATCAATCGCTTTACCCTTATAAAGGTCGCCGCGCTTATCGGTCAGGTGGCCCCACCCGGCAGCACGCATTAACGGCCAGGGTCCGCCTTTAAGTTTGAGGTCCTCGGCAACTTTATAGGCAGCATTGATAATATCCTGGTTGGTTTTTTTGGCTATCGCTGCTTTTTGCGCCTCGAGATTTGTTTGTACCAATGTGATCGGATTCGAAGGTTTTGAACCAACGCCCGCTCTGCCGCTGGCGGTTGTTCTGGAAGTTGTCCCAGCTTTCGCCGTACCGGAAACAGTCTGTGTGGGTTTCTTAAATTTGTTTAACCAGTCTTGAATTGGATTGGCCATTGCATCTCCTTTAATTTTCTTTTGATTGCGAAATATCCTTTACCATTTCAGCGGTCCTTACAGGTTGATCAAGACGTGTGGCCACATCTGCCTGCGCGATGATACCGACAATCCTGTTGCCGCTGTCTACAACAGGAAGCCGACGTAATTGGTTTTCAGCCATTGCATCCATCGCTTTTTGTACATCATCATCCATGTGGCATGTCACGACTTTGTTTGTCATCACCTCCTTTACTTTCGTGGTTTCCAAATCGCGCTTTTCAGCCACAACTTTCAACGCTAAATCGCGGTCTGTCAAAATTCCAACCAATTTCCCGCTTTCCAAAGTTTCGACAATTGGAATTGAACCAATATCCAACCGTTTCATAGAATCAGCAGCCTTAACCACATCATCATCTGGCAGGCAGCAAACCGGATTTTTAGTCATTACATCATTGCATTTCATCGCACCAATACTCCTTTACAAATTATTGAGGAAAAAATTACATCCAACGCATCTAATTTAATTGTTAAATACATAGATGGCACGTTTCCAGACGAATACCCATTTCTCATAAATTGATACTACAACAAACATTCCCCGGCCACATCCATCGACCGGGGAATTTTCATCTCCGCCACTTGGGGGAGAGAATTTTTTTTGGAATATTACTTGACGAGCCCGTTGCGTAAAGCCAGCGATACCGCTTCTGTTCGGCTTGATACGCCTAATTTGGTAAGAATATTGCTAACATGAGATTTAATTGTGGATGGGCTTACGGTCAGCCTGCCGGCGATCTGGGTATTGTTCAATCCTTCAACCATCAGCATAAGCACTTCACACTCGCGTTCCGTCAAGTCTTGACCGGGTTTGGGAGGCTGGCCGGCGGCATTGACCATCGCCTGGGCTACTTCAGGCGATAAAGTGGCGCGCCCGGCGTGTGCAGCCCGGATAGCCTGGGCCAGCGCATCCGCAGTTACATCCTTAAGTAAATAGCCGATTGCTCCGGCTTCAAGCGCATTCTTGATCAGATCATTATCCTTGAAACTGGTTAACACAATGACCTGGATTTGAGGGAACTTCTGGCGGATAATCCGGGTGGTTTCCGCACCATCCATTTTTTCCAGAAGCATGTCCATCAATATCACATCCGGTTTAAGTTCGGCACAGAGCTGGATCGCAGTTTCACCGCAATCGGCTTCGCCAGCCAAAATCAAATCCTTATAAACTTTTAAGAAAATTGCCAACCCGCGGCGCACCATGGTATGGTCGTCAACCAGCATAACGCGAATGGGTTGAGATTGCTCTTTGGTCATCATCCCTCCTTCTCTCCCCAACTGATGATAATTTCAGTCCCTTTTCCCGGCTGACTGGAAATCGCCAATTTGGCTCCCACCGCTTCGGCATGCTCTTTCATCATGTTCATTCCATAATGACCAAAAGTTATCGCATCATTAGTATCAAATCCGCAGCCATTATCACAGATATGGAGTGCCAAGCCTGTGGATATATGCCGCATTTCAATTTCAACCAGATTTGCTTTTGCATGTTTGGCGATATTATTTAAAGCTTCCTGGCAAATGCGGTAAAGCGCCACCTGCGTCTCGGCCGGAAGCTTGCCTTCTCCAGTTACCGTCACATCTACCGGAATATTCGTCCGCCCCGTAAACGCATTACCGAGCAGCAGCAGTAATTCGCCCAATTCGGTATCGGTCAGAGTGGTCGGGCGCAGTTCAGCCAGGAGCGCGCGCATTTCTGCCATCGCGCCGCGTATCAAGCGGCGCAAATCCTCCAGAGAACGACGGGTTTCAACAAGGTCTATTTCCCATAAACGCGGGAGGACTTCGGCGATCAATCCAGCGGAAAAAAGGGATTGGTTGACGGCATCGTGCAAGTTTTGAGCGAGCCTTTGGCGCTCCTGCAAAGCCGCCAGGGTTTGAGCATGTTCATATAGTTCGGCATTAACCAGGGTCACAGCTGCCTGGTTGGCGATGGTCATCGCCAGGTCAGCGTCATGCAAAGTGAAGTAATTGCACTCTTTGTGCGCAATTCCAATTCCACCGATAATGCGGTTTTTTACTGCCAGCGGCACCCACATCCAGGACTGAACACCCTTCAGCAATGCGGCGGAATCACCTTTCAGCAGCGTATGAAGGAATTTTGCGGCCGGCTCCTCGCTCATTAAATCCGAAATGCGGATTGGATGGTGCCCATTAAATAATGCTTCCAACGTGTGCTTGCCGTTCAGCCGGATACGAAATGGCACAGAGTTCTCCAGCTTCTTTATCCCGCGAACCGCGACAGCGACCAGGGTTGAATCCTCCAGTGTAAAAACGCTTGCATGCGAATATTTAATCAGCACCCGAAGTTGATCAAGGATCAGGCCCGGCTGTAGTTCCAATGTGGAAGCCAGCGTCTGGGAGATTTCCAGCAGGGTGGATTGTTCGTGCGCCCTCTCTATCATTCGCTGCTTGAGGTGGGATTCTGCCTGAATTCGTTTGCTTACATCACGCAGCAGCGCCAAAGCGCAATTTTTGCCCTGGTATTTAAGAGCTACCGCCCGCCATTCAATACTGACAATTGATGCATCACGTTTGACATGCTGGGCAACAGCCTCAAACAATCCGCCCTGACGGATTTCTTGAGCAAATCCATCAAACAAGGGAAGGCTTTTAGAAGAAATGAATTCATGAATCTGCAAACCACAAAATTCTTCCTGCGTAAATCCATGCTGCAATGCAGCTGCAGGATTGGCGGCCAGTACTTTGCCGGTTTCCAGATCAATGATTAATACTCCATCACTGGCCGTTTCAAAAATTTTCAAATATAGGTATTCGTCTTTGGTTATATCAGGATTCATAAACAAAATTTTATTTAATATTCTACAACGATTTTAAGTAGTTACATAACTAAAAATAATCCAATTCCTTCACCTTTTGATCAAGAAGGATTTTTTTCATAGGATATTATGGCTTATTTCGAAACTCATCAAAATCATCAGAATGACAAGAAGTTTTTCTCATGTCATTCAAATTTCCACCAATCAGCAAAAAGGCTGGTCAGGTTGCAGCCGCAGGCTTCCTCAGCAAGTGATTTAAATTGGGTGGTATTTGCTGTTTTCCATCGGTACTTATTTATATAATCAACCAGGAAAATTGAAAATACCTCCGGGCTCATTTTCTTTTCCAGTTCCAGAATAAAAAGCGGCGCCCGCCCATAAATGATGGCGGCATATTGGCGGCTATCGTAATCGCCAGCTGGTTTTCCGATAGGAATTGCCTGTTTTTCCACGGCAGCCCAATATCGCCCAAAACTCGCTCGAATCTGATCTGAAGCTTCTACGCCATAGGTATCCAAAAAGTAGATATAGGTCAGATATTGGGCAAAACCCTCATCCAGCCAGGGCTCATCAATCTGGTCATTCATCACCTGATTGAAGAACCATTGGTGAGCGATTTCGTGAGCAACTGCAAATTCCAGAAAATCGGCGTTGGATAAACCGTTTGCATTATTTCCGCTTCCATATAAATTTACCGCCATCGCTGCCGCACCGGAATATTCCATCCCGCCTGCCTGCATGGGCGTGCTGACCAAATCCAACTCTGTGTAAGGATAAGGCCCGTACCGTTTGGAAAAAACCTGCAGTGCCTTTGCCGCAGTCTCAAGCACCAACTCACCCGATTGGCTGAATTCTTTTGGATAATAGCTGGTTATTTTTGTTTCACCGACCTGTTGATTAACAGAGTCAAAGCGAGGGCTCGCAGCCAGGTAAAAATCACGCTGCGGGCCGCCTGTAAAAGTAATGACTTGACGGTCATTCTCCAATTGTCTGTCAACCTCATTACCGGACGCAACCAAAACCAGGTCGTTTGGCGCATCCACTTGAACTTCAAAAAAAGCGGCATCAGTAAAGATCAAATCTGCATTGCGCGGCGGATCCTGAACATTCCAGCCTTCATCATCATAAACCGGGATAATCGGAAAGAATGCATCCAGAGCCAAAATCTCTTCCTGATAGATAAAAAGCCCATAATTACCGCCCATTTCCTGGGGAACGGTCCCGAAAAAATCCATGCTGATCTCGGCAGATTCTTCCGGTTGGAGCGGTTTAGCCAAATGGATTTCCAGGACAGAATTTTGAAATGTGATTTCACTTGAAACCGGGTAAGAATCCACCTGGATATTGCTTACCTTTAAATAATCACCGCTGGTATTGGGGATCAGCATAAACAAGATTTTGTCCAGGGAAATATTTTCCTGATTGGTGTAAGCCGCTTGCAGATGTCCGGAATAATGGTTGATCTCTTCGCTCAAAAGTCAACTCAATTGAATACCTGGTGGCGCCTTGAAATTCAGGAAGGATTGGATCATATTCGGAAGTCAGATTCTCTTTGAATACATTCAAAACCCGGATGTCATTTTCCTCAACTTCTGGAGGCGTTATCTCCGCCCTAGAAAGAATCTGATCAGAGATGAGATTACAGGCACTTAAAGCAATAATCCAAACCGCCGCAAATCCTCGAATTGTTTTCAACCTATTCATCCTTTGATAATCCAGTTCCAGGCATTGATCGCTTTTTCTCAATCATGGCAATAGTCACTCCGGAAGGTTCATTAAAAAGACAGATTTTTGAACCGCTTGAAATTTCATGAGGTTCCTCGATTATTAATCCGCAGTTTTCCTCAACCAGAGCCGCCTTTTGAAGAATATCCTCAACCTGAATATAAATGGTCAAAAAAGGCAATTTTGCCCGCTTAAGCGTGAATATTCCGCCATCAATTGGCGCCTCTGCGCATCGCCGATTTCAAGCACGCTATAAAAGCCAAGTTTTTCGTTAAAGTCAATCTGCCAATTAAAAACTTTCCTAAAAAACTGGGTGGATTTTTCCATATCATGGCTGGCAAGTTCCCAAAACACAACTGGATTGTTTTTCATTTTGGCTTCCATTAATAATTTTAAATTGAATTTTTCTTAATCATTCTTTTATATTTTAATTGCTGACTTACTCGTACAATACTGAAAATAACCATATTAAAGTTCATATTTGAAAGGAAATTTGATAAATGCCCGAACCTCAGGTCAGCAATGACGCAGTGAAAGCCAAGACTGGCAAATCATGGGAAGAATGGTTTTCTTTAATGGACGCTCAAGGCTGCGGTAAGATGAACCATAAAGAAATTGTGGCAGTCCTGCATAACACTTTCCATGTTGGGGCCTGGTGGCAGCAAATGATCACCGTTTTATAAGTAAAACCCTTCCAGTGCGTAAAAAGAAACGAATCCTCAACTCATTTATATCTTTTTTAATGGTTTAACTCGTGGAATATCAACTAGAGAGCGATTTTTGTATATCATCAGAATATCCCCCATTCTCAGTTTCAATTATCAATTTTTTTAAGTGAATCCCCCATGCATATAGTGTAATCCAAAACGGTCGCGCTAAATTCAACAGGCTCTTGCTCACTTTCTATATTTCTCATTAATCTTGAAACAGCTTTCCGTCCAATCTCCTCAACAGGCTGCATAACACAAGTGGGCTTTGGAAGCATCATTCCTGTTTCATCTATTGCATCAAAACAAACTACAGAAATATCATCAGGTATAAGAAGAGAAGCCTCGCGTAGTGCTTGGATCGCGCCATAAGCCAGCATATTATTCTGAGCAAATATGCATGTTGGTTTGTTACTTTTCTGCAATATCTTCTTCATGGCATCGTACCCAGACTGGTACCGAAAACTTCCGAGACTAATATTGTTCATATTGTGTTCAAGACCATTGTCCATCACACATTGTTTAAAACCCTCCAATCGATCATAACTCGTAGTTTCACTCAAATCACCACAGATAACAGCAATATCCTTGTGACCATGGTCTAATACAAGCTGCGTCAGTTCATACGCTGCTTTTACGTTGTTGATGCTAACAGACGAAAACTCTCTATCAATTCGTGGTAAATTGTCCACGAAAACAATATTTGCCAACGAATTCTCTTTATTATAGATATCATTATTACCCGCTGTTACAATGATCATGCTGCTGACTTGTTTGGATTTCAAAATATAAAAATATTCCGTTTCTCTCTCAATACTTTCGTCAGAATCACAGAATATAGTGCTAAAACCTTTTTTCAGCAATTCCTTGTCAATACTCTGTTTAACATAATCGAATAGAAAACATTCGCTGCGTCAGGGATGATCACACCGATTGTTGAGCTTCTCTTGGTTTTAAAAGTTCGCGCAGTGTCATTCGGTCTGTAATTAAGCGTTCTTGCCGCTTGAATCACTTTCTTGCGGATTTCTTCTCTCATTCTTCCTTTATTATTGAGAGCCCTAGAAACCGTTGCCGGAGACAGGTTCAAGTATCTTGATAGATCCTTTAATGTCACCGCCATTTATAAATTCCTCTCCTAAAAATAATTGGGATTGTAGGTAAATACACCTACAATCCCAAAATTTCTTTACTACATAACAAGACTAATCGTAGAGCAACGGAGCGATATGATCCTCATCCATGTTGGAGGCGTCATACCAGTAGGCTCCTGTGTCGATAAACTCAGGGACACTTTCACCATTGATGAGCTTAACCGCAGCTTCAACTGATTTATAACCCACCCCAATCGGATCCTGAGTGATTGCTCCGGCAATTTCTCCAGCTCTGACAGCATCTTTAAGCGCTTTTGAGGAGTCCCACCCAACAATTATGATTTCTCCGATTTTGTTGACTTCCTTGATCCCATTATAGGTTCCAACTGCTGAACCCTCATTGGATGCATAGATGGCATCAAGATCTGGGAACACTACAAGCATACTTTTGGCAATGTCCGCGGATTTTAGAGATGATCGCCATCACCATACTGTGTGTCAACAACCTCGATATCGGGATAATTCTTCTCCAAGTAATCCACAAAACCTTCTACTCTCTGAATAGCATCAATCATTGTCTGTGAATGCCCGATGATGCCGACCTTGCCCTTACCATTTAGCAAACGTGCCATATTCTCTGCAGCCAGCTCAGCAGCAGCATAGTTGTCGGTTGAACAGTGTGTATCTGCCATGTCACCCACGCCCGAATCAAATCCGACGACTTTGAGGCCCTTAGCTTTTGCTGCTTCGATGTCTGCCCTTACAGATTCCGGATCAATGGCGGCTATACACAAAGCGGGTGGGTTCTTCCAAGTGCAGTCTTCAACATATCGACCTGCTTATCAACCATTGTTTCTGCTTCAGGTCCTTCAAAAGTGATAGTTACTCCGAATTCCTCTGCAGCCTGATCCGCACCCAGTTTTAACAGCCTGCCAGAACTGATGCTGGAATCCGAGCGCAATGACCGGAATATAAATTTCCTCTTCCGCTGTTTCTTCTGCAGGTGCCGCTTCTTCCGCGGTTACTGCTTCTTAGCGGGTGCTGAGGAGCGCAAGCACCAAGCACTAACGCGAAGACCAATAAAACTAACAGTGATGCTTTTTTCATTTTTCTCTCCATTTTTATTTTTGTTTTTAATATGTAAATAGATTGAAATATTTATTTCTCTTCCCAGCCTCCTTTCCAATTTGTTATCTAATAAAGTACTTTTTCTTATAGGCGTCTCGTTCTCAATATATCCACATACACCGCCATGGCAAGCACAAGACTAATTGCGACAAACTGCCATTCCGGCGAAACAGCTATTGTACGTAGCTCATTCTGGAGTATGCTCATTATGAAAGCGCCAATTATCGTCCCTAAAATGCTGCCCACTCCGCCTGACAAGGATGTGCCCCCCGATCACTGCGGCTGCGATAGCTTCAAGCTCATAGCCAGGGCCGAGCTGCGGCTGGGCTAGGTTAAGGCGTGAACCATGATTAGGCCAGCAATCGCAACGAAGAAACCGCAAGTTGCGTAAGCTGTAATCAACCATTTTTCCACATTAATACCCGAAAGCCGCGCAGCTTCTTTATTAGATCCGATCGCGTAGGTATAACGACCCAGCAGCATTTTTGATAATATCAGGTGGCTGATCACCGCAACAGCGATAAATATCAATATGGCATTGTAAAAGCCTTCGATGCTCAGTATCGAACTCAATGCAATTTTCTGATAACCTTCTACACTTGTAAAATATATTGGCTTAATATCCGAAATGACAAGGTTCAAACCTTTATCCCCATCATCATTGCCAACGTTGCGATAAAAGGAGGAAGCATCATTTTTGCAACCATAAAACCGTTTATGGCACCACAAATCACACCAGTTAAGACCCAAAAATGATGCACAACCAGATGGGCCAACCCCAAACAGTGAGCGCTGTACCGCTCATGATGGCTGTAAAGGTCATTACTGGTTCCAACCGATAAGTCTATCTCTCCAGTGATGATGACAAACGTGACACCAATAAGCGCCAGGCAGCCGTTCACACATGTTGATAAAATAATGGTCATGATATTGGTATAGCTTGCAAAACCTTCTTTGAGAACCATAAAGAAAACAAACAACAATACCATCACGCAAAAAATGATCAACTTTTGCATATCTATTTTTTTAAATGATTTCACTTTTATTGTGTCCTCCAGTATTCCAATATTAATATCAGTTGTTAATATTGCGTTGTGTGGCATAACGCATGATGATGTCCTGTGTAATTTCCTTATTCTCAAGCTCACCAGTCACTCTTCCTTCGCAAAGGACAAGCACTCTGTTGCTGATCCGCAGAATTTCAGGAAGCTCTGAAGAAATAACAATAATGGCTTTCCCTGCTGCTGCCAGATTATTAACCAGTTTGTAAATTTCGCTTTTTGCTCCGACATCAATTCCTCTGGTTGGTTCATCAAATATCATGACGTTGCAATCCTTCGTCAGCTATTTCGCAAAAACGACTTTTTGCTGATTGCCTCCGGACAGGAATTTGACCAGCTGTTTTACAGATGGTGTCTTAATATCTAGGGCAGATGATTTCTGATTTGCGTTTGCTTCGATTTGTTTTGCTTTTATAAAGCTCATAAAGCCGGTATACTCAGTCATATTTGCCAAAGCAATATTGATATCCATTGCCATATTGACCGCAAGCCCGAAGCGCTTTCTGTCCTCAGAAAGGTAGGCAATCCCGTTTTTAATGGCAATTAATGGATTCTTGATATCAATCCTTTTACCATTGATGAAGATTTCACCTTCAATATGCTTATCGGCGCCAAAGATCGACCACGCCAATTCTGTTCTACCTGCACCAACCAACCCCGTGATTCCAAGAATTTCGCCTTCCTTGATGCTGAAAGAAACATCTTTAAACCAGCTTCTCGCAGCTTAGGTTTTTCACCTCAAGCGCAACAGGTGCATTAGTTCTTATCTGGTTTTCTGGTTTTGAGACATAAACTGTACGCTCAACCATCATATCAATAATGGTGTCGATTTGAGCTTCCTTTGTATTCACTGTGTCAATATATTTACCGTCTCTAAGGACGGTAATGCGGTCAGATATTTGTGTTAACTCTTCTAGTATGTGGGAAATGTGTATGATCCCTTTCCCCTCTTCTTTCAACATTCTGATAACCCTGAACAGATCCGCTATCTCCGAATCGGTCAAAAATACTGTTGGCTCATCCATGATTAGTACTTCGGGATCAAATGATAGCACTTTGGCAATCTCTACCATCTGCTGTTTTGCGACAGTAAGGTTCCCCACTACTTCATTTGGATCTCTATATGATTAAGCTTTTTCAAAGATATTTCTAGATCTTTTTACGATGTCCTCATCGTTAAGAAGGATATGTGATTTTCCCCATGATTCCCTGCCAATAAAAATATTCTGGGCTACCGTCAGATGGTTCATCAGGTTGAGTTCCTGATGGATAATAGCTATACTGAGTTTCTGAGAGTCACGAATATCGTTTATTTTTTCCTCTTTCCCCCGAATGAATATCCGCCCTTCGTCGTTTGTAGCCTGCCCTGTCAAGACCTTCATTAATGTGGTCATTCCGGCACCGTTTTCCCCTACAAGTGCATGTACCTCCCCAGACATCAACTGAAAACTAACGTCATCCAAAGCTTTAACGCCAGGAAATGATTTATGAATGTGCTCTAATCTGATCAATTCAACTGCCAAAGCTATGCCCTCATTTCTATGACGTTGGTTTGAGCAATCGTTTGTTCAAAATCCATATTACAATATCCACCATGCAATGTCAATAGAAATTATTGAAGAAAGAGTAACAAAAATAACGAAAAGGGAAATTGTTAATCATGATTAGAAATTAGGTGCAGGTTATGACTATCATATATATCTGCATCCATGTAAGTATTTTTCAGTAAATGAATATTGAAATTGAAGCATTTGCAGAACGAAATACGATTACGAAATGCGTTTTTCCTTTGAAAACTAGTTCATCTCATGCTTATAAGAAGGATCAGCGCTTTTGCGTGTAGTTAATAGCCGCTGCATGCCCCGCATATGTCAGGCATTTTGCGAGGAATTTATCATCAAGATTCCGTAATTTGCAACGGTTATACAGCACGCCATGGTCATACAGAAACGCCAGTACGGCTGCAAAAAAAGTATCACCGGCTCCAACCGTATCGCTAACGGATACTTTTTCAGCGGGTACAAATACCGGTTGCCCGGATGGTGTGCAAACAGAAGCACCCTTTGCTCCATGTGTGACAAAAACCAGGCTGATGCCAGCCTCGAACCAGGTAGGCAGCATGGCTTGCCATCCAATGCCTGGGTACATCCACTCCAGGTCTGCTGTGCTGAGGCGAAGAATATCAATATGTTCCAGCCAGGATTTAAAGTTCTGTAGATAGGCAGGTTTATCCTCAATCATCCCCGAGCGAATATTCGGATCCAGGGTGATAATACGTTTTCGACATTCGCGCCGCATTAATGCCGTATATGCAGTTGCACAGGGCTCTAAAACCAGAGCAAGAGATCCGAAATGGATCCCTCTGATTTTTTCATCCAAGAGAGAAGGAAGCTCATCGATTGTAAGGTTTCGGTCCGCGCTATCTTTGGCATAAAAAGCAAATTGCGGCTATTGAGAACCGTCTTCTGGCAAAATATCAAAAGCCAATGCGGTCAAATCGTCAGATAGAGGACAGAGTGACACATCCACGTTGTTATCTTCCATGAATTTAACTAAATATTTTCCAAAAAAATCGGTGGATATTTTACAGAAGAAACCAACGGGCACCTGCAGGCGGCCTAATCCAACCGCTATGTTCATTATCGATCCTCCCGGACATTGGCGGTAAGCATTCTCTCCAGGAATTGGAACAAAATCAATCATCGTTTCGCCACAGCAAAGCATCATAAAAGCACCTTCTTTTCACGAAAGTTTTCAAATTGGATTCATCTATTTCCATTCCATCTTCATAAAACAGCTTACACATTCGCATAAAGCTCGTTGGCTTCGCCCTAGGCAAATTGTTCAGCGCTATTTTCTAACGCGGTCATCCGAAAAAGCTGGTCATTTGTGATGACACATGAATATCTACCGAGCACGTGGAACTTACCGGGTATCTTGTCAAGATCGATCCTTAATGTTCGGATTATCGATTATCGCGATCCGATTATTCCTTTCCACAATGATCTTCCTGAATCCGAATTGTTCCAGGGTTCCATAATTTTGTCCGGCATTGGCTGGATAAATATAAAAATTCACCAAATCTTCATTTCGTCCTGTGCATACTGTGCGGTGCGCCCAACGGGGTGGCACATAAATCACCGAATTCGGAAATAACTTCTCTACTGCCGTATCCCCCTCTGGTGTCTCCATTACCATGAATCCCTCTCCCTGAAGGCAATAGTACAACTCGGAAGCCTCAAGCATCTCATGGTAATGTCCTTTGGTCATAAAAAACTCATCGCCAACCTTTCCTGGATGGATGATATCTATTCCAAACAACATCTCACCCGCGACTTCAGGGCGCCTCACCTCATACACTTCATATAGCATTACATCTTCCTCTTCAAGCATCTGCTCATACGTTTCCGTATCCATGAAGCGGCCTTTGAGATCCGAAAGATGGCGAGTGATGTGGTTGTCAGTTCTTGATGGTTGAAATCCCGGGAAAGGGATACTAAAGGTAAATGGTTTATCAGCCATGCGTTCTCCTTAATATTTATCCTTCGATTTGATTATCTCAATATCTTCCCATTTGGCCGAAAGGTCCGGAGGGATATTTTGTTTTGTAGTCATCCCATTTTCTGCGAATTTTTTAGGCAGAGATTCTTGCGATTGTTCCTTTTCTTTCTGTTAAAAGCAAGTCCGTTGTTTCAGATTTTACAACTCCGAAACAGCTTCACCGGTAAATCCAATAACTACATTAACTTGGCCTGGAAAAAATCTCCCCGCCAAGCACTAGCAATTACCATCCCACAATTCGCTAAAGAAAAAGGTTTCTTATAATTGCTTCTAAACTAGAACTCTAACTCGTATAATTCTCCAATTTCCGGACTGAGGATTTCGCAGCCATCCTTTGTTATCGCAATACCCTTTTCCCAGCGCACACCGAAAGTATCGGTTGCGATGAAGGTGTCGACCTGGTAGGTCATATTTGGCTTGAAAGGATAATCACTGATGGTCTCTACCCAAGGCGCCTCGACTTCGATCAGGCCCGTTCCATGCATCGGGCCGTAAACAAAGTTCTCAGCATAGCCGTTTTCTTTATAGTAGTTAAAGTAGCCTTTTGCCACGTCAGCGGCAATGACGCCCGATTTCAACTGATCGATTGTCCAGAAATGCGCGTCCCTGCCAAACAAAACGACATCGCGTCGCTTACCTTCCAGCTTTCCCAGTATGACCGGATATCCAACGGCCGCAGAATATCCATCAATTTTTGCGGATAGGTTCAGTTGAACAATATCCCCTTTTTCAAATTTTCTGTAGCTGGACCGTGAAATCGCATGCCGGGTAGATGCCTCAGAAAAAACATACATCGGTAAACCTTCATATTCTGCACCTTCTTCATAGATCACCCGCTGGGCAACACCTACCATTTGCAATTCAGTCATGCCAGGTTTGATCTCCTTGATAACCTGTTGGCTGGCAATTTCAGCAATGCGGTAACCTTCTCGCAGGCAGGCAATTTCCGTGTCGGATTTGATCGAGCGCAGCTCCACCATGATCTTGTCGGCTCGTACGATCTCTGCTTCCGGAAATGCCGCCTGAATACCTTCCATCTGAACCATGGAGGTGTCAAGCCAGCTGGCAACACCGATGCGCAGCTTCTTCCCCGTGACGCCGATCGCGGCAAAAGCATCATTGAATGATTCGGCTTTCAATTCCGGGTATGCAGGGTCCGCGCTTTCTCGGTATTCTTTTAAAACAAAGATCCTCTGAATTTTCGAGCGGTCAGCGCCAAATTCTCGGCTTTCAGGCCCAACCATCAAGGCAGCATCGCCTCCTGCGCTGATTGCTACACCACAACGTTCAAATAGCGGCCAGAAACCTGAAAAATATCGCGTGTTTGCGTAATCCGCTTCATTTCCATTTACGATGAGCGCATCCAGGTTTTCTCTGCGGAGAATCTCGGCAGCTTTCTCAGCTCTTTGCTTATATTCCTGTTCCGGTATCATAATTTGTCCGTGCATATTATTCTCCTTTTCTTTTGGTGCTTCTTATGATGGAGGATTCCTTCCATTTCGATATAATTTTGTTGTTCAGCATGGAGGCCAAACCCTTCACAATGTTATTCTCCAGGGTAACCCATTGTGGTGTAATAGGCTAGGTTTTGCTGGCGCGCGTCCAGCCTGCCATACTGCACGATCACCGGTATGTCGCTTTCCACTTTTGCAGCATATTGTGTGGTCAACGGCAGCACATGCTCTCCAAAATGATCGGGATTGTGCGTTTGAAAACATTTCACGCGTTCTGGGGCTACCGTCACCTGAATATCCCGGATAGGTTGTGCATCCTCAAAATAGAGTGTGAATACAAGATGCGCTTCCTCTCTATTTGGATTCAATACAATATATGACTCATGTCCCTTCAATTCGCTCTCGCCAAATGGCGGCCTGTCGCCATCTGGAAAGAACCATACTTTCTTACCGTTCATTGATTACCTCCATAAATTATTTATTTCCATTATTTCACAATTATTGAATTCGATACCCGCAGGATTCGCGAATAATCATCTCCTCCGGAAGCCGGATCAATTGCTTAGGCCTTGAAGGGTTTTTGTTAATACGGTCCAACAATACTTCAGCCGAGACGCGTCCAAGTTCGTACCACGATGTAGTTGCGGTGGTTAGGGCTGGATTCAGCAGATCACCGTACTCCACATCGTCAAAAGACACCAACGCCATTTCCTCCGGAACACAAATTTCTCTTTCCTTTCAAGTTTATCAGAGAGGTGACCAAATGACACAATCAATCGTGGGTATGGATGTCTCCAAACACAGCCTGGATGTGGTTTTACTGCATGAGGGGCAAAAATATTATCAAGCGGTTGAGAATAACCTGGCAGGATATGACCATTTATCCAGATGGTTGAAGGCCAGGGGCTGTGAGCAGGTTCATATCTGCCTGGAAGCCACCGGACAATATGGATATGCCGCAGCTGAGTATCTGTATTTGTGCGGATATGATGTCAGCATTGTCAAACCGGCACGCCTCAAGGCCTATGCCACCAGCCGTCTAAAGCGTAACAAGACTGAAAAAGCAGAAGCTTTATTGATCGCGGAGTTCTGCCAAAAGGAGCATATCGCCCTGTGGAGCCCGCCCAGACCTGTTTTCAAGGCCTTGAAGGACATGGTGCACTGTCTGGATGATCTGATGGTCATGCGACGGTTGGAGCGCAACCGCATGGAATTCATGGCCAGTGACCCGCTGGTGGAAAGTATGCGGCTGGAGCGGTTCAGCCAAATGGATTTCCAGGACAGTATTTTGAAAAGCGATTTCACTTGAAACAGGGTGGGAGTTCACCTGGATATTGTTTACCTCTAAATAATCACCGCTGGTATTGGGGATCAACATAAACAAGATTTTGTCCAGGGAAATATTTTCCTGGTTCGTATAAGCCGTTTGCAGATGTCCGGAATAATGGTTGATTTCTTCGCCAAAAGTCAACTCAATTGAATACATGGTGGCGCCCTGAAATCCAGCCAGGATTGGATCATATTCGGAGGTCAGATTCTCTTTGAATACATCCAATACCTGGATT
Organism: uncultured Chloroflexia bacterium; assembly: GCA_963751635.1. Classification (GTDB taxonomy): domain Bacteria; phylum Chloroflexota; class Anaerolineae; order Anaerolineales; family Anaerolineaceae; genus Pelolinea. The sequence continues at coordinate 475,247 of CAVVVE010000006.1, forward strand.
TCTTTTTCCTCTACTTCAGGAATTGCGTTATCTCAGCCCTTGAAAGATTCTGATCAGAGCTCAGATTACAGGCACTTAAAGAAATAATCCAAACCGCTGCAAATCCCCGAATTGTTTTCAACCTATTTATCCTTTGATAATCCAGTTTCAGGCATTGATCGCTTTTTCATCAATCATGGCAATAGTCACTCCGGAAGGTTCATAAACAAGACAAATTTTTAAACCGCTTGAAATTTCATGGGGTTCCACAATTATTAATCCGCCGTTTTCCTCAACCAGAGCCGCCTTGGGAAGAATATCCTCAACCTGAATATAAATGGTCAAAAAAGGCAATTTTGCCCGCTTAAGCGTGAATATTCCGCCATCAATTGGCGCCTCTGCGCATCGCCGATTTCAAGCACGCTATAAAAGCCAAGTTTTTCGTTAAAGTCAATCTGCCAATTAAAAACTTTCCTAAAAAACTGGGTGGATTTTTCCATATAATGGCTGGCAAGTTACCAAAACACAACTGGATTGTTTTTCACTTTGGCCTCCATTTAATAATTTTAAATTATGAATTTTTCTTTAATCATTCTTTTATATTTTAATTGCTGATCTGTACTTATACAATACTGAAATATAAACATAATAGAGTTTATTTTTGAAAGGAAATCTGATAAATGCCCGAACCTCAGGTCAGCAATGACGCAGTAAAAGCCAAGACTGGCAAATCATGGGAAGAATGGTTTTCTTTAATGGACGCTCAAGGCTGCGGTGAGATGAACCACAAAGAAATTGTGGCAGTCCTGCATAACACTTTCCATGTTGAGGCCTGGTGGCAGCAAATGATCACCGTCTCTTATGAACAGGTACGCGGCAAACGCCTTATGCACCAGCGCCCGGATGGCTACCAAATCAGCAAGAGCAAGACCATCCAAGCCAGCATCGAATCAGCTTTTCAGGCATGGCTGGATGAGGATATCAGGAAAAAATGGCTGGCAGATCCTGGATTCGCTATCCGAAAAGCAACGCCCAACCGAACGCTGCGGATTTCCTGGGTGGATGGTGTGACTTCACTCGACGTTGCCTTTTATCCTAAGGGAGAGAACGTCCAGATAAGCCTCAATCACAGCAAATTACCCGATTCCGAAAAAGCGGAGGAAATGAAGAAATATTGGGCGCAGCAGCTGAATAATCTGGCAAGATTTCCTGGAATAAAAAATCGCACACCAGCCGATTAAAACAGAGAACCGCCTCGCGGCGGTTTCTGTTTTTTGGCTGCGGTACTCTTTATCGGATTCCGAGGAGGAGTACCGCAGCGCTAAGTTTATAACTAGACATTTTGGGCACCACCTCCTCATCCAAAAGGATAGCGAAGGTAAATTGTATTTACACTCTCAGTATACACCATTTTTCTATAAGAAGAGATTTCTGACCAGATTCATCTCATATATAATTGTCAAATCACAGCCAGATGGAAACCTGAAATGAAAAAAAATATCACATTGGGGTTTGTTACCCTGACCGCAATTCTCATTACGGCATTCTGGTTATTTCAAACCCCGCCGGGGATAAATGGAAAAGCGTTTGCGGTCGGTTCATCTGTCTGCCATCAAATCCCATCGCACTCATTTGAGGCTGCAGGCATTCAGTTTCCTCTATGCGCGCGCTGCAGCGGGCTCTATCTGGGCAGCTTCATCGGATTGGTATATTACCTAACCCTGGGGAAAAGAAAAGCCCTGCCGAAAAAAGGGTACATCCTGCTCCTGGTTTTCTTTTTTCTGGTGTGGGCCGGGGATGGAATCAATTCATTTATTTCCGATTTTCTCAACAAATCCCTTGCTTTATGAAACCACAAATATGATCCGCCTCGCAACCGGATTTGGCATGGGATTGGTGATGTCAACCGCCCTCATGACGCTTTTTAACCTGACAGCCTGGAAAGAAGGAAAAAACTCTCCCCTGCTTGATAGCCCCCTGCAGGTTGCGGCATATGCACTTTTTTCCGCACTGCTGACTTTGGTTTTATTATCAGAAAATGCCACTATTTTTCAGATTCTTGCGTATATAAGTATAGTGACAGTCCTGATTATCATCACTTTGCTTTACACGATATTTTGGATAATAATTAATAAGAAAGAGAATAGTTTTACGAAATGGAATTCATTGGCAATATTTATAACAGCCGGATTTGCCACAGCCATGCTGCAGGTAACTTTATTGAACATGCTCCGGCAATGGGTTATCAGATAAATTTATTTTTGGAGAAGTAATGGAACCTTTATTAGGAATTTTTTCAGCTTTCGGCCTGTCTGCCAGCGCTGGATTGAATGCATATATCCCCCTGCTGGTGGTGGCGCTGATGGCACGCTACACAACTTACATCAAACTCAATCCGCCATACGACGTCTTAACCAGCTGGTGGATCATTGGATTGCTGATCGTATTAACATTGGTTGAATTCCTGGTCGATAAATTTCCGGCCATTAACCACATCAATGATTTTTTTGTGCAAACATTTGTGCGCCCGGTGGCCGGTGCCATAGTTTTCGCGGCCAGCACCAATGTGGTGTCGGATATCAATCCGGTGCTTGCGCTCGGATTGGGCTTGCTTATGGCAGGCAGCGTTCATACTGTTAAATCGGTTGCCATCCGTCCGGCAGTCGGGATCGCAACAGCGGGGGCGGGGAATATTCCCATCAGCGTGGCTGAAGATGTTACCTCCACCACCGTATCGATATTATCCATCATGGTGCCGATTGCAGTGACAATTCTGGTTGTGCTTTTCTTTACCTGGGTTTTCTGGTATCTCTTCCTCAGAACCCCGAAAAAACCTGAACCTAAACAAGGCGGCGGATATTAACGCGCTCCTCTTGAGAAAATAACCTCTGCAATTCAATCAAAGCTGACCGCGCCTGGCGCTGGTCAGCTTTTTTTAAATTCAAGGAAATGAATTCATCCTCATCCAATGCCAACTGGCGCCGATCCGGGAATACGAGCAAATCCAGCGCCAAATCATCATAATAAACCGACTTGTCTAAAATTCTCACCGGCCGGGTGATGTTGCAGTACCAGGCTTTTAATTCAGCGCTGTCGCGGTCATAGATTTCATAAATGTTGAACCATTTATCGTATAAATATAATTCCAGGAATCGATCGCCCTCCTTCAAGAGAACCCCGTTAAATTCAAAGTCGGAGCGGTTGAAATACGCCTCCAGAATCATGCCTTTTGCGGATTCCGCAATTATTTTTCCGCCATAACGCCAGACTTCAACGCCCAGATGGTTATTTTTTATTATTGTCATTTCTGCATTGATCACGATGCTCTCCTGAAGCATAAAATGGAATCCGGTTGAATGTGGATTCGAATATTCTGGTTTGCCTTGATTTCTTTTTTCATCAGAAATTCAAAGGTCAAGTTATTTTTAAAAATTATTTTGGTTTTAAACCGATCCGTGTTGAAAACAGATTCAACAATCCTGCCTTCGATGATATTAGCCGAGGTTGAATCCCTGGTTTCCGCAGCGCCGGTTGGTTTAAAAACCAGGATCACCTTTTCATCGATCCTGAAACCATCTTGCTGGCAATCGCAAACAAATTCACCGATTTTTGTGGATACCAGCAAAGGATTCGCTGAAATCACCTTGCCTTGAATTTGATTATCCATCCCGAAGAAAGTAGCCAGCCAGGGTGAGGCTGGATGTGAGTAGACTTCGTAAGGCGTTCCATTTTGAACGATCCTGCTTTGATGAAGCACCAGAATCCGGTCAGCGATCGAAAAGGCTTCCTGCTGATCATGTGTCACGTAAATCGCAGGGATCTTCATTCTGCGCAGCAATTGGCGCAATTCCTCGCCCAGTTTTTCTCGCAAAGTACGGTCCAATGCGCCCAGGGGTTCATCCAGCATTAACAGCTGCGGGTGCGGCGCCAGCGCGCGTGCCAAAGCAACCCGCTGCTGTTCCCCGCCGGAAAGGTCGGTCACTCGCCTGTTTGTAAAATTTTCCATCTTGACAAGCGAAAGTGATTCTTTCACGATCTCGCCAATTTTATCCGCATCCATTTTCTGCATGCGCAATCCAAATGCCACATTTTCTGCGACTGTCATATGGGGAAAGAGCGCGTAATCCTGAAACATCAACCCAAAATGGCGCGCATAAGGCGGCACTGTGCTGATATCACTGCCCTGCCATAAAACCTGCCCATTTTCGGCATTTTCCAGGCCCGCAATGATCCTCAGTATCGTGCTTTTTCCTCCGCCGGAAGGGCCTAATAAGCAGACGGTCTCATCCTTTTCCACGCTGAAAGAAACCTGGTTCAGCAGAATCTGATTTTGATAGGACTTGGTGATTTTTCTTAATTCCAATAAAGCCATAAGTTCACTTCTTTCCGGTGCCCGGATTAAATTGCAGTTTGTCAAGAAAAGCGATGCTGATGATGCACACAAACAATATGATGACTGCCATGGCCATTGCCTGGCCATAATTGGATGCAGCCGGGCAGGTTAAGATAACGGAAGATCGCGATTGGCATGGTTGGCATATCCGGGCGCGATAAAAAGCTGGTTGCGCCAAATTCGCCCAGGGAAATTGTAAAAGCATATACAGCTGCGGTCATCAACGCTCGCCAGATGATCGGCATTTCCACAAAACGCCAGACATCCAATGGTTTTGCGCCTAAGCTCTGCGCGGCTAATTTTAGATTGGCAGGGATGGATTGCAGCGCGGGCTGAACGACACGCAAAACAAACGGAAGTGATATCAGTGCATGCGCAAGTGGGATAAGAATCTCCGTCCACCTTTGCGAACCCAACGCACCTGAAAAAGCTGTAAATAAACCCAAACCCAGGGTAACTGCGGACGTCCCAAGTGGAAGCATAATGATGAGGCTCATCCATCGCAGCTGCCTGGCAGAACGCAGCCCATAAGCCAGCATCATCCCCAAAACGAGGGAAATGACAGGCGGATACGCCCGCAAACCTCAGGGAGTTCCAGACAGCGTTCACAGGCGGCACATAGAATAAAGACTGCTGGCGATTGATAAATAATTCTCGAAAATAATTCAACGAAAAATGGATTCTTTCTTCGGCTATCCCGGCGGCGGCTGGGACTGTGACGCTGAAGGACCTGATCAGCAGGCTTATTAATGGGGAAGTTAGCAGAATCAGGAGAAGCAGAACCATAAAATACGTGAAGTACTTTTCCCAATTCTTTACCGGTTTTCGCAGGCTTTCCTGGTTCAGACGTGGCATGACTGGCACCCCCATTCCCCGGTCGCCTATTCGCATCAATATGGTTGTAACGATCATCGTGAAACCCAATTGGATCAAGGACAGGATACCGGCGAGCGGCAGGTTCAGGTATTGCATGGTCTGAATATAAATCTCAACCTCGAGCGTCGTGAAGCGCGGGCCGCCCATCATCAAGATGACGCCAAAGCTGGTGAAGTCGAACAGGAAAACCAATAAGACCGACGAAAGGATGGAAGGCATCAATAAGGGTACCGTTATTTTTGTGAAAGCCTTCCAGGGAGAAGCTCCCAGCGTGAGGGCGGCGTCTTCCAGTTTGCGGTCCAGTTGGGCCAAGGCTGTGCCAACAATTCGGATCACAATGGAAGTATTATAAAAAACATGCGCCAAAAGAATGGCGGCAAGTGTATTCTGAATGTTTATTACCGGTCTGGAAATATTCAAGATATCCATAAGCACAAGATTCAGCCAGCCCCTGGGTCCAATCATGGCGTTAAATCCGGCCGCAACCACCACCGTTGGGAGAATAAAAGGCAGGGTTGACGCAATTCTGAGAATATTTTTTCCCGAAAAATTGAACCTGCCGAAAAGATAGGCGGCCGGCAGTCCCAGAAGGATTGTCAAAATCGTAGAGAGACTGGCCTGGAAAAAGGTAAAACCGGAGGCGCCGCTGATGATCTGCCAGTTTATCTGCGTCCTGAACGTCGAAGCAGCCTGCGAGAGAGCAAGGGCTACCAGCTTTCCCAGCGGGAAAAAATAAAAAGCAACCAGAAAAACCAGCGGAATTGCCAGCAGCCAAATTCCGCTGAATCCAAATTTACGATTTGCCATTTACTGCAGCATCAACGCACGCCAGGCTTCAATCCATTTTTCACGATTGGCTGAAATTTGATCCAGGGGGAGATTCGCAGGCTGGTCGGGAATCTGAACAAAATCTGTGAATTCCGAGGGCAACTCCGCTGTCTCGTTCGCGGGAAAAACAAACATATTCAAGGGAATATCTTCCTGAAAGCGTTTGGAAAGCATGAATTCAACAAATTTTTCAGCTAATTTTCTATTCTTGGTTCCCTTGAGAATTCCTGCAAACTCAATCTGCCTGAAACACATATTCTTGCCAGTCAGCGATGCGGTTGGGGCTTCATCAATTTTTGGATCTGCGAAGATGACCTCGGCAGCGGGGCTGGTGCCGTAAGACACCACCATGGGCTGCAAGCCTTTCCCGGACGATCCTGAAAAATTGGTGTAATAGGCTGTATTCCAGTCATTGACAACCACAACCTCATTTTCTTTTAACTGGCGCCAAAAATCCAGGTACTCGTTTTCACCATATTCCGAAATGGTCGCCAATAAAAACGCCAATCCGGGTGAAGAGGTGGCTGGATTTTCAACAACCAGAAGTCCTTTATATAAAGGATTAAGCAGGTCAGCGAGGGATGCCGGAAGCGGCAATTGCTTTTCCTCAAAATAAAGTTTGTCGTAATTGATACATACATCCCCAAAATCAACGGGTAAAGCCTGATGCCCGGGATCCAGCTCGAATTGGTCCGGTATTTGCGCAAGCAAAGGCGTATCAAAGGCCTCAAAAATCCCTTCGGATAGAGCCCGCGAGAGAAAGGTGTTATCAATACCATAAAGGATGTCTGCCACTGGCGCATTTTTTGTCAGGATGGCCTTATTGACCATGCTGCCCGCATCACCGCTTAATAAGAAATTTACCTTCACATGATTGGCTTCCTCAAATTCAGCAACAACGTCGGTGCTGATCGCAAAAGAATCATGCACCATCACATTCAGGGCGGCGGGCTTTCGGGCTGCAGGAACCTGATAAAATCCCCAAAACTAAAAAAGCAAGTAACCATTTTATTTTCATTTTTATTTCCTTTTATATTTTCGTGTGTGAATGCATAACAGCACTCCGCTTTTCAGCGAGACTTCCGCCTTGATCGAATTCCATTTCATTGCTTACCCCGCGGGATCGTTCAGGGAAAAGGATCTCATCCTTTAAAGGGTATTTCAAACCCCTGGTTTTTATCCCCGCAACGGCTGAAAGCAGCGGCAACAATGAAACAGTATCCCCCTTCTTGCCAATTATTGCTGAATGGTGTTGAATTAAAAATATCTCTTCATGCCCATCATCAAAACGGACATCAGTCCCCTGCAATTCCGGCATCAGAAGCAAGAAAATATTGGTCAAGGTCTGGTCAATTCTGCCGCCCAGAGCTCCCACAACGGTAATCGGGTCCCCGCCCCTTTCGGCAGCATCCAGCAGGGCAAGCTCAAGATCGGTTTGATCCTTCTTCATTGGAAATTTTCGAATGGGTATTTTATTCTTTAAGATCCATTTCGAATCATCATCCGAAATAGAATCAAGATCACCTATCACAAGATGAGGCTTCAATCCCAAATTGCGAATATGGCGCAAACCGCCATCAGCAGCGATAAGATGTTCAGCCGATTGCAGCAGCGGTTTCAGCAGCTCCGGCTGATCAACCTCCCCATTTGCGAAAATGATCGTATTCATCTTAAAATAAAACTCCCTTTTTAGAGGGAGCATATTTTATAAGATCTCCCTCCGCCGGTATTATCCGGTTCAGGTTTTACGGGTCGAGGATTCATCATCCTCCTCTCAGCCTGTTTTACCAGGCTCCCCGGATTGGTTATTTTTCTTAAGTTTACACGATTTTCTCCAAAAAAGAATTAATAAAATATAAAAGATTTAGTCAAGATCCCTGATTTCAATTGAAATGATATCCATTTCTCTTTGATTATCATCGACTGCATAATTTAATAAGTAATTCTTTCTGGTATCCAGCCAGGTGCAAAATTCCTCCAGGAGGCCAAAATAGAAAAAAGGTAGAAGCGCAGGCGCTGGTGAATCAGAGGAGGGTTTTGGATATTGCCATTCAAAATTTCGAGCATCTTTTGCAGAACAATTAAATGGCAAGCCTATTTCCTCTGAAAGTGTTTCAGCCAATGTGTTAAGGGATGACAAAAATCTGCGGTCAAGCGGTTTTAGACGGTTCTCGATATTTCCCAATTGGGCTATTTCTGTAAAGTATTTTCTAAAAAAGGTGAGCGAGGCACTCCCCATGCGAATCAGCAGCCCCCGGGAGGTCTCTTCCCCAAAATATTTACTTAATTCTAAGGCAATCTTAATAAGCAGTTCAGATCCATGCCGGAAATATTTTGGAGCATTGACGTCAAAGGGATCCAAGCCTGCGGAAAAAAAGATTTCATCTGCCTTCTCATCTCCCAAAAGTTCCAGAAGAGAATAATAGGCGCAGTAAAACAATTTTTCCTCAGCCGGCAAACTATGCAGCATCCCACTCCAAATCATTGAATATACCCGCTAAAGTATAATGGAAAAAAGCCTGTTTGGTAATATTTTCAAATTAATAATATGATTTTTTAGGTTCCCAATAAGGCAATTAATTATGCCAACCATCTTGGACACAATCAGGGATTACGATGAAGATATCCTCACGATGATTGCAGAAACCTGGGGGATTGAGATTGATTTCAAAGGAAAAGCATCACCCGCAGAACAGCTCGCAGCCTTCATACATCAAGGTGAAATGACAGATGAGATTATTTCTGCCCTTCCTGAAAATTCCAAAAAAGGATTAAAAACGCTGATTAAAGAAGGCGGGAAAATCCAGTGGGACCAATTCACCCGCAAATTTGGCGAGCTGCGCGAGATGGGCGCGGGACGCCGTGAGCGGGAGAGGCCGGACCGAAATCCGGTTTCAGCGACTGAAGTTTTATTTTTTAAAGCGCTCATCGGCAGGGCTTTTCTTGAGACCAGCCAGGGACTGTTTGAATTTGCCTTTCTTCCTGATGAGATTCATCAATTTCTTAAACCCACCCACACGCCGGCGAGCCTACCCACAATTAATCAAGTACCTGAACGCCAAGTTGAAAAGAAATTGATTTCTAATGACAAAATCATTGACACTGCCACAACGATATTGGCAGGATTAAGAACGGGGTTGAGCGCTCAGGAATTAATTTCCTTCACATCGAATCTCCCATATCCTTTTCTGATTGGCCTGCTAAATGAATTAGAACTGGTTACAGGCGATCAAGTATCGAATACTGAAAAAGTAAAAATCTTCCTCGAATCCGAGCGCGGACCAGCCCTTATCCAGTTAGCCGGAGCATGGAAAAACAGCCAGGAAATGAACGACCTGGATTTAATTGAGACCCTGATTTTCGAAGGGAAAACAAGTGGAAATTTAATATTTTCAAGAAATGCTCTTATAAATCACATCCAAAACCTGTCTGATGACGCCTGGTACAGTTTTGATGATTTATGCAGCTGGATTCATCAAAACGAGCCCGACATTTTGCGATCCGGGGGGGATTATGAGGCCTGGTTTATCAAAAATAGTTCTACTGGAGAGTATGTCCGGGATTTCAAATACTGGCCGCAGGTTGAAGGCGCATATATCCGCATGATGCTCCAAAAACCCTTATTCTGGCTGGGTTATTTAGATTTGGGAAAACTTCCGGGTGAAAGCCAACCTTCTGTGTTCAGGAAAAGCAAATGGTTTAAAGCATTAGCGTGCTGGTAGGGAATTGAATTATCCCTACTTGAAAAAGAAGGAATTCGAAATTGAGAAATCCGGGAGAATTCGAATTGAAAGTTTCTTTCCCCGAAATATCCGCTACCAGATAGCGCGCTGCTGTGAATGGGAAAGCATTCATGGGCAGAATTTTTCGTACCATTTCAGCCCACAAGCTTTTAAAAGAATGGAACAGCAGGGATTGAAAGTAAGCCAGCTCACAGCGCTCATCAACCATTACGCTCGAAAACCTGTCCCCCGAAATATCCTCCTTGCGCTTGAGCGGTGGGAAAGTAATGGCCAGGAAACGGAAATAAACAAGATTCTGGTAATTAAAAGTTAAATCAGCGCCAATCATGGATCGCTTAATGGCATCAAACGTAAAAAAGTATATTCTTAACCGGCTTGATCCGCTGACTGCAGAAATCACTGCTGGCTCCGCGCCTATTATTAAGCAGCCTTAATTGAGATGGGGATATTTGCTGAAATATCGCCAGATGTATAATCACCCAAAATAAGTTGAAAAAATATTTTAAAGAGGGAACCCCATGAAAAGAATGGATTGGATTCACCAGGAAATCAAGGCTCTTAAGGAAACCGGTTTTTACAATACGATCCGAATTCTAAGCTCCCCCCAGGGAGCGTGGCTGCAGGTGGATGGCCGCAAGGTTTTGAATTTTTGCTCCAATAATTATCTTGGGCTCGCCAATCACCCAAAAATGATCGCATCTGCCAAAGCAGCGGTCGAAAAGTACGGGGTCGGCCCAACCGCGGTCAGAAGCATTGCGGGAACCATGGATCTGCATCAGGAGCTTGAAAGCCGCATATCGGTTTTTAAGAAATCGGAAGCTGCCATCACTTTTCAGTCCGGGTTCTGCGCCAATCTGGGAACGATTCAGGCATTAGTCGGCAAGAATGATGTCATCTTTTCAGACGAGTTAAACCATGCCAGCATCATTGACGGCTGCAAACTATCAGGCGCGCGGATTGTGCGATTCAATCACTGCGATCCGGCGCATCTTGAACAAGTTATTAAGGAAAATGAAGGCACTTACGAAAGAGCCCTGATCATTACGGACGGCGTTTTTAGCATGGATGGCGATATTGCACCGCTGGATAAATTGTTTGAAGTCGCCCAGGGTAATGATATTCTGTTGATGGTTGATGATGCCCATGGCGAAGGGGTGTTAGGTAAAGGCGGCCGCGGGATTGTGGACCATTTCAACCTGCACGGTAAGGTGGATATTGAAGTCGGGACATTTTCAAAGGCCTTTGGCGTTGTCGGCGGCGTTGTTTCGGGAAATCCGGTTATCATCGAATGGCTGCGCCAGCGAGGACGTCCCTTCCTCTTTTCATCAGCCATGACCCCGCCGGATGTGGCAGCGTGCATTACTGCCATTGACATTTTAGAATCCTCCACTGAATTGGTTGACCGGTTGTGGGAAAATGCCAGGTTATTTAAACAGGAAATGTCGAAAATGGGATTTGATATCGGCCATAGCCAGACGCCAATTACCCCCATCATGCTGGGAGAAGCGCCAGTTGCGCAGCAATTCAGCCGCGAACTTTTTAACGCCGGCATCTTTGCGACTGCAATTGGATTCCCAACCGTTCCCAAGGGCAAGGCGCGCATCCGCGTTATGATTTCGGCAACCCACAGCCCCACTGACCTTGAACAGGGGCTTGAGGCATTTCATAAAACCGGAAAAACTTTGGGCGTGATATAGAAAAAATCCCCCGCTTTTTTTCAAAGCGGGGGATGGTTTTTATTCATCTTCTTTAAATTCCGCATCTACTATCTGTTCCGCATCTTTATTCCCGGATTTTCCTTTGATCATGTCAGTATGCTCCTGTACAATGTCGACAGGGCAAAGGCTGATAAACCAATCCATTCCCAAATACAATACAACCGCATCATCAATTGGGCCGAACAGGAAATCAAGCGGAACGATCAGATACACAAGGCATAAAGCCGGAACCAATTTATACCAGGTATTAACCCGCTTGTCCTGCAGTAATTTAATGGTCAGGCGGACTTTTAAAATGATATCGGAAATAAATCCCGGACCAATATTCCCCATGATTCCCTTATTATTCATCTTGGATCCCTTTCTTATGATGATTCAAAGAGCCTTTTCCGCCGCCAGCGAATAAGCGGTGCTGCCAACTTCCGTAAGTAAGTATTTTAATACAATTGGCGCCAGCCTGGATCCGCCATCCCGAAAGTGCACCCGCAGCATCTCAGGCCAGCACTGGTCATCAGCTGTGATGGTCTTGGCGTCCGCGTGCAAGCGAAAATTTGCCCAGGTGCGGGGCAGGTATTGCAATTCTGAAACGCCGGCAATACGCACCCACAGGTCATAATCCATGGCAAAGAAAAAATCCGGATCCAAAGGACCAACCCGATCCCAAAGGATTTTTCGGAAAAACGAGGCTTGCTGGGGAATATGGACGTAGCCCCTGCGCAGCTTTGAAAGGTCAGTCTGTGCAGCAGGAAACCTGCCAATAACCCTGCTATTTTCGTCAATATAGTTGGCATCACCATAGACCATGCCAATCTCGGGGTTTGAATTGAGAAATCCAACAGCTTCATCTACCGCATTTGGGAGAAACGTGTCATCCGAATTAAGCCAGGCCAGCACCTCCCCCTTGGCAAGCGCAAAGCCCTTGTTGATTGCGTCAGTTTGGCCGCGGTCGCTCTCTGACATCCATGTTGCCAACCTGGATGAGTATTTTTTAATAATTTCGAGGCTGCCATCTTGCGAAGCGCCATCAATAATGATGTATTCAATGGCAGGGTAAGTCTGGTTGAGAACTGATTGAATCGTCTCCTCCAAATATTTAGCCTGATTAAATGAAGGGGTGATGATAGAAACCAGTGGATTTTTATTCATGCTCGCTTTCGACAGCGGTTATGGATTCTACCCCATAAAATTGCGCCGCGCATTGATTGACCCAAAAAGAAGGGTCACTTCCCATTTCAGCAATCTGGTCGAAGGAATCGAAAGCCCGGACTGTTATTTGATTCTCGCCATCCGCAATTTGATCCAAAATTTCACCATTCCGCTGATCCCATAAAAGCGCACGTTCTTTTGATACCTGAAAATCTTCCCAAAGCACACTCACCGAACGGAGGGGGTAAAGTGACAGGATCAATAATCCAAACATGAAAATTTCTTTCAATTTTGGTTTTTTAATGAAGAAATCCTTGAGAATGAAACCCAGGAAAAATCCATAGAAAATAATACCTGAGGTCATCACGTAGCGGGCAAGCATCAGCACCCGATTTTCCGGGTAAGCCAGCATGCCAAAGGCGGTTGGGGCGCAAATGCAGACAATCAGGAAATAAATAATTGCTGGAATCAGGAAGATAACGATAATCTTTTTTGAAGTGGTTAATGAAAAGGAGAATTTGCTTATAAATACATGCACCGGATAATAAGCCAATTAGAAATGAAATCGCATAGGGCAGCCAGAATCCTTTGATTGAATCCAGTAGAAATTGGCTGCCGAATCGGACGGACAACCTGACAATCGTCCAAGCATCTGCCGCTTGCTGGAGAGTATTCAGGCGCAATTGGTTGCCCGGCGAAATCACCATCACAGCCATGCCGAGCAGTGATCCGGCAATTGCAGCAGACAACAACACGGTTTTTGCCTTTTTTTCTTTCGCTCCCAGGATGAACAGAGCTGCCAGCGCTGACAACAACGCGCCGGTTTGCAGGGCAGCATAAGATTCAGAGAAACCGGCTGCGAAAAAAGCGATGATGAAAAGTAATGCACAATAAAGCGCTTTTTTTGTTTTTATTTGAGAAAAAGTAAATAAATAGAAAATCAACAAAATAAAAAACAAGGGGAAATAATAATGGCTTAAACCGGAACGCCAATAAACACTCTGCTCAATATTCGGGGAAAGGCGCAAGGAGAAAAAAAACAATACCTGCGACAGAAAAAGTATGGAAATATTTGGTACTTTTATATCATTGATCAGGCAAATCCGCTTTAATAAAAGAAAAGTCATGCAAAAAATGAGGAGCAGACCAAAAATTGAAACAATCTGAATTGCCCGACTGCCGAAGCCTTCAGAAATCGCCGAAAAAATAAAGGCTGAAAAGCGGTTTGAGACGGATGAATAAAAAAATCCCAATCCCCCGAAAAATCCATGTTCTCTTAATATACCGGAAAAGCAATAATCATCCGCCCAATAGCGGGAATTAAAACCCCGGATCAGGAATAGTAAATTTGGCAAAAGAAAAAACAGATTGCCGGCAAAAGAAAACCATTCAAGCCTGGATTTTTTTCTATTTTCATGCATTATTTATCAGGTCAATTGCCAATCAAGGATTTCAAAATTTAATTATAAATTCCCCGCAGGTCATTAAGCCGGATTGTGAAGAGGTTAAGGAACATTTGAAAGGAATCCCTGAGAAGCCTGACACGGCTGTCTTCGCGATTATTGGGCATTTCCACCGGCAATTTCTCAATTTTAAGCCCATGTTTTTGGGCAATAAAGAGGGCTTCCACATCAAATCCGAAACCATCAATGGTCGCCCGTGAAAAGATTAGTTCCGCAGCCTGGCTGCTAAAACCTTTCACACCGCATTGGGTATCTGAGATGCCGTGAGTTGCGAAAATTTGAACAAATAATGAATATATCCTGCCGGTGATCAGGCGGATCGGCCGAATTTGGGGCAGCAAAGAACGCGGGTCATTGCGATTGCCTATGGTAACCTGGACCCCTTTCTGTAATTTTTCCTGCATTTCATTTATCACTGATAGCCGGTAGGGTAAATCAGCATCCATAAAAATCCTGAATTCACTCTGTGCAGCCTGCATTCCCTTTCGAATGCAGAATCCCTTCCCGCGATGATCTTTATTTTGTATCAAACGAATTTTGCATGTGCCGCTTTGTTTTTCCATCCAATCCCGCGCAATCCGGGCAGTACCATCCTGGCTGCCATCATCCACAAGAATGATTTCACTTTCAGAATAATTCTTGTGCAAAAAATCTCTTAAGGTTGATAAAGTGGATACAACACAGGCTTCTTCATTGAAAGCCGGAATAATTAATGAGATCATCCGTTTTTCCAATCCAAAAGTGAATATCCACCCAAGAGACTACTTGCCACTCGAATCCAATTCCTGATTGAGATCATAGATGATTGCCTTTTGCGAATCTTCAATTTTGGGAAAATGGCTTGACAAATAAGAGAATAATTCCGGATGCAATTTGGCTTCTTCCATTTCAGTTACGACGAAGTAATCCTGGCCGGAAAGGTCTTTCTCAATATTTAAGGTCTCATCAATAACATTCCCTGCCAGTGCCCGCAAGGCAAGATCTGCCGATGAAGGCCAGGCAGTAACATTCATCCAGCCCCAATAGGATAACGGATAGCCATAATCAGATAACAGCCCAATCACCTTCTTGTCATGGCCCAGCTGTTCTCCTTTGGCTTCCCAAAAGCTGACTTCTGCCTGGTAATTCACTTTCTTCAATTCTGATCGCACCTGCCAGGCATGCCAGCATATTAGAAAAAAGAGCATCAATGCCAGGATTGATTTCGCGGTTTTCTTTGGAAGTACAGTTTTGGCAAGCAATCCTTGCATTAGCAAACCGAAACCAATCGAGACAGGAATAATGAGCGGGATATGGTAATAATCATGCGTGGTGATATGGTAGGAAAAGACAAAACCATAAAGAGCATACCCGGCCAATATTCCCAGCAAAAATCCGCGATATCTCTTTTTTGAAAATAAAAATATTCCAAGAGTGCAGAATAAAAGAAAAGTCAAGGGAAATATTTTGTTCAGTTCGGAAAGCCACTGCAAATAAAAAACCGGATCCAGCCAGCGCTGCGGGAAAAAGCGTAAACTGAATTGCCCAGCCAGCAGGCCATTGCCATATATCCCATTAAGCGTAAACAATGAAAACGGTAAGACAGCCAGCAAAGCGATTACCCAAAGCTGCCTGGATTTCAGCATGTCCTTCCAATCCGTACTGGTCAGCACAAGCGCAGCAAGGGGGGGCGCTAAAAAGAAAACGGCTACTGATTTAATATAAATGGCTAATCCGCAAAATAGCCCAGCCAAAACCGCCCAAAGCCAGGTCTTTTTCCGCATCCAGATTAAAGACGCCCAAAGCCCCGCCAGAATAGCCATGGTCATTAAGGGCTCCGGCTGAAAGGCACGGCTGGCAATGGCCGTATAAGGCCAGAGCAGGTAAATTGACAAAGCGCCGGCACTTGCTTTCAAGGAAGAAAGCTGCCTCATGATGAGCAGGAGAAATATGCCTCCTGCCATCCAAAAGAGAATAGACCACACTCTCGGCACCCAAAGACTTTCATGTCCCAGGATCTTGTAGGAAAATGCTGCCAGATTTTCCATGATCTGCGGTTCAATCAAACCTTCTGCGTTCCTTTGCACTTGAGCCATTTTCTTTTGCCAAGCCGGGGCTTCATCCAGGGTTTGGTAATAGATGCCGCGCGCAATTACAGCGGAATGCAGTTGGCGTGTAGGATGAAAATCAAGCGGGGCATCCAGCAGGTCATAAAACCGGACGACCAGACCCAAGCCAAACGAAAGCATAATGATGCCCCACCAAAGCCAGCGCTGTCTTTTCTGAGCCATAAATTAAACGTCTTCCATTATTGAATTTAACCCAAATTTTGATAATTCTTTATAGATCTCATCCATTTTATCTTGAGTGAGTTGGTTCAAACGTTTTTGAAGAAAATCCTCTTTCATCTTTTTAGCCTGGGGTAGAAAACCAAAAATAGAATACAAAAAACGGGATAATTCTTCTTTATGGACTGAGGCAGGTGCATACCAAAAGCTTTTCAGATAATGTATAAATGACTCGAAATTGTCCCCGCCATCCAACAAGTAGCGAGCGCTAAAGCGATAGGCGCCCGCCAGGATATTTTTCCGGTTGGCAGCAAAAATCCCGGAAAACTCGGGATTGGACTTAAACCAGTCAATGATCCTGAATGCATCCCGACTGAATCCGGCGGCTTGCGCAGTATTTTTGGCTTCAGGATGGAAACGCGCGGCAGCAAAGTAATCATCCACATGCCTGATTTCATAAGTTTTTGCTATGCGCAGCCAAAGGTGGTGGTCTAAAAGGTAATGGTAAGCAGGGTCCAGGCAGCCCGCCTTGTCGAGTGCCTCCCTGCGCATAAACACCCCCGGCTGGCCGATGATATTGAAAGCCATCAAATCCAGCAATCCCCATTCACCATAACGCATGACATTGATTAATTGGCTTTCGGCATCAATTGAAAAGACATTTGAATAAATCAGGCCGAGATTATTTTCCTTACTTAAAATTGAGACCGCTTTTTCAATTGCGCCTTTCATATACTGGTCATCAGAGTTCAACCAGGCAACAATATCGCCAGTTGCCCGGGAAAATCCCTTGTTGATCGCGTCTGCCTGACCGTTATCTTTTTCGGAAATCCACCATTTTATTCTGCTGTCCCTGGATGCAGCCCATTTCCGGATCAAATCAACACTGCCATCAGTTGAGCCGCCATCCACAATTATGTATTCGATATTGGGGTAATTCTGGGATATGACTGATCGGTAAGCCGCCGGCAGATATTTCGCCTGGTTGTAGGAGGGCGTTATGATTGATACGAGCGGCTGGTTTTCCATTTCAAAATAACGAGTTGTAATCAACTTTCGGAAAGACATTCAGCTTTCCGCCGATGGTCGCATCCACTACTTTTCTGCCATCTGACTCAAACGCCCGGCGTGCCATTGCGTAAGCAATTTCCGATGTCTCCAGGTCCGGCAGCTGCCAGCGGAAACCCTTGCCAAAATATTTTGGATCGAAATGATTGGGGTCATCGCCCTGTGAAGTAATGGTAGTGTTGGGTTTGCCCGCCGTAGCAAAACTGTGGTCAACGCCAATCAGGATCACTTCGGAAAAGCCGAAATAATAAGCCAGCTGCAGGGCGACATAAGTGACTGTAGCCCCTTCCCATAAACGCCCAGCCGCGTTCCTGGCAAATTTGGGGCCTGAATAGGTTGTGTAGAGAAAATATAGATCTTCCTGCGGAGCCAGCCATTTTCTCGACCGCCATGAAACAAATTTCGGCATTTTTAAAGCCTGAATTTCTGATGCGGATTGTTCGATGACCAGGTCATTAATGGATACAAAAAAACTGGTTGAAAATCCCAGCGCTTCAAACATTAAATCAGATACGGTTAAGTCCGAAGGTAAATTCATTGCGCAGTTTGGTCAGATCGGTGTGCTTAAGGCTGGGGCCGTTGCCGATCACAAAACAGCGCTCGCCCTTATGCGCGTTTTTATATTTGCTTATCTTTTTGATCGTTTCCTGACGGACAGGATCCGTTAAAGCATTCAAATCTTGCGGCAACCTCCGCAGCATATCCTTTTCATTGCGGATATGGTTCACTACCGCATCCGGCAATATTCTTTTAAGGAATCTTTGAAATCCTGCATGGTCACTCGGTGCTCAACCTGGCGGTCGCGCCGCCATCAACCACAAGCCCCTGGCCTGTAATAAATGACGAGTGGGAATCATCGGCCAGAAAATAGATCGCTTCAGCGATTTCCCGCGGCGCGCCAATCCTGCCAATCACAGTTTTACTTGCGAGGTTATCCAAACGCTCTTGAATGGATAAATCACCGAAAATCCCGCGTTTCATGCCTTCACGCAGCATGGGGGTATCCACCGCTCCCGGTAAAACAGCATTTACGCGGATGTTGTCTGGGGCAAATTCAATCGCCATTTCCCGTGTCAGCGCCAGCAGTCCACCCTTGCTGGCAGCATAAGCCGAAATATTGGCGGATGTTGCTATCGCATGAACAGAGCTGACATTCACAATCGCCCCACCGCCAGCAGCTTTTATCAAGGGATGCGCAAGTTTTAATCCCAGAAAAACAGAACGGAGATTGGCAGCCATTACTTGATCCCATTCTTCACAGGATATTTCAAGGAGCGGTTTGGCAACCTGGATTGCCGCGTTATTGACGATCGCATCCAGAACACTGCGAATAATCCTTTATTTGCGAGAAGATAAAATCAATATCACCGGGTTCAGAAATATCGGATTGAATAAAAAGGCCATCTTTTGGAAAATCCTCCCCAAATTTCTGGCGGTCAACTCCAATGACGGTCCAGCCATTTTCAAAGAAGAGCTGAACGGTTGCCCGTCCGATGCCACCTGATGCGCCTGTGATCAAGACTACTTTTTTATGGATGTTCATCATTACACCTGCATGTATTTTTTTTGCAACTCATCAAAGTCGGAATGCGGGATATCAAGCCCCTCCAACAAATTTCGGATGGTATTCCAGTGAACCTTTTCCCATGCCAAAGGGCTGGAATTGGAATTATGGGGTGCAAGCATGACATTTTTCATCTTCATCAGCGGTGAATCCAGGGGCAGCGGTTCAACCTCAAAAACATCCAGCGCCGCTCCGCCCAGCCGGTTCTCATTGAGCGCTTTAATCAAAGCGGGTTCATCAATGATCGGACCTCTGGCGGTATTAATGACAATCGCGCCGGGCTTCACCTTCTGCAAAGTCTCATCATTGAGCAGGTGGTAACTGGTTGGATTCAAATCGCAGTTGACACTGATAAAGTCAGATGATTGCAGCAATTCACCCAGGCTAATTGATTGCACGCCTGTGGCTCGAAATAGTTTCTTTGGGAATTTCAATGATATCTGTTGCCACTAATTTCATGCCAAAAGCATGCGCTTTGGCGAGCACTTCTTTGCCAATAAAGCCAACGCCAATGACCCCCAAAGTGCATTCACTCATTGCCCG
The DNA here is from genome assembly GCA_963751635.1 of uncultured Chloroflexia bacterium. Lineage (GTDB taxonomy): Bacteria > Chloroflexota > Anaerolineae > Anaerolineales > Anaerolineaceae > Pelolinea. The sequence continues at coordinate 494,835 of CAVVVE010000006.1, forward strand.
CCCGGGAAGTTTTTCCCAGGCGCCGGCCTTCATCTCCGCATCCAGCCAGGGCAGGCGCCTGGCAAACGCCAAAATATATCCCATTACACTGTCTGAAACAGGCACAGTAAACGCATTGGTTGATCGAAATACGCGGATATTATGGCTTTCGGCCGCAGCTTTGTCGATGGAGTCGATGCCTGTGCCCCATTTGGAAATCACCTTCAATCTTGGCAAACATTTCTGAATAACCTCGGATGTGTAACGATCATCCCCGCACACCGTCCCATCAAATTTCCCGGCATAGGTCAGAAGCTCTTCTTCAGATAACCTTTCCTTAACATCCGCAATAATTACTTCACAGCCATAGTGCTTAAAAATTGGCAAAAAACGGTCAATAAAAGGCAGCATATAAGGAGCGGAGAGCAAGATGGTTTTAACTTCCATTTAAATCTATTCCCTGGGATGGTTTTGAGGATTATACCAGTTAGCGTTTCAGGCGATTTTTTATGAGCAATTCTGCGAACTGGAAGTCGCTTTCTTCATCGATATCAAGCGCTTCTTCCACAGGGATCTCAAACATCAAGGGTTTTTCACCAATTCGATTTCCCCTGCGCCTGAGATTATCAGCCGTGAACAGGTAAATGCAGGAATTCTCCTCAAAGACTGGCGGCAGGTCCTGGGTTTGCAGCAGCACATCCGGATCGTGATTAATGGGCAGCGTATTCTGATCCCATAATCTTGTTTGCAGGCGGGTCACTGAAAAAAGAGAGTCGTAAAGGGAAACCTGCCGGCGAAATTCATTGATGGCTTTTGATATTGTTGCTGCTTTGAGCAGGGGATTGGTGCTGTGCGTCTGAAGATACAAGTCAGCAGTAACTTGAGTTGTGTCATACATCAGAATCTCGTTCATCGGAATGGAGTCTGCGCGCAGTCTTTCAGGACGGTCAATCACCATGATTTCCGGGTAATTCCTGGCGATATCCTGCTGTATCAAATCGCTGTCAGTATTGACCGCAATCTGGCTGATTTCCGGGCATTGCTTAAGCGTTTCAAGAATATAGTGAAAAAGAGGCTTGCCCGCCAGATCTCGAAAATTCTTCCCGGGCACCCGTTGGCTGTGATGGCGCATGGGAACCAAAGCGGCAATTTTAATTTTTTTCAAAGACCCTCCAACATCAATCCTTCAAATTTTTTTCACTGTATCTTTATATTCAATAGGTGTCACATCGCGCTGTGATCCGTTTACCGAACCCAAGTTTGAATTTCTCGGATAATAAAAAGATTGTTTTAATTGCCAGGTCAGCGGCCCAGAACGCCGGTAGCCAATATACGTGCCATAAAATTGAAACCAGCGGAAACGTAAAATATTGAAAAACTCTTTCGAGAATTTTTTTTGCCTCAAAGATTCTTTGATATCACTTATCGAATTGGTCATAAAAAGTCTGATAAGGTCAAAAATCCCGAATCGTTCATGAGGATAAATTTGCTTAAAAGCCATGCCTTCACGCATATACCGATTTTGGATACCTTGTGAAGATTCTCCATGGACATGGATGATTTCTGCGTCTGCACAATAGGCAATATGGTAATGATTCTCCACTGCCCATTTTGCCCATTCCAGGTCTTCCAGGCCTGGCAATTTTTCATTATAGTGATGCTGCTCCCACAGATTTTTCCGGATAGCCGCATTGGCATTATTGCAGAAGGGATGATCCTGCGGATTCTGCGTTGTTTCCCCGTACCAGTGAACAAAGAGCTGCTGTTCAGAGAAATGGGATGTGCCGGATCCGCGCTGTTTTCCATAAACCAAAGCGATGGCAGGGTCTTCAAAGAAAGCAAGCAGTTTTTCCAGCCAATCTGGATATACCGGATAGACATGGGCACTGGCGAAGACAATTATTGGGCTTTTTGCCTGAGCAATGCCTTTGTTGAGCGATTTGCCAAAAGTGAATTCCTGAGGTGTGATATTTACAATCTCTGCGCCCTTATCCCTGGCTATTTGGACTGTATGATCAGTAGAGCCGGAATCGACCAGGATAATTTGGACATCTTTAATTGTCTGCTGATTAATCCCATCCAGCAATTTGCCGATGTGATTTTCTTCGTTAAAAGCGCGAATGACAATTGAACATGCCGGATTCATAAGTCTCTTATAAATGGCTGCTGGTCTAATATTCCTTTCAGCACCACTTGTATTGTAGATGATTTTTCCGGTGACAGGTCAGCTTGAGAAAATTCTTTCAGGCGAACATAGCCCTGCCAGACGCCATCCTCTTCCAGGAACTGGTCGAAAGGCAGGGATGCCCTGAAAAGCTGGCTGTAAAGCACCCGCCGGGCATTGAGGCGGAATTCATCCGGGTTTTCAATTTTTTCTGCATCCAGAAATCGTAAAAGAGTCTCCTGATATTCTGCCCGGGAAGGTGGGAAAAAGACGGTTGGTATCAATGTATAGCGCGCCCTGCCCGCACATAAAACCGGTTTTCCCAGTATGGATGCTTCCAATCCAATCGTAGAGTTGTAAACCATGACAAATTTTGCCTTTTGAATCAGGTCATAGGAACTGATGTATTTATTGGAGGGAATAAAAACAACATTTGGCAGCCGATCCACCTGCCTGGTTATGATCCAGTCAGCCACTGATTCACGGCTTTCCTTTCCAGGCCGAAGTTCATCAGGGTGAGCGCGAATCACAAACAAGGTTTCAGGATGAGACTTGATCTGCTCAAGCGTTGTATCCAGCCAATCAAACATATGATCAAAAACCACATTCGCATGGGCCTGGCTGGTATCAAAAACCACATTGGTAAATATCGGCACAACGGCTTTAAAACGGTCCGCCATTTTGATAAATTCGGCATCCAGGGATTTCATTTCCGGCCAGAACTTAACGCCCGCGGTAACAAATTTTCCCTCGATCCGTCGTTCAAGAAATTCGTCCAACTTTTTATTTTGAGATGCTGAGAGCGCGAAGGAGCTGTCAATAGTGACCGGATATGCTGTGGCATCCTTATCTGTGAAAAACGCCGAATAGGGAAGCATGCCGACTTCATGGGAAAACACAGGGATACCGCTCTTGCGAGCCACCCAGCGGACAACCGCTTCAGGATAAGTCATGCCATTGAAGACTACTACCGCTCGCGGATGGATCAGAGGTAATAGCCTTTCAGCTTCTTTTTTGAGATTCCAGGCAGAGAGCATATATTCACGCGCCAAATAGCGCGTATCCGCATTGTCTTCAAGATGATGGCGGCGCAAAATCCAGCGAAGCGAAGGCAAAACCAAAGCCCCAAGCGGAAATCCATCTTTTTCGAAAGCAAGCAATTTATCCAAAACTAAATTTGCCAGCTGCGCTTCCAGAATTAAATCCCTTTGAAATTTAAAGGTCTGTGCTTCTTTTTCATTAAAAATCATTTTGGAGGTTCGAACGCACTCCGCGCAGGGCGGAGGTGTTTGTGGACGGTTTTTATTCGTACCCAAAACACAATGCGACAATCCGCGTTCGCACACAAGGTGCACCACAGGGTATCCATATGCTTGCAGCGCAAGGCTGGAAATCAAAGAAAATCCGGCGTTCTGGCTCAGCCCTGAAAGCCGGGTGGACGCATTAAAAAAAAGGATCGGCGCGGTCTCACCTTTTTCGGGAAGGCTGCGAATTGCTTTTCTTAATGCACGGATACGCCGGCTGTTTTGGTTCAGAACCAATTCGTGCTTGAAACGCCGTGAAATTCGGTCAAAAAACGACATTTTGGTTTTACAGAAAACGGCGCAATTTTTTTAAGGAAGATTTCTCGCTATCATAGACGCGTTTAATCCCATCGCCCAATGCCATTTCGGTAACACGAATATATTTGACCAGTTTTCTAAATCCGCCAGGTTCTACCGATGCCGATTGGTCACCGCCCCACATAGCCCTATCCAATGTAAAATGTCGCTCAACCATGCAGGCGCCCAGTGATACGGCGACAACGGATGTGATCAAAGCCACTTCATGTCCGGAATAACCAATCGGGCAAGCATACCGCTGCCGCAGTGTTTCAATCATTCGCAGATTTAATTCCATGGGATCACAGGGATATGCGCTGGTGGCATGCATCAGCACCAAATTATCCAACCCGATTTCCTTCACCGAACTTTCGATCTGTTCCAAAGTAGACATGCCGGTGGATAAAATGATCGGTCTGCCGGTCGAACGGATTTTTTTCAGCAAGTTGACATCTGTAAGGCTGGCGGATGGCACCTTGTAGCAGATGGGCTTAAATGTTTCCATAAACTCAATGGCAGTCTCGTCCCAAACAGAAACGAACCAGTCAATGCCAAGTTCGCGGCAGAATGCATCAATGACCTTGTATTCCTCAATTCCAAACTCAACTTTTTTTCGATACTCCAGGTAGCTGATATATCCCCAGGGAGTTTCGCGCATGATATCCCACTGGTCTTTGGGAACGCATAGTTCCGGCGTCCGTTTTTGAAATTTGACCGCATCAGCCCCGGTTTCCTGGGCTGCCATGATCATTTCTTTGGCGGTATCCAGGCTCCCGTTATGATTAATGCCAATTTCAGCAATCAAATATGCCGGTTGTCCATCGCCAATCACTTTGCTCCCAATTTTGATTTCACGCGCCATTTATTCTCCTCTTGGACAGGAATTCACATTATGCGGTCAGGAAGTTGCCAATTAATTGCATATCGCACCTTTCAGTGCATTTAATTCCGGGAGTCAGATTAAAATGATCCAGCCGGAATTTTTTATACTTCTCCCCATTCCAAATATCATACAAGGTCTCAGTCTTGACGTCTCCCAGAATGATTTCATTATCGAAATCCTCAACACATTCCACGGATTCGCCATTTGATTTAATGGTCATGGACGACCACGGGAACTGGCAGAATTCAAGCCAATGGATGGATTGGGTTTGGTTTTTATTATCTTCGTACCACTGCTGGTCCTGGCTTTTTAAATAGACATAAACATCCATGCCTTTAAATGCCTCTTTCAGCCGTTCAAATTCTTCCTGCTGCCAGGATTTATTCAGGTTAATCATGGTTATGACAATGACCGTTTTCAAGATTGCGCTGGGCTTTTATTTCCAATAATTGCAGGATTTTCTTATAACTTTCCGTGAAATTGGATTGGAGCCCGCGCACTTCTTTATGGCGCAGATCATCAACACTCTCGATCGAGTATTTCACATAATTCAGCCCATTCTCAAAAGTCTCAATTGTCCTTTCCATATTAATGTTGGCCGGATTACAACTGAAATAGCTTATCAGCCCCTGTTTTGTCATCAGTTCAACATAATCAGGGATGTTCTTATCCAGCAAGGGATCCCCATAGCCATGCAGGACGATGACTTTTGGGATGACGTGCAGGAAGAAATGATTTTCACTAATATCATTTCTGTCAATGGCGTACTTCTCTTCAATGAATTTCTGCCAGGTCTCCCACTTTTCCGGCGACCACGGGCGCAGCTGGCTGATCACCTTGGAAAATATTTCAGCCGTCATTGTCTCAATTGGGCGGGTCATCATGGTTGTGCGCGGGCACATTTCACAGCGCATATTGCAGGCATTGGTTGTTTCAATGTTATAAACGACCGGATTCGGGCTGCGGTACTCCTCAAATTTTTCCAAAAGAAATTCGCGGTCGAATTTCTCACCCTGCATGACCCTTTTTTTCAGGTCAAATATTTTCATATAAAAATCAATATCAAACATTCTGGTTCTCCAGTTGTGAATTAAGTCAGCTTTCTGTCTAACAGGAAAATCATTATAATGCCATGCCGTGAACTCAAGAATTTAAAGATCATTTGGGGAATTGAGCAATCAGTATCTCGCACAATTCCCGCACAGCGCCCCAACCGCCTTTACATTTGAGGACAAGATCGGCTTGCTGCTTTACTTCTGGCTGGCCATTGGCAGGCGCAAAAGCAAAACCTGCCAGCGGGAAACAATCAAGGTCATTCAAATCATTCCCGATGAAAACGACCTCATCCTGTTTTAAGCCCCGCTCTTTAATCAAGGCTTCAAGCGCTTTGGGTTTATCCTGGATGCTTTGCAGAACAGGGATATTCAATTTCTTGCAGCGCGCTGCAACCACCGGATTTTTTTCTTTGGATAACACCATTGCCTGAATATTAGTCAGCTCACGAAGCCGCTCCAAGCCCATTCCATCCGCGCGGCTGGAAGCCACCATTTCCCGGCCATCCTGATCAACCCAAACACGGTCATCGGTCATGACCCCGTCAAAATCCATCACCAGCAGTGAGACTTTGGATGGCAATTTTCTTTTTAAGGCAGATGGATAAACAATATCCAATTTTCCTTCCAGAACACAATTCTCTGCACGCTCCCAATCAAGCAAGGTATCAATATCCACTGAATAGACTGGATCAACTAATAGGGGCAGGATTACATCCCCAGACAAGCTGTGCTTTTCAAAGATGATTTTCGTCCGAATTGCATCAATATGGCCAGTCTGCCAGTAAGTTGGCGGCAAATCCTGACGGGGTGCATTATAAGGTTCTTGGATGCCCTTCACCTGTAATAAAGGATGCATGGCCTCGTCATCGCCAATTTTCCACATCTTAAATGGATTTTGGTTTGAAGGCACAACCCCGCGCACTGAATCTGCATTGGGGTGGCTTTGAAGAATTACAATGGCCTGATCAACCATACCCACCGGGCGGATCGGCGAGGTTGGGCGAAGTTGAATAAGGACATCCGGGGAGTATTTTTCGTTTTCAGCTAGCCATCGCAATGCGTGCTCAAAAACCGGAAGGTCGAGCGTTGCATCTCCCGCAATCTCTGCAGGGCGCATGAAGGGGACTTCAGCGCCGTACTTTCTGGATATTTTGGCAATTTCAGCGTCATCCGTAGATACGATCACGCGCGTCACAAGGCTGGCTTGTTTGGCCGCAGCAATGCTGAACGCAATGAGCGGATGGCCGGCAAACTCGCGGATATTCTTTCTCGGGATTGATTTTGAGCTGCCGCGTGCCGGAATGACAGCCAGCACTTCAGGTTTTCCTTTTTTCATAAAATAGTTTTCCTCAAAATAATTTTAATCAAAAATAACGCGCTGATTATAGCGCCCGGAATATAAAGTACTTATTGCCAATTCAAGATCTTTTTTACCCTCAAAAAAATCGCAAATCGGTTGTTCATTACCTTCAATAAGACCAATAAAGTGCCGCATTTCATCCAAAAACATCGTATTTCGTTCAAAACCATCCGGCGCAGGAAAATTGACCTCAGAATTATCAGGCTTCTGGATTTTTACATTGCTGCTGGCATGGTCCCAGTAAACCACGCCTTCAGCGCAAGTGATCTCGAAGTCGTTGCGGGGTGGCTGGCGGAAGTAATCTAAATGAAGGTGGCCGAGAACGCCATTCTTAAACTTTATGATCACATCCGCAAAATCTTCCACATCCAATTCCAAGGAACTGGCTTTTCCTGTCGCTGCGAACAATTGCGCCGGATCACCAAACATCCAGCGCAAATAGTCAAATGGGTGGCATACTGTCAGGACAACTCCGCCACCCAAATCTTTCCTCGCAGCAAATGATTTTCGATAATCCTCCCAGGGGTGCCAACCTGGCAAATACTCCCCCCAATAGCATTCAAAGGTTAATGGTTTGCCTAATTCGGCATTTTCTAAAATATGATGGATTTTTCTCAAGCCCGGATTGAAACGCAGCTGAAAGGCCGAAAAGACTATGTTTTGTTTTTCCTGAAGGATTTTTTCGAGTTGATTAAGATCATCCAGATTGTGAGCCAAAGGTTTTTCAATAAAAAGCGCGCAGCCAGCATCGGCTGCCGGAATAGCAACTTCCATATGAAGAGCGGTTGGATTTGAAATAATTACCGCATCCGGTCTGTGTTTAAGCGCGTTGAGAAAATCAGATTCTACCGGGAATATTTTTAATTCTGCATCATCCAACGTACTTTGCTGCGTGCGGTAGAGGATGATGTCTTCTTGCCCCAAAGCGAGCAGGTTTTTCAAATGCCTGCGCCCGATTGAGCCAAGGCCGGCGATCAAAAATTTCATTTTCCACCTTATGAGTTGATTATCTTAAAGAGTCGTTCGTACAAGAAATACGCGGCTTTTTTTATCAGCTTGTTTTGATATAGACGTTTCCTGCCAGCATGTGCTGAACTGTTTTTTCCTGCACTTTTTACATTAACCCCATGTTTACGGAGTTCTTTTGCTGCAGCGTCATCAATATAGTTGCCAAGCAGCCGGAGTGTCGGCGGTGTTGTGCATAATCGCAGCAATCCCAAGCGGTCAATAGCCACATCCAGTTCCCGCATCTGTCCCATCAAATTGCCTGTCCAGGCTGCCGGCAAAGCCTGCAGGATGGCAGCTTTCGGGCTGGTGAATTGATAGTGGCCGGCAGAAATAAAAGTTGAGACACCTTTATAAGTCAAGCGTATGTCTTCAAGGCCGTTTATTTCTTCCTGGTATTTTTCCAACGTTCTGCCGGTTTGGTCAATATAATGCTGCTCCAGGTCTTTTTCAATCAGATTTCCGCGTTCCGCCTTAACGCCAGGTGAGCTGGAAAAACTGACCGTGGATGAAACGCCTTCTTTCATATGCGGCTTGATATACATGCCGGTAACAGCACCAACTTTTGGGTAAGTATCAATAACCTCCAAATGGCGTTCCAGCCAGCCGGGCAGCAGGAAAACATCATCATCACAATAAGCGATAACTTCGCCGGGCGCGCTTTTCAGCATAACTTGTAAGGCGCCGATCTTGCCGATATTTTGACCCGAAAGCAACAGGAAATCGATCTTCCCGGCTTTCTTTAAATCCAGCAAGGCGCTAACGGTTTCTTCATTGCTGCCGTTATCAAAGACCATCAGGTCATAAGGGACAGTAGTATTGGCAAAGATGCTTTCCAGGCAGGTTAATGTGACATCCAGGCGGTTTTGAAAATATCCGACAGTGTTGGGGATAAAAGTCAGCACGGCTACTGTAACCCGTGCAGGCGTGTAATCTGATTTCTTCCCTCGTCCGGGATTCATTCCAATTCTTGGCAATCAATTACTCCTGATATGAATTTAAATGCGCTTAAATCAATCATACTCGAGGGATTGATATAATGCTACCATAAATCGGCTTGCCGCCTTTTAAGAAATTTTTATGAAAATAAAGGACTCCCTCACCATCGCTTTAGGATGTTTGTTTATTTTTTCTGCTTGTGCCGGGCAGAAATCATTGTCTCCTGCACCCTCTGGACAAAATCACAAAAGCAGCTCAACAAAAAACAATCACCATTTGTATTAATGAAGAACCTGAATCGCTTTACCTGTACTCAGCAAATTCAAATGCAGCAAAGATCATTTTGCAGGCAATTTATGACGGCCCAATTGATTATAAAGAAGGTGAAGCATATCCGGTTATCCTTGAGAAGATCCCAAATCTAAAAGATGGCAGCGCCTTTGCCGCTCCCATTGACGTAAATGCCGGGGATATGGTCGTTGATATCCAGGGGGAAATTGTTGCCCTTCAGCCTGGCACGCAGGTTTTTCCCTCCGGCTGCACCAGCAGAAATTGCGCCGTAACCTGGGATGGATTAACGCCTCTACGGATGGACTTCCTGACCGCTGCTTATCAACTTAAATCAGACTTGAAATGGTCGGATGGTCAGCCATTGACCGCTTCTGATTCAGTATTTTCATTTACTATTGCATCCAATCCAGAGACACCCGGAAGCAAATATGCCTACGAGAGGACTGCAACTTATTCTGTCGTCGATGATCTGACACTCCAGTGGACGAGTAAACCTGGATTGATTACAGACGAATTTGAAAAATATTTTTGGTCGCCCCTGCCCGAACATGCCTGGGGCAGTTACAGCGTCAGCGATTTGCTCACTTCAGACGCGGTAAACCGCAGCCCTTTGGGCTGGGGAGCTTACAAAGTGGAAAGTTGGACCGAAGGGCAGAGCATCCGCCTGGTCAGGAATCCCTATTACTTCAGGGCATCTGAAGGGCTTCCGTTTTTTGACTCACTTGTATTCAAATTTGTCGGCCCCTTTGCGGATGCAGCCCTCAGCAACCTGAAATATGACCGCTACAGCTTATCAGCAATTTAATTATGACCTGGGCGATTTTGAAGAAAGAAATCGCCGAAAAATGGCTGCGATCTGGTCAGCAATACCTATGAAATGCGCGACCAGCTCCCGGTTTTAAACATTCTGATGAATTATTTTCAGGATCCTGCCATAAAAGTAATTAAAAGCACAGAGGAAGATGAAACACTGCTATTCTTAAATCTTCGCGAAAAACCAACAGCCATTGATAATCCATTATTGAATCCCGAAATCCGAAAAGCCGTTGATCTATGTTTGAACCGCGACAAAGCCATTCAAGAGCTATCATTTGGCTTATTATGAATTGCCCCACTCCCTCCTTTTTTCAAGTGCCGGGGATTCACCGGAATTAAATCAGCTAAAAGTGTATGACCCTGATGCCGGCGCTGAATTGCTTGAAAAGATCGGCTGGAGCGATGAGGATAAAAACACTTCAACACCGCGCTTGGCTGCCGGAATTTCCGGCATAGAAGATGGCAGGCAATTGCAGTTTACCTATTTGGTGGAAGACAGCCTGGATAATTCAGCGGCTTCTGAGATTTTCAAAGCATCATTGGGTGAATGCGGGATCGGGATTGATATCAAGTTTGTCCCCGCAGAAATCTTTTGGAATGCTGCGCATGCTGATTCGATTTTCCAGGAAAACTACGATTTCGTCCAATTAACCTGGCCTGCCCCAATCAATGATCCCTGTCTGCTTTTTTCGTCCCAATCCATCCCTTCCAAAGAAAATGATTATTTAGGTTTCAATTTCAGTGGATTTCAAAACACCGGGTTTGATCAAGCTTGTGAACAGTTGGAGACAACACATCTGAAAGCGGACAGAACAGTCTTTGCTGACCACAATGGAATCAATTCTCAAGGAAGAAATGCCGGTACTGCCTCTGTATGGCTATTCGAATTTGCTGATCGCGCAAACCAACTTCTGCACCAAGAACCTGGAAATGAATAAAATCCAAAGCCTGGATGCGATTGAAGAATTTAAGATTTCACCCGAATGCAAATAAAAACTGTATTATTTTTTTGTAGCAAGGAAATTTTTCCGAAATTCTGCATACGCCCGTTTGGGATGGGCGGCTAAATAGAATAACCTGCCAAGCGGCAGGGACCGCAGTCGTGTCAGGGGAGAGATTTCAATTTCACGCAGCACTTTTTTTAGCGATAATCCTGGTTTAATAACGCTGCCATTTATCAATTTATACTGCGCGTCAAACAAGGTAAAAATTGTATGGTCGCCCCCACCCAGGTCCACATTTAATTTCGTTTCAGGCAAACGGTAATGCGGTTGGCCGCCCGGCAGATGCCGGTAGTCATGCGTCTGATGGATAACCGCAACATCATGCGTGCAGTCAATGACCGGCCAGCCTTCCAGCCGGCTCTTGAAGATAAACCAGTTATCCCAACCCGCACGCCCTATGGCAAAATCCGGGATTGCAGTATAACAATCTCTGGGGAAGATAAAATAATCACTGCCCATGGGCGGATGAAGGACTGCGGTGGAAGGGATTGACTCCTTCACTTTCATAAGCTGCGCATCTGTAGTTATCGGACTTGATATTTCCATATCCCAGCGCTGACCGAGCAAAAGGAATTTTTTGAACTTATCTGCTGCCGTCCGCACTAGCATTGAGGATATCAGAAAATAAGAGAATGTCTGTATTTACAATCCCGAGATAAGGGCTGCTGCTGGCATCGCGGGCGAAGTTGAGCATTGAACTAATCAACGGTGTGCCATATGAGTTGCAGGTTACATCAGGCAGATGACGCAGGCCGAGTTCGCGAGTATGCTTACCCACCCCTTCATCATTTCCAAATACAATAATATCGACATTGTCACCCAAAGCCTTCCAGGAATACAGGGCATTGCGCTGGATGGTTACAATCAATGGATCTTTAAATGCTTTCGGTGCTGTAAAAAGGGTGAGCAGAGTATCGGACAAAATATGCCTCTTTATTTCAAATCCGCACGGCTATCCACATCATTTAAAGACTTGTGCGCAATTCCCGCGTTGATTTTCGACAATTCAGGATGTTCTATTAATAATTGCAGAACATCTTTCCAGGAAAAATCCAGACGGCAGCCAAGCCTTTCAGCAACCTGCTGCACAAAAACCAGGTCGTCAGCCGTATCGACCGTCCAGCGCAGGCTTCCCAGATTCTTTTCTGAATCAAGGAGCGCGATTTTAAAGCCATTGCCTTTATCATACAAATATGGCATAACGTGTTCGCGCTCAAGGGGTTTTTTTGCCGCTTTCCAGGCAATTTCAAGCGCCTTGAAAGTTGCGACTTCCACATCCAATCCAATCGGGAAAGTCCGTTGAAAAGGCGGCGGCAGGCGATTGGCGCTGAAATCTGCGCTTTCAGTCATAAGCTTTTCGATGCAATCATCAATTAAAACCGGATCGATCAGCGGACAGTCTGCTGTCAATCTCACTACAATCTCAGCCTCATAAGATTTCGCAGATTGATAATACCGGTCAAGCACATCAAATTCACTGCCGCGGAAACAAGCGGCACCTGATTTCAAACAGAATTCATCAATTGGATCATCTGCGGGTGAGTCTGTAGTTGCAACCACGATCTTTGAGATTAATCGCGAACCTCCCGCACGCTTAATTACCCAGCCAAGCATTGGCCGGCCGCAGATTTTCATCAAGACCTTGCCTGGCAGCCGGCTGGAACCCATGCGGGCCTGAATGATGCACACAATGTTTTTTAAATTTCCCATATTTATTTCCAGATTATCGCCTGCTGGTTGTCAGCATTGTCTCATACGTTGCCAATAATTTTTTAAAATTCTCATTCCAATTTGCATCAGCCTCGGCTTTCAAACGCGCATTGCTTCCAAATATGGCTGCTTTTTTTCTGTTCTGCGAGACCTCAATGATTTTTTCAGCCAGGTCTTGGGAATTACCATCCTTGAAAATCCAGCCCTGGTTTTGGTCCAGAACCCATTCCAAATTCGCAGGTATATCCGAGACAAGCGCCGGGCAGCCGCATGCCATCGCTTCCATTAAGGCAACCGATGAACCATCAATATGAGATGCGCTCAGATAGACATCCGCCGCCTGGTAGTACCCTGCCAGGGCGTCATTCTGTTGATAACCGCAAAACTGAATGCGGTCATTCAGTCCTTTGTCATTCACGAATTTATGAATCTGGCTTTCAAGAGAGCCTCCCCCAAGCATAAACAGGCGTAGATTCGGCACAACCTGAAGCGCCTTCCAGAATCCTTCCAAAGCGATATCCACGCCATAGCGCGGCTCCCAGGAGCGGGTATGCACAATCAGGAGATCTTCCTCAAAGCCAACCTGCCGGCGCATCAATCCGCGTTTTTCGGGATTAAATGCATCCAGGTCCACTCCCCAGGGAAAGACTGTGGTTCTGTCATCCGCCATCCCCAGGCTAACAGCAATTTCTTTGGTGGTCTGGCAATCAGAAGTGAACCAATCACAGTGATTTAAAACCAGGCGTGTGATCAGATTCCAGACATTATTTCTTTTCGCATCCTCGAGCAGGTCAAAGCCCCAGGACATTGCCAGTGTTGGGTGAAAATCAATCAAAATCGGCAGGTATGCCACCCGCTGAATCGGCCCCGCATGGATCAGATCCGGTTTAATTTGTTCAACCGCGCGCTGAAACTGGTCTTTCAGTTGCTCATAATTACGCCACTCAACTGGTTCAGTATCCGACCGCCATTTCACAGGATGAACATTTTCAGGAAAGGGGCGGCTTTCCTGAATTCTTCCGCCTTCTTCCAGCCGCAGCCAAAAAATCTCGTGGGCACTTTTCCCAAGCGCGGTTAAAAAGCGGTGATCGTGGGGTGAATAATTTTCTGAACAATATAAAACACGCAAAATTTTCACCTGGCTAATCTGCCAGCATTCCCCATCGCAATTCTTTGCCGGCAGGAACTGCATTCAGCGATTTCATCCCGATCACTTTTTCCAACTGGTCAGGCAGGATCGCGCCAGGCGCAGCAGGACGCAGCACATCAATCATTTCTCTGGTCAACTTCTCACCCGCTTTGATGTCCCTCGCCGCGCGCAGGCAGCGCCTTTGGATATGCACCGTTTCGACCTCATTGCCTGCTACCGTTTTATCAGCAGAGCCAAGTGCTTGTTCGAGTCTGCGGGTATTCTCAACCATTTCTGCCCAAGTGTGCGGATCCATGGCAAATTGATGGTCGGGGCCTTCCCGCGTTGTATCATCAGTGAAATGTTTTTCAATCACCCGGGCGCCCAGGGCCACTGCCCCAAGCACCGCTGCATGCCCGGGAGTGTGGTCTGATAATCCCAGCACAACTTCAGGAAACATTTGGGCATAAGTTTTTAGAACATTCAGGTGAAGGTGCTTAAAATTCTCAAGGCTGGCTGTGTAATTGGTATTGCACTGCATCAGAACCAGTTCCTTATTCAAAGCCAAAATCGCATGAACGGCCCGCTGCACTTCACCGATGGATGCTGCGCCGGTTGCCAATAAAACCGGTTTGCCCTTGGCAGCCATGCGCTCAAGGGCTTCAATCCAATCAATTTCTCCTGAACCAATTTTGTATGCCGGCATATATTGATCCAGCATATCGATCGCTTCAAAATCATAAGGGGAGGAAAAATAATCAATTCCGGCTTTATCGCACTCTTCTTTCAGAACCGGCGTCCAGTCAAATGGAACCGATGCAGCCTGGTACACTTCAAAAACAGATTTCTTCCATTTTGATTGGTGTGATTGCTGGCCGCCAAGAGATTTAAAACCATAGTCGGACACAATTTTGGACGCCTGGAAATTTTGAAATTTTGCAGCATCCGCGCCCGCTTCTTTTGCCAATCTTATAAGTGATTTGGCGCGATCGAGGTCACCATCATGGTTTGCCGCAATATCCGCAATAAAGTAGACAGGATATTTTTCTCCAATCCAGCGAGAGCCGATTTTGAAATTCATTTTTCCTCCTAAGAATTGTTGAAATCTGAATAAGCCTTTATTTTTTCAGGCAGGTTTTCTTCATAATGCCGATAGAAATGTTCAATGCAATCATCCTGACCAGGCGGGATAATCTCAGATTTTTTTAGCTTATCGATTTTTAATGAAAGCCGGGGAGATCGCGCTGCCCGCAGATCACTGGCGGTTACTGATTTCGGTTGGATGAGATCCTTGTCAAATCCAAACCGATTGGCAATCTTTACCCCAAAAGCATATTTACTCAGAGTTTCAGGTGAGACGACATGGAAAAGGCCTTTTAGTTCCTTGTCAACCATTTGCATAAGGGTATTAACCAGGTCCGTTACATATAAAGGGCAGAACATCACGTCAACAAAGCCATTTACCTTGTTGCCCGCTTTTAAATTATTGAGGAAAAACTCGGCGAGGCTGCGCTTGCCGCTGAGGCTGTATCCATAAAAATTCACGCGCGCTATGATCGCCTCGGGATATTCTCCCGCAACCATACTTTCGCCTTCGAATTTGGTTTTGGCATATACAGAAATTGGATTCGGAACATCCTCTTCCGAATAATCCCCCATCCTGCCGTCAAAGACAGCATCAGTTGAGATGTGGATAAACCGGATACCCTTTTTTTTACATATAACCGCAAGCGCACCCGGTAATTCTGCATTCACGTGATGCGCTTCTTCCGGCTGGGATTCGCAGGTATCCAGGTTCGCCATGGCAGCGCAATTAATCAGCAAATCCGGACGCGCTTTCGATATCAGCGACTCCAATGAGACAAAATCTGAATAATCGTCTTTGAAAGTTCGAAAAGGCGGTTCACGAAGCTCCTGAGTATGTAAAATCCCAAGAACTTTGTGAACTGATTTCAAATGAAGGCTGAGGTTTAGCCCCAATAATCCGGAAGCGCCTGTAACCAGGATGCGCATATCGAAATCCTATTTCTCGAATTCCTGTTCAATTGGTTCAATGATCTTTTTGATTTGCTCCACGTTCAGCCAATCCGAATTGGTGTTGCTGGCATAACGAAATTCATCCGAGATCTGTTTGCCGATTTTTGCCCATTCATGGCCGAACCAAAGCGCTTCCGCCGGCTGGACAACATACATATCATCCATTTCGATAACGGAGCGCGCTTCATCCTCGGAAATCAAAACTTCATGCAGCTTTTCACCCGGACGGATACCGATGACATTAATTTTTGCTTCAGGGGCAACCGCTTTGGCCAAGTCGGCAACTGTCATGCTGGGAATTTTTGGCACAAATACTTCCCCGCCATGCATCTGTTCCAGGCATCGGATCACGAAGTGCACGCCGTGGTCAAGGGAGATCCAGAAGCGCGTCATGCGTTCATCGGTGATGGTTATGGTTCCCCCTTCACGCTGCTGCATGAATAACGGAACAACACTACCCCGGCTGCCAACCACATTGCCATACCTAACACAGCTAAAGCGCGTTTTCCTTCCCCCGGCGTAGGCATTGCTTTGAACGAACATCTTCTCGGCCGCAAGTTTTGTGGCCCCGTACAAGTTGATGGGATTGACTGCTTTATCGGTGCTTAAAGCGATGACTTTTTCCACATTCGCATCAAGGGCCGCATCAATGACATTACTGCTTCCAAGAATATTGGTTTTGATGGCTTCCATGGGATTATATTCGCAGGCCGGCACCTGTTTTAGGGCAGCCGCATGCACAACATAATCCACACCTTCAAAAGCACGCCGCATGCGCGGGTAATCTCGGACATCACCGATAAAATAGCGCAGATTGGGATGGTCAAATCCATTTTGGCGCATTTCATGCTGTTTTTGTTCATCACGGCTATAAACAATCATTTTTGCCGGAGGATTTTCTTTAAGCATCACTTGAATGAATTTCTTCCCAAACGAACCGGTTCCACCGGTAATTAAAATTACTTTATCTTTCCAATCCATTGTCACATCCTGTTTTCTTTTTTTATTCTTATCCCGGTCATTTCTTGAAGGTGATCAGCGGGTATTGGCCATATACGCCAAAAAAGCCCGGGAACCATTCTTCCTTCATAAAAAGCACCTTAAGCCAAAATTTTCCAAGCAGCACAGGCTGGATCATCGCACGTAAAAACCGAACGCTCACACTGCGCCAGACACTGATTTTAATTGGGAAATCGTTACCAAGTATATTTCTCAAACTGGCGGCTGTTAATTTATGCACAAAAGTGCCGGCAGGCTTTTGATGTGTTTCTTCGGCAACTTCCCGGCTTTCTTTTCCTGTCCCGCCGGTATGAAATAACCTTTCCATAATCCTCATCGGTAAGCCGCAAAACTGCATGAAGCCTGATTTACTCCAACCGTTGACAACCACGGCAGTACCGCCGGATTTGAGTACCCTTTTCAGTTCATGATAAGCCGGCCGGTATTCTTCTGGCGGCAAGTGGTGAATTGTATGCAATGAAACCGCATCATCAAAAATCCCATCAACAAAAGGCATATGTGCAATATCGGCCACAACAAATAATCCACGATTTCCGATTCTGTTGCGTGCATCCATAAGAGCGACAATGGAAATATCAAGGCACACGCGATATTGATAACCCTCAGAATAGGTCAGATATTCCGGATATTGAATTGGTCCGGAACCCGCATCCAACACGAATTTTCCTGTATGGCTCAAGTACCGATTAATGCGTAAATGGCACTTATGGATGTATTCACGGGAGACCGGACGCAAGTCTTCGTATTGAGCATTTTGATAAACGCCATCACTCACTTGCTGCCAACCAACAGCATTATAAAAATGGCGGACATCCTTCTGAATTTGGTTATCTGCCATCAAAACCTTTAGCCATGTTTCTTGTTGCCATTTGCAGACCAATCAATTGGTTCACCAGCAAGGTAATGAAATACTTTTTCAAATTGCGGCCATTCTTTCGAGTGAAAAACCGAGCTGATCTGATTCTCCTTGTAGTCTTCCCACAAGCGTACCAAATGCCAGGGATAAGGCAGAGGAAAATTAAAGAAAAAGCGGTAAGCATAAGCCCATGCCAGGTCAACCTGCTCATCTGTCAAACGGAAAGAAGCCGGTTCTTCAAAAACAGACCTGAGCGTCTTAAAATACTTTACCCAGGAGTCCATATCCAGCGTAAATCCCTTGCCGCGATAATGAGTATCGCCAACGACAATGACGGGTACACCGCTCATGGCCATTTCCAAACCGACAGTTGTCGTATAAACCAACCCCAAATTTGCCGCCGCGATCAAGTCATATGTGTTTACATCTTCTTCCGGCTTAATGACATGAATGTTCTCAGGCAGCTGTGGTAAAACCCTGTTGATCACATCCAGCATCGATTGGCCATGAATCAATTTTTCGCCCGGATGAATGCGGATGATCAGCTGCACTTCCGGCCGTCCGGCAAAATACTGCAAAGTTCTCTCCAGCCAGTCCTCCATGGATTGCGTGAAAACCTCGCGCCCCAAAGTCAGGCTGTCTCCCAGCACATTGGTTGCCAAAAGCACCACCGGGCGTCCATCCAGGCCAAGTTCCTGGCGGGCAATATCCGCTCCCTTGGGTGGAACCTGCTGCCAGAGGCGGGAAAAGTTTTTCCAAACGGATGCTTTCCGTCTGGCTTCAAACAACTCACGAACCTTTTCAAGTTCAGACTGTGAAAGCGGCTTTGATTTATATGCCTCCCACATTTCGGTTGTATCCTGGCGCATGACCTTGGAATTTTGCGCGATCCAGATGCGCTGGCGCTGATCGCCAAATTCATAAGTCACAGTCGGAATTTTTAAAAAGCGGGCTACTTCATAAACCACACCGAACTCTTGTATCGTACCGTTGGGAACTATCACGACGTCGGGCTTGTTTTCCTGCAGCCAGGCATATGCAGCTCGCGCGGCTTGCAGGTTCCTTTTGCAGCGCATTTTATAAATCGGCGCCTTTTCATCTACTTTTTCCATCTGCAGCGTGTACATTGAGTCAAATCGGGTAACCTGCTCAACTTTCTCTTGAAGTTCAGGCGGCAGGGTTTTATAACCGGCATGTAAATTTTGAAAAGGAAGGATTTTTATAACGCTGGAGGCTTTTCCCAAAACCTTCTCGGCATACAAATTTTGCCTGCGCAGGTCAAATTTATTGATGTCATTTTGCCAGTCATGATAAGGGAGAAAGCCGAGTGTGACATCATACCCCATGGCAGACAGCGAAAGGCTTGTCAGAGCGGCATGTTCAATCCAGTAATGCAGAGTGGCAAAAACAAGAATCTTCTTCGCTAATGGCGGTTTCTCGGATCTCAACGATTCCACCTGGGACACGAGGTCAGCAAGATTTTCATCCAACCGGTTTAACGAAAAGCGGCTATTTAATGATTTTCCGCGCTGCCGAATCAGCCAATACAATTCAGCCGTGAATGGTACCTGGCCGATGATGTTCTTAACCAGGTTTTTTGCATCTGATCGAACTGCGGGTGTATGATTTTTAGTTGGCATGATTGATTGTTTTTATCTCCCATTTTAAAGCTGGCCTGATTGGGCCTAATCGCGGTTCCGGCCAATGAGTTCCAGGCGCTCCGGAGGCATCCACATTAAATGCCAGCGCTTGTTCATCATGAAAATAAGTCCTGATGCGGTATGAACTTGCGTTGACGCCTGCAACAAACCGGCCGCTATTCAACAAATTCGCGGGGATTTTAACCCGGCTGACATAACTGCCTGCCGCACGCTGGCCATGAGCGATGAAAGCATCTTCCTCATCGGTATCGAATGACGTAAAGACAAATTCACCGCGAGCCGTGATCAGATAAATCCCCACGCGCAGGCCCTTAATTGCTTTCGAAATGCTGTATTCGAACTCAATAAAAAAATCTTCGGTTGAGCGGATCGTGTCAATCACATGCCCCTTTTTATCCAATAAGCGCATCGCAATTGGTTTAAACGGCGCTGATTTGGCGGGAATCTCATCCGGCTGCCATTGGCGCTGGCCTTCCTGTGTTAATCCGCGTGATAAATAAAAATCAACAGCTTCCTGAGTTGGAGCCCGAAGCAACAATTGCCCACGGTCGATCACCAGCGTTTCTTCGGTCAATCGCAGAATCGCGGACATATTGTGGCTGACAAACATCACGGTTCGTCCCTGCTTGGCGACATCGCTCATTTTTCCAAGGCACTTGCGCTGAAATTCCGCATCCCCCACCGCCAGCACCTCATCCACAATCAGGATTTCAGGCTCCAGATGGGCCGCGACCGCAAATGCCAGGCGCAGATACATGCCGCTGGAATAGCGTTTTACCGGTGTATCAATGAATTGCTCAACCTCGGCAAAATTGACAATCTCATCAAATTTGTCTTCAATTTCCGTTTTCCGCATTCCAAGAATGGCGCCGTTCAGGAATATATTTTCCCGTCCAGTCAACTCAGGATGGAATCCCGTCCCTACTTCCAGCAGGGATCCCACGCGCCCGTGGATTTCTGCGCTGCCTTCAGTTGGTTCTGTTACCCGTGAAAGGATCTTGAGCAAGGTGCTTTTTCCCGCGCCATTTCTGCCAATGACGCCTAAAACCTGCCCTTGAGTAACATCAAAAGTCACATTGCGGAGCGCCCAAATTGTATTTGGGATCGCGTTTTCTTTTTCTGCATCGCGTCTGGCATTATTCACCCTTTCGGCAAGAGTTTCACGCAGCGTGCGATACGTGTTCATCAATTGGCCTAAACGATATTCTTTGCCGATATTATTGACCTGGATAGCTGTTTGCGTCATCTGCGAATCTCTCCTAAACCATATCGGCAAACTGCCGCTCAGTGCGCCTGAAATAAATCAATCCGGTAATCAAGAGAATAAAGGCGACAACGCTGGAAACCAGGGTTATGGCTCCTGGCGCCTGGCCTGAACCCAGCAATGCCCAGCGAAATCCTTCCACAACGCCGGTCATTGGATTAAGCGCATACAATACCCGAAATCGTTCAGGGATCATGCTGGATGGGTAGGCAATCGGCGTCAGGAACATCCAGAACTGGGTCAGGAAAGGCAAGACATAATTAATATCGCGATAAAGGACATTCAGTGCTGAAAGCCATAATCCCACTCCAATTGCTGTTACCAATGCCAGAATAAGGAACAGCGGCAGTGTCCAAATATTGATCGTGGGCGTTATGCCATAAAAAATCATCATCGCAATTAAAACGATAAAGGCAATAAAGAAATCAACCACGCCAGCCAGGACCGAAGCCAAAGGCAGGATCATACGCGGAAAATAAATCTTGGTGATCATGTGCCGGTTTGACACCAGTGAATGGCTGGCATCATGCAAAGCTTTTGAAAAAAGCGTCCAGGGGATGAGCGCGGTATAGGAAAAAATTGGATAGGGCACGCCATCCGAAGGAACCTGGGCGAGATTACCAAAGAAAATACTAAATACGACCATTGTGAGAAAAGGCTGAAGCACCGCCCAGCTCGCACCAAGGAGGGTTTGTTTATAGCGCACTTTCAAATCACGCCAGGTCATGAACACGATCAATTCACGGTAAACCCACAAATCGCGCAGATTCAACGCCGCCCAGCCGATGGAAGGCTTAATAAATGTGATCCTGGTATTAATCGATTTTTGCATAAATAGTTTTATTTTCTATTAGCCCGAAACCAGTCAATTGTATTTTTCAGGCCTTCCTCAAAATTCATTTTTGCCTGGAATCCAAATTTATCGCGTGCGCGATTAACATCCAAAGCGCGGCGAGGCTGGCCATTTGGCTTGGAAGAATCCCAAATCAGCTTGCCCTTAAAACCGGTGATGTCTGCAATTAATTGCGCCAAATCCTTGATACTTATTTCATAACCGGAACCCAGATTAACCGGTTCTGAACCATCATATTTTTCGGCTGCGAGCAGGATGCCTTCTGCGGCATCTTCAACATACAGGAATTCACGAGTAGGCGATCCATCTCCCCAAACAACGATTTCCTTAAGCCCGGCTTCCTCAGCTTCGATACATTTGCGGATCAAAGCCGGAATGACATGCGATGATTTTGGATTGAAGTTATCGCCTGGGCCATAAAGATTGACTGGCAGAAGGAAAATTGCATTGTAACCATATTGCTGGCGATAGGATTGCGCCTGTACCAGCAGCATCTTTTTGGCCAGACCGTAAGGCGCATTGGTTTCTTCAGGGTAACCATCCCATAAATTGGCTTCATTAAAAGGGACTGGCGTGAATTTTGGATACGCGCAGATCGTTCCGATAGCCACAAATTTCTCAACCCCGGTTTCCCAGGCGCGGTGCATCAACTGAACGCCCATCATCAGGTTGTTATAAAAGAATTCAGCAGGATGCTCGCGATTCGCGCCTATCCCTCCCACCTGCGCTGCCAGATGAATGATCATGTTGGCGTTTGCGTTTTTAAGCATGCGATTAATATCTTCCAGCTTAACCAGGTCGTAGTCTTCAATATTGGGGATAAATACCTCTTGCACTCCCCTTTCTTTCAGTTTGCTCACGACCACTTTGCCAAGGAATCCCGCTCCGCCAGTGACACAAACGCGCCTTGTCTGCCAAAAATTATTCTCTGCCATTAATGGATTCCTCATTTTCAATGAAGATTTTTAATCCGACCACTTTCAGTGTTGGATAACCGCGGATGTTGCTGCTGATTTCAAGACCCTGTTCAATGCAGGTTAATTTCAGAATATCAGCCACTTCTCCCTCACCAGATAAATGGATTTTCTGGTGGCCGCTTTTTTTTACCGTATTGATTGCTTTAATAGAACGATCTCTCACCAACCGGTAAAGCCCCATGGAAGTCTGAATATAATCCACCAGCAATCTTGCCCGCAGAGCAATACCCTCTGGCGTGATAAGGTATTTCAGCTTTTTCCGTTCGGCCCGTTTAACCTTTACATACCCCTTGGCAATCAATCGTTTGAGGTGCCAGTTGATGGTGCCCACTGCCACCCCAACTTTTTCAGCCAGCGTCGCCTGGGTTGTGTCCGGTTCATTCTCGATATGCTCAAGAATGGTTAAATCAGCAGCCGAACCCTTGTATTGGTCTTCAGTACCTTCTATATTCAACGGTTGAATTATAAACCCCATTTTGAAAAAAATCAAGAAACAGCCACCCCTTATCGGCATTTGAGATGATATACTTTTTTCCGAAGGGAAAATTGAAATCAATAAAATGAGCACCAGCCAGGAAAGTTTTTATCAAGAGAGAAGCAGCCATTGGGATAAGGTTGCCAAAAAGCTGGAACATTGGCGCGGCTGGAGCGGATATTATCAAAAACGCATCAGCCAGATTTATTTATTTAATATTCCCCCTGGCCAGGAAGTGCTGGAATTAGGCTGCGGCAGCGGCAATCTGCTGGCCTCACTCAAGCCATCCTATGGCCTGGGATTGGATATTTCTGAAAAAATGATCTTGCGCGCGCAGACATTGCATCCAGAATTAAATTTTCAACACAGCAGCGTAATTGCCGAAAAAATTGACCGCAAATTCGATTTTATTATCTTATCGGATACGATCAACGATCTTTGGGATGTACAGGAAATGTTTGAAGCCCTTCACCCCCTGCTCAAACCGGATGGCCGCCTGATTCTCAATTTTTACAGCCGCTTGTGGGAATTACCATTAAAAATCGCAACTTTTTTAAATATCGCCAAACCGACCCTGCTGCAAAACTGGTTGACATACGAAGACACCTCAAACTTATTGAATCTGGCCGAATTTGAATTGGTCCGCCATTGGGAAGAAGTTTTGCTGCCGTTGCCTATCCCCCTGCTGGCAGCATTCATCAATAAATTCCTGGTGCGCTTTTGGCCATTTCGATTTCTGGCAATGACTCATTTTATTGTCGCCAGGTTAAAACATGCATCCCAGCCTGAAGCCCAAAGCCAATTTTCTGCATCCGTGATCATTCCTGCCAGAAATGAAGCAGGGAACATCAAACAGGCTTTTGAAAGGATGCCGAAATTTGGAAAATCAATTGAGATAATTTTTGTGGAAGGTAATTCAACCGATAACACCGCCGCTGAAATAGACAAACAAATCAAGGCGCATCCCCACCAAAAAGCAATTCACCTCAAACAAACCGGCACAGGAAAGGGTGACGCTGTTCGGTTGGGATTTTCCAAAGCCAAAGGCGATGTGCTGATGATCCTGGATGCCGATCTAACCATGCCGCCTGAAAACTTACCGAGATTTTTTGATGCCCTGGTGAGCGGCACAGGTGATTTCATTAATGGCGTCCGACTGGTGTACCCGATGGAAAAACAGGCCATGCGGTTTTTAAATTTTTTGGGTAACAAAGCGTTTACATTGATTTTTTCTTTTCTGATCGGCCAACCCATCAAAGACACACTCTGCGGAACAAAGGTACTGTGGAGAAATGATTATCAAAAGATAGCCGATAATCGCCAGTATTTTGGTGATTTCGATCCTTTTGGAGATTACGACCTGATCTTTGGCGCTGCAAAATTGAACCTGAAAATTGTGGATATGCCCATCAGATACCGCGAACGCACATATGGCACAACCAATATCCAGCGCTGGAAACACGGCTGGCTTCTATTGAGAATGGTGCTTTTTGCTGCCCGGCGATTGAAATTTATTTAACTTTTTCCAGAACGATCAACGCGAACATCCCCCATTTATCCAAAGCCTTTCCAAAAATGGCCTCAAATCGCTTTACCATTGGGTAGAGAAAAGCGGGTGGATTGATCCAGGTTGAAAGGCCACCGCTGAGCAAAAACCGAAACGGCATCATTGGTTGTATCCTGATTATCCTCAATTGCGGGTATTTGTTTAGAAAAATTTCCTTATCTCGAAAAAACACAATCCACGGCAGTGCCAGATTGGAACCGGATAAAGGACCGGAAGATTCAAATTTCCAATCTTTCATTTCAGGATGGATTGGTTCGTAATTTAATGTCGAATAGACAAAGCGCGACCAGCTGCTCAGCCATGGCTCGATCATAATTATCCGCCCGCCGATTCTCAATGTTCGCGATGCTTCCCGCAAGAATTCATTTACATCCGGCAGGTGGTGAAAAACATCCAGCAAGGTATATGCGTCAATGCTCTCAGCTTTTATGGGGGTTTTCAATCCATCCATAACCAGATGGAGGAAAGGCAAGTGAAATAAATCTGTTTTGATTACTTTTGGGATCAGCCTTTCAAGAAATCCCGCCCCGGAACCCAACTCAATAATCTTGGAAGAATTACTGGAAAGATTTTGCTTTATGAGGGTATACCATTCTTCATAAAGCTTATGCAAAAATATTTTTTGGCGCAGCAACCGGCGGCGGATTGTGATTAATCCCGGATCATCAATATCAATGCCCCGCGCTACAGGATGCGTAAAAAACCGCCCGCTCATCTTTTTATTTTACAAGATTAAAAGGAATTATTTCTTTTGGAAACGAAGGTCTTTCTCAATTGTCTTGCGCAACCCCTCTTCCAAATCATATTTTGGCACATAGTTTAGTTTCTTTTTGGCAATGACCAGGTCCGCACGCATGCGAGAAGGTCCACTGTCGTGGGATTGGTTCGTGACTATCTCCGGCTTTGCGCCAGTTATTTCAAGGACCTTTTTAACCAGCTCGTTGATCGAGGTTTCTTTGCCGCTGCCAACATTAATGACCATGCGGTTGATATCGGGGACTGTGGATGCAGTGACCATTGCATCCACCACATCATCAACATATACATAATCCCGCGTTTGATCTCCCTGTCCATGAACAACAATGGTGCCGTTATCCAACGCCTGCCGCAGGCAGTAGGGAATGACGGGAGCATTGGTCAGTGGGAGCCGCTGTCCGGGGCCGTAAGCATTGAAAACCCGCAGGCAGACAGTCTCAATCCCCCAAAGTCCGCCGATCGTGCGAATGTAATACTCAGCCGCAAGTTTGGAAACCGCATAAGGTGAACTTGGATTGGGGCGGTTGGATTCCCGCACAGGCTGAATTCTCTGGTTGCCATAAATTGATCCTGATGAAATGAAAATCACCCGCCTCACGCCAACATCACGCATTGCCTCCATGAGCGTCACGGTGCCGCCCACATTAACCGTGTTGTATTCTCTGGGATAAAGCACAGATTCAGGGACAATAACCCTCGCCGCCAGATGATAGACACAGTCAACGCCTTGCAGCATTGACCATAATTTCGGCCGGTCATTGATATCCCCGCGTTCCAGATGCACGGCATCCACTAATTGCTTTGGATCACCAGTTGACAGGTCATCCAAGCCGACAACGCTGTGGTTATCTTTGACCAATGCGTTCGCCAAAGGAGCCCCCAAGAAAGCCTGCTGCGCCTGTAATTAAAAATCGCATGTTTTGCCGCCAAAAATGGAATTATTAGGATGCGTGAGGATTATAGCATACCGAAAAAACAGGTTGAAAAATATGCTTTCTGCATAACAATTCTCCTTTTGCCAGCAAATCAGATTGGATAGTAATGACAAATTCTGATAAAGGTTTTTCAGCCGGCGCCAATTCTCAAGCATCTCATCCAGTTTTGCGTCTGCGAAGTTGTGAATCAAATTGGATAGTTTATATCAGGTACAATTACCCACGATTTTTTAAATTGAGGATGATATGTTCAAAAAGAATTTTTTTCTTTTTTTGATGGTTGGATTATTATTTGGCACACTGGCATCACCTGCGACTGTATTTGGCCAGGAAGAGCCGACGCCTGAATTGCCTGATATTGTTGAACCTTACGAAGGGCTTCCGCTATGCTCACCCGGTGTTTATTTTGCTGCTCCAAAGGACTGCCTGCCATTGGGACCTTCGGCAACCCTCACGCAATGGGCGCAACGCGGATTGACCTTCCCTCAGAGACCACTGCCAGCTTCCCACCCGGATATTTCATTCACAGTATTGGATCAAAAATACGCGAAGATCAATGTTCCATACGGGGTCCAGGCAGCATACTACCCCAACATTGAGTCCGCAGTAGCTGGCTGGGGGGCGTTGAGCACTTTGCCCATCGGGGAAACCCTTTATATCTCTTATGAGAATGTCTCAAGTTATGAAGGCAACTCTTACCTGTCCAATAAGCGCGGCGAATGGATCCGCGCCTCACCAACCACATTTTCCACCTTCCAGGGGTTGTTATTTAAACAGCAACCTCAAAATAATTTCGGTTGGATAATTGACGCGGTTAACCCTTATCGCGAGCCAAGCATTTTCGGCGCGAAAGTCAATGTGAATTTGAATCGCGGCGATATTGTCCAGGTTTTCGATAAAGTGGAAGCGGAAGGCACAACCTGGTATATGATCAAGCCGGGGCAATGGGTCGACAGGAACAAGATCCGGGTTGTCACGCCCGCCGCAACCGCACCCGATGGCGTTGACAATGGCCGCTGGATTGAGATCAACCTTCACGAGCAAACCATGACTGTGTATGAAGACACCCATCTCGTTTTTGCCACACTGATTGCAACCGGATTTGAACCGTATTACACAAGGCCGGGATTATTCCAGATCCGGGAAAAGAAGGAGCTGGAAACCATGACCGGCGCTTTTGCGACCGGTAAAACGGACTATTATCTTTTGGAGAATGTGCCCTGGACAATGTATTATGACGGGCCGCGCGCCTTGCATGGGGCATACTGGCGCGCCATGTTCGGTTATGAGCAATCGCATGGCTGTGTCAACATGTCAGTTGGCGACTCCCATTGGCTTTTCGATTGGGCTGCGGTCGGAGATTGGGTATATGTATGGGATCCAAGCGGAAAAACCCCAACAGATCCGGAATTTTACAAAGAAAGCGCAGCTTTCTAACCACTGCAATCGCCCAGGAAAAATCTTGGGCGGTTTTATTTAAAAACCCAAACCCGATTTAATAAACTCCCAATTTGCAGCAAGATCGTAAATCCCCAAACCCAAAATAAGCAAGCCGCTGATGAGATTCACCCAGCGTGAATGCCTGGCAAAGAAAATGGTGATCGGTTTCTGAAGAGCTCCACTTAAGAAGGATAAAATAAGAAGCGGAAGGCCGAATCCAAATCCAAACCACATAAAAGTGCCCAGTCGGGAAAGAAATCCTGCGGATTTCAGGCTGATGGCGAAAATAGAAACAACCAGCGGACCTGAACATGGCAGGGCGATCGGTCCATACAGCAAACCGTAAACAAATGCGTTTGCGTAAGGGTGCTTCAGGGCAGGGATTTGGATCTGGGGGAGAGATTTAAATGGATTTTTATCCATAATTAACAAAAAGCCCAGAATAATCAAAACTAAGTCCGCGGCTGGTATTACAACCGACAAAGCGCTGCCAATCGAAATGGATAATGCAGCAATCATGGCGCCCAAAGCAAGCATCATCACCAGCACGCCAAGCAGGACGAAAAATCCCATAAAGTAAGGTTTTCGATTAACGCCTTGCTTTCCAGCGGGGTCCTGGCTGGCACTGATATATGCCAGATAGCCTGGATACAAAGGAAATACACAGGGACTGGTTGTTGCAAGCAAACCAATCCCAATTGAAGTGAGGATGGAATTTATATCAGCCACGGATTACTCAGCATTCAAAAATGGCAGCAGCGCCGCCTGCAGATCTTCCGCTGATTTGATCCCAAATGCCAATGGATGCTGGTTGCCCTGTTTATCAATAATGAGCATTGGGGTGGCAGGCGGGTTGAGGAATTGGGCGCCATAAAGCCCGCTGATCTCATCAATCACCGCTTTTGGCGCAACAGCGAACATCCAATCAAAGCCATACTTCTTTACATGATTAGCCAATAGCGCTTCATTTTCATTGGGGTCAATATCGATGCCGATGCTGACAAAATCATCCCTGCCTGAAAGAAGCGCCTTAAGTCTTGCCACTTCCTGCTGCTGTGAAAGGCATTTGGGGCACCAGACCGCCAAAGTTTCAACCAGGATTACTTTTCCTTTGAAGTCATTGACTTTAAAAGCAGCGCCTGAGCTGACGTCCTTTAGTTCCTGGGCAAACCAATCAGGCAGGTCAACTTCAGTGATGCTTTGTGCCGCATCTTGAGCTGCTTGTTCTGGCGCTGCTTCATCAACTGGCTCCGAATCCGATGAATTGACGATCGGGTTTTCAACAGCTATGGGTGCTGCACATGCAGAAATCAGTAAAGCAAGTAAAACCAAAATATTTTTGGTTAACAAATTCTTTTTCATTGGTCCTCCATGAATTGGATATTATTATTATCGGATAACCAAAAATCATTTATCAGACATATATAAATAAAAACACCCTTGAAGATATATTCAAAGGTGTTTTTTGGAAAATTTGAAGTCTAAAGTGAATAAATTGATTTGAATTTCGTTTCAAGATAACGGATGTAAGGCTCCGGTGTGATGAATGATCCAGTTACCTTTTAACCAAGGTCTGAGGTTCATACTTGGCTCCATAGATGTGCAAATTCCTGCGCAGCCAGTCCAGAATTTCATTAAATTGAGCTTTTTCTACCTGCTCATCCAGGGTGGGGATATCCTTGTTCATTCTTTCCCACAATTGGGCAGAAACAAGATTGCCGAGCGCATAGGTTGGGAAGTAGCCAAACCCGCCAAAGGACCAGTGGACATCCTGCAGGATGCCCTTTGCATCGTCCGGCGGAACAATGCCGAGGTATTCCTTGAATTTTTCATTCCAGGCTGCGGGTGCGTCTTTGGCCATCAAACTGCCTTCCATCAGGGCAATTTCCAGTTCCAGCCTCAGCATGATATGCAGGTTATATGTCGCTTCATCTGCCTCTACCCGGATGAGGGATGGTTCAACTGCATTTACGCCTTTATAAAAAGCGTCTGCATTCACATTGCCCAACTGAGTCGGGAAGATTTCTTTAAGGACAGGGAAGAAATGTTTCCAGAAGGGTTTCGATCTGCCGATCATATTTTCCCACATACGCGATTGAGATTCATGCACAGCCATGGATGCGCCATCTGCAAGCGGTGATCGATTGTATTTTTTATCAATACCCAATTCATATAACGCATGCCCGCATTCGTGCATCGTACCAAACATGGCGGTCGGCAGATAGTTATTATTAAAGCGCGTGGTAATGCGCACATCGTTCAAACCAAAACTGGTGGTAAAAGGATGGGCGGATTTATCCTGCCGTCCATGATTCCAGTCATAACCAAATTTTGAGATGACCTTTTCTCCAAAAGCAAGTTGGCCATATTCGGGATAATCCAGAAACAGGAAAGCCCTGTCGACCTGCTTAGCCTGGCTGATCGCCCTGATGAGTTCCACCTGTTTTGGGCGGAGAGTGTTGAATATCGCCTGAACTTCTGCCGTTTTCATGCCAGGCTCAAAATCATCCAGGAGCGGATCATAAACATGGTCCCAGGGTTTAAAGAAATCCGCATATTGACGGCGCAATTCAACCAGTTTTTCAAGGTGCGGCCTGAAGAGTTCAAAATCAGAATTATTTTTTGCTTTTTCCCAAACAGACTGCGCAACTGTGGATACACGCGCCATTTCAGTTACAAATTCTGCTGGTACCTTTGTCTGTTTATCAAATTCACGCTTGGCAGTCCGTATCAAACATGCTTCATCGGATTCCGGATCCAATTGCCCCACATCCGCTGCGAGGTCA
The DNA here is from genome assembly GCA_963751635.1 of uncultured Chloroflexia bacterium. Taxonomy (GTDB): domain Bacteria; phylum Chloroflexota; class Anaerolineae; order Anaerolineales; family Anaerolineaceae; genus Pelolinea. Next base: position 525,398 of record CAVVVE010000006.1, read on the forward strand.
GCAAGTAATTTTCCGATTTCTTCTGAAGTCGCTTTGGCATGCGTGATATTTTCGATAGTAGCAATCTGCTCTCCGCGATCTTCAGCAGCGCCACCGGGCATGTTGACGAGCTGGTCCCAGTTTAAAACTGCGTTGGCTGCTTTAAGATTTGCGATTTCTGCTAACAGGCCTTTTAATCTTTTTAACTTTTCTTCCATGGATTCTCCAAATTAATTAGACGATCTTCCAGTGTAGTTTTTCCCCTTTTAATGCCGCCAATACTTCGCGGGCTATATCCCCGGATGCACGCTTTTGGGCTTCAGAGGTTTGGCCGGCGATATGCGGAGTGGCAATCAGGTGCGGATGGTTGATCAATTCCAGGTTCGTATGGCGGTTCGTTTTCAAAAACATCCAGGGCTGCGCCGGCAACCTTGCCTGAATTCAAGGCATCCAGCAGCGCGGCTTCATCAATGATCCCGCCTCTGGCTGTGCAAATGAGATAGACGCCGTCTTTCATGCGCTCGATTGTCTCTTTATTTATCAGTCCACGCGTTTTATCTGTTAAGGGTGTATGTACTGCAATGAAATCCGCTTTTTCAATAATGTCATCCATCATCACCAGTTCGCCGCCGATAATGCGAATGGTCTCGGGAATATTAAAATCGCAGCAAGCAATGATCCGCATTCCGACTGCCGCTGCCATCTGCCCGACAGCGGAACCAATCCGCCCAAAGCCAATAATTCCGAGGTTCTTGCTGAAAAGCTCAACGCCCATGAGTTCCTTCTTGAGCCATTTTCCGTTTTTCATGCTTGCATCTGCTCTTGGAATTTGGCGGGCAAGCGCGAAAATCAATCCAACCGTAAGCTCCGCAACTGCGGTCGTGGTTGAACTGGCGGCGTTGACAACGGTAATCCCCTTTTCCCTGGCTGTTTTAATATCGATATTGTCCACCCCCACCCCGGCGCGGCCGATGACTTTCAATTTAGGCGCAGCCTCCATAATTTGGCGGGTAACAATGGTCCGGCTGCGGACTATCAGTGCATCAAAATCATTAATTTCCTTCGCCAGGTCATCTGCCGAAATTGCATTTTTAACTACAACATCAGATTCACGTTCCAGAATATTTAATCCAGTATCATGTAAACCGTCTGTAATAAGAATGCGCCAGGGATGCATTGATTTTTCCTCCAAAATTATTTCTTGCTGGGAATTTATTTTATCCTATTCTCTTTTTCCCATTAAATTCTTCCATTTTCACAAGTAGCTAAAAAAAGAAGCAGCCTGAGCTGCTTCTTTTCGAAAGGTAAAACTTATTCATACCGCAAGGCTTCAACCGGTTGAAGGTTGGCTGCCCTGTTTGCAGGGTAAATACCGAAAAATAAGCCAACCGCTGTGGAAAAAATCGTTGCCAGTAGAATAGCGCTTAGGCTGACACTTGGATTGAATGGCGTTCCACTTGCAGCAGCGATACGGCCCACTGCAAATGAAATCAGCCATCCAAAAATTATGCCTATGATCCCGCCGATCAGGCTGAGGAGGGATGATTCTGTCAGGAATTGGATGAGGATGTCCGATTTTGTGGCGCCCACGGCTTTCCGCAGGCCAATTTCCTTGGTTCGCTCAGTTACGGAAACAAGCATGATGTTCATGATGCCAATGCCGCCAACCAATAATGAAATTGCTGCAATACCGCCCAAAAAGATGGTTAATACATTGGTAATTGTCCCGGCAACAGACAGGATATCTTCCTGAGTAAAAACCGTAAAGTCATCCTCGCCTAATTTTGTACGGTGGCGTATACGCAGAATTTGACTGATTTCTTCATTGACGATTGGGACAGATTCTGCATTTATGGCCTGGATATAGGCCACATCGACATGATCCCTTTCCCTGTCCAGCAGCCGTACGCGGGCGGTGGTGATCGGCACCAGGATCACATTATCCTGGCTGCCAAAGGAGCCGCCGCCTTTTGGCGCAAGTATGCCAATCACGCGGAAAGGCTGCCCTTCGATTCGGATGGTCTCACCGGTGATTAATTCTCTGCGGCCAAAGAGTTTATCCGCGACTTCCGGTCCTAATAATGCCACTGAGGCCAGGCCATTGACATTATCGTCAGTTATGAAGCTGCCTTCAATTAAGGAATAATTGCGGACCAATTCGAATTCAGGTGTCACACCAAAAAGCTCTGGCGAGGTCGTTTCGCCGCTATAACTCGCGCTGACTACGCCATTCACTATCGGAGCCACATCCTGAATATGCGGCGCCTGCAATTCATCTCTCAACGCAGTTACATCCGCCATCGTAATAGGCTGTTCGTTACGCACATCTTGCTGCAGGTTACCTTGAAACACAAACAGCAAGTTCGTGCCGATGCCGCTGATTGAGCCCAAAATCGTGTCTTGCGCGCCAGCGCCAACCGCGAGCATGGCAATTACTGCAGCAACGCCGATAACGATGCCGAGAATGGTCAATGCGGCCCTGAGTTTATTTGCGCTGACGCTTTCCAGTGCTTCCCGGATTGCTTGACCAATGTTCATTGTTCCACCACCAATCCATCATAGAGGCGAATTACGCGCTGGGTTCGGTCAGAAATTTTGGGATCATGCGTCACAATTATCAATGTGGTCCCAAATTCCTTATTCATGTTTAACAGCAGCTGCATGATTTCTTCACCCGATTTGGAATCAAGGTTGCCTGTTGGCTCGTCAGCCATGATGATTGCAGGGTTATTGATCACTGCCCGCGCCATGGCAACACGCTGCTGCTGTCCGCCTGAGAGTTCTGTGGGCTTATGATTCACACGATCACCCAAACCGACCGATTCAAGCGCTTTGACCGCCCTTTCCCGCCTGCCCTCGGTAACGCCGGCATAGCGTAATGGCAATTCAACATTCAATAACGCCGAGGTACGGGACAGCAGGTTGAAATTTTGAAAAACAAATCCGACCTTTTTATTACGAATTGCAGCCAGCTGGTCGTCACTCAAGTTTGAGACCAATTCCCCATCAAGGTAATAGTCACCCGCGGTCGGCCGGTCAAGGCAGCCGATGATATTCATGAGCGTTGATTTACCGGATCCGGAAGGCCCCATGATCGACACCACCTCGCCCTGTTTAATCTTTATTGAAACACCGCACAGCGCTTTAACTTCAACCTCTCCCATGCGATACACTTTTTCAATGCCGCTGGTGAGAATCATATCTTTTTTCTTTGCCACTTACTGCCTCACAAAAGCTGGCGGCCTGCCATTGGTCTGGAATGTTGTCGGCGGATTAAGCACAACCACATCCCCTTCTTTCAAATCACCGCCTGAGATTTCAGATTGGGTATCTGAAGAAGAACCTACCTCAACCTTGGTTTCTTTAAGTTGCTCACCTTCAAGGACATAAACAATCCGTTGGCCTTCCTTTAACCGGATAGCCCGATTGGGGATGACAAGGATATTCTTTATCTCACTGACAATAATGTTTACTGCCGCAGTCATTCCAGGCCGGACCAGTTCATCCGGTTCCAGAATCTTCAATGTCACTTCAAAATCTACCCCGCTGCCATTATCAACTCCCACAGAGGCGACTTCAGTGACCTCGCCCTTATAGGTGGTTGCTGTAACGGCATCAAAACTCAGGTCAACAGATTGGCCAATCGCAACCCGATTGATATCCACTTCTGAAATATTCACTCTTACAAATAATTCAGACAAATCATCAATTCTAAATCCCTGAGAGCCTGAAGAAACTTCATCGCCAACCTTTAGATTAGCCCTCGTAATCGTTCCATCAAAAGGCGCTTCCAGCCAGCCAAGTGAGACAGTTGCTTCTGAAGCAGCAACGCGGGCTTCAGCTGCGCTGATATCGTCTTTATTCGCGCCTTCCTTAACCCTATCCCATTCCCGCTGTGCATCTTGAACTTTGGATAAGGCGATTTCATAATCCGCAAAATCTTCAGCTACCACCCGGTCATAGGATTTCCCTAAAATATAATTTATGGCTCGAAGCGACTTGTCCCTTTCCAGCTGCGCTTTATCCAGGGCCGCTTTCGCTTCAATTCGCTTCGCATCGGTTGCCGGTAAATCAACAACCGATTCATAAGCATCCTGAATGAGCTTCAATTCCTCTTCCAGGCGGATAAATTCGGAACGGGCGGAATAAATCCGGTCCCAATCCGCGCCATTATAGTTCCAGTCATCCCGCTCTTCCTTGGCATCACGAAGATCACTCTCGGCAGTCAGCAAATTTCGATAGGCCTCTGCACTGGCTGTGTTTGAATTAATCAGGTCTTCAAGACTCTTTTTGGCGGTTACCAGGTCGGATTGCGCCAGGATCACAGATTGAGGAAGGGTATTATCGGCAAGTTCTGCCAATATTTCTCCTGCTTCGACCTTAGTGTTGACATCCGCAAATACCTGGGATACTCTGCCGGTTGTCTGCCAGTTGAGTTCTGAGGTTTGTTTGGCTTCCACAACTCCTGTTGCCCCCACAATGGCAATCAAATCACCGCGCTCAACGACTGCTGTTTGATAGGCATCAATCACATTTGAGCGGCCCCTTATTCTATTTAATGCAAAAAAACCAATTACTGCTAATAAGAAAAGCATTGCAATCCAGCGGATTGGTTTTTCTTTAAGCCATGGGATGATCAATTTTATAGAAAACTTTTTTCTTTCTTCAGAGTTCTTTGCAGGCATTATGTCCTCTTTATCCATACGGAATAATACCCCCTGTTATTCAAATTAATTATTTGTTGTTAAGCTGAAAGGTAAGCAAAAACCGCTTGCTGAATTTCCTTTATTAATTCTTCACAGGATACATCCATCGGCATCTTTCCGCACAGGTTGAGAATCAGCGGTGCATTGGCAATTGTCAAGACGGTAACAGACGCCAGGCGTGGATTCTTCTTCGCGAACTCCCCTTTTTCCACACCAAGTTTTATCAATTCTGCGAGTTTGTCGAAAATCGGCTCAAGGTGTTTCAGGCTTTCAAGGTCCTCGCCAATATCCGATTTAGGCGTCATCCAGAACATGCGGAAAATCTTGGGATGATCATGCGCTGTCTGAGCGTAGTCTTTAAGCAGGTCCGCAAGCACAGCCTTAACCGGCACTTTGCGCGCCTTTTCGATCAAATCTTCAAAGTGAATTCCTATGCGGTCTTTCTGCCGCTCAATCAGGGCTCTCATGATCTCGGCACGGTCTCCAAAATATGTATAAAAGACCATATGAGAGACCCCAATTTTTTCTGCGATCATGCGAATGCTAACCTTATCCGGCGATACATCCTTGAGCAGGTTAATTACCGCATCCATCATCTCGTTGCGCATTCTTTCAATTTTTTCAGGTGAATTCTTAGGTCTGGCCATTTCTATCCCTTTTCTTAAATCTTAAACTATGTATATTTTATACGACCTATTATAACAATAATTCTTATGAATCCTGTAAACATTTCATTAACAAAGCGGATGTAAAGTATATTATTAAGACTACCCGCTATAATTTCACATTATTCAAATGAAAAAACTCCTCATTTTTATACGGGTTGTTATCATTGGCTGTATTTTCCTATTAATCTCTTCTACCAGTGTTTGGCATCCTTTTGATGAAGCCGAAATAATTCGCACCTATTCCAGACCCTACGAATTTGATTACTTTGGGTGGACAGCTGCTGCTGCCTGGCAAAAATTATCCGCAGCCAGCCTGGGTCCAATCAGGCATTTGAGTTTTCTCCAACAGCGCAAAATCGTTAAAGACTATTTCAGGGCTTTAGCCGAAACTCAAAACCTGAAAGCAGCCCTCGAGACCCTGTACGCAGATCCCGGCACAACTGATAAGTCAGGCGAAATCTTCGGACTTGAAAAGAAACTCCGGGAGAAGGAAACCAGCCTGAAAAAACTCTCGTATCTTGCTGAAGCGGTGATCCAGGATCAGCTCAGCTGGACTCTGGATGACATGGGATTGGTTGAATTTAATCAGCCCCTGCCTCCAGTGCTCTACCATGTCACCGATCTTCCGAAAGACCTTATTATTTCTCCAAGAAACATAATCCGGCAGGAAAAAAGTGTTTCGCTCCGATCTGATCTTAGCCCAGGTGAAGAAATTGCGCTTGAAACAAGCGTGGAAGAAAACACAGAATACGCTGCTCTGGTCGTGCCCGTCGGCGGAGTGGGCACCTACCCAACAATGGTGATCAGTACTGAAAATCTGCTTTACCTTGTGGATACTGTCGCCCACGAATGGATTCACAACCTGCTGGTATTCCGCCCATTGGGTTGGAAATATTCTTCCTCACCCGCATTGAGGACCATGAATGAAACGACAGCATCTATTGCCGGAGAAGAAATAAGCTGGATTTTAATAAACCGGTTTTACGGCGACCTAATCCGGCCAGAACAAAGTGATTCATTTAAGACTTACCAGGTCCTTGACGCACCTTTTACTCCAGAAAACCAGGCAAGCTTTGATTTTCAGCAAGAAATGTATCAAACGCGCATCACTGTTGATGAGTTGCTCTCTCAAGATAAAGTGGAAGAAGCAGAAAAATTTATGGAAGCGCGCAGAAAGATTTTTTGGGAAAATGGCTATAAAATCCGAAAACTTAACCAGGCATATTTTGCTTTTTATGGCGCTTATGCCGATAAACCTTTCAGCGCCGCGGGCGCCGACCCGGTTGGAAATGATGTGCGCTTGTTGCGGGCCAGAAGCAGGGATTTTCCTTCTTTTATCGAAAAAATCAGCTGGATGTCAACCTATGATCAATTGATGCAGGCTGTCCATTCTTATTGAGCAGTGCTTAAACCATATCAATCGCAGGGGAAGTTCACACCAGAAAGTTTTATCACCCAAAGGTAGGGATTGAATTCAATTATAATCATGGCTATCTCAATAATGATTGGCAGTAAATCCGTTGGTTAAAGAAAAAATCGATTTTAATATTTTAGAGCAGGTGCCTCTCATGATCGTCATTTCAGGCCCTTCCGGCGTCGGAAAAGATTCTGTATTAAGGGCGTTGAAGAAGAGCAGTTTGCCTATTTATCATGTGGTCACTGCCAACACACGCGCACCGCGGCCGGATGAAAGAGAAGGGATTGACTACTTTTTTGTTACCCGGGATGATTTTGAAAAAATGATTTCGGATAATGAATTAATTGAATATTCGCACGTTTATGATGACTATAAAGGCGTACCAAAAGCGCAGGTCCGGAAAGCGATTCAATCAGGACGCGATGTCATCCTGCGGTTGGATGTTCAGGGTGCGGAAAAAATCAAAAAAATATATCCTGAGGGCAATTTTAATTTTCTTAACCCCTGCGAATGAAGAAGAGTGGTTTCAACGCCTGGGCGGCCGGAGATTGAGCCAGGAAAAAGACCTTGCTACCCGTATTGAGACTGTAAAAGATGAATTAATCAAAGCACAAAATTTTGACTATATCGTTGTCAACGCCCAGAACCAGCTTCAAAAAACAATAAATACTATTGAAGCCATCATTACCGCGGAGCATCAAAAATCTAAACCGCGGAAAATCTCCCTTTAAAGCACATTTTCCCTAATAAATGAAAAGAAAAATTTATCTTTCCCACATCATTATTGGTGTCACGGCTGCCTTTTTCATCCTTCAGAATCTCTCTCAGGCTTTTTTAGGTTTTGATTTGCCTCTAACCCTGTTTGGGAAGATCAATCAATTCATTATGCGGGGCCAATTCTGGAGACTGATTACTCCGATCCTGCTGCATGGTTCTTTTCTTCATATTGGTTTTAATATGTATGCCCTGTTTATGATCGGGCCCACGCTGGAAAAGAAATACGGCACCTGGCCTTTCATCTGGCTTTACCTGGTTGGGGGACTGTGGGGAAATACCCTGTCCTTTCTGCTTTCCCCGAATATTTCCCTGGGTGCCTCAACCGCCATTTTCGGGCTGATTGCAGCCCAGGGCGTGTACGTCTATCAGAACCGGCACATGCTTGGATCATCAGCCCGGCCAATTCTGATGAATATCGTGATGGTTATTGCAGTAAACCTCATGCTCGGGCTTTCCCCCGGAATTGATAACTGGGGGCATTTGGGCGGGCTGCTGGGGGGCTTATTCTTTGCCTGGTTTGCCGGGCCTTCTTTTGAGATCGATGAAGATTTTCTCGGCCAGAATGTGGTTATCAAACTAAAGCGCCAGCCAGTATTGATCCTGGCACTGGCAGTAATGATCGCCGCATCTGCAATTGCTATTCGATTAGCCTTCGGTTAGAGGAACGACTGCCTTTTGGTAATTTTTATCTTCGAGGTGGATAAGCGCCGGAATAAAATATCCCGCAACTCCCATCAAAAAGCAGCCAATGGAACCCAGGAGAAGCCACCCGCGGATGCCGATCCATTCTGACACAGGCGCAGCAATCAGCATGCTGACCGGCATCATGGCTGAGACCATGCTTTCCAGCAATGAAAAAATCCGGCCTTGCATCTTTGGATCAGAATGCGTCTGAATTATTGCTGCAATGGGACCATTCACAATTGGATTCATAAATCCTGTTATCGCCATACCGGCTACTGCCAAATAGAACAATTTGACAGGCGTTAAAGCGAGAATTGCCATTCCAGCAGCCATTCCAATTAAGCCCATCAGGATGGTATGAATTTTTTTCTTAAATCCTCCCCAGGCGCTCAAAAGCATGCCGCCGATAATCATGCCAATACTAAAGGCGGACTCCAACAGGCTGAGGTCTAAGGCGCCTTTTCCAAAATAACTGGTTACAAGCAGTGGTATGAAAATAAATCCCGGATTTATTAAAAAATTTAATGCGGTTGCTGCCAGGATGAGATAAAACATGCCTTTCCAGGTGACTAAATATTTAAATCCGGTCTTAACATCTTCCCATAGCTGAGCAGGTTTTACCAATTGGTCCTGCGATGACTTTTCTGGCTGCGGGATGACAACAAGTAATAAGGGGAAAATCGCAAGCATGGCTGTTAAAACATCAATTGAGATGATGGCAGCCATCGGCAGGAATTCCAGCAGCAAAGCCGCAGCCACTGGCGCGATGATCCCGAGGACCCCCCTTAAAGTCTGATTCAGACCCGAAACGCGGGCAAGCTGTTCTTTGGGAACCATAAGGGATGTGGATGCCAGCATGGCCGGCCAATGGAAACCGCTGCCAAGCGAACGGATAAACATGATCGTGTAAATATGCCAAATCTGGATTTTTCCAAGCCAAAAGATCCCTGCAAGAACCAGGGTTGACAATGCAATTGCGGCATCAGCAAAAATCATAACGCGCTGCCTGTTCCAGCGGTCAACCAACGCGCCAGAAAATGGGGAAATCAAGACTCGCGGAATTAGAGCGAAAAAAGAGGCAAAAGCAAGAACTGAGGCTGAACCGGTTTGCCGGGTGAGATACCAGACCAGTGCAAACTGGACCAACTCACTGCCCAAGAGGCTGAATGCCTGGCCAGCCCAAATGATAAAAAAAGTCTTTTTCCAGTTAAATTTCGAGGGAGCTTGCATGGAGATTATTCAATGTAAATTTCGACATGTTCTCCACTATCGTCGTCAAAGACATCAATAATTTTTCCCACCTGCCCATTGCGAATTGCGTCCATTAATTGGTCAGATTCGACGCCATCAATCTGAGGCGCAAAATGAGCGCCAAATTTCATCCCAATCCCCATCACGCTTAAAGGCATACGGATATTCGCGCGCGACTTGCCTGTTGTGGTATCCGTTATCGCCACTCGGAAAAATTTGCCTTCGCTTTTAGGTGATTCGCCAGATTGGTTTTTATCGTCCTTTTTTTTAGCGCTGGAATCTAATGACTCCAAAAGTTTGGCTGCTTCATCTGCCGTGATTTTCCCCTCCTGCAGCATGTTCAATATCATCATTTGTTCATCTTTCATTAATCACCTCTCATTTTTTAGGGGAAGCTTCGCCCATTCCGCGCAGCATCAATTCTGCCTGTTCCGGTTTTATGGCACCCTGGTTTAGTTTTTGAAGGATCTCGATCCGCTCTTCTTTTGAAATTTCTTTATCTTCAATGGATTGAGCATCATCGAATCCCATGGCTGCCAATATATCATTAAATCGGCTGCGCAAGGTGGGATAAGAAAGGTTAAGTTTCTCTTCCATGCGATTAAATTTTCCCTCGCATTGAATAAAGGTCAGGAGAAAGTCCATTTGTTCCTGGGAAAGATTATTGAACCGGGAGCTGGTAAAACCGAATTGGCCTGACATTGTTGTCCCGCACTGCTCGCAAAAGACTTTTGTGACGATCATTTCATGAGAACAAATCGGACATTTTTCAATTGTTTTTTTCATAAGCGATCGCTGTTCTTAATATTATTTACTTTCTTTTTATTATTTTTAATTATTCATCATTATTTATTAATTTTATCAATAAATAGTTATATCTTATGAATTTATTTGGAACGCAGCTCCTGAAACAGCACCCAGAAGCCGCCCGTTTCTATTGAATTTTTAATTGTTCTGTCATAATAGATATCGAATATACGCGAGTCATCTGTCTGGACTCGAAAATAGAATCTCCCCACTCCCAAGGACCCCCGCGTGGCTGCGAGCTGAAGATGGGCATCTTTCATATTGTGGCTGTATTTTCCTTTACGAGAAAACTCCTGCCATTGTGAAAGAAGTTCAGCGATATGAAATTCTTTTCCGCGCCAGAAAAACATATCGGGGCATTTCGGATTCTTGGCGAAGAGCATAGGTTTGTCGAAATCCACGGTGATGATTTCGCCAAAATATTCCGGTTTTTGTGCGGAATTTAATTCATCCATCTTTAACAAACTCTTAATATGGGCTTTCTGAATCAAATTATCCCCTATGTTATACTCTAAACTGATTCAAGAGATGATGGATTGGAGAAAATGGCATGAAAAAGTTGCTTTTGATGCGGCATGCAAAGTCAAGCTGGGATGATTCTGATATTCCAGATCATGAAAGACCACTAAAGAAAAAGGGGAAGAAAGACGCCGAACGGATGGGAAAACTGCTCAAGGCAAAAGAACTTGAGCCGGATTTAATTCTTTCCTCAACAGCGCTGCGGGCAAAACAGACAGCCGAAATTGTCGCGGAAACCTGCAAGTGCAAAAAGGAAATCATTTTTGTTGATTCTTTATACATGGCGGAACCTTCAGACATTATGCATGCCATTGAAAAAAACGCAAAAGACAAAAAGATAATTTTAGTGATTGGCCATAATCCCGGACTGGAAGCTTTTTTACAGATCGCCAACGGCAAGGTTGAGTCTCTTCCCACCGCTTCAATTGCTTATTTGTCAGTGCCGGTTGATAATTGGGCCAAACTTGAAAAATGTGAGGATATTAAACTGAAGAAATTATGGCGCCCTAAAGATTTGGATTAAAAATTAACCAAAAACTCACCCCGTCAAGCGGTGAGTTTTTATTTAAAATACCTGCAATTGACAGAAAGGGATTTTTGATGAGACATCCTTCGCCCGTTTCAATTGATCTTCTCAACCAGCTGCCCCGCATCAATGACGTCCGCTTCAAAGGGAACGGCACAGGCTTGGTTTGGAGTGAATCTTTTGGTAGCCAGGGAGTGATTTTTGAAAAAACCTTTAATGGAGGGATTCATCAACTCTCAGGCGACCATAACGCACGCGGCGGCGTGGGATATGGCGGCGGTGATTTTGATGTCCATACTGCCGGAGTGGTTTTTCCGGATCGGTCAGGCAGCCTTTATTTGGCGCCCTTTGACCAAAGGGAAAGCCCAAAAGCATTCACGCCTGCCTGGGGGTCATCTGCCGCGCCGGTATTTTCCCCTGACGGGAAATGGGTGATTTATTGCTATCAGACAGGCGCTACAGACGGGCTGGCCATCGCAAGGTCCAACGGCCTCATTTGGCCTTCCCAGCTTGCACTTGGGGCAGATTTTTATATGCAGCCCGTTTGGCATCCTTCCGGTGAAAAAATCGCATGGGTGGAATGGAATCATCCCGACATGCCTTGGGATGCAAGCTGCATCAAGCTGGGAACTTTGGGCGGCATGCAATTACGCCTGTTGGACGAGCTCTGGATTGCCGGAGGGAAAGGGCATGCGGCCAGCCAGCCGCAGTTTTCTGCAGATGGAAGGTGGTTAAGTTACATAGTCAGGAACGGAGATTGGGACGATCTTGTCATTTATAACCTGAAGAAGCGGACCAGCAGAGTATTAATTGAGGGAAATGGATTCCATCTGCGCCTGCCGGAATGGATCCAGGGGATGCGCAGCTACCGGTGGAATGCAGGCAGTTCAGCCATCTATTATTTTCGCTATTCGCATGGCGCCACCACTTTGTGGCGCTGCGGCTTGCCAAATGGCAGGAGTGAACAGCTGGATATCCATCCAGTCCAATGGGCAGTCCAATTGGACATATCCCCCACCGATGAAAAACTGGTTTTTTTGGGATCCGCACCTAAGCTGCCCAAGCAAATCTGCATTTATGAAAAAGGCAAACTTTCATTTACACAAAATGAAAACGAAAAGACTGCGGGAGAAAACTGCACCGAACCGGAAGAGATTGCTTTCCCTGTTCCAGGGGGATTAACCGGGTATGGTTTCTATTATCCGCCAATTCAAAACAAAAATTGTAATAAAGAAAAACCGCCGCTGATTTTAAGCATTCATGGCGGCCCGACCTCTGCCAGCACCAGGAGTTTTAATAACGACGCTGCTTTTTTCGTTTCGCGGGGCTTTGCCTACGCGCAGGTGAATTATCGCGGCAGCAGCGGTTATGGATATGCTTTTCAGGATGCCCTGCGCCATCAATGGGGGCTGGCAGACGTAGAAGATGGCATCGCTTTTGCGCAAAAGCTGATTGGCTTGGGTTTGGCGTCTCGGGAAAAAATGGCAATCATGGGATCAAGCGCCGGGGGATTTACCGTCCTCAACACTTTGATCAGGCAGCCGGGCTTGTTCAAAGCCGGCATTTGCAGTTATGGGGTCAGCGATCTGCTTGAGGATGCGCGCAATACGCATAAATTTGAAAAGTATTATCACCGGTTTTTGGTTGGGGATTTAAAAAAACATCACCGGCGGTTTATCGACCGCTCGCCGATCAGCCATATCGAAAAAATTAAAGACCCTGCTTGCCCTCTTTCATGGCGACGAAGATAAAGTGGTCTCAATTGATCAAACCCTGGCAATCTATCAGAGGCTTCAAAAATGCGGGGTTGCCTGTGAGCTGAAGGTTTATACCGGAGAGGGGCATGGATTCCGCAGCCCGGAAACGCTGAAGGATTACTATCAAAAAATAGTAGCTTTTCTTAATAAAAATCTTTAGGATAAAAAAAGACCGGAAAATAATTATCTTCCGGTCTTGACCTAATTATTTTAATAATTATTTGCTCATACCAATGAATTTTTCCATGCCTTCAAGCAGCATATCCACATCTGAAAGCGAAATCTCGCCCATTGTGGCTATGCGGAAGGTTTTTTCCTTCAAATCGCCATATCCGCCGGCAATCCGCATCTGATAATTCTGCAGGAGGAATTTATTCAGCGCCGAGACATCCAGGCTGATGGTATTCAGAATGGTTGCGACAGTCTTGGATTGAAAACCATCTTCTGCAAACGAGGGCATCCCGTGGGCGGCCGCCCAGTCATATACTTTCTTTGACATGGCGGCATGCCTGGCAAAGCGGTTTTCAAGCCCTTCATCAAAAATGCGGTCAAGCTGGAAATCCAAAGCATAAACCAGCGGAACGACCGGCGTCATGGCAGTTGAATTCTTGACCCGGTGTTTTTCCATGATCAGCAGATCAAAGTACCAGCCGCGATTTTTGACGGTTGCAGCTTTTGCCATGGCCCTGTCATTCACCCCTGCCAGCGAGAGGCCGGGGGGTAGCGCCAGGCACTTTTGTGATGAGGTCAGCAGAAAATCCAGATCCCAGGCGTCCATTTCAATCTTGGTGCCGCCCAATGATGATACTGCGTCCACAAGAATAAACGTTTCAGGGCTGGTTTCGCGGACCACCTTTGCGAGCTGCTGGACGGGATTTTCAACACCGGTTGAGGTCTCATTGTGGACAATGGTTACAGCCTCGTAGTGTTTCTTTTTTAACGCATCACGCAATAATTCCGGTTTGATCGGCTTGCCCCAATCCACATCCAAACGGTCAGCATTCTTACCGTTAGAAATTGCCACATCATACCAGCGCTCCGAAAATGCCCCATTTACGCAGCAAAGGACATCTTCATTCACCAGGTTGCGGATACCCGTCTCCTGCATCCCTGAACCGCTGTGAGTGCCGATAAAAACGCGATAATCGGTAAAAAAGAGCTTTTGCGCTTTTTCAGCCGCACGCCGATGGATTTCTTCATATTCCTTACTGCGATGCGGGAGCATCGGTTTGGCCATCGCCTGCAGCACTTCTGGGGCCACATCCACCGGGCCTGGGACAAACATGCGTGCCATATTTTCCTCCTTGAGACTTATTATTATTTAAGAATAAAGGAAAGGGCAATAAGAATGATGAAAAAAGTAACCGCGAGCACCCCAATGCGCCTGAGATCCCGCTTCACATCGGTGTAATCGGGATTGAATTCAGCGCTCCTGGCTGTTAGGCCAGCCGTAGATTCCTGGGATTTAATGATCTGTTTGTAACTCTTCTTGGATTTCCTGCTCATCAATACTCCATCTTTACTTAGACTTGGTGCAGCTTCCTATTATATTGCATTCCAGAATGGATATTGCGATATTAAATTTGAAAACTTGAAGAATGTAAAAGTGGTGTTGGTTCAAATTAGAAGCAATACTGTTGTTTTTAGCTTCAGGTGAGAAGGAATTTACTGGTCCAAATTTATTCCACTGGGCGATTATAATCAGGAGATCAAAACTGTGAGAATGATAGTATTCTGATTGTTTTTTGCTTTATAACTGTGATGATTCCAACTATAATCTAAAGCTGTTGATAACTGCTGCCAAAGAATGGTTACTAAAAGCGGCTGATTCATCATGGAAAAAATATACTGACAGGAGAAGAAATGGCGTCCATTTCAAAAATGGAAAAAATAAAGCAAGGCCACAAACCCTTGTTTGTCATTCAACCGCACCACAAGTTTGACCTTGGTTTCCGGGACCTTTGGGTTTACCGGGATTTATTGATCATCCTGGCCGGCCGGGATTTGAAATTGAGGTACAAGCAAACCTTTTTGGGCGTGTCATGGGTAATCCTACAGCCCTCTGGTGACGGCTCTAATATTTACGGTTGTTTTTGGAAATTTTGCGCGCTTGCCTAGTGAAGGGCTGCCGTACATCCTGTTTGTGTTCGCGGGATTATTGCCCTGGAATTTATTTTCCTCCTCGCTTTCTCGCGGGGGTGCAAGCCTGGTCAGCAATGCCGGCTTGATATCGAAAATATACTTTCCCAGGATGCTTGTCCCGATCGCCAGCGTGGGTGCCATACTGGTTGATTTTGCGGTGGGTTTGACTGTTATGCTGGTCCTGATCGGTGTTTATCGGATCCCGCTGACATGGCGCCTGGCGGCACTGCCGGGTTTCTTGCTGCTAACCTTGTTTGCTTCCATGGGGGTCAGCCTGCTGATCTCTGCTTTGAATGTCTATTACCGGGATTTTATGTTTGCCCTGCCTTTTGTCATCCAGGCCTGGACTTACGCCAGCCCGGTCGTTTATTCCATGAGCATTGTTCCCGAGCGCTGGCGCTGGCTCCTCAGCCTGAATCCCGCCATCGGATTCATTGAGGGCTTTCGCTGGTCGCTCTTGGGCAGCAATGTATTAACCCCGAAAATGTTAATCATCAGCGCACTATCCACATTTGTATTCTTCATTCTGGGTTTTATCGTTTTCCGGCGGGTAGAGCGCGGATTTGCGGATGTTATATGAGCGACATATCATTTCGTATTCAAAACCTTTCAAAAGCCTATAAAATCACCCGGGCGCGTAAAGGCCTGAAAGCAGTACGTTATAAGACGCTGCAGCAGGATCTTCTGGCATTGCCTGGAAAGGTGTTTTCCAGCCTGCGCGGGCGAACCAGTGCAGATCGAGAGACAGTCTGGGCGCTGAAAAATGTTACTTTCGATGTCAGGGAAGGCGAAGCGGTGGGGATTATCGGACGCAATGGTGCCGGCAAAAGTACACTGCTTAAGATCCTTTCCCGCATCACAGATCCCACGGAGGGACGCGCAGAAGTATATGGGCGGGTAGGGTCGCTGCTTGAAGTGGGCACCGGTTTTCATCCTGAATTGACCGGTCGGGAAAATATCTTCCTTAATGGGGCGATTATCGGCATGCAGCGCTCCGAGATCTCGCGCAAGTTCGACGATATTGTGGCTTTTTCGGAAGTGGAACAATATATTGATACGCCAGTTAAATTTTATTCAAGCGGGATGTATGTTCGCCTTGCTTTTGCGGTTGCGGCTCACCTTGAACCGGAAATATTGATTGTTGATGAAGTGCTTGCCGTGGGAGATGCCCAGTTTCAAAAAAAGTGCTTGGGAAAAATGGGCGAAGTGGCCAACCAGGGCCGCACTGTCCTTTTTGTGACGCACAATATGTCTGTGGCTGCGCAATTATGCTCCAGAGGGATACTGCTTAATAAAGGCAAGGTAATCAGTGATGGGCCGATGGAGCAGGTGATCGATGCCTACATGCGCATCACTGCCAATGAAAACCTAACCGAAAAGCTTTTTCCTGCGAGAGAAGATGGTGCAGCCTACTTTACCAGGTTCTGCTTAAAGAATGACAAAGGTGAACAGACAAGAATCTTCTCCAATTCAGAGGACATTGTCTTTGAAGTGGAATATGATGTGAATCGCCCCTTGTCAAACAACCATTTGCATTTATTGATCGAACGTGCAGATGGATTACTGATTATTAAATCCGCTGATGATGATGGCGGACAAGTCCTTAACCCTGCCCGCACTCCCGGCAAATATCAGACCACAATTCGTTTCCCCGGCCGCCTGCTTAATGAAGGTGTTTATCAATTTCGAGTGGTTCTTGGAAAACGGCGGGGAGAAAAACACGATCATCAGGAGGGTTTTACCTTCGAAGTTGAAGACTGGAATGATTACACTGAATCATCCTTTGGGAAGCGTAATGGCGCTCTTTTATTTCCGCTATCCTGGAGCGAAACCAAACTTTAATACCCGGAAACCGCTTGTTGCTTTTTGATAAGAATGAATATAAAGAACACTATTTTTTATATGGCGTCTGGCTCATATTTCTTAGAATAACCTTTAAATAAAAGGATTCCCATAATGATTAGCCGTAGACTACGATCAATAAAGAGAATTATTAAATCAGGCTTATTTAATAAGAAATCCGCCCCACTTCCCAAACCAAGGAATCGACCGCCCATTTCAGAATTTTATGAATTGATAAATTATTTTGATAAATCAAAACAACCGCCCGCCGTTTTATTCTTTGGAGATTCGGTAGCGGAAAGAACTTCCAGAGATGACCAGGACATTAGAACGCTTTCCGAATTTGTAAAAGCGAATTTGGAGGACAAATTTGAGGTCGCCAGTATTTCTTATTCAGCCTTTAATATAAAAATATTCTATTATTTTATTAAGGCGCTTGAAAAAATGAAAAACAGACCTCAAACAGTAATTTTGCCAATTAATATGAGAAGTTTTTCTCCACAATGGGATTTGGAACCTTCCTGGCAATTTTCCCATGAGATAGACTGTATCAATTCATTTATCACAGATCAGGAACAAACCACCTTTAATATCGAAAGGGAGAGTATTTCAACCGAGGAATATAATGCCTTTGACTCTCTTTCTGTAAAATATCCGCTTTCCCCCCTGGATAAAATTGGCCAATTTCGACTTTTGATCAACGCCAAGCCTGCCACAGATGAGCAAAGGAAATTCCGATTAAGCCAGATTTTTATTTTTCATTACAATTACCCGCTCTCAATTGACCACCCAAAAATATCTTTCCTTGAAAAAGCTCTTGAATTATTAAATCGGATGAATATTTCTGTTTTTACCTATATCACACCTATTAATATTGAATCGGGCATCAAATATGTCGGTAATGAATTTTCTGAGTCTATAGATTCAAATATAAAAGTGGTAAAAACGGTGATAAAAAAGCATCAAGCCAAAGGAAATATTTCCTTTATTGATTGTAGTAAAATCCTTACCCCCGACCACTTTTTTCACGAAGACACATTAACTGAACACTTGAATGAGGCTGGTCGAAAAAAATTGGCGGCGCTCATTACTTCACCTGTTCTTGACTTGAAATAAACGGGAAATGAAGGGATTAATAAATTCTTTTGTTATGAAACTAAAAAAATTAGGTTTAAATATTACTAAAGCCGCATTTAAAGGTTTTGGATTGGAAGTGTTTCCAAAAAGGAGGGGCTATGTCTATCAGCTTCAAAGCGAAACACCTGCCTTTTTTGGGAAATCAGCCCACAAATTGATGGATATCCGCCTGCTGCCGGTGTTTGGGCCTCTGGCGGATACAGTCATCCAGCATAACCGTACCTACCTTTATTACGACAGGCTGTTCACGCTTTTTCACATGATCAGGAATCTGGCGCAGCGTGTTCAATCTGATGAAAAGGTAAACTTTGCGGAAGTTGGCGTTCACAGGGGCGGAGGAAGTTACTTTATTGCGTCATCAGCCAAAGCATTGGGATTAAAAATATGTCCCTCCATAGTTTTGATACATTTGAAGGCCACGCCGAAGAAGATATTCAACCGGATTTGGATTCCGCGCATAAACCCGGCAGTTTTGGCAATGTTGATTTTGATGATGTCAAAAAATATTTAAGTGCCTTTGCCAATATCAAGGCGTATAAGGGCCGTTTTCAGGAAACGAGTGCGAAGGTGAATAATGAAAAATTCCATTTTGTCCATTTGGATGTGGATATCTATGAACCTACCGTCTTCGGATTGGAATTTTTCGACCGGCGTTTGGTAAAAAGAGGTATCATCGTTGTGGATGATTATGGTTTTGCGTCTTGCCCTGGTGCCAAGAAAGCCATTGATGAATTTATTGAAACACACACAGAATATTTCTCATTTCCGCTGCTGACAGGTCAATTTCTTTTGATTAAATATTAATAATATGAGGTATCAATCCATGAATAGAAGTCTCACAATCGATTCGGTAGAGATTCATGATGAAAGTGATTGTTATGTCATCGCTGAAATGGGGCACAACCATCAGGGTGATATGGAAAAAGCCAGGCAGATGCTTCATGCAGCCCAAGAGTGCGGGGTCAACGCGGTTAAACTGCAGAAGCGCGACAACCGCACACTTTTCACGCGTGCCATGTATGATATGCCTTACAACAATGAAAATGGTTTCGGCCCAACCTATGGCACCCATCGCGACGCTCTGGAATTCGGACGGGACGAATTTGTTGAACTAAAAAAGTATGCGGCTGAATTGGGGTTAACCTTGTTTTCAACCGCTTTTGATATCATCAGCGCCGATTTTCTTGCCAACCTGGATATGCCTGCGTATAAAATCGCATCCGGTGACTTGAACAATACGCCCTTATTAAAGCACGTCGCCAAATTGGGTAAACCCATGCTCGTCAGCACCGGTGGCGGCTCAATTGAAGATGTCCAGCGAGCCTATGACACGATAATGCCCATTAATTCTGAATTATGCCTGATGCAGTGTACAGCCAATTATCCAGTTGAACCAGAAGATTTGAATTTACGAGTGATCTCAACTTATCGTGAGCGCTTCCCCGATTTGGTCATCGGTCTTTCTGACCACCATAATGGCATTGCTATGTCGTTGGTGGGTTTTATGCTGGGCGCGCGTGTGATCGAAAAGCACTTTACCATTAACCGGGCCTGGAAGGGTACTGACCAGGCGTTCTCACTGGAACCTATTGGGATGCATAAGCTGGTAAGAGATTTAAAGCGCACCCGGGTTGCTTTGGGTGATGGCGTAAAAAGGCCACTAACCTGTGAATCAGGACCGCTCTTCAAAATGAGCAAGAAACTGGTGGCAGCCAAAGATTTGCCCGCCGGCCATATTCTGACAGATGAGGATGTGGCATTCAAATCCCCCGGTGACGGCCTTAAACCGTATGAGGTAGATAATGTCCTTGGCTGTCGTTTAACAAGAGACGTCAAAGAAGATGAAAATATCAGCTTTGAATTCTTAGAAAATGTTTTGGAACAAAAATGAAGGGATTTGTCTTTGTCTATGGCAAAGAAATCATCCTCAGGTTCCTTTCCACAAATGCATTTGACGAATTATCAAAAAGCATGATTTAACTATTGTATCCTTGCGATCGCCGCTTTTGTTGGACAAGGGCGGCGTTGATGAGTTTCTGTTATCGAAATTTCCCAAAGTAGAGTGGGTCAATTATTACCCCGGACGATTTATTCGCTGGACTGATCTTTTTGACATATCGTGCATCATCAATCAAAAGAGAAGTTCGTCCTTTCAGATACGATACCAGGAATCTGCAAAAAAAGATCCCAAAAAATTCAGCATTTTGGAAAGTCATGCACAGCCAGATTCATACAGCGCTTATCGCAATAAAGTTGAAGCAGAAATGGGGCCTCACCCCGACATTTTGGCATTGACCTTGCGTGAGCGCCCTGATTTTTTTGTGCTTCCCTCGGGATTATTGGATTATGTCACTGATGATGTTCTGCAAATAGCAGATAAACTCTCGATTCCCACTGCCATGCTCATTGCCGGATGGGATAACCTCTCAAGCAAGGGCTTGCTCTACCATTTCCCAGAGGCTGTTGGGGTATGGGGGGAACAAAATCGACGACACGCAGTTGAGATTCAAAAAATCCCGGCAGATCGTGTTTTTCTTATTGGCGCTCCCCATTATGATAATTTTCATCCAACCCAAATGGCCGACCAGGCAAAAATGCGCGCCTCACTTGGACTGCCGGAAAATCGCAAAATAATCCTTTTTGCTGGCACCTTCCGATTATTTGATGAAACAGAATTGCTCAAAGAAGTTGAACAGGCCATCGATTCAGGTTTATTGCCTCCCATACACATACTTTACCGTCCCCATCCCTGGCGGGTTAAGCGCAAATCCGAAGAAGATTATTTTGCCAATAGCTGGCGCCATATCAGCATGGATCCGGAAATTGAAAAAACATATCAGACAGCCAAAATAAAAGACCGGGGAGCAGTACCAGACGATTTTGCGATTCGCATGAATCACCTGGAAAATATTTATCAGATTGTGGATGCAGTTATCAGCCCAATGTCGACAATTTTATTGGAATCCTTGTTGTTTGGATTGCCGACAATGGCAGTAGCTTTCGGCGATGGAAAACATTCCTGGAGCGCTGATAAGGTTTCGAAAATGGAACATTTTAAAGAACTTTATCAAATTCCTGAAATGCTCGTATGCCGTAACAAGGATGATTTCTTTCAACTGGTTAATAAATTAATAACCCTTAGTGAGAAAAAGAATCTCAACGAAATTTTATATAAAAGGACGGAAGATTTTATTTACCGGGATAAGTACCCGTATGCTCAAAGAGTGGCTAATTTAGTTGATGCTATGTTAGCCTCAGAAGCTGAAAAACCTGGCTATGATAAAATTTTTCTCAAACCGGGGAAGACATACTCCCCAAATTTGCTTCAGCAAGGTTGGATGATTATCAAGAAGATTAAATCCAAGGTTTGGAAGATAATTAAACACAGGAATAGTAATTAATTAACTAACAGTGGTAACTTTTCCATCTTAAAAATGACCGGCTTTGAAGGCAATAATTTATGAGTAAAAATAAAGAATTATTCGATGTAAAGGACAAAGTAGTTATTATCACTGGCGGGATGGGACAGTTAGGCCGGCAATTTAGCTTGTCGTTATTGGAATTAGGGGCGAAAGTAGCTGTTTTTGATGTTCGCGCAGATTCGGGTCTGATTGATGATCGTTTCGGAAGCGAAAAAAATAATCCAAATATTTGTTTTTATGCTGTTGATATCACTCAACGCAAATCAATCGAAAATGCCTTAAAACAAGTCGTAGAAAACCTGGGTGTTCCAGAAGGTTTGATCAATAATGCCGCTCTGGATTCACCACCAAATGCAGCGGCAGAGGAAAATGGGCCGTTTGAGACTTATCCTGAATCATCCTGGGATAAAGTAATGCAGGTTAACGTTAAAGGAGTTTTCCTGGCCTGCCAGGTAATTGGAGGCATGATGGCTGAGGCAGGACACGGTTCCATTATCAATATTTCTTCAACCTATGGCCTTGTTTCTCCGGATCAGAATATTTATGAATATCGCCGAAAATCCGGCCAGCCTTTTTATAAACCTGTTGCCTATTCAGTCTCAAAATCCGCTTTGTTAAATTTAACCCGTTACCTTGCAACCTATTGGGCGGCAAAACATGTTCGGGTAAATACATTGACATTTGCAGGCGTTTTCAATAACCAGGACGAACTTTTTCTTGAAGGGTACTGCAAGAAAATGCCGATGGGGCGAATGGCAAACGAGGATGAATATAACGGTGCAGTGATTTTTCTGCTGACTGAGGCATCATCCTATATGACCGGATCAAATCTGGTTGTGGATGGCGGCTGGACTGCATGGTAAATGAAAGCGATAAATAATGAATAGCAACCAGATTCCAAATTGGCTGAATGGTAACGAAAGCCCTGCGCTCTCTGGTGAGTGGTTTGACAAGCTTAATCCTGCCACCGGGCAAGTTATATATCAAGCGGCGCGTTCAAATAAGGGTGACATTCAAAAGGCTGTTTCCGCAGCCAAAGCGGCCCAGCCTGCTTGGGCGGCAACGCCACCCGTTCAACGGGGGATGATATTGCACCAAATGGTCATCGGTATGCAGAACCGCCAGAGGGAAATAGCAGAAATCGTGGCCGCTGAAACCGGCAAATCATTCAATGATGCCTTTGGGGAGGTTGGCGGCGCCATTCAATTAGGTTTATTCTATGCAAGTGAAGGGCAGCGCCTTTACGGCCGGACAACCACAAGCGGAACACCCAATAAATATGCCTCTACTGTGCGGCAGCCGATCGGCGTTGCCGGATTGATCATTGCAGCCAACACACCGATAGCAAATGTCGCATGGAAAATTTTTCCTGCATTAATTTGCGGCAACGCTGCTGTTCTGAAAGCCGCTGAAGATACACCGGCAACCGCCTGGATCGTTGGACAGGTTGCCAACGCAGCCGGTTTGCCCCCTGGCGTGCTCAATATTATTCAAGGTCTGGGAGAAGAGGCTGGCGCTCCGTTAGTGGAACATCCTGATGTAGGTGTGATCTCTTTTACAGGCTCCACTGAAGTCGGCCGCTTCATTCAGCGGGCTGCAGGAGAACGGCTGGCCCGCATCTCCCTGGAATTAGGCGGGAAGAATTCCCTGGTTGTGTGTGATGATGCAGATCTTGAAAACGCCGCCAAATGGGTTCTGCTTTCCGCATTCAGCAACGCTGGTCAGCGTTGTGCTTCTGCCAGCCGGATTATTATTTTCGATTCAATTTATCAAAAATTCCGTGATATGTTAGTTGAGCGCACCAGGAAACTTAAGGTTGGCACTTCAAATGATGACGATTTAGGCCCGGTTATTAATGAGAACCAAATGAAGTCCATTCTTGATATGATCGACATGGCAAAGAAGAATGGCGCGATTATTCTTACCGGCGGCTCTCGTTTGGAAGATCCTGACCACAAGAATGGGTATTTCATTTCACCCACATTAATTGAAGGGGTTGATCCCCACGATGAAATCTCGGAATTTGAAATGTTCGGCCCTGTTGCCGTTATGTTCAAGGCAAAGAATTTTGAAGAAGCCCTCGCCCTGGCCAATGATTCGCCTTACGGGCTTACTGCTTCAATTCACACCAAGAATTTGCACCGGGCGATAAGTTTTTGCGATCGGGTTGAAAGCGGTGTTGCAGTGGTTAATGCCGGCACACATGGCAGCGAACCCCATATGCCTTTTGGCGGACGCAAGTTTTCAGGCAATGGAACGCGTGAGCCGGGAACGGAAGCCTTGGATGTCTATTCGGAACTTAAAGATATCTATATCAATATCAACCCATCCCAGGTATGAAAACCACTCCCTCGATTATTGCTCTAATCCCGGCAAGGTCTGGTTCCTCGCGTTTGCCAAATAAGAACATTAAGCCTTTTGCGGGTTTTCCGTTAATTGCTTACACTATCGCCGCTGCCAAGCTTAAGCGGTATTTTTTCGGCGATTGCAGTTTCGACTGACTCAGAACAATATGCCGATGTTGCCCGAAAATTTGGCGCCGAAGTCCCCTTCCTTCGTCCCGCAGATTTATCAGGCAGTTTGTCGCCTGATATTGAATGGCTTGAATTTACGTTAAACCGATTGAAGGACATGGGACGGACTTATGATTGTTTCAGTATCTTGCGTCCGACAAGCCCTTTCAGATTACCTGAAACCATCCAACGTGCCTGGAATAATTTTCTAAAAGAGGAAGGTGTGGATTCACTCAGGGCAGTTGAACGCTGTCATCAGCATCCGGGCAAGATGTGGATTATAAAGGGAAACCGAATGACTCCATTGCTTCCCAATAACCAGGATCAACATCCCTGGCACAGCATTCCCTATCAGGCTCTTCCTGAAATATTTGTGCAAAATGCAAGCCTGGAAATTGCCTGGTCGCGCGTAGTTTTTGAAGACCATTCAATTGCCGGCAAAGTAATTATGCCATTCCTCACACAAGGCTATGAAGGTTTTGATATTAATCAGCCTTATGACTGGGAATTGGCTGAAAGACTGGTTAAAGATGGGGAAGCCAGGCTGCCAGAAGTAAAAACAAAATAGAAACACATCATTTCAAAAAAAGAAATTGCGGGAAAGTCTACAAAAATTGATAATCAGAGGCTTTTATGGTCATAACGAAAATTATTCCTCAGGCTGAATTCCAGCGCATCAGAAACGCGGAGATCGATAAATACGAGAAACTTGCACTAATCGCGGATATGTGCCGCGCAAATACATTCGCTTCCATCAAACGCGCGGGATCAGGCCATCTCGGGTCATCCTTTAGCGCCATGGATATTGTGGTTTGGCTATATTACCAGGAAATGAATATTGAAAAAGTTGGATTGAACTCCCCGGACCGTGATATTTATTTTTCATCCAAAGGGCATGATGTTCCAGGTCAGTATTCCGTCCTTCATTCGTTAGGTTTCTTGGATGAATCAAAATTGCTTAAAATTAAGGCGATTGGGTGGATTGGATGGCCACCCAGATGTGGGCATACCAGGCATTGAATCTAATTCGGGATCACTCGGAATGGGAATATCCAAGGGGCGTGGCGCCGCTTGGGCGAAACGATATCTCAAACGCCAGGGAAGAGTCTATATTTTGACTGGCGACGGTGAATTGCAGGAAGGTCAAAACTACGAAGCCTTGCAGGCTGCGATACAGCAGAAAATAGACAACTTGACCGTTATTGTTGACCATAATAAAGTCCAGTCTGATAAATTGGTGGACGAAATCTTAAACTTGGGGAATCTTGAAGAAAAATTTAAAGCATTTGGCTGGCATGTTGCCAGGTGTGATGGTCATGATTTTAAGCAGATCGAGAGAGTGCTGACTGAATTTAAAAAAATCAAGGGAAAGCCTCAAATATTAATTGCTGACACCATTAAGGGCAAGGGCATCTCATTTATGGAACACCCCAATGCACTGAAATCTGCCAAGGGTTTGTATCCCTGGCATTCGGGTGCGCCAGACGACGCCAACTTTGAGCTTGGTTATCATGAATTAATCGAGCGAATCAACAAGAAAACCGACCGCCTCAACCTTGCTTCCATTGCACTGAAAGAAGTGCCTCCAGAGAAATTTTCCAGCCCGCAGGTCAATCTGGACGGGGAACCGCTCAGTCAGGCTATCCAGGAGCGAATGTCAGCCAAGGTCACGGATGAATTTGTTTCCCGTGTCTATGGTCAGGTATTATTGGAACTTGGTTCAAAAAGAAGCGATCTGGTCATTCTGGATGCGGATTTGGCTTCTGACTGCAAGGTGCGGGATTTTGAGAACAGCTTACCCTGAGCGTTTTATTGAAAATGGCATTGCTGAACAGGATATGGTCTCAATGGCGGGCGGGTTGGCGCGGCAAGGCTTGCTGCCTGTTGTCAATTCATTCGCCAGTTTCTTGTCATCCCGATCTAATGAACAGATTTATAACAATGCCAGCGAAAAAACCAAGATCATTTATGCGCTGCATTATGCTGGCTTGATCCCGGCCGGGCCGGGAAAGTCCCATCAGAGTATCCGGGATATTTCCCTTTTCAATTCAATCCCCAACTGTGTCATCCTCCAGCCCTGCAATGCAGCAGAAACCCGTATGGTCGTGGAATATTGCGTCGAGCACGCCACAGAGAACTGCGCCATTCGTTTGGCCATCGGTCCTTCTCCGAGAAAGATTCAATTACCTGAAAATTACACGCTCACCTATGGGTGCGGCGTTTCACTGACGGAAGGAAGTGATTCAATACTTTTTGCTTACGGTCCGGTGATGATGAATGAGGCGCTGTTGGCAAGCGAGATTCTAAACGAGAAGGGATATAAATTGAAAGTAATTAATATGCCCTGGCTGAACCGGATTGAAATGAATTGGTTAAAGAACGATCCTCCCGGCAAAAAGTATTTTTGTTTTAGAGGATCATGCTCCGGTTGGCGGTTTGGGCGATGTCTTACTGAACAAGTTAATGGAATCCGAACTTATTTGCGATCGTCAATTCAATAAATATGCTGTAGAAGGTTATCCCTCCTGCGGTACGCCCCAAGAAGCATTAAGTTTTCATGGTCTGGATGGTGCGTCACTCGCAAGCAGAATATTGAAAGATCAAAACAATTAAGGTTACTAATTAAGAATAATCCTTAAGTGGAATAAAATAAATTAATTCTTCCACTCCCGATTACATTTATTGAAAAAATTGGGAGTGGATTTTATTATTTGATTAAGTCTTTATCCTCTGATATTTTTTTCGGCTTCAAGAAAAAAAAATTAAGTGAAAAGTGATTTTTATTTTAATGGAATAAAGAAATAATAGATCGCAATATCCGAGGAAATTCTTTGTTTATAATAGAACAGCATTGAGAATGGATCCTTAAATAATCCATTTTTCCCTATGATTTTTATAATTGGTTTTTATTTTGCCAGCATCCATGAAAAAAAGTATCTGCATTTTAAGCTTTTCAAATATCGCCTGGGATAGCCGCGTCTTGCGCCAGATCACGGCCGCGCGGCCTTTTTATTCCTTAACCGTCGCCGGCTACGGCGCGTGGGACCATCCGCAGGATGTGGACTATATCCAGATCATGCAGCGGGGCAACCCGCAGCCCGTTTTATCAAAAATTATGGCAGCTGTGCCTGGGCAAGCTGGACTTGAGCTATTTTGAGAAGTTTTACTGGGGCAGCCGCGAATACCGCGAGGCCTATGATGCCTTAAAAGGCAGGCGCTTCGACCTCATCCACGCCAACGATTTAAATGCCCTGCCGCTGGCCGTGCGCTTATCCCGCGAGGGCGGCGGCAAGGTGCTTTTCGACGCGCATGAATACAGCCCCGGTCAGGGTTACCGCAATAAAACCTCTGAATTTTTCTTTAAGGCTTACCGCTCGGGTCTGCTGAAACGCTTTGGGCCTGCGGCGCATGCCATGCTTACAGTTTCGGAAGGGATCGTTGCGCTTTATAAAGAGAATTACAACCTGCAGGCGTCCGTTATTTATAACGCGCCCGCTTATTACCCTGCTGTTTACAGGCCGGTGGATGCGGGGCGCATCCGCCTTGTGCATCACGGCCTGGCTGAAAAAAGCAGGTCGCTGGATGAAATAATTTACCTGATGAAAGAAGATAGATGAGCGCTTTTCGCTCGATTTCTACCTGGTCGCCAAAGATGCGGGTTATTTGCAGGAGCTGCAGGATATCGTCCGGCGCGATAAATTATCAGCGCGTCACTTTTCATGAAGCCCTCGCACCGAGCGATATTCCAAGAACGCTGAACCAGTATGACCTGGGCATCCATTTGCTGCGGGCGGATAACCTCAATCATCAAAATGCCCTGCCCAATAAACTCTTTGATTTCATCATGGCCGGTCTGGGCGTTGTAGCCTACCCGGCTTATATGATGGAAAAGATGATCAGCGAAAACGAAATCGGGATCGTGGCACAACAGGCTTCGGTTGAATCAGTCGCTTCGGCATTAAATTCGCTGCTCCCGCAGCAGATCAACCGCTTCAAGAAGAACTCGCTGCGCCTGGCGAAAACGCTAAACGCGGAAACCGAATCCAAAAAATTACTCAAAATATACAGCCAGCTGGCAGGATAGGAAACCCTTTTGAAACAATCTTCGCAAAACAAAACCGTTTGCATCATTTCTTTTTCTGAAATTTCCCGTGATAGCCGCGTTCTGCGCGAAATTGAAATGGCGCGCAGGCATTTCCAGGTGCACGTCCTCGGCTATGGCAACTGGCAGCCGCCACAGCGCGTGCGCTTTTCGCGCCTTGAAAAAAACACGCGCTCGTTTTCCTACCTGGCCAAATATTACCTGTTATTGATCAGCGGGCGCCTTGCGCCGCAGGCCTACAGCGCGGCTTTCTGGCTCAAGCCCGAATACCGCCAGGCGGCTGACCTGATCCGGCAGAGCAGCTTTGACCTCATCCATGCCAATGACTGGGATTCCCTTCCGGTTGCGGTGGAAGGCACTGCGCGGTCGGGCGCGCGCATTTTGTTTGACGCGCATGAGTTCAGCCCGGAGCAGGAATCCGACCGCCCGGCCTGGCGTGTTTTCGTAAAACCCTTTAAATCCTATCTTTTCAGGCGCTATTTGGACAAGGCTGACAGGATGATCACTGTTTCCTCCGGCATCCGGGATTTATACACACGCCAGTTCGGCCTCACTCCGCAAATCATCCTCAACACCACTGCATACCAAAAAACGCCCTTTCATCCTGTGCACAATGACAAAATCAACATCGTTCACCATGGGCATGCCATCCCCGGCAGATACCTGGAAGAGATGGTGCGCATGATTGCCTTGACCGATAACCGGTACCAGTTGAATTTTGTACTGGTCTCCAAGGATGATGACCTGTATATCCAAAAACTGAAAAAACTGGCGCAGAGCGTTGCTCCCAATAAGGTTGTGTTTTGGGAGCCGGTGCCCACCTCGGAAATCATCAATTTTATTCAGCGCTTTGATTTGGGCTTGCCGTTATTGATCGTTCTCCAAATGAATCATGTCTACTCGTTGCCCAATAAATTTTTTGATTTTATAATGGCCGGGCTCGGCATTGTGGTTTCCCCCCTGCCCAGCATGATGGAAGTCATCACTGCCAACGGCATCGGCAAGATTTCATCTTCCCAAACAGCCGCAGATATGGCGGCGATGTTAAATGCGCTTTCAGTTGAGGAAATTAATGAATTCAAACGTAATTCATTGAAACTGGCCAAGGTTTTAATGCTGAACGCGAAATGGATAAGTTGCTGCAAATCTACCGCTCGCTTCTGAATGAGCAGCCGGCAAAAATTTAAGTCATAATTAAAACGGATAATTAAACCAAATGAACTCTTCCCCTGAAAAAGTTCAGCGCAAGCTGAACAAAATCAATTCTCTGGCCGGTATCATCGTCATCCAAAGCCTTGCCACGCTCTTGTGGCTGCTTTTAATCCCCAAGGAACCCGGCAATGCCGTTTTGCTGGGCTATTCGCTGCGCCGGTTGATGCTGCTGCTGGTTCTGGCGCTGCCGCTCCTGGGCGCCCTGCTGCTCCGCCTGGGCTTGAAACGGCAGGCGGGCTGGCGAGCCTGGCTGGCGGATGAAAAAAAGGAGCCGCAAACCGCGCTGCTTCTTGCGGGCGGCGGATTTCTGCTTGCGGCTGCGGTTTGGAGTTTTGCTTTCCTCTTCCATTTTCTGCGCTTCTTTCCCGACCTGGGCGCCTACATCCGCCTGCTGCCGCTGCTGGCCAGTGCTTTTCTGCTCGGCCTGGAAGGCATGCTTGCGGTGCCGCTGATTATTTACCCTGCTGCCCGTGAAAAAAAGCTTGAAAAACGCAGCTTTCCCGCAGGCGTTTTTCTGGCCGCCCTGGCAGTGCTGCTGGCCGGGTTCATCCTGATTGAAGCCACCGGCTGGGGTAAAGACCCCGTGCGCGTCTCCATCATTTCGCTGGGCGCCCCGCTGCTGGAAGGGCAGATTTGGTATGCCGCCGGCATGCTGGCGCTGCTGATGGCGGCCGCCTTTGCCTGGTCGCGCGTGCCCAGGGAGTCGCGCCCGGCTTTGCGCGTTAAAGCAGACCTGGTTGTCATGCTGGTTTTATGGCTGATGGCGGTCACGCTGTGGATGAGCCTGCCGCTGCCCAAAAATAACTATTTCGCACCGCCGGTTCAGGCGCCCAATTTTGAAAAATACCCGTTTTCAGATGCGGAGCAGTACGATTACAACTCGCTATATGTTTATTATGGTTTTAAAGGTGCGGTGATTTCCAAGCCCCTATATGTCACTTTTTTGGCGCTGCTGCATGCCGTTACGGGGCTCAACTATAACAACCTTATCCTGCTGCAAACGCTGCTTGTCGCCTTTTTCCCGGTAGTGCTTTATCAGATTGGCAGGGAATTGCACAGCCGCCTGGGAGGCATTGCCCTGGCTTTGTTCGCCATCCTGCGCGAGGTGACCGGCATCCAGGGCTCCAATATCGCGAACGTCTCCAGCACCAAACTGCTGCTCTCGGATATGCCGGCTGCGCTTCTGGCGGGTGTTCTGGCCCTGGTGCTTATCCGCTGGTTCAAGGCCGGCGGCAAAAAGGTGAGCGGGCATGAATTCATCATCGGCGGATTGCTGGGCGCTTTCATCCTCACCCGCATCCAGACCATGGCGCTGGTGCCTTTTGCCCTTATTCTCATTGTGATACGGTATTTCAAACACTTCAAAACCATGCTGCTCTCGGCGGCAATCATGCTGGTGGCGCTTGGGCTGGTCATCACGCCGGTGCTGCTGCGCAACCATTCGATCACCGGCGTTTACTGGGTCGATAATCCCGCCTCATCCAAAGCACTGGCTAATTTCCTGACGAAAGGGATAGATGTTGAAGAAGACGTTGCCTTTAATCTGCCCCAGGATGAGGCTATTGACCAAAACAAGGAAGTGATCAGTTCTCTGCTGTTGAATAACCTTGGCGATGTCGCCGATTTCGTGATGGATAATTTTATGCGCAATGAGATATCCTCCTTCCTGGTGATGCCCATTCGTTTGGGCAACCAGCAGCCGCTGCTCAATTACCTGGCTGTGGGTGATCCTTTCTGGGAAGAGGTCTATGCGCAGCGCAACGCGGCCAATCTGCTGGTCTTTCTGGCAAATGCCGCTCTGATTGCCCTGGGTTTCACGGCTAGTCTTCCGCAGAAATCCCTGGGCGGTTGTGGCGCTGCTGGGACTGCATTTCGTTTACAGCCTCAGCTCGGCAGTGGTGCGCATTTCGGGTTGGCGCTTTATCTTGCCCGTGGATTGGATGTTTTATGCCCTGTATGCCCTGGGCTTGGTTGAAGTAATGCTGTGGCTTTTTCGAAAAGCGGCTGGCTGGGATCTTTCTTCAGCCGCTCCCTGGTTATCGGCTTATCCGCCCGATCTGCAATCCAAACCCCGCGGATGGGCGGCCTATGCCGCGTTTGCGGTATTGTTTGTTTTCATGGGAGCGGCAATTCCGCTGCGGGAAAGTTTGCTGCCCCCCTTGATTAAGGAATATACCCAATCAAGTGCCTGCCAAACGGTAAAAGAACAGATCATGCAGTCCGAACATGCTGCACTCGCGGAGGATTTTTCCGAGTTTTGCCTGGCCGAGAGCACGCAGGTATTGCAGGGCTTTGGCATCTACCCGCGCTATTTCAAGGTTAATGAAGGTTTCTACGACCGCACCTACGATCCCTGGTTCGGCAAAATGCCTTACGCGCGGCTGGTCTTCCGCCTGATCGGAATCCGGAATGGCAAGGTGTATATTAAATCGGATAATGAATCAGCGCGTTTTCCAAATGGCGCTGTTGTGTATGCGGTGGGCGTCAGCAAGCCTAAATTTGAGGCGCAAGTGGTGGTCATTGAAGGGCAGGAACCTGAACTGCTGATATCTTCGGAAATACTTTCAGGGCAGGTATCCTTTAAACCTTAATAAAATAGGTCATGAATTCGCAGGGAACCGGAGAAAATGAAAAGTGCACTTAAGAAGATAGCTGCCCATCCGCTGGCCTACTGGCTGCTTGCCGCTGCCGTGGCAGCCGTATTTTTCATCCTGGCTCTCTCTGCCGCCCACCAGCTTCCCTCCCGGGTGGATGAAGGTTCTTACCTGATCAAGGGCTATTACTACCTTACCGGCAGATACGTTCCATTTGAAGAATATGGCCCCTGGACCAACAACATGCCCCTGGCATATTACATACCGGGCGTTGGGCAGGTGTTGTTCGGCCCCGGATTAATGGCCGGGCGCTATTTCGCGATTTTCATCACTTTGCTTACTTTAATTGGCCTTTGGCTGGTCATGCGGCGATTGCGGGGCAAATGGTGGGCGCTCCTGGGTATTTCCGCCCTGGTGATAAATCCCTCCTTCATCCAGACCAATGTGCAGGCCATCTCCCAGGGGATCGTGGCTTGCCTGATAACCTGGATGCTGGTATGCCTGCTGGGTGAAGCCCGTAAAGACTGGCAGGTTGCTGCCGGCGCTTTGCTGTGCGCCCTGACCATTTTAACGCGCCAGAATATGATTTTCCTTCTGCCTTTCGTGTGGATTTATGCCTTCTGGCTGCAGGGCAGGCGCGCCGGTTGGCTGGCTGTGGCTTTTTCGCTTCTGCCTCTGGTCATTGTGCATGCCTTGTTCTACCCGGAAATAATGAATTTATGGTTTTCATGGATTCCGCGCTTTATTCGCTACAAATTTAGCATGGGCCTGGTTTCAGGGGGCGGCAAACAGGTGTGGGCGCCTCAAGTGGATGTCATGCTGCGCGTTACCTCATTTTTTACGGCGCTTCGCTATCACTTTATCCTTTTGGTGGGAACCATCATTAGTTTTCTGCTGCTGCTAAAAAAGGATGCCTGGCAATCCAAATTTGAGCGCAAGATGGCTTTCAGCTTGAGCGTTCTTTTCTTGTTCCTGTTCCTGATTCATGCCTGGGCTTCATTGTTGACAAATTACTGCGTGTATTGTTTTCCCACCTACATCACCTTTTTCTTCCCGATTGGCGCCGTCTTGGCGCTGTTGGGCATCAGCAACCTGGTTGAGAGAAAACCACGATTGCCGGGGTTATTAATTGCCATAATTGTGGTTATCCTTGTCACCGGCCTGTTTGTTGGCAGCATTGAAACCCTGGGGCCCAAGATTCTGGCGCTGCCCATCCCGCGCGTGAAAGGCGGCCAGCTCCAGTCCGGCAGCGCGGAATTGTGGTCGCTTTTCGCCAACCGCTTTGGGATCGATTACGATAAATTGCTGGTTTTCATCCCGCCTGCGATCGGTTCGGTTCTGTCTTTCGGTATTGATTTTGGCGGCTTTTGCTGTCAGCCGATTATCAAGCGTCAAAGCAATCCGGCAGTTTTCAGCGCATTTTGTTAATTCTGCTCCTGTGCGCCGGGTTTATCCTTACGCCAACCGCCCTGCTTGGGATGCCGCCCTCGGAGAATGCCTGCGGCGGCGATGTTATCGGCGCCTATGAAAAAGTGGGCGGGGAGCTGCAGGCCAGCGTTCCGGAAGGCAGCAGCCTCTATTGGGCTGCCGGGAGCGTTGTAACGCCCCTGATTTATTTGACCGAAGCAGATATTCACCCGCCTCAGTTGAACGGTATTTATTCCTACCGCCGCGGCGGCGACAGGGATCTGCTCGAAAAGGCGGGTTACTTCAATGAAGAATCAGTGCTGGACTGGCGCGGCAGTGATGATTTCATCATCAATTCCAACACCAATATGGTGGCGGTGTGGCAGGGCATTTTAAATCCTGATGAATTCGATGAATACCAGCATACCAGCACGCTTGATCCCTGTGAACCTGCCGCTTACCTGCGGATTTTCAAGCGCAAGAGCGGTAGTGATTAATGCTCATTATTGATTTTTTGCCGCCAGGCAGACCACCGCATTAAGATGGTATGAGGGCAGGAAAAAGAAGGGGATGAACTGCTTTCTGCTGATGGGAAAAACTTCCTTGATCGCCCGCGCAATTTCCGGATACTGGTTGACATGTTCATATCGGACGATCGCGTCATAATCAAAACCGAACTTCTTCTCCATGTATCTTTTGCTGGTGAGGGCGCGGCCCAATTTATACAAAAAACCACCTTCAGCTGGCAGCGCGACCAGCAGCGCACCGTCTTTTTTCAGCACGCGCTTAATTTCAATCAGGCAGTCCTTTAATTCGTGCAGGTGTTCGAAAATATAAATTGAAAGGATGCAATCAATGGAATTATCTTCAAAAGGCATGCGAAACGCGTTGCCGTTGATTGCCCTGGCTTCAGCGTCCCGCTGTTTGAACGCTTCTATAAAATCATAGCGGATTTCCAGGCCGATGTAGTTGTGATACGTGTGCCCGCTGTAAATAACATGGTGGCCCTGGCCGCAGCCTATTTCCAGGACATGCCTGGTTTGCTGCGCCGCGGACCATTTACCCAGCACGCGGTGCCCTTGAATCTGGAACCAGCCGGCCACGCCCTTATACAGGTAATTGAATAGCTCCTCCTGGGCATAACGCCACACTTCCAGGTCGTGGGCTGTTGGCTGGCTGTTTTTTTCTTTTTTCATCCTGCTGCTGCGCTTTCCGGTTTTCTTCCCCAAACGATGCTGCGTATTTGCTTGTCATCGAAAATGATTTCAAGGTTGCTTTCCTTAAACCAGTTCACCAGGTCATGATGTGGCAGGATGGCTAAATGAGGCGGCGCGATATCGGTCAAAATCACTTCACGCACCTGCCGCCAGGTTGCATTTCTCAAATTGATGCCCGATTCACTGGGTGCCAATCCAAAAAATGGAACCAAAATATCCGCGAGAACCTGCTTGCCTCTTCTGCCAAAAAGACTGGCAGCGCTGCGGGCAGCATCCAGGATGGCTTTGCTGATACCCTTAATTTCAGGGGAGAAGATGCCCACATAGCCTCCCGCCTTGCACACACGCGCCATTTCTTTAAAAGCCCTGGCTGGATCCTCGGTATAGCCGATCACCCCATAGGCAAAGACAAAGTCAAAACTATCATCCTCAAAATGCAGCTCGCACGCGTTCATCTGTATAAATGAATCATGCTGATCCGATGAATTATTCTTCAGGAATTCAATCGGCTGCAGGGCGATATCAACGCCTGTAAAGTGAATGGGCAGCCCCTTGATTTTTTTCAGGTAATGCCAATGAACGCCATCCCCGCATCCCACATCCAGTATTTTATGGTTTGGATTTAATGATATTAATGACGGGAGAGAGAAAGCGCTCAGCCTGAATTACCTTCGCCTGCGGATAGTGGCGGCTGGCGAAGCTGTTCCAGTGCGCGTTGTAATAGTCCGATGTTAAATTGCTGTCATGCGGATTCATAACTGATGGTCATTCCGCCGCCAAATTTCTTGAGCGGCGTTTTTTCAATGATCGCACCTGCGGCTTTGAAAAATTGATAGAGCATCCCTTTGACGCCGGCGGGGAAAAATCCCCAATACAGGCATTGTTTTTCGTTAAAACCATGCGCCTGCATGATCTTTCCCAGGCTGTTGCGGGAATAGTACTTATCCGAGGTGCAGTGAATTCCGCCGCGGAAGGGTTTTCGGATGCCGTGATACCAGGGGCTCAGCCCGTTGGATGAAATGACAACGATCCTTCCGCCGCTGTTCAGCATCAGCCTGCAATTCTCCATGAGGGTGTCAATGTCAATGACATGCTCGATCAGGCCGAAAAAATAAATCACATCGGCTTTAAAGGGTGTTTTACCAAGAGGTTTGGATAAATCAATTTGTTTGAGCTGGACATTTTTTAATTGGCTGACTTTCTTTTCCAGAACATCCAGCATCCCCTGGCTGCCATCCACGCAAATCAGGCTCTTTACCAGGGGCGCTATTTCGGTGACGTAAGGCCCGGTTCCAACGCCAAGTTCTGCGCAGGTCTTCCCCTTGTCAAGGCCGGCTAATTTTATGAAAGACTCGAACCTGATTTTATGGAACGCTTTCACGCTTTCTGTGGTGCCGAAACGCTCATCCCAGGATGCCGCGTAAAGGTCATAAAAATCAAGCACATCTTTGGATGAGGATGATTGTTTCGTGCTGAAGCTCTTTTCGTCCATGCATTTCTCCAATAGTTAATTTAGGTCGTTATTATATATGGGAAACAGCATCAATTACTTTTTCAATATTTTTCCAGCGCAAGCCAGGATGGATCGGTAAATTAATGAGTGAGCGGCTGCATAAGAGGCTGTTTGGGAAGTTTTTATCTTTTGCGTATTGCTGATAAGCTGGATGATGCGGCATGCTGTATTCAATTAATTGGCCCAGTTGAACGCCCCGCCGTGCGCTGCGCGCCATGATCTGGTCGCGGTCAGGAACGCGCATCACAAAATG
This sequence comes from uncultured Chloroflexia bacterium, assembly GCA_963751635.1. GTDB lineage: Bacteria > Chloroflexota > Anaerolineae > Anaerolineales > Anaerolineaceae > Pelolinea. The sequence goes on from CAVVVE010000006.1 coordinate 561,843, forward strand.
AGAGTAGGTGGATCCTTCAATTCGAGGGGGCATGATCCATGCAGCCGGCACTTTCAATCGGCTGAAATACGCCTCTGCGAGTGCTCTGCGCCTGGATTTTATGGTGCTGTATTTTTTCAGTTGCGCCAGCCCCACCTTTGCTTCCACCGCTGAAAGGCGTTTCAAATAATCCGGCGGAAAATGGATTTTTTCATCCAGATGATACGCGTCCGTCAATTGGGTGAGCAGGCTGGTGTTGGTCTGCAGCCAATAGGTGATCCCGTAAACAAGATCGTTGAATCCAAAGGCCGCAGCCGGCAGATAGGCTGCCCTCCTTAACTTTTCGACCAGCGTTTTTTCAGAATAATTGTTTTCCCGCCAGGTTTCCAATTTTTCGGCGATTTCGGCATCCTTCGTGCTGAACATGCCGCCGAAAATGGAGGTGAGCTGCTTGCTGATATTAAGGCCGAACAGGGCGCCATCGCCGGCATTGACCACGGATTTTCCCTGCCATTCCGCCTCGAAAGAATGCGCGCAGTCCTGGATGGTGTAAATGCGGTGCCCAAATCGCTTTTCAGCCTCATGCACGATCTGCGCGACTGCATCAATGTCCATCGGGCAGCCGAAAAGGTGGGTGGGGATCACAGCCCGCGTCTTTGGGGTGATGGCTTTTTGAAGCTGGTCCAGGTCCATATTGTAGTCATTCAGACTGATATCCACAAAGACCGGAATATTATTGCTGAGCACGGTCGCATGCCCGACCACCGAGCATGTATACGCCGGCTGTACGATTTCAGCGCCTTCGATCCCCATCGCTTTAAAGAATGCCCACAGGGCGCTGCGGCCGTAGGGGAATGCCAGGGCAAACTTTGAAGAAAACGCGGCGGCAAATTCTGTTTCAAAAGCCTGCACGGCATTCTTCTTGATTTGAAAAAGGGAGAGCAGTTCTTCTTTTCCGATGAAGGGTTTGAACCTGGGGATCATTTTAATTTCCCATCTTCCCGGCCCATTCTTTCAGGGTCATGAAGTCGTAATCGGCTGTCATCAGATCAAACAGGGCTTTAAAGGTTTCCAGTTTCTTTTTAAGCGGCGTGCCCAGGGCTTTGGGGATGTAGGCTCCCTGCCGCGATGCGGGCATCTGGTTTTCCAGTTCCGGCATGCTGTAATCCACGAAATCCGAGAGGTGCATCTGAAAGTGGACAGGCAGCCCCGCTCGCTTGACGCTTTGTAAAGCAATTTGTAGAATTTGTTGCCGGTCATCAGCAGCAGGGTGGCAAAGAAGGGAATGCGCAGGATGGGCGTTACCGAAACGGGAAATTCGATGATGCCGCCCGCCCCTTTCGATGCCAGGGATTTTTGGCCGGTATGGTATGGCGTAATGGGCGCCAGGCTGTAGCGCCACTGGCCCATGGTTGTCCGGTTGACTTTCGCCTGGCCAGACATGGATGCCCAATGCGCAAATTTCATCACAGGCATCAGGGGGGTCGGGAAAACCGAAGAATCGTACTTATATCCCAGTTGTTTCAGGATGGGCAGGGTCTCATCATCGATGTTCCATCCCGGCGAGCGGAAACCAATCGGGCGAAGGCCGGTGATTTTTTCACAGATGCTGCCATATCCCTGATTTCCCTGGTTTTCGCTTCAGGGCTCAGCCAGCGGAACCCCTGCGGATGCGTCATGGAATGGTTGGCAGGCTCGTGCCCGTTCGCGATAATTGAACGGATGGCGGCGTGATTGGCTTCCGGGATAAAATCATTGCCGACCATAAAGAGCGTAGTCTTGATTTTATATGGGTCAAAAAACTGCTGGATCGCCTCCAGCCCCGCGCGCAATTCCGCGAAGGTATACCCGCCGGCGCGCGTCAAGCCCTGGCCCTTGTAAATTGAGGACAGCGTGTCGACATCAATGGAGACTGAAGCCGGATTTTTCATGGCTTGCTTTTCAAGGCGGCTTTTTCAAATGAGATCACCTTCTTCACCTGCAGCGCACCGGCGCTGTTCAACGCGGCATGGTCCAGGACCTGTGCCTCCGGCGGTGCCGCCTGCGATGGTGTGAAATAATGGGCCGAAGCCATATGGATGGCTGTGAACTTGAACCCCTGCGTTAATGATTTCAACCGCATTTTGCCGGGCTTCGTTATCGTATCGGTTATCAATCTCATTTGGGCTAAGGATGATCTCGCGTTTTCTGGTCATGTTGACGCGCGCCTGATTTTTCATGAGCAAGCCGACCATTACTTTTTTTACGGCTTCATTTAAGAAGCCGATGCGCATCAGCGTCAGGTTCAGGATGCGCAGCAGCAGGTAATTGAATGGATTTGGGAGCGTGTCGGTCAAGGCGTAAAAATCACTTTCACATGCCAGGGTATTTTCATTTGCCCGCATCGGATTATCGAGCCGGGTGGCCTGGGTCGTGAGTTTGCGGTTGTTTTCATCCAGACCAAATACGCCGCAATCATCAAGGACCAGTTTTCCCGAGCGCTTGTCAAAAACCTTGACCACGCCCCCGTTGGATGAGCCCAAAACCAGATAATATTTCTGACGCGAACGCAGGGCGATGCCCGCTTGCGGGAACTCCTGATTGACCAAAGGCTCCTGAAAAGGCAGGCCTGGTGCCTTGTTTTTGAAAGACTTACATTCCGCAGCGATTATGGTTGAGGTGAGCAGCGGGGCGGTATTGCCCATGTCCACATCGGCCAGGGTAACGGTGTTCCCTGCTTCTATGGAGGGCAGCATGAAATGCTGCAGGCTGGCGGCATCCTGAAATTCACCCCCCAGCAGGGCAATGCCGCCCGGATAATAAATCTCCGTGCGGCGGCTGCCGTATTCGCCCCCGAAAGTGCCGTCGGGATGGGCGAAGTATTTCAGAAAGGCCAGCGACCGCTCCAGCGCGCCCTTCAAGGCCCTGGAAGGTTCAAGCTGGTAGATCTGGGCCAGGTAGTGCATGCACAGCGTCTGGTACCCGGGATCCGCGCCGCCATATTCCGGGAACCAGCCTTCACCCGACTGCTTGCCCAGGATAAAATCCAGCAGGTCATGGGCTTTTGCTGCGTAGCGCTTTTCATCAAATAATGCGCCCGCCTTGAAAAGCCCGAGGGCTGCGCCTGCCAAATGATTGGAGATCAGGCCATGCTGCTCGGAATGCCGCGCCAGAAAATCGGCGGCACGCCGCAAGCCGTTTTCAAAAAGCGATCTGCCAGCCTCACCGCAATCTTGCTTGATAGCCTGATAGGCTGTGATCAGATCCGGCAATAAAAACCCTGTTGCCCCAAAACTGTGCTCATGGGGATAAGCCTGGTCAAAAGAGCCATCCCGGTGCTGAATTTTGAAAGTAAATTCAAGGCCGGACCTCAGGATTTCCATGGCATAAGCGGGCTGGAATCCTGGCTGCGGCTGCCTGAAATACCAGCTCAGGGCGGCGAGATTCCTTTGAAAGGTGGCCTCGGGAAAATCGGTCAGCTTCCAGGCCCAATAGCGCCGGTCAAAACAGCCATAAGCGGATGAGGCGGGATCGCGGTTGATCTCGCTCAACAGCTGCCGGCAGCGATTTAATGCCTGGTCTTTTAATGGGATGCTCATTGTTAAAAATTATAACTGCGCAAACGAGATTTGGGGATTGGCTGGAAAGTTTATGCCAACTTTTGATTTGATAACTGATTATAATCAGCGCCGTAATAAATTCATTAATTCAGGGCCAATGTTTTCTGAAATACTGATACACCATAAAAATAAATCCTTTTTTCATTTCGCCGATGGACCAAAAACCAATAAAAAAAGAACAAAAATTGCATAAAGCTCCGCTGCCTGTATTCTCGGAGGTTTTTGATAATCCGGAAGATTTTAATTACCTGGGAATGAATATCGCCAAGTATTTTTATGACCATAGTCTGGTCAGGGAGAGGGATCAGCTTAACAAACCTGTTCATAAAAAAGGACTCCTTAAACAATGATTCTTAAAGTAATCCATTATTGGTTGTCACATCCTTTTTCAAATTAGTGTATTTCCTTGCTGGCAGGCAAAAAGAATTCATATTCTATGGAAATTCAAACCGCATTATCAAGGAAGGTAATTCCTATTTTGATTCTTTAATTTCAACATCGTAAGGGACATTGGCCCAAAGAAGGTTTTGATCCTTCAAGATAGAAGAGACTTTATAAAGGGCAAGATATTCAGCCCTAATTTAATTATTGATGATTTCACACCAATTCTTTTTTTATAAAAATATCTTTAAGACCTTTCATAAAAAAGATATTAAAGATCTTAATATCCGCATAAAAAATAAATTGAAAATTCTTGGATTTTCTGATGATGAATGCGTGACGAAATTACTTGAATTTTCTACCCGCTATATTTTTTTTAAATTCCTTTTACGAAGGGTCAAACCAAAATCCGTCTTGCTAACTTGCCATTATTCAAAGCATGCATTCATAGCTGCCTGCAGGCAGCTGAGTATCCCGGTGATTGAATTAATGCACGGCCAGATATTGTCAAGCCATCAATACTATAACAATCCAACGGTCAAACCAGAATTCATTGCAGCATTCAGGAAATGGTCTCTTCCGGACAAAATTGGCGTTTATGGTGAATTCTGGAAAAAAACATTAATCGATGGAAAATTCTTTGAAGAATCTTCCATAATAAACATCGGCTATTATCAAAAATTGCCTAAGATTGATTCTTCCTATCGAAGAGATAACTGGAAGACTACAATCTTGATTGCTTCAGATGGGATCATGCAGCCCTATTTACTGAGTTACATAAATTTTTTGAAAACCAAATTGGATAAAGATAAATACAAGATAATCATCAAGCTACACCCATCAGAGGACGGGCGTATTTTTTCGGAAGTTGTTGATAACCAAATGATCTTTTTAGAGGAAGCAGATATTTACCAATTATTTTCCAAGGCTGATGTACTGATCAGTGTCTATTCAACTGTATTATTTGAAGCAACTCTCTATAACCTTAGGATTTTTTCGCTTTTTATCCCAAAATATCAGAAAAAATGCGAAGTGATCCTGAAAACTGGCGTTGCTGAAAGGCTGGACTTGGACCAGATCCCGGATTTCACTCCATTAAACTCTGATAAAAAACGAAGTTTTTTGGATACATACGACTTTAAAAGAATCAGCAATTTGATGGATTTAAAATAAAATTCTTTGAAACAAAAGAGCTTTTCGTAATTTTATGAGTCAGTCCTGAGTGCGTCCCTGTGTTCTCCATTCATCTACAATTCAAATTTGTAGATATGCCAGCATTATTTCGCTCAATAATGAAAAAAAAGGAAAATAATTTTCTGCCACAATTTCAATCAATGATTTGATTTATAATTTAATGTTTATTTTTTTCTGAGACCAGTCTTTCTTTAGGGAGTTTCAAAAGATGAAATTAGCAATTGATGGTGGAACACCAGTCAGGACCAGCAAACTCAATTACGGGCGCCAATGGATTGATGAAGATGACATTCAAGCTGTTGAAGCAGTTTTGCGCAGCGATTTCTTGACCATGGGTCCAAATATTGAGGCGTTTGAAAAGTCAGTGGCTGAATTTTCTGGTGCTAAGTATGGGGTGGCAGTCAATTCGGGAACTGCTGCGCTGCATGTGGCGGCTTTCGGCGCTGGAATCAAGCCCGGCGATGAAGTCATCACAACCCCCATGACCTTTGCCGCAAGTTCAAACTGCGTTCTGTACCTGGGGGGAACTCCTGTCTTTGCTGACATATTGCCCGGCACCATGAATCTGGATCCCGAGGATGTTGAAAGAAAAATAACACCAAGAACTAAAGCCATAGTAGCCGTGGATTACACCGGGCAGCCCTGCGATTATGACGCCCTGCGCTTGATTGCGGAAAAACATAACCTGGCCATCATCGAAGATGCCGCGCATTCCCTTGGTGCAACTTACCATGGTCGGAAGGTAGGCTCACTGAATGAATTGACCACTTTCAGTTTTCACCCGGTAAAACATATTACAACTGGTGAAGGGGGCATGGTTGTGACTGATGACCATGATATGGCCATCCGCATGCGCAATTTTCGGAGCCATGGTATTGATTTGGACTTCAATCATCGCTCCAAGGAGCAACCCTGGTTTTACAGAATGCTCTATCTTGGGTTTAATTATCGTTTGACAGACATCGGCTGTGCTCTGGGTTTAAGCCAAATGAAGAAGTTGGATTCCTACCTCGCGCGCCGTAGAGAGATTTCTGCTGCTTACAATGAGGAATTTAGCCAAATACCCGAGCTCATTCTTCCCGAAGTGATTCCAAATTGTGAACCTGCTTGGCATTTGTACGTGATCCGTTTTAATCTTAACCACCTCAAAGCAGACAGATCTGAGATCTTCCGCGCCCTGATGGCGGAAGGGTTTGGTATTAATATCCATTACATTCCAGTTCCATGGCACCCCCATTATCAAGACTTGGGTTATAAAAAAGGCCAATGGCCAGTGGCAGAGGGGGAATATGAAAAAATTATTAGTCTGCCAATCTTTCCAAAGATGACCAATAACGATGTTAAAGATGTTATTACAGCGGTAAAAAAAGTCGTCTTGAACTTTAAAAATTAGGTATTTGATTTTTTAATTTCAAATCTCAAATTAATATAAATGCCATATTTGTAAGAGCACTTAATCACAAACATAAAAAAACCAAAAAAATGATTGACAAAAAAATATGACAAAAGAAAAGAAATCCAATTCAGAAGCGAAAAGACTTGAGCAACTATGGAATGGAGAGTTCGGAGACGCCTATGTTGAAAGAAACCGATCAGTTGGCGATCATCGCGGACCGTTCTGGGAATCCCTTTTAAAAGAATTCCCTTCAAAGAGTGTTCTTGAAGTCGGCTGCAATCTTGGGGGAAATTTAAAGTGGATTGCCTCCCTGCTTCCCCCACAGAATGTTTATGGTGTGGACATAAATCTCAAGGCTTTATCCGAATTAAGAAATTTACTTCCTGAAGTAAATTCACTTTGGAGTCCTGCACGTGAATTACCATTCCGCGACCGCTTTTTTGATCTTGTTTTTACCATGGGAGTATTGATTCATCAGCCTGAGGATACTCTGCCGCTGGTCATGGCCGAGGTAGTACGCTGTTCTCGACGGTATATTCTTTGTGCAGAATACTTTGCCGAGGAGACAATTGAAGTTCCTTACCACCAGCAAAGTGGTGCATTATTTAAAAGAAATTACGGCCTCTTGTATTCCCAATTATTTCCGGAGCTTAAATGATTAAAAGAAGGATTCTTAAGTAAACAACAGGGTTGGGATGATGTGAATTACTGGATTTTTATTAAGAACGAATAGTTCAAAAAAAATGACCAAAAAATGTGTCGTTATCCTTCAAGCGCGTATGAATTCCTCCCGCTTGCCAGGCAAAGTTTTAATGGATATTGGCGGCCAGCCCATGCTTGCGCAACAATTACGCCGAATCAGTCGCTGTAAATTTGTGGATGAGATCTTCGTAGCGACAACCACAGAAAAAAGCGATAAGCCAATTGAAGATCTGGCAAAAAAATTAGAGGTGCGGTTTTTCAGGGGGAGTGAAATGGATGTCCTCAGCCGGTTTGTCGGTGCTGCCCAAGAGGCAAACGCCGACATTGTCGTTCGGTTGACAGCAGATTGCCCTTTGATTGATCCTGATTTGATTGATAAGGTTATTGACACGCTTATCAGGAATTCAGCCAAATGTGATTATGCCACCAATACACTTGAACGAACGTACCCGCGCGGTTTGGATGTTGAAGTTATGTTTGCCGATACGTTGTTCCGTGTTGACCGCCTGGCAAAAAGCCAATCTGCACGGGAACATGTCACAACTTTCATCCGCGCTGAACATCCTGAACTTTTCATGACCTATTCAGTTAAAGATAAGCAGGATAATTCTGATCTACGCTGGACAGTAGATACATCAAATGATCTAGAATTTGTAAGGATGATGTATGAGAGTCTGAACCTTAGCCAGAATATTTTGCCGTATAAGGAAATGCTTAAATTCTTGCGCACCAATCCACATCTAATTGAAATGAATGCTAATGTGGAAACATGGGATCCAACACAGAAAAAATAATTGTCTTTCGCGCGGATGCCGGCAAGCAAATTGGCCATGGGCATTTAATGCGCTGCCTGGCGCTGGCGCAGGCATCAAAAGCTGCTGGTTATTCACCCATGTTTTTAAGCAACTGTGACAGCCGTGAATTAATCAATCGGTTGGAAGCAGAAGGATTTGCTTATAAAGCGCTCGAAAGATCCCACCCCGATACCCTCGATCTGAAAACAACAATGCATACTCTCGATGAAACCGCGGCCGAATGGATCGTTTTGGATGGATACAATTTTGACATCCAATATCAAAAAGCTGTGCGAGAATCGGGGCACAAGCTGCTGGTGATTGATGACCTGGCAGACAAGAAAAAATATGACGCAGATATTCTTCTCAACCAGAATATATATGCAAAGGAATTATCCTATCAGTGCAATCCGGAAGCCATTTTATTACTGGGGAACCGTTATACGCTGCTCCGCAGTGAATTTTTGAGGATAAATGAGAAAAATAGAGAAATTCCGGAAATAGCGAAGAAAATCCTTGTAGTGATTGGCGGCAGTGACCCACACTGCCTCGCTCTGTTGGTGGTTCAAGCGCTGGAAAGATTAAAAATTGAAGGTTTACAAATCGCTGTCTCTGCAATTGGGGAGTGCAAAGCAAAACTGGAATCTTTGGCGAGAGAATTTAATAAACGAGATGAAAAGATTATCCTGTTTGACGATCCTTCCCTGCTTAGAGGCTGGATGGAATGGGCGGATTTGGCAATTTCTGGCGCTGGCAGCACCTGCTATGAATTGGCATACCTTGGGATCCCTGGTTTTATGATCATTTGCGCTGAAAACCAGAAACTGATCGCGTCTGAAATGGACAAGCAGGGCATTTTGATTAATATGGGTTGGCATTCCAGCCTGGAAACCAATAACCTTTTGCAAGCGGTATCTGATTTAGCGCGCGATCAAATGAAAAGATCAGAAATGGTCAGGCTCGGCCGGAGTTTGATCGACGGTCAGGGTTCTGCGCGTATCGTCCAATGGATGCAAGATGACATCATAAGTATCAGAAAAGCGGACCTATCAGATTGCAGACAAATATATGAATGGTCAAACGATCCGCTCACACGGTCAGTATCTTTTTCAACCGATTCCATACCATGGGAAACACATGAAAAATGGTTTAAATCAAAATTAAATGATCAAAACAGCATATTATTTATTGCTTCAGACGATTCCCATAACACTTTGGGATTAGTCCGCTTTCAGTTGGAAGGCCAATTGGCTACAGCTTCGATCAACCTTAATCCACTTCAAAGAGGAAAAGGTTTCGGGAGTAAAATCTTGCGGATTGCCTCAAAAAGAGTTTTTCAGGAAACAGGGATTTCAGAAATATATGCTTACATAAAACAGGATAATCTTGCATCCATTAAGGTTTTTTCAAAGGCTGGATTTATCTCTCAGGGGATTGTTCAATATGAAGGCAAAGAACCGCTTTTGTATGCATTGCAGAAGGAGGCGTTATGAGCAGTTTCATAGAAATTGGTAACCGTAAGATTGGCAATGGGTTTCCTGTCTATTGCATTGCGGAGTTGTCTGGCAACCATAACCAGGACTACGAGCAGGCTGAGAAACTGATCCATGCTGCGAAAGAAGCCGGCGCGGATGCGGTGAAATTGCAAACCTATACTGCGGATACATTGACGATTCAATCGGATAATGAATATTTCCGTGTTGGCGGAGGCACGCTTTGGGATGGAAAAACCCTGCATGATCTTTACCAGGAAGCTTACACCCCCTGGGAATGGCAGCCTGAATTAATGGCGCTTGCTAATGATCTCGGAATGGCGCTCTTTTCGACGCCTTTTGATGCAAGCGCGGTTGATTTTCTTGAAAAAATGAATGTGCCCGCTTATAAAATCGCATCCTTTGAACTGATCGATCTTGAGTTGATTAAACTGGCAGCCCAGACCGGAAAACCCCTGATCCTTTCAACCGGAATGGCATCCCTGGCTGAGATCAGTGAGGCTGTGGCAACCGCTCGTGAAAATGGCGCCAAACAGATTGCCTTGCTTAAATGCAACAGCGCTTACCCGGCGCCTGTTGCGGAAATGAATCTGGTGACAATCCCGCATCTTGCGGCAGCTTTCGATGTTGTGGTGGGGCTTTCGGATCACACGCTCAGCCCGGCGGTGGCGGTCGCATCAGTTGCTCTTGGTGCTTGCATCATTGAAAAACATTTCACCCTGTCCCGCAGCCAGCCAGGCCCCGATAGCGCCTTTTCGCTTGAACCGCATGAATTCAAAGCAATGACGCAGGCTGTTGCTGAAGCACACCAGGCGCTTGGAGTTGTCTCCTATAAGCCGACCAGCAGTGAAGAAAAAAGCCGTGTTTTTCGCCGGTCGCTCTTCGTTGTAAACGATATGAAAAAAGGTGAGGTGTTCTCCCCCGTGAATGTCCGCTCCATCCGCCCTGCCAATGGCCTCCCGCCCAAGTTTTTGCCCGTCGTGCTGGGAAAAAAAGCATCCTGTGATATCCTCAAGGGTACCCCTCTCGATTGGCACTTGATAGGATAATCTTCTTTATTTAAACCTTTTTTGATTTTGTTTATCTTGATCAAAATAAACGTCCATAAGTGATATTGCTGGAATTATGACCTGACTGCAACGAATATATTATTTACATTTGGATAATTATTTATGCCTTTAATCCCGAGGTTGGTGTAATGCAGGTCATTGGGGCTTTATTTGTTTGCAGCTATTGTGCTACAAATTGTTAATCCCCCTCTTAATAAGCGTTACCATCTCTCTCCAATACCTGGATAATCTCATCGGTAAGCTTGTGAATCTTTCAGATTTGGGTTAACTGTTTTATCAGTTTACTGCCAGCGCCACACATGCTCGTCAATAAATTCCCCCAGGTAGGTCACCTGTTTGCCGCCGCTTGAAAAATCTTTAAACGGCAGCAGGCGTTCATGCGACACGCCTTTCCATTTGTCAATCACGATCCAGCCGGTGGGGTATTGGTCCACCAGGCCTAATATGAATTCCTGTTTGTCCTCACGCTGGTAGGCGTAATAGAAAGTATGCGCGAATTGCGGCTCCCCCACCCATTTTACGTAGCTGCCGTAAATGGTGTAGATCAGAGACATCCTCACTGGACGCATGCGCGAGCATATATTCGTGTACGGGCCGCAGGTCGTAGTGATACTCGGTGGTAATGGGCATGAAACCATTTTCTTTATGGAAAGTCGGCAGCAGAGCCTGCCTGAAGTTGACAGTCAAAGCCAGGGCCAGTGCAGCTGTAACGGCGGCTGCGTTCTGCAGGATGCCTTGCCTGGCTGCCTGGCGCGGAAACACGGAAATGAGGATCAATTTCAGCGCCAGCCACAGTCCGTAAACGCCCAGCGCCACCAGCGGGATATACCAGATCTCAAGGTGAAAATAATAGCGCGGGCGGTAATCATGGTTGAAGTTCATAATAAAGAGCAGCGCGCTGGCACAGAAAAGGACAAGAAAGAAAACAGGATAGGGTGAATTTTTCCGGAGGTAAACAGCCATCATGAGCGCGGCGCCAAGCACAAAACCGAGCAGGATGGGCGGCCTTTGGTGAAACCACTGCAGGGTCGAAATTTTAAGAAAGTAGCCGTGAAAAGCGTTCAGATTCCCGAAAAAATTGGGGGAAATGTGCAGCCTGTTGAGGAAAATCTTATATCCCAGGATGATTAAGGCAAAAATGACAAGGATCAGCCAGGCGTTGGCCGTATTTTTCCAATCCAGCTTTTTCAGCAGAAAAAGGCTGAAGACAAAATAGGCCGGCAGAACCGTTCTGAAAGTGGAGCTCAGGTCAATATACCTGGAATAATAAACGGGAAAAGCCAGGAGCAGCAGCAAGCCGATACCGGCAGGCGTGATGACCTTTTTCCAGTCCCTTGCCAGCACAAATTTATCGGGTACACGCTCCAGAAAAAGGAACATGGCATACAGGATCCAGTAAAAATAAAAGGGGTAATAGCCATACTCACGGATATTCCGTGCGACGGCGATCATCCATGGGCTGGTCGCGAACAACAGCCCCGCGATCACTGCCACCGGACGGTTGATGCGGCGGGTTATCAGATAAAGCGGGATGACCGCCAGGGAATTAAAAATTACGGTCACCAGGCGGGCTGTCCAAATGTAGGTGCCGAATATTTTAAAGAAGAGCACGACCGGCAGGGTGACAATGGCCAGGCTGCGCTGGTAAACCTGGTTGAGCGGCATGCCATTTAAAATATTTTTGGCTGCCAGCAGATGAGAATACTCATCCGCGAATGGATACAGGTTCTCCAGATTAAAGACGCGCAGCAGCAAGGCGGCGCTGACCAGGCCGGCCATCAAGATCAGGTCCACCCGCTGCCAGGCAGACCCTGCCATGGATGTCCTGACTTTGTCAGGCTCGATTTTATGGTCTTTCAGCGCGCGCCAGATCAGCACGCTGGCGGTAAAAAGCCCGGCGAGAACATTGAAAATGCCAAACAGCAGGGGGATGGCGCGCGAGGCGTAGAAGGGCGTCTGAAACTGGCGGCGGTGGATCAGCTCGTCCTCTTTCGAGGAATAGAGATCGATTTCCTCCCCAGCGCCATTCCAGGATACCTTCATCATGCCGCCGGCAGGCGAAGTTTTAAACACGATCAAGGCTTCTTTGCCCGTCTGCCCCGCCCATGTCAGACGATTGTCCTGCGGATCGACCAACACCAGAGCATCATCAACTCTTTCCCAACCCTGATAATCAAGCGCGTTTAACGACAGGCCACCCAAAGATGTTTTGATCCAGGAAATTTGAGCGCCGTTTAAATCGGCCGCCTGCGGTTGGGGGACTGAAATCTCAAGCGATTGGCGCGGAAGCAGAAAAACCAGGTAGCGCGAATCCGGCAGCACGCCTTCCAGCCCGAACCAAAACACCAGCAGGCTCATCAGCAAATAGCCCGCTGAACAGCTTGATCCGTAATGTCCTGCCCATATCCGGAAAAGCCGGGATGATCAATTTGGAGAATAAAAGATAGTAAACCACTGCTCCAGCCAAGGTGATAATGGCGGTCAGCGCGAAAATCGTCTTGCTTAGTGGCGGAAAATAGTCGATCAATAAAAAGGTATAAAGAAAAAGGCCGAGGCTGAAGCCCGCCAGCAACGCAGCAAAGGCTGGAAGATTTTTTCGAAACTTTGTGTGTTGTTCTTTGAGCTTTTGCATGGTTTTTACTTATTGGCGCAGGCAAACTTGTTTTTTCCCGCTCAAAAGTAGTGTCGGCGAAGAGATTATATTATGAAACCCCCTTTTTTCTGGTGCATCACCCCCATTACTGTAAAACATTTATTAACTTCAAATTTTTTCTTGCGCCGAACCTTAAAATATGTTAGAATTCTGACCGTTCGTATCATCTTTATCGTTTTCGTCGAAAAGTGGGTTTTCCCCACTTTTCTGCATATAGCACAAATAGTGAAAATTGGAGTGACACTGGCATGAAAAACGAATTCGCGCTGGCTTTCAATGAAGTATTGGAAGAAAAAGGCCTGCCCAAGGAGACCATCCTTGATGCGCTTGGGCAAGCCCTTGTTTCCGCCTACCGCAAATCAGTCAACGCATCCATTGCGCAGGACATAAAAGCCAGGATCAATCTGGATATTGGTGAATTTGCCATCCTGGTTGAAAAAGAAGTCGTGGAGAGCGTTGAAAACGACCTCACTGAAGTTACCCTCGAAAATGCAAGAATTTTAACACCAGAGGCGCAGCTGGGCGATGTGGTGATGGTTGACAGCACTCCCGAAGATTTCGGCCGCGTTGCCGCCCAGCAGGCCCGCCAGGTCATCCAGCAGAAGATCCGCGACGCTGAAAACCAGGCGCAGGTGAGTTTTTATGAAAAACAACTGGGCGAAATTGTCAGCGGTGTTGTTCAGGCGACCAATGCGCAGGGGCTGACCATCGCGCTGGAATTAAACGCCGAAGGCAGCATGCCCCGCAAAGAAATGATCCCCAGAGAGCATTTCCGCATTCACGATCGCGTTCGCGCCGTTGTCGCAGAAATCAAGGAATCCGGCCGCGGGCCGCAAATCATCCTTTCGCGGACGCATCGCGACTTTTTGAGAAGGCTGCTCGAAAACGAAGTTCCTGAAATCTTCCATGGCGTTGTCGAAATCCGGTCGATCGCACGTGAACCCGGCCAGCGCGCCAAAGTGGCTGTTTCTGCCACCCAGCAGGGCATTGATCCGGTGGGAGCCTGCGTTGGCATGCGCGGCGTGCGCATTCAAACCATTGTGCGTGAACTGCATGACGAGAAGATTGACGTTATTGAATGGAACTCGGATCCGACCGTTTTTATCTCCAAAGCCATCAGCCCCGCGCGTGTAAACGGGGTTTACCTGCGGGAAACCGTTGAGGGCCAGAAAAACGCCCTGGTTGTTGTGCCTGAAGACCAGCTCAGCCTGGCCATCGGTCGTGATGGGCAAAATGCCCGCCTGGCTGCCAAACTGACTGGCTGGCGCATTGATATCAAGAGCCTGCCGGAATCAATCTCCGATTGGCTTTTCAATTTGCAGAAAAATGAAGAGCTTAAAGAGATTGCGGTTGAAGAGAAAGAAGCGGTTGCCCAGGCCGAAGATATTATGGCGCGCAAAGCAGAAGGAAGGGTCATTTCTCCTGAAGAGAATGATGCTTTGGCTGCCTTCAATGATCGGCTCGAGAGGCGTTCTGTCCGCAAACAGCAGGAAAAATACGAAAAATATCAAAAAGCCCACAAAGAAGCTTTCGACAGCCTGCCAAAGGGCGCCTTTGAATTAGGCATTGACGGCACCGGCCTGCAATTGAATATTCAGGAAGCTCTGCGCGAGGCTGGTTATGATAATGCCGGCAAGCTGGTTCTGACCAGCATCGTCAATCCGGAAGCTTTGTTAGAAATTTCCGGGGTTGGTCCAAAGACCCTCGAACGGATTGCCGAGTTTGCAGATGAACTTCCCAACCTTGTCCCGCAGGTTGAAGAAGCCTTGCCCGAAGAACCCGCCGAAGTGATTTCTGAAGAGGGCGAAGTGCCTGCGGTTGAAGAGGCGGCGGTTGTTTCTAGAAGAGGCAGAAGCGCCTGAGAGTGTGCTGACGCTCCGAAGATGCGCCGGTTGCAGAATCTGCCGCTGAAACTGCGGCTGAATCAACTGAAGAGAAACCGGCATCAGAAAAAGAATTATCTTTTGATGAAATCTTCACCTTGAAACCCGAGGTTTTTGAACCGGCAGCCGTTGAGGATGACGAAGAAGAAACTGAAGGTTCAGGCGACAAGACTGCCAAGAAAAAGAAGAAAACGAAAAAGGCTGGGCAATTCCGCGAATTGGAATATGATCCTGATAAAGACGTGACTGTTGCCAAGAAGAAACACAAGCGCGGCGACAGCGGTGAATGGGAAGATTTATAAAAGCAGAAATTTAAAGGCGGTGGTTAAACAACAGAAACGGCTTAAACATATCCCGCAGCGCACCTGCGTTGGCTGCCGGGAAGTTCTCTCCAAAAGAGAGCTGATACGGATTGTGCGCACCCCTGAAGGTGTGGTGCGTGATCCGACCGGAAAGTTAGACGGCAGAGGCGCTTACCTGCATGATAAACGATCATGCTGGGAGCAGGCAATAAAGGGAAGTTTGGCGCATGCATTAAAGACTGAATTGACAAAAGAAGATAGAAGCCAGCTCGAGGAATTTATGAGCGGCCTGCAAGATTAGCCATGGCGGAACTCTTACACAATAAGGTCAAAATCAAATTCTTTGGGGGGTGGATGTAATCGCCTGAACTGAATTGCTCGCTCAAAAGCCGGGGTGTCAATGATGCCGAAGACGTGTCTGCCACCGAAGGGGAATAATCATTGGAGGTTATTATGAGCGAGAATGAAAAAAAGACCATTGCTCTGCCGAGCATTACAACAGTCCGCGACCTGGCAAAAATGGTTGAATCGACACCCATCCAGGTTATAAAAGTATTAATGGCCAACGGGGTGATGGCCAATATCAACCAGCAAATCGATTTTGATACTGCCGCGGTAGTGTTGGCGGAATTAGGCTACGAAGCCTCCCTTGAAGTCCAGGAAGTTGAAGAAGGACTGACTGGTGAAATTCCCTTATGGCGGCGGCTGATTGATAAAGAAGATCCCGAAAAATTAGTCGCCCGGCCTCCCGTGATTACGATCCTCGGCCATGTGGATCACGGCAAGACGACCCTTTTAGATGCCATCCGCCATACCGATGTTGCCGGCGGGGAATCAGGCGGCATCACGCAGCATATCGGCGCATACCAAATTACCCACAAAAAAAAGATAATTACCTTCCTGGATACACCCGGACACGCGGCATTCACAGCCATGCGCGCCCGCGGCGCCCAGGGAGCCGATATCGTGGTCTTGGTCGTTGCCGCCAATGACGGTGTTATGCCCCAGACCCGTGAAGCCATCGCGCATGCCCGGGCAGCCAGAGTGCCGATAATTGTGGCATTAAATAAAATTGACCTGGATGACGCGAACCCTGATTTTGTCAAGCAGCAGTTGGCAGACGCTAGTTTGGTCTCCGATGAATGGGATGGCGATACGATCATTGTGCCGGTTTCAGCCAAGAAGAAATCTGGCATTGAAGATTTATTGGAAGCCATTTTGCTTGTGGCTGACAATATTAAGATCTTTGCCAATCCAAACGGAACGGTCATTGGAACTGTGATCGAAGCCGAAGTGGATAAAAACCGGGGTGTTGTGGCTACCTTGCTGGTCCAAAATGGTACGTTAAAAGCAGGAGATGCTGTCGCAGTCGGTTTCGCCAGCGGCAATATCCGCGCCATGTTTGATTTCAAAGGCAACCAGATCGAGGAAGCCGGGCCTGCCACGCCTGCCCAGATCCTGGGCTTGAATGGTGTTCCAAAAGCTGGTGATCTCTTCCAGGTGTGTAACTCCGAAAGAGAAGCGCGCGAGATCATTCACGAAAGAAAAATCAAGCTGGAAGAGGGCAAAGCTGCCAAACCGGTGGCGACGCTTGAAGACCTCTTTGACCGGGTCAAGGCCGGTGAAATGGGCGAATTGAAGCTGATTTTAAAAGCTGACGTTCAGGGATCTCTGGAACCTATAATAAATTCTCTGAATGATATCAAGCAAACAGAAATTAAAGTTAAATATTTTGCATGCCGAAGCCGGCGCGATCACAGAAAATGACATCATGCTCGCCGCCGCATCGCAGGCGATTGTTTTGGGATTCAACGTTGTCGCCGAAACTGCTGCAAAACGATTGGCTGAAACCGAAAAAATCTCCATCCGCACCTATGACATCATTTATCGCCTTCTTGAAGATGTTGAGAAAGCCCTCAAGGGCATGCTGGAGCCGGAAAAGAAGGAAGTGATTGTCGGAAAAGCAGATGTGCTGCAGACCTTTAAAATTACGAAAGTGGGCACAATCGCCGGCTGCCGTGTGACAGAAGGAGAAATCCGCAGAAATGCCAATGTGCGTGTCATGCGCGCAGACGCTGTCCTCTTCACAGGAGAACTTGCTTCACTTAAACACGAAAAAGATAATGAAAAAGAAGTAAAAGTCGGTTTTGAATGCGGTTTGCGCGTAAAAGGATTTAATGAATTTGAGGTTGGTGACAAGGTCATCAGCTTTACTGTTGAAGAAGTAAAAGGTTAAAAGGTAGGAAGAAATGCCATCCAAATTACGCCTCCAGCGGATATCTGACAGGATAAAGCAGGAGATTTCAGAAATGCTTGTAACAGGCCAGATCAATGATCCGAGAGTGATCGGCGTTTTCATAACTGACGTGAAAGTGGATCGAGAATTGAGCTTCGCCAATATCTTTGTTTCCGCAATTGGCGATGAAGAAGAAACTGAAACGATACTTGCCGGCCTGGAACATGCCAGCGGATTCTTGCGAAGCACGCTGGCAAAAAGAATTGACCTCCGCACTTTCCCAAAATTGCGATTTTTCTGGGATTCAACTCCGGAACGCGCAGAACGAATTGAACGCCTGATTGACAGCATTTCCGAAAAGAAGCCATCGCCTGATAAGCAGGATTAAAAAATTGGAAAAAGCAATTAACCAAATCAAGGAAAAGCTTCACAAATCACAGCGCCCGCTGATTATTTCTCACATCCGCCCTGATGGCGACGCGATCGGCTCGCTTATTGGGTTGGGTTTGGCTCTGCAAAAAGCAGGGAAAACGCCCTGCCTTGTCCTGGAAGATGGTCTCCCGGCGAAATACCGGTTCATAAATGGCCATAAGCTGATTGTAAAAAAACCTGTGGATGATGCGGATTTAACCATCGTACTTGACTGCTCCGATAACCGCCGCATTGGCGATTCGTTCATAAATCTTCATGCGGACATTAATATTGACCACCATAAAACCAATGAGAATTTCGGTGATATAAATTTCGTGCTGCCAGATTACCCGGCAACAACCGCCATATTGGCTGAATTCCTTCCAATTTGGGGTTTTCCTTTAGATCAAGACTCATCCAGCGCCTTATTGATGGGTATTTTGACCGACACGATCGGATTCAGGACTTCCAATGTCACACCAGCCACACTTCGACAGGCGGCGACATTAATGGAATTGGGCGCAGATTTACCTGATATTTATACGAATGCGCTTGTGTCACAGTCTTTTCCGGCAAGCTTGATATGGGGCGCGGCCTTGAGCCGATTGGTAAGGGAGGACGGATTGGTCTGGACTGTGATCACTTTGGATGATCGGAAAAAAGCGGGGTATGCCGGGCTGGATGATGCTGACCTGACCAATGTGCTTTCAGCCATTGAAGGCAGCGACGTATCGATTGTTTTTAATGAACAAAAAAGTGGTAAAGTAAAGGTGAGCTGGCGGTCCAACGCACCCTATGATGTATCCCGGATTGCCCAGCAATTCGGAGGTGGGGGGCATGCGCCGGCTTCAGGAGCAGAAATTGAGGGCACTCTTGATGAGGTGGAAAATACAGTTTTAGCAAAAACCAAACAATACATGAAAGATATATCTTGATAAAGGGAGATATAGAAATGGATAATCAACGATTTCCTGGAAACAATACGACCTCAGGCGTTTTGGTGGTCGATAAACCAATTGGCATGACATCCCATCAGGTTGTACAGGTAATCCGACGCGGCACCAACATTAAAAGAGCCGGGCACACAGGTACGCTGGATCCGAGGGCTTCTGGCGTTCTGGTTGTTCTTGTTGGTCCGGCAGTCCGCCTAAGCGAATATGTTTCCGCTGAAGATAAGCGCTACCAGGCAACGATCAAATTAGGTGAACGTACCGATACCTATGACGGCGACGGTGTTATTACCCGAACATCAGATGTCGATGTGACACGCGAACAATTTGAAGAAGCCTTGACCCATTTTGTGGGTGAGATTGAACAGACACCCCCGCCCTATTCAGCCATCAAGATAAAAGGACGGCATGCATATGATATGGCGCGCAATGGCGAAGAATTTGAAATGGAACCGCGCATAATCAAAGTCCACAGCCTGGAACTCGTAGAATGGAATATGCCGGAAGCGGTTGTGGATGTTCACTGCTCATCGGGCACTTATGTCCGATCGCTTGCACATGACCTTGGTGAAATGCTGGGCTGCGGTGCTAACCTGATTGGATTGCGAAGGACAAAAAGCGGCAGATTCACCCTCAAAGATGCTAATCCGCTCAGCAAACTCGTTGAAGCATTTGATAATAATTCCTGGTATCAGTATTTGATCCCAGCCGCAGAAGCGCTTTCAGATTGGACAGCGGTCGTGCTTACCAATGAGGAAGTTGACCTGGTCCGCCATGGCCATCGCATTGCCCGCAACCAGGGTGATGAAAAAATGATTCGCGCAATCACAGAGCAGGGTGAGCTTGTGGCATTGATGGAGTTTGACAAGGAAAGTGGTGAGTACCAACCGAAAAAAGTCTTTTTTGCTTAGATGGATTCCAATATCGCTGACACGAACATCAATCGGAACGGCGCATGGATAACCATCGGTTCCTTCGATGGCGTCCATATCGGCCACCAGCAAATCATCAAAACGCTGGTTGAAGGAGCAAAAGCAGAGAATGCCTCCTCTGTGATTGTTACCTTTTTCCCTCATCCTGCCAAAGTACTCAGGCCCTTTCCTGATCCCTTCTATCTCACCTCCCCCGAAGAAAAAGATAAAATGCTTTCCAACCAGAACGTGGATAGCGTTTTAACGATTAAATTTGACCGCGAGCTTGCCAGTCTCACTGCTGATGAATTCATGGGCATCCTGCATAGGCAGCTTAATTTTTCATGCCTTTTGATCGGCTATGACTTCAGGCTTGGAGCAAACCGTGAGGGAGATTTTCAGTCTTTGCAAAAAATTGGCGAGAAAATGGGGTATTGTGTTAGAGCCATTGAACCGCTTCAATCTTCATCCAAAATCGTGTCATCCAGCCTAATCCGAAAATTAATTTCGGATGGTGACCTTGCCACCGCAAATGCCTTGCTTGGGCATCAGTACGCAATCCGTGGAGAGATTGTGCACGGGGATGGGCGCGGAAAGCATATTGGAATTCCAACAGCGAATATTGATCCCTGGAAAGAAAAACTCATCCCAAGAATTGGAGTATATGCAGCGCTGGCTGAATTAGACGGCAAATTGCATCACGCTGTGGTAAACATCGGATTGCGGCCAACATTCTATAATATGCCTATCCTGCAGACCATCGAAGTCCATCTGCTTGATTTTAATCAAGAGATTTATGGTTCACTGCTTAACCTCAATTTTATTAAACGCATCCGCGATGAGGTGAAATTTAATTCCGCTGAAGAATTAATGAGCCAAATCAGGAAAGATATTTTGGAATGCAGAGAGGTGTTGGAAAATGCCGCAAACAAGAAAAATTTATCTTCTTGATGCCCGCCAGTTAAGCCCCGAAACCATCGCGGTGGCTTTCGCGAAAACTTCCCGTTCGCCATCAACTTTTCAAGAGATTGCTAATGAATTGTCGGATGAAAAGTCTGCTGATTTTCATGAAAAGTGGGTGGTTGGATACGGCCATTCATCGGTCGCAGAACATGCGGTTCTGCATGTTGCGCTTGAGAATGTCTCGCGCCTGGCTGTGGAGTGCATTGAATCCAATCGGCTTGCCTCCTACACAGAAAAATCTTCCCGTTATCAAATCTGGGATGCTGACCATTTCTATATTCCCAAGGAATTGGCTAATCACCCGCTTGAAAAAGAATATATCGCCTTAAACAAACACCTTTTTACCAATTACCAGAGTGCAATTGACAAGGTGTCCAAATTTTTGGAGATGAAGCAACCGCGGGAAGAAAATGAATCAGAACGGGCATACGCGCAGCGCCTGAGAACCTGCTGCGCAGATGTCTGCCGCTATTATCTGCCAGCCAGCGCGTTGGCGAATGTTGGCATGACCATTAATGCCCGAGCGCTTGAGCATGCCATTTCAAAACTTCTCTCCCATCCAATTCTCGAAATCCAGGCAATCGGGCATGATGTTAAAAACGAAACACAAAAAATCGTTCCAACACTTGTCAAATATGCTGATGAGAATGCTTACCTTAAAACATCCCAGGATCTATATAAGTCAAATGAAGCCAATACAGGGTTGTCAATCATAAATCAGGACAACTGGTTCACATGCGTACAATGTGATACCGATGGTGAAAATCGGATCCTGGCTGCACTCTTGTTCCGCTTTGGAGAAATGGCTTTTGATCAGGCACTCAGCAAGCTTGAAGGGCTTTCCAAAAAGGAGAAGCAGGAATTAGCCTCAAATTTGCTTGGCAAGCTTGGTGAACATGATATTCCCCTTCGCGAAATGGAGTATGCATCCATCACATTTGAAATAGTGATTGACCAGGGTGCATATTTTGAACTAAAACGCCACCGCATGATGACCCAGACACCCCAGCCGCTCACAGTCGAGCTCGGTTATACAGTGCCAGTGCTGCTTAAAGAAGCAGGGATTTCTGCAGCCTTTTCAGCCGACATGTCTGATGTGGTGGATTTTTATAAGGAACTCTCCCGCTTCAACCCGAATATTGCAGCGTATATCGTCCCTAATGCCTTTAATCGCAGAGTTTTAATTCAAATGAATTTGCGGAGCGCTTTTCATTTTATAAAGTTACGCTCAGCGCCAAATGCCCACTTCGGCATTCGCCGGGTGGCCTTGAAAATAGCTGAAGAAATCGGATTGAGATATCCCATTTTTGCTGATTATTTTAAAGGCGTGGGTAATGAAACTTGGCAGTCGATTTCCTCAGAATATTTCAACCAGTTACTCTGACTTGTTTCTTTAAAAAACTGGCTTGCTATAATAAGTCAATAAGGATGAAATTATATGAGCCGGTTTAAATATGTGATCAAACGCTCTGGAGTAAAAGTTCCTTTTACGCCTCAGCGCATTTCCAACGCGATTTATCGGGCGGCAGTCGCGGTTGGCGGCCGTGACCGGGAAACCGCAGAAAAACTGGCAGACCAAGTCATTGGCTATCTTGAAAATACCCTTCCAAAGGATCATATTCCTCACGTTGAAGAAATCCAGGATGCGGTTGAAAAAACACTGATCGAAAACGCTCACGCTCAAGTAGCAAAAGCCTATATCCTTTATCGCGATGAACGCGCCCGACTGCGCGATCAGCGCGAAAACCTCACCTATCGGTCTTCGCAGAATATCCCCTGGGAAAAAATCTGGCAAGTGCTGGATTGGGCTGCGACTCATGACCTGAACACTGTTGAAAAATACAACCAGCGCTTGAAAAAAGGCGAATTAGCCCAGATCACCTCAGAATCAGAAATGTTTTATGAAGAGGATATCAAAAACGCTGCGCGCCAAATAAGTGATCGGCGAGATGAGTTGAAAATCGTTCTCATCTCCGGTCCTTCCTCCTCCGGAAAGACAACCACAACAATAAAAATCGGCCAATTACTGAAACAGATGGATATCAAACTGGTCGCTTTAAATGTGGATAACTACTTCTTTGATATTGACCTGCATCCGAAGGACGAATTTGGCGATTTTGATTATGAAACACCCCAGGCGTTGGACCTGGCACTCATCAATGACCATCTTTCCCGGCTAATAGCCGGTGAAGAAGTTAAGAGTACCATTCTATGATTTCAAGAATGGGCGGAGGATTAACGACCAGACGCCAATGAAAATTGGGAAAAAAGAAATAATTCTAATTGATAGCCTGCATGGGTTGTATCCACCCATGACAGAAGATATCAGCCCGGAAAATAAATTTAAACTCTACCTCGAGCCGCTGCTCCAAATGAAAAGTTCGTCCGGTCAATACATCCGCTGGACTGATATTCGGCTGATGCGCAGGATGCTGCGAGATGCTGCCTACCGCGCTTATGATCCGGAAAAAACACTCAATCACTGGCATTATGTGCGTGCCAGTGAAATGCGCCATATCGTCCCCAATATAATCAACGCTGATCTGATCATAAATAGTTCAATGCCATATGAGCTCTCAATCTATAAATCTCGTCTGTTTGAGCAGTTCAAAAAATGGGAAATGAAATATAAAGATGACGCATTGCGCGATGACTCTTATACAAGAGCGCATCGCATCCGCGCAATGCTGGCCGAATTTGACTCCCTTGCAGATGATTCGTTTGTTCCGGGGGATTCGGTTATCAGAGAATTTATTGGCGGTAGTTCATTAAATTATCATTGAAATTGAGCCGAGAGAAATCATGCCCTATGGTGTAATACTTTATTTCGACGAACAGACTGAAAAAGAATTTTTAAAAGTTTGGCAAAACCTGGCAGATTTAAATTTATCGTCTCATGTCCTGGAAGCTGAAATTAGGCCGCACATCACCCTGGCTATATATGAAGAACTTGATTGCCAGCCGTGTGAAAATGAATTGGTGAAAATCACTTCCGAGACTTCTTCCCTGCCTGTTCAATTCACGCATTTGGGAATCTTCACCAATCCAGAGCCTGTTGTTTTTGCTGCACCGTTGATCACCCATGAACTGCTTGATTTTCATAAAAATTTGCATACCAGACTCACCAAAGAAGGAAAGGAACCATGGGAACTTTACAAACCAGGCAGATGGGTGCCGCATTGCACCCTGGCTTTGGATTTTCAGATGAAAAACCTGACAGAAATTATCCGCTACAGCCAGGTTTTACATTTTCCAATGGATGTGCGGGCTGTTCAATTGGGAGTCGTTAACTTTAAACCGATCAGGGATATGTTTAAGTATGATTTTCTCCCTGGCGATTGATTTTTTTCTGATTCAATTATCGATAATACTTTTTAAGACACTTTCAGTTGTCCCTCTAACCTGGTTATTGCCGCAGCTTTAATGCGCGGATGCATTACAAAATACTGCCGGCCTTCTTTCAGCACCTGCTTTTCAGGTATCAGGGATCCTTCCGCCAGTTGACGCGCACCCTGAATCATCAAATCGACCATTAAAGTCTCCAATTCTGCACGAATTGTCTCAAAAGTCGCATCTGGAGATGCAAACATTTTTTCCTTAATAAGAATTGGCCCTGTATCCACGCCCTCATCCATGTAGTGAAGTGTTGCACCGAAACCGGCTGAATCAATATTTCTTTCAACGGCTGTCCATTCCACCACATCCATACCCCGATATTGTGGCAATATTCCGGTATGGCAATTCAAAGTTCCCAATCTGGGGATATTTTAATAATGGCGCTCGCAGAATCCCGCCGCCTGTGAAGAGAATGATATCCGGATTTAATCTTCCGATGACTTCCAGGCTGCGGGGATGGTTATGATCAGGTACTACAAAATATGGTATTTTTAAAGCGCTTGCCAGAGACTTCAGCGAACGGTATTGCAGGTTTTGCTGTCGGGCTAACAGTGCCAGGTTTTTATTACTATTTCCTGTAAATCGCTTGTCGCCAACCACAAGTTTCTGAAAAATTTTCCTGATCAATCGAGCGCCATCTCGCCGAAATTCCGAGCGAAATCGTTTGATATTCAAAGGAGAGCGTACGATAATTGCCGCAAGCTCAATATTCTTTTCTTTGGTGAGTAAATGTGCAACGAGGCGTGCGTATAAACTATTTTGGATTGGCGCCAATAAGATCACTTTTATCATGGCAGCAACTCCAGGGCGGAAATTTCCTGTTCAGTCATCGCCAGGAGAAAAATAATAATAAGTGCTGTATTGCTTTCTTTTTTAATTTAACGGTAAATACCATTCATTCATTTTCAAAGCGATATTCAAGTAGCGCAAATCATGATGCCTGCGCGCTGTCCGGCTAAAAAGGACAGAAATCTGCAGTCCATTAAGGATCACCCGATTAATTGATAACTCCCCTTGAAACGCCCAAATTGCCTTATTTCGTTTTACCTCAAAAAACTTCAGTAGTGATTCAATATTGGCAGTGGTGAAACCATTCAAATTCTCATTGCGCTTATCCAGAATATCAAGAAAGAAACCGGAATTCTCAGCAATAAATCCATGATCAATGATTCTGCCGTTTTCCAGGGTATTAATCCAATCAATCGCGTTCTGAGTTTTTCCCTTATCCCGATATATATTGCCCTTCTGATCAACTGCAGTGTTATTCTGCCACCCAAGAACAGATAAATTCGCGTTTAGTGTTTGCCATTCTTCAAGCAAATTTTCGCTTAGGATTGCTTTTTGATTAATGGCGATGTACTTTCTTAATACAAATTCTCTTATTTCCTTCGGCGAAATATACCTGTTCCCAAATTTTATAAAAAGAGTTTCCATTATTAAAAAGGTCTTTTCCATCCCACTTTGTTAAGATAACCTGGCTTTAATGCTTATCCCATCCAAACCAACCAGTCCTTCACCGCTTAGGTAAAGGCTTTTGTTGCTCATCATCCCCGATGGGCTGGAGATAACACCATATTTAAAAATCTGGATTGGTCTCAAAAAGTCTTTTTTAAACGCGAAGACTTTTTCCCAATGAAATGCGTCAGCGCTGACCAGGACAGAACTTTCATTGCTTCTGATGGCAGGTCCTCTTTCAATGGTCGTAAAGGCTAAATGCGTTCCTTCCCTGGTTGTACATCCATACCATGCCGAAGCATCAAGCGGCTGGCCAATCTCCAGGTTGCCGGTTTTGCGCGACATGCGGCAGGCATGATTTGGTTCCAAATTACTATCGGTCAGCCAATTGACATGTTCTTTCGTAAAAAAGAGATAAACCGCCCGCCAGACTTGGCTTCCATCGCCATATTTTGTAAAGGTTTTAAAATCATCATCTGTTCTGAGAATGTAACATTCACCTATAAAATCACCTACTGTAATCCAGAAATTATTCTCATTATATGGATCGCTGTAGACGCCATGCACATGCCGGATTGTGTGGAACTCATGGGCGATGTGCCACTCAGCAAGATCATGGGAAATCCGCCAGATTCGTACAGGCCCCCTGCCAGGATTCATGAAATATTCGCCAAAATAAATATTGCCCTCACCATCCTGCGAAATGGAAGCATGCAAAACGCAATCCCCCTGGATAGGAAATAGAGGGCTGATTTTTTCTCTTTCAGCAGCATAAACCCAACCGGCCCGGATGCCGATTTTATTACCTGAGCGATTGATGAAAAGATTGCATTTATCTGACCGCATCGCCCGGGCTGTTGGGCGCGAAAAGGCAAATAGGTCCCGAGGGTATGAAAAAGGGAAAGCAGCAAATTGCATCCAACTTTTGCCTTCTTGATAGAGAATTTTTCGGCCATCAGATGCCCAAACACGATTTTCATCATCAATATGATGAATGATGGTTGCTCGGGGAAGCTTTTCAATTATTTCAAATTTAAATGCCAAGTGGAATACCCTTTCCTATTGACGTAAATAGCCAATCAGGTCTTATTTTATCCTCTCGAATCATCTTTCTTATTCAATAATTGATCCAGCAGGCGCCGGGTCTTGCCAGGATCATCAGATAGGACCGCATCCACTTTTTTGCTTATATAGTATTTCAATCTTGTATCCGGAGCGGGATCCAAAGGACAGACAAACATGCTTTTGCGGTGCGCCAAATGAACATACCAGGGATTGAAATAGAAAATTGGCCAGAAGGCACCAATCAAGTCCACCGGCTTATCAGGCAGCAGGCGAGACATGCTGATCCAACCAATGGGCATTTCGGGCACAGCACTTTTTAATGCCAAAAGTCGGGGCAAACTAAAAGATAATGCGATAGTACGTTCGAGGATTCTTTTTTTCTCTTAACAAAGCTCCCAAGTTCTGGCAAATTTTTGGTTCAAGAAAACTATCAGTTTTTAATTCAAGTGCCAAAGATGTGGCATCAGGTAAAATTTCTGATGTCTCATCCAGCGTCGGAATCTGAAAATCGGTTAGCTGATTTTCTGGGCCTACGATTTTAAGATTTTTCAGATCCTTAAGCGCCATATTTTTTATTTCGCCAGAACCATTGGTAGTTCGATCCACCGTTGCATCATGGATACAAATGAATTCGCCTTCTGTGCTGAGGTGTAAATCAGTCTCGAGAATATCAGCCCCATCAAGAATAGCCTGCTGGAAAGCAGCGATCGTGTTCTCGGGGAATAGCTTGCGGTTGCCGCGATGCGCCATCAACAAAGGTTTTCTTTTTTCTGAAAAGGTCCTGAAAAAATCTGATTGAAAATCTTTCATGGTTGAATTTTAACATTCCTATTGAAATTGGATCTGTGATTCCTGTATACTGGATATTAGATGGCAAGAAATGAGCTCGCCTATATACCAGCCCTTAAAGGATTCAATGATCCGCCTTTGGGGCGATTTCTGCCGCTTTTGCCGCGCGGTGTGGTAGCGCAATGGCTTGAAACCAATTCACAGCCCGGCAGCCTTATTATGGATCCACTGGGCGCGAATCCGAATTCCGCGATTGAAGCGGCGCGTTCATCGCACAGAGTGCTTTTCGCACGCAATAATCCCATCATTTGGCTCATTCTTGAAGCGCTCGCTTCCGCTCCAACTGAAAAGCAAGTGCGAAGCCTGGTTGGAAAATTACTCCTTTCCCGTCAAATGGAAGAAACGCTTGATAGCCATCTTCAGGCAATTTACGCAACAACCTGCGCGGACTGCGGAAAAAGAATCCAGCCAAAAGGGTACATTTGGGAAGAAAAAAAGCTAAGCCCGGTTGCCAAAGTGTACCTCTGCCCACATTGCGGTGATGCAGGTGAAAGGCCAATAACCGAACAAGATATCAACAATTTAGAGCGGTTGGGCAATATCGGCCTGCATCGGACACGCGCATTTCAGCGGGTGATGCAGGGCGGGGATTATGAAAAAGAAACGATCGAATCAGCCCTGAATTGTTATCTTCCACGCGCGATTTATGTGGCCATGCTTTTGGTCAACCGGCTGGATAGCCTCATATTGAATATGCCCGAGCGAAAACTACTACAGGCAATCCTTATATCCGTATTTGATGACGCAACATCTCTTTGGCACTGGCCGGAAAGGGACCACCGGCATCTGCAATTAGCCTTGCCCTCCCGATTTATTGAAAAAAATCTTTGGAAGAGCCTTGATAGCGCACCCAATACCTGGGGTTTCAATGGCACGGCAGTTCCAATCAGTTATTGGCCAAATCTCCCTCCCCGCGAT
The DNA here is from genome assembly GCA_963751635.1 of uncultured Chloroflexia bacterium. Classification (GTDB taxonomy): domain Bacteria; phylum Chloroflexota; class Anaerolineae; order Anaerolineales; family Anaerolineaceae; genus Pelolinea. The sequence continues at coordinate 590,443 of CAVVVE010000006.1, forward strand.
GGCGGCATTTGCCTTTATCAGCGCCGGTTGGCTGAGCAAACCTCATTGCTGGAAAATGAAAAACCTCATGCCATCATCTCTGTCTTTCCACGCCCTAACCAGGCATTCTGGACACTTTCCGCATTATGGTCAGGCTGGCTGTGGGGACGCAAGGGGGTAACACCTATGCGCAGCGCCCTTTCGCGCCGCCGTTATGACTGGCACTGGTTCGCACAAGCCATCAATGCGACCTTTAAACCCCTTACTGCTGGATTACTCCCACAGACTCAAGTTCTTGGAATTTTTCCCCAAATCACCGCAAATTTCTATCTTGGATTACAGGCTGGGATGTGCAGTGCCGGATTCGAAGCCATCGGTGCAGCTTATCGAGCCGCAGATGATTTAATCCAATGCCAGTGGGAATTACGCCCAAGAGAGGCCGGCGTTCAAGCCTTCGACTTCAAGGCATCAATTGCGGATTTTCTAAATAACCGCGGGGAACCTGCGAATTTTATAGAAATAATGCCGCACTGCCTGACTGAGTTGGCTTTGTCAGGCAACCTGAACGAGAAGCAAAAGGAAGTGAGCGATACCCTTTTCAGCCAGGTTCAGGAAGAAATATCATCCGTTCTGCGAGATGGGCAATTTGCATTATCCTTTGCAAGCTCTCTGCCCGGTGGAAGCCAATGGTGGCTGAGTGGTACAAGGTCAGCGCAACTCCCACTTACTGAACGCGTGGAAGCATACATCAGAAAAAAGATGCTTGAAGGCCACCCGATTGATAGGCGTGATTTGGAGCTGCAGGTTTGCCGTCACTTTTTAGGCAGCAATACCCCGCCTGCTGAACTGATCACTCTATGCCTCGAGTCATATGCTGATCCAATTTCGAGAAACGTGCACCAGTATATGTTGCAGCCTGAAGAAAATATTGATTGCCGAGATATTGATTTGGAAGAGCTGCAAACCATACTGGCATTATGCGCGCAAAAACTTGGATTGAATCAGGAGGTAGAAACCAATTCAATTATCTGGAAATCTCCGGAAAATCAGATCCTGTATCGTTTCTGGCTTACAGTAACATGCGCACTTTCGGAAATCATCCTTGATTTCTCAAATGACGAAAAAATTATGAAAGTGGTTATATTTCCGGGCAGCCGTTCACGGCTTTTAGCTTACAGAATTAAACATGATCCCCGCCTTGATAACGCATCCGAGCAAAATTGGATTTTTGTTAAATTCCGCACACTCCGCAGGGTCTCGCAGCAGGAAAACCTCACTCTTGATTTATGGAAAGAACTGCTGAACAGCGACCCTCCCTTATGGGATCCACCTGTCCAGTCTCAATTACTGTAATTAATTAGTGCTGTCTTTTCCTTGACGCAGGTTAATCTACCAACTGCGCGATGAAAGGCACTTTTTCTTTTACATAGTCCTCAATTTGCTTTGGAGATTCCAGGTTCAGTGCCTCATTGGCAATTGATTTCATCTCAGCTGCGGTCAGACCGCGTAGAATTTGCTTGATGAGGGGCACCACGGGTGGATTCACGCTGAATTCATCCAGGCCTAAACCAAGCAGGATGGGCGCAGCTAGAGGTTCTCCAGCCAGCTCACCACACATGCCGACCCATTTTCCTTCGGCGTGCGCCGCTTTAATAACGTCACGTATCAGGCGCAGAACAGCCGGGAAAAAAGCATTGGATAGGGCTGCGACCTTTGGATTTGTCCGATCCGCAGCCATGGTGTACTGGCTCAGGTCATTAGTGCCGATTGAGAAGAAATCCACTTCTTTGGCGAGTTGGTCAGCAACTAGGGCGGCCGACGGAATTTCCACCATAATGCCAATTTCAATATTCTCCGCGAATGCTTGTTTTTCCGCTTTCAATTCAGCGGTGCACTCATCCAGCACCTTGCGGGCATCGCGTACTTCCTGGGCTGTGGCAACCATCGGGAACATGATTTTCAAATTATTTCCCACACCTGCGCGCAAAGCAGCGCGCAATTGCGGCTTAAAGATATCCGGCCTCACCAGGCACAGGCGCAGGGCGCGCTGCCCGAGGAAGGAATTAGATTCTGCAGCCAGATCCAAATAGGCAATTTCTTTATCCCCGCCGACATCCAGAGTGCGCAGGATAACGGGCAATTTGCCAAAAACATCCAAAATAGCTTTGTACGCCTGATATTGTTCTTCTTCAGTCGGCACTGAACTACGTTCAAGATAAAGGAATTCTGTACGAAGAAGGCCCACCCCCTCTGCGCCATTTTCGATGGCTGCTCGCGCGCCTTCCACATTTCCAATATTTGCAACGACTTCCAACCTGACCCCATCCTTTGTGATGGCTGGTTCATGGGCTTGTTTCATGGCCGCGTTATGGATCGTATTTGCGGTTTCAATGCGCTGCCTGTAATTTGCGATAGTAGCATCATCAGGATCTATCAGCGCTTCGGCATGCGTGCCATCCAGGATAATTGTGGTGCCTTTACTCACCTTCATAATTTCAGCGCCAGATCCGGCAACAGCGGGAATGCCTAATCCGCGTGCCAAAATGGCAGTATGTGAAGTGGATGATCCTCGAACTGTACAGAAACCCAAGACAAGTGACTTATCCAGCATGACCGTATCTGAAGGTGTAAGGTCGTCAGCTGTGATAACCGAAGGCTCTTTTAAATCTGCCGTAGGTGTTTCTGCCACACCAAGCAATATGCGCAGCACCCGGTTGCCGACATCCATAATATCTGTTGCACGCGCTTTGAAATATTCATCCTGCATGGCAGCCATCATGTCAGAAAAAGACTGCGCAGTTGTCATCATGGCAAATTCCGCGCAGGTTGAATCTTTCTCAATTTTTGCTTTTACTTCTTTCAGTAGTTCAGGGTCTTCCAGGATCATGCGATGTGCCTGAAAAATCTCCGCATCCGCCTTGCTTGATTCACCCAGTGCTATTTGATAGATCTGTGAAATCTGTTCTTTAGCTTTATCAATAGCATTATTCAAGCGGATAATTTCATCTTGCGCATTTTCGATGCAATATGATTCAACCCTTAATTCCTGCCTGATAAAAGGATAAGCCGGACCAATGCATATTCCGCGTGAAGCTGAAATGCCGGTAAGGCGTTTCATTATTCCTCTCCGAAATTATTTTTGACCAGGGTTTCAAGCGCTTCCACAGCAGCTACCTCATCATCCCCTTCCGCGCTGATGGTAATTTCCATTCCCTGAAAAACGCCTAAAGTTAGCACGCCGAGAATTGATTTCGCATTGACTTCCCGTATTTCTTTGGTTTCAGGATCCTGGCAGGATACTTTAATTTCGGAAACGTGTTTGGTGGCCTCCTGGACAAACATTGAAGCGGGTCGGGCATGCAGCCCAACTTTATTGTTGACAATGATTTTTGTTTCTTTCATGCAGATGCTCCTGGAAAATATATTTTTAATTGGGAAATTTTCCCATAATAAATTCCATAATCAAAAAAAATAATTCCGCAATTGCTTGCGGACAACAATTTTATCATGCAATAAAACCGGAGAGTATTACGCCCTGAATAATTAAGGTTCCGGAGTAAGTGTATCAACAGGTACAGGCGTATCAAGAGGAATGGCTGTATCAGTCGGCAAAATGATGATAGGGGTTTCAGTGGGTACAGAAGTCCAAGTTGGTTCTGGTGTATTCGTCAGTGTGGGCTCTGGAGTAGGCGTAAGAGTGGGCACATTAAGGTTTATGTGGATGCGCTTTTCTGCGGTTGTGCCTTTGGTGCTTGTCATAACAATCCGAAGCGTTACTCTGGCCGATCCTGCCTGATAGACATCCCAGGAAACCAATTTTTTAGGTTCATTCACCTGGCTGCTGCTTTTATCTAAATCATGCCATTTCGATGGATTATTCCCAACCCCATACTGAAGTCTGAAACCTTTAAAATTGTCAGTCGCACTCACAACCGCATATATATCGAGCGGTGAAGAACTGATCGTCGCGCCATCATTGAGGCCAACAAAAACAATGGTCGGCCTGGGATCATCTGATTTGCATTCCCGTGAAGGGGTAAAAATAACCGGATCAGGAAAACCCAATTCCTCAGCCCAAGATCGGCCAGATTCTTCATCCCTGATCCATTCCCTCGCCCATTTTTCGGACACATTTAAAGTGAGCTTTTCTTCTGTAAATTCAGAACAGGCTGGGCCAGCCCGCAGATTGGTCCATGTATCGATAGCAATTTCCTGCCAAAAGTCCTCTTTCTCTGGCAAGGGCGGCTGGCCTTTTGCGAAAATCTCGGAGGTCTGGTCTGAGCAATGGTCGGATGGTTCTGTCCCCGAAGTTTTACAGATCACGATATCCTCTATACTTTCGGGTCGATTAAAGGCTGTGGGCGTACCTGCCATCGTGCGGTTGATTTCCCATTGGATGACTTCCGCCCAAAGCGGAGCAGCACCTGTGACACCGCTGACGTTTTTCATGGGAGTGTAATCCGCGTTGCCAATCCAAACGCCTATCGCAATATCCGGTGTATAGCCCAGGGTCCAATTGTCATGAAAATTGTTTGTTGTTCCGGTTTTCACAGCCGCATCAAAGGGAAGATTGAGAAAAGAATCCCTGCCAAATGCCGCCGAGCGCGCATTATTATCCGATAGTATGTCGCTGATGAGAAAAGCGTGGTCTGCCCGTATAACTTGCTCACCTGGCGCAGATTCATGTTCATAAACCAACTTTCCAAAATGATCCACAATCTTAGTTATCGAATAGGGAGCTTGCCTGATTCCACCATTCGCAAATATGGAAAAAGCACCAGTTAATTCCAGTAATGAGACATCCCCGCCTCCCAGCGTCAAGGAAAGGCCATAATCATCCCGCGTCAATGTTGAAATACCCATGCGCTCAGCAAAAGCGATAAAACCGTCCTTTTCGGAAGTCTCGGGGTTATCATAAATTTTTACAAAATCCAGGACCTTTACTGCCGGAACGTTATAAGAGCTGGCCAGGGCAATGCGCGCCCTTACAGGACCATGGAACTTGCCGTCATAATTGACTGGCTTGTAAGGATCACGAGTATCGTCCGGATTTCCTGACGGTGGAAATTCACTGGGGACATCCCAGATGACAGTGGCGGGTGTCCAGCCTTTTTCAAAAGCAGCGGTATAGGTCAGCGGTTTAATGGAAGAACCAGGCTGGCGGGGAGAGATAGCCATATTCACCTGGCCGGAAATCGCCTCGTTGTAGAAATCTGCGCTGCCTACCATTGCCAGAATCTCGCCAGTTGCCGGGCGGATTGCAACCAAAGCGCCATCAGTAGCATCATTATCGACCAGCTTTTCAACCTGGGTTTTCAATGCATTTTGGGCATGATTTTGAAATTCCGGATCAAGCGTTGTGTAAACTCTAAATCCCGAGCGGTAAATTGTCTGCGGATCAAATTGCGCTTCAAGTTGCATTCGGATGAAATTGACCCAGTGCGGGAAAGGCATATTCACCGGACGCTGGGAAAAAGCAAAATTTTCAATCTCCTGAACAGCAGCCACTGCTTCATCCAACCTGATGCAAATTGGCACATCCCATTGGTTCACACGGATACAGGTCCGGTCTCTGCTCAATTGGTACATCAAGTTTACGACATCTTGATGGCGTAAAAGTGCACCTTCGCGATTTGTAAACACATCATAAATTGCAGGTGCCTGCGGTAAACCCGCCAGGAAAGAAGCCTGGGCAAGGTTTAATTGGTCTGCGGTGGTATTGAAATAGGTTTCTGCCGCAGCTTCAATCCCATAAGCAATATTTCCATAATAGATTTCATTTAAATACAATTCAAGAATTTCATCTTTGCTGTATTTTCGTGTAATTTCAGCAGCCAGAACAATCTCCCGGGTTTTGCGCTGGGTGGTCACCTGGCTGCGTTCTTCGGGTGAAAGCAGCAGGCTGCGCGCCAGCTGTTGAGTGATGGTGGAAGCGCCAGATACAACCTGCCCTGAGGTGTAGTTCTGCCAAAAGGCGCGTATAATGCCCCAAATGTCAAAACCGGGATTTGTGTAAAAATCCTTATCTTCTGTGGCGATCGTAGCTGCAATTACGTAAGGGGAAATATTCTCAAGCGAAGTGAAGGTGCGCCGACCTGCATTGGGGTCTAATATTTCATAGAGTAGATTCCCGTTACGGTCATAAATCCGTGTGGTTTCAAATTGCGACGCATATTGCCGCAGATCGTCTATGCTTGGCAAGCCTGCCGCGATTCTAAAATATTGGAAGATCAGAAAGGAGACAGATAATAATCCAATCGTTATTAAAAGAACAGCTGATCCAAGCAGACCATAAAGCAGGCAGGATTTCGGATTTTTTCCAAAACGGGTAAAGAGCGGAGGTTTTTTTCCAGCATCAGGAGGATGGGCTCCTCCAGATCTTGATGTTCGTTTCTTTTTTGGCTTATTAAAGATTAAGGCGAGATTTTCTTTAATCGATTGATATTGTTCTGCAATAATTTCCGAAAAAGATGGGGATTTTTCATCTTCGTCAGTTATCCGACTATCATTCTCAAGGTCTAAATCAGTCTTATTCTTGCCCGAGATATGAATTGGAGAGGTGTCGTCAAGCTTTCTTGTTGCAGATAAGTCAGAATTCTCCAAATCTTTCAGGGATTCAATCGGCTGTTCCTTTTTTGTTTCTGCGAGCAGCCGTTTTAAGCGCTCGCTTGCAGATTCAGGACGCCCCTTTTCGAATTCTTGCTTGTCTTTTTCCAAAATGATTATTCCTCTTTAAATTCCTCTACCTGGTAAATAAAAACATCCAGATTCTTTTTATACCAGAGGTCTGGCGGTGAACCCATTTTCATGCAAAGCCTTGATAAAAATTCTTCTGAATTGGGGATCTGCTCCCAGACTTGCGGGAGAAAAGTCGCACGGCGAGAGCCATCTTTAATCAGCACGCCATCCATTTCCGGACGCAGCTTGCTTACGAGATCCTTGCTATCGCTGTAATCCAATTTTACAGTCGGCGTCAGCCAGGATATTTCAATCTTTAGTGAAGGAATTTCTTCAATCGAAACTTGATTGAAACGGTAATCTTCCATTGCAGCAGCGGCAGCATGTTCTTGAACATCCAATACCAGCGGTTGATAAGCTTCCAATGCACCAATACAGCCACGTAATTTTCCATTGATTGTTAAAGTGACAAAGGATGCACCCTTTGAACGTAAATTTGCAGACAAGTTGCTAATATCTATTTCGTTCAACGGTAATCCATCAACTGCATAGGTGATAGCCTCCCTGGCGACTTTTAGCAAAATTTTCTTTTCATTTTCCGACAATCTGCCAGCCATCTTTATCTCTTAATAGTCTATTGCTTGAATACAAACAGTCTTGTGGACTTACAGTTATAATCTTAAATTATCATTCAAATATAAAGAAATTATACTTTCCCTGGCAGGTATAGGATTAACACATTATTTGAAAAATACTATGGATGAACCAAACACACAATCCGCAGAAAACAAACCGGAATTCGAAGACACGCCTGAACCAGAAGCGGAAAGAAACCCGGCGCCTTATACGGTATTAAGCGGCTTTCAGACGGTGTTAAGTTTTGCAATTGTAATGGCAACATTACTCACCCTCTGGAATCCGCGCAAATTGCTCAGCACACCCAACCTGAGCGCCCTGCTGCGGGCTGAAACCTCACAAATGGTGGGTACAGGAGCTGAGGTTGAGGACACAACAGACCATATTGGTATTCTTGCCGGACACTGGCAGGATAATCCAGGCGAAGTATGCTCGGATGGATTGATTGAGGCCGATGTAAATCAGGCGCTTGCCGCCCGAGTTTCGCAAGAGTTAACGGATATGGGATACAAGGTAGATGTTTTTCCGGAATTCGATCTTACTTTGTTAAATTATCATAGCGCTGTATTTGTGGCAATTTATTCCGGGTCTTGTGCTGACAGCCCTCCGCCACCCAGTGGTTTTAAGGTCGCGAGCAGTCTAACTGCTCAAATACCGGACCAGGTAAATCAACTGGCGATCTGTCTTTCCGAAGAGTATCAGGAAGCCACCCAACTGCCGTTTTCCTATGAAGTATTAATCCCGATCACCCGTCATTTCATATATTCAGGGATATTCATGCCGAAACGCCAGCAGTATTGATCGAAGTTGGATCTTTGAAAACCGACAGATCTTTGATCGTAAGCCGGGCAGGAACAGTATCTGACGGAATTGTTGCAGGAATCCTTTGTTACCTCAATCTTCAGAGCAATACAGAAAAATGAGACCGCGACAGGCAAAAAACGATAACAATCTCCGCTTAGCGCGGAGATTGGCGCAAACGACCTTCTCTTTCAGATCAAATATCTATCCAATTTTTTTTCTGGCGCTAATTTGTTTATTCCTTGGATCCGCTTTTTCCTCAGTTAGTTTCGAGCCGCTTATTAGCAGCCCTCCCATTCAAAAAGTGATTTACACAAGCCCCACGCCTACCCCGCAAGCGCATGCAGAAGATATTAAACCATCAAAGCAGGCATCATTGAGTTTACCTGAGGTTGATTCCGATTTGGATTTTGTTTCTTTTCGATACCATTCCTGGGATATTCCTGATGAAATTTCCTATAAAAATGATCTCTGGATTGAGGTTGACCTAACAAACCAGATTTTGTATGCTTATCGGGATAATCAAATTATCAACGGATTTAAAATCTCTTCGGGAACGGGCAGCTATCCAACGGTTACCGGTACCTATAAAATTTTTTCCAAGTATCCTGCTATAAGAATGACGGGGCCTGGTTACGACCTGCCAGATGTGCCTTATACTATGTTTTTTTACAAAGGTTATGCGCTACATGGCACATATTGGCATAATAATTTTGGCACACCAATGAGCCATGGGTGCGTCAATATGGAAACGAAGGATGCATTTTGGATTTATGAAAATGCGCCTGTCGGAACATATATAATGGTTCATTATTAAACATGGCGAACAGATATTTTAAAGAGTTGTCACGACGTGATTTTTTGAAATTTTCAGTTCTCGCATCGACGGGCATCCTTATTGATTTTCGTTTCGGTGGCGAGACATCTTTCTTGAAGCAATTTGAACAATCTGAATCAGGAATAAAGGGCCGGATTTTTAAAAATGGCACTGCATCATATAGCGAACCTTCAGCAACATCCAAAATCATCACTCTCCATAACTTTAATGATGTCCTGGATCTCAAAGACATCGTTATCAGCAATGGCGACCAGCCAACTCATGAGTTATGGTACCGCCTGGACGATGGCAGTTTTCTTAACGCGCATGACTTTCAACCGGTAAAATACCAACTTAATGCTCCCCGGGAAGAAAAAATAAATCCTGGTGGAATCCTTGCTGAGATTACCGTCCCTTTTACTGATGCGTGGAACAGTTCCGCGAACGGGAAAAAACCTAACCAGGTTTTTTTCTATGGCAGCACCCATTGGATTTATGACAAAGGGGTTGAAAGATCAACCAATAATCCCTATTATTTGGTAAAAGAAGACCGCTGGAACGATGCTTATTATATAAACGCAACACATATGCGCATCATTCCGGAAGAGGAGCTTTTGCCCATCTCGGAATTGATCCCGCTGGATGGCAAACGCATTCTTATCAGTTTACAGCAGCAAGTGATGACCGCCTATGAAAAGAATGAACCAGTGTTCATGTCCGAATTAGCCTCCGGTCAGCTTACCGGCAGCAAAAACTTGACAACACCTGCCGGAGAGTATATGGTCAACTATAAACGCCCTTCCCGCCATATGGCTCATTCTGACCGCATGGGATCAAACGGCGATGAACTCTATGGTGTTCCGTGGGTTTCTTATTTTACCGATACCGGCATTGCCTTCCATGGCACCTATTGGCATAATAATTTCACCCGCCCTCGCAGCCATGGCTGTATCAACCTGCCCATAGCCGCGGCAAATTGGGTGTATCGTTGGACACAGCCTGTTGTTCCACCCCGTGAACAAAAATTCGTTTCCCAGTACGGTACTCAAATTGAAGTCATTTAAACTTCATAGAAATATTTAATATCCAAGATCCCAGTCTTTCATTAAAATACTCTTCAATGGTGAAGAAATGACAAATAAGGCTGTCTTTGAAGGATTAGTATTTGACGAAGATGACAACGCCCTGGAGATTTCTTACGTTGGCGGTGAACCCTGCTACGTGATAAACGACTCTGGTTTCTTGCGCCATATTCCAGCCCAGCAAGTGGATACCCAGGTTTTGGATGTGATGCGTGAGCAAATTATTGAAAACAAGGATGTGATCAGTGAACAGACTGCGAAGATGATCGGCCAGGATGACATCTTTACGCATGCCATTATCAATAACCAGCTTGAAAATATTGATGAACAATTGAACCACATGATGGAACAAGGATTGCCTGAAAGCGGAAGGTCATATCTCGGAATGATGGGCTTTAAAATTGTGGTCAATTATCATGGTGATGTTGTGCGGGTCGACCAGCCGACAGCCCAGACCGGCGAAGACGAATAAATTTCATTTAACCTGCAAAGAAGGTGAGTGAAAATGAAACCAACTGAAAATAGTATCGAAGCCAATGAAATGAATTTTGAATATGAAGTCATAACATATTCAAAAAATATTCCCGTACTGGTTGATTTTTGGGCGGAATGGTGCCACCCCTGCAAATCTCTTAGCCCGATTCTGGAGAAACTGGTTGCAGAAGCCAATGGCGCGCTTCGCCTGGCAAAAGTAAATATCGACCAGAATCCCAATCTCGCGCGCCAATATAACGTCCGCAGCATTCCGACCGTTAAAGCCTTTATTGAAGGCCAGGTTGGTGGAGAATTTGTTGGAGCGCAGCCGGAAGGACGCATTCGAGAATTTATCAGCAAACTTGCCCCGCCAAGCCCTGTTGACCTGGATATCGAAAAAGGGCTGGGACTGCTTCTTGCGCACCAATGGTTGGATGCAGAAGAAATTCTACGAAATGCCCTTAATCAAAAATCAGAATCCGCATCAGCGAAACTGGGGTTGGCTAAAGCTCTGCTCGCCCAAGGTAAAGCAAAAGAAGCTCTCGAATTTTTAAACCAGGTTCCAGACAGCCGTGAACTCAACGCAGCAGAATTATTAAAGCCTTACGCCCATTCTTTGCAGAGGCTGAATAACGATGAGGTTGCGGAAGACTCTGACTTTGATGCAGTTTTTCGCAACAGTTTGCGTCTGGCCAGCCAGGGAAAGTTTCCCCTCGCCCTGGATGGATTGCTGGACATCCTGCGGCAGGACAAACATTACCGCGATAACCTTGCGCGGGATGTCATTCTTGGAATTTTGGAACTGATGGGCAGCGAGGATCCGCAGACACGAGAATACCGCTCAGAATTGGCGTCTGCACTGTTTTAAGATACTAAACCAGGCAATTCATCCGCCTGATTTATTATTTATTTTTGAAAAATATTGATAGATTCAATATGAAAGGTCTGGGGGAACATATCCAGGAGCGTAGATGATTCCAAATGATAGCCAGCCGCAACAAGGTACTTGGCATCCCGCGCAAAAGTGGAGGGATTGCAGGAGACATAAATCAGCAATTTTGGCGATTTTTTCACCAAAACATGCGCGACTTCTTTTTTAAGGCCCGAACGCGGAGGGTCAACAATCACACAATCGGATATTTCGGAAATCATTGGAAGGATATTCTCAGCCTTGCCTTGATAGAGTGAAACATTGTTGAAAAGGTCCAGATTTTCAACGAAATCTTCACAAGCTGCCGGCGATGATTCAATTGAAAGGACCCTTTCAACATTTTCGGCGATAAATGCCGAAAACAAGCCCACACCGCTGTAAATATCCATTACTGTTTTGCATTTGGATTGAAATACTGTACTTCTTATTTCTTCAACGAGCTTGCCAGCGCTCTCGATGTTGGTTTGGAAAAATGCACCTGCTGATACTTTAAATTCCTTGTCCATAAGGTGCATTATCAGATGGTCATCTCCTGCGATGACAACTTGGTCTTTTGCACCCAGATGGACAATAGAAACAGGCGCTTCTGCTGCCGTTTCTGGCAGATCATTATCTGCGCCGCGCAAAACCAGCAGTAAATCCCCTTCCTGGTTTTGCCGTAATTCCACCCGTTGCATTTGGGTGCCGGATTCAAACTCAATCTGCGGCCAGAATTTATTTATTTCAGGCAGTGGCAAATGGCATTCTTTAACCTCAAAAGGTTGGTTGTGGTAAAAATCAGCAAAACACAATTTTCCATCTTTTGAAAAGCTGAACTGCAACGCATTTCGATAGCCCCACTCAAGGATGGATGGCATAATCCCTTTGATAACCGGCACGTCAATGCCAGCTATCCTTTGCAACTGCTCAATAAATATTGCCTGTTTTGCTTCTAATTGCAGTTGATAAGGGATGTGCTGGTAATGGCATCCGCCGCATAAGCCAAAATGGCCGCAGCGGGGGATGATGCGTTGGGGATGCGGTTCAATAACCTTGATAAGTTCAGCCAACGCGTGGCCTTTCTTTTCTTCAAAGATGCGTGCTTCAATCCTTTCTCCCGGCAGCACAAAAGGCACAAAAACAGCTTTGCCATCCGGCAGCCTGCTTAATCCATAGCCCCCGTAAACCAGTGATTGAATTTTCAGGGTAATCAGGTCATTCATCTACATATTTTCCCAAATGCTGGATAATAATTTAGAAAACGAACTTGGAAAATTATATCTCCTAATAAAAAAGACCCTGTTAAGGGTCTCGAGGCGGAGAGGGTGGGATTCGAACCCACGATACCTTGCGGTATACGCGCTCTCCAAGCGCGCGCGTTAGGCCGGACTACGCAACCTCTCCACAACCAACTTTTGGGTTGGCGGCGAAATTATAACACATCAGATTTTGACCATTCTTGACCGCAATTATTCATGTAAGATGCTACCGGTTTATTATATTCTTCGTATATTATATTGAAATACAATAAGATTCTATGCATTATTTGAAGGAGGTTTAATGGCCGTTTCAATCCGCAAAATGATTGCAGATGATTATCCAGGCGCGATCCAACTTTGGCAATCCTTGCCTGGGCTTGGTTTGAGCAGCGCTGACCAACAAGATGCCATTGCCCGCTTTCTGGAAAAGAATCCAAGTACTTGTTTTATCGCCTTGGATGGTGAAAAAGTTATCGGGACAGTGCTGGGAGGCAGTGATGGACGGCGCGGTTACCTCTACCATCTTGCAGTACAAGAAGAATACCAGCGTTTGGGTCTGGGAAGGCAGCTTTCTGAAGCGTGCATAGCAGCATTAAAATCAGAAGGATTGCAGAAATGCCATATATTTGTTATAAGCAGCAATTTAGAGGGTCTGAGATTCTGGGAGAGGCTGGGGTGGATCTTGCGCCAAGATATTCTTGTAATGTCAAAGGATTTATAAAATCATCGAGCCAATTCAATGAATAATTTTCTGAAATTCGTCCTAAAGCGTCACGGTATGATTATCACCATGCATTTTTTGCTTGGGTTCACAAGTAACAGACGCCAATTTGGCTGCGGAATCAAATTATGATTGTTAACCAGCAAATTTCTGAAGCTTCGCGAATTAATTCAACCCAAATACTGAGAAGCAGGAAAAACTTATCCATAGATTTACCAAATTGATTGTTCCCCTGGATGGATCACGCCGCCTGCTTGTTGGCAGTTTTAATGCTTCATTTTCCCAATCAGAGATATTAATTAATTTTGATGAAACCAGGGCTCGCTGCACAGCATTAAACGGATTGGTTGGAAATTGTGAAAGAATTTCAAATTAATAAAACTTGAAGATTCTATAAATCTCTCAATTGTCATTCCATCGTTATAATTGTAGGCAATTTCACCAGCTGAATAGATGATGACAAATAAGAGAGATAAATCCTTTTTAATCAAATGGGCAGGTGTTATCATTTTTGGATTTCTCGCGTTTCGAGAATTCTATAATTTGAACATCCTCGCTTATGTTGGCACACAGAATATTTGGGAATCAAAAAGATTCGTTGCTTTCCTGATAATTTCAATTGGTTTTGTTCTTGGAGTTGCCTATAGTTTATTTTCCGTTCCACGGAAAAATTCTGGAACCTTCATCAATATTTCTAAAAAATCCCCGAATTGGATGAAATCGATTGTTTCTTTTTTTCTAATCCTTTTGCCAGGCATGCTGAAATGGATATTCCCATTACCTGAAAATTTCAGCATCGGGTTTTGGATGGAAATTTTTATTATCTTTAGTATTGCGCTCCTGATTGAATCTCTTTTTCGTGATAGTACATCCTGGGCAGAACTAATAAGAATAGGAAGTTCGATTCTTTTGGCTGGTGCATCACATGCCTTCTTCTATAAAATCAGCCAGGTAACTGATTACCCTTTTACGTTATATTGGTCTGAAGGCAACCGATTTTTTGATTACTCTGCTTTGTTTGGAAGTTACAGGTATTTACTGCCCGAAGGAGAAATAATTAATGCTTTCACAACCTGGGGCATGCAGCTCCCCTGGGCGCTTCCATTTATTTTTCCTGAACTTACCATTAGATTCTTCAGATTATGGTATCAATTAATGTGGATCCTGCCAACGTTCATTTTAGGAATAACAGCTTCATGGCATATTAATACAGGCAGAAGTTCTTTAATCTTAACATTTATATTTGCTTGCTGGACCTTTCTGTTTCTTGATCAAGGACCCATTTATGCCCCTTTAGTAATCGGGGCAATTATGACTTTAATTGCGGTTAGGGCAAAATTATTTCCTGGTGTTCTCATCATCTTCGCGGCTTCTTATTACACCCGTAATGCCCGCTGGACTTGGTCGTATGCGCCTGGTTTATGGGCAGGGATGTTAGCGCTTTTAGCCATTGAAAACCCATCGCTCAACAAAAATAAGCTTAAAGAATTCATTAAACCGCTTGTTCTGGGTATTAGCGGCTACCTTGGCGGGCACTTGGTCACTGTCATTATCAACAGTATTAATTTGGCTTCTGATATCACGCTTCTTCCAAACAGGTCGCCAACTTATCGCCAACCGTTAATTTGGAACAGGCTCTTGCCCAATCCCACCTATCCGCCAGGCGTCCTTTGGGCGTTGGTTTGGGCAGCATTACCTTTAATTCTGCTGCTCGTAATTCTAATTATTCAGAAGAAATGGCGGATAAATTGGCTTCAAAACCTTGCGCTCATAGGCGTCCCAGGCGCTTTTTTGGTCGTTGGGATTATTGCCAGCGTTAAAATTGGCGGCGGTAGCAACCTGCATAACCTGGATATGTTCCTTGTGTCACTGGTTCTAACAGCATCCTGCGCTTATCATTTCATGATGAGAGAAAGAAAGGACTTCAAAAATATATCGCCGCTAGCATCCATAATGCTTTTTTTCGCTCTGGTCAGTCCTGTTACTTTCACTCTTATTGGAGGTGGCCGACTGGAACTGCCATCCAAGGAAAAAATTGACGAAGCACTTGTAGCAGTAAACAATAAGGTAAAGCAATATGGTCAGCAGGGTGAGCTTCTGTTCATTGACCATCGCCATTTATTGACCTTCAATCTTGTAAATAAAGTCCCTCTGGTCGATGAATATGAAAAGAAATATTTGATGGATCAAGCCCTGGCAAACAACGAAAAATATTTCGCTAAGTTCTATGAAGACCTTTCTGAAAAACGGTTTGCCTTGATAGTTAATGAACCATCCAACATCGTCATTCGCGGATCAGAGTTTTCATTTGGAGAAGAAAATGACGCGTATTTGAAATGGGTGACCATTCCGCTATTATGCCAGTATGAGCCCATTTATTCCTCACATGAAACAAGCCTGGAATTATTGATTCCCAGAAAATCGAAAGCGCCTGCCAATCTTAATTGCGATACAATTTTTGCGAAAATAAATAACTGAAAGTAAAATACCTCCCGTTTCTTGAGATGATACTTAAACGAGATTTTTATCTGCGTCCTGTCCTTGATGTCGCCCACGATTTGCTTGGCAAGAAGCTGATCCGAATTGTTGGCATGCAAAGAGTGGGAGGGATTATTGTTGAAACTGAAGCCTATGATGGCGAGAATGATTTGGCCTGCCATGCCCATGTTGGAAAGACAGACCGAAATAAGGTCATGTACGGTCAGGGCGGATTTGCTTACGTTTATTTTACTTATGGCATGCATTGGATGCTAAACTGTGTCACTGGATTATCTGGTTATCCCTCTGCAGTCCTAATTCGAGCCATTGTACCTACCGATGGCGTTGATTTTATCAAATCTAACCGCCTAAAAGTCTTGGAAAAACAATGGTGCAATGGTCCTGCTAAAGTCACCAGAGCGCTTGCAATCACCGGAAAATTCAACAGCTGCGATATATGCGACCCAAACGGAATGCTCTACATCGAAAACGGCGAGGATATTTCAGAGAAATTCATAAGCACGACTCCACGGGTAGGTATCCAATCAACACCTGAACCCTGGCTTAGCAAACCCTGGAGATATGTAGTTATATCACTAAGAAAATAAAAACCTTCTTAGAGAGGATATAATCAGGCAAGGAAGAAATGATGTCAGAAAATTCAGACCGATATCCAAAATTTGCTTTTGATCCGACCAAAGTCATCATTTATGGTGGAGGCGGACTGAGCAAAATGATCATTGAGACCGTTCGCGTTCTGGGCGCATACCAAATCGCTGGAATTATTGACGACAATATGAAAGCAGGTGAAATGATCATTGGCTCGCCTGTCCTGGGCGGTGCTGAAGTTCTTCCTGAACTTTTTTCCAAAGGAATTCGAACTGCAGTAAATTCAGTCGGGGGAATTGGTAATTATGAAGTCCGTTTGAAAGTGTTTCAGCAATTAGCTGACGCGGGTTTTATTTGTCCGGTGATCATCCATCCCACTGCCCATGTAGATCCCTCCTCCAAGCTTGAAGCTGGCGTTCTTGTTTTAGCGCAAAGCTATATTAGCGGCAATGCGGTTGTGGGCATGGGGTCTTTGATCAATAACTCAGTAGTGGTTTCACATGATTGCATTTTAGGCGTATGCACTAACCTGTCTCCCGGTGCGATGATCGCTGGTGATGCTATCATCGGAGATTACACCCAGATCGGAATGAACGCAACAATCAATATCGGCGTTAAGGTTGGCAATGAGTGCCTGATTGGAAATGGCGCCACAATCAAGAAAAATGTCCCTGACAAAACACATGTTCATGCGGGCAGCATCTGGCCGCCTTTCCAACCCGAGAAATTTAATACTCCCAGGATGGCCTGATGTTCAAGCGCTCAAGCAGCCAAGCATCCCAACAGCCCGCTCAAATCGAACGGGTTACATCCGTTCTTGGCGTAGGCATAAATTGGACCGGTAAACTCTCCGGAAAAGGCGGCGTACGCATTGAAGGTATTTTTGAAGGCGAGATCGCGATTAACGGCTTGGTCGTGGTTGGCGAAACTGGAAAAGTCACTTGCGAAAATGTCATTGCCAACACAGTGATCGTGGCTGGCGCAGTCAATGGCGGCATCACCGCTGAGAAACTTGAAATTCGAAGCACAGGTCGTGTTTGGGGCAATGTAACCGTTTCCGCATTTTCTACCGAAGAAGGTGCCTTCCTGCGTGGGCAGGTAACCATGGAAGATCATCTGGATTTGGGTTTACAGGCAGAAGAAAAAGCAAATGACCAGCCGGCAATAGAGAATTTGCCAGACCAGGAAGCTCCCTAATTTTTTTCACCCCCAATCCAATGTTGAAAAGGATCTTTTGAGAATGGGAAAACCGAAATATCTTGTGCCAATGTCCAGCCCGGATATTAATGATGCAGACCGGCAGGCAGTGGCTGAGGTTTTAAGCACCAATTACTTGAGCATGGGACCCAAAAATGAAGCGTTTGAAAAAGCGGTTGCTGCTTACTCAAACGTCAGCCATGCAATAAGCGTAAATTCAGGTACTGCCGGCTTGCACCTTTGCGTGCGAGCATCCGGTTTTAAGCCAGGTGGCTATATCATTACAACCCCGTTTTCTTTTGTCTCTTCCACAAATGTCCTCTTATTTGAAAACCTTGTTCCAATTTTTGTGGACGTTGATCAAAAAACAGGCAATATTGATCCTGTTATGGTCAAGCAGGCAGCGACAGATTTGAAATCAGGTGATGTAAAAAAAGCGGAAAAATGGCTCCCAAGGAAAGGTTATAAGGAAAGAGGAGAACTTGGTGGGATTTTAGCAGTTGATGTTTTTGGACAGCCGGCAGATTATGACGCACTGCAAAGAATTGCAGATGAAGAAAAACTAATCCTGATTGAAGATTCATGTGAAGCAATCGGCGCAGAATATAAACATCAAAAAGCTGGTTCATTTGGCGATTATGGCGTTTTTGCTTTTTATCCAAACAAGCAAATGACTACTGGCGAAGGCGGGATGATTGTGACTAATAATGCAAAAGCCGCCGATATGATGCGTGCCCTGCGCAACCAGGGACGCGCACCTGGGGATAATTGGCTTCAGCATACCCATCTCGGATATAACTACCGCCTGGATGAAATGAGTGCAGCACTTGGGTTGTCACAGATAAGCCGAATTGATGAATTGATCAACAGGCGGGAAGAAGTGGCGAGCTGGTATAACAAACAACTCAGCAAAATTGATGGGGTTGAGATCCCATACATATCCACAGATACAACCAGGATGAGTTGGTTTGTATATGTAATTCGCATTGACCAGCGTTTTGATCGGGACAAAGTTGCTGCAAAATTAGATCAGGCAGGAATTCCGGTACGACCTTATTTTCTTCCCATACACTTGCAGCCATACATGGCTGATAAATTTGGTTATAAAGCAGGTGATTTTCCGATTACTGAAGATTTAGGCCGCCGCAGTCTCGCCCTTCCTTTTTCCGGAGTAATGACAGAAGACCAGGTGGATTTGGTTTGCACAAGGTTAGAAGAAAATCTTCGCAGTTAGTAAAAAAAAATAATGCAAAAGGATTTTAAACCGCCTCGCCAACGCGGATTTATTCTTCATATCGGTGCTCTCCTGCTGAATCTGGCTGTTGTGGGATTTTTTATTCTTCAAGCCCTTAGCCAGCAAGAGCAAGGTTTCTTTATTCTTTACCTCGCTTTGGGAGTGATTACATTTTTCCCTATCCCGGTAATTGCTTACCGTCTGTTTGCCTTAATCCGATCGCGCTATACTATTGACCGTGAGGGCATCGGCATTCAATGGGGATTGCGAGAAGAAGTGATCCCTATGGGAGATATTGAATGGGTGCGATTGGCAGATGATTTAGCGTTAGACTTGCCTCATCCGCCAATCAGCGTTCAGGGTGCGGTTTTAGGTATTCGTTCTCATCGCGATCTTGGGCAAGTTGAGTTTGTTGCTTCAGACGCTTCTCATCTGTTGTTAATTGCTGCCCGCAATCGGGTTTATGCCATTTCACCTAAGGATTATCGTGGATTTCTAAATGAGTTTTCCCGCAGCGCGGAACTGGGTTCTATTGCACCTATTTCCGTAAAATCTTCAAGCGGCAGTTTCCTCTTGACTGCTCTTTTAAAAGATAAAGTTTCAAGAATATTGATCCTTTCTGGAATATTTTTATCCATCGTTCTGTTGATTGCCTCGAGTCTGTTAATTCCACTGCGTGAAAATATTCCCCTCGGTTTTAATCCCATTGACCAAACTGCAGAAGGATCCCCTTCTGAACGTCTTTTACTCTTGCCAGTCCTCTCACTTCTGATGCTGGTAATTGATATCAGTCTGGGTGCCTATTTGTATCGCAAAGAAGGATTCCGGTTGGCATCCTATTTAGCCTTTTCAGCAACTCTGATATTACCGATATCTTTTTTTGGCATCATTCTTTTTTTGGTTTTGTAATGGCTTTCAGGAATTCTCAATAAAAAAAAGCCTGGATTTATTGAATCCGGGCTTATAAATAATTTGGGGATTTTTTCATTTCCCGAATTTTTCCCAGTACTCCCCGAAAATTGCTTCATCCGTTGGCCGGTTGATATCTATTGGCTTGGATATCCAGGTAATATTCATATAATGCTTCCAATTCACATTTTCACTGGTGATATTCCCGCCCCATGTACCGCAACCCAGAGTAAGTGTGATAGGCATGCCATTATTAAAGTTGCCGCTGTTTCCCAGGCTTTGGGATTGATTGACCATGATGCGGCTGACCTTTACCCGTGTTCCCAACTCGATGATGCGGTCTTCCCGAGTAGTATGGATACCGCAGCTGTGACCCTGTCCATTTATCGCAGTTATCGTCTCGATTAATTTAATTGCCTCTTCAAATTGGCCATATTTCCAGACTGCCAAAACCAGGGATAATTTTTCTTTGCAAAATGGATTTTTCTCACTTAAATCTTTTCCTTCAGCCATCAGGAATTTTGTTTCATCAGGAATATTTATTGCCGCAAGAGAAGCGATTTTCTCAACAGGCTGCGCCACAACATCTTTGTTCAGATGTATTCCATCCGGCCACATGGCTTTCTGCAATTTTTCACGCTCAGTATCATCGCATAAGTACCCGCCTTGCTTTTTCAATTCCGACATCATCACATCGTAAACAGATTCCTGAATTGCCACAGAATTTTCTGATGAACAGGATGTAGCATTATCAAAACTTTTTCCCTTATATATTTTTTCTGCAGCAGCTGCCAGATCAGCCGTTTCATCGACAATCACCACCGCATTGCCAGCACCCACCCCATATGCAGGAGTACCGCTGGAATATGCGGATTTAACCATCGGCCCCCCGCCGGTTGCGACCACAAGGTCCACTTTACTCATTAATTCTTGGGATAGTTCAATGGTTGGTCCTTCGATAGTCTGGATGAGGTCTTGGGGTGCCCCAACCTTTTTTAGCCCATCCCACATTTTTTCACAAACTAATTTTGCGGTTTTTTTTGCCTTGGGGTGGGGCGCGAAAATAATGGCGTTGCGTGTTTTTAGAGCATACAAACCTTTTACAGGCAAGGTGGCTTCGCAGTTGGTGACGGGAGTCAAAGCCCCGATCACACCCACAGGTTTGGCAATTTTTATCAGTCCTTTTTGCTCATTTGTTTCGATAACGCCAACCGTTTTTATGCCCTGCAGATCGCGCAGCACTCCCAAGAGTCTTATTTTGGTGTTTTAGGACCTTATGCTCATAGAGACCCATACCGGTCTCTTCAACGGCCAGGCGCGCAATCTCTTGGGCATTTTCACTTTTATAATTTTCCCAGCCCACCGCCACAACCATTTCATCAACTTTTTCCTGCGGCCAGAATTCAATAGTTTTTTGAGCTGTCCTTGCTTTGTTTATCAGTTCGTCAATCAATGTTCCCATCACTGCCTCTTATTTATCCGGATTTGGCACCATAAAATCCCGAATGACTGCCTGCAGATCATGATATGAGGTGATAAAACCGCGCAAAGTCCGCGACGTTGCCCCATACAAATCAAAGTCATCAATTTTTAATCCATCCTCATCATAGGCTTTTCGAAAATCTTCAAAATGGGCATATAAGGATTTTATAATCTTTTCATCTACCGGATTTTGCATGCGTTCAACAACTTCGATATCACTCGAATTAAAAAGCAACTGCCATTCATAAGGAATTGTTAAAATAAGGTCACCGCCAATAAATTCTGACCAATGCATATGGTGGCGGTAAGCAGCAGCCAATAATCGGGTTTGATAACCGCGGGATTGGTAAATAGAATAGGCTTTCTTCATGCATGCAATCCCAGCCCAATCCATATCCCCCGGGGTGACTGTGATGTTTTCTTTTTTGGCAACAACTTTTAATCCAGTCATCAGTCCTGCCAACCATAATCGTGCAGACAGGTGTCATGGAACTTGTCGGTTTTCCCTCAGCGGTTCGCCTTTTCAATCCTTTTTCAACTGCTTCAGCGACTGCCAAAGCCTGTGGAACAGTAAAACATACCGTTGCATTAATATTTACGCCATGGTAAGTGGTATCTTCAATAGCCTGGATACCAGCCTTGGTCACTGGAATTTTCACCTGAATATTGGGTGCCAGGGAATCAAAATGGACTGCCTGTTTTGTCAATTCATCGGCATTCCGATAATTCGCCGGATTGGTCTGAATTGAAAGTCTGCCTTTCTTCCCCTGCATCTTTTCGAAAACTGGCAATAATGTCTTTGAACCTTTTACACCAATTTCTTCAAATATTTTCCAGGTTACCTCAACTTCCGACCAGGAGGGATTTTCATGAATGATTTCAATAATGCGCGGCTTCCATGAAGCAAGTTCCTCTTTGAGAACGTTCAAAACAATCGTCGGATTTGAGGTTGCGCCCACAGCACCATGTTCAATCGCATATGCCAATTCTTTGGCCGAACAGGAATCATTCCATAAATCAGTTTTGGTTGTTGAGACAGTCTGATGCAATGGGCTTTTATAGGTGGTCATTTTATATTCCTTTCAATATCAATATTAATAAATAATGCCTAAAGTGCTACTCCCATCTTTTTCCAGAAATCAGCAGTTTTATTTATTGCTGCTAAATCGTCAGGGAGCGGCAGCACTTCAGCTACAATTGGCCCGGAATAACCAATACGCTCCAGGGCGGCCAGAATACTTTTAAAATCTGTCTGCCCTTGTCCGGGTGCATGCCGGTTGTTATCGGCAAAGTGTACATATCCCAGGCGGTTACCAGTCTTATTAATTGCATCCACAATACTCGATTCTTCAATATTCATGTGAAAGGTATCCAGAAGAAGTTTCACTGAATCTACGCCAATTTTGTTGAGTAAATTACAGCCATCTTCAGCCGTCAATATCCAGTTGGTTTCATACCGGTTAATAGGCTCGATCACGAGAGGCATCTCATGGGCATCAGCCCATTCAGCACACTCTCTAATAGCAGCAACTCCATTTTCGAAGTTCCTTTGAAATTCCGCGTCATTGCCAGCTAATCTGCCGCGAATACCCCCGATGATAATTGCACCGGAGTTTATTTGCCTGGCGAACAATGCCATTGATTTAAAATGGTCAATCGCCTTATTACGCTGTTTTTCATTTTCATTACCCAGGCAAAGTTGATCGAATAAACATGCCTGCCCGGTTGCGACCGAAGTAATTTTCAAATCTAATTCAGCCAGAGTCTTATTGAGTTCATCAGGATTGACATCAGTTGGAGATCTCAAGCTTAATTCAACATATTTAAATCCAGCAGCACTAACCGCTTTCAGTCCTTCAAAAAGATGGCCGGAAAACATAACAGGACCAAATTTGGTCAGGCGAGGCGAAAGGGCAATTCCAGGTTTGATATTCATAATTTCATTTTTTCCAAGATGTTTTCGGAAAATTATAATATTAGATTGAAATTAAAATTAAAATAAATAATTTCTTCTGCTTAACAAAAAAAATTATAAATATTTATTGAGGTTTTTTTAACAAAATAAGTGCGAAACACGGTTTTTAGGGATGCCAGGAAATACCTGGCATCCCCGTAAATCTAATTGATCCAGAAAAATCTGGATTTACTATTCTTGATTGTGAAATCACCAACGTTTCAGCTGTGATCAGAATAGCTTTGGTTGTGATTCGTTCCGGAACTTCTTTTCCCGCCAGATGATCAAGCAGCGCTTGAACGGCGTCGCCTGCCTGAGCAGGAGCATTCTGGACATGGAAACGGTCATGCGCCCATCCCGAAGGGCTTTCAAAGCATCATTGTTGCCGTCAAAACCGGCTACTTTGACTGTGCCAACCAAACCGGCGGCATCTAAAGCTTCGATCGCACCCAAGGCCATTTCGTCATTCAAGGCAATTACGCCATCAAACTCAGGATAGGCTTGAATGAGGTTTTCCATAACAGTGAGGCCCATGGCCCGCTGCATATCTGCAGGCTGGGTTGCCAGGACTTCGATGCCAGGATTCTTCGCGAAAACATCGGTGATTGCGCGCAAGCGGTCAATAGCGGTCTGGGCGCCCGGGAGGCCGTCCAAAACGATGACTTTGCCTTCGCCGCCCAATTCCTCGACGAATTTTTCAGCAACCAAAACCATCGCATCATAGTTCTCAACTGCAGAGAAGGTAATAAACTCGCCGCCATTCGCTCTGGTATTTGCCAAAGCTACAGGGATGCCGGCTGCATTTGCGCGTTCGATCGCGGGCACAATACCTGCGGAATCAACGGGAACAAGCACGATGCCATCAACTTTTTCGCGATGAGGTCATCAACCAGGCGGGTCTGCTCTTCGAGGTTGTTTGCCTGGGTCGGCGCAAGGTAGATGATCTCGGAATTGTTGGCTTCGGCAACTGCCTTGGCACCTTCGTGCATCAGTTCCCAGAACGGGTTGTTGAGGGTTTTGGTAACCAGACCAAACACATAATGCTTGGCTTCTTCAACTGGTGCTTCTGTTGCAGCGGGCGCTTCTTCGACAGCAGGCGCTTCTTCGACAGCGGGTGCTTCTTCAACAGGTGCAGCCGCAGGCTGGCAGGCTGATGCAACAATGCTCAGGACAACGATGATCCCGAGTAAGAAACTAACTTTTGTTAACTTCATCTATATTCTCCTATTTTTTTGAATCGTATTTTTACTTACCTGGAAAAATATTTCGCTATCGCTCACCTCCTTCTAATAAATCATTTTTATGATTTTTTCCGCATCAAGATGTCAAACCAAACAGCCAAAATTACAACGATGCCTATGACAAATTGCTGCCATAGAGTAGAAATTCCGACCAGGTTCATGCCGTTGGTAACAACAATCATGATGAGAGAACCAATGATAGTACCCCCGATGCCACCTTGACCACCAGTCATACTGGTTCCACCCATGACAGGGCTGGCGATGGCGGGAAGCAGGAAAGGCATTCCCAAATCCTGGTCAACCGCGTTTAATCGGGCAGCAAGGATAATCCCGCCGGAAGCTGCCAGCAGGCCGCTCAACACGTATGCCCAAATTAAGACATTCATGACCTTTAAACCGGATGCTCTCGCAGCGTGCGGGTTCGCTCCCAGGGCATAAAAATTCCTGCCCAAGGTGGTATATTTCAGCAGCAGCATAAAAATTATGGACATAATTGTCACGATCCAGATCGGGACAGGGATGCCAGCGAAAACTCCTCGTCCCAAGTATCGAAATCCATCGGCAAAATCAAAAAAGGGTTTCGCGCCCATTATCGCAAAAGCAACGCCTCTTACCACCCATAGCATCCCATAACTTGCTACAGCAGGCGGCAGTTTAACAATGGAAATCAGTAAACCGGTTATCAAGCCTGAGAGAGCACCAACACTCAAGGAAAACAAAATTGCAAAGATCCAAGGCAATTCTGTCTGGGTGAGGAAATATGCAGCGATGACGCTTGTCAAAGTCACCAATGAACCCAGGGAAAGATCAATGCCGCCCGTCAGCATCACGAAAGTCATTCCAATAGCAATGATGATTTGCGGAGATGCTTGACGGATGACGTTGACAATATTGGTAATTTTCAGAAAGTTCGGATTCAATAAGGTAATTCCGAAACACAGAAGCAATAAGGCGCCAACCCGTGAAAAACGAATCAGTAAATCTTTAAATTTAAATTTTTCTTTTATTATTGTTTTGTTCTGAGTCATGGATTCCATCCGATTAATCCTCCATCCACTTTTGAACATTGCGTTCCATGATTGTTGAAAGCACAATTGCCGTGATCAGGACTGATCCGAAGATGGCAAGCTGCAGATAAGTGGGGATGCCGATGATGTTCAACCCATTGCGAAGGATGAGAATTACCAGCGCACCGAGCGCCGCACCGGTGACAGTGCCTCTTCCGGCCATATAACTTCCACCCAGGACAACACCAGCAAAAGCTTGAAATTCCAAGCCTATTCCTACTGTTGGTTGAGCTGCCATGTTTCTGGATGTCAAGATTAATGCCGCAATACCGGCGGTTAAACCCGAGTAAGCATAAGCCAGGATTTTGTAAAGGACCACTGGTTTACCTGCTAATTTTAGAGCTTCTTCATTTCCCCCAATGGCATAGATATAAATCCCGAATTTTGTGTAATTCAATAAAACAAAAGTGAGGATGAACATAAGTATTGAGATAATTAAGGGGATAGGAATACCAGCAAGATCTTGATTGCCAATAAAATTCGTGGCTTCGGGCAGATCAGCAATAACGTTTCCGCCATTCATACCCAACGCAATCCCAACAGCTATTCCCTGTGTTCCAAGGGTTGCGATGAATGAAGGGATTTTCATAATGGAAACAAAGAAACCATTTAGGAAACCCAAAAATACAGCCAGCAACACAGCCAATACAAATGAAAGCCAAATCGGAAGGTTAATTCTGACCAGGCACCAGGCGAGAACCATACCAGCCAGAGATATGATGCCGCCATTTGAAAGGTCCATGCCGCCTGTGATTTTCACAATAATGACGCCCATACACAGGATCATCAGGATTGCGCCCTGCCGTGAAAGATTGAGCGCATTTTCCATCGTCAAGAAAGTCGGTCCTGTGATCGTGAAGAAAACCAACATCACCAGCAAAACCCAAATAACTGTGGGTATTCTTAATAAACTTGATTTCAAGGAAAATTTTCTCTTTTTATTCTGCATTATTTCACTCCCATGGCACAACGAAGGACTTCTTCAGAACTGACGCCCCTGGGAAATTCTCCTGCAACATGGCCTTCATGCATAACATAGATCCTGTCGCTCATACCTAGAATCTCAGGTAATTCTGATGAGATCATCAAGATTGCATGGCCAGTATTTGCTAATTGATCCATAAGCGCATGCACTTCAGCTTTGGCGCCAACATCAATTCCACGTGTAGGTTCATCAATGATGATTACGCGCGGCTGTGCTGCCAGCCATTTCCCAAGCACCACTTTCTGCTGGTTGCCACCGCTTAAAAATTGCACCAGGCGGTCCAGCGATGGGGGTTGAATATCAAATTTATTGACATATTCATTCGCGGTCTGGCGTTCTTTTCGAAAGGATAATAATCCTTGAGGAAAAAGGCTCCGCAGGCATGCCATGACCAAATTTTGCCGCATCGGCAGGATTGGGAAAAGTCCATCACGCCTGCGGTCTTCAGGGACCAATCCCATACCCATATCAACAGCAGAAGGAGGGGTAATTTGCTTAATAACTCTTCCCCATAAATTCAATTGATCCGGATTTAATCGGGTCCATCCCAAAAATCGCCCGTGCGGTTTCAGTTCTTCCTGAGCCGACCAAACCTGAAAATCCGACTATTTCACCGAATTTCAAGTTCCAGGGAGGCATTTTTGACCTTTTTTCCGGAACTGAGTTTACTAACCTTCAATGCAGTTTCACCAGGTTGGCAGAAGTGGCGCGGGTAGAGATCCTTAATTTCCCGCCCAATCATCATCTGGATTATTTCATCAAGCGAAATATCCGAAACATTTCTTGTGCCAATGAGCTGGCCATCGCGCATAACAGTAACCCGATCACCGATTTGCTTTATTTCTTCCAATCGGTGGGAAATATAAATAACGCCAACACCATGGGATTTCAATACTCGGATCGTTTCAAAAAGCTGCTCAATTTCTCGAAGGCTCAATGCTGAAGTAGGTTCATCCAAAACCAGAATCTTGGCATCGATTGCCAATGCTTTGGCGATTTCAACCATTTGCTGGTCGGCAACCCCAAGTTCAATGATCAAAGATCTGGTATTTACATCGATCCCAATTGAGTTCAGAAGTTTGGCTGCCTCTTGATGCATTTTGGTTTTATCGAGGAAAAACTTATTGCGAGTTTCCTCATGCCCCAGGAAAATATTCTCAGCCACATTGCGGTAAGGAAGCAGGGTAAATTCCTGATACACCATCGCAACTCCAAAATTGCGCGCGATGGTCGGGTTCCAGTGAGGCGAAAGAGTTTGATGGATGTATATCTCACCGCCTTGATCATAGGAATAGGCACCGGCCAAGACTTTCATCAAGGTAGATTTTCCAGCACCATTTTCTCCGACCAGGACATGCACCTCACCCGGATACAAATCGAAATCCACATTATCCAAGGCCTGTACCCCCGGGAAGGCCTTGGATATTTTTTTCATTTCAAGAATCGGAAGGCATTTTTGGGCGTTCAGATTATTTGTCTCCTTCATCATTTCGGCAATTTACATTTCAAAGACAACTTTAAGAGCATCTTCTTCAAAGGACGTCTTGATCGCTTCCTGCGCTTTTTCCAGCGGGAATCGATGTGTGATCAGTTTCTCAAACGGGAACCGATCTCGGTTGCGCCACATCATGTCAAAGGCCGCATAGTAACCATCATGCGGATGGTTGGTATTGCCATAGATGAGCACGTTCTTGGCGGCTATATGCCGGTGTACATTCAAAGATACCTCTCCGGTATCGGCAAAGTTACCGGTTTCCAGATAAGTCCCGCCTCGGCGCAGCATTTCGAGCCCGGTGCGCACCACGCCCGGCTGACCGACAGTCTCTACTACCACATCCGCGCCATGCCCCTCGGTCTCATCCTTGACAGCCTGCACCAGCGCCTGGTCATCCATCTTGCCAACATTGAAGGTCAGGTCAGCACCAAATTCTTTGGCCATGTCCAGTTTCTTCTCAAACGTGTCCAGCGCGATGATTTTGCCAGCACCCAGCATGCGCGCTTTGGCGACCATCAGCATGCCAATCGGCCCGGCGCCTTGAACCACCACGGTGTCGCCAAAATGAAAACCTTTGCCTGCATAGGCCGCGTATTCTTTCCCGCGGTCCAGAAGTGCGGTAACAACAAACAGCTCGGAAAGACAGGCGTATTCAATCGGCAGATGCTCCGGAACCTTATACACCCAGGCATTCGGAGGAAGATACATGTATTCGCCCCAGCCGCCCACAATATATGGGTATTGATCGGCGTAATAGGTCATCCCGATGCCCTGGTGATTGGTGCAGTATGGATAGCCGTGCACGCTGCGGCATGACCAGCATTTTCCGCAGATGACGTTCGGGCAGTTGGTGATGCGGTCGCCGACTTTCAGGTCCTGGCCGCTGTATTCAATATCTTTTCCCTCGCCGTTCATTTCAACCACGATGCCGGAGTTTTCATGCCCATGGATGGTGGGGAATACCATGTCTTGCTCTGATTCGGTACCACCGTACAGGGTGGTTTCGCCTTTGTAGGCGTGCTTGTCCGTCCCGCAGATGCCTGACATTTCCATTTTAACGATCATCGCGCCTGGTTCCAGATGATCCGGATAGGGCACTTGTTGATATTCCAGTTTTCCCGGCGCCACCATTACCGCTGCACCGACTGTTTTTCCACTATTCGCGGCCATTATTTTCTCTCCTTAATATTTCTTTATGAATTAATAATTTCAAAAAGGGGACCAGATAATTTGCCTCTGATCCCCTGTTTTTTCTCTCACGGCCTATGGCGGGTATGCCACAGTGTATATATGGCGCCAGCCTTTTTCGAACGGCTTTTTCATGACGCCTTCGATCTCTTCCGGATCCCGCATGGTGATCTTGTCTACTGGCGGCAGTTTTCCAGCCGGGTACATTTTCATGATGTCGTTGACCAGCTTTTCCATGTAGTCGCACATCGCCTCTACTCCCGGGATGGCTTTCTTTGGATCGGCCAGCGTCGCGGATCCCACCACCCCTTCCGGGGTGGCGATTGGTTCTATGGCACAGCCGCCAACATGCTGCCAGAACGGGATCGGCAGGTTGTAGGCAGAGCCTGATTTGTTGATGTGCCCTTCCGGGAATAAACTTATGCCCGTTGTATCCACCGCGTCTTTCATCTGGATGAATTCCGGGAATAAGGCCATTGAGAAGGAGGTCTCGCATTCGTCCCCATGCACAAAGGGCGTCTCAAAAGGCCCGCCATGCGCTTTGTCGCGAATGTGTTCGGGAATTACAAACCACCAGTTCACATTAACTAGCAGCATGGGGATCTGGTATTTCTTGCCAAACTGATGCATGGCGACCGGTATGGCGTAATCCTGCCCGTGGCCATTGAATAAAATCTGCTTTCGAAACCCGGCATTCCATAAGCCTGCCATGACGGCGCGCAGGTTGGCGATGAAGGTTTCTTCGGGCACAACCACGGTGCCTGGCATGCCCAGGTGATGATAGGGATGTGATCCGTACCAAATGGGTTCTGCCACCGTGCATCCTGTTTTCTGGGCTACTGCTTCAGCCATGCGGGTCACTAAAAATGTGTCTTCTCCGCTGCAGGCATGCGCCCCGTGCGCTTCGGTGCTGCCTATAGGCAGGATAATGAGGTCGTTCTTCTTCAGCCTTTCTTCAACCTCAAGTCCGGTCATGGTCTGCAGATAGATTTGCGTTGGTTTTTCCATGTGGCCTCCATCTGGAGGCAGTGTCCACTTACCCATACTTGTTTCTCCTCTATATATTATTTTTGTTCTCGGCCAGATATTTTATTAATCGTTCACTGACGTTGTGCAGGTGTTCTCCCATATACCATTCCGCCATGTTACCATCGCGCTTCATTAATCCATCAAGAATATGCTGATGCTCTACCAATGTTTGTTGGATGTTATCAATCGCACGTATTGAGAGCATTCTTTCGCGGTGCGTTAAATCATTCAGGCTGTCCATAAAAGCTGTAAGCCTTTTATTTTGTATATGATTTTGAAGAAAACTGTGGAATTTAATTTCATTCGAGAGATATAGCTGGAAGTCGCCCTTTTCAACCGCTGTTCGGCTTTCTTCCATGAGGTTTTTCATGCTCTCGAGCTCCTGCTCCGAGAGCTGGCTCGCCGCTTTTTTTGCCGCCCGCGATTCAACAATCTCGCGAATCTCAAAAAGGTCTCTGATCTCTTGTTCGGTAATATCAACCACAAAATAGCCAACACGCGGTCGGATTTCAATCAAACCTTCTCCTGCGAGTTTTAAAAATGCTTCCCGTATGGGCGTTCGGCTGACTTGCAGAACGTCAATGAAATCTTCAATATGAACCTGGGAACCTGGTTTGATCTCCAAATTCAGAATCTTCTCTTTGAGAAAATGGTAGGTCCAGTCAGTTAAAACAACAGGTTTGTTTTCAATAGCCGTTTCCAACATATTCGCTCAATTCCTATTTTCTTAACTTTTAGGTCCGAGTGCAAAAAAAGAGGTTCTCATTCAATTTTGACTTTTTTTCCTTATACTTTTAAGCTGAGAGATAAGTAATGAGTTAAAAATAAGTAAATAAGTACCATATTACATATTACATGTGATATATTACATGAAATTTTTATTGAAGTCAAGTGATTTTCATCATTTTTAATCATTGATAGAATAGGAGTAATCAATAAAAGGGACCAAAATGCCTGAAACCGAATCTAAAAATGAAAAACTTCTACGATTTCGTAAATTATCCAAAATCGGGGGCGGTGAAGCCCGCATCGCCAAGCGCCACGAAAAGGGCAAATTAACCGCCCGCGAAAGGCTGGATATCCTTCTTGACCCGGCCAGCTTTCAGGAATTGCTGCCTTTTGTCACGCAGCGCCCGGATCTAGCTGAAAATCCGGATGAATCTCTGCCGGGTGATGGTGTTGTCACCGGCTACGGCCAAATCAATGGACGCATAGTATATGTTTACGCCCAGGATTTCACTGTCTTGGGCGGCTCTTTAGGTGAAGCCCAAAGCCAGAAGATTTGCCGCATCATGGATCTTGCCGCCCAAAATGGCGCGCCTATTATTGGCTTGATTGACTCCGGCGGCGCCCGCATCCAGGAAGGTGTTTACTCCCTGAAAGGATATGCCGATATTTTCCATCGCAACGCAATTTATTCAGGGGTTGTCCCGCAAATCAGTATTATTCTCGGGCCCTGCGCCGGCGGCGCGGCTTATTCCCCTGCCCTGACCGATTTCATTTTAATGGTTGAAAAACAATCCTATATGTTTATCACCGGCCCAAATGTCATCAAAGCCATCACCGGCGAGGAGGTTGATTTTGAAAGCCTGGGAGGTGCGCAGACGCACGTCAGTGTCAGCGGTGTCGCATCCCTGACAGCTTCCTCTGAAATGGAAACATTGGCCCTTTGCAGATCCTTGTTGAATTATTTGCCTTCAAATAATGTGGAAAATCCCCCCTGCCACGCGCCGGCGGATGACCCTTTTCGAGTGGATCTGGAATTAAATTCCATTATTCCTGATGATCCCACAACTCCCTACAGCATGCATGAAGTCATTTTGCGGATTGTTGACCAGAACTCATTTCTTGAGATTCAACCGGCTTATGCAACCAATGCCATCATCGGCCTGGCGCGCATGAATGGCTGTGCGGTAGGTATTGTCTCTCAGGAACCAAGCGCTTTGGCAGGCGTCATTGATATTGACGCATCCGACAAGATTTGCCGTTTTGTGCGTTTCTGCGATTGTTTTAATATCCCCTTGGTGACCTTTGTAGATTCCCCCGGTTTTCTCCCCGGTGTAAATCAGGAGCATGGAGGCATCATCCGGCATGGCGCCAAGGTGCTTTACGCTTATTCCGAGGCAACTGTGCCCAAAGTGAGCGTGGTCACCCGCAAAGCGTATGGCGGCGCCTTCATCGTAATGAGCAGCAAATTCCTGGGAACCGACATCAATTACGCATGGCCGTCTGCCGAGATTGCCGTGATGGGCGCCGATGGGGCTGCCAATATCCTCTATCAGAAGCAGATTGAAAAATCGGCAGATCCAGCGGCTGAACGCGAGCGGGTAATTGCGGAATATACAGAAAAATATTTAAACCCCTATGTTGCTGCCAGAGCAGGCATCGTAGACGAGATCATCGAGCCTTGTGAAACGCGCTCAAAACTGATCAGCGCACTGTCTGCCATCCGCGAAAAGCAGGATCAGCGCCCTGCCCGCAAACACGGCAATTCGCCGGTCTAAGGAAGGCTAAAATGAAAGAGGCCCTTTTTATTTCCTGGTTTGGGATGAGTTTGGTCTTCATCGGTCTGCTCGCTTTATGGGGAATGATGGCTGCTGTTGTGAAATTGACAAATGGCAGGAAAAAAGTTTCTGTGCCGGGAATATCACTTGAAACCCAAGAAGATGCAGGATCAGATCCGGATTGCATACGTATGGCTGCTGCTGCCGCAGTTTCTGCTGCGATGGTGTTAATGAACACATCTTTCAGCGCCTCCCCGCATCGTGAAAATGAAGGGATGAGTCCCTGGCAGGCTGCTCACCGCAACCGCCAGATTTCATCAGAATTAAATCTTCCCCGCAGAAAGGGTTAGCCATATGAAAATCCATGTCAAAATCCAGAACAAAACCTACGAGGTTAGGATTGATAATATTCTTACTCGCCCAATCCAAGCCACTGTTGACGGGGAAGTGGTTGAGGTTTGGCCTGAAGAGGTGATGGTTCCTCCCGCCGGTCAACAAAATCCACCCACACCCCAGGTAATCCATCCCATTCAAACCGCGGATATCGGCAAAGTTGAGGATAGATCATCGTTCAAAGGAAATGTGGTTAAAGCACCCATCCCTGGCGTAATTATTGAAATAAAGGTGAATTCTGGCGATGCTGTGGCAATATGGGCAGGAACTTTGCGTGCTTGAAGCCATGAAAATGAAAAACATAATTCGCGCTGGTAAAGCCGGAGTTATTCACAAAATACTGGTTTCTACAGGTGATCAAGTCAGCCAGAGTCAAACGCTTATGGAATATCGCGGAGAGGTATAAATCTATATGGATATTGGATCATTTTTTGATATCTTCACCGCCGGCAGCCTTGTGTTTACATGGGGAAATGCCTTGATGATTCTTGTTGGACTGGTGTTAATTTACCTGGCTATTGTCAAGGAATATGAACCAGTACTTCTCCTGCCCATTGGATTTGGATGCATTTTAGCCAACCTGGGCATGGCCGCGTCGGCCGATGGGGAAGGTTTTTTATCGGTGCTTTATCGCGCGGGTATTCAATCAGAACTTTTTCCTTTATTAATTTTCGTCGGGGTCGGCGGGATGATCGATTTCAGCCCGCTGCTCGCCCAGCCACATCTGGCTTTGCTGGGGGCAGCCGGCCAATTTGGTATTTATGGCACATTGATTCTGGCCACATTAATTGGTTTTAATTTAAATGAAGCCGCATCCATCGGCGTTATTGGCGCTATTGACGGCCCAACAGCTATCTATGTCGCCGGTAAACTGGCTCCCGGTATGTTGGCGCCAATCGCAGTGGCTGCCTACTCCTATATGAGCCTAGTACCAATTATCCAACCGCCAGTTATGAAACTTCTCACTACCCGCAAGGAACGCCTGATCCGGATGGAGTATTCCCCAAAACCTATCTCGAAAAAGGCACTGATTATTTTTCCCATCGCAGTAACAATCGTCATCAGCCTGCTTGCGCCTACAGCGGCACCCTTGATCGCGGCTTTAATGCTTGGCAATCTCCTTAAAGAATCCGGTGTGGTTGATCGGTTGAATAAATCCGCGCAAAATGAAATTATCAATATATCAACCTTATTTCTTGGTTTGACGATCGGCGGCACCATGACGGCAGCCAGTTTCTTAAATTGGGACACCCTTTTTATTCTCGGGCTGGGATTACTGGCATTCATTCTCGATACTGCCGCAGGCGTGATGTTCGGAAAATTAATGTCCCTTGTTACCGGCGGAAAAATTAATCCGCTGATCGGTGCGTGCGGCATAAGTGCCTTTCCAATGGCTGGCAGGCTTTCAGCAAAAATGGCTCAGGATGAGGATTTCGAAAACTTTATTCTCATGCATGCCATGGGCTCGAATACTGCCGGACAATTGGGCAGCGTAATCGCCGGCGGTTTGCTGCTAACCCTGGTCTTGGCAATGCAGTAAATTAAATAAATTGGGGATTACTTCTTGATCGTCTTACTCGGTCGTTTTGGTTTTTCAACTTCCAGGCGGTAGCCTATCCCGCGCTCTGTCTTAATATATTTGGGATTTCTGGGATCTAATTCAACTGCCTGGCGCAGCCAACTGATATGTACATCCAGCGAGCGTGTATCTCCCAAATAATCTGTCTCCCATAACTTTCTAAAGAGGTCTTCCCTTAGAAGTACCTCGCCCGGCTGTCTCATGAAAGCTTCCATGAGAGTAAATAATCTGGGCGTTAACCTGGTTTTCTTCCCGTCACAGTGCAGCCACCGTTCCTTAATATCCAATTTAATCGGCCCGCATTCAAGTTTTTTGTTTTCATTCATCGACATATACGGTCGCAGGCGATTGAGAAGTTTCTGAAGAGTAAAAGGCACTCGCAGTACTTGATCTGCGCATTTATCGTCAACTTCTTCCTGGTCTTTGGAAGCAATTAATAATATTGGGGTTTTTTCAAGGGCAGACCTGAGAGTTGAGCAAATGCGTGTACCCGAAGTACGCATGGATGCAGCATCAATGATCACTGCCTTGGGATTTAAACGTTTAATTGCTTCAATTGCTGAAGCACCATTTGGAACTGACTCTACTTCGTATCCTTTCTTGCTCAATCCAGCCATAAATGAAGGGCGGTCGGAGCGTTTGCCTTCAACGAGTAGAATAAGATGCTTCATATCAGCTAAATAAAATTTTGTCTCTTTTGTACCTTAAAAATAATAACCCAGAGTTTGGGTTCTTCGGTACGGTTATATGGTTTTGAAAAGTATTATTCCCTTAAAATCCTTTTTCACTCCGCCCATTCTCCCAGAGGAATGGAAAATAAATGGAATTCTTAAAAAATGCAAGCATAAAATATTATACCTTAACTTAAATTTCCGGATTTTTTAAGATTACTTTATTCATCGTGCTAAAATATAAGTTCAGCGGAGGACCGGATGAAGAAGCTTGTGGAAGTCAAGATTGACAGCCTGAGGGTCAGCCTAACCAACCAGCAGCGTATTGTGGTTCTGAAGCAAGTTGACATGGATCGCTATCTCCCGGTCTGGATCGGCCCCTATGAAGCCGAAGCGATTACCATCGCTCTGCAGGAGATCGAAGTTTCCCGCCCCCAGACCCATGATTTGGTAAAAATCATTATTAATGACCTTAATGCAAAAATGATGCATGTTGAGGTCAGCGAATTGAAGGATGATATCTTTTACGGAACCTTGGTTTTATCCAAAGATGAAAAAGAACTCCGGATTGATTGCCGGCCTTCAGATGCAATCGCCATCGCAGTAAGGGCGCACGTTCCAATATTGGTTGCTGAATCGGTAATGGCAGAAGCCAGCATCATCCCTGAAGATATTTCGGCAGCTTCTGAGGAAGAAGACAATCCGATGATCGAAGAAACAGATGAAGGCGGAAAGTTAACGCCCAGTGAAGACAGGCTTTCAATTTTTGAAGATTACCTGAAAAAAAAGGGCGGCCATAAAGGACATTCAAAAGGGCCTGAAGATGTCGGGGAAGATGATGAGGCCGATGATAAAAGTGCTTCTCCGAGTTAGAATCAAGGGACTTTGATCAATGGAAGATTATTTCCAGCCAGAAGAAATCAGCAGCATTCAGACACAACCGCATAACCGCCAGGCTGAAGAAGCGGTATTGGGATCTGTGCTGATTAATCCTGAATCCTATTACGATGTTGGCCAGATCCTCGATGCTGATAACTTTTATATAATCCGCAATCGCTGGATTTGGGAGGTTTTTACATACCTGCATGAAAATCGCATCCCAATCGATAATCTCACACTTTCCGAAGAACTGGAAAACCGGGGCCAATTAGAGGAGATTGGCGGACAGGCGTATCTAATGATGCTTGTCAACCAAACTCCCAGTTCATTAAACGCCCAGGCTTATGCCAGAATTGTGGAAGAAACCTCAGTTCGAAGGCGAATGCTTACCGCTGCTAATGAAATGGCCAAGCTCGCCTATCAGGAAGATAGGGAATTAGACTCGATCATTGATAGTGCCGAGAAATCAGTCTTTAATCTCAGCGAGCGCCGTGTGCGGCGGGACATGCAGCCCATTCAGACTATTGTCAGCGATTATTACAACCGTGTTTCGATCCAGTCAGCCAGCGGTGAAGAGATTAAGGGAGTACCGACTGAATTGCTTGATCTTGACAAGGTTTTGGGAGGATTGCAAAAATCAGACCTATTAATTGTTGCTGGCCGCCCTGCTTCAGGGAAAACCGGCTTTCTAATCACAGTCGCAAAAAATGCAGCCATTAAACACAAAAAACATGTGGCCATGTTTTCACTTGAAATGTCAAATGAGCAGCTTGTTCAGCGCATGATCGCCCAATTAACGAGCATCAATTCCCAGAAGCTGCGGTCAGGAACACTGGATCCTGAACAATGGGAACCTTTTACCCAGGCAGTGGATATACTCAGCAATACCAAGATTTTCCTGGATGACACGCCCGCGATGACCCCCATCCAAATGCGGACCAAGTGCAGACGCCTGCATCTTGAGCAGCGCATTGACCTGGTGCTGGTAGATTACATCCAACTCATGTCAGGTGATTCACGTACTGATAACCGTGTCCAGGAAGTGTCGTATATTTCCCGAAATCTGAAAACTCTGGCGCGTGAATTGAATGTTCCCGTATTGGCGGCCGCGCAGCTTTCTCGTTCTGTAGAGCAACGATCCGACAAAACTCCCATTCTTTCTGACCTGCGTGAATCAGGAAGTCTGGAGCAGGATGCGGATATTGTCATGTTTATTCACCGTAAAGAAGAAAACAAAAACGATACCCTCCCGACCGAATTAGTGGAATTGAAGGTCGCCAAACATCGCAATGGGCCAACCAAGGATATTGAGATGATCTTTATGAAAGAATTGGCAATGTTCAATAATGCCAGGACGGTTGAATAGTAATATGAAAGAAAAATTCTCAGGTTTCCAGGAAAATAAAAAACACTTTACGGGAATTCCTGATCAATTTTTTAGCGATCTGCTTCCGGCAATTAGGGATATCAATGAATTAAAGTTGGTTTTTTACCTTCTCTGGTCGGCGTATACACAGGGAGATTATGGTGTTATCTTTTACCGTTGATGACATACTCCTGGATGAACATTTTTTAAAGGGCTTGGATTTTTCGAGTAAGGAAAATAATGCCGCACTGACTGAATTGCTGGAAAAATTGGTCAAAGACAATGTGCTGGTAAAAGTAATGAATCAAACAGAAGAAAAAACCGGATATTTCATAAATAGCCCGCGCGGCCGTGCAGCCGCTGATCTGGTACAGTCTGGCTCATTATTCGAAATGCAATCCCAAACAAGAGCAACTCTGGATGTAATCAAACCCAATATATTCAAACTTTACGAAGAAAACATTGGGCCATTAACTCCGCTGATTGCGGATGCCTTGCGTGATGCAGAGGAATCATATCCCGAAGAATGGATTGGGGAAGCTATTCGAATTGCTGTTGAAAATAATGTGCGGCGCTGGAATTATATTGACCGCATACTGACCCGCTGGCAGGAGGAAGGACGAGATGGAACCGATCGGCGAAACAATCAAGAAGATTACCGGCGCTACCTCAAAGGGGAATATGGGGAATTCGGGAGCCACTAACCTGACTGAAAAGAAAAAAATCAACGAAGAAGCATGCCCCATCTGCGGCGGATTAGGCTATGTGCGGCGCGATCTGCCAATTGATGATCCCAATTTTGGTTTACTGGAAGTCTGCGAATGCAAAAAACTCGAAGTTCAGAGAACCAGCCTGCAGCGATTAAATTCCCTCAGCAATTTAAGCGCCTTCAAAGAAATGACATTCGAGACATTCGCTGTTGCCGGACGCGGGGATGGCAAGAATGGCAACAAAACTCTTGAAATCGCCTTTAACACTGCCAAAAATTATGCGCACCACCTCAATGGCTGGCTGCTGCTGATGGGCAGCTATGGGACTGGGAAAACCCATCTAGCCGCGGCGATTGCCAATGAAGTGGTTTCCTTGGGAATCGAAACTCTTTTTCTCACGGTTCCAGACCTTTTAGACTGGCTGCGTTACAGCTATGATTCCGTTGAAACAACCTATGAGGAACGTTTTGAAGAAATACGCAATATCCGCTTTCTGGTCTTGGACGATCTGGGCACACAGAACACTACCGCCTGGGCGCGTGAAAAACTTTTCCAGATAATCAACCATCGTTATACACACCGGCTGCCGACTGTGATAACCACTAACCTTACGCTTTCTCTGATTGATGAACGAATCAGTTCGCGACTTCAGGATCGGGAATTGGTGATATCCATCCAAATAGATGCAACCGATTATCGTAATCCGTTGGCAGAGGGCGAGAATTCACCCATCTCATCCTTGTCACATATCAGTGATCACCGCACTTTTGACAAATTCAGTACCCGCAAAGCGGAAAAATTACCAACTGAAGTTCAGGAGAGTCTGGAAAAGGCGTTATATATATCGCAACAATTCGCTGATAAACCCGATGGATGGTTGGTATTAATGGGAACTTATGGGACAGGAAAGACACATTTGGCGGCGGCAATTGGTCATTATCGTGCCGGGCTGGGTGATGATCCAATCTTTTCCGTTGTACCGGATTTGCTTGATCATCTTAGGGCGACATTCAGCCCATCCAGCACAATTTCATACGATAACATATTCAATCAGGTAAAAACGACCAAACTGCTTGTGCTTGATGACCTGGGGACACAAAGCGCCACTCCCTGGGCTCGCGAAAAACTCTATCAGATTCTGAATTTCCGCTATGAAACCCGATTACCTACTGTAATTACGACCTCTGCCAGCCTGGATGAACTAGATCCGCGCATACGCAGCCGTATTATGGATGAGCGCGTTTGTTTTGTGCACAAGATCATTGCCACGCCATATCAAACACGGGCAATGAAGCGAAAACCAGCTATTAAATAATTATTTTCTGACATCCCGCATTTCACCCCAGTTTTTTCCGACTGCCGCATCAGTTTCAAGCGGGATTGAGAGTTGATAGGCACCCTCCATTACCTCTGTGTGACTTGAATGGTCTCCTCCAATTCGCTTTCCGGACATTCCAGAAGCAGCTCATCATGTACCTGAAGCAAAATTTGGGCATTTAACCCGGCATTTTTAATAGCGCCTGGCAGATGCAGCATTGCCACTTTCATAATATCAGCGGCTGTTCCCTGAATTGGCGAATTAATGGCTTCACGTTCCGCGCGTGCTTTCAACTGCGGTGTGGCCGCATTTTTTAGTTCCGGGAAATACCGTTTCCGCCCCAGCATTGTTTCCACATAGCCCTGCTCAGCAGCTACTTTGCGGATATTATCTAGATACTTTTTTACTCCGGGAAATTCCTGGAAGTATTCCTTAATGAAATTTTCCGCTTCCGCCCTGGTTAATCCGGTGCTTTGGGTCAGCCCAAAGACACCCATTCCGTAAATTAATCCAAAATTGATTGCCTTTGCATGTCGGCGTTGATCCTTGGTAACCTGATTCAGGGGTACATCGAAGATCGCTGCTGCCGTGGTTGCATGAATATCCTGCCCAGCCCGGAATGCCGCCAACATGCTTTCGTCTTTGGCCATATGCGCCGCGATGCGCAATTCAATTTGAGAGTAATCGACTGAAAGCAGCACCTTGCCTGGGTCAGCCACAAATCCTTCCCGCACCTTGTGCCCAAGTTCTGTGCGGGTGGGGATGTTCTGAAGATTTGGATCTGAGGATGCCAGTCGGCCGGTCACTGATCCCGTTTGATTGAATGAGGTATGAACCCTGCCGGTTTTGGGATTGACCTGCCTGGGGATTGCTTCTAGATAGGTGGAAACCAGCTTTGAAATTTCACGATATTCAAGCAGCAGATTGACAACAGGATGTTTGTCTTTCATCATCTCCAAGACATCCGCCGCAGTTGAAAAAGAACCTGCCTTGGTCTTATTTGACGAATCCGGTGGAGCAAGGTGCAGGGTCTCAAAAAGCGCTTTTGAAAGCTGCTGGGTGGAATTCAAATTAAAGTCGTATCCCACAAGTCTGTAAACCTCTTTTTGAATTTCAAGAATACGTTTACTTAATTCAACGGAAAATTGCTTGAAGAATTCCTTATCAACAGCAATACCTGCGTATTCCATATCCATTAATACCGGGATGAGAGGCATTTCGATTTCTTCAAACACCTTCATCAGACCATTCTTTGCTAATTTTTCACTGAGCAGTTTTTCAAGCCGCAGTGGAATTTCAGCATCCGCGCCGGCATAGGGAGCCACATCACTGATCGCAACAAGGTCCATGGTTAATTGTTTGCTGCCGCTGCCAATTAATTCTTCGATTTCGGTCATGGAAACATTCAGAACATCATCTGCCATTTTCTTCAATCCAAGCCGCCTGGAATCGGGTTCCAGCAGCCAGGCAGCGACCATCGTATCAAAAGCAAGCGGCGCCACTTCCAATCCATGGTTGCGTAATACCAGGCAATCATATTTAAGGTTGTGGCCAATTTTTGGGATTTTTATATCTGTTAAGGCTGGTTTGATCGCATCGATAACTTTATTCAATGCGAGCTGCGGAGAAGACCCTGAATGCCCAACGGGAATATAAAACGCGGTAGCCCTCCTCTACTGCCAGGGAGATTCCAACCAATGCTGCCTGCATGGGATCAGTGGATGTGGTTTCGGTATCAAGCGAAATACGTTTGGCTGTACTTAAAACATTCACAAGCTTGTCAATCGCATCCTGTGAATCCACAATGGTTACCTTGATATCACTTTTGGGCGGCTGGCCGAGTTTCACTGGCTCCTGGCCAAAAAGCGCCATCTGATCACCTGTTTGTCCGATAACGCCTTTGTTCATTAATTTCGCCAGCCTTTGGCCTAAGGTGCGG
This sequence comes from uncultured Chloroflexia bacterium, assembly GCA_963751635.1. GTDB lineage: Bacteria > Chloroflexota > Anaerolineae > Anaerolineales > Anaerolineaceae > Pelolinea. The sequence goes on from CAVVVE010000006.1 coordinate 632,027, forward strand.
AACTCCAGCTGGTTGAACAATTCAGAAATCCTTGGCAGGTCAATCTTATCCGTACGCGCTTGTTCGAGATCCAGGCTGACCGGCACATCCGTGCGGATGCGTGCCAGGTCATAGCTCATATAGGCATCCTGCCTGTGCTCCTCCAGCATCGTTTTCACACGCCCCCCTATTGATTCAAGGTTGGCGTAGATTTCATCAAGTGTTGCATATTTCTTTAAAAGAGTTTCAGCTGTTTTCTGCCCGATACCCTTTACCCCGGGAATATTATCGGATGCATCCCCGACCAAGGCTTTGTAATCCACCACCTGGTCGGGCCTGACACCCAGTTTTTCAACCACCTGCTCCGGGAAAAAATCAGAAGACTCCGATAATTTCCCGCCAGCCAAATTAACGACAATTCGGTCTGTGACAAGTTGGAGTAGGTCCCGGTCGCCGGTGATAATTTTGACAGTCATTCCTTTCTCAGCGGCCTGCCTGGCAATTGTGCCTAAAACGTCATCCGCTTCAAAGCCATCGATTTCCAGGCGCGGAAAGCAAAAAGCATCCATCAATTCCCGGATGCGTTCAATTTGCAGGCGCAATTCATCCGGCATCTTGGCGCGCGTGGCCTTGTAATCCGGATAGGTATCATTCCTGAAGGTGCGGCCGGTATCAAATGCCACTGCCAAATATTCAGGGCGTTCATTTTCCATCAAACTCAGGATTACATTAATAAAGCCATAAGTTGCGGCAGTTGGCTCACCGGCCTTGGTCTGAAATCGCGAACCAGTTGCAGCCAAGGCAAAATAAGCACGGTAGGCCAGTGCATGTCCATCAACAAGATAAAGGGTTTTAGGCATTTTCACCTCTCCCTTTGATTGTACTATGCGTGGATTTTTATCGATTTATTTCAGATTTTTCTGATCCAATTCATATAACAGCCTGAGTGTTTCACTTCCCTTTTAAACGTACCAATTGCTTATTTATGGGATAATAAAGACCGATTCCAATCAGGAGAGATGCTTTTGGCTTTCAATTCCCTTTGCGTAATTGGTCTGGGTTACATCGGCTTACCAACGGCTTGCACATTCGCAAATCACGGCGTAAAAGTGGTTGGCGTTGACATTAATCCGGAAATTGTCAGCGGATTGCATAACGGCAAAGTGCATCTCTTTGAACCCGGCTTGCAGGAATTTATGCAAAAGGCCTTAAAGACTGGCAACCTGGTGATCCGCTCACACCCGGAACCTGCTGATGCGTTCATCATCGCAGTTCCGACACCTTTCAAGGAAGGGAAAAAAGCGGATTTAGATGCTGTCATTTCGGCAGCGGAATCCATCGTTCCGCATCTTCGCAAGGGCAACCTGGTCATTCTGGAATCCACTTCCCCACCGCGCACGACCGAGGATATTGTTGCGCCCATCCTTGAAAAAAGCGGCTTGAAATCCGGTATCGATTTTCAATTAGCCTATTCCCCTGAAAGGGTGCTTCCCGGACAGATACTAAAGGAATTGGTTGAAAACGCGCGCATAATCGGAGGCGTTGATCCAACTTCAGCGCAAGCTGGCCGTGAGCTTTATGAAATTTTTGTAAAAGGCGAGATCATTTTGACGGATGCCACAACAGCGGAAATGGTCAAACTGATGGAGAACACCTATCGGGATATCAATATCGCCGCTGCAAATGAATTTGCCCGCCTGGCAGACCGATTTCAAGTGGACATCTGGGAAGCTATTGCATTGGCCAACCGCCATCCGCGTGTCAGGGTCCTCAATCCAGGTCCCGGCGTTGGAGGGCACTGCATCAGTGTGGATCCCTGGTTTTTGGTGGAAGCAGCACCGGATCTTGCCCGCCTGATCCGCTCCGCGCGCGAGGTCAATGACAGCCAGCCTGCATATATCGTTGATTTCATTCAAAGGAAATTGGGCAACTTGAAAGGGAAGCATATCAGTGCGCTAGGACTGGCTTACAAAGCGGATGTGGATGACCTGCGTGAATCGCCCTCCATCGAAGTGGTCCGCCTGCTCAGTGAGTCTGGCGCAATACTGACTGTTTTTGAGCCCTATAAAACCAGTTTCGATTTGGAAGGTATCCATTCTTCGCTGAATCTGAAAGAATGTTTGGTTGATGCAGAAGTCTTGCTTCTGCTGGTCAGCCACCAACAATTTAAAGAGATGGTTCCAGATGAGATTGCCAAGGTCAGTAAAGCCCGGATCGCGATTGATACCATCCATGGCTGGGAACGATCCGACTGGGAAAAAGCAGGTTTCAATTTCTTCAGGCCCGGGGACGGGAAGAATTAATTAATGGCAAAAATCCGCGTAATGAGCATTTTTGGAACGCGCCCGGAGGCTATCAAATTAGCACCGGTTATCCAACTTCTGAATAATGACAAGCCGCTTCGAATCTTCCTTGGTTGTAACCGCCCAGCATCGGGAAATGCTTGACCAGGTTCTCTCACTTGTTCAATCTGCATCCCGACCATGATTTGAACCTGATGACGGATGACCAGTCATTAGCCAGCCTTGCTGCAGCAGTTCTTACGCACATTGATCCATTGCTTGAAAAAAATCATCCGGATTGGGTGATTGTGCAGGGAGATACCACCACAGCCATGACAGCTTCACTGGTAGCTTTTTACCGCCATATAAAAGTTGCGCATGTTGAAGCAGGCTTGCGCACTGGAGACAAGTGGCAGCCCTTTCCGGAAGAAATCAACCGGCGGATGATCAGCAGCCTGGCAGACCTGCACTTCGCTCCGACTGAACTGGCAAGGGATAACCTTCTTCGAGAAGGAATTTCCAATGAAAAAATCAAAAGTTACCGGCAACACCGTGATCGATGCGCTGCACCAAATTATCAAGCAACCCGTCCCTACCTGGATTGAAGAATTCTTACGAGAAAGACATATCCTTTCAAGAGAAAAAGCGCTGGTCGTGGTCACTGTTCACCGCCGCGAAAATTTCGGAGAGCCACTGCGAAATATTTGCGCTGCCCTAAAGTTACTCGCAAAAGAATTCCGGAAACAAATTGAGATTGTGTATCCAGTTCATCTTAATCCGAATATTCAAAAACCTGTCACGGAGTTATTGTCAGGCATCCCCAACCTTTCTCTGCTCCCGCCTCTGGATTATTTACCTCTGGTCCACCTGCTCAATCATTCCCACCTCATTCTTACAGATTCCGGCGGCATCCAGGAAGAGGCCACCGGGTTGGGTAAACCCTGCCTGGTGCTGCGTGAGGTCACCGAAAGGCCTGAAGGCGTTGAAGCCGGTGTTCTCAAACTGGTGGGGACGGATACAGACAGGATCGTATCAGAAGCCAGCCGCCTGTTGACTGACAAAGCAGCCTATGAAAAAATGGCGCATGCCGCTAATCCCTTCGGGGATGGCAAAGCAGCACCAAGAATTATTCAAGCTCTTTTACAAATTTCATAATTTTTTTCCATAATCAATAAAATTTCAAGGAATTATTTCATGAACACAGATTTGATTAAAAAGGCAGGAATTGTTATTAGGATCTTTTCTTGTTTTTTTAGGCATGACCTATATGGCTTTATTAGTAATGATGATGGTTTCAGGTTCAGGGTTTCCGCCGGTTGAACCCTTTATAACTTTCTTTAACATCCTGATTCTCCTTTCAGCAATTACCATGGTCTTTTATTGGATTCTTATTTATTATTCAATTTCAGGTGAAAAAAAGATTTTTGGATTTGCTTCTTTAATCATGATAATGATATTCACAACATTAACAAGCATAAATCGGTTCGTTGCACTGACCGTCGTTAAACAAAGCCTTGCATCCGGCAATACAAATGGGTTGCATTGGTTTTTACCCTATGAGTGGCCTTCAATTATGCTGGCCTTTGAGATACTTGCATGGGGCGGATTTTTTGGTCTGGCCTGCTTAAGCCTTGCTCCGGTATTTTCGCAAGGCAAATTTGATCGAACAATATTTTGGGCTCTCATATTGACTGGGATGTTAAGCCTGTGCTCATTATTTGGTCAAATCATCAACTCAATGATTTTAAATTTTGCAGGCCTGATTGCCTGGGGACCAGGATTTACCCTGGTATGCTTATTAACCACAAAATGGTTTTATCAAATGAAAACTGAATCGGCCAAATGAGGAAATTTTTCGAGACCAAAATCCGAAGTACTACTAATAACCTCACTGAATATCGAAATCTTAATTTTGTTTAAAAGACTTTTATGGGCATAAAAATCTATTTTGCCGGACCGCTTTTCACAACCTACGAAAGGGAGTGGATTACAAAAATCGCAGACCTGCTCAGGTCGCATGGTTTTAATCCTTTTGTGCCAATCGAAAATCCTTTTCATCCCGAAGACCATCCAGATATCAGCCGCCAGAAGCTATGCTTTGACATGGATTTCAAAGGGATTGCGGATGCCAACGCGATGCTGGTCAATCTTAACGGATATGAAGTAGATGATGGTACAGCGACTGAAATCGGCCTCTTCTTCGCTCTTCAAAAAAATGATCCATCCAAAAAAGGAATTATTGCTTATCACGATGATTGGCGTGCACAGGCTGGCGGTGACGGCAAAGGCTTAAATCTTTTCTTGCGCGGGTGCATCGAAGAAATCGGTTTCATCACGGGGGATCTGGATGATGCTGTGGAACAATTAAAATCCTGGCAAACTGAATTGATAACTGAAGGGTATTTGATGGAGAATAAGAAAAAATGAATATTTATTTCTCCGCTCCTCAAAACACACCATACCAGCGGAATTTTGTAAATAATTGCGCGGTTTTGCTCGGAAATTCAGGATTTGAAGTATTTTTGGCGGCGGATCCCCATATCAGCAATCCTTCAGCTTATGAACAAACTAGGGAAAGTGATGGGGTATCCTTGATTTCGGATGAAACCAAACCCGGCCGGTTGAAAAAGAACGCCTTTGCTAGTCAGGTTTTCGCCGATAACCTATGAAAAACTCATAGGATCAGAGGTGCTGGTAGCCCTGCTGGATGGTTCGCAGGTTGATGACCGTGTTGCTTGCGAAATAGGCATTTTCTATGGCTTGATGCGCACCGATCCAACAAAAAAGGGAATCCTCGGCCTGGCAACTGACCTCCGCTGCCTGCGGCGGCGCGACTCGAATTACGGCATAAATATTTTTTCTTTGGGAACACTGGAAGAGGTTGGAGAAGTAAAAGAAAACTTGGATGGCATCATAGAACGTCTAATCCAATGGAAAAAATAAAAAAAGATTTTAACGATTATGACCTTACGAGATAATCACCCACACCAACCCATTTATAAGTTGTCAATTCCCGCAATGCCATTGGCCCGCGCGCGTGCAGCCGCTGGGTGGAAACTGCAACTTCTGCTCCCAGCCCAAACTGCGCGCCATCCGTAAAGCGGGTACTGGCATTCACATATACCGCGGCTGAATCCACCTCGCGGATGAATTGCGCGGCATTATTTGGATCGTTTGTCAAAATACCGTCCGAGTGTGCAGTTGAATGGCTATTGATGTGCGATAAAGCCTCATCCAACCCTGCCACGGTCCTTATTCCCAAAACCAATGACAGCCATTCTGTATCAAAATCATCCTTGCCTGCAATTTGAACGTCTTCGCTTGTTTCCAAATCCAACTTTTCAATGGTTTCTTTCTCAATCCGAAAACTGACTTTATCCGTTTTTAAAGCGGACACCAATTCAGGAATGAAATCCCGAGAAATAGCTTGGTGAACCAGAACGGTATCCAGCGCATTACAAACTGAAGGCCTTTGAATTTTCGCATTGCGGATCACCTGGATGGATTTTTCCAAATCGGCACTCGCATCCACAAACAAATGGCAAATTCCAATGCCGCCTGTGATAACGGGGATCCTGGAATTCTCTTTGCAGAAGGCATGCAATCCAGCCCCTCCGCGTGGAATAAGCATATCCACATACTGCTGCATTTTTAATAATTGGTTTACCAATTCACGGTCAGGATCATCAATAAATTGAACCGCATCATCCATTAAATTCGCTGCCTTCAACGCAAGGCGGATCCCCATAACCAGGATGCGGTTGCTGTTTAGCGTCTCGCTGCCTCCGCGCAAAATGACCGCATTGCCGCTCTTCAAGGCTAATGAAGCAACATCCACGGTCACATTCGGGCGGGATTCATAAATTACCGCAATCACTCCCAAAGGAACCCGCTGTTTGTGCAGTTTCAGGCCATTGACCTGGATTTGCTCTTCGAAAACTTCGCCTACCGGATCAGGCAAATTGATGACATTAATCAAATCAGCAGCCATTGCCTCAATCCGCTCTTCAGTCAGGGTGAGCCGATCTACAAGAGCCTCGTCTAATCCAGCCTGGTTTGCTAACGCAATATCTTTTGCGTTTTCCCGGATTATTATTGTTTTATTTTCAAGCATCCAGCCTGCCAAAGTTTGAAGCGCCTGATTTTTCTGCTGGGTGCTTGAAAGCGCCAGGCTGCGGCTGGCAATTTTTGCTTTTTCGCAAATCGAAAGAATATTGGTCATTTTTTCCCCGCCAGAACGGCCATGTTGTTATGATGGATCACCTCATCACCATAAGCATATCCAAGAAGCGCTTCAATCTCTTTGGAACGGCGTCCTTTAATTTTTTGAATATCTGCTGCAGCATAATTCATAAGCCCAATGGCAATATCCTTGCCATCTGCGTCCTTAACTTTGACAATATCACCCCGTTCAAATAGCCCCTGCGCACCAGTCACGCCGACCGGCAAGAGGGATCCGCCTGCTAATAGCGCTTTAACCGCACCTTCATCGACACGGATAGAAGCCCTTTGCCTGGCACCTGCAAGCATAAAGCGTTTACGGCTTTCCATTTTATCTACAACCGGCAGAATGCGAGTGCCGATATGCTCACCTGCGGCCAGTTGGAGCAGTACATCAGGCAGATCACCTTTGGCAATTGTTACAAGCGTACCCGAACGGCGTGCGGTTTCCGCTGCCTCCAGTTTTGTATGCATCCCGCCAGTCCCCAATTTATTGCGGCTGCCCCCTGCAGCTTTCCAGATTGATTCGGGGATTTCCGGGGAATCAATGCATTCAATAATTTTCGCTGCCTGACTTTTACTGGGATCAGCAGAGAAGAGGCCTGGCTGGTCTGTTAACAGAATTAACAAATCAGCTTCAATCAGGTTTGCCACCAAAGCAGACAGGTTGTCATTATCTCCTATGCGAATTTCATCTGTGGCGACAGAATCATTTTCATTAATGATTGGCACAACTCCCTGATCCAGCAGCGCTTCCAGCGTGCCGCGTGCGTTAAGGTAGCGCCTTCTGTCGCTGATATCTTCGCGTGTCAGAAGGATTTGCGCCACCCCACGCCCATATATTGCAAACAGCTGCTCGTACACTGCCATTAGCCGCGGCTGGCCAACTGCCGCGAGCATTTGCTTGGCTGGAATTGTTTTCGGCAGATCTGGAAAATCAAGCCGTTCACGTCCTACGGCGATTGCACCTGACGAAACAAGTGCAACCTGCCTGCCCTGATCCATCAACACAGAAATTTGCTGCGCCAATGAAGTAACACGCGGCAGGTTTAATTTAGCACTACCGTTAGTCAGTGTGGAGGTACCAATTTTGATTACAATGCGATGATAACCTGTCATTTTTAATTTCCCTATTGTATCTTTATTTTATGTCAAAGAATCCTGAACATGTATAATTCCAGGCAGATACAAGTGCAATTTCGGAAAAATAATGACCAAAGCATCAATCTGCATCCTGCCACAAGTAAAAACCACTGGAGGTCCTTCGTCCTTTCAATCAAAATTGAAAGCCGGGCTTTCAGCCCGCGGTATTGACACGCATCACGAGATATCCCGAAATGACACCCGGGCTCTTCTTATAACTGGCGCTACCCGCAATTTTGGATCACTGATTGAAGCCCGACACCGCAGAATTCGAATTGTGCAGCGCCTGGATGGCATGAACTGGCTGCACAAGAAGAGCAAAACTGGACTGCGGCATTATTTCCGGTCCGAGCGCATGAACTTGCAGTTGGCGATTATCCGGCGCTGTTTTGCTGACCGGATTGTGTATCAGAGCGAATTCACCCAGGATTGGTGGTCTCGCGTTTTTGGAAAAATAAACAAACCTTCAACCACAATTTATAACGGTGTAGACCTTAATGAATTCCAACCTTCCAGCCGCTTTTCTCCTCCTGGGGAGTTAGTCCGCATCCTCGTGGTTGAGGGTAGTTTTCGAGGGGGACATGAACGTGACCTGCTGAATGCGTTAGGTTTTGCCGAAGGTCTCGCAAAATACATTAGGCAAAAAAGTGGAGTTGGTGATTGCCGGCAATATTCCAGAGGATTTACGCAATCATTTAACTTCTGGCGATTCAGTAAAGATAAACTGGGTGGGTGTGGTCCCGCATGAACAGATCCCCGACCTAGATAGAAGCGCGCATTTATTTTTTCCTGCTGAAATTAACGCTGCCTGTCCAAATTCCGTGGTCGAAGCGCTTGCCTGCGGTTTGCCGGTGGTTGGTTATGCCACTGGATCAATTTCTGAATTGGTCGGGGATGAAGGCGGTGCGGTCGCACCTTACGGATCAGATTACTGGAATTTGGAATCGCCCACGGTTGAAGGCTTGGTTCATGCCGCTGCTGATGTTTTAGATAACCTGCCCAAATTTCATAAATCTGCCAGAAATCGCGCCGAATCATTTTTCGGCCTTGACCATATGGTTGAAGCCTATCATAGAAATTCTTTTAGGAGATTGAGTTAATTCTCCTGCCCGCCAAGAAAAGCGCCTTCAGGACCGCGCGGGTTTTCCCATGGGTAAATAATAAAGGCATCCGTCACCGCTCCATAATAGTCAGGGCGAATATTCCCGAATAAATTTCGATATGGATTGAAATGAAGCACACATGTATACGGAAGCCCGCCGGCACCGGCTACCTGATTTTTGACTGCTGCGATTGTTCTGCCTGAACCCCAAACATCATCAACAATAAGAATTCGCCGGGCTGCCAAAATCTTTTCATCAGGAAACTGGATGAATTTCGGCCAGGCGAGAAAGCGGGAGGTCTGGCGGGATAAATCCATTTCGGCTTCAGCGGGAAAATCAACAGCCGCAGTCAAAATATTTTCCAATTTGAGTGCTGCTGCTAACAATCCTCCAGGAACAATCCCTCCACGAGTAATCATTACCATTCCTTCGAATTCAACATTGAATTGAGGGATCATGTGGTCAATCAGCATATCAATGTCATCCCAGGTGAGCAATTCCCGGCGCATAAATTACCTCTTATCTCAATTTACCTGATTATACAGAAAAGAATTAGTTAATGGGATGAAAAAAAAGACTCCCATTGTTAAGAGGGAGTCTTTAATGAATCTTTTTTCCTTAATCTGAAACTTATTTAGCCTTTTTCTGTAAGTAAGTCAGCCAGAAAGCGCCCATGCCAAATAATGTAGCTGTCAGGGCTGCCAGCCATCCAACAATTGGAATTGCCCGGATGAGGACGTACAGGACAACACCAAGCAGCAGGCTAAGCCAGGGTTTTTCTGTTTCCGATTTGAATAAGGCTTTCATAAGCCATTTGCCAAACAGGTAGGCCGCCAAAACTTTGCTCAGCGTGAACACTGCGAAGAAAAATACCATGAACGCGAGCAGAAGAATGGTGCCTAAAATGCCGAACCAGAAATAAACCAGGCTGCCAAGGCTGAGGAAACCCAGCAGGATGCCAACCAGCACAAAGATCAGGGGAACGATAAATATTGCCATAAAGCCGATCGCGACCAGGACAAAACCCCAACCGATGGATTTCAAAGGATCTGCATAAGCCGCATCGGCCAATTTCTTGAAGGGTTTAGCTAATAACCATAAAGCCAAGACTCCCAGGGCAAATAATTTTATGAAGTTCCGTACAACATTCAATGCAGCAGCGCCGAATAAAGCACCGGGGATAGATCGGCGGTCAAACTCTTTGACATTGCCCTTGTAACCGTAATCTTTCTGTTGAGTTTCATAAGGCACAGGCGTCTGATAAACGATGGAACCGGATGTAACCGCGTCTAGTTCACTGGTGACATCAACCGAGCTTGTATAGGTAAATTTTCCACCAATCGAAGCGGAATCCGAAACACGGATGCCAGGCTGGATGGTTGTGTCAACATATCGGCTGATATAAGGATTGAAAGCCATCCACGAATTTGATTGGCTTGCCTCTTCGACATTGCCAACGTCCAAAGTCGCGTTGCGGCCAATCGTGCTGTTTAATTCTATCGCTGCGCCAGCAAACGAAAGGTCACGGTCAATCGTACCTGACAACATGGCCTGATAACCGGCTGCAAATAAGTCTTTGCTGATATGGGAACCTTCTTCAACATTCAAGCTGACTCCGCCGTAATACATATTCCGGCCAACCTGTCCTGTTGCACCAAGGTCCATAGCTGATGACCCGCCAAAAACTGAGCCGGTTACCTGTCCGTTAACGGTCAAATCCGCACCTGCGATGAAGAGGTTGCCGTCTATTACCGCAGTATCACTGACAACAACAGTCTCGCCCATCAGCAGCACGTCCCCAATGACGGTGCCATTTAATGTGACCTTAGTACCGGTAGCAAAAAGCATGCCGTTGACAGTGCCATCAATGACGACATTCTCACCAGAGATAAACACATCATCATCAATAATCTCACCTGCCGGGATGGTCTCGCCTTTTGGAAATTCGGCCGCGCTCACTGTTCCGACCGCGCCTAAAACGAGAACCAGGACCATGCTCAATGCGAGCAACCACTTGCTTTTACTTATAACTGAGTTTTGCATTCAATCTCTCCTTTAGATAATCTGCATATTTAAATACGGATATCATTGAAAATGGTTGTGCACAAACCATTATTCATTTACAAGGGAAATTAAGTTGAATTCGAACTTATTTTGAACTATCCCGGATGATTATCCCTGCTGTTCCGGCGATTATCAGCAAAACAATAATTACTGCGCCGAAAATAATTCCGTTTGTTTGTTGTGCGCTGGCCAGCCATTCGGCTGGCAGTGGAGTGGGTGTTCCAGGCAAGATGGAAGGAGTTGGTGTCGTCTGTACATCATTCAGACGGATTGCTTCAAAGAAGTGCGAAATGTCCTCACTCCAGATAATTATGATAATAAAAGCGATGATCACGGAAGCAAATACCAGATTCTGAAGATTGACCCAGCGAGGAAACTTTTTGCGAAGATAGGCTCTGATTGATTGCAGATTCTTTTTCATTGTGATTTCGTTGCCTCAAGGCGTTTGACCGCATTTAACGCGCTTTCCTCAGGAGAGAATTGTTGCTGAAGTACTTCAGAGATGGCAGTTTTTATTTCCGCACCTATTTCTAAAATTGCATTTTTATCCGGCCGCACCCGGGTGGAAAGGAGCATTTTTGATATTGTACTCTGCAATTCAACATTCGAAAAACCCGCAACCGAGGATGGTCGTACCGGCAAATATCCGGATATCGGTGCCCATTCTGCCAAGAACTCTGGAGCGCTTAAAAATTCCGCAAAGGAGACGCCGTAGATTCTTTCCTGCTCTTGCGGTTCTGTCAGACACCAAACCCATCCTCCCGCATATGTAAATGGTTCATCTCCCAGGCTCGGCAGCAACGCTAATTGAAAGCTTTCTGGATCTGCCAAAGCATGATTTGACCAGGTCAGGGCTGAACTGTTGCTGGTAATGAGGAAATCATCCCATACCTGCCCATCTGTCTGATAATCCAATACAGATCCTGATAATCTATTTCGTTTCGCGGCGTCGTTATAAGCAGATAAGACTTCATTCAAGGCATTCGAATCCAAGTAGGGTTGACCTGTTGAATCAGTCAAAATACCGCCTGCAGATTGGTAAAGGGCTATTGTTGTCAGAGCTTCGGGGTCACCTGAAGCAAACAATAGTTGATCGGACTGGCGGATCATATCCTCCCAAGTTGGTTGATCAGAGCCAAGCCTTGCATTTTTATGAACTAAACCGATGGCGTTTACGGCAAAAGGGAAACAATACAAGGTGCCCTGATATTTACCCAATTCTCGGGAGATATCAAACCAATCATTTTCATTTGTTATTTCAGTAAAACTTTCGATTGGAAACAACAGGTTTTTTGAGGCTGCCTGAACCAGATCAGAGCGTGAAATTAGGATTATGGAGGGCAAAGCATTGGGCGCAACTGCGCTCGCTGCCGCCAGTGTTTCCAGAATACTGCCCGCACCCGTTGCTGCTTTAACCCGAACATCAAGATTCACTTGGGGATTGTTTTTAGAAAATTCCTGAATGCGTTGATAAAGTAATCGAGCTGCGTTTGATTCACCATTCAGGTCAAACTGCTCCGGGATCCAAATCGTGAGATTAATAATTTTTGGAGCAGCAGGTGTTGGAAAAGGCTCAATTTTCGAAGCGTCATCGGATGAAGGTACAGGTGGAGAATTGCCTGGTACTTCCTCCTTTTGGGGAAATACCGCATCAAGAATAGATTGCCCCTGGCAGCCAGCCAAGACAACTACCGCTAATAGCAGGAGCGACATCAGCATGCGTAAGTTTTGCTTGGAGCTTATTTTCCAAAGAATAGACTTAATTTTCTTTATCATTTAATCTAATTATTGAGCTGGTTTTCGATAACAAAAAGCACAGGATTATACAACGGTTTCAGGGAGTATCACTGGGTGTAAGAGTATCTGTTGGGGACTCAGTGGCAGTGGATGAAGGCAATGGAACAGGCGTATCTGTCAAAGTCGGTGGAGGAAGAGGAGTATTTGAAGGCAGCGGAGATGGAGAAGGGGAGGGAGTGTTTGACGGCGGAAGCACATAGGTTCTGGTCGGTGTAAATGTGGTTGTTATTGTGGGAGTTAACGTTATTGTTGCGGAAACAGCAGGGAAAGTGAATGTGGGAGTAATCGAACCAGATTTTGTCCCGTCTGGGGTAATCGATAACGTTGGCGTCAACTGCCCCCGTTCAAGATTTGAATTCCACAACAATATCAATCCCAGGCAATAACAGGGAATGGTGAACAGGATGATGATTCCCAGAATTAACCGTGTGCGGTCAAATTGCTTAAGTTTATCAAGCATCGTGTATGCCAAATACTGACCAATAGTATATCAATTAATCCATCTTAGAAAATTCAGATGACCATACTAATTATCATTGCGCTTTAATTCATCACTCGCCTGACGTACCGCCATATAAAGATGTTCAGCTTTAAGTTCGCTTATCGACAGGCAAGGCGCGTCCAGGTGATTGGCAAGCTCAAGTGCCAGACCCTGGTCATATGTAGCAGATTCCATATTGATAACGATACTGGGGACATCTTCCTTTTTTATCATATCTGCAATTTGATGTGATTCTTCCAGCGGTGCAAAATTTCCCAAAGAGACATTGCCTGCCCCATCCGTGAGAACGATCAACAATGGCATGATATCGGGATGCAAGACTGCTTCTCTTTTAAGAATGTCGTATGCCATTTGTAATCCAGCAGACAGGGGAGTTTTGCCGCCAACCGGTATATTGCTTAATGCGCGCTGGGCAAGTTGGATTGAATTGGTCGGGGGCATGACCAGGGTTGCGCGATCTTTTTGGAAGACAATCAACCCCACCCGATCCCGGCGCTGGTAGGCGTCAGTCAGTAGAGACATGATTGCCCCTTTTGTTGCGCTCATACGCTCTGCAACTGCCATCGACCATGAGGCATCCACAACGAACAGGATCAGGTTGGCTGCGCGGCGGACGCGGACTTTTTTCATGTAATCACTTGGCTTTACATGAAAAGCAACATTATCATTGTCATCTTTGCGCTTCTTTTGAAATGGCGCGGCTGCACGGAGGGTTGCATCAAAAGCGAGGTCATAAGTTTTTCCATTCGCCGGGCGTGCCTGAATATATCGCCCCCGTTTGCGTTCAGTCTGCGTTCGCGAGCGTCTTCCGCCAATACTGCGAACCATTTTATCCAGCGGCGTATCCAGTTTGCGGGGAACAAAAGCTTCTCCCGTTTTTACTTTTTGGCCGCCTTCCCACCAATTGGCATTAAATTGTTCAAAAACATTCTGGGGGGGAACAGGGACTTCGCCTTCCTGAGATGGAAGCTCGCCAGACTCGTCCCCCCTCATGCTTTTTTTGGGGCGTCGGATTCCTCTTGCGGTTCTCTCTCTTTTTCAGAAGGTTCGCTATCATCACCCTGTGAACCAACCAACTGTTCAATTTGCTGGCTGATCTGCTCCACACCCATTTCGTTTTGCTGCATTGGGCCGCCCTTCATGCGGTGCGGCAATGCAAGTTCTGCAGCGATAGCAATATCCAAATCATTGATGGATGTCCGCCCTTCAAGTGCTGCATGCGCCCGTGAGGCTTTTAAAATCACCAGGTCGGAACGGTGGCCATCCACATTCAATGAAGCAGTCAATGACGCAATTGCCAGCAAATTGCGGTCAGTATGCTTGACCTGATCAATTATTTTGCGGGCTTTTTCAATCTTATGCGAGATTTCTTCTTCGCGCGGCAGCCATTCCTGCCTGAATATTTCAGCATCCTGCTCGAAGGCAAGGTTGCGTTCCATGATTTGCACACGTTCGCGAGCAGTGCGGATGCCATGGATATCAACTGATAAGGCAAACCGATCCAGGAGCTGCGGACGAAGTTCGCCTTCCTCCGGATTCATGGTGCCCACTAAAATAAATCTTGCCGGATGCGTGAATGAAATGCCTTCACGTTCCACAATATTCATGCCCATGGCCGCAGAATCAAGCAGCACATCCACGACATGGTCATCCAGTAAATTGACCTCATCAATATAAAGCAAACCGCGGTTGGCAGCCGCTAAAATACCAGCTTCAAACCGGCGTTCGCCGCGCTGAATGGCAGACTCAATATCAAGCGTCCCGACCACACGGTCTTCGGTCGCTGAAACAGGCAGGTCTACAAAGGGTGTTCGGTGAATTGCCACTGGCAGTTCTTCACCCTTGGAGGCACGTTCCCGACATTCGGTGCACCAGGTTTCCGGATGCTCCGGATCACAGGCAAAACGGCAATCTTCAACAACCTTAACATTCGGCAGCAAGGCGGCTAAAGCGCGCGCTGCGGTTGACTTGGCAGTTCCACGCTCGCCCCGGATCAGCACGCCACCAATGCGCGGCTCAACAGCATTCAGGATCAGGGCGCGCTTCATGCGCTCCTGCCCGACAATAGCGGTAAATGGATAGACAACTCTCATGATCGATATTCCCTTATCTAAAGTAAATTGCGCTGTAAGTTTACCATCTAAAATCCCCAGCCTATTTTATACCGAAATTTAAATCATTTCAAAAATCTTGATTATTGATATCCAAATAAATTAATCAGCATGAAGCAATAATGTTAGAATCCTCATGAAATAAAAGCCATGGAGAAATCATGAATCCTGAGAACCTGATTAATGAGCAGCGTGAGGGAGAATTCCTTGTCAGCACTGATCTTGAAAAGCTGGATTTGGCGTTTACCCACCAAGTGGTTGGCAAACGAAGCTTATTGGAGCAAAGGACTCCCATTCAAAGTTTTTAAGCGCATGCTTGACCATTCCCTATGTTTTGGCGTGTATCACCAGTCTGGCAATCAGGTGGGTTTTGGGCGTGTTGTAACCGATTACACTACCTTCGCCTGGCTAACAGATGTGTTTATAATTGATGAGTTCCGGGGAAAAGGGCTTTCAGTTTTCTTGATGAATTGCATTCTTGATCATCCCGAATTAACGATTTTGCGAAGATGGCTGCTTGGCACAGACCATGCGCATGGACTTTACCGAAAGTTTGGTTTTGTTGAATTGGAACATCCTGAAAACTTCCTCACCCGCCACCACAGCCAGATGTACACCAGCGGTAAATTTTGATGAAATGATTGTTGATTTTTTTAAAGACCGGGGATAGTCAATTAGGTCAAAACCATTTTGATTCATGTGAAAGTCGAGGAATTATGCGTATTTTAATAGCAAAAAATGGCAAGGGATCACAGCCACAGATGACATGGCAAAAGCCCGAAAGGAGCTGAAAAATCCTGAATCTCTGGTCTGGGTAGATCTTAATGACGAGTCCATCGTTGAATACTCGCCACATTCTTACCGATGATTTTAAATTTCACCCTTTGTCAGTGGATGATGCGCTTGTAGAAACGCATATCCCCAAAATAGACGATTGGGAAGATTATTTATATCTTTCAATTATTGCCGTCAAACCCGATCAACCACTGGAAGACCTGGATAAATCTCTCGAAATGGATGTGTTTCTTGGAAAGAATTTTATTGTCACTTATCATCCAGAGGAAATCCATGCCATTGATCTGGTGTGGAGCAACTTTCAAAGCGATGAACGCAGGCTAATGCGGGGCAGCAATTACATTCTGTATCATATTATGGATGAACTGGCGAACGATTACATGGCCATGATCGATCAGATAGACATGGATGTTGAAATTATTGAAGACAAAGTCATGGAAAAACCGGATAACACGCTTTTACAGCAAATCTTCAGCATCAAGCGTTCTCTCCTTAATCTGCGGCGTATCGTTGCTCCGCAACGGGAAGTATTGAACAAGTTATCGCGGGGTGATTTCGCAGTAATTGGGCTGAAGGAACGCATGTATTATCGTGATGTTTATGATCATCTGGTGCGCGTCCACGATATCACCGAGAGTCTGCGCGACCTGGTCACCGGCGCGCTTGATACTTATTTGTCAGTGGTTAACAACCGCCTGAATGACATCATGAAAACTCTCACCATCATCACAACAATTTTCATGCCGCTATCATTTCTTACCGGTTTTTTTGGCATGAACTTTTTCGGACCTAGCAACCAGCTGAATAATTGGACTGGTCCTCTTGCGTTCTATATTGCTTTGGCTGTTTTTGTTGGTTTACCCCTGAGTATGTATCCAGTGGATGCGAAAGCGCAATTGGATGTAATTCGATAAATGAAAGGACTTATTAAATGAAAGTAATGATCCTCGGCGCAGGGGTCATGGGCAGCGCCACATCCTGGCCATTAAGTGATAACGGGCACGAAATCCGGCTGGTAGGCACACATCTGGATCACGCGATTATTCAAAGCTGCAAAGAGAGCGGGTATCACCCGCGCTTGAAGCGCAATTTGCCCAAAAACGTGACACCGTATTTTCTTGAAGAAATTGATGCTGCCATTGAAGGTGTAGATTTCATCGTCAGCGGTGTGAATTCTATGGGCGTGCGCTGGATCGGCCGGCAGCTGGCACCTTTCCTCAAACCAGGTGACAAAGTCATTGCGATTACCAAAGGCATTGAAGCGGATACCGAAGGCAATTTATTAATTTTGCCGGAGGTGCTGCGATCAGAACTACCGGATTCAATTAAAGATCAGGTTTCCCTGGCAGCGATTGGCGGCCCATGCATTGCGGGTGAACTGGCCGGCCGGCGCCAGAGCTGTGTCTTTTTCGGCTGCAGAGAGATAGATTCAGCCCGTTACCTGGCTGAGGCCTTTCGAAATGACTATTATCATGTCTGGATCACAAACGACATTCAGGGGTTGGAGACTGCTGTTGCGATGAAAAATGCTTACGCCACTGGTGTAGGCATCGCCAACGGGATTTTATCGGGTTCCGGCGGCATGGACAAAGCAGGCGCCTTTATGCATAATTTAGCCGCTGCCTTGTTTGCTCAAGGCTGCACTGAAATGCAGCGGCTGCTGGAATTAACTGGTGGGAATCCAGCTTTCGCTTACGGACTGCCGGGTGCTGGCGATTTGTTTGTCACCTGCCAAGGCGGGCGTTCAAGTTTATTAGGCAAGTTATTGGGGGAGGGAAAATCCTATAAGGAATCTGTCAAGTTAATGGAAGGCGAAACGCTGGAAGCCGCGCTGATGGTCATTCAGATGGGCAAAGCGCTTCCCAGACTGGAAGAACGCGGCATACTGGCCAAGGGCCAGATGCCTTTCATGCAGCTATTAATTGACGTCATTGTAAACGGCAAACCCGTTGAATTCCTATTAGATCAGTTTTTTACAGACTGCTGTCTATAAATCTTGAAGAAAAAAATATCCAAGAACCCCCATTTCTTAGAATTTCTAAGGAATTTTTCAAAACCAAAATTATTAAAAAAATGTCCCGATCCAAGGATCGGGATATTATACAAATCATGTTTTCTAATATGCTGTTGTGTGAACGGCAATGCCTAATGTTCCCGGGCCAGCGTGTGTCCCGATTGTCGGGCTTAGTTCAAAAATTTCAATCTCGGCCAGGTCCATACGTTTTTCCAGTTCAGCCTTAATGGCATTGGCACCCTCAATCGCGTTCGCCTGCATGATGCCGACATACGCTTTCTTGCCGCCGGCTTTTTCAACCGCAAGGTCAATCAAGCGACTGACCGCTTTCTTTTTGGTGCGCACTTTTTCAAGCGCATCAATCTTGCCTTCAGCGCTCAGATAAAGAATTGGCTTTAGATCAAGGGCTGAACCCAGGAAAGCTGAAGCGCCACCGATGCGGCCGCCTTTATGCAGGTATTTCAAATTATCAACAACAAAATAAACACCCATTGAATCAAAAACTCGTTTTGCAGTGGCTAAAACTTCTTTGACTGATCCGCCCTTTTCAATCGCTGAAGTTACTGCTTTTAGCATCAATGCCAAACCTGCGGCCGTTACTTTTGAATCAAAAACTTCTACCGGAACCTTGGAAAACTCTTTTTTAGCCATTAACGCCGAATCAACAGTACCGCTGACGCCTGATGAAATCAATACTGCCACCAACGCATCAGCTTTATTGGCCGCCTCCGTATATGCAGTTAAAAAATCCCCGCTTGAAGGTTGGGATGTGGTGGGAATGGAGTTGGATTTTTCCAACCTCTGATAAAATTCCTGGGCAGTAATATCCACGTTATCGCGAAATGTATCATTATCCCAGCTCAATTTTAATGGAACAACTTTGATGCCGTGCTTTTGAACAAAATCATTGGAAAGATAAGCGGTGCTGTCAGTAATCAATGTGATTTTTGCCATTGTGAATCACTCCTTATTATGCGAAATAATTGAACTGTCAAAATACTTAACCTCGAAGAGAGCAATTAGTTACCCTGATAATTGTAACCAATTATTTTATTGTTAACCATCCTCGTCTGATTCACCTGCACTCCCTAAAAGATATATTGACAAACCCAAATTTTCCTCTATAATATGGTATAGTGGTCTGACCAACATACCATATTGAGGAAATTATGGACGAGATTTCTCGAATATCATTATCAGAAATAGTTGCCGGCAAACTTGCGGCTCAGATTCTGGACGGAACTTATAAATCCGGATTCCAGCTCCCCGCGGAACGTGATTTAATCAAGCAGTTTGGTATCAGCCGCTCCACTTTGCGGGAAGCGCTAAAAGCACTGGAGGAAAGCAACCTGATCGAATCCCGCCATGGCGTGGGATGGTTTGCCTCCAAACTGGATGAAAACAACCTCGCAGCTGCGCATACCATCGCCCAGGCGGCAGAATCATCTTTGCCTGTAATTCGGATCGCGCCTGGTGATTCACCTGAAGGACCTCGGCGCCTGCCGGTAAATCCGGAAAAACCCATTATTATTCCCAACCTAAAAAAGGACCGCCAGGGAACCTTTCAATTCATTTCCTGGTGGGAGCGCGAAAAAGTTGAAAAAGCCAAAATCATGGTGGTCGGCGCCGGTGCTTTGGGCAATGAGGTGATCAAGAATTTGGTTTTAATGGGCATCGGCAATATCTTTATTGTCGATTTTGATGAAATAGAATTGGCAAATCTATCGCGCTCGATTCTTTTTCGAGAGACCGATACTGGACGCAAAAAGGCTGAAGTAGCTGCAGCGCGTGCCAAGGAGATCAATCCCAATGTGCATGTCCAATACTTCCATGGCGATGTGACTTCCGCCCTGGGATTGGGCATTTTCAGGCGAATGGATGTCATCATCGGCTGCCTGGATAACCGCGAAGCGCGCCTGGCGGTCAACCGCTTTGCTTACTGGATCAATAAACCCTGGGTAGACGGCGCGATTCAGGAATTTCTCGGCCTGGCGCGTGTTTTTGTCCCGGGTGAAGGCGCCTGTTTTGAATGCAGCCTGACCGAGCAAGCCCGCCGTGACCTTGCCATCCGTTATTCCTGCCCGCTGCTGGCGCGTGAAAATGTATTGCTTGGCAAAGTGCCCACCACACCCACTATTGCTTCCATTATCGCCGGTATCCAGTCTCAGGAAGCGTTGAAGCTCATCCATGATAAACCAGTCAAGCCCGGCAGCGTTATGCACTTTAACGGTATGACCAACGAAATGCATGTAACCGCTTACACACCAGTGGAAGATTGTGAAAGCCATTGGACTTATGGCGAAATAACAGAATTACCCTTGCGCGCTGATACTACCACTTTGGAAGATATGCTGCGCATCGCCCACCGCGAACTTGGCCAGGATGCGGTTATTGAGCTTGACCAGGAACTTGTGCTGGCGCTCAGCTGCCCGAATTGCGGCACGCGCGAAGAAGTGCTGCAGCCAATCTCTTCAGTCGGTTTCAACCGCGCGCACTGTCCCACTTGCGGGATTTTACGCGAGACAGAACTTTCTCATGCGATTAATGGCAGCGAGAACTTTTTGACCCGCACACTGGCAAGTGTGGGCGTTCCTGCGCTTCACATTGTCAGAGCCTATAACTCCCAGGAATATCGCTTTTATGAACTGACCGGGGACCTGCCGGATGCTCTGCATTTCAGCCATTTTGAATTGCCTGCTTACGAGAAGCCGATCAAGCTCAGCGGGCGCATAAAGTTGAAAGATAAAGTGACCATCAAAGCCCATCCAAAAATTAAACTTCATTCCTCAGTGGCATCAACTGCTGACGGGCATGAAATCCCTCATGAAAAAATCGAGATCAAAGTCAAGGGCAAAGACAATAAATGAGATTTTTCCATGGGATTGTCAAATGGATTGTCACTATTGCCCTGGCATTGTGCGCCGGTTTGATTGTGATTATTTTTCTATCATCCAAACCTGAAATCAATGCGTATCTGTTGCGCCTGATCATGCTGGCTGCAATCGGATTCATCGGCGGATTGGCAGCCAGGATATTTTTCCGGGGAATACCTTCTATCTTGACCTTTCTACTTTCAACGCTTGCCAGCCTGATTGCTGTTTTGTCGATTGACCATTTTTATGAAACTGCGTATCAATTTCAATTCCTGGATAGTGATTTCCATTTATACACTCCAAGTGCCGGTGATGGCAGTCAACTCATCTTAATGATTCTTGTTTCACTTTTTCCACTGCTTCTTTTCAAGCGCATTTCAAAACCTGCCAAGAAAACACAAAAATCGCAAGCGGCAAAAAAGGTCCATAAGCCTCTTTCCATTTCCCTTCAACCATTTCTGGCAAAGGTGAATCCCGCCAATTGGAAGTTGTGGAAGAAGCCCAAAGTTAAAAAAGCGTATGCCTGTAAGAACTGCCCGGGTTGAAAAACCAATTCTTGCGGTTGCCCGTCCAAGCCTCGCCAAGTCTGCAGCCCTGCCTGTGACCATCCATAAAAAAGTGGCAGAAAAACCCGCTGCGAAAAAGCTCAAACTTCCGAGCAAAATTTTTCAAGGGCAATCAGGCAGACGTTAAACTGGTTGGCGAAGAAGAACATGTTTGCCCCTATTGTCTTGAAGAAGTGGTTAAAGGGGATATGAGGGGCGTAACAATCTGCCCGGAATGCGGAACCTGGCATCATCAGGATTGCTGGAGTCTTACCGGTTCATGCGGTGTTGCCCACCGCAATGAGCTTTGAAATTATCTGTTTCTTTAAAGGAGTAGAGTAGATGTCTGACATTGCAACAACAATCGTTTTACCAAATGGAAGCACTCGTCACGCCGATATACCGAACGATGTTCCCATCCGTGATCTTTTGGAGGAGCTGACCTCATTGCTGGAACTTCCGACAGTCGGTCCGGATGGGCGCCCAATGGGATACCGTATTGACAGTAAGGCGCTGGGGCGCGAGCTGCGCGAAGACGAGACATTATCAGGTGCAGGCATTCCTTCCGATGACCGCCTGATGATCACCACCGATATCACTGCCGGATCAATTTCGGTGGATTCCAATCCACGTACTCGCCGCCTACGCAAAGATTTTGAATTGATCCAGGAACTGGATTCTCGAAGTGATCTGATCCAGGTGCAGGCGAAACAAGAAAGAGCCGGCATGCCGCCTGAAAGATATATTGTTACCTATAAATGCAAAGGTATCATCGGTGTTGATAGCAAAGGCAATCCCAAGATCAGCGAAAAACATCAGGTGGAAATTTATCTTCACAGTCAGTATCCGCAGCGCTGGCCTGGTATGAAGTGGCTGACACCCATCTGGCATCCCAATATCAATCATGCCAATGGCAGCGTTTGCATTGACGCAGCCTGGTGGTCTGCAAGCCGTTCCCTGGATCGCCTGGTGATAATGCTGGGTGAGATGGTCCAGTTTAAGAATTTTCATGACGATCCCACTAAAGCGCCATATCCCTGGGATATGGAAGCAGCCGCATGGTGCCGGCAATTCCGAAAGACGCATCCCAGATACTTTCCCCTGGATACGCGTGAACTCCTGCGCCCTGAACGGGTAAAAATCAGCAAACCCAAGGCGCAGTCGGTTAAACCAAAAATCAAGCTCAAATAAGAAGAAAGGAGAACAACAATGGCTGATAAATCTGTTACCCTGGTACTACCTTCTGGAGGAACCCGCAGTGCGGAAGTTCCTGATGATGTCATCGTGAAGGAATTGGTGCCTGAACTGGCGACCACACTGGAACTGCCTACGGTTGGCCCCGATGGCCGTCCGGTGAGTTACCGGTTGGACAGCAAGGCGCTCGGCCGCGAGCTGAAAGATGATGAAACGCTCTCCGGCGCAGCCGTGCCAGATGATGACCGCCTGATGATTACTGCTGATATCACAGCGGGCTAGTCATTATTGACTGAAAACGGAGCAGCCGCCTTGAACATTACTCCGCGAGTGAAACTTGCAACTCAGATGAAATCTTTAGCCCATCCATCACGGATTCCCTTACACAGGGCTTTGCGTTGGGTGCCTAAAGATAAGGAAATGAGCAGCGTTAAACCGCCATTGGATGTTTTTTTAACCCAAAACGCATTTGTGCGCATGTGCGCACATGCAGGCAGCGACCTCGACAACGAAGTTGGTGGATGGATAGCTGGTAAATATTGCCGTGACTCCCTGCATGGCACGCCATTTATCGTAATTGATACCATCCTGCCTGCAATCCATACCGAACAGGGCGCTGCTCATCTCACCTTTACTGGTGACACCCAAATCGCACTTCACAATCATCTGGAAGAGCATTTTCCGGACAAGGTGTTTCTGGGCTGGTATCATACGCATCCACGCATGGGAGTGTTCTTTTCCCACTGGGATGCCTGGCTGCACCAAAATTTTTTTCCTGAAGCGTGGCAGGTTGCGCTGGTAATTGAACCGCACCGTTCGGTTGGCGGATTTTTCATCCGCCAGGCAGACGGCACCCTTGACCAACGCTCTTACTTTGGCTTTTATGAGCTGACCAATAACAACCAAAGGAGCGTAGTCTTTTGGCGGAACCTGCAATCTGCCTCGCAGTTTATTGACGAGACTGAGGAGGTCCTATCTAAATGAATCGATTAATGCGTTTTTATACATATGGACTGCTCGGCGCAATCGGCGGGCTGATTGGCTGGCAAATCAGCAATATTCTGGGATTGTCTTTTACCGATAATCTTTTCCTGAGTGAAGTGATCGTCGGCGCAATTCTGGGCGGTGTCATTGGTTTATTTATAGGTTTTGGAGAAGGTTTTGCCGCACAGAACTTTTTATTTGGATTGCGTAAAGCCCTGCTCAGCGCCCTCCTGGGCGCGGTGGGCGGCGCCATTGCTCTGCCAATTGCTGAAGGTCTATTTTTATCCATTGGCGGTCCCTCCTGGAGCCGGCCGATCGGTTGGGCTGTCTTCGGTTTGCTGACAGGCCTGGCGGCCGGCTTCACCGGCGGCGCCCAATTATGGAAAGGCGGATTGGGAGGCCTAATCGGCGGTGCGTTGGGTGGAGCCCTGCTGGAAGGTGCTCGGCTGATGTTTTCTGACCCCTTAATGGGTAAAGCCGCCGGGCTTATGCTTCTGGGCATGGCTGTCGGAGTTTTCATCGCCCTAATCGTTTTCATGCTTTCCCGCGCCTGGTTGGAAGTGACCAACGGCAAAATGAAAGGGATGGAATTTATCCTGGACAAATTCCTCGCCAAAGGCGGCCCATCCGCAGCGATCGGCAGCAGCCCATTGAAATCGGATATTGTTATAGCCGATCCGGATATTGCACCGCAACATGCCATTCTGACCGGTGAAGGAACCTATTTCACGTTGAAAGATATCAGCATGAACGGCACCTATCTGGATGGTAAAAAGATCGAAATATCACGCTTGCGCGCCAACCAGCATATCCGCATGGGCAAATCTGAAATGGTCTACCATGAAAAGAGGTAATTATGAATAAACTAAAGCGATCATTTCTAATTCTGCCGCTTGTTGGCAGCCCTTTTGCTTTTACCTGCCTGCCAGGCGACGCCCAAGGTAGAAACCACCGGTGATTACATTCTTCAGATTACCCAAATAGACACAACACAGTTCCCTTTGGTGAATGTGTATGTTTCAGTGCGCGATGCTGCAGGCGAACCGCAGGTAATTAATACCGGAAAATTGCAATTGCTGGAAAACGGCCAGCCAGTGAACAATCAGAGTATTCAAGGCGCTGGCGGTGTGGAAACACTGACTACCATGCTGCTAATTGACAACTCTGGCAGTATGAACTTTGTGGGTAAGCTTGACAGCGCCAAAGCTGTTGCCAAAGAATATCTGGACCAAATGCGCCCCGGTGACCAAGTGGGCGTGATCACCTTTAACACGGAAGTCAACGTTGTACAGGACATCACTGCCGATCGCGATGCCTTGGTTAAAGCCATCGACAACATCAGCGCCAGAAACGATACCGCCGTATACGACGCGCTTTCCACGGCTATCGGTATCCTTAATCCGCTGCCGGGCCGCAAGGCTATCATTCTTTTGACCGACGGAATGGATAACGCCAGTTCAACCACACCAGAAGAAGCCCTGGGCAGTATCGGTTTCGGCGGTTTGTCTATTTCATCCATCGGTTTCGGCCAGATGCCTGAAGATGAAGAACAAACGGATGAATATAAAGGCATCGATGAATCTACCCTGCTCATGATCGCAGACAGCGCCGGCGGGCAGTATGGATATGCCGAAGATAAAGCCCAGCTTTCAGCCCTTTATGATCAAATGCGGCGTGCATTGCAAAGTGAAGCAGTGATCAGCTATGTCACTCCCCTGTCACTGCGTGACGGCGTGCAGCGTGCACTCACAGTAACCTTGTCAGACCGGTATATCGGTGTTGGTGGGGAATCTCAAACCAGCTTTAATCCCGGCGGCCTGGTGCCTGAAGTAGCGCAACCGGCATCCTGGATAACCTTCGGCATCATCCTCGCATTTCTGATGGTATTGCTTTTTATACCAGTTGTCATTAATGCTTTTTCAAACAAGGAACCCAAGAAAAAGAAAAAAAGCAAAATTAAGATCACGCTCAAAGACTAATATTCCCACCCTCCTACTCCCCAATGAAAGGCCTGTGATAAGCAGGCCTTTCTACTAAATATATAATTTCGAAAATTTCTTATGAATTGCAAAGGCAAAAATTCTAATACAAATTAGATAATTAATTATCTATTTTTTATATATACTATTATTTAAATAATTAGGAGGTAAAAATGCCCGTGTTGAATGATTTTTCCAAAGGTCTAAAGAAAGGTGTTGGAAAAGCTGAAAAAGGGATTAAGAAAGGATTAAAAGGAGCTAAAAAAGGACTTAAAGATATCAGCGAAAAAGCCAGCGATTCCGTTAAAACCTTTGAGCTTAACAATGAAATCAATAAACTTGAAGAAAAACTTCAAACCTCAAAAACAAAGATAGGCGAAAAGGCGCTGGCCCTTGCAGCCAAGGGATCCAAGTTTGATCCGGAATTAATGAAATTAGTAAAAACAGCTGAAGGATTTCAGGCAAAAATCAAAGAAATTAAAGCGACCATTAAAAAGATTAAAACTGATTAGTTTGGAAATCCAAAACTTAACAACAAAAAGACTGTTTTACCAACGGTCTTTTTTTTTATTTTGATAGTAGTTTTATATTCCTTCTCAGACAAATGATAGAATTGAAAGCTTATTCATTGGATAAAAAGGAAATTATTTTTTGAGCAAATTGCATTTTAGCGTTCATGGACATTTTTACCAACCGCCACGGGTGGATCCTTTTACAGGATTGATCCCCGAAGAGTATGGCGCCAGCCCCTATCACAACTGGACAGAGAAAATTTTCCACGAATGTTATCAGCCCAACGCGATCGCAGGGAATTTCCATAAGATCAGCTTCAACATTGGGGCAACACTTTTTGAATGGCTTGACCAGTATCATCCTGAAACAGTTCAAGAAATTGTTGAGCAGGAATCGAAGGTTTATCAGCAAATTGGCGTCAGCAATGCCATGGCACAGCCTTACTTTCACTGCATTATGCCGCTCGCCTCAGCCCGTGATAAAACCACCATGGTCCTCTGGGGGATGCGAGATTATGAAATCCATTTTGGGCGCCGCCCACAGGGTATGTGGCTGCCCGAGACCGCAGCGGACCTGGCATCATTGGAGACAATGGCTGATCACGGCATCACTTTTACAATTTTGGCGCCCTGGCAGGCGAAAGATGCCAGCCTGGATACGACTCAGCCCTGGAATGTAAGCTTGCCAAACGGGAAGAAAATAGTGGTTTTCTTTTACAATGCCTTTCTTTCCGGTGAGATCAGTTTCAATCCAAAAGCAACTGAAAACGCAGATGGTTTTGTGAAAGATTGGCTGGTCCCAACCTCTCAATCGCTTGCCAGTTCTGAAAACCAAATTATTCTGGCAGCTTCAGATGGCGAACTTTACGGCCATCACCAACCCTATCGTGAAAAATTCCTCAGTTATCTGCTGGATGGTGCAGTGGAAAATCAGGGCATTCAACGAGAGTTCCCGGCCTTATGGCTGCGCGATTTTCCTGTTGAAGGCTTTGCAGAAATCATAGAAAATACCTCCTGGTCCTGCCATCATGGCATTGAACGCTGGAAGGATGTTTGCGGGGATGCACCCACAGCCAAATGGAAAAAGCCGCTACGCGAGTTCTTGAATAAACTCGCAGACGCGATTGACCTAATTTATGAAACCCGCTTGAAAAATCAGATTCATGATCCTTGGGCGCTTCGTGATGAGTATATCGAAGTGCTGCTGGGAGTCGAGAAAATCGATGCGCTTATTTCCAGACACTCTTCTCAACCAATGACACCCGGGCAGTATTCCATGGTCAGGCTTTTAGTAAAAGCGCAGTTTGAACGTCTGCGCATGTTCTCTTCAGATGCCTGGTTTTTTTTCGACCTTGACCGGATAGAACCTTTAAACGCGCTCAAATACGCTGCACATGCTGCCAATCTGGTAGAACAAGCTACTGGGCAGGATCCGTCTGCAGGGCTGATTTCAATCATCAGTAAGGCGCGCAGTGAACTCTCAGGCTTAACAGGGGAGATGGCATTTTTGGGTTATTTAAAGAAGTTTGAGAATTTAATGCGCCAGGATCAATCCTGATCCAGGATACTCAGAAAGCGGTTGAGATCATAGCCGGAATTTTCCGCTGCGAATCTGAAAGCCAGAATTTTGCCGGCCAGCCTGTTAAATTTGAGCAATTTTCCGCTGACGAGTTGATTTTTGTGCTGTCAGTATTTCAATTAATCCTTCCAACGCCATCAGGAAGAAAGCAGTGTCAGCGCTTTCCTTCCCAAACCATGTCTTTTCTCCATAGTCATTGACTTTTAAGAAGTCTTTGAATAATTCATCAGAAAGCAATGTTCGAAATACTCTGCCATTTCGCTTTCGGGAACCAGCTGCCAGCCACCCTTTAATTTGCAGGAGCAGGGCAATTGACCGCGCGAGGTCTCCAGGTGAATTGACTTTTGAATCCAATTCCCACAAAGCTGATTCAACAATCCCCAGCATGCGCCATTTTGAAATTATCACAGAAAACTGCCGGCTATCCATACCCAGCGAATCGCCAAGGCAATCCAGGTACACCCAACAGAACATGACCAGCCATATATCGTTTGAGTAATTTTCCCGCAGCCAGGGCAGGAGTTGTTTTAGTGGACTTGATATCTCACTATCCAGATAATTTTCAATTTGCCCAAACTGATAGATCGCTGAGATCTTATTACGGAAATTACTGCAGGCATGTTGGGGATTTAGAGGTTCACCGAGCACTTCGGCTGCACCGTTAATCAGATTTTCTAACTTATGTTCAGCTTCATTTAATATGAAATCTGGTGCTTCTCCCCCCATTGCTTTTGGATGCTGTTCCTGAAGAAATCTAAAATACCCCGGATTAGCAATTTCGCGCAAAGGTTGAAGTACTGGCAGAAGCGGTAACTCCCATCGCAATTCATGCAAATCGGTGGTTCCGCGTCCATTCAGATGATCATATAATCGGCCTAATATCCCACTGTCATCATCCATCTCAATTTGGAAATCAGTAAAAACATGGGCGCGGTATGCATCAAGCTGCATAAAAAGCCCCTTTTTGGTAATTTCAGCGCAGTTGCGGATATATTCCAGACCAGTGAGCTGATCACGGAAAATGACATAATGCCGCCTGCCTCCAGGCAGATTCAAGCCGCTTCGCAAATCCACTTGGCGCAATTTGCCCATACTTTTATCCATAAACGCCGCAGAAGATCTCACCCAACCGGAGGTATCGCCAAAGCGATTATGGTAAACCACTAATGAGCGCTCATCCCCACAGCAATTGGAATAAGCAAATACATTTTCATCCACATGCCCATCAGGATTATAAAAATCATAGAGATAAAAATGGTCAACCCCCGAGAATAAATATCGGCGTTTTAGCAATGGGAAAATCTGCCAGGCATGTCGCTCAATTAATTGCTGGTCAGGCTGCTCCTCCCAATAAGCGCGTTTATACTCCATGCCATATTTTTCAGTTAATCCTTCAATCTGACCATGCCCAAACATGGGCAGACCCGGCAGGGTTGCTAAAAGCGTGCAGATGCCAAAGTATTTTTCGCCCTTGCCAAACTGGTTGGCAGCGGTGTGTTCGTCTGGATTATTCATGAAATTCACATACCGTTTAAGGATCTCGGGGTCAAACTCCAGCGTGTTTTTCATCACCTGGCGGTATTTGGCATTTTCCTCGTCCCTGAGCAGATTCATGAAGGCAGAATTGTAGACTCGGTGCATTCCCAATGTGCGGACGAAGTAACCTTCCATCAGCCAAAATGCCTCTGCCAGCAACAAAGTGTCCGGAGCTTCTTTCGCAACACGATCAACAACTTCCCGCCAGAATTCTTCCGGCATCAGTCGGTCAAATTGGTCTTGCGGCATCCCAAACTCACTGCGTGACGGGATATCACAGCCGCCGCCAGGCAGCGGATACCACAGGCGCTGGTAATGGCGTTTGGCCAGGGTCATGGCTGCATCAAAGCGAATGATGGGGAATTTTCGGGCAACACCCAGAATGGTCTGGATGATTTGTTCCCGCACTTGCGGATTCAGGTAGTCCAATTGCGCGGTATCGTTCCAGGGCATGCTGGTGCCGTCATTGCCGTGATAAATAAAATGAGTTTTGGCATCACTATGGTCATGATATCTAAAAACTACCGCTGCATCTGTGCGGTCGTAATAATGGTCTTCGATTTGAATTTCCCCACGGCCGTCTTCACTTAGATTTGGCCCGTTAAATGAATACGAAGGAAAAGGCGAATAAGGGAGAGATATAAACCAGTCCGGGTGTTCATGCACCCAATAGGAGTCAATAGCCATATGATTTGGGACCATATCACTGGCCAGGCGTATGCCCCTTCGCCAGGCACGTTCTCGCAGTGCTTGAAGCGCATCCTCACCGCCCAAATCCTCAGAAATTTGGTACCCCTTCAAAGAATAGGCAGAAGCAATTGCTTCAGGATTGCCGCAAAGCTGTTTGATGCGCGCGGATGCCCGGCTCCGTTCCCACAAACCGATTAACCAAAGGCCGCTGAATCCCCAGGCTGAAAGTTGGTCTAATTCCTCATCGGGAATTTGGTCCAAATGAATGATGGCTTTTTGATATTTTTTACTGAGTTGATCCAGCCACACATAGACATTTTTTGCGATCAAAACCAGGTGCGGCATCCATTCCGCGTCAAGGCTGAAACGTTCATCCTCCATTTCAGATCCGGTAGTATAAACAGGCACTTCAACCGGTCCTGGCCCAAAGCCCCGCGCATGTTCTTCTTCCGAGATTAAATTCAGGCTGCCGAGCAGTTTCAATAGGTAATGGCCCAATAAATCTCCCCAGCGGCTGCGGATATAGTCCAATTGGCCTTTGAGTGAATCTGGAACTGCGATGGCGGGGCTGCGCAGCATATCGATCAGATTCTGGTGATCAGGTCCAAAAAATGGCTGGTTGTCAAAAAATTCATGCAAGGCATCAATTACTTGAGGGTAGGCTGTGGATTTTTTTATTTGGGAGTCATCAAATAATTCAATATATGGCATGAAAGCAGGATTTGCATTTGAGATCCACAGCATCAGCAATTCTTCAACTGCTGCAGCTCTGTTTGAAATTCCATTCAGGTTTCCGGTCATATATTCTTCAACATTGGATTGTTTCTGAAAAACATCCAATGGCGGAAAATCCCTGATGAACTTTCGGAGCACTGCATTCAATTTACGTTTGCCGATCACCTCATTCAAATACGCCAGCAAATCTTCATATAATGTCGGAGCTTTTTGAATGCGGTAGAGCGCAATCACAGCATGCAGGATCTCATCTATCAAGCCCATGGCATTGACCTTGCCAGCCTGTACAGCCTGTTCAGGATGGTTTTTCAAGTCGCGCTTTTCATTCATGCGCTGTGCAAAAATACGCGCAGAATGAAAGTTGGCAAAGATAACCTGGCCATTGGTTGAGAAAAGCGAGTCTTCGAATCGGTAGCGATTGCGTGCCTGGCGGGAAATATGAAATTCCATTCTGAAATTATAAATGAGTCATTGAAATAAGTACTTAAAAAGTAGACGGCGGAATAACCGCCGTCTACTCAAAAAATTTAATGAAACTATGTAAACTCGAGAATCATTTCGCCAAACCGCTGCAAAAACTTGGCTGCCGGCGCACCGTCGATGACGCGGTGGTCAAAAGTCAGGCTGAAAACCGCAAAATAACCTCGCTGTTTATTTCCCGCTTTCAAAATTCTTTTTCTCGACAAATCGGCCTATTCCCAGGATGCCGGCTTCAGGCGGGTTAATGATGGGATTGAATGAATCCACCCCTGCCATTCCCAGGTTGGTAATCGTGAAAGTGCTGCCGCCCAGATCTGTTGGTTCGCTCTTATGATTCAAAGCACGGTCAGCCATGCTGTTAAATTCCGAATTGATTTCTTCGAGTCCTTTCTTATCCGCATCCCTTACAACAACTACCAGTAATCCTTCGGGCGTATCCACTGCAATGCCCATATTTTCAACGTCTATCAAGCGGATGCCTTTGTCAGTGAAAGAAGCATTCAGATATGGGAATTCCCTTAGTGTTCTGGCGGTCAAGTAGGCAAGTATAGCGTTATATCCGGTTATCTCATTTTTTTCTTTGCCTGCTTTTTTCATTTGCTCTCGATAACTCACTAATGGAGTGACATCCAACTCGGAATTAAGGGTAACCATCGGCACAGTTTTTGCAGAAAGCGCCATGCGCTCTGCCACCACTTTACGTACGCCAGCTAAAGTAACTACCCGTCCAGGGAGGTCAGCATCAGCACTGGCAGCGCCTTTATTGGCGATTGCTTTTTCAACATCTTCAGTGGTAATTCGCCCACCTGGACCGCTGCCCTTAATTACTTCCAAACGAATGCCATTCTCAACTGCCAGCCGTTTTGCCAGAGGTGAGGCCATAAGCTGTCCGCCGCCTGCTTGAGCTGCCGTGGGCGTGGGCGCATTTCCGCTTGGAGTAGATTGCGCTTTTGTTTGGGCACTTCCCCCACCAGGAACAATATCTGCCATGAATGCTTAATATCCACCTGTTCGCCTTCTTCAGCCAGGATGCCCACAACCTGCCGCACCGGAACAACATCGCCTGCCTTGACAAGAATTTTTACCAGTATGCCATCTTGCAGAGCTTCAACTTCATTGGTTACTTTATCAGTTTCTACAATATAAATCGTTTCGCCCTTCTTTACCGCATCACCCTCACTTTTTAACCATTCGGTGACCTGCCCTTCGACCATGTTCAAGCCCAATTTAGGCATTAATAATTTGACTGCCATTCATACCTGCCTTTCTTTTCTGATAAAACAATGATTTCGAAAACCAATCACTTTTTCGGTTGTGTACTCTCAAGAATTCGATTGATATTGATAAAATACGGCCCATCCAGGCTTAATTCAATTTCAGCAGAATCATTTTCATTCAATACGATTTCACGCTCGCCATCCAGCGCCAATACCACCGGCCGAAGGGAAATCAACGGGACTAATTTTCCAGGAAGCAATTGTTGAAACTCATCAACACAAACGTTATAAATCAATCCCGGTCCTATGGCTGCCTGAACCTGATAGCATTTTCCCTTTTCTTTTAATATAACCATCGCACCATAAGGAGCATTTCGCTCAATGGTCTGGTAATTTGCCTATGATTGATGTAAAGCCAATATTTGTCGGTGCCGCGCGTGTCACCGCCACCTGAAGCAGCCTGTCGGGTTCCCATACTGCGCGTGAGCCGACATGCTGGTCAGCGATTACAGCAATATCCACCAGGGCGGTATCTGCAATTTTCCCGTTGACCAGCACATTAAGTTTCTTTTGCCTGTCAATAAACGCCTTCTTTTTATCATCAGGTGTTGTCGAAAAATGTCCAGCCGCCATTCCGGCAATAGTACCCTCAATAAATTCCGGGATGACATTGTTGGTCCCTGTAGAAATTGGTAGAAGCGGGACAGTATCAGCCCCTTTAGCTGCGACCCTAACAGTTCCATCGCCGCCAAGAGTGATGATGCAATCCGCTCCCCAGGTCACCATCGCTTCTGCTGCGAGGATTGAATCTATTCCGGAATCATCCAATGGCATTTCCAGGACTGAAACGCCGGCAATTGCCTCCGGATACTGGTTTTTCAAATCATGAATGCTCTGGTTTCCAATGCCATAACGATCCGGCATGATCATTACTTCGCGGGTGCCAGCTGCATGAGCGCCGATCAAAACCCGTTTGACAATATTTAACTTTTTCTCGATTGCCGACCACCAAAGCCTGACTGACCAACCTCCGGATATCTTT
The DNA here is from genome assembly GCA_963751635.1 of uncultured Chloroflexia bacterium. Taxonomy (GTDB): domain Bacteria; phylum Chloroflexota; class Anaerolineae; order Anaerolineales; family Anaerolineaceae; genus Pelolinea. The sequence continues at coordinate 665,404 of CAVVVE010000006.1, forward strand.
TCCGGAGGTTGGATTTGCGATGATGCCAATTTTTCTCATTTGATTGAAATGTGCTCTGGATTCAGCATCTATCAGGCAGTCTCACGTTCCATAACCCGATTGACTGCATCCACAATCTTCTGTACTGATGGCAGCACCCGCTCTTCAAGCACCGGGCTGAAAGGCATTGGGACATCTTCTGATGTTACTCGGATCACAGGAGCATCCAGGAAATATAGTGCTTTTTCAGCAGCTATGGCTGCAATTTCAGAACTCACACTGCACTCACGCCAGGTTTCCTGAACAACGACAAGCCGGTGAGTCTTCTTAATGGATTCGAGGAACTTCTGTTCATCCAGTGGATCCACTGTGCGAAGATCAATGATCTCGACATTGATTCCCTGCGCTGCCAGTAGTTCCGCTGCCTTTAAGGCAGAAGCTCACCATATAGGCATAGGTTACAATGGTCACATCTGTCCCTTCGCGGACGACCGCTGCCTCGCCAAGCGGAATTGTATATTCTTCTTCCGGAACAGGTCCCTTGACCCCATAAAGTTTTTTATGTTCAAAGAACAGTACTGTGTTATTGTCACGGATAGCGCTTTTCAGCAATCCCTTGGCGTCATAAGGAGTTGCCGGGGTGACTACCTTAATTCCCGGAACAAAAGAAAACAGCGATTCAAAACTGTTGCTGTGCTGCGCACCAGCAGATAGATAAGCGCCGATAGGAGCGCGGATTACCAGCGGCATTTCAAGAACGCCGCCGAACATATATCGCATCTTGGCAGCCTGATTGATGATCATTTCTGAAGGCAGGGTAATCCAATCCGAGAACTGCAATTCGATGACCGGCCGTATCCCGGTTGCGGCAGCTCCGACACCCAAGCCGACATATCCCAATTCTGCGATGGGCATATCAATAATGCGTTCTGAACCAAATTCTTCAAACAAGCCTTTGGTAACGCCGTTTGCCCCGCCATAATGGCCAATATCAATTCCCCAAAGAACTACATTTTTATCGCGGCGCATTTCTTCGGCAAGCGCTTCACCCAAGGCCTGGTTATAAAATATTTCTCTCATGATTTTCTCCTGAGTCTATTCACAAAATTCGCTATTAAGCCCAGAGACCTTCCAAAGCGGTCTCAGGATCGGGCAGCGGGCTTGTGCGAGCAAATTCAACCGCTTCGGTCAATTCCTTTTTAACTGCATCTTCCACTTCAAGTGCCTGTGATTCGGTAAGAATACCCTGATCAATCAGTTTCTTGCGGAAAGGCGCAATTGGTTCTCGTTTCAACCACTCTTTTACCTCTTCCGGAGGCCGATAGGTATCCTGCTCACCTTCAAAATGGGCACGCCAGCGATAAGTCTTACATTCAATCAGCGTTGGCCCGTCTCCCCTGCGGGCGCGTTCAACAGCCTCCCGGACTGCTTCATATACAGCAACCACATCATTGCCGTCTACTACCAGTCCCGGCATTCCATAAGCGGAAGCCCTTTCAGCAATATCTTCAAGGTTGCGCACATTGGTTTGGCGAGTGCTGACGCCATACAGGTTATTTTCACATACATAGACAACAGGCAGATCAAAAGCACTGGCAATATTAACAGACTCATGGAAAGTGCCTTCACTTGCAGCGCCATCACCAAAGAAGCATATGGCTACCTGGCCGGATTTGCGATATTTAGCGCTGAGTCCTGCACCTGTGGCAATCGGGATGCCGCCGCTGACGATGCCATTGGCGCCAAGAATACCCAGTTTTGGCCAGGCGATATGCATTGAGCCGCCCTTGCCCTTGTTATAACCGGTTGCCTTGCCGTAAAGCTCAGCCATCATAAATTTCATCTCGCCACCCTTTGCCAGAATATGCCCATGACCGCGATGCGTGCTGGTGATGTAATCATCATCATTAAGTGCCGCGCAAACGCCTGCTGCAATAGCCTCTTCACCAAGATAGAGATGCACAAAACCAGGCAGTTCTCCAGCCGCGAAGAGGTCTTTAACCCGCTCTTCGAAATGTCGAATGCGCAGCATGGTGCGATACATGTGGATCAATCTTTCACTTGAAATCTCCATCAGTACTCCTCTATAAAGTTACGTAAGAAAATGCTTGGGTATAAATCAATTTTTCTTCAAAAAATCATGTCTCCATGAATTCGCCGCCGGAGACAACCAATTGTTCGCCGGTGATGTGAGAAGCTAAATCTGAAGCCAAAAATACAGCCGCATTTGCCTGGTCTTCCGGCATTGCCATTTTTCCAAGCGGAGTGCGTTCTTCAAGAATTTTTTTCAGACCTGGTTCCGCTTCAAAAACGTCCCGCAGCATTTCTGTATCAGTTGCGCCAGGGAGGATGCAGTTGGCTCGGATGCCGTATTTTCCGAGTTCGAGGGCCATCATGCGCGTCAAGCCGATCACCGCAGATTTGGAGGAATTATAGGCAGTTCCACCTGGATCGGGCTTTTTGCCAGATGCAGAAGCCGTGCTGATAATACATCCCCCATGCCCCTGGCTGATCATCTGCTTCGCGGCTGCCTGCGAGCATAAGAAATTTCCACGCACATTGACGCTATATACAAGTTCAAAATCGGCCAAAGGGAAATCTAGAAATGGGTGCGAACGATGAATACCGGCATTATTTACTAAAATGTCCAACTTGCCATACGTATCCATAACAGTTTGGATTGCCTTGGCAACATCATCCGGATTGGAAACATCCAGTAATACTGCGGCAGCTGATTTTGGTGAAGACGCATTGATCTCGTTGGCTGTTTCCGTGATCCAGTCCTGTTTAATATCGCCAATCACAACTTTTGCGCCATGGTTAACAAAAACTTTTGCCATGGCTTTACCAATACCTCTGCCTGCGCCAGTGATCAGCGCTACTTTTCCTTCAAGTAATTTCATGGTAATTCCTTTTTCTTATGCTTTAATCATCTTTAATGCCGCAGCAGCAGCTTCTTTTGATGGTCCGATAGGTTCGAATTCAAGGCCAACAAATTGCTGATAGCCGGCATCGCGCAGTTTTCCCAGCACCACCGGATAATTGATTTCACCTGTCCCGGGTTGATGCCTGCCGGGTACATCGGCTACGTGAACATGACCGATCACATCCAGATTCCTGGTTAATCGCTCAATCAGGTTTCCGTCGGTTATCTGCTGATGGTAGATATCGAATAACAACCGAATGTTAGGGCTGTCGATCTTTCGAATTAATTCAAAACCAACTTCAGAGTTCTTTAGCCAGTATCCGGCATGGTCAACCAGGTTATTGAGCGGCTCCAGAACCAGCACAACGCCAGCTTTGCTTGCCAAAGGTGCAATTTCTTTAAGGCCATCCAGCACGCTCTGATATTTTTCCGTTTCGCTTAATTCCGGAAATTGAAATTTCACGCTGCGGTCATCGCCCAGCTCATCCGTCAGGATGAACATTTTCTTGGAGCCCATTTCAACTGCCATATCCAGTGATTCCTGGATGCCCTTAATAAAATCCTTGCGATGCGTCGGATTAATCAGGGTGCCGCCGCGATTCGATTGGAAAGTGGCAATATCAATGCCCGCTTCAGCTGCCGTTTTTTTGATAGCTGGCATATCCTTGTTGTCCCAATTCCAAAATTCCACTGCGTCAAATCCTTGTTCCTTGGCAATTTTGATGCGCTCCAGGAAGGGGTATTCGGTGTAAATCATTTCGATACATACTGATGCTTTCATTTCATTTCTCCTATTTTTATGGATCAATATTTGTTTAAAACTGAACATGAATCTCGTTCAACTAAATTTGCTTTTAAGACGATGCGCTTAAAATCAAGCGCGACTTCATGGTTTCGTTTTAATTTTTGTTTAAACTGTATCCGCTCAACCAAAAGGTCAACAGAAATATTGGCCATGTCCACAATTGGTTGAGCCATTGTCGTCAATGCCGGATAGGCTGTTCTTGATAAGGGGATATTATCAAATCCTATCAGTGAGATTTGATCGGGAATTCTTTTTCCGGCTTCATGAATGGCGCGCATCGCTCCTAAAGCCATCATGTCATTACAGACAAAAACGGCAGACGGGGGTTGGGGATTGTTGAGAAGATTTCGCATGCATGTTTCTCCACTCTCATAACGGAAATCACCCTGGCAAATAAGTGATTCATCAATTGGTATCCCTGCATCCTTTAATGCATCTTTATATCCCTCCACACGTAAAGCACTGGGAGTCATAAGTGACGGGCCGGTTATGCACGCGATCCGCCGATGATTGAGATTCGCCAAATATCGGGTAGCTTCGTAGCCCCCCTCATGATTGTCAATGAGTACAACATCAGATGGAAGATTGGGTATATCGCGGTCTGTTATTACAACAGGGATACCCATATCGACCTGATCCAGGATATTCTCCTTGGAAGCGCCAGCAGAAATAAAAATAATCCCATCGACTTGTTTTTCAAGTAAAACATCAATGTAACTTTTTTCCTTTTCACGGTCATCATCAGTATTACAAAGAATGACACTATACCCGTGTTCAAAACCCTTATCTTCAATTTTTCTGGAAATCTCAGCGAAAAATAAGTTTGATATGTCCGGGATGACCAGACCGATAGTTCGCGAGCGGCCGCTGCGCAGGCTTCTTGCCAGTGTATTTGGGCGGTAATTGAGTGCATTCATTGCATTAAGAACACGCTCTCTCAAATCATCACTCACAAAGCGTGTTTCATTAATCACATGTGATACAGTCGTGATTGAAACGCCTGCTCTTTCCGCAACATCTTTGATATTAGTCATTCTTTACTTTTCATGAATTTGTAAGGATGATTTTTCCACATTTTTCGGATAGGAAAACTTCAAAGGCTTTTTCCGCCTCCCTCAATGGGAAGCGGTGAGTTACCACTTTCTCCGCCCAAAGCCCTTTGCGGATCATGGAAACCATTTCATTAAATGCTGGAGTTCTAAAATTGCGGCTTGCATATATCGTTAATTCCCGCTGGATCATATCCCAGGGATCAATGGTTAGACTATGGCTTACTCCGATTATGCCAAGCGTACCGCGTTTTTTGATCATCCGCAGCGCCTGAAGGGCTGCTTTTTCATTTCCAACACATTCAAACCCAAAATCCAGCCCCTTGCCTTTTGTCCATTCAAGTATTTTCACCGCCGCATCTTTATCAGTGGGATCCAGAACAAGTTCAGGGTGGTGATACTTCATCGCCATTTCCTGACGATAAGGATTCAAATCAAACACCGCCACGCGTGCGCCGAGATAGGTTGCAACTGCTGCCGCTTCAAATCCGATGGGGCCTGCGCCCCAAATAGCCACCTGGTCGCCGGGTTTCAAACCCGCGCGCTTTACCCCGCCAAATGCGGTCCCCAATACATCCACAATCAACGCGCCAGCCTCATCCGTTATATCATTCGGTAACGGATGGCAGTTGTCCTCAGGGATCAATAAGTATTCAGCAAATCCGCCGTCCCTTTCAAATCCCGGTGATTCAAGCTGGTCGCAGAAATAAAGGTCGCCATTTAGGCAATGCTCACATGCACGGCAGGTGATGTGGCAGTTGATGGCCACGCGGTCGCCTACTTTCACACGAGATGGCTTATCAACTTCAACAACAACCCCGGCGATTTCATGGCCGGGAATTGTATTTTGGCCTTTTTCCAGAAGCGGGTGTTTATCGGTTCCGCAAATTCCTGCGGCAGTTATTTTCACCACCACATTGATTCCCAAGGGTTTGGGAGTTTGGACTTCATCAAGAGAAATTTTGCCATCACCAAGAAAGTGAATTCCTAACATAATTTATCCTCCAAAATTTCAAAATTTCTGTTGTAAGACTTCTTCATAAATAGCCAGTACATTTTCAATAGGCGTATCAGGTTGAAAATCGTGTGAAGGCGAAATTATGTAACCGTTATATTTTCCCAGGGACGCAATTCTTTGTCTTACTTCTGCTTTTACATCTTCTTTTGAACCATGCGGGAGTGTGTTTTGTTCATCTATTCCTCCGAAAAAGACGATATCCTTTCCAAATTCATTTCCTAATCTTTCAGGTTCCATTCCTGTTGCACTTGGTTGAATGGGATTAAGAATATCAACGCCAATTTCAATTAAATCAGGAATGATAGGATAGATGCCGCCGCAGGAATGATGGCAATATTTCAATCCATAGTGATGCGCGCTTGAAATTACTTCTTTTAATCTGGGTTTAATAAAAGTCCTCCACATTTTTGGGCTGATCAGCATCCCCCTTTGTGATCCATAATCATCTCCGCAAAAGACAGCATCGATCCTTCCCCTTGTTTTTTCCATACATCTGTGCAAATAGCTAAGATTAAATTCAAGCAGTTTATCAAGCAGTGCTTCAGCTGTTTGCGGTGAAACCATTAAATCCATATAAAATTCTTCTGTTCCCCTGATGAATCTCGAAATATCATGGATGCCATTCATCATCAAGAAAATAAAAAAACCGTCATACTTCGGCAATATTTCAGATAAGGATGGATAGTCATACAAATTCAAATCGGGCAGCGGATAGGATTTAATAAATTCATGGTCATCCGTTTTTGAAAGTGGCGGTTCGCACATTTCAATATATTTGCCATAAGGGTATTCAAATTCTTTAAATCGAATACCCCAGGCGCCTTCAATCGTATTATCCTCAAGCCGCCTAATCAAGGGAAAACCATACCAGTTTCCGATTGTCCGTTCCTTAGACGTTGGGCAGCCAAGGATTACAACGTCGGTACCCAGTTTTCTTCTAAGCGCAATTTCATGATCAGTGCCAAATTCTCTGGGCCCAACTTTTGTTGAATAGGTGCTTGTACTGGTCGGGTTTGGTGGAATTTCTTTATCAATCCCCAAATATTTCACCAGTTTTTCAATAACTTCATATGTCCCATCAAATGCCAGAGGTAGGCGGTCGGCAACCTTATGTTCAAGCGCTTGGTACACCCTCTCCCTGGCAAGCATGTTTATTTGATCCTGGTTTTAATTGTCTCGTAAATTTTTTCCGAGGTAAACCCACATCGATCCAGCAGCGTCGGGTAAGTGGCAATATGCACAAATTCATCTTGTGTCCCGATCCGCACCAGCTTGGCTGCCGAACCAGCCTCTGCCATCACTTCAGCTACAGCCGAGCCCAATCCTCCAATGACATTATGTTCTTCTGCTGTAAAGATCATTCCGGTTTCACCAGCCGCTTTCCTGACCGCATCAGCATCCAGAGGTTTCAAGGTATGCATATCCAGTACACGGGCAGAGATACCGTCTTTTTCCAGCAGCCTGGCAGCATCCATTGCCTCCGCAACCAGAGAACCTGTTCCAATGATGGTCAGGTCTTTGCCTTCTTTTAAAGTGATTGCCTTTCCAATCTCAAAATCGAATTCTTCCGAATGGATAATGGGGTGGTTTTCCCCGCCAGTAAAACGCAAATAGACCGGGCCATCATATTTGGCTGCGGCATACGTGGCTTTCATTACTTCCGCGCCGTCAGCCGGTGAGAGGATCACCATATTAGGAATGGCGCGCATTATGGCAATATCTTCGATGGCATAATGCGTGGTACCCAGGGTGCCCATCACATAACCTGCATGTGATCCAATTATTTTCACATTCAGCTTCGGGTATGCCACATCGGTGCGTACTTGTTCACACACTCGCATCGATGAAAAACAGGCGAAACTGGTAGCAAACACGATCTTTCCATAGAGTGCCAAACCTGCTGCTACGCCCACCATGTTCTGCTCCGCGATGCCGATCTGAAAAAACCGATCGGGGAACGTCTTCGAGAATTCTCTTACTTTGGTTGCATCCGCCAGGTCAGCAGTTGTCACCACAACTTCAGGCATCTCGCGTGCAACTTCAATCAGGGTTTTTCCAAAAGTGCCCCGCTCACCCAATTCTGACCAGGTTTTGGCGTTGACTGCATTGATAGTTAGCATTTGGTCATCTCCTTTCCATCGGACGAAAATCCTAATTCAGAATAAGCTTGTTGAGCTTGCTCGTGTGTCAACCTGCCGTAATGCCAGGCATTGTCATCCTCAAAGAAAGAAACGCCTTTACCTTTGATTGTGTGGGCAATGATTACATAAGGGCGTCCGACCGGTCGGCTTTTTATATGCAGCGCATCTATAATTTCTCCCACATTATGCCCATCAATTTCCCGCACCTGCCAGCCAAAGGAACGCCATTTTTCAGCCATATCATCCATTTGCATGATTTCCCGGCTGAGCCCGTCACTTTGCAGACGGTTGCGGTCAACGATAGCGACAAGATTATCCAGGCGGTATTGATTAGCAGCCATTACAGCTTCCCAAACCGAACCTTCATCGCATTCACCATCCCCCAACAGACAATAAACTGTGAAATTCTGCTTATCCAGCCTGGCTCCCAATGCATATCCAACCGCAATGGACAGACCATGGCCTAATGAACCTGTGGAAGCTTCAATTCCGTAGCGCAAATTCATGCAAGGATGTCCTACCAGATCACTTTCATCCGTATCGAATGTCAATAATTGATCTACAGGAAAATATCCAGCCAAAGCCAAGGCTGGATAGTAGCCAAGAACGCCGTGACCCTTGCTGAGAATGAAGCGGTCGCGTTCTTTCCATTCCGGATTTTTTGGATCATGTTTCATGATATGGAAATACAGGGCGGCGGTGATATCAGTCATTGAATAACCGGGGCCCAAATGCGCACCTGCACCCGCCTTGACCGCAACCAAACCCATATCCACTGAAAGCTTCCGCATCATACGGGCTTTCTCTTCGATATTGGTAATAATTTCACAACGCGTTTTTTCAGTCATTTTTACCCCTATGGATATACGACGATTTTCATTGCCTTGCGCTGGGCAAGCAGATCAAGCCCCTTATGAAGCTCCTTCAATGGCATCTTATGAGAGATCAAACCATCCAAATCAAGCGCCCTGCTTTCCAATACCTTTACAGCAGCCGGGAAAGTTGCATTGGCAAGCCATGCACCGAGAATTGAAATTTCCTTAAAGGTGACCTGGCTTTGGGGAAAAGTGGCAACGGCCTGGGTATTGACACCAAAAGCCACCACCTTGCCGCCTTTACGGACAACTTTGATCGCATCCGCCAAGCCCGATCCGGCGGCATCCACAACAACATCCGCGCCAATCCCGGTATGTTTTAAAACAAATTGTTCAAAATCCTCTTTTGAAGGATCAATCACCAGGTCAAAACCCATCTTGCGGCTGTAATCCAACCGGTAATCAGACATATCCGCAATAATAATCTTGCCTGCGCCGGCTGCTTTAAACATTTGGGCATACAGCTGGCCGATCGGGCCAGCGCCAATTACCACTACTGATTCACCAGGCTGCAGCCGGACTTTGTTGGTTCCATTAACCACGTCTGCCAGCATTTCAGCAAACGCGCCATGCTCAACGGGTACGCTGTCATCCATTTTAAAGGCCAATTTACTGGCTATCACGTTAAATTCGGCGTACGCCCCATCAACATGAATGCCAATCGCGCCGATATTCTCGCAAAGATTGGGCAGATGAATCTGGCAGAATGTGCAAGTCCCGCAATAATCATTAGGCAGTACGACCACGCGGTCGCCAACCTTCACATTGGTGACTTCTTTGCCGATTTCAACGATCCTCCCGACGTATTCATGCCCGAGAATGGTGCCCGGAGTGGCAATATAACCTGGCGGTACTGCGACAATATGTACATCAGTACCGCAGATGCCAATCGCTTCAACTTTCAGTTTCACCTGGTCGGGTTTGGTTATTTGCGGAACAGGTACATCCTTCAGAGTTAATTTTCCCTCACCTTCAAAAACTGCAGCTAACATTTTTTCTGACATGATTTCTCCTTTTTTATTTAGAAGGTCACTCCAGATACCAGAATAACATTGGCATAAGGGGTGCATTCGCCCGTTCGAATAATTGCGCGTGATTCAGTGCTGATTTTTTTAAACTCCTCATGCGGCACAAAAACCGCTTCGGCACCTTTGAAAATATCCTTGATTGCCTGTGTTAATACCGGATTCTTATCCCTCAGTTCTTCAGCAAGTATGATTTGCTGAACTTGTAAATCGCCTGCTACCGCTTTTGCTACTGCTTCAAAACCGGGAAGGCCGGGGATAACAGCCAGATCTATCCGCCAGAGATAATCCGGAATTGGTAATCCAGCGTCACAGATCGTCAGCTTGTCCATATGCCCCATACTCGCAATTAGCTGCGAAATTTCCTGATTAAGCACACCATTTTTTTTCATACACTTCCTCCTAAAAATAACAAATCCTTTGCGCAAAGCTTTGCGCAAATTTATTTTTTTTTGCGGAAAACAAGTTTCCGCAAAATCTCTTAATGAGAATACATAAAGCGCATCACGATGCACTTGCATTAATGGCCGAGTATTTTAAATATGAATGGTTTCTAGGCTAATTTCACTTCCTCTTTACTGATTGTTGGTGCCACATAACGAATTCTTTGTGCTTCGATCAGCATCGCAATGATAATTATGAACCCGCGAATCGTCTCAACCCAGAATACATTCACTGCCATCATATTCAAACCGGCTTTGATAACAGTCAGAAGCAAAACACCGCCCAACGCATTAATTACTTTTCCCTGACCGCCCTTCAGACTTATTCCGCCAATCACCGATGCTGCCATGACTTCAAAGATCATGCCCTCGCCCAGAGAACTCATCGCGTTGGTCAATCTCGAGGAAAGTACCCATCCAGCAAAGGCTGCCATAAAACCGCTGATCATATAGACCTGGGTAATCCTTCGTTCCGGCTTAACACCGGAAGCCAAAGCAGCCTGTCGGTTCGCGCCCACTGCATAGAGTTCACGGCCAAAGGGCGTATGCGTCAGGACAACATAAGCAATAAAGAACATGATAATCAAGATTATTACCGGCAATGGGATATTTCCAATCTTGTGCAAGCCGATGAAATCATAGGAAGGGAACTTGTTGTAAGCCGTCTGACCGCCGTTCACAACCAGCATCACACCGCGTAATGAAATAAGCATAGCCAGTGTCTCAACAAAGTTGTTCATGCGAAATCTGGTAATCATGACACCATTAAACAGGCCAATGAGTGTTCCCATTAATAAAATGATTGGAACAGCCACATAAACCGGTAGCATAAGTCCACTTCCATAAATACCAAAACCGGCCTTATTCATCAGCCAAATCCCAACCAAACCAGCCAAGCCTAAAACTGATTCTGCGGAGAGATCGAAATTTCCGGTGATGAGCGTAAATACCTGCCCGATAACCAACAGTCCAAGAACCGATGCATTAAGAAGTATATTCAGAAAATTTCCGGTGCTGAAGAAATTTTTTGCAAAATTCCCAAAAAAGATAACCACAACGCCTAACAAAAACCAAATCAGATTATCAATAATGAAGGGGATAATTTTCTTTGAATTCATGTAAATCTATGCTCCTGTCTTTTTTTAATTTCCAAAAGTTCATTAATGCACTATATCGCCTTAGCTGACTTTTCTTCAGAGCCTAAATTAGTGAACCGAACTTTTTGAGCATCGATCAGCATTGCCAGCAAAATGATGACACCGCGCACCGCATTAATCATAAATCCGGAGACTCGCATCAAGTTCAGACCCGAGTTAATGGAAGCCAACAGCAAAACACCGCCCAAAGCGCCGATCATTTTTCCGCGTCCACCGAAGAGAGAGATGCCGCCGATGACTGCGGCTGCCTGAACTTCGAATATCATTCCTTTTCCGAGCTGCTCCATGGCAACGCCGATGCGCCCTAACTGCATCCAGGCCGCAAAAGATGCCAGAAAGCCGCTGATCAGATAAACCTGCCGGATTAACTTGTTTGAGTCAATTCCTGAAGCGATTGCCGCGTCTCTGTTCCCGCCCACTGCATACATATTTCGGCCAAAGCGCGTGTAATTGGTAATAAAAAGAGCGACCAAGAAAAGGAGCACCATCGCAATCACGCTAATTGGAACAGGGCCAATGCTGTCATTGCCCAGCGCCAAGAATGATTTTGGCATGCCGGTTATGGACTCGCCCTCATTCCATACCAGAACCAGGCCCCGCAAAATAATCAGCATCGCCAACGTGACGATAAAATTATTCATCTTAAGTTTTGTTATAAGAAAACCATTGATCCAGCCAATTAACAATCCCACTGCGAACATTACCGCAAGGCCGATAATCGGTGAAAGCATCCAGCCGCTGCCAAAAAAAGGCGCTTCCGCCGGAGTGATCAGCCAGGCGCCAATGATGGCGGTTAAACCAAGGGTTGATTCAGCGCTGAGGTCAAAATTGCCTGTGATGAGGGTGAAGCTCTGCCCAACTACCATGACACCCAAAACAGCTGAATGGACGAGGATATTGGTGAAATTTTGCTGAGAAAAGTAATGAGGTGATAACGTTGAAAAAAGTGATAACGAAATTAGCAAAAGAATCCAGATCAGGTTATCAAGCAATCCGATGATAATTTTATTTTTGTTGATTTTCATGGGTTAATTGCTTCCTTCCACAGCATGAAGAATTTTTTCAACAGTAGTATCTTTAGCATGCGTCGAAAATTCCTTTATTATCTTTCCCTGATACATCACCAGGATGCGGTCGCACATATCCAGCATTTCATGAATTTCTTCAGAAATAACTACAACTGCAGCCCCCTCTTTGGCAAGGTCATCCACAATACGCATAATTTCTACTTTGGCCTGAACGTCCACCCCTTGCGTAGGTTCATCCAGCAGAAGGACTTTAGGTTTGACGCTGACAAGTTTTGCAAAAACGGTTTTCTGCTGATTTCCGCCGCTCAGAAATTGGACTTGCTGATCATTGGAACTGGCTTTGATGTTCAATTTTTTAACCATTTGGTTTACCAGCTGAGTCTCGTTTCGGTGATTGATTAATCTGAGGTTGTTTATTAACTGGCGTATGATTGGCAAAGTAATGTTTTCGGAAACCGGCCGCAAACCGATAATCCCCAAACCATGCCGGTCTCTGGGCAGGTAAGCGATCCCCTGATTAAGCGCTGCCCTGGGATCTTTGGCATTATATATTTTCCCATCGACTTTTACAGTTCCGAGGCCCAAGGGCTCCAGGCCAAATAACCCGCGTGCAAAAGAATCTTTTCCGCACCCTTCCAGCCCGGTCAGGCCGATGATCTCGCCTTTTTTCAGGGCGAGTTCAAAATCGGAATATTTTCCAGGCCTGGATAAACCCGAGACTTCCAAAACCATTTTCCCATCAAGGTTCCTGCTGGAATGTTTGAAGCGTTCAACAGCAGCACCGCTGATCAGGCGAATTAATTCCGACTGGTCAAGTTCCTTGATGTCATAATCTCCGATTTTCGCGCCATCACGCAGGATAGTGACAGTGTCACACAATTTAAAAACTTCCTCCAGGTAATGAGAAATATAAATGAAAGCAACACCCGTGCTGCACTGGTTGCGCACAAAGTTGAACAACATTTCAACTTCATTTTTTGGCAGGGGGGCTGTTGCCTCATCCAGGATAATGACCTTTGCCTCGGCAAACATCGCTTTGGCGATCTCCAGGATTTGACTCTCGGCAACAGACAATCCTTCCACCTTGCGAGTTACATCAATATTTAAACCCAGCTTTTTCAGGTTTTGTTTGGCGACCTGGTTGACCCTTTTCCAGTCAATAATGCCAAATCTGTTTACAGGCATATCGCCGCAAAATATATTTTCAGCGATACTTAAGGGAGCAATCAATTGAGAGTGCTGGTGGACGCAGGAAATCCCCAATTGGCGTGCAAGGGTCGAAGTCATATCTTCAATTTCTTTCCCGTCAAACAGGATTTGCCCGCCATCCTTCGGATAGATTCCGGAAAGGATATTAATTAGAGTGGATTTCCCAGCCCCATTTTTTCCGACCAGTCCCCGAATTTCTCCCGGCTTTAAATGAAAATCAACATTGTTGAGCGCTTTGACGCCTGGAAAAATTTTTACAATCCCCTTCATTTCAACGATATTGCCGTTTGTGTGATTATTCATTCCAAGACCCTGCCTTAATAAAAAATGAAATGATAAGAATAATTCCAAAATTTGTCCTGCGGGCAGGACATCGTTTCACTTAGCCCGCAGGACATTTATCGTTATTTATTTCGAAGAGAAGGGTGTTCCTTCAGGAATTGCTCCACTCTTGTCCATTAACTTCCACGGTGCTTCAGTTGCAATATTGGATTCATCCACAAGTAAGGTGCCCAAGAACAGGTGGAAATTGCCATCTGCATCTTTGGCAACTTTAGCAGGAGACCAGATTGCGCCTTCCTGCACATATTCACCTTCTTCAATGGCCTCACCTTTGAATACTTTATCCATATAATATGAAACTACGGGGAAGTCAGATACAGGCTGCCCGCCGCATCCATCATGTGTGCCTTTCCAGATGCCTTCCAACGCTGTGGGACCACAGTCGACAGAGGTCACGATCATATGGCCCTCTTCACCGCGCAGCGGGACAGAACCGCGTACCTGCTGGAGAGCAGCCAGGGTTCCGGGGACATACACATTATCTGAATGCACGTAAATGCCACGCAGGTCAGGATCAGAGGTCAAGACATCGATCGCGATTTGCTGGCCTTTGGCAGCATCCCAGTCACCAACCTTCTGGATGACTTCGACATCAGGATACTTGTCAACAACATCATGGAAGCCATCGCGGCGCTGCTGGCCGACATTCTGGCCAAGGTTGCCGGTGATTTCCAGAACTTTGCCTTCCGGTTTGCCGTAGACTTCGGTCAGCATATCAATCATCTTCTGTCCAGCCTGCTGGCCAGCCAGGAAGTTATCTGATTCAACGGTCATGTCAATTGCGCAACCCGCGACAGAGCGGTCAATGGTGAAGAACGGGACGCCAGCAGCTTTTGCTTTTGCAACTGCTGTGCAAATGCCAGCGCTGTCTTCCGGGACGGTCACGATCGCATCCACGCCCAGCGAGAGCATATAATCAATATCATCATTTTGCTTCTGGGGATCCGCATCGGCGTTGGTTGTGATGATAGCCCAACCTTTTTCATTTAATGCCTGGGCAAAGGCGTCTTCAATCATCTTCTGGCCGCCATATAAAGCGGGGGCAGCATAACCAATCGTTATGGAAGTATCTTCAGCTGCTACTTCAACTTCAACAACTTGCGTTTGAACAACAGTCTCAGTCACAACCTGTGGTTGGCATGCAGTGAGCGCAAAAATCGCTACTAAAGCCAAAACCATTAAACCTTTTAGTGATTTCATCTTTCTTGCTCCTTTTTATTTTCGATTGTTTGACTCTTATTGCAGAAATATTTATTTTTTCTTTTTTATTATTTGTGCGCCTCCTTTTTACTAATGATCATGGTATTTTTTTAGTAATTGATGATTTCTCACTCAATTAATATATTTATTTCATAATTTTCTCGCGTAAACGTTTGCGTAAAGGTTTTCTTATCATATGATATTTTTTGGTAATTGTCAATAGATTTCGTCATTTTTTAAGAAATAATGTTCAATAATGAATTTATTCTCGAATAAATCATTGGATGAATTTTTTCCAAAAATCAAAAAGAGGGATTACATTTATTTTGAGACAAATGACCATTATTTTGGATTTAATCATCCAGGTCCTTACTCCATCTTTCAAGGCTGATTTTCACAGCGTTAATTATTTTCAATGGATTCTTGGCTTTAATGGCCGAGAGAATGTTGCGATGGCCTTCAACTCCCCAATAACGCCCCTCAATTTGGGAAATTGTGTTTCGTATGGATCCAAAAAACAATTCTTCAACTGCACCGCTGATCTTTGCCACCATCAAATTATGCGAAGCGTTCAAAATTGCGTAATGGAAATTAAGGTCAGCTTTTGCCAGGTCATCCACATCTCTGCCTGACTTTTTTATTTTTTCTTCGAAAGTATTTTGGGACTCCTCAATTAATTGAATGTCAGCAGTTGTGGCTTTTTCTGCTGCAAGCAGGCAATACCCGGTTTGCACTAACGTGCGGAGTTCAAGCAGTTCACGGGTCATACCTGATTCCAGCAGTACCGCAAAAACAAGCGGGCTCATCGTAGCCGATGAAGCCCCTTGCATAATATAGGAGCCATCCCCTTGCCTGACGTCAATTACTCCCAGAGCGCTCAGCATTTTTACCGCTTCCCTTAAGGCAGTTCTCCCGACGCCTAATTGTTCCATCAATTGGGTTTCTGATGGGAGCTTGTCCCCGGGTTTCAGTTCCCCATTGACCAACTTATCCTTAAAGGAATCGATTATTTCCTCTACAACCGAGGGGCGTTTAATAGTATTGAATGCCATAGGATGATTTCTATTATAACATAATACGTATGATGTATGACTAATTATATTATAATATATTTTGTGATTGAAATACCTTTATTCACGGAATCGATATACTGCTATTATTAATCAAGATAATGAACACCAGGAGAATTTTATGAAGGTCTTTATTTCATTTGATATTGAAGGGGTAACAGGGGTTACCAATCACTCAGACATCGATGAAAATTCGCCCAAGTTCGGGATAACGCAGCGTTTGGCTACCGGGGATGTGAACGCCGCTGTGACAGGTGCAATTGAGGTAGGCGCGGAAGAAGTAGTCGTATATGATGGTCATGGTTTTAAACGGGATAATATGCTCTTTGAAAGCCTGCATCCGAAAGCAAAGCTCATCCGGTCCCGCCTTGAAACACCTGGCTTCAACTTGCCAACGCTTGATGAAAGTTTCGACGCAATTTTCTTTATCGGCTGGCATGCTCGCCCATCAATGCCAGGTGTTCTCAGCCATTGCTACCATCCCAATGTTTTTCTGGAGTGGCGCGTAAATGGAGTGCCGGTTGGGGAACCGGAACTTTCAGCGGCTTTTGCAGGTTTGTATAAAATACCGGTTGTTCTATTTTCAGGAGATGATCAAAGCTGCAGCGAAGTAAAAAAATGGAATCCGGATTGCCGCTGTGTTGTCACCAAATATGCCCTTGATCGGGAGGCGGCGGTTTGTGTGCCCATGCTTGAGAGTTGGCAAAATATTCAGGCAGGCGCAAAAGACGCGATCAAGAATATTTCTCAAATAAAACCGTTTACCTTTAAGATACCGGTTACGATAGAGGCGGATACAATTTTTGATCACCACGCCGCAGCCATCTCACTGATGCCGGGTGTCAAGCGGATTTCTGATCGCACTATCTCGTTTTCAAGCAACGATTATCAGGAAGCGTTTAATGCCCTGCTTGCCATGACAATCCTGGCTATTCAGGCAGAATAAGGAAATTTGAATTATGCGATCTGTTGACAAATTATTAATCACGGTTGCCCCCTGCATTCCCCCATATATGGCAGATAAAATTCCCAACCTTGATCTCTCTCCCAAATCCATATCTGATGAAGTTGTAAGAGCCTTCAATGCAGGCGCAAATATTCTGCATTTGCATGTCTGGGATGAAAAGGGAACTCCCACCACTAAATTGGATGCTTTTACTGAAACCATTCGATTAATCCGAGAGCAATGCGACATTATCATTGAAGGTTCCACCGGGGGATTCAATGATTTATCTCCCGCCGAAAGATCCACTTCCCTTAACATCGATATCGAAATGGCTTCATTAAATCCCGGTTCAGTTAATTACGACGGCGGGGTATACATCAATGCGCCCTCGGATGTGCGCTACTGGACGACTGAAATGCACCACAAGAAAATTAAACCGGATATTGCTATTTTTGATGTCGGAATGGTAAACAATAGTATGCTGTTCGCGAAGGAAGGTTTAATCGCCGAGCCTTACGTGTTTACTTTTGTTCTCGGCCAGGTTGGCGCAATTCCCGCAACAGCCAATAACTTGCTGTTTCTTTCAGAGACAGTACCCAACAATTCCTTATGCTTTCTTGCCAGGCATAGCGGGAGCGATATCAACCTGTCAACCATGAATATCGCAATAGGCGGCCACGCGCGCGCGGGCTTTGAAGATTCACCTTATTATCGTCAGGGCGAGTTGGCAACCAGTAATGCGCAATTGATTGAGAGGCTGGTGAGGATTGGCCGTGAATTAGGGCGGGAACCAGCAACGCCATCTGAAGCGCGGCGTATTTTAGGAATCTAATAAATCTGGAGATTGTGAATGGACATTAAGCACTCTGTAATGATAGGTATGATGGGCCGTGTTGCTGATAAATTTCATGAATACTACCCGGCAAAATCGCTTGTGGAGCGCCTGGAAGATGCAAAAAAGGTAAAAGGTGCGTCGGGAATTGAAGTTGTTTTCCCATCTGAATTTACAGATTCAAATGAAACCATAAAATTAATAAAAGAAAGCGGTTTGCCTCTCTCAGCCCTAAACCTGAATGTCAAATCCGAAAAACGCTGGGAGAAGGGTTCCTTTACTAATCCAGATCCACAGATTCGCGATCAGGCTGTGAAATCCATGTGGGCAGCCATGGATCTTGCGGTGGAGTTGGGCACTGACATGATATCGTGCTGCCCTCTTATTGACGGCCATAATTTTAATTTTGAAGTGAATTATCTTGATCAATGGGCGTGGCTGGAAGAGGGCATAAAACGCGGTGCCTCTCACCGTTCAGATGTGAAGGTTAGCCTGGAATACAAATTAAACGAATGCCGCAATGCAAATATTCTGGCCGACATGGGCAGAAGCCTCTATTTATGCGAGCGGATTGGGCTGCCCAATGTCGGGGTGACAATGGATGTCGGCCATGCAATCATGGCGCGTGAGACACCCGCAGAAGTGTTAAGCATTGCTTCGCTATCAAATCGGTTGTTCTATGTTCACTTTAACGATAATGACCGATACTGGGATTGGGATATGCTACCGGGTTCTGTTAATCTCTGGGACTTGCTGGAAGTGATTTATTACCTGAAAAAACTGGATTGGAAGGGATGGTTCTCTTATGACATCGTTGTCCGTGATGGCGGAATTATTGAAACGATGGCAGCAGGAATTGCCAATGTCTTGAATGCCGAGAAACTTGTTGAAAAAATCGGGATGGATGTAATTGACGACTGGATAAGCAATCGATCAACCGCATATACTTTACAATCCCTGATCGAGGCGCTGCTTTGATCACGCGCAGTGAATATCAATCCGCCCAAAAAACGGGGGTTGACTTGCTAACCCGGGCTGGCATCCGTTTTAAAAAATCGGAAGCAAAAGAAATTGCGGTTGCTGATTTTGGTTTAAGCGACTTAAAAACTTTCGGTGCTCAAATCTTAACTCTCGTCAATACGGATATGATCGCAGTGAAACTGATAGCCATGCACCCTTATCAAATTATGCCTGAACATTGGCACCCCAAAATTGGGGAATATTCGGGTAAAGAAGAAACGCTGCGGGTGGAATGGGGCCAGATGCTTTTATATCAGCCAGGCAAACCAAAAGCAAATCCGGGGGTAAGGATACCCGAGAAGAAATTGAAGTGTTTTAAAAATTGGAATGAACTGGAAATGCTGCCGGGGGATCAGATCACCTTCCCTCCTGCAACACCCCATTGGTTCCAGGCCGGCTCAGAAGGTGTGGTTGTATGGAGTTTTTCCACCAAAGTCATTGACCTCCAGGATGAATTTACAGATCCCGATATCCGGCGGGAAACGATCGTCTGTGATGATTAATCTTACAAATAGTAATAATGCAATGAATGGCAGGGACGATCCTCAAATTCTTAAAGTTTCTGAAGAAAAACTTCAAAAGCTGCGCGGATGGCTTGACCACAATGATTATGATGCGCTCATCCTTGCCCGCCGGGAAAATTTTGCCTGGTTAACCACAGGCGGCGATTCTGCAGTGGTTAATTCCACCCACAACGGCATTGGTTGCTTTCTAATTAAGAAAGACCGTCAATACCTGATCTCGCATGTGATGGATGGTAAAAGACTGATAGAAGAGCAGTTGCCATCACAGAATTTTGAATTAATTGAAATTCGCTGGTATGAAGGTGAGCCCATTCAGCACGCCCTCAAATTAGCAGGCCCCAAGGCTGCCGCAGACATTTGTATTCCGGGGATCAAGAATGTTTTTTCGGAAATCCTTGATCTCCATTATCCAATGTCTCAATTGGAGATGGAAAGGTCAGCCTGGTTAGGCCAGGCTATGCATTCAATCTTTGTAGAATTGTCAAAAAGAATTAAACCGGGGATGAGTGAGATTGAGATTGCGGCTGAGTTTCAATTTCTTCAAGCCAAACAAGGGATTTTTTCCGATGTTCTGATTGCGGGCAGCGATGGGAGAGTGATTAATTTTCGTCATCCCATGCCAACCGACAAGAAGATCGAGCAGTTTGTTATGCTTCACTCTGCATCCAGAAAATGGGGATTGCATGCACCCATCACCCGGCTATTCAGCATCGGTGAACCCAGCCCGAATTTTTTGAAACCTTTTCAAACTGTTGCCGAAATTCAGGCAAGAATCCTAGATATTCTTAAGCCAGGAGTGCTTTATTCAGAGGTCCTGCGCCTGATAAAAGGATGGTACGCTCAGGCAGGGTTTCCAAATGAATGGAGAAATCACTTTCAAGGTGGCCCAACCGGGTATGTTATTGTGGATGGCGACCGCTGCTTGACAGAAAAAGTCATCCGGGAAAACACGCCTTTTGAATGGTTTATCACTGTGCCAGGCTCCAAAGTTGCTGAATTAGTGCTCTTGGATGATAAGCAAGCCAAAATTGCGTCAAATGGAGATGGTTGGCCTCAGTATTCAGTAGCAATAAACGGGGTGGATTATAAAACGCCAGGTATCATGGTTGTCTGATTTTTTTTCCGTTCACTTCAAAAATTCGTCATTTTTCGAAATTAAATAATATTTTCTTCTTTCCAAGCTGGTTATAATACCCAAATTACATTTTATTTTTAGAGAAGAACTTATCTTATTGATACCTTGAGAATAAAAGGGTTTTAATGATTCTAACAATATGCCCAAATCCTGCCCTGGATAAAATTATCTTCATCGAAAAATGGATTGCAGGCACGCCGATGCGCACAAATAAAATTAATGTTTGCGTAGGGGGAAAGGGATTAAATTCTTCAGTAGCCCTGCGCCATTTGGGCTTAGAGACAGTCGGAATGGGCTTCTTTGCCGGGAAGACCGGAAAAGAATTGATCGAAATTCTCGAGGAGTATGGTGTCCAACCCTTGCCGGTATGGGTGGATGGCGATACCCGCATTTCTCATGTGATTGCAGAAAGAGACACTCAAATCCATAGCCACGTTATTACCGGCGATGTGATTATTTCCGAGAATCAAAAAACGGAATTCTTTGAGAAGTATAAAATATATGCTCTCAAGGCAAATTGGATAATCTTCGGCGGCTCGCTGCCGGCTTCGCTGCCTGATGACTTTTATGTGGATTATATTGACTATGCCAAAAAGATTGGGGTGCCCAGCTTAATTGACTCGCAAAAAGAAAGTCTTGTGTACGGGATTAAAGCCCAACCTGAAATTGTAAAAATGAATCGCGAAGAATTTGAATGGACTTTCAATCAGAAAGCGGATTCACACAAAATGCTCATAAGCCAGGCCAGGGAATTGAGGTCATCACTGAAAATTCAGAATCTGGTGATGACATTATCCAGGGAAGGGATTATTGCCCTGACGACGGAAGGGAATTTTTATGCCGTTGCCCCCCAACAAGTGCCAGTCAATGCGGCAGGAGCGGGAGATTCTGCAAGCTCCGCCCTTGTTTGGAAATTATCGGAACATGAAAATTGGGAAACCGCATTGAGATGGGCAGCGGCAGTCAGTTCAGCCTCTGTCCTAACCGAAAGGACAGCCGATTTCCATTTCGAGGATGTCAACCGAATTTTTCCGCAAGTGAGGATCGAGAAATTAGTAAATTAAAAAAGAAAAAATACTTTTTTCGAGTATTTTTACAGGATTAATATATCCGGCACTTCAATTACGCCCAGCGGGGTATGCACTTTCATTCCCGGCCATTTTGAATTCAGGAAGGATGAAATCTCAAGTCCTTTTTCGGTCATGAGCGTTAATTCGCCCATCTTGGCGCCGGTCACTGTAATGAACCACTCATAAGGCTGGTTGATTTGCACCACTTTCTCTGTGAAACAACGTCCAGCATCAACAAGCACATATCCCGTCGGACCGCCTTGAAAATGGTTGCGCCATTCCTCCGGGAATCCTTGTTCTGCATACCATTGTTTTTGCCATGTCAGGATATCCGCGAATCTTACACCCGGTTTAAGCGATAAGAAAACACATGCTTCTACATTGGCGGCTGCATCATAAACCTTTCTAATTTTCTCTGGAGGTTCGCCAAAATGCAAAAAGCGCGTTAGGTTGCAATGCAATCCCCAGCGCCTGGCCACAGTGTGCAGCATCAGATATTTTTCCAGAGGCTTTTCGGTCGCAATTGGGTGCCGGTACTTAAAGCAACGGTCATCACTACCCACAATAAGCACATCCACTTCCATATCCGCTTTCAAATGTTCGCAGTGCAATCTTGCAGCGATATTTTTTTCGGTATCACCAGGTGTCACAGTATGACCAAACGCCGTGAAAAGCTCATCGGTTTTATTTGCCAGCCAGCGTGTGCGCTTAATTTCCAATTCTGTCATCGGGTAATGCAGATCAACCAGGTCGCTGTAAACATTTTGAACACCTTCAAAATCAGTATCCGATGCGACCTTTTTCCCCGCCAATTCTCTGGCTTTTTCCCGCACATCCCCGTCATACCAACGCAAGGTGACTAACTCATACCCCTGTCCGGCAACCTGCTCTTCAAACAATCGGGCAGCATCCATCGAATGCGCCAGCAGCCAGGCTTTATCTCTCGTGATAACAATGGCCCCGAAACCCAGATTGGAATTGCGAACCACATGGCTGTCTCCTCCGCCGGTCACCCAGGCAAAATGCTCACGGGTAGAGATGAGCAGTCCATCGAAATCTTTCTGGGCAAGGTATTCACGAACCCTAGTGCGCTTTATTTCAGCGTCAAACAAAATTTCAGCCTGGGTTCCGATACTCATTTTTTCCTCATTCAATTAAAGCAATTCTTTTTTCGCGTAGTAGGCGCGTGCTTCTTCCAAAATCCGGTCAAGATCTGCATTTTGGCTTTCAGTTAAAGGCGGATCAGCCTCATATGACGCCAGCATTGTTTCCATTTTTTCTTTGGCATTCTCAAGGATGGTTTTCTTGCCCTGTTTCATCCAGTCATGGTAAGAAAGCCGGTCGCTGACTGCAGGGAGGAAGTGCTCTTTTTTCCAATTGGTGAGCGTGTGTTTATTGCGCAGGTAGTGGCCGGGGATAGGGCCAACTTCATGGATTACATCCAGGGCAAGTGTTTCTTGATTGACGTCAATTCCCTGCACAAAACGACCCAACATGCCCGCAATATCATCATCGATGATGGATTGCACCGGATGGTAGGTTAATTCCACATGGATACCGCCATGCAAATTAATAACGCTGGCTCCGGAAACCGCCGCCAGAGAAGCGCTGATACCTTTTTCAAAACCGAGCTGGACATCAATCAGTTCTGAACTCGAAGGGCCGCAGGCGCCAATCATGGTTGGAACATTATATTTTCCGCGCCATAGCTGGTTAAAGGCTGCCTGAAATAGTGAAACCTCAATTCCTCCAGCTGCTGGTGAACCGGTTACCATATTGAGGGCAAACACAAATGAGTTTGCCAAAATGCCACTCCAGGATTGATCAGCTGCACCATCACGATCGCTGCCATCATTTCTGCCAGGCTTTGAACCAGTGTTCCGGCGATTGTCGCAGGCCCTGTCCCTCCCATTACCGCACCGCAGCCAACCTCAACCGGCAATCCACGCTCGGCACATGCCCAGGCGCAGTCAATCGCGTCGCCATACCATGTCAATGGCGGAGCAGCTTCCATGGCCGCAAATACATCAATCCCAACCACATCCGCCATTTGCATCTCCCAAATATGGCTTTCCATGGAAGAGCCTACCCTCTGGGGCTTGGAAAAATATTTCATGCGGCTCCAGGCACTTACTGGTAGCAGCATCACGCCCGGAACACCTTCCAACTCACAATAAGGCGTATAGGATGCGGCCAGATTGATGTTGGGTAATTTATCCAGGATTTTTACCGCTGAATGGTTCTCTTCTATTGTCGGTACACGCTGTTCCCAATTATCCAGGTTTATTGTGCGCATTCCCGGTGAAGGGCAGAAATACAGAGTATTCCCACCAATTGTCAAGTCTGTCTTCGGGCTCCTGCCCTTCAGGAAAAAACTGCTGGGACATTGGCGCAGGCAATCTTCCACCAAGCCGGATGGCATGCGCACCCGCTTTAATTCAAAATCGACCTTGCAGCCATGCTTTTCAAAGAGCTTCAGCGCCCTCTCACTTTCAAAACGGGTGCCTGTTACCGCCAGCACTTCCAAAGCGCCGCGATGGATCGCTTCAACATCCGCTTCACTCAATATCTCAAGCGGCTTACTTTTGCGTAGATATCCTTTGGCAGTCATAGCAGCAAATCCCTGACAATATTTACAGCGTCCACTGCCGTTTCTCCATAGGCATCAGCGCCAATTTGTTTGGCGTAATTTGCGTTTGTCGCTCCGCCGCCGATCATCACCTTTACGCTTGAACGCAATCCCTCACTCTCCAGTTTCTTGATCACATTGCCCATCTCAGCAGCTGTGGTAGTCAACAATGCAGAAAGGCCGAGCACATCCGCTTTGTTTAAACGCACACCCTCGCGCAAGTTGATCTGTGGGTACATCAGTGCCAAGGTCAACAACTTTAAAACCATTGGCAATGAGCAGCGCAGCCACGATAGACTTGCCAATATCGTGCAGGTCGCCCTTTACAGTTCCCAATACTACAGTGCCTTTGTTTTCAGCAATTTTTCCATCAGCTGTGATCTTTTCTTCCAATACTTTTATCGCTGCCTGGGCACAATCAGAAGCATAGATTAATTCCGGAAGAAAAAGTTCTCCAGAGTTGAATCCTTCACCCACAATATTCAGGGCTTCGGTAATCGCGTTTAACAAGTGAAGCGGATCCTGACCTTCCGCTATGCCAGATTGAGCAGCCTGCAGAGTCTTTTCTTTTTCGTATTCAAGAATGCTGGTTTTGATTAATTGGTAATTATCCATTTCCAATGGTTTTCTCCAAAAGATTCGTCCCAGATATTTTATTTAGAAAGGTGGTTGACCAACCACCTTTCTATTATTAGTATTTATTTTTTTCCTCTTTAAACTCGAAAATTTGATTTATCAATTTCGTTTATCCATGGTGGTAGTAGATATCCCAGCCCATATAATTGCCGAAAGCTTCTGCGATGATTTCTGCAGAATAAGCATTTGTGAAGGCAGCATGATGCTCAAAGCCATAAGAGCAGATGTGCTTGAGCAGCTTCTGCAAACCGGGTACTTCCACAACCGCCCGGCTGCCAAAAGTATCGAGCTTATCATCTGTGATTTGACCATCACCCATGTATGCCCGGATGAGGCCGGCATTATCATCAGTGGTGATGCGCGCGAAACTCATTGGCCCTGCCGCAACACGCCCATTAATGGCTCCGTACGTATTTTCTTCGCCTAATGTGGTTGCCAGGATCTCGGCATTGCGCATGGTGAAATCCGGGTAGAAGGATTTAGCCCAGTTGCCGCAATGGAAGAAAACGCATTTGTCGCTTTCATCTGCGTAGTTATTGTTCCAGTCAACAAGCGCTGCCGGTTTGCCTGTGGCTTGCGAAAGCGCGTACATGGATACCGCTCCCGTAACATCAACTTCACAGGCGGAAGGCATCAGGTCATTGCTCATCATGCTCATCAAAGTGCAAGGGTTGATCCCCAGGTTCATCTGAATTGAATCCCAGCATTGCAGTGCAGTGGCAGTGATATCCTGAAATTTGATCCATTCATTCAGGACAACCGCGAATTTTGACATACGGATCAAAGGTTCTTCTGGAATGCCAGTTGTTGGAATGTAGTTTTTAATTTCCTGCAATTTGGCTTTAACATCCTTATGGTCATCTGACATGCGGGTAGACTTACCGAATAGTTCGGAAAGGTCAATGGTCTTAACGCTGATGCCATACTGTTGAAGTAATTTTTCACTGAACCGCACCGTATTGAACGCGTTTGGCCTGGCGCCAACAGCGCCAACCCGTAAATTGCGCAAACCCTTGACCACCCGGCAGACTCCCAGAAAAACCGTGAAATCTTTTTTGAACTGGTCACACTTTGGATCTGATGTGTGGTCTGTGGTGAGCGTATATTTATAGCCATACTGGCGCAGATTGTTGCAGACCGAAATCTTGCCGCAGAATCCATCGCGGCGCCTTTCCAGGGGTAGATTTACAGGATCATCCGGATACGCCTGAACCAGGATGGGCACATTCAAACCGGATAGTTTTAATGAATCCGCAATTCCTTTTTCATCACTGAAGTTGGGCATGCAAACCAGGACACCGTCAATTTCTTCCTTGTGCTTCTTTAAAAGTTCAGCGCATTCTTTGGAATGCGCCCAGGTTTCAACTGAGCCATTCTTGGTGGCTTCTTTTGGCAGCGCGACCATATCAACATCGAATTCCTTAACAAGTCTTCAACATCCTTGCGCGCCTCAAGTACCAATGCATCCGGGAAAAAATCCCGATTGCCATAGAGAACTGCCAATGTTGTTTTTTTCATTATTTCACCTCTCGTTTACAGGATATGGTTAATCTCTTTCACAGCTGGATACAGTTTCTTGTAAAGCAAATAGCGTTCATCGTAAAGCGCCTTAATCTTCGGATCGGGGGTATAGACCTTTTTTATCTTCAGGTGTGAATCAATAGCGGAAGCTGCGCCTGAAAAAACATTCGATGCGACGCCTGCCAGAATAGCCGCGCCCATCCCGGCTGCCTCTGTCACTTCCGGTGCAGCCACAGGTATACCGGTCACATCCGCCTTTAATTGCAGCCATAACGCCGATTTTGCCCCGCCGCCGATGGCACGCAACTCGTTGATGGCTATTCCGCCTTCGTTCAATATCTCAAGGTTTAGACGAAGTTCCATTGTCAATCCATCCAGGATGGCTTTGCCGAGGTCAGCTTTGGTAGTGGCAAAAGTTAAACCAACAATGGCGCCTTTAGAAAGGGTATCCAATGTTGGCGTGCCCGATCCAGCCAAATGCGGCAGCATCATTACAGGAGAAGGACCCGGACCAGCGCCTTTCAAAACCATGTCATACGCATCCCCGCCCTGCTTTTTTGCCATCTCCTGCTCATACTGGCAGAAGGTATCGCGGAACCAGCGCAGCACAAAGCCGCCGCTCTGATTAAGGGTCATGACCACATACAAGCCCTGGAAAGGTATGAAGATAAACAGACATATTCCCGTGAAATAAACTGTCATTCAGGTGCGGGCTGTCCATGGATACTTCTACAACTTCAGCTGTACCTGTCGAAACCATGGCCAACCCTGTTTTGGTTAGTCCTGCTCCCAAAGCACCGCACGCCTGGTCATGCCCGCCAACAGCTACAATGGGTGAGGTTTTAAAGCCAAGCTCCTCCGCCAGATCCGGTTTCATTTTCCCCACGGATGTTCCCGAAGGAAGGACTTCTGCCAGCCTGGATTTCTGCAATCCAAGATAATCCAGTAGTTTTTCGGACCATTCTTCTTTCTCAAGATCATACACCTGCGTCCGTGAAGCCAGACATTTACTGATCACTGGTTTGCCAACAAGCTTGTTGATGATGAAATCTTCATAGAGAAGAAATTTATAAGCATCTTTCCATAACTGCGGTTCGTGTTCTTTTAGCCACATTAATTTCGGCAGCGTGTTGCTGGTATGCACTGGCATGCCAGTGTGATTAAACAATTCGCCGGGGTCAAATGAATCACGCAGAATCCGGTTTTGTTCATCTGTCCGGGTATCCATGCCAAGTATCATTGGGCGCAAGGCTGCTCCTGATTCGTCTACAGGGGCAACCGCCTCCCCCTGGACTGACAGGCTGATGGCCTCTATTGAGCTTTCAGCATGAGCTTTGGCAACACTCTCTCGCAAACATTCTTTTGCCAAAACCCATACTTTTTCTGCATCCTGTTCCGCCCATTGCGGGTGGGGAATGTCCACTGCATACTCGCGGCTGGTGCTGACCAGCAATTTCAAATCCTCAGTGAAGATATGCGCCTTGCAGCCCGTTGTGCCGATATCCAGTCCAATTAATGCCATTGGTTCTGTTCCTCCAATTGAGAGGTTGACTAATCTTCCACCTTATCCACTTTATCCAGCAATTCATCTTCGGTCAAAGTGCCGGCCATCCACTCATTTTGCAGGTTCCAGAGCGTGAAGACAGTGGAAGGCTTTATTTCGACATCCTCGGTTGTGATTGGTTTGTCGATAGGAATATCCCTGAGCACCTTTGCGCCTTTAGCCAGACCAATCGGAAGCAAATTTTCTTTGCGTGCGGTTTCATAGGTATCAATCAAGCTGTAATATGAAACACCGCCAATTGCGTCAAGCACATCACCAGCTTTCAAGTCTTTTTTGGCAACCGCAAAAACCTCGGAAGTTAAGCGATTGAGCGGCACCATATTGGATTTTTTCCGCAAGGCAAGCATTGCGCAGGTGAGGGGAACCTCAATACTGCAAAGATGAAATGGCCGGAACAATGTGTAATATGGGCCTTTGCCCATATCGCGCAGAATCATCGCTTCGCGCAGGCGTGGATGGTCTGTGCGGACAATCAGGAAAACACCCGGGGCAACACGCCCAACGCCGAAATCCACCACCCCCATTTTTTAAGCACGCCGCCATCCTCTTTCAAGGCAAAGGTATTGTGTAAATGATCGCGATCTGTTTCAACGCCATGCATGCCACGCACATCTGGTACAAGGCCGGTTGCATTCGATACCGCAGCCATCTCGATCATGGTCTTGGATCCGTCCACAAATTCAATCAACATATTTGGGCTCAATCCCCGCCGCGCTGCTTCTTTTTGGATATCCGGATTATCCGGTGATGCATGCCGATCGAGGGGATTATTTTTCCCCTTGCCGGCGGCAACAATTGTGAAGCCAATCGCGTCGGCAAAATCGTAAAGCTCTTTACAAGCTGCGGGTTCATCCCCGGCTGCCAGCGCATAAAGCTGGCCTTTCTTTAGACAATACCAATTGAGCAAAGGACCGACTGTAATATCAGTTTCAACATTCATCATGGCCATATCATGACCTTTACGGACCGTTCTCAACGTTGCGCGGGTGCCGATTTCAGGCACACCAGTTGATTCGATTACCACATCAATATTTTTAACATCAGTCAGTATCCGATAATCATTGACCGCAACATATTTGCCGGCTGCAATGGCAGCATCTGCATCATTGGCGTTATCCACCACCACAACCTCACCCTTGATTTGGGCAATGGCATAGGCATCTTTGGCACGCTGCAGATTGGCATCCGCAGTAATTACGATATTCATACCTTTCATCATGCTGATTTCAGCAACGATATCGGTGCCCATCTGTCCAGTTCCGATCAGTCCGATCCGAATTGGATTCCCTTGTGATTCTCTCAACTTTAGTTCTTCATTCAATCCGATCATAATAATTTCCTTTTTATGGTTTGATTAGTACTTTTAACGCTTCGCCGCCAGCTGCGGCTTCAAAACCTTTGGATACCTCATCCAATGAATAAATGGCTGTGATTAATTTTTCAGCCGGGATCAGACCACGCTGCAGCGCCTCAAGTGCCAGCGCGTGATATGTCGGGTGATAGGAAAAAGAGCCAAAGACCTCAATTTCATTGTAGTGAATGCGGTTGCCGTCCAGCGAAACCATATGGTTATCCTTCGGCAGACCCCCAAATAACATCACTTTGCCGCGTTTCTTGACAATTTCAACAGCCTGGGTTTGAGTTGCCGGCACTGGATTGGCGCAAATGACCACATCCGCGCCTCTTCCATTGGTAAATTCCTGAATGATTTCGCCGAGATTCTGTTCAAAGGGATTCACCATCAGTTCCGGTGCAAAAGATTCAGCCAGTTTGCGCCGAATATCGCTTGGTTCAGAAATGATTACCCGCGCTCCTCTCGCATGCGCAACAGCAGTATGAATGCAGCCAATGGGTCCAGCGCCCATAACAACCACCACATCATCAATGCTGGTATGGATGCGGTCATGGCAGGCCAAGACTGAGGAGCAGGGCTCAGATACGGCCGCATGGTCAAAAGACAATCCTGCAGGCATCTTATGCACAACACCCAGAGTAAGAACTTCATCCGTCAGAAGGATTTTTTCTGCAAAACCGCCCGGATAACCAGGAGTGATTCCAAGGAAATGCAGGGAATCACACAGGTTATATAGTGCATGGCGACAGTAATAACATTCCCCGCAGTGAATATCTGGTGCGATGGCTATTTTGTCACCAACAGCAAATGCCTTTACCTCCGCGCCGGCCGCACTGATGGTTCCTGAAATCTCATGCCCTGATACCACGGGTTCGATTGCAGGGCCTTCCTTCCATCGCCGCAGGTCGGATCCACAGACACCGCAGGCGGCGATATCCACCACCACATCGCGGGGACCGGGTTTGGGTTCCGGCACATCTCTTATTTCAAATTGCTTGCTTCCAACCAAAAATGCAGATTTCATCCTGTCTTCCTATTTCCTTTTTAGATTTTCCAATTTTTTTCCAACCGCTCCGCCCGGATGGGTTTCACCGAATTGTTCCAGTGTATAGCCGCGTAGTTTAAGCAATACCACACACAGTGCATCACAATAAGCGGAATTAACAAGAGAACTTCCAGTCGCAATCATCCCGTAGGGATCACCATCAGGCGGCGCAATGACCTTCAATACCAAATCTGACAGCTTGCCTAATTCAGAATCGGGTTTTTCAGTGATCGCAATTACTTTTGCTCCTCTCGATTTTGCAACTTTGGCAAGGAATATTACTTCAGAAGAACTGCCGCCTTTTGAAAGCGCAATAAGGATATCGTTGGCTCTCACCGCACCTGAGAGTCCATGCTGACTGTCTCCGGCATCAATTAATAACGAAGGTGTTCCACAGACACTTAGCAAATGGGCCATGCGGCGGGCAACAGAATGGGAAGTGCCCGTTCCTGTTACCAGAACATGCCCCTTGCATGCGAGCATCAACTTGGCGGCTTTTACAAAACTTTCATCAATCTGATCAATTAGGGATAATACGCCATCCGCTTCCTGTTTGACTACCTGTTTTGCCAATAAAATGATTTCTTTTTGATCCATGCTATATTAATCCTCAATTAATTTTTTTGCGCATTGTTGATCAGTGATAAGCACATTGATTAGTTTGCCAATGAGCGCCGCACGAATCACTTTTTCCTTTTGGGGACCGCCAGTAATTCCGACCACGCGATCAATTTTTTTCAATTCCTCCAAGGTGATGCCGATCACACGGTCATCCACATCCGATTGGATTGATTTCCCATTCTCATCAAAATAACGCAGACATATATCTCCAACCGCGCCTTTTTCCATCAGCATTTCCATCTGGTCCTTTGTAAGAATTGTCCCATCCCGCATCACAACCGATTCCGGTGTAGGAACACCGATCCCCACAAAAGCGATGTCAATTTTGGCAAACATCTCAAACAACTCGCGCACGTGAGAATCGCTCAGCACTGCTTTCTTCACGCCAATATTATCCACAATCCCCGGGACATTCAGGATTGATAATTTGGAACCGATCTGGGCGACCAGTCGGCGCAAGATATAGGTTGCATGTGCCTCTGATTCCGGCATTCCCAAACCGCCGATAAGCTGGACAACTTGCGAATTGTGGCAATCCATCGCATGGACTGCATCAACCATTGCCCTGAGTGTGGTTCCCCAGGAAATGCCAATTATGCATGGATCATTGACAGCCCGTGAAAAGTAATCTGCTGCCGCCACACCCACTTCCCGCGAGACTGCAATCTGTGTTGCAGGTTCACTGACATCTACAACAACTGCTTCTTTTAAACCATACTTATTTTCCAACGCATCTTCCAGGTCAGTATGGATCCCGGGTTGTGGGATGATGTTTATCTTGACCACACCCACTTCTTCAGCCTGCTTGAGAAGTCGGGATACCTTTGGCCGAGAAAGCTTTAATCGCTCACTGATTTCCTGCTGTGTGAGTAGTTTTTCATAATATAATTTACTGACCTTTAGGAGGAGTCGGTAGTCAATCGTTTTGTTGCGCGGCAAGAGTTATCTCCTTATGGAATGCATATGCACAATTGTTCATTTCTGAATACTTGTGCATATTTATTGTATAGGATATTAAATCGATTGTCAATACCAAAAGGGAAATATTTGTTCGATTAGGATAAAAAATGGAAAAATCAAATAAAGAAATTTGGATATATCTGGCTTTCGCGTTCGGCATTTCCTGGGCGGTTGGGTTGGTGCTTTTTCTAAATGGCGGTTTGGTCAATAGTCCAGAGTTAATCAAAGGCACGGGTGTGACCTTGGCGCTGGTTCTTTTGGCCAGTGTTTATATGTGGGGACCTGCTATTGCGCATATCATTACGCGCCTGATCACAAAATCAGGCTGGCAGAATGCTTATCTGAAGCCAAAATTTAAGAATCATTGGCCATACTGGTTAATGGGCTGGTTCGGACCAGGAGTATTGACCTTGCTTGGCGCTGTGATTTTCTTCCTCGTTTTTCCTGAGAATTTTGATTCACAACTGACAACGCTTACCAGCCAATTGAACGCCGCAGGCGCTGGCGGGGAATTGATTAAACCTGCTCAAGTCGTGCTTGGGCAAACAATTCTTGCGTTTTTTTTGGCCCCCTTGCTAAATTTTTTTGCTACTTTTGGTGAGGAATTTGGCTGGCGTGCGTTTCTGGTCCCTGCGCTGACAAAATTTGGATATAAAAAGTCTCTGCTGCTTTCAGGTCTGATCTGGGGTGTCTGGCATTGGCCTGTAATCATGATGGGCCATAACTATGGGCTGGATTATCCCGGTTTCCCCTGGCTTGGATTAATTGCCATGGTTTGGTTCACCGTTTCGGGTGGCGTTTTTTTCGGGTGGCTCTCCCTTAAAGCTGAGAGTGTCTGGCCGGCAGTTTTCGCTCATGGCGCCTTAAATGGCATTGCTGCCATTGGGCTGCTTTTTGTAAAGGGTCCTTTTTCAATGCTGACTAGGTCCAACACCAGCAGGATTATTGGGCTGCCTGCCTTTTACGATAATCGCTTTAATAATTCTTCTTACTTCAAAAGAGAAATCGGCAGCTGTGGTTTAGTTTAAATAGACCTCATTAAGTTTTCAAGAAATATGGCGGGACCGTTTTGGTCGCAAGAGCCTATAACCAGGTCGGCGCTGGCTTTTGCGGCTTGTGAGCCATTTTCCACGACGATACCCAACCCTGCTGCGGTGAGCATTTCAACATCATTGTCATAATCGCCGAAAGCCATCACTTCGCTCATTTTTATTCCCAGGCTGGATGCAATTTTTTGTATTCCAGTCACTTTGGTAATTCCTTTTGGGATGACTTCCAGTAGCTTTGTGCTTGTAAAAAGGATATCCGCCAAGGTGCCAAAATCCTGGTTGAATACTTTTTCAAGCTCTTTGAGGTTCGCCGGGTTATGCTGTTCAACAATCAAGCACTTGTTTACTTCAGCCTGCCGGCTGGCAATAGCAGACCATTGTCCAATCTCGCTGATGCCATAAGCAACCTGGTTGTAAACCTGAAAAATATCCTCATTCATTCCTTTAATAAGGATCTCATTATCTAAATACATGACCAAATTGCTGTTCTTACTGTCGCAGATTTCGGTAACGCGCTTTATGACTTGGACTGGAAGAACAGATTTTGCCAGGATTTCACCATAACGGGTCTCGATCATGCTGCCATTTGAAAGCACCAGGGGAATTTCAATTTCCAGTTCATCAGCTGTCTGCTGCGTTGCCGGCAAATTTTTTCCGGTGGCAAGTGTCATATTTATGCCATAATCTCGCAATTTCAATAATACATCCCGTGTATATGGATCCAGGATATGGTTTGAGCCAATTAGCGTACCGTCGATATCAAAGACGATAAGTCTGTAATCGCGCAGGTTTATATGCGGGGATGTCTGGTCTGAATTGAATACGAATTTATTCATCTCAAAATGAATTATTCCTGGTGCAGTTGTTCCAACAACCGGTCCAGAAAAATCGCAGGGCCATTTTCATCACTCGATGCAACGGTCAGGTTCGCATTGGCTTTTGCCAAATCGGAACCGTTTTGTGTTGTGATGCCCAATCCTGCGCCAGCAAGCATTTCGATATCATTATTGCCATCTCCAAATGACATGACTTCATCCATATTGATTTTTAACATCCCAGCCAGTCTTTGGATAGCCTTGAATTTGGAAACACCCTTCGGCATAACTTCGAGCATTCCTTCCAGAGTATGGCAGTATTCCACTTTTTCGCCCAGAGCTTTTTCATACATTTTTTCAAGCTCATAAACTTTTTGCGGGGATGATCGCTCAACAACCAGGCATTTATGGGCTTCTTTCAGCCTTTTCCTGATATTCACCCAATCACCAATCTCAATTAAACCAGGGGAACCAAAATCGATTAATAATTCCAGATTGTGATTCATCTTTTTGATATAAATGCCATCGTCCAGATAAATCGCCAGGTCCCAACCCCCCTCTTCACAAATGGCGATTACCTGATCTGAAATTTTAGTTGGCAGCACATATTTTTCCAAAACAATTCCGTCAACTGTCTGAAGCATGCAGCCGTTGGATAGGATAAGCGGAAGCTTTATGCCCAAGATTTCCGCAAGGGGCTTTACCGCCGGCAGATTTTTTCCCGTCGCCAGAGTAAAAGGAATATGAGCATCATGCAGCTTAAGAAGAACAGCTTTCGTGTATGGATGCAAATTGTGGTTTGAATCCTGCAGGGTGCCATCAATATCAAAAACGAGTAATTTATAATCAGAGAGTCTAATTTGCCTATCCATTAATGAAAATCCAGCTTAAATTAACCCGGCAATTTTACCCGGGATTCTAAAATTGGGAATTTCAAGGCGAGTTTAGTTCAGTGAGCTGTACCTGGACAATAGTACGAACATCTCCCCTGAGTATTTCAACTTCAACGATATCGCCTGGCTGGTATGAAAACAATGCGTTTAAAAATTGTGTATCTTCATCCAAAGCGATATTGCCTATGCGCAGTATTATATCGCCAGCGGTTATTCCCACATTTAATGCAGGTGAATTACTGCCCGTCCTCACCACGTAGGCGCCCCATTGAACCGGCAGGTTATAGCGATTTGCAATAGTCGGATTGATATGTTGAATTTGAACCCCCAGATACGGTCTTGAAAAATATCCCTTTTGGATGATCTGTTCAGCTATCAACCTCACGGTATTTGAGGGAATTGCAAAACCAAGCCCTTCAGCAATCGCAGAACCCATTCCATCCCCGCGCACGACCAGGGTATTTACACCAATGACTTCTCCAGCCAAATTTACCAGAGGACCGCCAGAATTGCCGCTGTTGATGGCGGCGTCAGTCTGAATGAGGTTTTCCATTTCATAACCATTGCCCGTATCCAGCATGCGGCCGGTAGCACTGACCACGCCCACAGTAACACTGTTGCGAAAATCACCCAACGGAGATCCTATAGCAATAACAGACTCCCCGGGCTTGAGAATATCAGAATCGCCAAGAACTGCCACACCGGGCATTATTCCCTCAGCTTTGAGTACCGCCAAATCAGCAAAGATATCTGTGCTGACAATTCTGGCAGGGACAGTTGTCCCATCACTCAATATAATATTAACCTGGTTGGTGCTATCAACCACATGATTGTTTGTAATGATGTAGCCATCAGAAGAAATTATGAAACCGCTGCCGCTCACCTGCTGGTCATCCGACATCCCAAAAAAGTTTGCTGTCCCGGAATAACGCCTACAATTTTTACAACTGAAGGTTCCGCTTTTTCAACGACTTGTGTAATGAGGGTGTTGATATCTGTGCTCAGAACGGAAAGTTGGCCGGCAGGCAATGCTGCATTAACCGCTTGAATTATCTGCGGGGTGGCAGCCTGGCTGCTCAGGCGTTCATAAATAAACGAACCTCCAAAAAAAGCGCCTAAGGCGGCGCTCGCGAACACCAGAAAAACAATGGCCAGGATTACAAGTGCTTTTTTCATGCGTCCCTTTTTATCAATTCTAAACTCGTAATTTCAGTTTTGAGTAAGAAAAATGTAAAAAAGGTTGTCAAGAATTCTCAATACCAAATTCTTTAATTCAAGAATTCTATAAAATTGGGCACTGCAGTACTTAAAAATTGATGCGCTGGTATTTACTTTTTTTCAGGGCCAAGCAGTTTGGCTAATTCATCCACTTGCGTGGAATGCACCAGGGAAATGACCTCATCAGCCGGACGGAAGACCAGGTCCCCATGCGGAATTACCATGCCTTCCTTTCGCAGAAGAGCAACCATCACGCATTTGTCTGGCAATTTGATATCATCCAGCCGTTTGCCAACAATGACCGCCCCTGGATCAACTTTTTCCTCGACAATTGAATACTGCCCTTTTCGCAATTTCAGCAGGGTTACCATGTCACCCATGGACATTTCTTCAAGGATCAGCTGCCCAATTAACTCCGCCTGGTTCAAGGCAACATCCACACCCATATCCTGGTTAAAAATCCAGGCATTCTTTGGATTATTTACTCTGGCAATCACACGCGGTACATTGAATTCAAACCGCGCGATGCTGGTTGCAACCAGGTTGACCTCATCGCTGCCCGTGACAGCTGCCAGCACATTGGCATTATGGATTCCTGCGGTTTCCAGCACGGCAGGATCGCTGCCGCTGCCGCATACAATATTCTGTTCACCCAATTCCCGATGCAGCCGCTCAAGCTCTTCCCGCCTGGCCTCTACAACGGTGACTTCATGCTTTTCCTTTAATAAGAAATCGGCCAGAAAAGTGCCGACTTTCCCGCCGCCAATGATTATGACTTTCATAATATCTCCTCCAGTCCTTACGCCAGCAACTCTGCCAGTTGGTCTTTATGATCTCCTGATAACCGCCAAATGAACTACATCACCGAATTCAAATACAGTAGATGTAGTTGGCATAAAAGTCTTCCCATTGCGGGTTACAGAAATGGTAGTTACTTTTCCAGGAATATCCAGTGCAGAAACAGACTTATTTGCGAGCAAATTGGCAACCTCTATTTCCACAATGCTGACTCCGCCTCCGCCAAGCCGGGTTACCGTATTAAGGCCGGAAAAAGTAAGCAATTCTGACATTCTGGCAGATGAAATGGCAACAGGAGAAATCGTTGGAATCCCAAGCCGCCGGTAAATATCAGCTTTACGCGGATCATAAATGCGCGCCACAACTTTTGGAACCCGAAACACCTGTTTGGCGATGCGGGCGGCAACCACATTGGCTTCGTCGCTTTCCATAACAGCAGCCAATGCTTCAGCTTTCTCAATTCCAGCTTCAATGAGAACTTCTTTATCAAAACCAACACCGGTGATCGTCTTGAATTCCAGTCCCTTTCCCAGGCGTTCGAAAGAAAGAGGGTCGCTGTCAATCACGACCACATCATTGCCCCGCATCTTAAGGTCCCGGGCCAGCCCTGAACCCAGCCTTCCGCAGCCGATGATGATTACCTTCATCTTATCCTCCTTATGCAGGATTCACTTATTAGAAATAATCTGTTTATTGTGATTATGCACTTTTTTTCCTGTTTCGCAACACCCATTTTCTGATTTCATCAGTGATTATTAATGAAGGGATCATGCCGATCAATAACAACCAATATTTCAGCTTCAAACGGCCCTGTGCCAATAAACTTATTGAAAATCGGCAGGTAAACAAACATAAGAATAATGATTACCTCGGTAAGAATACCAATCCAAATCATTCGGTTTCGAAAAAAGGGCATCTTAAAAATTGATACGATTTCTGATCTTTGTGCGAAAAGGTTGCCGATCTGTGTCATAACAACTGCCGCGAGCGCAATACCGGTCGCTGACCGGTAAAGATTTCCATCCCCAGGTAGATCTATCCATTGACCCCAATAACCATTGGTCCAATAGATGAAATAAAAAGCAATCATGGTCATTAGGCTTTGAACCGCGCCTAAAATCGAGATAAGCCCTTTTCAGCATTCCCGCATCAATCACATGTTCGTTCAGGTTGCGCGGCGGGCGCGACATCATGCCCGGTTCCGGTGGTTCAGCGCCCAAGTGCCAGTGCAGGAACGATATCAGTGCCCAAATCAACCGCCAAAACATGCATGACATTTAATGCAAGAGGGATTCGGCCTGCGGAAAATGCAAATAAAATAAATGGCACTGCTTCAGGCGTGTTGGATGTGAAGATATAAGTTGCGAAATTTCTTAATATTCGCATAAACTGCGCGCCCTTCTTCAATTGCGTTCACAATTGAAGCAAAGTTATCATCCGTCAGGATCATGGAAGCGGCTTCCTTGGCAACATCACTGCCGGTTAACCCCATGGCGACACCAATATTAGCCTTCTTTAAAGCTGGCGCGTCATTGACACCATCACCCGTAACCGCAACGATATTTCCCATTTCTTGAAGAGCGGATACAACGCGCAATTTATTTTCAGGTGCCACGCGTGCAAAAATGACTTCTTCTTTGAGGGCTTCCTTGAGCTGCTCATCATCCAGATTATTTAATTCAAAACCGGTAATGATTCGTGGATTGTCACTGCGTACAATACCGATTCGCCGGGCTATGCTTTCAGCAGTAAGGCCGTAATCGCCGGTGATCATGATAATGCGGATACCTGCTGTATGGCATTTTTTAACCGCGTCCGCCACTTCAGGGCGCGGGGGATCCATCATGGCGATCAATCCAAGAAATGCCAGGTTCTCTTCAACAGTCTCAGGGGTATATTCAATGATCGTCTCGGGCAATTTTCGCTGGGCGACTGCCAAAACACGCAAGCCATCGCGCGCAAATTGGTCGTTTACTTTCATGATTTCTTCGCGCTCTTCGTTAGAAAGTGCAATTTCTGATCCGCCACTTAATATCGCTGTGCAGAGGTCCAGCACTTCTTTTGGAGCGCCTTTAATAAATGCGATTCGGTTTTTTAAGATGGCTTCTTTTCCAGGACCGGAGATGGGATACTCAGAGGGCAAGTGAATGGTTGCCATACGTTTGCGCTGGGAGTCAAAAGGTATTTCATGAATGCGGGGATAGCTGCTTTCAATTTCCGATAAACTGAGTTGGGATTTATTGACAAGAGCGCGCAGGCAGCCTTCGGTCGGATCACCCAATATCTGCCAGCGTCCTGTTTGCTCATTTTCAGGTGGCACCAAACGGGAGTTGTTGCACAGGTTGGCGGCTGTAACTAAACGATCTAATTCAATATTTCCTTGTTTTACCTGGATATCATCTTCAGTTAAGATCTCTCCCTTTGGTTCATACCCTGTGCCTGTCACACTTAGTATCCGTCCAATTTCGGTGGGAACATTGGATTTCCTTAAATTTGCCGGTGTCCATAAATTACGGACTGTCATTTCATTTTGTGTCAGGGTTCCAGTTTTATCAGTGCAAATGACGGTTGTGCAGCCCAGCGTTTCAACCGCAGACAACTTTTTGATCAACGCATGTCTTTTGGCCATGCGCTGCGTGCCCATCGCCAGCGCCAAGGTAACTGTTGGCAGCAAGCCTTCAGGCACAAACGCAACAATCATCCCCATGCTAAAAATAAAACTTTCGGCCACTGTTATTCCGGCAAATAAAATAGACATTACAAAAAATACTGTGCCCACCAGAACTGCGATTACTGTTACGATGCGTGTGGCATTTTTCATTTCAACCTGAAGCGGGCTGAGTTCTTCTTTCATCTCCTGGGTCAGGTGCGCGATCTTGCCAAATTCGGTATTCATGCCGGTGGTGACCACCACCGCTTTACCAGTGCCGGTTGCCACACTGGTGCCGGCAAACACCATGTTTGGCACTTCTGTATAGGTGATGCCCATTTTGAAGAACCGCATCGGCGCTTTTCGCAACCGGGCGTGATTCGCCTGTCAATGTAGATTGGTTGGTACGCATCACTGCTTGTTCCACCAGGCGGCAATCAGCAGAAATGTGTTCTCCTTCGGATAACAGGATCACATCACCAGGCACAAGATTTTCTGCCAGGATTTTTTGTTCAGATCCATCCCGTAAAACCCTCGCATAGGTGGGCAGCATTTTCTTAAGGGCTTCGGTTGCTTTTTCCGCCCGGAATTCCTGCCAGAAACTAAAAACACCATTGATCACATTGACCATCCAAATGGCAATTGCAAGTTGGGGCATTTTTGCGATAATTCCAACGATGCCACCCACCCACAACAGAATTGCCATCAAGATGGGTGAAATTCTTTAAAAACATGAGCAGCAAAGATTTCTTCTTTGCCTCAGCCAGTTTGTTTGGCCCAAACTGATCTAAGCGCGATTGAGCTTCCTCAGCAGATAACCCGTATTCACAGGTTTTAAGGATTGGATAAATTTCTTTTGGGGGCAGGGAATAGATAGCTTTTTGGAAAGTATCAGAATCCAAGCCGCTTAAAGCAAACGGCTTCTCATTATTCATTTTTTATATTTATACCTCTTCACAAGGTCAGCAATTCTATCACCAATCTATATTACCAACGGCATTAAATTGTTCGCCTTGACTATCTGCTAAACTTGTTTTTACCCATTCAATAAAAGCAACCATGCGGTCATAATGCGAACCTTTCCAATACACCTTCCCGCAATTGCCGCAGCGCTTGAAAATCTCAAAATACTGCTTTGTCCTGGGTTCCAATTGGCTGATAATTTCAATCTTGCTGATATTTTCCAAAAGACCATTGCAGGCTATGCACCGTGAAAATTGTTTGCAGGAAGAGAGAAGATCAAACCTGCGGATTACTGCCAGCAATTGCTGTCGAGGATCACGGGTTATTAACAAGTATCCATGCGTAACCAAACTCCGTTTAAGTAATCCCCTGTCGCGGGTAAGTAGGATTCGATTTTCATTTATCGAGATTGATGCTAATTCCGTATCAGAATAATCATTCCGATAAAGGGTATCAAATCCGAGCATTCTTAAAAATGCAGCCAATCGCCCAAGATGCCCATCCAAAACAAATTTTGTCTCTCTCAACGGCTGCGGCCGCAAA
Source organism: uncultured Chloroflexia bacterium (assembly GCA_963751635.1). GTDB lineage: Bacteria > Chloroflexota > Anaerolineae > Anaerolineales > Anaerolineaceae > Pelolinea. The sequence goes on from CAVVVE010000006.1 coordinate 706,457, forward strand.
CAAATTAGTGGAGAAATGTCAAACGACTCAAATACCGGGATAAACCGAAATTACATCTCCTTCTTGGGGAATATACATAAAATCAACCGATTTACCTTTCGCCAGAATGAGATCAACTTGTGTATGCGGGATGCCCAGGGATTCAATCAGGTGCTTTACCGTCTGCCGGCCTTTGAATTCCTGCCGAATATCCTTGAATCGGTACTTGATTGGTAATAACGCATTCAGTTCCGCGTAAAAACGAAAAGTAGCGCTTGGCATAAAAATCTAATTAATCATTTCGATTAATTATGGCTTAAAATTTACCATTTCACCGGCCATTAATAAGCTCTTGGGGAATAGCGTCAGGCATTTAAAGGTTAACTTCTTAATTTTCCGAGCCCGATCCCAAGAGATCTTTTCCTGGAGTACTTAATATTGAAAGGCGCTTGATTTAAATAAAAAAACAGGAGGACTACTTATTTCACTTTTTGGGCTTTTTCCCGGATCAATTCCAGCAATGCCTTGGCAGAACTCTCAGGGCCCGAAAGTTCCATGCCGGGTATTCCCAGCATGGTGCGCAGCTGCCCTACAAAAATTCCCTGATCAAACATATCCTTAAAATAGCGATGGGCAAGAGGTTCATGCAGTTCTTTATATTGGGTTGGGCCAAAGATATTGGCGAAGTAGGTTTCCACCAATCCTTGGGTTGTGGTGGTTCCCTTGCTCATGACTGCCCCGCGCCTGAATACATCCAATGCGCTTTCCAGATTGTCGAAGGGCTGGATCACAGGATGATCACTGTCAATTTTTTCATAATTATTGGCGTAAAGCACACAATCCAAGGGAGTGCCACTCATAATGTATTCATAACGCGTCACCGGCATTACAACCCGCGCGTTGACCTGGTCTGGATTCATAATAATCGTCCGGTCAATCTGGCCAAGCGCGTATCCTGAATGCAGATCGTCCAGCCTCACGAATGCTCCCGTTTCTGTCCCATACCCCACCAGGCGCCCATCCTTGCTGTGGCTTAAAGAGCCCATATCATCCGCAATGATAGTCAGGTCTTCGATTTCGTCGCTGGCAATCGAACGCAACGCTTCAAGCGATTCTGATTTACCTGCGCCAGTATCGCCCATGATCAGGGTGGAAAAAGGTTTGCGGTCCCGCAAGGTAATCTGCACCATGGCGCCGTGAAAGGGCAGAAATCCGTCTTTCATGCGGATGATGTTATGCAGGGTCAGGATCATTTTCTTCAAATAACCAAAATATGCGTACTCATTTTTCAAAGGCACTGAGGCAATCAGCATATCATTGGCATTGTCCTCATAGAAGACAGTCTCATTACCATGAACTGCCAGCGCAGATTCAGGCGGCGCACCATAGATATATACTGCGTCAGGTTTTCGATTTAAGTCCTTTGGGCCTGCCAATTCAAACAAGTTGGACATGGCAAATCCAAGTTCAAAAAAGTGGAGTGGGAAATATACCGGAATCAGTAAAGGACCAACCAAAGCCGGGTAGCAAAGCCAATCCTTGGGGTTCAAATTCAAGCCAGCCAGAGGATTTTTATCAGTCTGCGCAAAAACACCAGAACGCTTGTTCATTGGCGTATTGAAAATCATTGGCGGATAAATGAGCACCTGACTGATGATAAAGATATCCTTTAAAACTTCATAAGTAGCCATCCGGGAAAGCCAACTTTTTTTGCAGGGTGATGGCGCCAATTTCTGCGCCGGCGCTCACCTGGCGATAGATCTTGGGGTGATTTCCGGTTATATTCTCCTGAATGTTTCGGTAAGTACTGCGCACCAGATGCATCAGGCTTTCCACCATGTCATTAAATGTCCGATATGGTCGCTTATCCAACCGGTCAAATACCGAATCGCAAATAACCAGGCGGTGTAAACGGCGCCAGTAGTTGTAAAACTGCTCGACAAATTCATTTAAAAGCATGGGATCGCGAAAAAATACCTCGGAGCCATCCACCAATTTCTTTACTTTTTCAGCCGGTAACGAATTGAGATAATAAAGCGTCTCCTGCAGGAGCTTTATTTGATCTTCCGAAAAATCCTTTTCAGGGAAAATATCCAACAGTTTGGATTGATGCCGTTTGAGGCTGCCAAGATACGCATGATAAAAGGCTTCAAACGGATCGCTTGTCAACAGCTCTTCAGATGAGTTGCATAAGCGGTTGTGGACACGCAGAATGAATTTATCCGGAAAGAAGTGAAAAGATCCATTTTCCATAGATGTCTCTTATTTCTTGAATTTAATTTTTTAACTATAACATGCCTCCGGGATAAAAAATTGATTTTTTGGAAAAAGATTTAATAATTTATTAATCCTCTTTTGCCTTAATCAAGGCAATAATCTTATTATCAAGAGGTTTAGGAGAAAAATGAATATCAAAAAGGATTTCCGAATATTGCCTGTCCTGATAATTACTGGCATTCTGGTTGCTGCATGCGGTCCTAAAGCTGCTCCCGATCAGCCCGCATCACCGCCTGCCGAGTTGCCGGCAGAACAACCAATAGAAAACCCCTTTAATCCAATAACTTTAGGTGATTGTTACAATCCCTTTAGTCCGGTTTTGGAAGGAAAGGTCTGGAAGTATGCCACAGTTTCAGGAGGTGTAACCAGCACAATGGATGTATCTTACAAAGACGTAACCCCCTCTTCATTCACCTCGGTTCAACAATTTCCGGATATACGTACAGAAGTCCAATGGACTTGCGGCCCCGATGGAATGCTTTCCAGCCAGTTAGCGAATATGAACTTTATCCAGATTCCGGATTTAAAGGTTGAAACACTGGAAGTAAAAGGCGTTCTAATTCCCACTGAAGAAAAATGGCAGGTAGGTTATTCCTGGAATACAGAATATGTAATAAAAGTTAGTTTCACATCGGGCGAATCTGTATTTGAAGGCCAGGGAAATATGTCGATTGCAAATACCATATCTGCAGTTGAATCAGTGACCGTTCCCGCTGGGACATACGGCGATGCTTTTAAGGTGGATGTTGTTGGAAATATGGTAATGAGTATTATGGGTACCGAGAACACAATCCCAATCACTAATTCAACCTGGTATGTTAAGGATGTTGGCATGGTTAAAAATGCTTCCACAGATGCAACCATCGCTTATTCAATGGAATTGACATCATTTGAGTGATGATGGATCGTGACCTTGTTTTGTCAGTGATGCTTCCAATTAGCCCTGAAAAAGCATATCAAGACTGGCTTGACAGCGCCGCCCATTCTTCATTTACAGGCAGTCCTGCGGATATTGATCCAGTTATTGGCGGCAAGTTTTTTGCCTGGGAAGGTTACATCTTCGGAAAAACTCTGGAACTGTCTCCGGGCAAACGAATCCGGCAAACTTGGCGCACAACTGAATTCCCAACTGAGTCACCGGATTCCATCCTTGAAGTTTTGTTTGAACCAAGCGGTAACGGAACACGCCTAACTTTAATTCATACAACAATTCCTGAGGGCCAGGCTGATGAATATGAAAAAGGTTGGAGAGAATTCTATTTTGATCCTATGAAGGCATATTATGAAATAGAAAACCAAACTGAAAACTAATGTGGGTATTGTATAAAAATAAAGCGCATCCAAGGATGCGCTTTATTTATTTGAGAATTATTATGGCAAATTATTTCTGTAAAATCTGCGAAAGAAAAAGTTTCGTCCTGTCGCTTTGAGGATTATTAAACATGTTGTCGGGCGTATTCTTTTCTACAATACGCCCAAAATCCATAAAGATCACTTCATCTGCAGCTGCTCGTGCAAAACCCATTTCATGGGTCACAATGACCATGGTGATGCCTTCTTTTGCCAGCAGCATCATCACGTCCAGTACTTCCTTGATCATTTCCGGATCAAGGGCACTGGTGGGCTCATCGAAAAGCATCAGTTTGGGTTTCATTGCCAAAGCCCGCGCAATCGCCGCGCGCTGCTGCTGGCCTCCTGATATCTGTAATGGCAGTTTGTCAGCTTTCTCAGCTATTCCAACTTTGCGAAGCTGTTCCATGGCCACAGCTTCAGCTTCTTTCTTTTCCGTTTTCTTCACCACCCGTTGTGCAAGAGTGATATTCTCCAGAACGGTTAAGTGTGCATACAGGTTAAAGCTCTGGAAAACCATGCCGATCTCCGCGCGGTGCCGATTAAGGTCTTTTTGGTCCGTGGTCATTCGCTCACCCATGAACCAGACCTCACCCGAAGTAGGAGTCTCGAGATAATTCATACAGCGCAGCAGGGTTGATTTGCCGGATCCGCTGGGACCGATAATCACCACTACTTTGCCTTGCTGGACACTTAAATTGACATCATCAACCGCATGCAGATCTCCAAACCATTTATGCAGGTTTTTTACTTCAATCATCATTGGGGGTTGGCTATTGACCATTGGTCGAGATCCGTTTCTCGATCACTTTAACAACCAATGAAAGCATAAGGGTCATGGTTAGATACATGACCGATAAGGTCGTGTAAGCTTCTGAAAAGCGGAAGGAGTGGCCAGCGTAAAGACGGGCGATTTGGGTGACATCACGAACAGCCAGAACGGATACCAGGGAGGAATCCTTAAGCATTGCGATAAAATCATTGCCGATGGCCGGCAGAACATTGCGGACAGCCTGGGGCAGGATCACATGGCGCATGGCCTGACCGTAGCTCAAGCCTTGCGACCTTGCCGCTTCCATTTGCCCAACAGGAACAGATTGAATACCAGCGCGGAAGATTTCAGCGGAGTAGGCGCCGTAGGTAATTGAAAGCGCGATGACCGCGCGCAAACTCATGGATATCCCGCGATTATCGGCTGAAGCCAAGAATCCGCCAATACCGGTCAATCCAAGGTCAATCAGTTTAGCGCCAAGCAAACCCATCAAATCAACAAAGCCGGGTACAAGAACCAGAGCGATGAAGAAGATGGAAACAAGCATTGGAATGCCGCGCATCACTTCCACATAAAAGGTGGCTACATTTTGGCTGCCAATATTCTTGGAAACGCGGCCTAACCCGGTAACAAGACCAATAACCAGAGAAATTGCGTAAGATACCAGGGTTATGGTTAAAGTAACCGCAATACCTGCACGGATGGTCGAAAAGGCTTCACTGAATGATGGCGCGTTGGCAATCAGGTAAAGCGTTGAAGCAATGATCAGGCCGATCGCCGCCAGCCACCATGGAAATGAAGCCAGCCTGGTACGCAGCCTTTGTTTGGATAATTCCTTAAGGGCAATCTTATTTGCCGTTGCTGTTGAATCTTGCAGTGCCATAATTTCCTCTTTTTTGGCTGGCTGGAAAATTCCAGCCAGCCACTTTTTTTGTTAATTACTCTTCGTAAGTTACTTCTTCAATATCATCATAGGTGACATTGAAATCAGGGCCGAAGAATCTCAGGTTTACCTCATTCATAAAGCCGTCATCCATCATGGATTGAATTGCCTGATTAAAAGGCTCGACAAGTTCGCTTCCGGTGGGAAACACAAAACCAAGCTGGTCGCTGGAAATTGATGGGCCAACCAGCTCAACCTTGTCGGCGTTTTCTCCGACATATCCCAATCCAATGACTTCATCCAGGATAACTGCGTCAATATCACCGCCAATCAAAGCCTGAATGGCAAAGGGAAATTGTTCAAAACCATTCACACGATCTTCTGGCAGATATCCCAGCGCAGTTTCCATATTCGTTGTTGCAGATTGCGTTCCCATAATCAAGTCAGGATTCTCAACAAATTCTTCGATGGAGGCAAAGCGGTCTTCGCCTTTTCTCACCAGCAAGCGCTGCTGAATATTGACATATCCCATTGAGAAATCTGCGATCTCTTCGCGTTCCGCATTAATTGTAATGCCATCACCTGCCACGTCAAACAGTCCATCAGCTACCGACATGATCATTGCATCCCAAGACGACTCTTGAAAAACAGGTGTGCAATGCAGCCGTGTGCAGATTTCGGGAATAACTACATAATCCCATCCATCAGCCTTGCCCGTTTTGCTGTCAATATAGTTAAAAGGGAGGTAGGCATTTTCCACCGCCACAGTAACCTCGCGGCAGTCCAAATCCACCAGAGCGGTTTCCGCAGTCCCAAGGCAATCAAATACGGGGATGCCGCTCGCATTTTCTTCTGCATTTGCTGCTTCTGCAGGAGCTGCCTCAGCAGGGGCAGCTTCCTCAGCCGCGGATGCGGCTTCCTCAGCGGGTACTGCCGCCGGTGAACAAGCTGATAGGACTATTACACTTGCCAACAAAATTGTAAAAATACTTCTCTTAAACATGTCTTCTCCTTGTTTTTTTTTCTGTGTTTTTTTCTGTTTCTTTTCTATTCTTTTTGGCCATCTTTCCTGCTGGTTCATTGACCTTCATTAATAAACACTATTATTTCCCCAAGTTTCCGGGTTTTATTGTTTTGATTTTGTTTTTTTCATAGCATACCTCCGATAATATTCCAGCAGGCAACGAAAAAGGCCTTCCGCTTCCGAAAGGCCTCCTACGTTTTTCTAATTCATGTTATCCATGAATACTTAGCTAAAAACGCCGCACCTCCCGAAAGGGGTCGTTATGGCATGGCGTTTAGCTTTTGGTAGCCGGTATTCGAACATGATGTAACTTTTATATCATACTAATGACATATGTCAAGGTTTTTGTTGTATTTCATCATAAGGTCTTTTTATCTTTAAAATTGATTTTTGTCCATTTGCGAATTCGACTATAATGCTTGTTACTACAACATGACAGGCAGGAGGCAGGATGGTTCTGGATGCTCAGAATCCGATTCCTTTGTATTTTCAGTTAAAAAGTATCCTTGAAAATCAAATTATTTCGGGTGAATTAAAACCGGGAGACAAAATCCCTTCTGAAAACAGGCTCTGTGAACTATATCAGGTCAGCCGTACAACCGCACGCCAGGCGATTACTGAACTTGTTAATACAGGAAAAGTTGTCCGCACCCAGGGAAGAGGCAGTTTTGTCGCTCAATATCCGATCAATAAACCACCTTACCGCCTGACCGGTTTCTCAGCAGATATGAAAAAACAGGGGTTACACCCCAGTTCCAAAATGTTGGAATTTAAGGTGATCTTGCCCTCTCATGAAGTAGCCAAAATGCTGCGCATCAATCCTTCAGACGCTGTTATTTTTATTAACCGGCTGAGGTATATCGACGGTCATGTTGTGGGGATTGAATATACGCATATGCCTTTCAATAGATTTTCCGGTCTAATGGAAGAAGACCTTGAACAAAACTCGTTGTATGAGACTTTGATTAATAAATTTGATACAATCCCAACGCGTGTTGCAATTACGTTTGAATCAGTGATTTGCGAAGAAGGTTTGTGTGAACTTTTACAAACCAAACGGGATACGCCTCTTCTGCATATCAGCGATATCACTTATGATCAAAATGATCGATTAATTGAGTATTCAACAACCTATTATCGAGGTGATCGTTATACTTTTCATGCCGAAATAAATAAGCATCAAAATGAGAATTTTCTTTTTGTGAATAAAGAATTTGAAAAAAAATAATTGGCTTTTTGAATTCAAAGAGGAATGTTTTTTATACCTCTAACTAATCGCTAAGCGCTGTGTTAATATAAAATAATGACCTTGCAATCAATAATAAACAGCCGTATCGGCATCGGGCTGATTCTCGCCATAGGCAAACTCATTCCGCCCATACTTGGTTTTCGGTTAGCTGATTGGGCAGCCGGAAAAATTGCCTCCCGGAAAGATAGCCAGATGGTACGCGCATTACGGGCGAACCAATGGATTATCACTGGAAAAAAGTTGACTTCCGATGAACTTGATGCCCAGGTTATAAATACATTCCGCCATATCGCTCATGTTCAGTACGATTTGTATCATAATCTTGATAACCATCAAGCGACCCTTGAACGTATGGTATTGAGCCCAAAATTGAGAGGCGTTCTTGATTCACGCAGAGGCGAATCCGAGGGAACGCTTATCCTCGCGCCGCATTTAAGCAACTTTGACCTTGCCGGGCGCGCGATGGCGCTCAATGGGTATGAAATTCAGGTATTATCATACCCACAGCCTCATGGGGGCTACCAATGGCAAAATCGCCTGCGCAAGGATGTTGGCATTGATGTTTCGCCCATGTCAACCGAGAGCTTGCGCCGTGCCAAAGCCAGGTTAAATGAGGGCGGTTTGGTGATCAGCGGCCTTGAACGGCCATTACCTGAGACGAATTACCATCCGTTATTCTTTGGTTATCCTGCGCCTGTGCCCGTTTTCTATGTCCGCCTGGCGCTGCAAACAAAATCAGCCATGATGATCATCGCCTGTATCGGCACCCCACAGGAAAATTACATTTTGGAATGTTCTGACCTGATTTACCTGCAGCCTATGAAGGACCCTGTTCAGGAAATTGAAAAGAATGCTGAGAAAGTCCTTAAAGCTGCTGAACCCTTTATCCGTGACCATCCGGAACAGTGGGCAATGACCTATCCGGTTTGGCCTTTTGCGCTCGATCAAATGCCGTAAATCCATACGAAGATACAATATACTTAACTTATGACAAAAAATAATAAAAAACTCAAGAAAATTGAAAAGCATCGCCGCGTCAATGATATTCTTCTCGGGCCTTTGGAACGGCCTGCCATTGCCTGGCTTGTTAAAAAATTACCTCATTGGGTAACACCTGATCATCTTACCTTTTTTGGATTTGCTTCTGCCTTATTGATCGGTTTTAGCTATTACCTGACCAGTTTTGACAAGAATTTTCTTTGGCTTGCCAACCTGGGTTTCTTGTTTAATTGGTTCGGCGACAGCCTGGACGGCAATCTCGCGCGCTATCGAAAAATTGAAAGGCCGAGTTATGGCTTTTTTATTGACCATACGATTGACACCATCAGCGAAGTAAGCATTTTCATCGGCCTTGGTCTCTCTCCTTATGTTGATCTAAACCTGGCATTTCTTGCTTTGGTTGGCTACCTGTGCATGGCCAATCTGGTTTACATTACCACTTCAGTGAAGGGCGTTTTCAGGATTTCTTATGGTTCGCTCGGCCCGACAGAAGTACGCGTCATTGCCATTCTTTCAAATATTGCTGTCTATATTCTTGGAAATCCAAAGATCAACCTGCCTGGCTTTTCTTTTTCCTTATATAACGTGATTATGATCTGCATCATTATCCTGCTCTTCTTTTTCTTCTTCTACACAGTTATCACCGAAGGCATCCAACTGGAACGCCAGGATCGTGAGAAATGGCTTGAGAAGTTGGATAAGCATGATTCAGAAGAAAAATAATTTTTAACCCTGAAATCAAAACAAATCATTAGGTTTTATAAAAGGATTTGAATCGGTTCAATCCGTTATATAATAGATGGGTTAAATTCGGCAATATTTATTCTTCAAGGAGAACAAAATGATCGTCACCACCAAGAAATTATTTGAAGCAGCCTATGGCAAATACGCCATCGGCGCTTATAACATCAATAACATGGAACAGGCCATGGGATTATTCCAGGGCTGCCTTGATAGCCAGGCGCCTTTCATCATCCAGATAAGCAAAGGCGCGCGCGATTACACAAATAAACTGATGCTTGAGGGAATGATCCGGGCCTCAAATGAGGTTTTTCCTGAATCGATCTTTGCCGTCCATCTCGACCATGGCGATGAAGAAGCCTGCTTTGATTGCATCGCGAGTGGATTTTATAGTTCCATCATGATTGACGCCAGCCATGAGCCCTTTGAAAAGAACATTGAGATCACAAAAAGGATCGTGGATGCCGCTCATGCCAAAGGCATTGTGGTTGAAGCAGAACTGGGCCAGCTTGGCGGCGTTGAAGAACATGTCAGCGTTTCGGAAGAAAATGCCAAATTGACCAATCCTGATCAGGCAAAAGAGTTTGTTGACCGCACCGGTTGTGATTCTCTGGCAGTCGCAATTGGCACCAGCCATGGCGCTTTTAAATTCAGCGGTTCGCAATCACTGCATTTTGATGTTCTTGAGCAAATTCAGAAAAAACTGCCTGGCTTTCCGTTGGTCATGCATGGTTCAAGTTCGGTTCCGCAAGAAGAGGTGGAACGCATCAACAATGCCGGCGGTAAGATTATGGGCGCCAAAGGCGTTGACGCAACCCAATTTAAAAAAGCCGCGCTATTGGGCGTGACAAAGATCAATATTGACACTGACGGCCGTTTGGTCTGGACGCGGGTTCATAGAGAATTCTTCCGCGATCATCCGGAAGGATTTGACCTGCGTAAACCCGGACAGATTTTCATGAAAGAATACGCCAAATTCATTGAAGAAAAGAACAATTATTTGGGAAGCGCAGGTCAAATAAGCGAAGTCCGCAAACTGGTGTCATAAATTCAGCAGTTCGTGATTAATAAAAGGTTCTGGCTGAATGAAATTCGCCAGACCCTTTTTTTATCCATTTCGCATGCGCAACCAATTTATAATAAGGATACTTAATAAAACAGAAGAAATAAGAAAAACTATGCAAAAGAAAAATTACTTGATTGATATGGATGGCGTCTTGGTCAGTGGGAAGAAGATCATTCCTGGCGCAGACATATTTATTGAATCGCTCAAGAGCAGCGGAATAAAATTTCTGGTGCTCACCAATAATTCAATCTATACTCCGGTTGACTTGGCGCATCGCCTGAAAACGACCGGCTTGGAGATTGATGCCGAACAGATTTTTACTTCGGCCATGGCTACTGCCGCTTTCATGAAATCTCAAAAACCATCCGGCAACGCTTTTGTTATTGGTGAAAGCGGGTTGAATGTGGCAATCCATAACGCCGGTTATATTCTCACGCCTGATTCCCCGGATTTTGTGGTGCTTGGGGAAACTTTTGATTACAATCTTCACCAGGTAACCAAAGCCGTGCGGCTTATCATCGCTGGCGCTGCTTTTCTGGCTACCAATCCCGATCCCACAGGCCCTTCAGAAGCTGGTATTTCACCTGCCTGCGGCGCGATGGCAGCGCTGATTGAAAAAGCCAGTGGGCGATCGCCTTTCTTTTGTGGAAAGCCAAATCCTTTCATGATGCGGTCCGCCCTCAATTTCCTGGGTGTGCATTCCGAAAACACGGTCATGATCGGTGACAGGATGGATACGGATATCATTGCAGGATTGCAGAGCGGCATGGAGACTATCCTGGTCCTCAGCGGTGTGACAACCGTTAAAGATGTGGAGGCCTTCCCTTATCGCCCGACCCATGTGGTCAAATCAGTCGCTGAAATTGAAATCTAAATTGTAGATTATTCTTGAATCCGCTTTTTTGCGGATTCTCTTTTTAATGTCCGCTCATAATTCCTGTTTATAATCAACAGACATTACATTTTTACCGGGAATATATCTTGAGTTTTACAATTGAATTTCAACCGATGGGAATACGCCTGCTATGCAGCGAACCGCTTACCTTGCTGGATGCTGCCCGCCAGGCAAATATCAACCTGCGTTCTGACTGCGGCGGCGCGGGCATTTGCGGCAAATGCGTTATCCAGTGTTTTTTCTCCACACAAGAAAATCATCCGACAGAAATCGAAAAATCCTTTTTATCGGAATCTGAATTGAAAAGTGGTTTGCGCCTGGCATGCGAAACAATCGCTGAGAGTGACCTGAAGGTATTAATCCTTCCCGGATCGGCAGGTGAAGGCCAGGTGCTGCAAATGGAAGGCAGCCAATTGCCGGCAAAGCCTGATCCAGCAATTTATCAAAAGAATATTATTTTGGAAAATGCAACATTAAATGACCTTGCATCAGATTTTTCCCGAATCAAGCAGTTTCTTAAAATTGAACCACTAGATGCCAGCCTGGAGGTGATCCGCCGGTTACCCGCGATTTTACGCGATAATGGCTGGCAGGCAAATGTAATTATTCAAGAGAATCAACTCTTGAATGTGACATCTCATCCCCTCCCCCGGCTTCTGGGGCTTGCCGTGGATGTTGGCAGCACCAAGCTGGCCTGTTACTTAATGGATATTGAATCAGGTGAGATCCTGGCTGCCAAAGGCATCCCCAACCCCCAGATCTCCTATGGCGAGGATATCATGGCTCGCCTTGCTTATACATTAAAGGAAGAAGAAGGTGCTTCCACACTCCATAATTTGCTGATGCACTCCATTAATCAGGCTGCAGCCGAATTATGCGCTCAAATAGGCAGTTCTCCGGCTGAAATTGTGGATGCCTGTTTGGTCGGAAATACCGCAATGCATCATTTTTTTCTCAATCTGCCGATTAATACTTTGGCTTTTTCACCCTTTGTCCCAGTGCTTTCGGATGCTGTCAATCCTTTATCTGCCGATATCATGTTGGATGCCATGCTTGGAGCAAGGACCTATGCGCCTGCGGTCGTTGCCGGTTTTGTCGGGTCTGACCATCTTGCCTTTCTCTTGTCTGAAAACTTTGGCGCTGATAATCGGATTCGTTTGGGGATAGATATCGGCACCAATACTGAAATCGCTCTTCAAAAAGAAGGGCGAATCGTCAGTGTATCCACAGCCTCTGGCCCTGCTTTTGAAGGGGCGCATATTCGTTTCGGCATGCGGGCAGCCCCAGGTGCAATTGAGCATGTCAGCATTGATGAGCATGGGAAAGCCAATATCCAGGTCATCGGCGATCAACCGCCAGTCGGCATCTGTGGTTCAGGTATTCTGGATGCAGTCGCTGAATTACGCAGGGTTGGCTTGCTTAATCAGCGCGGTCGCCTGAATAAATCCGCACCCGGGATTGACCTGGATGATCAGGAAAAACCAATTTTTTATTTAGCCGAGTCCAATAAACCGATTTTTTTGTCCCAGAAAGATATTGATCAAATCCTGTTGGCCAAAGGCGCGATCCGAGCGGGTATTGATGTGTTGATGGATTACCTTAAGGTAAAACCGGAAGAAATTGAAGAAGTGCTCATTGCGGGTGCTTTTGGCTCATATATGCATCCTGAAAATGCGATGCGCATCGGTATGCTGCCCGAGATTCCTTTATCACGAGTCCACGCAGTCGGCAATGCCGCCGGGGCAGGCGCGCGCATGATGCTGATCTCAAAATCCGCCCGCCGGAAGGCTGAGGAATTGGCAGAAAAAATCGAATATCTGGAATTGACTGTCTATCCGGATTTTCCATTATTCTATGCGCGGGGAATCCAGGCTTAGATTATTTTTAGAAATCTTCTGCTCTTTATAACCTGATATAGTATTAATCAGGATATTCATCCCATAAAAGTAATGAATATCAATTATTCAAAAGGAGAAATCATATGCATGCAATGACCAAATTAAATCTTGAAGCAGCTTTCGCTGGAGAAAGCCAGGCTCACATGAAATACCTGATTTTCGCCGATCAGGCTGAGAAAGATGGTTTTGCCAATGTCGCCCGCCTTTTTCGAGCCAATGCCTATGCCGAACAGGTGCATGCGACCAGCCATTTTAAAGTCCTGAGAAAACTTGCCGAGACTTCTGAAAACCTTCAAGTTGGAATAGACGGTGAGACCTACGAGGTCGATGAGATGTATCCAGCTTTTACTGCTGTGGCCGAGTTACAGGAAGAGCGCGGCGCGGTACGTTCCACTAAATGGGCGCGCGAGGCTGAAAAAATCCATGCTGAAATGTATGCCGATGCTAAATCAGCCGTTGACAGTGACCAGGATGCAGCCATCGGTCAAATGTATGTCTGTTCAGTGTGCGGCTGGACCGGGGAAGGCGAGCCGCCGGATAATTGCCCGTTATGTAATGCAAAAAGAGAATTATTTCAAACCTATTACTGATAATACTAAATGCTGATACTTAGGTCAACAGTCATATTTTTAATCGCTTTTTCAGATTTATTACATTTTGTTAAAATTGCGATAACAAAAAGGGCAATATTGTAATTGCCATGCAATATGATTGTTAAAAATATTGAGAAAATATTTTGCAATTGCTTGTTTTTCCATATTCCCATAATTTCTTTATCATTTGCTAAAATGAGCACAGAAGCAGCAAGAACAGGCAGGATGAATGGCATTCATGGTCTGCGAAAGCAGCATAATTCTAAAAAGCGGTAAGCCAGGGATCAACACAAACAAGGAACTTAAACCAATCACGCCAAGCAAAAGCCCGTAAAAAACCGGGGCATCCCGCCGTTTTTGGTCAAGCCCCCTTTCCCATCCAAACGCTTCGGTTATTGCATACACAGTGGAAAGCGGTAAAACCATAGCCGCCAAAATTGAAGCCCCAACAAGACCGGAAGCAAAAAGTAATTTTGCCCAATCTTCCCGCCAATGGTTCCAAAGCTAGTGCGGCTTGCTTTGCTTCCTCAACGTGGATTCCCATGGACGAAATAGAGTCGCACCAGTAGAAATGATAATAAAAGCAGAAATAATGTTTCCCCAGAGTGCTCCAAACATCAACATCATTTTGGTTATCCATAATTTTGTACATCAACACCCTTATCTACAACTGAAGCCTGCATATAGAAAATTCCCCAAGGTGTAATTGTGGTGCCAATTGTTGCCAAAACTGCGATGATGTAATCAGATTCAAAGAATAATACTGGGGTGTGACAGCAGCGTGAAGGACATCTCCCCAATCAGGTTTATGATAAATGCCGAAATAACATAGGCAAGGGCGGAAAGGCATAGCAGCAACAAGAATTTTTCAACAACTTTATAAGATCCTCTCACAGCCAGTAAAGCAATGGTGATGGACGCAATGGGTACAACGATATAGCGGTTCATTCCCAACAATTCAGCTCCGGCTGCAATGCCTGCAAATTCAGCGACGTTGTACCGAAGATTGCCAATAAAAGGCAAATCATGGCAAACAAGGTCATCTTTACCCCGAATTTCTCCCGGATCAGGTCTGCTGTTCCCTTTCCAGTTACTGCACCCAGGCGGGCTGCCATTTCCTGAATAAATATTCCCCCAATGGTCACCAGTAACCAATCAGCCATAAAAAATTGTAACCATAGCTGATCCTGCCATGGAATATGTCGCAATACCCGGCGCATCATTTCCGGCAGATGCTGTGATCAGGCCAGGACCTAAAACGGCTAAAACAAGCCAAATCCGTTTGAATAAAGGATATTTTCGTTTAATCTTGTTTTTCATCGTTTATCATAGTTAGAAAAATCGCGGGAGCCGTTTTTTATACGCCGTTGGCAGCACTGTATCCAGAGCATCATCCAGCGTCACAATTCCAAGCATTTTATGAGTCGCTTCATCCACAACCGGTATTGAGAGCAGGTTATACTTGGCCACCAGGTAAGCCGCTTCATTCTGGTTGGCCTGCGGCGAGAGGAAAACCGGATCGGCATCCATCAAGGATTCCACCAGTTGGTCCGGCTTGGCCATCACCAGATCACGCAGATAAATTACACCTTTCAGATGTTCCTCCTTATCCAGCACGTAGATGTAATACATATCTTCAACATCCTGTGTATCTTCAGAGGTGCGTAGAAATTCCATCGCCTGGCTGACAGTAAGCCCCTGGTAGATCCAGCCAAAATCCGTAGTCATGATACCGCCCGCGGAATCGGGGGGAAAATGCAGCAAAGTACGAATCTCCTGAGCCTCATCCTCCTCCATCAATTGCAGCAATTCATGGCTGGTTTCCCTTGGCATATCCGCCAGCAGGTCAGCCGCCTCATCCGGTTCCATCTCTTCCAGAATATCGGCTGCATGGCGTGAATCCAGGTGTGTCAGGACGTCAATTTGTGTTTTCGTCGGGCTTTCTTCCAGGGTGTCCGCCAAAACTTCAATATCCATATTTTCCATCAGCGATTGGCCTGCATTCCGATCAAGGTCGCTGAGGATCAAGGCGATATCTGCCGGCGGGAGTTTGCTGATCTTTTCCTTCGATTTTTTCAGCCTTAAAGGATTCTTTTCTTCCAGATAAGCCACATCCTGCCAGGTTATCACGCTGCGCAAAATTGGGCGATTAATTAATTTTGAAAAAGCTAAAACAGCTTTTTCAAATCCAAGCCGGCGGGCAAGGCCCATATTGCCTACATCCACACCGGTAACCACATAAATATTTTGCGAGAATAGGCTAATTGGATATCATTAACCCGTACAACGCGTTTTCCCTCAATATCAACGATTTGATGATCGAGCACATTGTGTTTTAATTGGAGTTCATTTACTGTTGGCGTATACGGATTTCAGGTTACTGTCAGCCACCTTTAGAGCGATGCTTGGATAAAGGCTGCTAATCTGACTGGCGCCAATGTGAATAATTCTTCCATCTTTCGATTTAATGGCAATGGCAGAGACAGGCGGGAAAGCCGCATCAGCTTTCATAATGAGAACATCGGTACATTTCCCAATATTGTTTCCAAAGGCATCCCATACCCGGCTGCCGATAATTTCGCTGAGATAGATCATCCCGCCCTCCTAAATTAAAATAACTTAGAGCCAGTTCATTTTCCTGAAAAACAGCGCCGCCATGAGCATAACCGCCACCGAGAGCGCCCCAATCACAATAAAACCAAAACCGCTGCTTTGCAAAGGCAGCGCCAGGTTCATGCCGTAAAAACTGGCGATCAAAGTCGGCAAACTGAGGATGATGGTCACAGATGTCAGCACCTTGATGACATGGTTCTGATTATTCGAGATGATTGAGGCAAAAGCATCCATCATTTGGCTGAGAATGTTACCGGAGATGTTGGTCATCTCGATAGCCTGCTGGTTTTCGGTGATCACGTCTTCCAACAAGTCAGCATCTTCCGGATAGGTAGCGAAGAAACGGGTGCGCTGCATTTTCTCGAAAACCAGTTCATTGGATTTCAAGGCTGTGGAAAGAAGTTCCAGGCTCTTTTGAAATTTCAGTAATTCAAGGACTTCCTTATTCTGGATGGATTTCTGCAATTGGTCTTCAATCTGATCCACCTTCTTGTTGACCTTGCGGACTGTATCCAGGTATTCATTGGCAATTGCCAGCAGAATCTGCAAAATAAAGCGGTTGCGTTTGTTGGTTGAAAAATATTGCCCATGCCTGCTGATCAAATTATTTAAGAACGGGATTTCATATTTGCACACAGTAATGATGGAGTCGTAGCAAAGGATAATTCCCAAAGGGACGGTAGTAAAAGGAATGTCCTCAACATCGCCTTGATAATACGGAATTCGAAGCAATAGGAGCGTTGTTCCGGCTTCTTTCTCGGTTCGCGGGCGTTCGTCAAGGTCAAGGGAATAGGTCAAAAAATCCAGCGGAATTCCCAACCCGTAGGTTTCTTCTATTTCGACCGCTGAGGGATTGACAACATTGACCCAGGCGCCATCTGCCACCTGCGGCAGAGTGCTGAGCTTGTTCTCGGCAGTTTTCAAAATTGTAATCATGGCAACCTCCAATTGTTTGATTATGGGGCTGGCCTTTGACAAATAAAAAACCCTCGGCTCTTTCCTTTCGAATAGGCACCGAGGGTTCAACCGCCGTGATTTTAATAACGGTTTAAACCGGATTACCTCCCGGTGATGCATATTCAACAGGATAAAGAGCTGAGCTTCGTCTAGGGTCAGGTTCTAAATCTAATGAAATTTCTTCGCTCATCATTGTCTCTTTCAATTATTTAGTGTACACCCAACTGCAATGGCTAGTCAAGGTGCAAAATAAAATTACCTGGGTTCGCCCAGGCTGGTAATCTTCCCAAGCATGGTAACGCTCTGTTTAATTTCCGGGGAGCCGTAATACTCAACACTTCCCACTCCCGCGATGGTAACATCCAACTCACCTGTCACCCAAATTTGTGCCGAACCCACCCCGCTCAGAACAATTTTTGCGTTCTTGGATTTAAGCTGATGACCGCTGAAGTTGCCTGCCCCTGCCAGAGTGACACTCAGGTCCTTCACTTCACCATCCACCTGTATTTTTCCAGCTCCAGGGAGTTCAGCCTTGAGAGCATCCGCTTTGAGGGAATCAACTTTAATATTGGAAGCACCGATCAGCCTGAGGGTAAGGTCGTCCGTTTTTATCGGTTTCACCTCAATATCAGCTGCACCAGCCACTTCCAATTCTTTCAATTCTTTGGCAACAATCGTGATGCGGATATCATGATCAGATAAGAAATCAAAACCCGCGCTGAGTTTTTCCACCCAGTCGCGGCCCACATCAATCACAAGCTTGCCGTCTTTCACATTGGTGGTGATGCGGCTGATGGCAATTTCGTTGCCCTCTAAAATCACTTCCTGCTGTTTCCCCTGGGAAATTGTCAGCTTTCCAATGCCGCGCATACTAATGCGGTCAAATTCACCAAGTTCCCGCTTTTCCGATTTTCTTTCTGCCATTTGTCACTCCTTTTTAATCTAAATCTCTTTAATATACGCATTATTATGACGTGAGTTGCTTAAATGAAAAAAGCACAGCGAGATGCTGTGCTAATCTGAAATATACAGCCTATCCTCCCAGACCGCGAAATGCGGCGCCAATCCCTGCGCCAGCAAGCCCAAACAGGCTTAGTATAAGCCCTGCGATCATGGATATTATCAACGTGGCCACCCACCCAATGAGGACGGTGCCAATGGTCTGCGGCCATTCAAGGTCCAGTGCTTCTTTGGCTGCGATGAACCAGGCCACCAATCCGGCCAGCCCTGCCACAAAAGCAATCGGCCCAGTAATACAGGCCATTGCAGGGCCTGCCAGGCCGAGAATACCCAGAAAACCAATTACATTCCACACATAGGCCAGTCCGAGGACACGGACCATTTCATCGAATGAGGTTTCCGCGTTAAAGAATGTCTTGCCAGCCCAACTAATGACAAAAGCGCCAAGCGCAAAACCAAGTACCGCGAAAACTGTCCCGCCGATTGCTCCCAGGAACCAACTTCCTCCGGTAACTTGAGATGTCGCGGCATGCGCCCCCAACTGGCTTAGGAACGATACGACTGCCACGATCATCCAGGCAGTCGGTGTGAATGATGTGTCTTTCTCCACATCCTGATATACTTCTTTTCGAAATGTGAACGCGCCGATAATTCTTTCCATCATAATAGCCTCCGTTATTATTGATTCTACTTATCATAATAACCCGGTTTTTATGAAATTGGTACGAATGGATCCTTTTTTTGATAAATCCTTAATAATCACTGAAAGGTACAAGTCATAAGTATAATCTTCGGAACAATCAGGAGACTTTATGCGTAAAATATTTGCTTTTCTCATAGCAGTTGCCTTGGTTTTTCCATTAATTTTATCTGCCCAAGCATTGTTCAGCGTTGAGTCCTTCGTCTTGGACCGCGATTTTTATATTGAGGCACTTGACAGTGATCAAGTCTATGAATCCCTTCTGTCTGATGCAATGATCAGCGATGTTTTAGGCAGATATTTGCCTCTTCCGCCAAATGCAGATCTCACACAGATCGAATCAGTATTAAAGTCGGCCATTTCGCGCGAGTATCTTAAAGAACAAATCAGGATTTTTGTTAACGGCTTATTTGATTACCTGCAAGGCAAGTCGGAAAGTTTTTCCCCTGTGGTTAATTTGGCACCAGTGAAGACCTCACTTGTGGAAAATAATCTGGATCAGCTGCTTGCTGCGTTTGCGGCAATTATGCCTATCTGCGAGCCCGGGCAAGTGCCCGGCATTGATTCAGAAAATCAAAATGCATGCAAACCTGCAGGCCTCAACGATGATATCCTGGTTCAAGAGTTCCTCAAACCTGTTTTTCCCTTGATTTTAGCCATGGTACCGAACGAGTTGCCGATCGGCGAAAAATGGGATGATATTCAGGTGACTCGCAATTGGGGTCCATTCATTTCCGGCATGGCGCTTCCGGCAAGCCTGATGCTTATCGCAATTTTCCTGGCATTTTTGGCAGCCGGTTTTTGGTATATTGCCGCGTTCATCGCGGATGAGTCCTGGCGGGTGCGGTTGTTGTGGCTGGGCTGGATGCTGATTATCCCCTCGGGTTTGACCTTATTTACAGGTTTGGCTGTAACCGCAGATATCCCCGGTTACTGGGTCAATCTAGGCATTGAGCGGGCAAGTCTGAATGGCATACCTGTCAGCCCCGGGATCCGCGAAGTGCTGCGAACAGTTGTGAGCAGCTCACTCACGCGCGTTGCCAGCACTTTAATGATGGTGGGCGGAATCTGCAGCGCAGCAGGCTTGGGTTTCATTTTTTGGGGACTGGCTACCAAAAAATGATCATAAGAATAAATTAACATATTCTTCAAATAATTTGCTGTGATTACTTGTCCAGTATTCATTTTTAAAAATATTTTTGTATTATAAGGAGAATTTGCATGGTTTCAAGTTGGAGTAATTATTGCAGGATGAGCATTGTGCATTTCATGGCTTTTCCCAACACAATGGCTGGGGAAGGACCGATTGTAGAGACCTTGCGCAAAATTGCTGAAGATCCTTTCTTCGGCGCTGTTGAAATGACCTGGATTAAAGACGCAAAAGTCCGCAGGGAAGTAAAAGAAATCGTTGACGCCTGCCACCTTAAAACTGCCTATGGTGCGCAGCCAGTCCTTTTGCTGCAAAAACTGGATCTGAATTCCTTAATTGAAGAGGAACGCCAAAAAGCGATTAAACAAATGATGGCTTGCGTAGATGAAGCACAAGAAATTGGCGCGCAACGGGTGGCGTTTTTATCAGGTAAAGATCCGGGAGATGCTGATCGAGGAAAAGCCCTGGATTTGCTGATAGATTCGGTCAAGACGCTCTGCAAATATGCGCAGGATAAAGGCCTCAGTCTAGTGTTGGAGACTTTTGACCGGACTATCGATAAAAAATGCCTGATCGGGCCAAGCGTCTATGCCGCTGAATTCGCCGCGGCAATCCGCCAAGATTATCCCAGCTTTGGATTGATGTATGACCTCAGCCATCAGCCGCTTCTATTTGAAACTCCGGAAACTTCATTAATCCCCTTAAAAGATTACCTTGTCCATATCCATGTTGGCAATGGCGTAGCTGATCCCATCCAGGCAGGCTACGGCGATTTACATCCCAGGTTTGGTTGGCCGGGGGGCAGCAATGATGTCCCGGAATTAGCGGTTTTCTTAAAAACACTTTTCAAGATGGGGTACCTCGCAGAAAACAAAACGCCAAAACCCTGGATTGGTTTTGAAGTGAAACCGCAAACCGCCAGCGAAACGCCAGAATTGATTATCGCAGACTCAAAGCGCGTTTGGCAGGAAGCCTGGTCGGAAATTTAATTTATTTTTATTCGCTTATCAATTCACAAAAAGGAAAAACGGATAATGACCTTATCGAATAATACAATTACGGATAAATTAGAAAAGTTGGATAAAGATTTTAAATATTGGGAAAAGACCAAGGACATAATTGACCAATTGATCGATATCACCCTGAATTACCGCCAAAGCGGGCATCCGGGAGGAACTCGTTCTAAAGTCCATATCTTTCTTTCCCTGCTGCTTTCCGGGGCAATGAAATGGGACATTCGCAATCCCGGCAAGCCTTTTGGCGATCGCTTCATCCTTTCCGCAGGCCATACGATTCCGCTTGTGTATTGTACATTGGCAGTTTTAAATGAGGTGATGCGGCAAAAGTTTATACAGACGGGTGATGCCCGTTATGCGTTACCCGCTGATCCCAAACTTGTTATGACCTGGGAAGACTTGCTTAATTTCCGCCATCGCGGGGGGCTTTCAGGGCATGCGGAAATGGAAGGGAAAACGCTATTCCTGAAATTTAATACCGGGCCTTCCGGGCATGGAAGTGCCGCTGCGGTTGGTGAGGCTTTGGCTTTAAAACGGGCAGGCGCCAAGGGCGTTAACGTATTCGCGCTGGAAGGCGAAGGGGGTCTGACACCTGGGATCAATCATGAAGCCATGAATTCCGCCTGGGGATTGAAGCTGGACAATTTATTTTTCCTCATTGACTGGAATGACTTTGGAATTGACGATCACCCATTCAGCGATATCATCTACGGTACCCCCGAGGATTGGTTTAAATCGCATGGCTGGCGCATCAATGGCACTGAAAAAGGCGAAGATTGGCTTTCTGTAGCCGGCAGCTTGCTTGAGGCAACCATTGGGAATAATCCCGGTCAAGTACCCTCGGCTGTTTGGACAAAAACCAGAAAAGGAAGGGGATATCTGAAATTTGATAATGCATCGCATGGCGTTCCCCACCTGATGAATAGTGAAATCTTCTGGGAGACAAAAAAGGAATTTAAGGAAAAATATCAGGCGGAATTTATTAATTTTGGCGGTTCCGCTCCTGATAAGCCGGAAGAAATCAAGAAGGAATTTCAAAACAACCTGAATGCGGTTATTGATGTCCTTAATAATGATCAGGATTTGGTGGATTATCTTTCCGCCCGATTGGTGGAAATCGGAGATTCTGTCCCGGCAGAGATCTCAAGTTTTAGTTTAGGTCAAGCTGGCGACCCATTTTCTGATGAACAAATATTTAATTTCAAGGAGTATCCACAGGAGATTTACGCCAAATCAGGAGAAAAATTACCCAATCGTGCTGCCCTGGCCAAATGGGGAGCCTGGGTAAATGCTCTTGGGGCTCAGAAATATCACCAGCCGCTTTTCCTTGCGTGTTCTGCTGACCTGTGTGAATCCACTAACATCAGCGGTTTTGGAAAAGCCTTTGGAGATTTTCCAGGGTATGGCTGGTATAAAGTCAACGGTTCAGATGAAGGTGTGCTGCTGCCGCAGGGAATAACCGAGATGGTCAATTCGGGCCTGGTTGCCGGCATGGCTTCGGTTAATTTTTCAAAGAAACCCGAAAACACTTTTGTTGGTTTTTGGGGAGCATGCTCCACCTATGGCTCCTTCTCATATTTGAAATACGGCATGCTCCGCCTCTTCAGCCAACAGAGTCAAGGCTGCCAATGGAAACTGGGCAAAGTGCTTTGGGTAGTCGGGCATTCGGGTTTGGAAACGGCAGACGACAGCCGGACGCATTACGGTATTTTTGAAACCGGTGTAACCCAGCTATTTCCAAAGGGCCATATCATCAATTTATATCCCTGGGAATACAATGAAGTTCCCGTTCTGCTTGGGGCTGCCCTTAAACAAGATGTGCCCATTGTTGCGCTGCATCTAACCCGACCGCCAATTGAAATTCCTGATCGCCAAAAATTGGGAATACCTTCTCATTTTGAAGCTGCCAGAGGCGCCTATATTATTCGGGATTTTAATAAAAGTCTGCCCCACATCGGGACGCTTTTTGTGCAGGGTACAAGCAGCATGGCTAACCTGCTTGAAATTTTGCCTGAACTTGAATCCAGAAAACTGAATGTTAAACTCGTTTATGCTGCCAGCCCCGAGTTATTTGCCTTACAGCCAGCCAGCTACCGTGACACAGTTATTACCGCTGAGGATAAATTTGATTCCACGGTGATCACCACACAATCCAAATCCCTGATGCGGGACTGGCTTTTCAACCAATATGCAGAAGAATACGCTTTGTCAGCAGACTGGGATGACCGCTGGCGTACTGGCGGAAACCTGGAAGAAGTATTAGATGAGGCGCATTTATCGCCCGAATGGATGCTCAAGGGCATTGAGCGGTTTGTCTCATCCCGCGATAAGCGGTTGAGTACTTACAAAGATACGATAAATACCCTCAAATAAATGCAAAAGTATTGAAATGGCCTTCAAAGAAAAAGAATCCGGATATTCCGGATTCTTTCATTTTCACCTAAATACTGTTGGACTTCTTGGAAATCATTTAGAAATAACCTCTAAGGTTTTCAATGGCTGTCTTTAATGCTGAAACAGGATCAAAAGAATACGCCCAGCTTAATTCAATACTTAAAAAACCTTCATATTGATATTTTCTCAAAAGGTTGATAAATTCCCGGAATTGAAAATTTCCCTCTCCAGGAATCGCATTTTGCTGATGGATCTGGTTATTATCATTGATATGCACCTGCAGCAAGGATGAGCCAAGATTTTTGATCATCCTTTCCATATCTTCGCCAGACAGGTTCAGGTGTCCAGTGTCAAGCGCCACGCCCAAATTATCGGAACCTAATTCCCGGATGGCTTCCATTGCATCATCTGAAGAGCCCATATGGTTTGATAGCCTGGGATACACTACTTCAAGTATTAGTTTTATTCCCTTTCCTGCTGCATAGCCATTGACAGCCTCCAAGCTGTTAATAAAGCAACTTCGGGCATCTTCTTGAGATTGGCCATACAGGCTTTGCTTGGGCACCACCAGAACATAAGGCGCACCGATCACTGCGGCATTGTCAACACAGTCTTTCATATAATCAATGCTATCCTCACGGATGGCATCGATAGGGCTGGAAAGGGAGTAGGGATAATGCGCAAATGCAGGCATCAATGATATTGGCGTTATATTAAATTGAGCTAGCTTGTTTCTGATTTTGGTTAAAGCATCAACCGAATAATCTTTGCGATAAATATGCGGCCTCCCGCACCAAATATCTATCCCCTCAAATCCCAATGCATACATTTTATCTATTGCATCAGCCAAGCGGTAATTCACAAAAACTGAAGATACTGCAGAGAGTCTCATTATTTTTCCTGTTGATTAATTAGGATTCATGCACAATTTTTATTTTTTTATTGGTTGGATGATTTTTCTTAATATGAACTCGCGGTTCAGTCGTCGGGGATCAACATAGATAATCGAAGGCAGGTTGATACTTATCGCCTGTACCGCCCGTTTTACATCAGCATCCACTAATAAACATTTCTCGAAGGGCAGGCCAATCAATTCTGGCAATGTTGCCACAAAATCGTGCTTAATGTCCTTAAAACCAAGTCGGGGTAAAATAATCGTCTTTTCCTCCGGGAAATGTTCTCGCAATAATTCCATACCTGAAATGCGTCTGTACCACTCATCAGGATAATCAATAATTAGCCGGATTTCTAATTTTTCCGGGATTCGGTTAATGATGCCAATAACCTGCGTATCGACGGATAACAATGAAATAATTTTCTCTTTTAGGATTGACGGCGCCATTTCAGTTGGTAAAACCTTGCATACTTCTTGATAAAACTGTTCAGGAGAGATCAATCCAAGGCTTGTCTGCCTGAAAAAAGAGAGATTTTTATGATAGACAGCAGTATCTATCCTTTTCCCAGTTAATTCGTAAATTGATTTTTCCAGGACAATTGAATGGGAAGGGGTAAGCACTCCGCTCATCCAAAAAATTATCGCTTTTACATCCGACATCTTATGTATCCCCCATCACTTGAACAATCAGGGTGCGCGCTTCCTGGTCAACTTGATCATCAATAACCAGGATCTCCTGAAATTCACCCAAGGTCATTTCCCCATCCAAAATTGGAATGCTTACGCTGGATTGCATTAATATTGATCTCAAGTGAGCATGCCCATTAAAATCAACTTCGCGGATATGGTGTTTGTATTCATACACTGCAGGAGAAATATTTTCAAACATTGCTTGCAAATCGGCAACTATGCCGGCTTCAAACTGGTTAATAATGACCGCCCCGGTGGTATGCCGGAAATAAATTAATACCTGACCTTCACGGATTCCAGTTGATTTAATAAATTCTCTCACTTGATCCGTTACAATGATCACATTAAAGTGACCGTCAGATTGCAGTGTTATTTGCTTCGAAAAAACCATTTTTTATGTTGTTTTTCCACGGCCGATAATATTCCAAACAGCCTCAACCTTTTCATCCCTGATGGCGTATATTTTGTCATACAAGTTGATGGTGCCATTTGCATCTTTAACCCACAATTCAACCTTATCCCCGATTTTTAAAGGAAAATCTGGCTGGCTTAATTCTAGGCGGCTGTGCTCCTGAGGCATTGAAATTATTTTGCCCATGGGAGATTTCACTTCCGGAAAACCATACGTATTATCGATCGCTTTGCGGCCGACATCAAGGATCGCCAGGTTTTCTGCTCCTACCCTATCCGGACGGCTGATGACTGTTGCCAAAAGGGTTAACGCACAGCCAAAGTTTTCCAGCCCGCCGTTATCCCGAAATTGGGTATCCATAAAGATATACGTACCCACCTGAAGTTCAGTGATGCCCTTGATTTGGCTGGCAGACTTATAAGTGCCACTGCCACCGCCGCTGACAATCTCAACGGGAATATCCTTTTCTTCCAGAAAATTCTTTGTTTTGACCAAGATTTTATATGCTTCCCTGGAACGCTTATCACGTTCATCAAGGTCCTTCACGAAAACAAGGTGCCCGTCATATCCCATCAAACCTTTGAATTCAAGTCCAGGTAAAGTTCGAATTAATTGAGCTAATTTAAGCGTTGGTTCAAAGGGCTCAACGCCGCAGCGGTCGTTACCGATATTGACCTCAATGACAACTCCCAGTTTTGTGTTTTTCTCTTGTGCTGCCTTTGAAAGTTCACGAACGTTTTCGGCAGAGTCTACAGCTGTTTTTACTTGTGAATAATTGGCTAAATTGACTAATCGCTGAATTTTTCTTGATCCAACCACCTGATTCGCAATGAGAATGTCTTTCACTCCGGCGTGGATCAAAATTTCTGCTTCAGAGAGTTTAGATACAGTAATGCCGATCGCGCCTGCGTTTATCTGCATCCAGGCAAAAATCGGGGTGGCTTTGTAAAGCTTTGCATGCGGTCTGAGGCTTATCCCTGCGGACCTGGCAAAAGCTGCCATCTCTTGAATATTCTTATCAACCACATCCATATCAAGCAGTAAAGCAGGCGTATCCAATTCAAATTTGGATAAGCCGATTTCAAATTCATGAACTTCCATTCTAATTTCTCCAATTAATTCTTCAGGAATTTAATCAATCTTGTAATGGAAAAAATAATCTCTATTTCTTATCAAATACCTCCGACAGGAGAATCGGCACAATCCTTTTATAAGTCTCCAATCGTTCTTGATGCAGTTTTGTGCGAGAATAATTTGGCTCATAGATATTGGCAGTTCCCGAAAACATTCGGCTTGCCTCATCAACATCAGGATAAATCCCCGCGCCATATCCCGCGATCAGGGCTGCGCCAAAGGTGCCGGGTTCCTCTTGTGCGCTGACCTCCAGGCAAGTCTGCACCATGTCTGCCTTGATTTGATTCCACCATCCCGATCGGGTTCCCCCGCCTACAGCCCTTATATTTTTTATTTCAATGCCTTCATCTTTTAACATGGAGAAGGTATTAACATGGTCATACGCAATGCTTTCCATGAACGCCTGTATGATGTCAACAGGTTTTGTGGCCAGGGATAATCCCAGCAGGGCCCCGCGGATTTTTCGACCGTTTTCCCAATATAACATCGCTCCAGATAAATAGGGCAGGGCCATGATCGGGCTGGGTTCGGGAGAGCGTTCATTTAACAATTCTGTTGTTGACGCTATTGAAGCATTTAATATTTCCCTTGCCCAATTCAGGACTGCGTTTCCTGTCGGGCAGGTGGCAACTATTGAGCGATTAATTTTTCCCAAATGAGGGGTTATCGATAATCCGCGTGACAACATCGAACGCGTTGGAAACATCAAGGTAGGAATTAGTACATTCTCATACGATCCGCTGATCAGGCATGCAGATCCTAAAAATGTTGCGCCCGCTCCCAGGCTGGCGCAATTGATATCATGCCCCCCAACTACAATTTTTAGATCCGGCGAAAGGCCAGTATCCTTTGGCAACTTTTTATTAATTTCTCCGATGACCGATCCATGAGGCAAGACTTCGGGCAGAATATTTTCATTTAAATCATACTCAGCCAATCTTTCTTTGGACCAATCGTTTTCCTGCAAATCATAAGCGCACCAGCGAGCAGCCAGGCTGGGTTCGCTGACATTACGCCCGCAAAATCGCATTGTCAAAAATCCGTGCCAGTCTGGATAAAATTTTGTCTTGTCAATAATTTCCGGATGATACTTGCGCCACCATTGCAGCCTGAAAACAGGGTCCATGCGCTCGCGCAGATGTCCGCAGGAAAGCGTCCAAGGTTCAGGAGATGGAGCTCCTTTGGGTGGGATTTCGAATTCTTCCCCGCGTATATCCGCACCCATCATATTGTTTCCCAGCGGGTTTCCGTTCTTATCAGCAGGAAAATTCTCCCTGCCGGATGCACTGATAGCCAGCGCTTTGGGAGGGTCTTTTTGAACCGACGCATGATTTATTAATTCAACCAAATCCTTTTTTGTGGCTTCCCAAACGCTTTCCGGATCAGTTTCCCACCAACCAGGATTGTGGATGAAGCGGTTCAATTTCATTATTAGCCAACGCCAATAATTTTCCGTCTTCTTGATAAACAGCAGCCTTGACCGAACTGGACCCCACATCAATTCCGATAAACTCATAAAACCTCTCCTTTACAATTATGCCTGATTTGTTACTATGAGATTTCTATATAAATTTATTTCGCACAAAAGCATGATTTTTCGAAGTCAACCACAATTTTTCCTCAATTTGATTCAAGAAATTGCTTCAAACGAATTACTCAGCATTGACGACATAGCCGCCATCTACAAGCAACTCTGAACTGTTGATATAGCTCGCATCATCGCTTAATAAGAAAGCGATCGCAGCAGCCACTTCGCTGGCCTCACCGATTCTGCCAAGGGGTGTCCGCGATTCGTAATAGATGCGTGAAGCGGAACCTGGTTCCTGCAATTCCTTGCTCATTGGAGTGGCAATATTGCCTGGCAGAACCACATTAATGCGTATGTCATGCGGTCCCAACACAATGGCTAAACTTTTTGTGATCATGCAAATACCGGCTTTGGTAGCGCAGTAAACAGACTGTTCAGGAGCGCCAACCCAGGCTGACATGGAGGACACACACACAATTGCCCCCGGATGGCCTTCACTGATCATCTGCTTTGCGGCGGCCTGGCATACAACCCACGTCCCGCGTTGATTGGTTTCCTGAATGCGGTCATAATCTTCAACCGTGGTCTCGTCCCACTTGAGCAAGGGATTAATGGCAGCATTGCTGACCAAATAATCAAAACGGCCGCCTTGTAGTGCGACTTCTTTTACCATCGCGATAATCTCATCTGGTTTTTGCATATCGGCTTTTACAGGAAACGCCTTACCCCCAATCGCCTTAATTTGATCAAGCGTTTGGCTGGGATCACCCGACGCGCGATAATTTACACCCACAAAAGCCCCTTCAGAAGCCAGCCTTATTGCTGTTGCCTGCCCAATTCCCTTGGTCGCACCAGTTACTAAAGCAACTTTTTCCTCAAACCGCCGCATTTGATTATTCATTATTTCCTTTCTTGGTTTGTATTTCCTGAGTTGTCAGGTAATCAAATTGATTGGTGATGTCCAAATTTATCAAAATACTGCGATGGGATTAATCGGCGAACCTGTGCCTTTCGGCAAACGCAATGGGGCAATAACCACAAGGAATTCCCAGCGTCTTTCTTCCTCGCAGACTTTTACCAATTCTTCAAACTGCAGGCTGTCAGTACATGCCATGCCCATCGCTGTAATTTGAAGCGGATGGATGGGGTTCTCGATTTCCTTAATCGGGCTTGGCACCGTTTCCCCATCCCCATCAGGCAGGAAGGCAGCCACTTTGCGTTCGTGGAGCAAAGCCAGACTGCGGGGATCAAGTCCCGCACGCCCCTCGCCATCGGAACCGCAATTCCAGGCGCCTAATTCAAGTCTGCGCCGGTGGTGGCCAGTGCGAAAAACCATGATATCACCCTCCCCAAGCCTCACACCTTCGGCTTTTTCTGCAGCTTCAATCTCTTCACGCGTTACAGCATAGCCTGGTTCAAGCCATTTCACGCCGAAATATCTCGGCATATCAATAAGCACCCCTTTGCCGACAATACCGTGGGCATAGGCAGTGATATCCAATTCAGAAGCGCCTCGTGCATTTACCAAATTTGCATTTTTGCCGTTATAAAGCTGGTCTTTGTAAGCAATATGGCATAAGGCGTCAATGTGGGTATGGCAATCTCCATGGAACTGCATTGCGAAGAAATCAGTGGCAAACCGAATATCCCCGCTGCCATTTTCGTGTGTTGTATTCATGTAATAAAGGGCAGGATTGGGATTATCCGGCCCTGCAATGGTATTAATTGGAATTTCCAAAGAAACGCTTCGTCCGCTCTTTACCAAAGCAGCAGCAGCTATAATTTTTTCCGGGGTGATGTAGTTAAGCGTTCCATTTTCATCATTGGATCCCCATTTCCCCCAATTTTTTAGGGACTCAAAAAGCGCCTCGAATTCCGCAATAGTCATTGGATTTTTGTTTTCTGCAATCACCGGCATGTTAATTTCCTCCTTGTCCCTTCTCTTAAAACAAAATAAATATTAACCATCTGATATTGCAGTTTTCATGGTTATAAATTATTTTCTATTTTAATATGAGAAGAAGTATATTGCCATAATTACTGTGATTTAAGTTCTGATATGGCGGCTTGATGTTCCTCATCGGTTAATGCCCTGGCATGGAAAGCTGAGTTCCCTTGCATAAAGGTGACGCCAAAGCCCTTGATCGTCTGTGCAATGGCAATATGCGGGGACGATTTTATATTTTCGCATTCATTTACAAAATCGTTGATCTCCTCAAAATCATGGCCATTAATTTTCTTCGTGTGCCATCCGAATGAAAGCCATTTCTTATCAAGGGGTTCCAAATTGAGCACCTTGCATACCTCGCCTTCATATTGGTCATGATTATTGTCAACAAAAACGATCAAATTGTCCAATTGATGGTGGCTGGCAAATAAGGCCGCTTCCCATATCTGGCCCTCATCACATTCGCCATCCCCGATAATCGCATATACTTTGACGTTGGAATTGAGTATTTTTGCACCGATTGCCATGCCGACCGCTTGGGATAATCCTAATCCTAATGAGCCGGTTGTAGCATCAACTCCGGTCATCTTCGAGCTGGGATGGCCCTGCAGTGGACTTCCCATTTTCCGCAGAGATAACATCACTTTCTCATCAAAATATCCTTTTTCATACATCGCGGCATACAAGGTGGGAGATGCATGCCCCTTGGATAAAACGATCCGGTCCCTTTCTTCCCACTTGGGATTTTTGGCGTCAAGGTGCATTTGATGGAAATACAAAAAGGCCATGATTTCCACAATTGAAAAAGCGGGGCCTGGATGACCGCTTCCAGCCGCACGGATCATTTCCAATATATCAATCCGCATTTTCCGTGCTTGTTTTTCCAGGTAGACTTTGTTTAATTTTTCCATAATAAAATCTTTTCCATAATTGCTTGATTTTCCAGAAAACTTAAAAAAGCGTTTTCCGGATTTATCTGGCCTTTTTAAGACTTTTTAACGGCTGAGACTAAATCTTTCACAGTCAAGTGATATTTTTTAAAGAGGTCCTGAGGACTGCCGCTTTCCGCGAAGGTATCATTCAGACCTACCATTTCCATTGGGATACCGTTTGTTTTTACAAGGATTTCCGCCACAGCGCTGCCTAAACCACCCACACAATTATGATCTTCAGCTGTAACAATACAGCGGGTTTCTTCAGCTGCTTTGAGGATAGCGCGTTTGTCAATTGGCTTGAGTGAATACATATTGATCACTCTGGCAGAAATACCTTCTTTTTCCAAAAAAATGGCTGCCTCATGCGCCTTTCGCACCATTCCACCAATTGCGATGATAGTCGCATCGCGGCCATCTTTGAGTTGAGTTGATCCCCCGATATGATAATGATTGCGGACCCTTTCAATTGCAGGAGATGCCTCCCGCTCAAGACGGATATAGACAGGTGTTTTCACTGATAACGCCAAATTAATCAATGGAAGAACCTCTTCAGGACTGCTTGCCGCAAGGACGGTCAAGCCAGGTATTGCGCGCATTAACGCAATATCTTCAATGGATTGGTGGGTAACCCCATCCTGGCCAACATTAATTCCACCGTGTGTCGCAATAATCTTTACATTAAGCCCAGGATAGCATACAGAATTCCTGAATGGCTCCCAGGCTTTTCCTCCCACAAACATCGCATAACCGGCAACAATGGGTGTCCATCCCATGTATGCCAATCCTGCCGCCACGCCAATTGTGTTCTGCTCTGAAATGCCCGTACAGATATATCTTTCTGGAAATTTCTTGTTAAACTCAAGGGCTTTGGTTGATTTTCCGACATCGGGAGATAAAACCACAACTTGATGATTTATTTCTCCCGCCGCGCATAGCGCTTTTCCCAATTCTTCTCGGAGTGATAAGGTCGTTTTCATTTTTTTCTTGCCCATTCTCTAAATTTTTAGCGATTGGAGCAATCTCCAGTTTAAAAATGTTGCAGTGAATAAAGAAAATCAGCCAATGCTGCTTTCATGAAATTTCTTTCCTGCGAACAAATGCGGAAATTGTCCCTTTGCGTGTGACCGAGATTGCCGCTGCACGCATGCTATATCTGCAGGCAGTCTTGATATCCATACCCTCATATAAACCCACTGCTAGCGCAGCACAGAATTGATCTCCCGCGCCGCTTGCATCAACCACTTTTACTTTTTCGGATTTTTCCTGCCACATATCTGAACCATTAAGGGCAAAAATCCCTTCATCTCCCAAGGTAATAATAATGGTCGCTACGCCCGATTTCTGCTTCACAAGCGCTAACAAATCCTTATTGGCGATTTTTTGATCAAGTGGAATACCTGCTATGATTTTTGCTTCAATCTCATTTGGCACAAGAATTGAAACCCCCTCATAGGATAATTCCCTTTCACTTGCGGGAGCCGGATTTAAGATGCTTGTCAACCCATGATGGGAAGCTTTTTTCGCAGCATATAAGGCAACCTCAGGAGGAATTTCAAATTGTGTCAAAAAAATTTTCGCCTCCGAAAGATCCGCGAGCGCCAAGTCGATTATCTCTTTGGTCAAACCTTCGTTCGCACCCATGCATGTAACCAGAGCACAATCATTATCTTTATTTTTAATATCAAAACCGGTGCCGGTTGGCAAGGTGTCATGCTGAAGCAGCCATCTGCTGTCGACTTTCTCCTCTTTGAACCACTCATAGAGAGTGTTTCCCAAACGGTCCTTGCCAACCATACCGATGAAAGCTACATTTGCGCCTAATCGGGCAGCTGCGATCGCCTGGTTTGAGCCTTTGCCGCCATCCCGTGGTTCTTCAAAGTCCCATCCTATCACTGTCTCTCCAGCCAGGGGAATACGGCTGGTACGGATATAAAAAGCCGGAGCGTGGCTGCCAACAACGACGATCTCTGGATTTGGCATTAGAAATTTAGATTGAAAGCGGGCTCTATCGTGTCACGATCAACGATCAGCATCGAATCCGGATGGCGTTGCACAAAAGTTACTGGATATTCAATAGTCTGAGGACCGAACAAAGCAATGCGCAATACGGTCCGTTTCCAGGAACCTGTTATCGAAAGAAGCCGAATCCTTTTTGCAGAAAGCATGTCTTTCATTCCAATGGTGATTCCCAATGGCGGTACGATATGCGAACATCCACCCATTTCCCTCTGGCTGACGGCAATAGTCGTATCAACATTTATCGGTAATATTCTGGATTTTGAATTAAGGAATTCCTCTTCTGTGATGGTGCGCCAGGGATCGTAAGGCGGCTCATTGTACGCAATATGGCCGTGGTAGCCAACGCCTGTGTACATGGCATCTGTTCCGCCGCATGCTTCAATTGCGCGGCTTACAGAATCAATATCAAATGGGGTCGGAAAATGTCTTTGTTCTTCCGGGATAGCCAGAGAGGGATCAATCGGATCATAAAATGCCCTGCGCATCCAACCTTGATATGACAAAGGATGATTCAGAGGCAAAGGCCTGGTTTCCCAATCCAGCAAGTCATCCATATGGAAAACATGCACGTTTTTCAGGCTGATACCTTCTTTATTCACGATATCTGCAAAAATCTTATATTGGCCTGTTGGGCCGCATGGCAAGATCCAGCGGGTGGGTTTTCCGGCCGCATTGTTCTTCACGACCTCATCAATCAAATCTTGCGCCGCCCACTGCAATACTTCTTCTTTGGTGTCAAAAATTTTTACCTTCATTTTTAAATCCGGGTGGCCTTCCAATTTATTGACCGGAATTTGACACCATTCATATAATTTTTCTTTATCGATTTGTGAGGACATTTTGGCTCCTTTAACGTTTTGATTATGCTATCGATTGCATTATAATTGGAATTGTGAGTACTGTCAATTTTTTTCAATACGTTTGATTGAAAGAATTATATAATTGATGAGCATCTTTGCGGAATGATTTGTCATGCATAGAAATAAACAAATAACTATTTATGAGATTGCCGAAAACCTGGGTGTGGCTGTATCCACAGTTTCACGTGCTTTGCATGATGACAAGCGTATCAGTCCGGAGACCATACAAAAGGTAAAAGCTGCAGCAACAAAAATGGGTTACCTGCCCAATTCAGCCGCCCGCAGTCTCAGAACCGGACGATCGAATACCATTGGTCTGATTGTACGCGACATTAATGATGAATGGTGTGCGAGTATGATGCCTGCCATTGAGAAGAATTGCGCCAACCATGGCATGGGTTTATTGTTATGCAACGCTGAAAATACGCCTGAAAAAGAAGAGTTCTATCTCCGCATCCTTCGTCAGCGCCAGGTTGAAGGTATTCTTATTCTGACTCCAGTCCACCCCTCACCGGCGCCCTATATTAAATACACAAAAGTGATTCCCCTGGTATTGATCGACCTCCTGGCGGAGAAACCGCAGATCAGCGCTGTGTGCGTTGACCATAAATTGGGTGCCAATTTATCCGCAAAACATTTGATTGATACGGGACATACTGAAATAGCGTTTATTCTCGGACCCATGAATCTCTCCTCCTCTAACGCCTATATGGCTGGCTACAAGCAGGCCATCGAAGAATCTGGCCTCAAATGGAAGACTGACCACACTTTCTCCGGTGCGCAAACCCATGCAGAAGATGGGGAAGCTGCGTTTAAACATTTCTGGAATCTCGATCCAAAGCCAACTGCCATCGCTTCTGGCTCAGACCTGATGGCAATTGGAGCAATGCGGGCAGCACAAAAAGCAGGAGTTGCTGTACCTAGAGACCTGTCCATTATCGGATACGATGATATCCCTTTAAGTTCCCTGGTTAATCCCGCATTATCAACCATCAGGCAAGATCGCGAATCTTTGGGCGAGAAAGCCATTGAACTTTTATTTCATGGAAATAAACAGTGAGAAACATCATCCCCAAATGGTGGTGATCCCGCCAGAATTAATTCTGCGTGAATCAACCGCGGTAAAGTAAAGACCAAGCAAAACACATATCTTGCCTGGTCTTTTTTCTTCTATAAAAAGGATTTACACTACTATTTGCACCACTCCAGGATGGAATGAGTGTAGGTCTTTACCAGGTTTTTTAGATCCTCAATATTTACGTATTCATCTGCCGCATGCAAATTAGCGCCCCCTGGACCAAAGCAGATCGTGGGCGTTTTTCCAAGCCTGACCAGCAATCCATTATCCCCGGTAACATCCACAGGCGTAACTGCGGTTTTTAGGTTAGCTGAATTTTGAGCGCATTTGATGACGGTTTGCGCAATCTGGTGGTCTTGAGGAATGACTGAACCATCCAGAAAGCGGGTTGTGGGGGTGATTGAGGGCTTGTTTTTCTTAAGGATGGGATCTTTCTCAATCCACTCATTAAAGAACGTGAATACTTCATGATCCAATTGTTCTGCGGTGGAATTCGGCAATCCATACACCCAGGTGTGCAGCCATGAATTGTCAGGAATGCCAATCAATCCTCCCGGTTCAACCTGCCCGGCTTTCATTTTTACAGTGATCGCAGGCAGCGGCCAGGGATTTTTGGAGAAGAGAGGATCGTTGACAACTGCCTGATTTCTCTGCCGGTCAAATTCCTCAACCCCCAGGGCCATGCGGCTGATTATGTATGCCGGATTGGCATTGCCTTCAATTCCAATTGGCATACCCGCAATTCCGGTAGCCTTAATTTCATAGAGCCTGCCTGAACGCATGGAAGTTCCTACTTCCATCCAGGTTGGCTCCATCGAAATTCCAGCGTCCGCTTTATATCCCTTTAATATGCAGGCCAGGGTTCCATTGGCGCCTGCGTATTCCTCGTCCACCACACTTTCTAAAATCACGTCACCAGCAAGCTTAATGCCTGATTCACGGATGATTTTTAACGCTATCATCCCGGCTGCCAGTCCGCCCTTCATGTCCAGGCTTCCGCGTCCATAAATCCGCTTTTCCACAATTTCTCCGGAAAAAGGCTCATGGATCCAGGGTTTGGGATCATCAGGCACCACATCCACATGGCCATTAAGCAAGAGTGATCTTCCACCGCCGCTTCCCTTAATTACCCCAACCACATTGGGGCGATTGGAATAATCACGCCCAGGCCAGTATGAAGGATGTGATTCGATTCCCTCAACACTGGTGGGCTCAAAAACATCCACCTCATCGCAAACTGCTTTTAGCCATGCAGAAATATAATTTTGGCAATCCCCTTCCTGACCATGAGGCGGTTTATTTATCGAAGGAAAAGAAACCAGTTTTTGTGTTAACGGAACAACTTCTTCAATAATTTGTGAGATCAATTTTTCAATATCCATCATTTCTCCAGCTATTTTCCAAGCACTTCACCGTTTTTTGTAATTCGTTTGACCCGGGTTAAGCCTTCATATACAATCGCTTTCATCGGTAATGCAACCTCTTCACCGGCTTTGAGCTTGATGGCAGTTCCGTTTCTGGCTGCTTCTGTCAAGCCCGGCCCGGGAAGGCTGGAGAATGGCTCAAGTGCCATGTTGTAATTGCGCCCGTAAAAAGGATATCCAAACGCCCCGCCTGCAACTTGCCATATCCAGAGGTAAGGATACACTTCCAGCGGCCAAACCAATCCAAATCCCAATTTCTTTTTAGTATCCGTTAATCCAAACCAGCCTTCGGTCAATTCGGATAAGTAAAGCATATCGGCGGTCTCGTTGCTCCGCGGCGGGACCTTGCTCACATCTATCTTTTCGCCGTTTTTTGAGGTCGCCAAGGGCCAATTAAAGGTCTTATCCATTTCGAAACGCGGCCTCTCATCCTGCAGTCCACCGGCAACATGCAGCTTTTTTGCATCCGTATCAATAACGCAATTTTCATTTATGAAATTTTCTCCGAAAGTAGGGTGCTGCCCCCAGGTCATTTCCATGGGCTCTTTGCCTTCATTGATCACTTTTTCATTGATATCAACAATGCTTTCTTCCCCTCTTAAAGTGACCACTTTTTCGATATAGAAGGGGGTTCGATACATTCGTGCCCAGAAAGCTACAGAAACGCAATCAGGCGTGTCTTCCAATACTCGAAATTCCCAGGGAATGGTGCTGGATTCTCCATGCAAGCCAAAATCTGCTCCCCGGTAATTGCAGGCAGGCCCCGCGCTCGGAAGTACATCCTGCCAGCCGCCTTCCAGGTAATCGAACCAGAATCCCCATTTCTCGCTTG
Organism: uncultured Chloroflexia bacterium; assembly: GCA_963751635.1. Classification (GTDB taxonomy): domain Bacteria; phylum Chloroflexota; class Anaerolineae; order Anaerolineales; family Anaerolineaceae; genus Pelolinea. The sequence goes on from CAVVVE010000006.1 coordinate 743,728, forward strand.
AAGACGAAGGTACAAAATAACGCGGATCACGGATTCCCATTGGCGACCGCCATAAAAAATCAAGGTCATACGGCTTATAAAGGAATTCATAAATATCCGCACCTTTATCTGCCAATATGGTTAACCTGATTTTCTTGTTTTCCATCACGACGGTACGCATCCCCTTTAGGGTGCCATCCGTAGCCAAACGGCATCCATAATTTCTTTCTGCCAGATACATGTTACCTCCTGCTCAATTAATTTAGTTATTTGGCGACGTAACCTCCGTCCACAGCCAGTGGATAGCCATGAACGAAGGAAGAAGCATCCGAACAAAGCCAAAGGACCGCGTTGGCAATTTCATCAGTCGTCCCCAGGCGGTTGACCGGGTGAAGGCTGGCCTGATATTCAATTTCCGAGGGGTCTTTTTCAGTAACTTTTTTCAGCTGCGGCGTTAAAACTGATCCCGGGCAAACCGCATTGATGCGGATACCATCTTTGGCATAATCCAGCGCTGCTGCTTTTGTCAAACCTACCACTCCATGTTTTGATGCAACATAAGAACTGAGCAAAGGCAGTGAGCCAACCAATCCGCAGATTGACGAGGTATTAACAATTGCCCCGCGCCCCTGTCTTATCATCACCGGGATTTCATATTTCATACACAACCAGACGCCTTTAAGGTTTATTCTTATGACACTATCAAAATCGGCTTCATCGACCTGGTCAAGTTTTACGCGTTTAGGTTCACCAATGCCGGCGTTATTATTGGCATAATCAAGCCGGCCAAAATGGCTTACGATGCCATCTATTAAATTGCTGACATCTTTTGCCTTTGATACATCACAGGTAAAAAACTTTGCCTCGCCGCCCTCATTGATAATTAGTTTTTCTGTTTCAACCCCATCTTTTAAATTCAAGTCAGCTATTGCGACTTTTACACCTTCCCTTGCAAACGCCCGTGCAACAGCCTGGCCGATGCCAGTAGAACCTCCCGTAACCAATGCCACTTCACCATTATTAAATAATTTCACTTTGCTAATCCTCCTTTACCAGTTTGTTGGTTACCCATTTAAAAACATAGAGGTTTTCTTTGTGGATTTTTTCTTTCTCTTTATCAATCGCATCAAAATTCGTATCCGAATGAAAAGTCCTTCCTGATAATTCTTTGCTGGCAATTTCCAATAATTTTATGGATGCTTCGGCGCAAGCGGTGAAAGGCGCCTCTTCATTTGTCCCGATTACTTTATTGAGATGATTTGTCCATAATGACTTCTCTTTTTGAGACATCAGATGCTGCACCATTTCCGAATTCACGGTGCCCGGATTTAAAGCAAAAACCAATACATCGGAATTAATTCTGGATAATTCACCTGCCAGGGTCTCAGTAAAACGAACAATGGCTGCTTTTGAAGTTCCGTACCCGGATCCGCCAATATTGGGGCCTGGCGTGCCCCCACCGCCATCCATGTTGATGATGACGCCTGCATTTCTTTTGATCATATGCGGTAAAACAGCATGGCAGCACAGCATCGTACCGAATAAATTGGTCCTAACATCCTGCCACCACGCATCCGGATCAACTTCCCAAACCGGCCCCAAACATTGAAAACTACCGGCATTATTGAAAAGAAGATCGATCTTTCCATGCATATCAATTGTTTTTTCAACCAATTGATCAACTTGTGCTTTTTGTGAAACATCGGTAGCGACAGCGATTGAGACTCCATTTTCTGAGGTGATCAGTCTTACCGTCTCATCCAGTTTATCTCTGCGCCTGCCAGCACAAACAACAATCGCCTTTCTTCTCGCAAATTCCCTTGCGATTTCTCTTCCAATTCCAGAGCCTGCACCGGTGACAATTGCTACTTTATCTTTGAGAAGAAAATAGTTATCTGTATTCATTGCCATTATCCTTGCTGCCAACCAGAAATTTCATTCCGAAATCCATGTTATGGCAGCAACAGCCAAACGGGTCCTTCTTCAAAAAACTCTTAATCAAGATTCTTTGAATCTTGATTCCCAGTTGCACTCGCGAATGGAAAGCGCAGGATAAATTTTATTTTTACCGGCGAACTTGCCTCATCCAATCAAAACTCTTAAATCCTTGATCTTATCAATAACAGAATACTCGCCTCGGATTTTCTACAGACATGGCATTAATTTGTTCGGCGGTAATTCCAATGCCCCGCATGCGCGGGAAGATATGCTTGGGAATGTGTGAGTAACCCCAGCCCCCCCATTTCGTATGAAAGAGCTTGAGGCACATGTCACCAGATAAGAGCAGGCGGTCAACATTCCCCAATTCAATCTGTTTTTTTACGAAGCCGATTTTCTGTCCATCTGATTTGAACCAAACGTTGGTATCCAGCGGATCAGCTACGCATTCGCAGCCGAAGGTATCATATTCCACATAAGCACCACGCTTTGCCAGTGAATCATGGTATTCAAAATCATCCCCGGTAAAATCCATATGGCTGAGAACAACGCGATTGACATCCCCCCCCTCTTCTTCAACGATATCCAGGAATTTATGCGCTTCCGGCTGCCAGATATTTGAATGAATGTTCAAGCCACACCCTAATTTCTTTTGAGCTCTTGCAGCAGCCCGTAAGGACTTGATTTCGCTTTCCTTATCCAACTCGCCCTGGAATCCAACTTTCAACAGGCCTGGTTTGATGCCCGTATTGCCAACGCCATCCTTAAATTCATCAAGCATACGTTTTTCAATATCTTCAATGCTCATCTTATGTTCATTTTCATCCATTGAAGGTTCCGAATAGCGCCCCGTTGACATGACCACATTCACCCCGGTCAAGCCAGAGACGTTTAGCAGTGCAACCGGATCTCTCCCCATACACGCGTAGGCTGTCACATCTACAATGGTTTTTCCGCCAAAGGATTTGAAAGCATTCAACTCATATTTAGCGCTTTCAAAATCATCCAGAATGGTGTTATCCCTGAAAGCCCAGGGATTATAAATTGCTTCTGAGCGAACATCCAAAGACATTTTTTGCGCGAAAAACGCCCGCTTTGACATTTCTTTTGGTTCCCCGCTCCAGTAATAGCTGAGATCCAGGAAAATATGCTCGTGCGGCAGTGTCAATCCCATTTCACTATCTTTGATCTCACCACGGACAGTCTGAATGCTAGCCATTTTTTCTCCTTATATTATTTTCAAACTGCTTGTGCTACTTTTTTTTCAGCGGTTTCATTCACCGCCTCCGCCCAGAACATAGCGCATCAATTCCTCTTTTTTAACCTTACCTCTTTCAAACTCTTTGACAATTTCGTTCTTATAAAAGACAAGAATGCGATCGCATACTCCTAAAATTTCATCAAATTCTGAAGAAGTGAAAAGAACCGTAAAACCCTGGTTCGCCCAATCGATGATCATCTTATATATTTCCTGCTTCGTACCCACATCAATGCCTCTGGTGGGATCGTTCAAAACAAGGACATTAGGTTGCGAAGCCATCCATTTTGCCAAAACAACTTTTTGCTGATTGCCACCGGATAAATTATGGACTTTTTTATCAAGTGAGTCTGTAGCAATGCTGAATTTCTTAATACTTTCCTTGGTTGTTCTCTTTTCCTCCTGGTGCTTGATCAAACCCACTTTATTAATCAACCTTTGTAGGATGACCAGGGAGGAATTCAGTAAAATCGACCAATTGAGCATCAAGCCCTGGTTTCGGCGATCAGCCGGAATAAAAGCCCAACCCTTCTTGATAAGAAAACGTGGATTGATTTTTTCCATCTGCAAATCGCCATAGGTAAGGGAAATTGGTTTTCTTTTTTCCTCAAGTCCGAACATATTATGCAGGGTTTCCTGCACTCCCGAGCCATCCAGCCCTGCCAATCCAAGAATTTCACCGCGGTTGGCTCGAAATTCAATTGGGTTGGTGTTGAAACCCAGAACCAGGTCTTTCAATGTTATCGTTGTCTCTTTTTTACCGGTATACGGTTTTCGTTCCGGGAAGATATCTCCCAAGCGCCTGCCAACCACTTTTGAGACTATTTCTTCAACATTCGTCTTTTTTGTTTCCCACGTGCCAACATATTTTCCATCGCGCAGGACAGAAATTCTTTCCGAAATCTTGAAAACTTCTTCAAGCCGGTGTGATACATATAAAATTGTGATTCCGCACTGTTTCAAATTTTCAATAATCTTGAATAATGCTTTAGTCTCATGCTCGTTTAAAGCTGAATTGGGTTCATCCATAATGACAACATTGGTGCCGCGATTGATCGCGCGCGCAATTTCAACGATCTGCCTTTGGCCAGTACTTAATGATGATATCTTTGCCTTCGGATCGATATCAACCAGTAACGAATCAAGGACTTTCGAAGCCTGATTGCACATACCAAGTTCATTTAACAAGACATTGCCACTCTTTAATTCACGTTTGATAAAAATATTCGCAGCAACCGAAAGAGGAAGGAAAAGGTTTAACTCCTGAAAAACCATCGCTATCCCCTTTTTCTCGGATACTTCAGGTGATGAAAGGTGAACAAGCTCACCGTTGATGTAAATATTGCCTTCATCCTGTTCCTGAACGCCCGCCAACAATTTCATCAATGTGCTTTTACCTGCGCCGTTTTCACCCACAATGGCATGTACTTCGCCACGGTTAATTGAAAATGAAACATCCTCTAAAGCAGTGACGCCACCGAAACGTTTGGTAATGTGTTCAAGCTTAATTAGTTCTTCCTGAGGGTTGTTCGCGTTCATGTTGTCCACTTTTTCTCCTGTAAAAATAAAAATAATAATTCCATTTGAAAACAGTTAGTGAGCTGTTTTTTAAGGACAGCTCACTAACTTAATTAAATCTTAGGGCATTGGTGCAATAACTGAGTCAATATCGGTATATACAGTATCCATCAGGCTCATGGTGTATTCTAGCCGTGCATCAGCGCTTGCTTCGCGTTCCATGAACACATCGATATCCTCGAAGGTTACAACTTCAGGTGCAGTATCAACAACAGCACCCTGCATCAAAGGCTCGCCGCTCTTAACATGTTCGTAGAGCATTTTGCCAGCCACATAGCCATTCAGGTGCGGGTTATTGCCAATAGCAGCAATAATGTCGCCTGATCTTCAATCCTTCAAGAGTCTCAGGCTCGAGGTCATAGGTGCCGATCCAGAAATCGCCGCTAACCTGTTGTTTGAGCTTGAAGAGGTTCGGTCCGTCGAAAGCGCAAGCGCCAGCGCCTGCAACCATGTCGGGATATTTGGTATTGATATTTTCCCAGAAGGCATAGTTCAGGTCGGCAGCATGGCCGGAATCCAGAGAACCGATGCACTCATATCCGCCGCGGGCTTCACATTCTTCCAAGAAGGCACGGTTGCGGGATTCCTGGCTTTCGTAACCAGGAGCGCAATAGCCAAAGACTACCTGTCCGGAGGTCACACCCTTTTTCGCCAGCATATCAAAGAAGGCTTTCGAGAAAACCTGCGCCTGTGGGTAATAGAGCGGGCCCACCTGGACATTGAAGTTCGATTCCTTGAGGCAGGCAACGTCGAGGCTGTTAACCAAAACACCAGTTTCTTCAACAGCGGTTTTGATCGGTTCCACCCAGGTATCTGCCGGAACGCAGTTCACGATCACGCCCTTGGCTCCCTTGGTTACGAAGTTCTGGAACATGGCGATGGATTGCTCAGGATCGATTTGGTTTGGTGCGGAGAATTCGCAGGTCACATCATCCACTGATTTGCAGAAATCTTCAAAGCCAGCTTTCATCTGCATAACGTAAGGGATATTGTGGTGCATGGCCATTGCCAAATAAACTTTCTCGGCAGGTTCTTCTGCAACAGGGGCAGCTTCTTCAGCGGCGGGGGCAGCTTCTTCAGCGGCCGGGGCAGCTTCTTCGGCAGCCGGGGCTGCAGGTTGGCATGCTGCAAGTATCATTGCAGACAGGATTGCCATTGACAGTAGAACTAACAGTTTCTTACTCATTGATTGTCTCCTTATTTATTTTTTTGATTTGATTTTTGTATTCCTAATCCAATATTTCATAGACCTCCTCTCTTTTACGATCCACGTCGTCGTTTGATAATGTAATCCAAGGCAACTGCAAGGATGATGGTTGCACCAGTGACGACCCCTTGCCAGTAGACATTGACTCCCATTAGCACCATGCCATTGCGAATAACTGAAATGATCAAAGCACCCAAAATGGCACCAACAATACTCCCAGCACCGCCAGCCAGACTGGCACCGCCGATGATCGCTGCGGAAATCGCCATCATTTCTGACCCCTTACCTACGCTGGGATCGGCGGCTTTTAAGAAGCCGAAAATTCCGATACCGGCAATGCCAGCGCAGACGCCGCTGAAGGTCATGGTAATCAATCGATACAGCTCAATATTGATGCCTGCAAATTTTGCAGCCTGTTTATTGGCGCCGATGGCACAGGTGTAGCGGCCATAGGTTGTATGGTTGAACAGGATATAACCAATAATTGCTAAAACAACTAGCATGACAACGCTTGCCGGGTACAACACCAAATAACTTTCCGCTGAACGTGTCAAAGAACCAGTTATCCTTGGGAAATTTCGATAAAGATGAGCCGGCGCCGACGACCAGGCTTAAACCGCCGTAAATCGTTGTAGTTCCCAGGGTGACAATGATCATCGGGATTTTCAAGAGGATCGATAAGGCGCCATTCACAAAGCCAAATAACGCGCCCATTAATAACCCCAAAGGAATGACAAAATTTACCGGCATGCCGTTTTGGCAGGCAAAAGCCAGGGTCATGGTAACCAGGTTATAAAGTGAACCCACAGAAAGGTCAATATCTCCCTGAGCGATCACAAAAACCATTCCTACAGCCATCATGCCATAATAAGAAGCCTGCCGGATAACAGCCAGAACATTTCCAACTTCAGCGAAATGCTCAGTGGATACTGCCAATAAAACGCAGATGAGGACGAAAGATCCCAATACTCCAATTTCATCTATTTGGACCAAGCGTTTTAAAAATGAGGTCCGGTTATTTTTTTCTTTAATTTCAGTGTTTGCTACCATTCTCTTCTCTCCTAAAATTATTTTTGGCTTACAAAATAAAAATCCGTGCTATCGTTTGCATTATATATTCATTTTTCTAAAAAAGTCAATGTCATTTCCTGAAAATAATGCAAAATCACAATCTCATTTTCTCAAAATCTCTTTAAATGATTCAGATAAGATGCCTATAGCTTCATCGATTTCATTCTCCTTGATAATCAGCGCTGGCTTGATTTTTAGGATGCTTTCACCAGTTATTTGAAAAATTAACCCTTTGTCAACAGCCTTTGCTAGAATTTTGTCAGTCAATGCTCTGGGAATTGGCTGACTTTGAGACAGGATCACTGACCAATTCAACCCCGATTTTCAGTCCTGGCCCGCGGATGTCCCCAATTTCCGGATATTCTTTTTGCAGGTCGTTTAATTTATTAGTAAAATAGTGGCCCATTTTTTTGGCGTTTTCAAGCAAATTGTCTCTTTCGATAATTTCAATGGTCTTGATTGCCGCAGCAAAGCCAATATGGTTGTTCTGAAATGTATGCAAATCTTCCATTAAATCTTCAAATGGTTTTAATCTGTCGTGAATGATGATCCCTGCAATCGGCACGCCCCCGCCCAAACCCTTGCCGAAGGTAATCACATCTGGTTCAACATCAAAATAATCCGCCGCAAACCATTCACCTGTCCTGCAGAAAGTCTGAATTTCATCAAAAATAAGGACAGATCCGAATTCCTCGCTGATGGATTTCGCCTTTGCTAAATATTCCTTCGGGAAAGGAAATTGTCCTCCGGCAGATTGAATGGGTTCCAGGATAATCCCAGCCAAAGGTCCCACCACCCCATTACGAATACAAGACCGCAGTAAATCTGCGCAGGCAATCCCACAGCTTTCTTTCTGGAGGTTCAAGGGGCACCTGTAGCAATATGGGTGAGGGACGCGTACAAAAACATTATTCAGGTTGGAAATGTAATTAAAAAGTACCGTCGTGTTACCATACGGTGCCTGAGTCAAGGTGGACTCAAAGGTTGCTGCCGCAGCAGTGAAAGTATCGCCATGATAGGCTCCCCACATCGTGACAAAATTCTTTGAACCAGCGACGTTCTTAAGGGCTATTTTCATTGCAGATTCATTGGCAGGTCCGCCTCCGGTTGAAAACGAAATACGATTCAAATGTTTTGGTGCAATTTGTGCCAGTTTATTTGCCAATGCCAATCTCAGGTCAGTCTCAAAATGCGGGTGTACTGTTGTTAAAATCTTGGCCTGATCAGAAATCGCTTCGGCAATTTCTTCGTTGCCAAAGCCCAAATAATTGACAAACATCAGCGTGGTTAAATCCAGATATTTCTTGCCGGAAATATCCTCAAGATAAACTCCTTTGCCGCCCTTGAGGTGAATGCCATTGCCTTTGCTCCAGAATGGCATCAGGTTTTTTTTGTATTCTTCACGCTGTAAGTTGGTCAATTCAATCATGAAGTATTCGCTTTCTTTTCGAAAACTAAATCGCCAGAGCTCCGCCGTCAACAGCCAGGGGATGGCCTGTCATAAAAGATGCATCGTCTGAAGCTAAAAACAGGACAGCAGCTGCGATTTCAGACGGCTTTCCCATACGCTTCATGGGTTGGTATGTCGCTAAAAGTTTAAGAATCTCCGGATCATTATTCGTGACCCTGCGAACCTGGTCTGTTAACGTGGTTGCCGGGCAAATGGCATTGATACGGATATTCTTTTCGGCATAATCCACTGCGGCTGCTCTGGTTAAGCCAACCACGCCATGCTTGCTGGCAACGTAATTGGCAACATCAGGTTCAGCAACAATACCGCAGGTTGAAGCCGTGTTGATAATGACACCCTTTCCCTGTTTCAGCATCTGAGGAATTTCATATTTCATGCAGAGGAAGATTCCTTTCAAATTGATACTTTGGACGCGATCCCAGCTCTCTTCAGAGATGTCTGCCAATTTACACATCTGCGGTTCTTCGACGCCGGCATTATTAAAGGCAATATCTAATCTGCCAAATTTTTCAATAATAATTTCGATCAGTTTTTTTACCTGGTCATGTTTGGATACATCCGTCTTCACAAATAAGCCCTGGCCGCCATGTTCTTGAATCTCTTCAATCACTTCCTGTCCCAATTTTTCCGATATATCAGCGTTTATTACAATTGCGCCCTCATCGGCAAATGCCAATAATGTCGCCCGTCCAATACCAGCGGATGCCCCGGTTACAAGGACAATTTTTCCTTCAAATCGTTCCATCAGCTCCTCCAAAAAAACCGCCAATTAATCGCATCACGAAAATTGCTTTACCACAAATAATTAAAATAATTCCTTAAGGTGGGGAAGTGCAAGCAATAATTTGCACTTCCCCTTTTTTGTTCAATCCCTTTTAATCAAAGGATTTACTTATTTTCAGCTTGCTGTTTTGTGTAGAACTCAATAATCTCGCTTACGTTATCTTCTGTGACTGTGATCAAACCGGAGTCGATTACTTTCGGCATCCAGTTGTTTGTCCAGGGATCCAAACCGGCAGGCCGGATTGAATCGTTATTCCACATATAGAGCATTGACAGCGCGAGATATTCCATCACATCATATTTCTCAATTGTGATCAGGTTTACCTTGCCATCTTTGATCGTATTGAAGAATTCCAGGCCAGCTTCGTTTACAGTAACAATCAGTTCTCCGGTTCTCCCTGCTTCATCTAATGCGGCAACGATTCCAGGAGGAGATTCTGAATCCAGGCCAAATAAGCCGGTCAGATCAGGATAAGCTGCCAGTACTGCAGCAGTTTTCTGTGCGGCGATGGAGGCATTTGATTCGTTATCCTCAATGGCAACGATTTCAATAGTAGTTCCGGCGAGGGTATCTTTAATCCCTTCGCGGGCTTCCTGCATATTCTGGAAAGAAATGGGGGAGAGAATCGCTACTTTACCAGTAGCCCAACCACGTTTCTCATGTTCAGCAATCTGATATTTTGCCATCAGGACGCCCAGGTTGTACCAGTTGGTTCCCACATAGCTTAATCGGTTGGAATTTGGCAGGTCACCATCGGTTACAACTACCGGCACTTTCATTTCAAGACATTTATTTACAGGTTCCTGAAGTGATTGATCCCACCCACCCACAACAATGACACCTGCTGGTTTTGCGGCGCATTCGGTCTCAACTGTGGCGATGTATGAAGCCAGGTCATCAGTCGTCGGGCCAGCTTTGCGAACTACAACATTAAAATCTTCAGCGAAGGCATCGAGTGCTGGGTAAACCCGCTCAACGAAGAGGGGCAGGCTTGAAAAGTTGGATATCCATACATATTCTTGTTTTTCCCTATCAGCGCTGCCAATAGCCCCACCCGTGGTGGTGGGAGCTGCTGTCTCGGTGGCTTTGCATCCAGCCAGCGCGAGTGATACTATGGCGGTTGCAAGAATAATTCGACATACTAAACTTTTGGACATTTCTATTCTCCTTTAAATATTTTTATTTCCTGATTTTGAATTACCAAAATTTATTTTTTCAGTATCCTCCTTTCAAAATTTTATTTTCTATTTTGGCCGAATTGGTCAATACCTATGGCAATTAAAAGAACCACACCGGTTACTATGCTCTGCCAAAAAACCGGCACGTGCGAAATAATTAACATATTTTGAATCAAAGCCATAAATAAAACCCCAAGGAACACACCTGGGACAGTACCAACGCCTCCCGAGAGGCTGGCGCCGCCCATCAACGCTGCTGTGATCGCCCGCAGTTCAACGCCTGTTCCCGCTAAAACCACTGCATTACTGAGTCTTGAAGCTAGCAGCGTTCCTGCCAACCCGGCAAGCGTTCCCATGATCGTAAATCCAATTACGGTCAACCGCGGTACTTTTATGCCGGATAATGTGGCAGCTTTGGAGTTGCTCCCCACAAAATAAAACTGTCTGAAGAATCTGACGCGGCTGAGTAAGAACCACATCACCAAAACAACAATTGCCATCGCCCAGAATGGGGACTGCAATCCAAAAAAGACAGACTGCCCATAAGGTTTAAATTTGTCAGGCAGATTAGCCACGCCAGACGGGGAAACCATTTGAGTAACGCCTTTTAGAATACCCTGCATGGCTAATGTCGTAATAAGCGCATTGATGCGCAGCTTGGTGATAATTAATCCATTTATCATCCCAACTATTGATCCGGTCAGGATACCTGCCAATATTGAGACAATGACTGGCGCGCCAACATTCTTGACAAGAATTCCAGCAACAATCCCTGCAAACGCCATAGTTGAACCGGCCGATAAATCAAACACCCCGCAAATGAGAAGCACTAACATGCCTGCAGTGAGAATTCCGCTCTGTGCAGTATCCAATAAAATGGCAGCAAAATTGTCTCTTTGTGGAAAAACCCTTGGGAAAACCAAAGCCATAATGATGCTCATAATAAAAATAACAAAAACAAGTAAAAGGGGCCGGTTATATAAAATTCTATTAACCAGCCAGGAAATGTTCCTCTTTCCTTTTTCTGTTTCTGATCCTGCGTAAACTTCTTTTACTTTTGCCATAATGGTTTTTTAAATTCCTCCGTTTCCAACATTTTTTGGTGTTGCTAATTGCAATATCTTGATTTCATCCATTTCTTTTGCATCCCTGTCACCCACTGTCCTGCCTTCAGACATGACAACGATTCGATGAGCCAATGCCAAAACCTCCGGGAGATCGGATGAAACAACCAGGACTGCGACGCCTTCTCGTGCCAATTCGCGTAATATTTCATATAGATCAGATTTAGCCCCCACATCCACGCCCCGTGTGGGTTCGTCAACAATTAATATCTCGGGTTTTCTGACCAGCCACCTTGCCAGGAGTACCTTTTGCTGGTTTCCTCCGCTCAGATACATCACTTGCCTGTCTGCATCTGGTGTGACGATTTTAAGCATCTTAATAGAATCAACGGCAATTTTTTTAACCGCCTGCCTGTCAATAACATTATTTTTTGTGACTTTTTCAAGATTCGCCGAGATGATGTTGTCCGAAACGCTCATGCCTAGAAACAACCCCGCATTTCGTCTATCTTCAGTCACCATGGCAATGCCGGCTCGCATGGCATCGATCGGATGCTGGGGATTTATTTCTTCACCTCTAACTTTGATTGTTCCGGATTCAATTTTTCGTATGCCAAAAATCGTCTCGCATAATTCTGTCCTGCCTGCGCCAACCAAACCTGCAAGGCATACAATTTCGCCAGCTTTTACCTTAAATGAAGCGTTTTTTACAGGAGCTGAAACCAGATTATCAATCTCGAGCATAACTGGCGAGGTTTGGGCAGTCCGGAATTTACTTGGTTCAAAGGACAGCTCTCTGCCAACTTCCAGGAAAATTAGTTCGTCAGGAGTTGTCTCAGCAATTTTTCGCACTCCGGTAACCTTGCCATCTTTAAAAACAGTAACACGGTCGGCAACTTCAAAAACCTCCGCAAGTCGATGGGTAACGTAGACAATGGCAACGCCTTTTTTTGCCAATCCTTTTAATATCTTAAAAAGGTTGCGGGCGTCATTGATCGTGAGTGAAGATGTAGGTTCATCAAGGATCAGGATACTCACCTGTTGCGATAAAGCTTTGATTATTTCCACCAATTGTCTTTGACTGGGTGAAAGTCTCTCAATCCGGGTTAGAGGATCAATTTTTAAATCCAGTTCTTTCAATAATTTCCTGGTTTCATTCTTCATTTCTCGGAAATTGATTACGTCGAACCTGCGAACCGGCTGCCGGCCTGCGAATACATTCTCAGCGACAGTCAATGGAGGGAACAAACTGCCTTCCTGAAACACCATTGCGATGCCGTGCTTTTGGGCGGAAATCTCATCATCAGGCGCGAATGGGTTCCCATCAATTTCCATTGATCCTTCGTCAGGCTTGTAAACGCCGTCAATAATATGCATTAATGTTGATTTGCCAGCGCCGTTCTCTCCAATGATGGCATGTATCTCACCTGGCAATATCTCCAGATCGACATTGTCCAATGCCTTTACGCCTGGAAAAGACTTGGATATATTTTGAACACAAAGACGGGGAATCTTTTTAATCTCTTGATTATTTTTCTTAGCTGAGTGCTTAACTGAATCAACCAATTTGATTATCTCCTTTTTTCAAAGACTTCATCATTTCAAGAATTTCGCTTTTTCGCTTATGACGAAAGATCGCTTCTTTTTCTCAAATATTTTGACCCTTTTTAGCTGCTCAAAAGAGGTTTTAATGGTTTTCCCGTTTCCTGCGGGATACCACTAGGATTCTATTTGGCTTTAAAAAGCTATTTTTCCAAATTTCACAACCTGGTTATTTTAGAAATGCCTTTAGGTAATCCCAGGATTCATCGATTTCTTCCAGAATTCTGTCATCCAAGACATCCGTCCCATAGAAAAACTCAGGAATGATCATGACTTCCTTGAGTCCGGATTTTTCCAGGGTATTCAGGACCTTATCCATCTTGATGATGCCCTTTTCGTTATTTTCTTTGGTGAAGGACCAATGGCAATCCCCCTTGCCGTTCGTCTGCTGAATATGAACGATCGGGGAAAGCTGACCAAGTTCCTCCAACCAGGCATAAGGGTCGCTATCTCTTCCAGATACCTCATACCCGCACTGATGGCCAACATCCAGCATGAAGTAAATTGGAACTGCTGTATTTTTGTTTAGTTCTTCATACAATACCTTGGCTTCATCAATCCTGATCAAACCCTCTCTGCCAAGATTTGAAGGTTCAAATAGGACATAATCCTGATGGTGTTTGGCAGCAGAACCCGCAAAATGCTGCATTCCCGTGATAAATTCCTTTTTCAAGAAAGCAAATCGATCGCTATTCTTATAGTCTTCGACACTCGCAGCAGCAATAGGTCCGCCCAAGCCTTTTGCCCCCAACATTTCGGAAGTCTCAGCAGCCAATTCGCACCAATGCCAGGCATCTTCACGGCCTTTTGGAAATGGATTCATCAACAGGGTATACCAGAAAGTTCCAGAACCGGTCAGGCAGCTGTGCATTTCGAAATCGTATTTCTTGGATGCTTTTTTGACCTCCAAAGCATATTCCTGCCTGGCTTCAAGCGTTGCCCTTGGATCCAGAAGGTCGAAACAAAACTGGGCATTTTTTACTCCCCATCGTTCGCCAATATGTTGGCCCCAGATATCTGGTTCTATCCAACGTTTTGCTGCATGCAGTAAATTCATCCCATATTGAATTTTCATTTTCTATTCCTTTCTCTCCTTCTTATTCTCCAAAACCATCTCCACCAGAAGTCAAAATAATTTCGCCTGTAACATGGTCAGATAAAGTCGAGGCCAAGAACAAGGCCACCTTTGCGATATCTCGCGGTTCAGCAATTCTCTTTAATGCAGTCGCGGCAATATAAATTTTGCGATCTTTTTCTGTTTTCATATAAAATTTGCGCAACATCGGGGTATCAGTGGCTCCGGGAGCAATTGCATTGCTGTTGATGTTATAAGGTCCTAATTCCAAAGCAAACACTCGGGTTAAACCAATCAATGCTGATTTTGATGAACAATAGGCAACTTCATCCGGGAAGGGTCGTTTTCCGGAGTCTGAGGCAATGTTCACGATTTTGCCACTTTTATGGCTCATCATCACTTTGCCTGCCGCTCTGGCAGAAGAAAAGAGCCCCTTTAACGTTCACGGCAAAAGTATCATCCCAGTCTTTCTCTGAAATATCCACAGCATGCGAAAGCCGAACGATACCGGCAGCATTCACCAAAATATCAATTGTTCCAAATTCCTTAACAATTTTCTCAACTGCCCCTTCAACTTTATTCTTTTTGGTAATGTCAACCGAAACAGGAACAACCTTGCCTCCGGTTTTTTGTGAAATTTCAGAAGCAGCACTTTTCGCGCCTTCAAAATTCATATCACAGAGAGCAACTTTTGCCCCTTCTTCAGAAAATAATTCTGCGATTCCTTTTCCGATGCCTGATGCGGATCCCGTGATTACAGCAACTTTATCTTTCAGTAGCATAGTAATTTCTCCTTGCTCTTATGAAATCTATTTATAAGGAAGAACTTGCTTTTTCTCGCTCGATTCTTTAATTAATTCAAGAATCTTGACAACCTTGCTCGATTCATACATCGAGACAAATTCTTTCTTTTTTCCTTCAAGAAAAGGAACCAGGTCCCGATAGAAACCGCCCTCAATCCCGGATTCTTTGGAACCGATCAGTTCAACACTTTCCTGAATTTGCTCGCCATCATCTTTCACATATTTAATCTCTGCCCGATCCCAGACCGGATCTTTTTTGCCCGGCACGAGAAATGTCCCTTTGCTGCCAATGACAAGCCAGCGCGGAGCGGCTAATCGGGCATTATTGCTGCATTCAATTTGGCAAACAACATCGTTCTTAAAATTAATGATTGAGAAGAAATAATCATCAACTTCCTTTGTCCATACCCCGCTCTGTAATCTTCCATACACGCTGACAGGATCGCCTTCCATTAAAAGAAGCAATTCATCAACAAGATGCGGGCCCCAGTCATAAAGCATCCCGCCGCCATATTTTGCCTTAATTCTCCAGGGATTGGCAACCCCTTCAATTCCCCATTGCGGCCACCCTTCATCACATAAGGTAACCTTGGATTGAATGCAGAGAATATTGCCGAGTTTTCCTGATTTAATCGTCTCTTTCAAAAGCAGAAAATCACGGTCCCAGCGGCTGCTTTGGTGTACGAAGAGATGCTTTTTATTTTTTTCGGCAGCCTCCACCATGTTTAATGTGCTTTCATAAGTCATGCTCATCGGTTTTTCAACAATCACATTTTTCCCCGCATTGAGAGCTTTGACGGTCAATGCTTCATGCGAATCATGGGTGGTTACTATGACAACAAAATCGACAGGTTCTTTTGCCAGGAACTCATCCACATCTGAATAGAACCGAATGTGGGGATATTTGGTTATTAATTCTTCCCGCCTCTTGTCGCTTTTTTCACATGCCGACACAAGTTCCAACTGGTTTTCCGGAGTCATCCAGGTTGAGTGGAACTCCCCCATTTTTCCCATTCCGATTATTCCCATTTTCAGCATATCAAATTCTCCTAAATGAATATTTTTGGAAGCGGATTTTCTAATAATTAACCGCGGGGTCATTTCAACAAATAATTCATCAGTGGATAATTCTTTTCCTTCAATTTGTTTAATCAGGATTTCAATCGCCTTTTGCGCCATTTCTTCAATAGGCTGGCGAATAGTGGTTAATGAAGGATAGATATATTTGGCGATGGTGATATCGTCAAATCCAACGACGCAAAAATCTTCCGGAATTCGAATTCCTCTTTCAGTGGCCGCTTTAATCAATCCGATGGCTAATGTATCGCTGCTTCCAATCACTGCCGTTGGTCTTGGATTAAGGTTCAAGAGTTCGTCAATTACGCCATAACCACCATTAAAATCATCATCCGCTGCCTGAATCCACGAGAATTGGCTGCATCGTGAGGTTTCTTCCTTTATCCGCAGGAATTCTTCGCGTCGCTCAAGCACATCACCAAACCAGCCGCCGTCGATAAAGGTGATTATCTGATGACCTAAATCACATAAATGCTCGGTCAGCATGCGTATCCCAAGTTTATTGTCGCAATTGACAGTCGGCAGACCTGGAATTTTCCTTCCCCGACATAGGGCAACAATTGGATGCGCTCTATTAATATAAGATTGAAGGACTTCTTTATCATTACGGAGATCACCCAGAAAAATTACCCCATCCATCTGCCTGGAGTCCAGGACCCGGGCCATTTCCAAACCCTCACCCGGATCGCTATGTGCATAGCCCAGAATAACATTGAATTCGCGCCTGCGAGCTTCAGAATTGAGAATTTCAATTAATCCAGCAAAAAATGGGTCGGTTATTTCCCGAACGATGAGCCCGATCATATTGGTTCGCTCCCCACGTAACGCACGCGCTATTGGATTTGGGGAATAACCAAGCTGTTCAACTGCATCCCGTACTCTTTGTGCCGTCTCGCCGCTGATCATGATCTGGTCAGAATTTGGATTTAAGACACGCGATACCGTACTTTGAGAAACATTGGCCAAAGAAGCCACATCTTTGCTTGTGACTTTTGCGCCCTGATTTCTTTTCGAAATATTCATATGTTTCTCTGAAATCCCTTAAGAAAGTAACAAAAATTTGTTGATTTCTAAAAACTCGTATGCTATAATACGTTTGCAATCAATCGTATGCTGTAATACGTATGCATACATTTTAGCAGATGACTCAAAAAAAATCAAGTAGTAATAACAGCAGTTCATCAAATAAATCCAGAACAGGAGGCACAATATGAACGAAAAAGCAGATATTGCTAATGATCCAATTCTTGGGATCGAAAAAGAAAAAGTTAAAAGTATGTATGAGACCATGTTAAAGATTCGGATGTTTGAATCCAGGGAGGAGAAATTAAAAGTAACCGAGCAGGATGGCGCTGCACATTCATATATAAATGAAGAAGCAATTGCCACAGGTGTGTGCGCGGCGTTAAATAAAGATGATTACATCACCAGCACCCATCGCGGCCATGGGCACCTTATCGCCAAGGGCGGCGACATGAGCAAAATGATGGGTGAATTATATGGAAAAGTAACAGGATACTCACGTGGAAAAGGCGGATCCATGCACATCGCTGATTTCAATTTGGGTATTTTGGGAGCCAATGGCATTGTCAGCGGTGGAATACCGATCTCAGTCGGCGCCGGTTACTCAATCAAATTACGCGGGACAAAACAAGTTGTCGCGACCTTCTTTGGAGAGGGTGCGATGAATCAGGGCGGATTTCATGAAGCTGCCAACCTGGCAAATGCCTACATGCTGCCGGTTATTTTTGTTTGCGAAGTGAACCATTGGCAGTGCGGTGTTCGCTATGAACAAATTTATCGGGAGTCCATGCTGGATGACCTGTCTGTTCGCGCCAAAGCCTACGGCATGCCTGGTGTTAAAGTTGATGGCAATGACCTGGTTGATGTTTACCTCGCTGCCCAAAAAGCGATTCAAAACGCTCGCGATGGAAAGGGTCCAACTTTATTAGCTTGTTACACCTATCGGATGGGTACTCACTTTATCGGCGATATTGATATTCGTCCGCCGGAAGAAGTTGAATACTGGGCGAAGTTTGACCCAATGCCGCGAATTGAGAAGCGGATGCTGGATGCGAATATCATCAGCGGATCAGAAATTGAAGACTATAAAGACCGAATTTCAACAATGGTTGAAGAAGCTGTTGAATTCGGAAGAAAGAGCCCCAAACCTGATCCGAAGGTCGCAGTTGAAGATGTGTATATTAATTGGCCATAACATTATTTATTGGATAATGGAGGATTAACATGAGACAGATTGAATATCGAGAAGCCATCCGTGAGGCAATGGAAGAAGAGATGCGAAAGGATCCAACCGTATTCCTCTTGGGATACGACGTGGGGGCTTACGGCGGTGAATTTCGGATTTCCGGAAAAATGATTTATGAATTTGGAGAAATGCGAGTGGCGGACTCGCCTATTTGTGAGCAAGGCGAAGTTGGCTTAGGCGTGGGAGCCGCAGTAACTGGATGCAAACCGATCATCGAAATTCCATTTATGGATTTCATTCCGATGTGCATGGATCAAATTGTCAATCAGGCGGCAAAATTTTCTTATATGTTTGAGAGCAAAAAAGGCACCCCGCTGGTTGTCAGAACTGGTATGGGAGGTTATACCCGGGTCGCCGAGCACCATTCCCAATGTTTTGAAAACTGGCTGGTGCATGTGCCCGGTTTGAAAGTCGCCGTACCCTCAACCGGGTATGATGTCAAAGGCCTCCTAAAAACAGCGATCCGCAATGAAGTGGATCCGGTCATTTTTATCGAGCATCGCACGTTATACCCTGTGAAATTCGAGGTCCCTGAGGAAGAGTACTTTATTCCATTTGGTCAGGCGGACATTAAAAAGGAAGGCAAGGATGTCACAATAATTTCTTATGGTTATGTCCTGCACAAATGCCTGAATGTCGCCAAAAAACTGGAGAAGGAAGGCATTTCAGTGGAAGTTGTTGATCCTCGGACGCTTGTCCCGCTTGACAAAGAAAAGATTTTGGAATCTGTCAAAAAAACCGGTAAAGTTGTCATCGCCCATGAAGCTGTCAAACAAGGCGGTTGGGGCGGTGAAATGGCCGGCATAATTGCAGAAGAAGCTTTTTCATATCTGGATGCACCGATTAAAAGAATCGGCGCCAAATTTGCGCCAATTCCGGCGGAAGGCATCCTGGAAGATTACATCCTTCCAAGTGAAGCTGACATTGAAGAAGCTGTTAGATCCATCTTATAAGGGCAGCAAAGGCAAATTATGATCACAAAAGTACTGATGCCCAAATTTAATATGACAATGACTGTCGGTTTGGTGGGCAAGTGGTTTAAGCATGAGGGGGATCTGGTAAACGAGGGAGAACCGTTGTGCGAAATTGAGGGGGACAAGGCGACAATGGAGCTTGAAGCTCCGGCAAGCGGGACTTTGCTAAAAATCGTTGTTCCTGAAGGAAAAGAAGCGCCTATCCTGAAAAGCATTGGTTTTATTGGAAAACCAGGTGATAGTTTCCAGGAGATCCTTGACCTGGAAAAGGCACAACCGGCAGAACCAGAGATAAAAACCACACCCTCACCAACTAAACCTGCTGTAGCTCCTGTTCAGCCAGGCAGCAGAATTAACGCATCGCCAGTCGCAAAACGGTTGGCGCAGGAACTGAACATTGATCTGTCAACTGTCGTTGGCACCGGCGCGGATGGCCTCATCGGCCGCGACGATGTCTTAAAAGCCAAGGAAAATCAAGGCGGCGCGCAGCCAAAAGGCCTGCCGGTAAAATCGACCATAAAACTAGCCGGCATCAAGAAAATAACGGCAGAGAGAATGCGCGAAAGCTATCTGGATGCGCCTCATTTCGCCTTGACTATCTCTGTGAATATGCAGGCAGCGGCAGATCTGCGGGAAACCAATATCCAATGCTGTTCATATAACTTACACTGATGTCCTGGTTTATTCAGTCTCCAGAGCATTAGCCAAGCATGATCTGCTCAATTCTTCCCTGCGGGGTGATGAGATTAGCATTCTGTCCGACATCAACATCGGCATCGCAACGGCTACAGATAAGGGACTGATCGTACCAGTATTGAAACAAGCAGAAAAGAAAAGCCTGACAGAAATCGCCTCCGAACGCCAGAGACTGGCTGACCTTTCAAAAGAGGGGAAAATCTCTATTGGAGACTTATCGGATGGTACATTCACCATCACGAACCTTGGAATGGTTGGGGTGGAATCCTTCAATCCAATCATTTTCCCGGGGCAGGCTTGCATTCTGGGGGTTGGGCAAATTATTCCCACACCCGTCTTCAATGAATCTGGTGAATTAATCTCCGCCCCAATCATGAAGCTGACACTTGTTTGCGACCATAGAATAATTGATGGCATTGATGCGGGGAATTTTCTAAACGACCTGAAATCAATGCTTGAAAAAATAAAAATTGACTGAAAGGAAAGAGAAATGGCAAATCAACTATTTGAATTGAACTATCCCAATCGTCACTATGGATGCCGGGCAAATGACCGCGTTTTATGGCAGGGCATGCGCTCAATTATCCTGCAGAATGAACTGATCCAGGTGGTCATTCATATTGACAAAGGCACCGAAATTACGCAATTTCTGCACAAACCGACAGATACCGATTTTATCTGGCGCGCGAGAAATGAACTCCACAATCCAGCAACATTCTCAACTGTTGGGGGAGATACAACCGCACAGTTCTTCGATCACTGGTCCGGCGGATGGTTTGAAGTATTACCCAATAATGGACCCGGGGCAACTTACAAGAACTGCAACCTGGGTTTTTATGCCGAGACAATTAACGCCCCCTGGGAATACAAAATCCTGGAAGATACGCCAGAAAAAGTATCGGTCGCGTTTTGGTTCAAAACATATCGTACTCCCTTCCTTATTAAGAAGGTAATCACCATCTTGTCGGGCAAACCCGCCCTCTTTATCAATGAAGTGGTCACCAATATCGGCGGTGAGGATATGGATTTTGCCTGGGGTCATCACCCTGTGGTTGGCCCGCCTTTCCTGGATGATTCATGCCGGTTATCAGTTGCCGAAAGCAAAGTGATGGTTTTCACCGATGAAGATGGCCCCGGTTATCGGATCAAGCTCCACCAGGAAGGCAAGTGGCCTTTTGTGGAAGGCGTTGACGGGAAGCAAGTTGATTTGCGAGTTGTGCCTTCAAAGAGCCTAAAAAGCATGGATGACAGTTACCTGACAGGATTTAAAGATAATGCCTTTGTTGCCGTCACCAATACAAATAAGAAAGTCGGCTTCGGCATGGCTTGGGATCCAAAAGTCTTCCGATATATGTGGTTGTGGCAGGCGTTTGGCGGTGGAGCTGGCTTCCCCTGGTTCAAGGACTGCCATGAAATGGGAATTGAACCCTGGTCGAGCTATCCATGTGCCGGACTTGAAGCTGCTCTTGAAAACAAGTCAGCATTGAATCTGAAAGCCGGCCAAAGTTTATCTTCCTGGATAACAGCTGTAGCTTATGCCAGTGACAAGGATGTGGCATTAATTGAATAAAGACGGTTCGATAAAGTACGTTTAAACGATCACTTAATAGCAAGTGGCGGATAACAATTCCGCCACTTGCTCGGAAGAAGGCTAAGACATGACATCAACTCTGAATACCAAGAAATTATTTGAAATTTGCCGGATCCCTGTTGACGAGCTCATCCATCACCCCGATCTAAAAATAAAATTGCTGGTTGTTGATAAACCCGAAGATATGCATCGCTGGGCGGCCAGGGATATGGCTGATGAAGTAATAAAGAACAACAAAATGGGCGTTCCAACACGCTGGATCTTGCCGTGCGGTCCCACCAAACATTATCCATATTTTATTGAATATGTTAATCAGGAAAAAATCAGCCTGAAAAACGTCCATGTTTTTCACATGGATGACCTTTTAGATTGGCAGGGCAGGCATGTTCCCCTGGATCACCCCTTCTCTTTTGAAGGCTGGATGAAAAAGCATTTTTATGAACCAATTGATCCCGAGCTCAACGTGCCAGTGAGCCAGCGCTGGTTCCCGTCAGTATATGATATCGACGGTATCAGCAAAGCCATTGAGGCTGTTGGCGGAGTTGATACAACTTATGGCGGGATTGGTTATCGCGGCCACATTGCCATGAATGAACCCCCGCATGTTCCCTGGTATACGGTAACCCTGGAAGATATGAGAAATTCAAAAACCAGAATCCTTCATTTAAACGATGACACCCTGGTTGCATTGAGCCAGAGAAACGTAGGCGGTTGTTCTCATATGGTCCCTCCCATGACTATTACCATGGGAATGAAAGACCTTTTGTCCGCAAAACGGCTATGTTTCCTCTCAGATACGGGCTCCTGGAAAAGGACCGTTTTAAGGATGCTGCTTTTGGGAGAACAGACGATTGAATATCCCGTCACCCTTGCCCAAGGACATCCTGATGCCATTCTGGTTTGCGATCGCAACTCAATCACCCCGCCCCTGGAGAACGAGTGATGGCAGAACCAATAGATATTGTTGTAGTCGGAAGCCATGCACCCGGCATTTTTGCCAGGGTAAAACGCATCCCAAAAGCCGGGGAGACTGTCATCGGCTGGGATTTTCATGAGCCCAAAGATGGCGGCAAGGGGTCAAATCAGGCGATTGCTGCCGCTTTGCTGGGTGGAAAGACAAGTTTTGTGGGTTGTTTTGGCCGGGATCGCATTGGCGATGAAGGCGAAAAATGGCTGAAAGAGGTGGGAGTTGATACCTCTTGGCTGAAAAGACTTGACCACATCAACAGCGGTGTGGGGTTTATCCTGCTGGATGAAAATGGGCTGCCCGCCATGGTTACTTCGATGGGCGCGAACGAAGAATTATCTAAAGAATATGTCGAGCAAGCGCTGCGCGCCATGCCAAAAGCGAAAGTGATGCTGACCCAATTTGAAATCCCCGTTGATGTGGCGCTGCATGCCGCAAAAATTGCCAGGGAATTGGGGATGATTTCAATTGTGAATCCCGGCCCAGCGCCCGAGAATCCGGTCATCGGGCTTGATGCCGCAACCATCTTGATTCCCAACGAAACTGAAGCCCAAATCTTACTTGGGCAAAGCCCCAGCGAAAAATATGATGCTGAAGAATTGGCAACAAGCCTCAAAAGAAAATTCGGGATTCCAGTAGTCATCATTACTCTGGGCGCCAATGGCATTATCGGAATTGATGATGAGGGAATTTGGAAACAAGAAGCATTAAAAGTGGATGTGGTCGATACTTCCGGGGCTGGTGATGTCTTCTGTTCAGCGTTAGCCGTTAGTATTGTCAATGGAAATTCGATCAGGGATGCCTCAAAATGGGCATGCAAGGTTGCCGGCCTTTCTGTTACCAAACAGGGTACGATCCCTTCATATCCAAATATCGAAGAAGTAAATGCTTTTCTTCATTAGTTTTTCTTCCTCCCTTTTTCAAAGAATCCGCCTTATCCCGGATTCTTTGAATTTAAAGGGGAAAATATTCCTTGCAGATTCTTGTCATTAATCAGTACCCTTTTTTGAATAAACCAATTTTCTATATACACAAAACAATGTCGATTTTTACAAAATGTGACAAAATAAAGGGGCACTTATGTGAAGCAAAAGATTGAATATTGAGAAAGGTTACCTTTTGGTGATTATTGGAGGTAATGAAAGAATATCAATAATAATCTTAAGTGATTTGAAATCCATTATCTGCAATTTCTTGAAATATTTTTAGAATTTTTTTGCTGAATTATTATGTTAATTAATAGAATAGAATGTCTAATGGTCATGAACAATAGATTACACATAAATCAATCCAGGAGGCAAAAATGAAAAAAATCGTTATTGATAAACCGTATAGTGTGAAAATCGAAGAAGTGGATATTCCCAAACCAGGACCTGGCGAGCTTTTGGTAAAGACCGAATTGTCAGGCATCAGCGCTGGCACAGAAATGATGTTGTACAGGGGCTCTTTTCCCAATTTCAAACTGAAGAAATGGGCGCAGTGGCAGGATTTTCCCGTTTGCCCGGGCTATGAACTGGTTGGAACAGTTGTTGAAATTGGCAAAGATGCATCATCCCAGAGCAAAGACCTGAAACAAATGGATTCACTGGGACCAAAAAGCAATGTAATGATAACAACCACAAATGATTTCAAAGTCGGCGATCGGGTCATCTGCTTCGGCGAGCATGGCGAATACGCTATCAGCCCTGCAGTGCTTTCCGCGAAGGTTCCCAAAAATATTTCATCTGAAGAAGCCACTTTGGGTGTGCTTACGACCACTGCAATGCATTGCGTGCGCCGCTCTGAAATCGCCTATGGGGATATCGTTGCGATTATCGGCGTTGGCGTTCTTGGTTTTCTGACAGTTCAGCATATCAAGAATGCGGGAGCGAGGCACATCATTGCTTTGGATCTTGATGATTCACGCCTGGAAATTGCGAAGAAATGCGGCGCGGATTTGGTCATTAATCCTGGAAAAACCAATCCCCAGCAAGCGATCATGGACGCCTTCGGCATCCTGCCTGATATCGTTATTGAAGCCAGCGGTTTTAAAGGGACAGAACAGTTGGCCATGGAAATTGCCAGAGACCGCGGCCGGATAGTCATCCTGGGTTGGCACACAGATGACATGAATTTCATATTTGGTGATTATTATTTCAAAGAACTTGAGCTGCGCGCAACCAGAGCAGTCGGGCCGGAAGCAGGGCTGCCCTATGCCTATGTTCGATATGGTTCAGACCAAAGCCTGAAATGGTCAATGGAACTGATGGAAAAGGGTTTGATCTCCGGTAAATTCTTTAAACCGACCAGGTTTAGTTATAAAGAAATAGCGAAAGCCTATGACCTGATTGATAAAAGGGATAAATCAATCGGCTTGCAGGTAATTCTCGATTGGTAAGCCAAGTGTTATTCTGCTTGAATTCGAGATGATATATTTTTTCAAAAGGGAGATAAAGCATGAATGTATTGGCTGTAGGGTGCCATCCAGATGATTTGGAGATAGGCTGCGGCGGTACGCTTGCAAAATATGCAAAACTTGGCCATAAGGTTTTCATGTGCCATATTACCAACGGCAGCCTTGGACATAAAATCATTATGCCGGATGAGCTGCGAAAAATCCGAAATAAGGAAGCTGAAACTGCGGCGAAAGTGATCGGCGCCGAATCCATCTCAATCGACATTGACGATCTCACAGTTGACTCATCCAACATGCAAGTGACATTGCAGGTTGCCGAGGTAATTCGCTATTCAAAACCCGATTTGATCATCACACACAACCCCGATGACTATATGCGCGACCACCAGGAGTGCAGTAAACTGGTTTTCAATGCATCTTTTGCCTCCAGCCTCTCTCACCTTGAAACCCATTCACCTGGATATGATCGCATCGTGCCGATTTTCTACATGGACACATTGGCAGGTATTGGATTCATTCCAACAGAATATGTCGATATTTCTGATGAAATAGACACCAAACTTGAGGCATTAGCCTGTCATGAAAGCCAAATTAAATGGATGCTGGATCACGATAATATTGATTTTCTGGACTTTGTGAAAACATGTTCCAAATACCGGGGTTTGCAGAGCAGCGTTATGTTTGCCGAAGGTTTCAGGCAATATGCCGGTTGGCCCAGGTTTGCTGTTAAAGAGATTATTGCCCTAACAATCACTGGAGGATAAAAATGGATTTATTATCAACAATAAAAGGTTCACTTCTGGAGGGATTCTATCCCAAGGGATGGGATCTGGAAAAAATTGATGCGTGCGCAGCATTAAATAAAGAAGAATTATTGAAGCGCCAGGATTTTTGGCATCGGGATTTTGAACCTGTGGTATGCCCAACGCTTGCCGATTTTGAAATCCTGATGGGTCATGAGATTGCGCTTGAAATAAAACGGTCGAAAGACAATGGTCAAAAACTGGTGCTGATCTTACCCGTCGGCCCTATGGGAATGTATCGCTGGATTGTTTACTTTCTCAAAGAATGGGATGTTGATTGCGCCCATGTGCATGGATTTAATATGGATGAATGGAGCGATAAGGATGGCAATACGCTTGAGGCGACCAATCCAGGTTCTTTTCAGAATGCAATGGAAAATGCTTTTTATGGTCCGCTTGGCAAATTAACCATTCCTGCTGGGCAGAGAAATTTTGCGACAAAAACCAGCCTCCCCACTTATCCAGATAAAATCTTTGATTTGAAGGCAAAAGGCGCCAAATTGGTGACAGTGTTTGGCATCGGGCGGGTTTTCCATATCGCTTTTTGGGAACCCCATTTCGCCGCTGAGTTCGCATCCACCGACGAATGGAAAGCGCAGATGTTCCGCCTGGGCGCAAGGCTCCATCCCCTGACGATTGAGCAGAACGCGATCACCAGCTTTATGAGCCGCTATACGCTTGTTCCCGCGACAGCGAATACAATCGGACCCGGGATTTTTCTGAAATCAGACAGGATTATCGGCGGGTGTGATGGTATTCTCAGCCGCGGGATGCAATGGCAGGGAGTATCGCTGAAAGTAACGCTACGCTACGGACCGGATATGTGGGTACCTTCCAGCTTCATGCCAACCCTGCCAGGCAGATTATTCTTTTTAGAGGAATTGGCTCGCGAGTTAATCGCCGAGTGCAATTAATGAAGAATTTGATTATCGATTTTTTCAAGGAGGATCACAAATGTTAAAAGCAGCGATTATCGGTTCAGGCTTTATTGGAGACACACATGCCAATGCTTACCAAAATATCGACGGCGTCAAGCTTGTTGCCATTGCTGATCTAAATGAGGAAGCGGGGAAAAAAGCAGCCGAAAAGTATAATGCGGCATTTTATAAAAATGCGGAAGAAATGCTGAAAAATGAAGAGATTGATATTGTGGATGTTTGCCTGCCCACTTTTCTGCATGAAGAATTTGTGCTGCTGGCCGCAAAACACAAGAAACATGTGCTCTGTGAAAAGCCGTTCGCACTTTCGTTGGAATCGGCCAGAAGGATGATTGACGCAACCAGTCAGGCAGGCGTTAAATTTATGATCGCGCAGGTGATCCGTTTTTGGCCCGAATACGTGCTGATCAAGGATTACTTTCAGAAGGGCAAAATCGGTGATCTGAAGATGGTTTACTGCAGCAGGCTGGCGCAGCACCCCAATTGGACCACATGGCATAAAGATCCTGCCAAATCCGGGGGTGCGCTGTATGACATGCACTTGCACGACATTGATTACATGCATTATTTATTCGGCGAAGTCGAGTCGGTTTTCGCTACCGGTGCCATCAGCGAAACCGGCTGCTGGAACCATGTCATGAGCACCCTGAGATTTAAGAACGGACAATTTGCCACAGTAGAAGGGGCGATGGACATGACGGATAATTACCCCTTCACAATGTCCTTCCGCGCTGTGGGAAGCGAGGGTACGCTTGATTATCGCTTCATCGCCGGATTTAACCTTGAAAATGTCGGTGGGGCTGTTAGAAATACAGTTTATTATCAAAATAATAAACAGCCCGAAGAGATCAAGGTTGAAATTTATGATGCGTACCAAAAAGAGATTGAATATTTCATTGCATGTGTGTTGAATGACAAACCCATTGAAGTAATCTCACCGGAGGAATCCTTCAAAGTGTTAAAAGTCATTCAAGCCATCCAGGTATCTCTTGAGACGCATGAGATGGTGCGCTTATCAGAATAAATTATGAATATGGGATTTTTTTTGCCGCAAAACTTCATTAATCCAATAAAATTAACAGGAAAAAATCATTCAAACAATTACCTGCCCAAGTGAAACCAACCTATGAGAACTGGTGCTTATGAATAAAGGAATCGCCATTGCCGGTAATCTCCTTGTGGATATCATAAAAACAATTGATGTTTTTCCCGACAGGGGAATGTTGAGCAATATCGAGCATGTGGAACGCTGTGTGGGCGGCTGCGCCGCAAATACAGCGGTTAATTTGGCGAAAATTGATCCCGCCATCCCTATCAAAGTGTTTGGCGGCATCGGTGCTGATGAAAACGGCCAATATATTTCGGAAGTTTTAGGGAAATACAGAATCGATATTGACGGCGTAAAACAGTTCCCCTCAACTTCAACATCTTTCACTGATGTCATGACGGAAAGGAAAGAAGGTGTCAGGACTTTTTTCCATGCCCGGGGTGCTAACGCCTTGTTCGGCTTTGATGATATCGATTTCACAGCCATAAAAGCGGAGCATTTTCATATCGGCTATGCGCTGCTGCTGGATCAGTTTGATGCAATAGATAGTGAATATGGAACGGTTATGGCGAGAGCCCTTGATTGTGCGCGCAAGAATGGCATGCGGACGTCAATGGATGTGGTTAGCGAAAGCAGCGGCAGGTTTAAACAAATCGTTACGCCAAGCTTAAAGTACTGTGATTATGTAATCATCAATGAAATTGAAGCATCCATGATCGCGGGGCTGCCTGTCAGGAAAAACGGAAAACTGGAAAAAGATTCTCTAAAGAAAATTTGCCACAAATTACTTGAAAACGGAATAAAAGATGAAATCATTATCCATATGCCCGAAGGGGCGTGCGCCATGGACATTAAAGAGAATTTTCTTTTTGTTCCGTCATTGAACTTGCCTGAGAATTATATAAAGGGAACTGTCGGCGCCGGAGATGCTTTTTGTGCGGGCATGCTTTTTTCGATCCATAAAGGATATGACAGAGAGCATGCATTGAAAATTGGCGCCGGCGCTGCAGCCTGCTGCCTGTCAGAAATTAATTCGATAGATGGCATGCAGGGGATAAAAGAAATCGAAAACCTCATTGATCAATATGGTTGATAAACATTGCATTCTTGCATCAAAAAATGGATTCAGTAAATGAAAAAAGCGGTCATGTACGGCGCGGGCAACATCGGAAGAGGGTTTATCGGAAAGGTCTTTTCGGATTCCGGGTATGAAGTCTGTTTTATTGATGTAGTCGATGGCATAGTTGCTGAGATCAATAAGAAGAAACAATACACCGTAAAGTTGGTCTCAAACGCCGGGCAAAGGGAGGAAATCGTCAAAAACATCCGGGCAGTCAATGGAAATAACATAGGTGAAGTTGCTGATGCAATATTTTCAGCTGATATCATGGCCACAGCCGTTGGGGTCAATGTTCTGCCATTAATTGTCAAGCCGATTTGCATGGGATTGAAAAAGCGGTTTGACTCTGGTAAAGGCCCCCTGAATATTATCATCTGCGAAAACCTGATCGATGCGCATAAATACCTGCGCAGTCTGATCAGTAATGAACTGGGTGAAAAATACATAAATCCGATAGAAAATAATCTCGGTCTGGTAGAGGCATCCATCGGCAGAATGGTTCCGGTGATGACGGATGAAAAGCGCGAAGGTGAACTGCTTAAGATTTGGGTTGAGCCCTATGCGCAGCTGCCGGTAGACAAGGAAGCCTTTATTGGCGAGATCCCGCAGCTAAACGGGCTTGAGCCATTTTCACCGTTCGGTTTTTATATCAAGAGGAAACTTTTTATCCATAATTTAGGCCATTCAATGTGCGCGTACCTGGGTTGGCAAAAAGGATATGACTATATTTACGAATGTGTTGAAGACGAAAAAATCCGATTATTAACCGAAAAAGCCATGAAGGCGGCGGGACTTGCGCTTAATAAGGAATACCAGGTGCCATTTGCTGAAATTGAAGTCATTCATCGTTGATTTGCTTGACAGGTTTGATAACAAAGCGCTGGGGGATACAGTTGAAAGGGTTGGAAAAGACCCCATCAGGAAACTGGGCAGGGACGACCGGTTAACCGGTGCTGCCCTATACTGCCTTGAGCAGGGCATAAATCCGGAAAGTATTATTTCAGGTATCGCGGCAGGTCTCAGGTATCATCATCCCGCTGATCAAGCAGCCGCCAAACTGCAGAAGCTAATAAGTGAGCAGGGTATACGCTGCGTAGTTGAAGCAGTTTGCGGACTGGATAATAAACCCCCTCTTATTGAGGAAATAATCCGCGAATTTAACCGGCAAGATTTATTTAGATCTTTTTAATGGCTTATCCCAATTTGCCGATCTTCTCCAAATCGTCTGCGATAGCTTCAAGGCCGTATTTTTGCAGGGCTGCGCGTGTGGGATAGCTTGACAGCTTGTCCCAGCCATGCATTTCATAGTATTCATCCAGCATGGCATTGTATTTTTCTTTGTCCATCTTGTGGCCTTTGCGCGATCCGGTTGGAATGGGTTCTTCCAATTCTCTCTGCGGGGGAAAATCATCTTTTCTTGCAAAGTTGGTAAAGCGCAGGTTGAGTGCTTTTTCGGTGTTTAAAAGCCTCATCGAAATCTCTTCCAGCTTGGCGCGGGTAAAATTCTCTCCCAGTCGCCAAAGTGAGAAGTTCGGATAAATCATCGATATTGATAAAGTTCATATCCATATGCAAGGTGTTGAAAATGCAGATACCGGTCGAGTTGCTGACCCGGTGCAGAATCTCATGATAGTAAACCATTTTGGCCTTACCGTCATAGGCATCCATATCAGTGGCGGCTGCCCCTGTAACCCCCAATACCTTGAGGGCCATCTCGTCATCGATCTGTAATCCGCTTTGCTCGGTATTGGGTGTGCCGGTCGTATGGCCGCCGCCGCGTGTTGAAGTGGCTGTTCCCAGGCACCATCCCATGGAGCTGCGTGTCAGCTCATACAGGTCCTGTTTCTTGACGTGCATCGAGTAATACATGCTGTCCCGGCCGATAATATCAGCCGCGCGCCAGGATCCTTCCGCAAGAATATTGCCAAAGCCTTGGCGGTAACTCATTTTTTCAATCAATTTCAGGATTACTTCTTCATCACCCCATTCCAATTCCAGGCCATCGGTATCATCCTTTGTAAGGATGCCTCGCTGATAGCATTCCATTGCCCAGGCAATAGCGCCCCCGGCCACATCCACATCCAGCCCCAACTCGTTGCAGCGGTCATTCGCTTTAAGCATGAAAGTCGCTTCGCGGACTCCTAATTTGCCTATAATGCTTCCTACAACCTCCCACTGGTTCATATTGGTATTCAAGCCTTTGTATGGGCCGTCGGTGACCAGCATCTGCCGCCCGCAGGCGATCGCACATCCGGGAAAACCCTGCCGGGTGATCTGGTATTTTTCGATAAGGTCATTGGGGTTCAATTTCGCTGCGATCTCATCCGGGATTCTGGTTTCCTGGAAATTGCGGTAAGGCAGTGCGCAAACATTCTGCTTATGTTTAAAAGCAGTAGTTGTTCCATATTTGCCGAGGGTTTCTGCTGATCTGCTGCCTGAAATTCTTTTTCGGCATTCCAAAGCTTTTGCCATGAATTTTTCAGGGTTGGCAACCTTGACCGCCTTGCTGCCCTTGCAAACGATGGCTTTAAGGTTTTTGGAACCCATCACCGCCCCGCTGCCGCAGCGCCCAAAAGCCCTGTTCTTATCTTGAATGATGCATGCGTTCCTTGATAAGTATTCACCCGCCGGTCCGATGGTCAAGACATGCAGGCTGTCATCCCCCAATTCCTGTCGGATCAAATCCATGGTTTCAAAAGTGGTCTTTCCCCATAAATTTGAGGCGTCCCGTATTTCCACTTTTTCATCCGTGATCCACAAGTAACACGGACGGTGAGCGCGTCCTTCGACGATGATATTGTCATAGCCGGCGCGTTTTAATTCAACACCCACATGGCTGTCAGAAGATCCGGTTGCCCAACCGCCGGTCACCGGGCTGAGGGTGCTGACGCTCATTTTGCAAGCGCCCGGCGTCACCGTGCCGATCAGCGCACCGCTTGAAAAAATGATCTTATTCATGGGATCATAAGATGTGTGCCAGTCCTTGAGCTCATCGTAAAGGATCTTGACCGCCAACCCGCTGCCGCCTAGCCAATCATCATAAAGGTGTGAATAATCTTCAACTGCAATTTTCCCTGAAGACAGGTTGATCCTCAGGGTCTTGTTCATGTAGCTAGTTTCGGGCTTGGTCATGACTTTATTCCGTCCGCTTCTTTTTTTGAATCCATCAATTGCTGAATAAAGCCCCTCAACTCATCCTTAAAGTGGCAGAATTGAACGCACATTGGCTCATCAAGGCTTTCACAGCCGTCGCATTGATGAAGTGCGTTTGGATCCTCGACCAGCTCTATGAGATATCCGCTGCCATCCTCTTTATTGATAACGCGAAAGGCCGAATCCTGATAGTTGAAATTCCCGGTAAACTTGAAGGAACATGCCATTTCACAGGTTCGGCATCCGCCGCAATCCTTTAATTCAAAAATCATGTCAGCGCTCCTTTATATTTTGAGAATACATTGTAAGAATTCTTTTTTTTACGGATTGCTGTATTAGTATACCATTGGGTATATAAAAAAAAGCCGCTGAATAATAACATGAAACCTGGAAAAACATAAATTCAATAGCTTTCATTGCAAATAGGCATAAATTGCATTAGAGAACTTTTTTCTACAGAGGATTTATTGATAAAAATTATTTTTCCCTGTTGATCAAAGAGCAATAATACCGCCATCCAAATACCGGGATTACGCTGCCAGGCGCAACTGTCTTTAGAGCATCAAAACTCTCCCAGGCTTAAGAGCAGGTAATCAATTAGTACTTAATGTAGTCAGTGTCTACTCAGTCCAATTTGTCTCAGACAATTAAACTCGAAGTTCACCCGCAAAAAGTCGATTCAACCAATTTACCTCATGTTACTTGAATATTGATTGGATACTTGCCAATAATTTGGGTGTTAGCAAATAAAGCGATAACATTCTCTGGCGGTACATCTGGTTGTAAGTGATTTGATGGTGCCAATATAAAACCGCCTTCAGGAGCAAGTTGCTGGACGCATCGAAATACTTCCCTTTTTACATCATCTGTTGATCCCGTCATCGCGTGAGTAATATCAATACCCCCCAAGAAAGCGATCTTACTGCCAAATTCAGATTTTACAGCTGCCTGGTCAGTTGACGGCAGAGGCTCAAGCGGATGGATGACATCTATGCCGCAATTAATTAAATCAGGGATGAGTTTTTTAATTGCGCCATCACTATGCAACATCACTTTTATTTCAGGTCTGAATGTTTTTATTATCCCTACCATTCGCTTTATGATCGGTTGAATATATTTATTAAACAATATTGGAGATATGATTAAATTCTCATTCCCGGCATAATCATCCCCGGGCAATTCAATCATGTCGATGAATTGCCCGCAAGCCAAGAGATA
Organism: uncultured Chloroflexia bacterium; assembly: GCA_963751635.1. Classification (GTDB taxonomy): domain Bacteria; phylum Chloroflexota; class Anaerolineae; order Anaerolineales; family Anaerolineaceae; genus Pelolinea. The sequence goes on from CAVVVE010000006.1 coordinate 776,985, forward strand.
TTGATCCAGAAAACTACAAAGTGAGTCACCAATATGGTTCAATAAAGCCATTGCGAAGTCTTCATTTATCATTAAATCCATTAATAATCTTTCAGTGCCGCGCAGATCACAAGCCATTTGAAAAGGTCCATGCGAGTTGATCATGCGCGCGGTAATCCAATAATCCGTTGAATCTCGTAATTCCCGGGCTCTTTCGGTCAAATTATTAAACCAGCAAGGATCTTTGGGATCAGGCCATTTGATAACTTCATCGATTTGATCGATCTTATGGATTTCCGAAAGGATTCCACTACCAGCGTAATAATAAGGATATGCGCGTTTCCACACCTGCCCGTATGCATCTAAAAAGGTATTAGGTTCATTAGTCGTTTGGCTTGGGCTGGTGGGCGATAAGGTTGGATATACATAGCGCAGATCTGTCCCAAATTTTTCCAATACGCGATTATCCATGAAAGAAATATTGTGGCCTGCTCGAAACGGGACAACAGGTTCCTTGATGTTGAAAGTTTTTATGAGCTTTAGATACAACTCATCTACGATTCCATAAGGTCCTCCCCAAATCGCGGTTGGAACCCGATCTGGTTCTTCAAAAGCCAGCGCTTTCTCAACCCGTTCTCGGGGAAGCATTTCGGATTTCAAATTAACCTCTTGTAAACTTTTTTCTGCCATTATACTTTTCTATTTTTTTTCCAAAGAAATTTATTAAATATTCTGTGTGGTGTGTCTTCATTGGGATAAAATAAAATAAATAATAATTTTTTCAGGAGTGGAAAATGCGAACGATAACCATGCTTGGGAGTGGTTTGATAGGTACTTTTTATACCTCCACACTTTTAGGGATGCGCAGCAGGGATAAGATCGGCGTTATTTGTGCTTCCAAGTCCAAAAATGCTGAGAGTTTCGCTTCTCAGTGGGGCATACCCCGCTCAACCACCTCGATAGAAAAAGCAATCAATGATTCTCAAACAGATCTGGTTGTTGTTGGCCTGCCAAATTATTTACATAAAGAAGCTGTACTTTTAGCAGCTAAAGCAGGCAAGCCGGTTCTTTGTACGAAACCTCTCGGACGAAATGCCCAGGAAGGACTCGAGATGCTGGAAGCTGTCGATAAAGCCGGTGTTTTCGCCGGGTATTTGGAAGACCTGGTATATACGCCCAAAACCTTGAAAGCACTTGCCTCGGTTAAAGCAGGCTCATTGGGAAAAGTGCTGTGGGCGCGTTCTCGGGAGACGCATCCGGGACCTCACAGCGACTGGTTCTGGAACAAGGATTTATCAGGTGGTGGTGCCATTGTAGATATGGGCTGCCACTGCATAGAAATTGCGCGGAACTTTATTGGAAAAGACATTCGTCCAATAGAAGTCATGTGTTGGGCGGATACTCAAGTACATCCGATCGATGCGGAAGACAGCGCTGTTGGTCTTGTCCGTTATGAGAATGGAGCTATTGGCCAATTCGAGGTAAGCTGGACTTTCCGCGGCGGAATGGATCTGCGCGATGAAGTATCGGGCACAGAAGGTACTATCTGGTTAAACCACTGGTTGCGAACAGGATTTGAGATGTTCACCTCTGTCGGCCAAGGTGGCTATGTCGCCGAAAAAGCTGAGGGGGATACCGGATGGCTTTTCCCTGTTGGCGATGAAGTGCACGCTTTAGGGTACGCCCATATGTTCAAGGATATGCTGGATTCATTGGATGCACAGAAAGATCCAATGGAAACTTTTTATGACGGGTATATAGTTAATGCCATTATAGATGCCTGCTATAAATCCGCTATTTCCAAAAAATGGGAACCGGTAAACTTGGCTGTTTGGCATGGTGCGGAGAAAAAGGAAACGCTTTCGAAGGCAACCGATTATGACAGCCAGCATCTCATGATTAAAGAAGAAAAGATGCCAAATGGGAAGACCAAGATCATCTTGAAAGATAAGACTACCGGTGAGATCTCACAGATTTTTAAGGACTAATTCAGTCTAATCGCGAATAATTAAAGAAAAAAGCGGGCTGAGCGATTCAGCCCGCTTTGTGTTTAATAATTGTTATTGTCTTAATGCTTTCTGTCTGCCATAAAGTGAAATCACGGCCAATAGAAGAATTCCTAAAACAATCTGACGGACGCTCACCTCAACCTGAGAAGAAGTGAGAATCGAATCTAAAACGGTTAATACAAGCGCCCCGCTCATCGTACCCCAATAAGAACCCTCACCGCCCGCCAGCACCGTCCCGCCTAAAACAACTGCCGCGATGCTTGGAAACAGGTAGCCATCCCCAATAATAAAGTACACCGATTGAATGTAGCCAAGTACGATGAAACCGCCAAATGCGGTGAATACACCGCAAAGAACGTACGCCAAAATAGCTGTTCTGGTTACACGTACACCAGAAAGATGTGCCGCTTCACGGTTGACGCCAATTGCAAATAGATGTTTCCCATACTGGGTTTTGTTCAAAATGAACCAAATCACAATGCTGACGAAAATCCAGGCTATTACCGCTCCGGTGATTCCAAAATTAATATTGCCAATAGTAAATGGCATCGAAACGAACTTATTAAATTCTGGTCCAGCTCCGCCTTGCACAGCGCCGCGATAAATTGCCAGGATGGTACCCATGGTAACGCCAGATACGCTCAGCGTCATTACCACCGGGTGAATTTTTAAAATCGCCACACCAATTCCGTTCAATAAGCCAACCAAACTACCGGCAGTTAAAGCAGCAGCCAGTGCCAGAGGCAGGTTTGCATCAGATTTATCAGCTACAACTGCAGTAACAATTGCAGCCAGGGTAACGGTAGTACCTGCTGAGAGGTCAATGCCTTCTCCGCCCGCAAGAATCACAATGGTCTGCCCGGCAGCTATGAGACCCAGGTAAGCCGTAATATTTATTATCGTCTGTCCTCGAGCAAGCATTCCTGACAAACCAGTATTCGTCTTTAAGAAAAAAGAACTCGCGATAAATAAGAAAATCGCCAGAATTAAAGCAATGATCGGAGGAGAAAATTTCTTTGGAAGACTAAAACCAATCGACTTGTTCATTTTCTTGCCTGTTTAATAATCAAACGGATAAAGCTTGGTGATGCCAGCGCAATTAATATTATCAACGCGTCAACCAAAGGCTGCACCCATGTATCCACATTGGCGAACCCAACTATATTGCGAACAAAACCCAGAATCATCACCCCAAAGATCGGTCCTACGACTCCGCCGATCCCTCCACTCATGGGAGTGCCGCCCAACACAACTGCCACAACGGAATCAAGCGTCATTGAACCGCCAATACGCGGGTCGCTGGAACCGGTGATCAATACCAATGCAAGCGCGGAAAATGCTGCGATAAGACCTGCAATCATATGAACGCTCATTCGATGGCGAATGACAGATACGCCGCTTGTGAACGCTGCTTTTTCATTGCCCCCAACTGCATACATGTGTGCGCCAAAGCGAGTATTTCTAAACGCCAACCATAGCAGCATAATGATCAAAATTATCCAAATTCCCAATGGCAATCCCAGGGGCAGTGTTTTTCTATAAAAAGTTGTTACGATTTCGGGCATATTTCCGCCCGGGCGTGGCAGTATCCACATGGCTATGCCAGAAAATACAAAACTGGTTGCATAGGTGGTGATAAAGGGCGGGATGCGCACAAGAGAAACGAAGATCCCGTTCAACAATCCTGCCAACACCCCTATTCCAATCGCCATCACAAACACTTGCAGGAACCTTCCGATACTATCATCCGGGGTGTACTGTGTAACCAAAAACGCCGCCACAACACCCATAAGGTTGCCAATTGAGAGGTCAATACTGCCGTTAATTAAAACTATTGCTTGCGCGATAGCGAGCAATATTAGCGGTAAGAAACCACGAATATTGTTGTCCAGCAGGAACATGAATCGTTTGGAAAATTTTTCAGGTCCCAGATTGGTATATTGAAGCACAAAATTTGCCAAAACTACGATAATAAAAAGAATGATGGGGAAAACAAATGTTTTCTTTTTTAGGAATCCCTTAATCTGTTGCATATGCGAACTCCTCGCTGGAAGAAACACTGGCAGTAATTAAATTAGACAGTGTTAGTTCGGATTTTGGAAGTTCTTTGCGGACCTTTCCATCGCGAATGACTAATACACGATCGCACAATCCCACCAGTTCTTCATCATCGCTGCTGTAGAACAAAATGGAAGTTCCTGCATCGCATAACCTTTTGAGAAGATCGTAAAACTCGTTTTTTGTGCCCACATCAACACCCTTGGTGGGGTCGTTGAGTAAAAGAACTCGCGGTTTGCGCTGCAGCCACTTTCCAATTACTACCTTTTGGGCATTACCGCCGCTTAAACTGCTGACAGGCATATTCAAGTCAGCCATCACTATTTTTAATGAATTGGATGTATTCGCAGCGTCTTTCTTTGCTTTACTTGTATTTAAAGGCAAGCCGTATTTCATCCAGCTCGGCAGCATGATGTTCTCAAGGACCGATAACCTCATCAGCAAGCCTTCTTTAGCCCGGTCGCCTGGCACCAGTGCGATGTCTTTTGCCATCGATTGGGATGTGTGCTTAAACTTATAGTCTTTGCCGTCTAATTCAATTATTCCAGAAAACTTAATGGATCCAAAAATCGAGTGCAGGATATCCGACTGACCTTGCCCCTGCAATCCTGCGATACCCAACAGTTCGCCTTCCTTTACTTCAAAGTCTATCCCTTGAAGCCGCGTTGTGCTGAGGTTGTTGACTTTCAAAACTGTATCGTTATGCTGCATGGGAATTGATGGGACTGTTTTTTCAAGATGCTCTTTGGCATTCTCAACCATCAGGTTGATCAGATCTTTTTCCTTTACTTTTTTTGCATCGAAATCACCGACTGATTTGCCATTTCTTAATACGGTAATGCGGTCTGCAATTCGAAAAACCTCGGTCATGCGATGGGAAATAAAAATAATTGCTTTATCTTGCTTTTTCCATTCATTAATAAGGGTGAATAACCTGTCCACCTGGCGGCTATCGAGGCTGGAAGTTGCCTCGTCAAGGATCATGATGCCTGGATTGGTGCTGACTGCTTTTAAGATTTCAACGATTTGCTGTTCATCAGGCGGCAGCTCATTCACTAATGTGTCAGGAGTAAATGAGGATCGAACTGTATCGGCAAATAGGTCTAGCAGCTCTTGCGTGCGTTTGCGTTGTGCATGGTATTTAATAAAAATCCCGCGCATTGGCTCTCGGGTCAGCCAGATGTTCTGCGCGATTGTCAGCGAAGGCACCAGGCTTAGCTCCTGGTAGACTGCTGCGATACCGGATTTTAATGCCTCAACAGGGGTAGAAAACGAAATCGGATTTCCATTCAGGAGTAGTTGCCCTTCATCAGGGGCAACCACTCCTGTAATGATTTTGCACAAAGTACTTTTCCCACTCCCATTTGCGCCCATCAACGCCACCACCTCACCGCTTTTTGCGGTCAGGCAGCCGCTGGAGAGCGCTGTAACACCAGCAAAATGCTTAATGATGTCTTTGGAAGTGAGATTCTGTGCCAAAAGTTAACCTCTTATTTGAACCAGGCGGCAATTTCCTCGGGGGTCATGAATGCATCGAGGGTATAGCCATCAGCTTTGCCGTCAATTTCCTTCAGCCAGTCTGCCAGGTTATCCTTGTCGATCACGGTCAGAGGCTTGTAGAGGGTGTTGCCAAATTGTCCGCCAAGTTTTGACTTGTCGATTTCTTTGCCATTCAACAAATTATAGGCAACATAAACCGCATCATAGGCGCAGCCTGGGGGATTGATAACAGCGATGCAGTCGAAATCAGCGTGTTCGTCGAGAACTTTCTTCCAACTTCGCAGTCCGCTGCCACGGGCTTCGCAAACAACCTGTGGCCAATCTTCGTAAGCAAGACCGGAAGCCTGAACTGCAAGCAGAGTGCCTTCCGCCATACCGTCCTGAGTCCAAATGCCATCAAGTCCGGGGTTGGCAGCAATGAAGTTGGCAGCTACCTTCTGGGCAGTCGCGGGATCCCATTGGCCGGTGTCTTCGCCAACAAGTTTAATGCCGGGGTTCGCAGCAAGAACTTCAGCGACACCTTCCATGCGGTATTCGTTGGCAGGGTGACCAAGATAACCTTCGATGGTCACAATATCGCCCTCGCCGCCCAATTTTTCAACTAACCAACGAGCGCTGATCGCAGCCCATTCTTTCTGGTTGATGACAACATTGACATGGTCATCGCCAGGAATTTCTGCATCGATGATGATCACGACGATGCCCTGAGCGGTTGCTTCATCCATGACAGGCTTTAAAGCTGCAATGTCGGCAGGGTTGATGATGATGGCATCCACGCCCTTCGCGATCAGGTTGTTGATTTGCGCGATCTGGCCGGGGACATCAGTGTCAGCATGTTCCACTACGGTTTCAATACCGAGCTCTTCACAAGCCTGCTGGAAATTTGCTAGCATTTGTGAGCGCCACTCGCTGCCAATCCAAGCGTTGGACAGGCCAAACACCAACTTCTTGGCAGGTGCTTCCTCAGCGGGTGCTTCAGCTGCTGGTTCCTCTGCTTTGGGGGCTTCAGCCGCTGGTGCCTGTGCTGCTGGAGCACAGCCGGCTATTACAACAATAGCCATTGTCAGAACTACTAACATACCTATTACTTTTGTACTTTTCATTCTTTTCTCCTTTTTTTCTAATTTGTATTACTTGTTTAACATGGGTGTGAAATTATAACCCATGGGACCCCCGACTAATTGGAGGGCTTATTCTGAATGCTTCTGCCGCCCCTACCAACACCGATTGCCAGCCCAGTAAGGCTTTTTGGATGCTCACGCCTTCAGAATAAGGGGGACCGGCGATTTCCAAAAAACTGGATTTTGCTGAATCGATGAGAATTGGACCAGCCTCTGATACACCACCAGCGATACAAATTTTATCTGGTGCTAATACCGGAACGATCGATGCCAATGCGATGCCAAGATATCTGCCCACCTTTTGAATAGCATTGATGGATACACTATCTCCTTGTTTGGCAGCATTAATAATTTCAACTGTTGTCCTGGTGTGATCATTTGCGGATTTTTTTCCGGCAATGTTTTTCTCTTTAACAACTCGTCAGCAAATTTTTCCAGTGCAGGTGCAGAAACCAACGCTTCAGCGCAGCCTTTACAGCCTGCTGCGCATTCAGGACCGCCAGGTTCAACAATAACGTGCCCCACATCTCCCAAACACTCATTAGAAATTCGTAAAATACTTCCGTCAATAATCATTCCGCCGCCTAAACCGGTCCCAATTGTATAAACCAGAAGGCGGCGGCTTCCCTTCCCATTACCATGGACAGCTTCTGCCAGAGCAGCAGCATTGGAATCAATTTCGATCGATGTGGGGAGATTCATCTCATTGAGAAAGTATTCTTTTATTGGCACATCTTCCAACCAGGCGATATTTGGGTTATAGGTCATTATTGTATGCAATGGGTCAATGAACCCGGCAACCCCAATACCTACTCCCTCAATATCTGCTTTATTATTTGAAATTACTTTCTCTGCAGCATTTAATACCGCGCGAAGATATTTTTCTATACCAGATTTCCCGTCAGTCGGGATTGAGGTCACCTCTCCAACGCCGCCTATTGGATCAATCAAGGCCAATTTTGTATTTGAACCACCAATATCAATTGCCAAAACGTAAGTCATCTCTTTATGAACCTTTGGTGAGTTCCATATTGGTGGTTTTTTTATGATGTATTTTATTTACTAAGCTTTTAACTTATTTACCTTAATTTTATTGGGTTCTATCGAAACAAGTATGACTATTTAAGTGGTTTAAACCAGAGATCAATTGGCCGCTCGACGCCATTTGGGTGGAAGGGCATATTCACCCGTTCACCTGAACCTGCCGATTGATAGCCAGCCAGCATGACTTCTTGAACAAATCTGCCATCTTCACCGGTCACAATGGGTTGTTCTTTTCCGCGCACACAACGCGCAAAATGCCGCATTTCTTGTGGGAAACCGTAATTGTGCAGTTCTTCGAATACTGGATATGACCAACCCATCGTGGTCGGCGCTTTTTCTACAGCGTAACCATAACCACTTTCAGAAAATGTGGGTAAAGCATTTCCCATGTGGAGATTGCCGTATGTACAGCCTTTATTACCAAACACCTCGATGCGATCATCCATGCCGCCGGTTCGTGCCCAGCTATCTTCTACCAGGGCTACTTTATTCCCTTCAAACTCCAGGATGCAGAAACTATTATCCTCGCCTTTGGTTATTTTCGAGTGAACATAAGTGCCCATTTGTGCGGTGACGCTTTTCAGTTTTGGGCGGTTAAGGAACCACCACACAAAAGCAATCCCATGGCAACCCATATCCATGAAAACTCCTCCGCCTGATTGATTTACATCCCAAAACCAATCAGCATGAGGTCCAAAGTGTTTTTCGCTTTGCTTAACAAGGTAAACTTCGCCAAAAGCGCCCTGATCGGCCATTTCTTTAGCTTTAACATATTTGGGCGTGAAAAAAAGTTCTTCAGCATACATAAAAAGCACACCCTTTTTCTTGCAAGTTTCAATCATTAAATCAGCTTCTTCCAGGGTCATGCAAAGTGGTTTTTCGCAAACCACATGTTTTCCTGCATTGGCAATATCCACAGTCATTTGGCAATGCAGTCTGTTAGGCGCTGTTATGGTCACCATCTCAATATCAGGATTCTTGAGCATTTCCTTATAATCAGTATAGACATTGGGAATATTGTATTTCTTGGCTAAATTCGCTGCATTACCCTGGGTTGGAGAAGCGATCGCAATAACCTCAGCTTCCTCAGGCATAATTCGAAAAGACTCAGCGTGGATATCTGCTTCGAATCGAGATCCAATAATACCTACTTTTACTTTTCCTTTTCCTTCTGCGCCCATCATTTCCTCCATATTTAATTTTAATTTTTTTTGTCGATAAAATTATACATAAATATTTTATTTAAGAAAAAACGGCAATGATTGATGTTTCTGCTTTTTCTACTTATTCATTTATTACAACTTTGCCAATATGTCGAAATTTCCCTGCTTCCAGTTTCTTTCTGTTCGTTAATACCTGGGCAATCAATTGCAGTGGCAAAAGTTCAGCCAATGTTAAAGCGATTTCTGGCACTTCCGGAATTTCTATTGATTTAATTGAAACTGGCGGATGATTGCCAATCCAAATAACCTGACTGCCATATTTATGAACCTCTTCAGCTAATAAATAATTATATTTCGCTGTTCTTTGATCCCCTTCCAAAATGATCAGGGACAAATTTTTATCTGCCAATTCAAGAGGTCCATGGCGGAATTCAGCCGCATTCATTCCCTCAGTCAGCATCCAGGCAGCTTCTTTTTGGTTCAATGCCCCATTTAATGCTGTTGCCGTGGACGGCCCGCGGCCAACAACGATTGCATTTAAATAATCCCCTAATATATATTCAATTTCGTTAAGTCTTTCCTGCCATTTTGCCAAATATTTATCTAAAATGTCGCTGGCTAATTGCATATCCGCTATTGCCTTGGAGCCATCTTCACCGCAAAGTTGAACGGCAAGTATTAATGCCAAACTCATTGCGTTCACATAGGTCTTGGCGGCCACACCAAATTCATCGCCAGCATTTAAATTGAGAACAATATCTGAATTTGTGGCCAAGACACTCTTCTCATTATTAGTGAGAGATATAAGGCAAGCCGGACGATCGTTTTTTATTTGCCCGATCAGGTTTTTTGCTTCAGCACTTTGCCCTGATTGAGAATTTATACACAACAAAGTTCCAGAGTCAATTTGATTGCTGCCATAATGGAGCAGTTCTGCAGTCTGCCATAAAGTAATTGGCAGCGATTGGGTACTCAGGCGCAAAAATGCGGGGTAAAGGGAATTAAAGGAAGAGCCATGGCCTGTAAAAATTATTTTTGTAAATTCACCTGCTTGAAGCCGTTTATAAAGAGATCCAATCTCCTGGATCGGATAATTTTTTAATGCTAAACGCAGGAATTTAGGTTGGTCGAGGACTTCTTTCAGATAGGATTTTTTCAGCATGTTTTTTCTGAGATAGCGCCTGCATGTTATAATGATATTGTACGTATGTTCGTATTTATACGATAATAGTATAACATAAAAATATGTAAACTGCCTGATGAAAAAGAGAGTAATAATCATCACTCCTTGGTTCTCTCGATATAAAACTACATATCATATAATCTTATTTGGTTTGGTTAAGGATTATTTGTTTTGATTACCAATTGAAAAAAATGACTGATCAGAATTTACCAATAGAAATTCAGAAAGAAATTGATGGCGCTCATTTAAATCCTCATAGCCCAATTCCGCTTTATCACCAGGCTTATTTGTTAATTCGGAATATGATCAATAGAGGATTATTCAAACATGGGGATTTGCTGCCATCAGAGATCGATTTAGCCCTTTCGCTGAATATTGGGCGCCAGACAATACGCCAGGCCATGTCCAAGTTGGTTGAAGATGGATTGGTTGAACGTTTTTCCGGCCGTGGTACTTTTGTCTGTAAAGAAAAAGTTGAGAAAGATTTTTTCTTGGATCGCAGTTTTTCTCAGGAAATGACAGAATTGGGAAAAAAAACCCATTCGAAGGTTTTATCAATTTCAAATGCAGTTATTGACGGAAGCTCGCCACTATGTTTTCAAAAAAAGTTAGGTGCACCCTGTTTACACCTGACCCGCCTGAGATTTGGCGACAAAATCCCCATCGGTTTGCAGGAAGCAATAATTTTAACAGAGCACTGCCCTGGTTTAGAGAAGCATGATTTTACAAAAGAGTCATTATTTCGTGTCATAACCGAAATTTATGGTCTGGAGATTTCAGAAATTTATCATATCGTAAATGCGGTAATTGCCTCTGAGGAGCAAGCGGAATTGTTAGAAATCAATTCCGGGACCCCTGCTGCTTGAGAAATCAGTTACTCTGCTTTCCGATGGAGAACCAATTGAGGCTACGACCAGTTATTTCAGGGCGGATAAATATGAATACAGTGTCCGTTTCAAATATATGGGCAGCAAAAGAATTTCGATTTAATAATCACGTCCCTGAGAGCTGGAATAACTGGAATATAATTTTTGGACAAAACCAAATAGTCTTCTGCAATTATCTTAATTTATATAATATATTAGACCTTACATATACAAAAGGGAAAATTTTATGAATTCAGGCGAGATTAAAGTCGGTATTGCGGGCACAGGGTTTATTGGTCCAGCGCATTTGGAAGCTTTAAGACGTAACAATATCAAAGTAATTGGACTGGCAGAGGCCAACCCGGAATTAACCCAACAAAAAGCAATTGAATTGGGAATTGAGAAAGCATATCCGAGCTATAGCGCCATGATTGCAGATCCGGAGATCTCTGTAATTCATTTGGCGACCCCAAATCTTCTGCATTTTTCTCAGGCTAAAGACGCTCTGCTGGCTGGAAAACATGTGATTTGCGAAAAACCATTGGCAATGAACTCTCGGGAATCTGCCGAATTGGTAAAGTTGGCATCTGAAAAAAACCTTGTTAATGCGATCAATTTTTCCTTGCGATTCTATCCCATCTGCCACCAGGCTCGCAGTCTTGTTCAATCTGGCGATCTGGGCAGGATAAACATTATTCACGGTTCTTACTTACAGGATTGGCTTTTACTGGAAACAGACTGGAATTGGCGTCTTGAACCTGGCGTAGGCGGCACTCTGCGAGCCGTTGCTGATATTGGATCGCACTGGCTTGATCTGATCTACATTTATTACCGGGTTAAAAATCAATGCTGTCATGGCAGACTTTAAAACCTTCCTTCCCACACGAAAAAAACCGTCCAAACCGGTTGAAACCTTCACTGGAAAAATGCTTTTGCCTGAGGATTATATTGATCAGCCAATCTCTACAGAGGATTACGCTTCCATTTTGCTGCGTTATGAAAATGGCGCAAGTGGAGTGGTTACAATTTCGCAAGTCAGCGCAGGCAGGAAAAATCGGCTTTATTTTGAAATTAATGGTGCAAAATCATCTAGTTGCGTTTGATTCTGAGAGGCCTAATGAGTTGTGGATTGGACATCGCGAAAAAGCCAATGAAATGTTATTGAAAGATCCTTCATTATTATCCAACGATGCGAGAAAGATAACATCCTACCCTGGCGGCCATAATGAGGGATTCCCGGATACATTTAAACAGATATTTGCAAAGATATACGCATATATCAGACAGGGAGAATATGATGCCGCGCCCGAATTTCCGACTTTTGCTGATGGACATTATGAATTAATCCTCTGTGAGGCTATTGAACAGAGCGCGCATGAACAGCGTTGGATAACAATAAATTAACAACAGGAGGATTAAATGAAATTAGGCTTATTCACGGCAGCTTTCCCAAATAAATCACTTGAAGATATCGCTCAATGGTCAGCCTTAAATGGATTCGAGACATTGGAAATTGCCTGCTGGCCATTAAGCAAGGCTGAACGGCGTTACGCGGGAGTGACGCATATTGATGTGACACAGCTGACATCACAAGAGGCAGGCAAGATCAAGGATATATTATTAAAAAATAATTTGAGTATTTCCGCTTTGGGTTACTACCCCAATATACTTGATCCTGATCTTGACGTCCAAAACTTTTCGATCACTCATTTGAAAAAAGTAATTGAAGCTGCAAGATTGTTGGGGGTTGATACCGTGGGTACTTTTATTGGCAGAGACCAAAATAAAAATATCGACGATAATTTTGAAGTTTTTTCCAGGATTTGGCCTGACATTGTCCATTTTGCCGGCGACCAGCAAGTCAAGATTGCGATTGAAAATTGCCCGATGATTTTTAGTAATGATGAGTGGCCAGGCGGGAAGAATTTAGCCACAACTCCGGCAATTTGGCGCAGGATGTGGGAAATCATTCCTGACGAAAACTTCGGTTTGAACCTGGATCCTTCCCATTTAATATTGCAGATGATCGATTATCAGCGCGTAGTGCGTGAATTCGGCAAGCGGATTTTCCATGTGCACGCCAAAGATTTAATGATCGATTGGAATGGCATATACGACCACGGAGTGCTTTCCCAAGGCATGGGGTGGCAAATCCCAAGATTACCCGGATTGGGTGATGTGCAATGGGATAAGTTCATCGCTGCACTGTATGCTGCAGGATATGACCATGTCATCAGCATAGAACACGAAGACCGTAATTTTGAAGGTAGTGAAGAACTCATCAAACGCGGTTTCTTGATTGCCCGTGATGCAATTCGACCTTATATCCATTAGTATTCCTTTTAAAGAATAGAAATAATCATTTTTTGGTGATTCTGAACTTGCTGAAAATAGAAAACTTATGAGCCTTGTTATTGGATGCGACCTGGGAGGCACGAATTTACGTGCCGGTATTGTTGACACGCAGACCGGACAGGTCAGCCAACTGCTTTCTATTCCTACTCTGGCCCGGGAAGGGTATGAAGAAGTTATTAAAAGGATGACGGGGTTAATCCGCCAAGTAATGGAGAATGGCGCTGTTACCAAAAAAGAGATCTCGGGGATAGGCATAGGCGTTCCCGGTGTACTCAACCCGAATGAAGGAATGGTTTTATTTCTTCCCAATTTATACGGCGAATGGATCAACGTCCCTCTGAGTAAGACCATCCAATCTTCGCTGGATATGCCTGTATTTCTGATAAATGATGTACGGGCAATCACCTTGGGTGAATGGAAATTTGGGGCCGGAAGAGACGTTGCCAACATGATTTGTTTTGCAATTGGCACAGGGATTGGCGGCGGGGTGGTTATCAACAATGAATTAATGATGGGATTCAATGGCACGGTTGGCGAATTGGGCCACACGATGATTGATCCTGACGGCCCTCAATGCGGATGCGGAAATTGTGGTTGTCTGGAAGCGTATGCCTCCGGTCCGGCAATCGCGGCGATGGGTATCAAGGCAGTCAAACAAGGCCGCACAACTTTAATTGGGGAACTGGTTGCCTATGATTTAAACAAAATTACCCCTCAGGTTATCGCGGATGCAGCCAATAAAGGAGATTTGATTGCCCGGGAAATATATGACTATGCCGGCAAACTTATCGGTATCGCTGCTGTAAATATCTCTTTGGCTGTGGGTCCTGAGCGCATCGTGATCGGCGGCGGCGTGGCTTCCGCGGGCGACCTTCTGATCGAACCCATCAGGCGTACTTTAAATGAACGAATATTTGTGATGCCTAAAGAAGAAATTAAAGTTGTTCTTGCCCAATTAGGAGAAAATGCCGGCATCCTGGGGTCGGCTGTCTGGGCAGCAAATAAATAAGCCAAAAGTAATTATGCGGGTGATGATTTTTTAATTACTTTTTTCGATATAGATAAGGGCATTCTCCTGGTATTTTGACAGGTCTTCAAATAAATTAATATTTCTTCCATTCATCAATTAAGGCTTTTACGTTTTGCCTTGAATTGCTATTCAATTCCCGAACATTATCGACCGGTGACAGGATAAACCCTCCTCCCGGGCTTAATATCTGCATGGCGGTCCGCACTTCAGACCTGGTTTGTTCTTCAGTTCCCATTTCCACTGTAAGATGCCCGTTAACGCCGCCCCACAAACATACTTTTCCCCCGAAGGCTTTCTTTGCCTCTGCCAAATCATATGTATGCGGATCGACACCGATTAACACATCAATACCAGAATCCGCCAGGTCCGGGAACAAGGGAGGCACTTTATCTGTGGCAATATATCCAAATTTGACCCCGTTTTGATGCGCGAGCGCCGCTTCTTGCTTGAGGATCGGCAATAAAAACTCTCTAAAGGTTTTGGGAGACCAGAAATTACAGGTTTCATACCAGGCACGTTTTATATAAATATCAACGCCCAAATCCATGAGAACCTTCATCCTGGCTTGATTCCATTCGGAAATTAGGCCTAACAATTCTTTAATGAAATCCGGTTGTTCAAAGGCAGCGTAAACCATATTTTCCAGGCCGAGTATCCAACCAAGCATATCCGCTCCAACCCCCCAACCCGCGAGTACAGGCAGGTTATGTTTATGGGCGAATTCAATAATTGGTGCTGATTCTTCACGCAGCGCTTCAATCTCATTGGCACTTGGCGGTACGAGCAAATACCTGAACGCTGCGATATCCTTTGGTTCCTTGATGAGATATTTCAAAGTGCGGGGAGGGATGTAATCATCGAATATTGGAATATGGTTGCCCCAGCGCCAATCCTCAGTTTGTTTAACCTCAACTCGCAGCGGTCCGGCAGGTGTGTAATATTCTTTAACCATGATCGGGCAAACTTCACCCTCTTTTTCTTCAATCCACTCCTTCACTTTCACGGATGGATCGAAACTGACCGACATGCCATGCAGGTTGTAATGGTCATTAACCAGAACTGGAGCCCGCGGAGGGATCATCGCGTAAGGGTTCAGCCCCAATTCAATTTGTTTTGATAAAAAATCAAGGTAGCTGGAGCTTTCGGATAACAATCCCTTAAAAAGCATAAAACTGCAAGGCGTCTGGTTGATCTGCTCATTATTTAATGCTGCCAGCATTTTTTCCCGGGGTGTAAATGAATCATTCACGACGATTTGCCTTCCCTTTTTTGCGGATTTTCCGTGGAAGTTTACCACTCATTTTAGTTAATCTTTCTGAAAGACTATTTTACAGGATTGGAGTGAGAATTGATTAAATGGAGGTCAAAAGAATAAACCTGATCCTTGCCTGGGCATGTCATAGAGATTTTCATTTGTAGTGAAATTAAGCGCTTATTGAAATCGCCCCTCCTGCGCAAAGGCACAATAGCATCAGCAAAAAAATAATTTGTGAAAGAAATTTTTAATCGAAATTATAAATATGAACATCAGGGAGTTGCGAAACCTGCCCGTAGGTGGCCTTCATGGCATACTCTGGAACTTCTGACAGTTCCCGCATAAAGTGATTTACTTTAAAATTCCAGGTAATTTATTGCCAAGACTTTTATAAAACAATATCCTCTCCGAAAACGGATATTAACACTTTGTATAAAAAGTATTTTTGAGAGCTTTGACAATACACATTTGCTAAAATAATGGAAACACCACCAATTAGATCGCTCGCTTATTCATTTGTGTTTTTTGATTGAATTTGATTTTAGAAAAATAATTTTCGCCAAACCGATTAAGAGAAAGAAAAAACGATTATGAATACTCAAACTAACCTAAAAAAAGAGTTATCGCCAGCGCAGCGTGAAGAGCTGCTTGGAACCCTGCAAGTCCGTTTTGAGAAAAATATGAACCGCCATCAAGACCTGGCATGGGCAAAAGTTCAAGCCAAACTGGAAGCCGATCCTGAAAAACTGTGGTCACTCCATGAAATGGAAAGTACCGGCGGTGAACCGGATGTTGTAGGCCATGATCAAAAAACGGGCGAATTCATCTTCTATGATTGTTCAGCGGAAAGCCCTGAAGGCCGCCGAAACACTTGTTACGACCATGAAGCTCTGGAAGCAAGAAAAGCCAACAAACCGGGAAACAGCGCCATGAATATGGCAGCCGCCATGGGCGTTGATCTTTTAACAGAAGAGCAATATCGAGAGCTGCAGAAACTTGGTGAGTTCGACCTGAAAACCTCGAGCTGGGTGAAAACGCCTTCCGAGGTTAGAAAACGCGGCGGCGCCCTCTTTTGCGATCGCCGCTATGGCACGGTTTTCGTGTATCACAACGGCGCGGATTCATACTATGGCGCCAGGGGATTCCGCGGTTCGCTCAGGGTATAATTTTCGCTCTAACGGTAATGACGTGGGGGGGTCTGGCAAACATTATGAAAGTATGATTTGGATAAATTAATTGATTTAAGAGAATGACTGCGCCCACTATTTACGGGATTTTTTAACGCTCCAGGATATCCCGAAGTCTGCTCAGGTGAGCGGCGCTCTCCAGGGCAATACCCAAATCCATAGAATTAGAGTTGGTTTCAGGTATGTCCACAACTTATTACAGCGTCCCTTGTTTCTGCAGAGAGCACAAAACAAACGTCTTTTTGTTGGTACCATCCTTTTCTCTTGTCAAACTATCCGATTCCTTATAGGTTGAATACTCTCATCTGGGTTGTGAAGGTCGTTTACGCCTGAATCAAGCACAAAAAAGGGTTTCTTTCATTACCTGGTTTATAATTTCCATGACCCGCTCTCTGTATCGTTTTGAAAGGAACTTTGATGACTGACGCCAAACCCGAATCGACTGATTTTATTCATGAAGCAGTAGCCGAAGACCTGCGCAATGGACGCTTTTCTCACGTAAAGACCCGCCTGCCGCCGGAACCGAATGGTTATCTGCATATCGGCCATGTCAAGGCGTTCCTGATCGACTATAACATCGCGAAGGATTTTGGCGGTGTATTGGACCTGCGCTTCGATGACACCAATCCCGAGAAGGAAGAAACAGAATTCGTGGATGCGATCCAGGACGATGCCCGCTGGCTGGGCATCAAATGGGAACAGGTATTATTCGCGTCCGATTTCTTTGATCTGCTGTATGAATGGGCGGTCAAGCTGGTCAAGAAAGGCAAAGCGTACGTGGATGACCAGAGCCCGGAGGAGGTCAAAAAGAGCCGCGGTTCCTGGACCGAGCCGGGCGTTGAGAGCCCCTGGCGGGATCGCCCGGTTGAAGAGAATCTTGACCTTTTGCAGCGCATGAAAGACGGCGAATTCCCGGATGGATCGCATGTCCTGCGCGCGAAGATCGATATGGCGCATGGGAACATGAACATGCGCGATCCGATCATGTACCGCATCATTCACGAACCCCCGCACCACCGTACAGGCACTAAATGGTGCATTTATCCCATGTATGACTGGGCGCACGGCCAGAACGATGCCATGCATGGGGTTACGCATTCCCTGTGTTCGATTGAATATGAAGACCATCGCCCGCTGTACGAATGGTTCCTGAATGAGCTGGAAATTGAAAACAAGCCGCGCCAAATCGAGTTTGCCCGCTTAAATCTGAGCTTATACCGTCATGAGCAAGCGAAAATTGCGCCGCCTGGTTGAAGAGGGATTTGTGGACGGGTGGGATGACCCGCGCATGCCTACCATCCGGGGCATGCGGCGGCGCGGGTATACACCCGCAGCCCTGCACGACTTTATTGACCGCACGGGCGTTTCTAAAACCATCAGCGCCAGCGCGGGCGTGATGGTGGATGTCGAAATCCTGGAATCCTGTGTCAGGGATGATTTAAATAAAAACTCCCTGCGCAAATTGGCCGTCCTGGATCCGCTCAAAGTCGTGATCGAAAATTATCCGGAAGGTCAGACAGAGGAATTCGACCTGGATAATAACCCGTCGGATCCTTCAGCGGGCACCCGCAAGGTTCCGTTTTCGAGAGAAATCTACATTGAAAGGGATGATTTTCAGGAAGACCCGCCCGCCAAGTTTTTCCGCCTCGCCCCCGGGCGGGAAGTGCGCCTGCGCAATGCCTATTTGATAACCTGCACGGATGTGGTCAAGGACGCCGCTGGAAAAATTACAGAACTCCGCTGCAGCTATGATCCGGCCACGCGGGGCGGTAATGCGCCGGACGGCCGCAAGGTCAAAGGCACCATCCACTGGGTGTCTGCTGCTCACGGCATACCTGCAGAAGTGCACCTCTACGATCGGCTGTTCAATAATCCTGATCCGGAAGCCAGCGGGGATTTTATTGCCGATCTTAACCCGGACTCGCGGCAGATCCTGGCCAATTGTTTCGTTGAGCCAAGTCTGAAGGATGCGCAGGCAGGAGAAAAATTCCAATTCGAGCGCGTGGGATATTTTTGCGTCGATCCCCGATCGAAACCCGACAAGCTGGTGTTCAACCGGACGGTAGGCCTCAGGGATACCTGGGCGAAAATTAAAGAACTTGGTTAAGTACTCCTTAAATTACTATCCCAAATAAGCCAAATCACACACCAGTGGAGTCGCAAAGCCCGCCTGGTGAGGGTATCCTTCAGGATACCTAGAACCTATTGACAACTGTCCCCTTTAGGGGATTACGAGTAGGTAATCAGTATGTCTACTGCGTAATACAACAAAATGGTCTACTGTGTCCACCCTGCCTGCCCTCTGAAGAGAGGGTTTCATCCCAATTGCACCTGAATTGCACTCAAATCGGGAAAGGCGACCTGCTGATTGGAGCTATGCCATATATAATTAGCCTATGTCTATGCCAATTCTGGCTGCGAAACTGTTTATTCCCCCTCTTCGGCACAACTTCGTCCAGCGACCTCGTCTGATTAATCGACTTAATATGGGTTTGGCGGCAGGATGCAAATTGACTCTTATCTCAGCTTCCGCCGGTTTTGGAAAAACGACACTGGTCAGCGAATGGGCCACAGTTTGTGATCAGAAGGTCGCCTGGCTGTCTTTAGATGAAGAAGATAATGATCTCACCCGTTTTTTGACGTACTTCATCGCCGTGCTGCAAACCATTTCGGCAGAAATTGGAACGGGGGTGTCGGGTGTGCTTCAATCCCCTCAGCCACCGCCAATCGAATCGCTTCTAATTGCACTAATCAATGAAATCACAAACTTACCAGACAGCTTCATCCTTGTTTTGGACGACTATCATGTGATTGATTCCAAAGCGGCTGATGAAGCCCTCACCTTTCTTCTCAAGCACCTGCCGCCGCAGATGCACCTGGTCATCATCACCCGTGAGGATCCCCATCTGCCCCTCGTCCGGTTGCGCGCCCGGGGCCAATTGACCGAGCTGCGTGCCGCCGACCTGCGTTTTACGCCCGCTGAAGCTGCCGAGTTTCTCAACCAGGTGATGGGCCTGAGCCTCTCAGCGGAAGCCATCGCCGCTCTTGAAGCCCGCACTGAAGGCTGGATCGCGGGCATGCAATTAGCTGCGCTTTCGATGCAGGGGCAGCAAGATCCGGCCAGTTTCATCAAATCTTTCACCGGCAGCCACCATTTTGTGCTGGACTATCTTATTGAAGAAGTCCTGCATCAGCAATCCGAAAACATCCAAACTTTTTTATTACGCACTTCTATCCTTGACCGCATGTGCGGCCCGCTTTGTGATGCCATTCTAGGCGATTCATCTGTTTCCGGGCAGGAAACCCTGGAATATCTCGAACGCACTAACCTGTTTATCGCGCCGCTGGATAATGAGCGGCGTTGGTACCGTTATCACCATCTCTTTGCTGATGTTCTTCGGATGCATTTAATGGCAGAGCAGCCTGAGCATGTATCCACCTTACACCGGCGCGCAAGCGATTGGTACGAGCACAATGGTTCGACGGACAATGCCATTCGCCATGCGCTGGCCGCTGCGGATTTCGATGCGTGCCGCTGACCTGATCGAGTTTGTCTTTCCAGCCATGAGCCGCAACCAGCAATCTGCCACGCTGCGGGGCTGGATCAAGGCGCTGCCCGACGATCTGATCCGGCTGAGGCCGGTGCTCAGCACCGAGTATGCCCTGGTGTCAATATCCGGTGGTGAACTCGAGAATGTGGAGCCCCGGCTGCGGGACGCTGAACGGTGGCTGGACCCGGCGGCTGGCATTCGCGAATGCCCGGAAGCTCCGGCGACAGGGATGGTCGTCGTGGATGAAGTGGAATTTCGCCGCCTGCCGGGTATGATCGCCCTTACCCGTGCCGCGCTTTCTTTGGGAAAGGGTGATGTGCCTGAGGCCGTGAAATATGCTCGAAAGGTGCTCGATCTCGCACCTGAGAATGACCATCTGAGGCTCGGCGGGGCAGCCTCAATATTAGGGCTCGCTGCATGGGCGAACGGGGATCTCGACACCGCCCGCCGGATGACTGCCGAAGGCACGAGGAATGTGCGCCTAGCCGGGTACATCTCTGCCGCCATCGGCGGCACTATCGTTCTGGCAGATATACAAATTGCGCAAGGCTGTCTTCGAGATGCAATGGCCACTTATGAGCAGGCCTTGCAGTGGGCGACGGTGCCGGGCGCGCCAGTCCTGCGGGGAGCGGCAGATATGTATGTGGGCATGAGCGCCCTTCATTATGAGCATAACGATCTGAAGGCCGCTACGCAGCACCTGCTTACAAGCCAGGCTTTGGGTGACCTTGCTGGGTTACAGCAAAATCCGTATCGCTGGTGCGCGGCGATGGCGCGCATACAGGAAATTCAAGGTGATCTGGATGGCGCAATCGCCTTGCTTGAAAAAGCCGAGTGTCTTTATGATGGCAGCTTTTCCCCGAATATACATCCAGTCGCGGCGCGAAAGGCACGGGTGTGGGCAGCCCAGAGTCAGTTGGATAAAGCTCTTGGACTGGGCGCGTGAGCAGGGATTATCCGTTGAAGACGAACTTAGCTACCTGCATGAGTTCGATCACATCACTCTGGCCAGGGTGCTCCTGGCCCTCTATCAGAGCGACCATATCGACCGTTCCATTCAAGAGGCGAAGGGACTGCTGGAGCGCCTGCTGAAAGCAGCGGAAGAACGCGGGGGGAAGGGAAGCGTGATCGAGATCCTGGTATTGCAGGCGATCGCATATCACGCACAAGGCGACCTCCAAGCCGCCCTCGATCCGCTCCAAAAGGCTCTGGCGCTGGCCGAGCCGGAGGGCTATGTGCGCATGTTCATAGATGAAGGCCAACCCATGGCGCAGCTGCTGCGCGAGGCGGCCGCGCGCGGGATCCTGCCGGACTATACCGGCAAGCTGCTGACAGCCTTTGAGGTTAAGGCGCAGACGACCGAAGACGAACCTGATGCCCCCCCTGCCAAACTCCTGATCGAACCCTTGAGCCAACGTGAGATAAAAGTACTTCAGCTCATTGCCCAGGGACTTTCGAACCGTGAGATCGGCGAGCGGCTTTTCCTCGCCCTGGACACGGTTAAAGGGCACAACCGCAAGATCTTTGACAAACTGCAGGTGCAAAACCGCACCGAAGCCGCAGCCCGCGCCCGCGAGCTGGGTTTGCTGTAGCCCCCACAACTCCCAATACCTAAAAACAACACCCTCATCTCACACTAAAGTGTCTGTTCGATAACACTGTGCGGAGGATATTATCCCTGTGCATTAAGCAGGCGGCGCAGAAGATAATAATCAGCCGCGAAAGGACAAGGGATATGCCAGAAAAGAACGACCCAAAAACTGACCCAAGCCAACCCGCGATCTACCAGATCCGGATCAAGGGCCAAATGAATCCTCAATGGAAGGTTTGGTTTGAGGGGCTGGCTATCACGCTGGACGAAGGCGGCGACACGCTGATCACCGGGCCGGTGGCAGATCAGGCCGCACTGCATGGCTTGCTTAAGAAAGTGCGGGATCTGGGGCTGCCATTGATCTCGGTCTGCCCGGTTGAACCCGGGACAAGCCAGGCTGATGCACCCGATGACAGATCATAAATTGGCGCGGGCGACTTACTCACGCCAAATCAATCACAACAAGGAGACAGAAATGTTAACGACCAAAGAAAGACCAGACGGGACGAACAGAAAGACAGCGATCATTGTGGGAGTTTTATTTATTCTTGGGTTTGCAGGCGCCTTTGGCCCTATTTTTACAAAACCCATCCTGGATGATCCAAATTATCTTGCCAAAATTTTAGAGAATAAGAACCTGGTGATGGTGGGGGCGCTCGCTCAATTAATTATGGCGCTTGCGTGTTCAGGCATTGCCATTGGGTTGTATCCGATCTTGAAAAAGCATAATGAAACCCTGGCGCTTGGTGCTGTTGTTTTTCGGGCCATTGAGAACGTGTTCCAGATCGTTGCTGCGCTCGCACTGCTGTCATTGCTGACATTAAGCCAGGCAGCTGTAAAAGCAGGCGCTCTGGCTGCACCCGCTTTTCAGGCCGCTGGTGCTTCGCTGCACGCAGTTCATTTTTGGTCGGCCCTGGTGCTGGGGCACTTCGGTTTTTGCATTGGCGCCTTGATGTACTATTATGTATTTTTTCGATCGAACCTCATTCCGAGATGGCTGTCTGGCTGGGGCTTAGTTGCGATCATCTTGCATTTGATAGCCGCCTTCATAACGATGTTCACCCAAACCGATCCCTTTTCAACGTCAACCTACCTGATGAGCATTCCAATTGGCTTGAATGAACTGGTCCTGGCAGGCTGGCTGATTGTTAAAGGATTCAACCCGTCTGCGATCGCATCCCGCTCTGATAAAACCGCGGCGAACGAGATCTTGAGTGCGGCGTAGATCGTCAATATTGGATTTAGGGAGGGTTTTCAGCCCTCCCTTGTCAGATCATGAACAGGCGTAGACGGTTTGTTTACGCCAGGATCGATCAAAAAAAAGGAGAAAAAAATGAAACCGATCAACAAAACTTCCAGAATTCTAGGCTTTGCTTTCCTGTTACAGTTCGTGACCTCGATCACCAGCGGTGTGATCCTGAAATCGGCCTGGTTCGTAGAAGGGGACATGAGCCAAACGATGCTCAAGATCGCCAATGCTCCTTTGCTGTTTAGGGGCGGCATTTTGCTGGATATGCTCACCGCCCTGGGCGTTATCTTTTTAGGGGTCATGCTTTTCCTGACCCTGCGAAAAGAGAACGAAAAGATCGCCCTGACAGCGATGGCATTTTACATCCTGGAAGGGGCGCTCATGGCAGCCAGCCGCATGCAGGCCATCTCGCTATTGCACCTCAGCCAAGAGTATGCTGCGGCTGGACAACCTGCCAATTTGCTGCTGATGGGAAAACTGGCCTACGAGTCCATGGATTTTGGCGGAAACACCCTGCACATGCTGGCCTTTTGCCTGGGCGGGATCCCGTTCTATTACCTGCTCTACAAATCGGGCGTTGTCCCGCGCGTCCTGTCAATATGGGGTCTCATCACGGTTTTCCCTATGCTGGTCGGAACGGTGGCGCAGATATTTGGCACCTCTATCCCATTTGCTTTTTATTTTCCCTATGTCCCCTTTGAACTGGTCATTGGCGTCTGGATCCTGGTTAAAGGCATTTCAGAAGTAAAGCAATAGTTAAACAGCAATGCGCATTACAGGAGAAGGCAAAATGTTAAAAAAGG
>CAVVVE010000007.1:0-464027 GCA_963751635.1 uncultured Chloroflexia bacterium
GTTCAATAGTTCTCTCAATATGGAGCGGAATCAACTTTTTCCTTGCCTTCGTAATATTGACCATTATCGTCTTTTTCAAAGGAAACTCTCCGATCCTGGCACTGGTCTTTGAAAAATCTGAAATCGCCGGCCTGCCTGCCAAGGTCATTGCATCGCTCAACGCTTTGACGATCCTGTACAACTCCTGCTCGGTGGTTGTCTCGGTGCTGGTGTGGCTGCTCATCCGAAAGAGCCTGATTGCCAGGGAAAAATGGGCATTCTGGGCGCTGCTGTGCGTGATCGGCTTTGTAGAAGTGATGGCCTTTATCGCTTCCGCACCCATCGGAAACGCACGCTGGCAGGTGAATGTTGTTCAGAGTGTTTTATACTTCGTGGGTATTGGCCTGTCGGGCTACTCCCTATTCATAGGAGATAAAAAATGAATACGACCAAAGGGAGTCCCTTGGGGACGTCCAAAGAAAGTCCCCATGGGACAAATAGAAAGTCCGCAACAGGTGTAGGCGGTTTATTTACACCAAAATCAATCACAAGAAAAGGAAATGAAAAATGAACACAAATAAAAAGATCGCAAGAATCGCAGGTTTGTTTTATTTTACGTATATCGTTGCTTCGATCATTGCAGAGCAGTTTGGCCGCTTCGTATTCGTGGAAGCCCCGCTTACCGTCAATCACATTTTGACGCATGAAGCTTCTTTCCGCCTGGGTGTGGTCATCAGCATGTTCTCACATGTGCTCTTTCTACTGGCAGCCTGGGCTTTATACCGCTTGCTGAAACCGGTCAATAAAGACATCGCTTTGCTTTTCCTGATATTCAACGTGGGCGGATTCGCGATATTGGTTTTCAGCCACCTGAATCTGGTCGCCGGCCTGGTGCTTGTAAGCGGAGCGGATTACTTGAAAGCCTTCCAGCCGGATCAACTGCAGGCATTGGCAACAGTATTTATCGAATTATACAAATATGGCTCCACAATCGCGCAAATCCCCTTTGGCATCTGGCTCCTTCCCCTGGGCTATCTAGTTTACAAATCGAACTTTCTACCCAAAATCCTGGGGGCCTTGTTGATCGCGGACTGCTTCGGCCTGCTGACCTACGTCTGCCAGCGTTTCCTGTTCCCGGCCTACACAGTCATCGCCTACCCCTGTTGGGCGTTGGGTTTCCTCGCGGAATTTGGGCTGGCGTTTTGGCTCCTGGTTATGGGAGTCAAAAAGCAGAATCAAACTACAATAAACTAGAAAGGATCAGGAAAAATGACCCAATCAAAGAAATTTTGGGGAAGGACCGCAATACTGACCATCGCGGGAGGAGCAGCCTTCTGGTTGTCCAACTTCGCAATTTCCCGGACGCCCATTGCCGCCGATTATCGAGCCGCCCTTTCAATTTCTTATTATCCAATGCTGCTTGAGTCTCTAATTGGCGGCCTGTTCATCGGAGCCTGCGTCAGTTATTTCCTGCTTCGCTTCTTTGATAAGATCCCAACAGAAAATCCAATTATAAAATCCGTAATACTAAGCTTCATCGTCCTGATCATTGTCACAATCACGATCGGAGGTCCCTCAAGTTTTCTCGCGACAGGTAATATCTTGCGGTACTTTCTTATCGGTACAGTATTCAATGTGCTAAGGATTCTCGCACTTGGAATAGCGATAGGCTATGTTTACGATAAGGTCAATGGCGGTGCGGGATGATGAAAGCGATTGTATGCACCAGATACGGACCCCCTGAAGTTCTTCGGCTCCAGGAGATAGCAAAACCTGCTCCGCAGGATGATGAAGTACTGATCAAAATTCATGCGGCATCCATCAATTCGCGTGATTGGCGTTTCATGCGTGCGAATCCGTTCTTTATCCGCCTGGTGCCAGGGTGTTTTCTGCAGCCTAAGAACAAGATTCTCGGAGCTGATTTTGCCGGGCGGGTTGAGGAAATTGGCAGAAACGTCATTCAGTTCAAGCCGGGCGATGAGGTTTTTGGGTACTTGCCGGGTGCAACCGGGCGGGGCACTTTTACCGAGTACGTATGTGCCAATGAAGCTGCGATAACGTTCAAACCCGCCAACCTGAGCTTCGAGCAGGCTGCGGCGGTGCCCCTGGCGGCGATGACTGCCCTGCAGGGACTGCGCGATGACGGCCATCTGCAGCACGGGCAAAAAGTCCTGATCCACGGCGCCTCCGGCGGGGTGGGCACGTTTGCTGTGCAGATCGCCAAGGCACTCGGAGCGGAAGTTACTGCGGTGTGCAGCATGCGCAACGTGGAGCTGGCGCGCTCGCTCGGGGCGGATGAGGTGGTCGATTATAAAAACGAGGATTTCACTCGGAAAGGGCAGCGCTATGACCTGGTATTGGCGGTGAACGGGTACCGCCCGATCGCGGATTATCTGGATGTCTTGAAACCCGCGGGGATGCTCGTGGTGATCGGCGGGTCGATCAAGCAGCTCATCCAGGCGGGGCAATCAAAGAAGCAGCCATCCAGTAAACAAGTCCACATCACCGAATTGCGGCAGGATCAAAAAGATTTGCTGTTTCTAAAAGAGTTACTGGAAACCGGTCAAATCAAGCCGGTCATCGATGGTGTTTATCCCCTGGACCGAACCGCCGATGCTTTCCGATACTATGAGGATGAGCATCCCAGGGGAAAAGTGGTTATTCGTATCCAATAACATAAGGGAAATTATTTAAAGAAACATAGCGCGTGAGTAAGCCACGAATAACATTTTTGAAAGTTTAGGATAATATGAAGGATAAAATAAAAATATGACGCACCAGGGAATCGAACCCTGAACCTACTGATTAAGAGTCAGTTGCTCTGCCAATTGAGCTAGTGCGCCAAACGTGCGCGTATTATATCGTATTTAAAGTCTCTGTCAAACAAAGCGGCGCGGGTAAACCCGCGCCGCTTAAATTCAGTTACGGGCAGGTCACTTTGAAATTGAAAGGCCCGAATGTCTGGTTGTTCGGCTGCTGGATATAAGACCTCTAACCAATAATCCGTGGTCGCGCCGCCCACGCCCAGTCCGCTCCAGGTAAAATCTTCCACCTCGGTGCCGGCTGCGTCAAAGGTCAGGGATTTCAGGCTGCTGACCGCGCCGCCGCTGGTTTCCGTTTGGTAGGTCACCTTGCCAGCCGCGCTGGAGACGATGCTGATATCGATTGAATAGGTGTAAGGGCAGGCCGCCGGGATGACATCGCTCAGGTTGGTGTAAACGCTGCTGACCGAAAAAGCTTCCGATTTGACCTTGATGCGAACGGTCACCTGGCCAAATTGCGTCCCGTCTTCCGCCTGCAGCTTCCAGGTGCCGGTGTAGGATCCCGCGGTGGCTGGCGCTTTAAGCGGCACTTCAATCGCGATCTGGCCGTCAGGAGCCACGCTTTTGGCAAGCTGTACCGACGCGGGCCCGCCCATGGCTTCGCCGCCGGAAAAGACCAATTTGTAATTGGTATTCCAGGTGCAGGTGCCCACATTCTTGAATGTCCAGCTTTTCTTGAATGCGTCTCCCGGCGCGTATTCTGTGTCATCCGGTATGGTTTCACTTATAAAGAGGGCTTTATTGCAGGGCTGCGGCGTTGCTGTTGCAGGCGCCTGGACCGTAAAGGCTGCTGTGGGCAGCGGGGGCGTTACCGTCGGTAAACCGGCAGGCGTGGTTGGCTGCTGTGATGCTGGCTGCTGGGTTGGCAAAGGCTGGCTGGCCATGGCTTGCAGGGTCTGTGCGACCGCAGTGGCCAGCGCGTTGGGTTCTTCAGCCGGCTGAGAGAGCAACGGGAAATTGCAGGCGGCAATCAGGTAACCTGCAATCAGAATTATGGCAAGCGTGCTTTTTCTGGTCATGAGTAAACTCCTTCAGGCTGCATTTATCAATCCAGTTTAAATAAAAACAGGATAATCATATCCGGTTAACGAATTTATCGGGTTTAAGTTCCACAGGTCGGCAAGGCGGCCGCCGGCCTGTGGAACCATTGAGAAAAGAGGTTTATTCGACGATGATCTGAACCCACACCTGGCCGAACTTTACGCCTTTATTGGTTTCCATCTGCCAGATACCCTTGTAGGTATCGTCTGACGCAGGAGCGGTCATATCCACTTCAATCTTGATGGTCTCGCCCGGGTCAGTTTCTTCACTGAGCTTCACATAATCCACGGCGCCCATGTGATCACCGCTTTTAAAGGAAAGCCGGTAATCCGTGTTCCAGTCGCAGGTGCCGGTATTCTTTAGTGTCCAGCTCTTGGTAAAGGTTTCGCCCGCACTGAATTTGGTGTTATCCGCAACTGTCTCACTCACCATGGCGGCATACAGGCACGGATCAGCCTTTTCGGTCGGAATCGGGGTCATGGTCGCCACCGGCGCAACAGTTGGCAATGCCAATGTTGGCATTAAGGTTGGGATCGCCAGGGGCGGCTGTTTCACCTCTGCTTCAAGCGCTTCAACGGTCTGTGCGACCGAGGTGGCCAACGCCGAGTCAGAAGCCTGCGCAAAGGGAAAATTGCAGGACGAGAGAACCAGCGCCAGCGCTACAACCACAAATATCCAGGTTTTCTTCATTTTGAACCTCCATTCAATTTGCTCATTTTTTATGAGTTAAACCTATCGGTGACTTTAATTGTTGCAATTAATGTGCCAAATTACTCTTATTAAGAATCTGCCAGGCATCCTGTTTTTGCACTCTATTACAGGTTCTGCACGTCCTTCCCTTATGGGTTTACGCCAAACGGGGAGATGGTTTTCGTGTTATTGCCTTCATTGCTCTCATCGACGCTGTTATTGGTATCCACAATGGCTATGCTGGTCTTGTTGACCGGATACCAGCTGGCAAAGACAAAATCACATTCCAGCAAAACGCTGCCCCCTGCCACAACACCGCCGCCGACATCCCAGTAGCAGCTTGGGTCGGCAAAGGTGTCTAATCCATACCACTGCACTCTAAATCCACCGCTGTTTAACGTTCCCTGATTTTTAACTCGGACTTTGGTATGGGTGTTTGCGCCAGCGATCGGCGTTGCAGGACTGATGGTGAATTCGTTGATGATCAAATCCGGCTTGGCAACTGGCGGGGGCGCCAGGATGGCTTTGGCTTTAATTTCAACCCACAGGTTGTGGACAAAAACATTGCCCTTGTCATCCGCGACTTTCCAGTAGCCCTTGTATGTTCCGGCAGTGTTGGGGGCTTTTAAATCAAGGACGAAATCATATTGCTCGCCCGGGGCAACCGATTGCGTCAGGTTCTTTGCGGAAGGCCCGTCCATCTTGTCGCCGTCCGCAAATATCATTTTATAGTTGGTGTTCCAGGTGCAGGTGCCGATGTTCTTAAGGCGCCAGGATTTATCAAAATCGGTCCCGACATTATATTCAGTCCCATCTGCAATCGTCTCGGAAATGTATAAAGCCTGGTTACAAGGCTGTGGCGTTGAAGTGGGCGGGCCAGCCTGGGTGTTGGTCGGCGCTATTGTCAATGTGGGCAGAATCATCTGCGTTGGAGCACCCTGCGTCAGTTGATTGGCGGCGATGGTAGCGGCAACCGCGGTCTGTAGTTTTTCCTCATCACTTAATCCAGTGTCTCCAAAGGAAATTCCGCAGGCCATTATGACCAACATGGCAAGCAATCCGGAAAGCACAATCATCCAATCCTTCTTCATTTTGCGCTCCTTTCAATTCTCAATGCGTCTTCAAAGAGGATTATATACGAAATCAATGCTCCTTTTTTCAGTATAATTGCACCACCTTGGGAAGCACAGGAAGGCTTATTGAAAACAACTTTCGTCATTCCAACCTATAACGAAGCTGAAAACCTGCCTAAATTGGTCAGGGCGCTTTTCGATTTGCCCTTGGATGGCCTGGGTGTGCTGGTGGTCGATGATGCCAGCCAGGATGGGACCGGCCGGATTGCGGACGAGCCTCAAGGAAGAATTTCCCGGCCGGATGGATGTGATTCACCGATCGGGCAAACTGGGGTTGGGGAGCGCCTATATTGCCGGATTTAAGCACCTGCTGGCCAGCGATTCGGGCGCGATCGGCCAGATGGACGCGGATTTCTCACACGAACCGCGCAAGGTTCTTGAATTGGCCGAAGCACTGAAAACATGTGACATCGCGGTTGGCTCGCGCTACGTGCCAGGCGGCGCGCTTGACCGAGATTGGCCGTTTTGGCGAAAATGGCTTTCAGGTTTTGGCAATTTCTACGCGCGCTCAATCCTGTCTTTGCCAATTAAAGATACCACCGGCGGATTTCGCCTGTGGCGGCGTGAGACTCTGGCAGCCATGCCGCTGGATCTTATCCGCTCGAATGGCTATGTTTTTCAGGTTGAAATGGCTTATGTTGCCCACAAGCTGGGTTTTAAAATGAAAGAGATACCCATCTATTTCGCCGAACGCCAATGGGGGCAGTCAAAAATGTCCTTCCGTATTCAGATGGAAGCCGCGCTGCGGGTTTGGGCGCTGCCGGGCCATTACCGCCATCTCGAAAAAATTCAAAAGTAAATTTTTCACCGAATATAGAATTGATGCCCAAGCCATTAAAGAATTCCCTATGGATAGTTCTGGGGTTTTTGGCATTCGGGTTGGGCCTTATCGGCATCTTCATTCCCTTTCTGCCAACTACACCTTTCCTGCTCCTGGCTGCAGGTTTCTTTTTGAAAGGTTCTGACAGACTCTACCAATGGCTGATCAACCATCATATTTTGGGGAATATATTCGCAATTTCAGGGAGTATAAAGCCCTTACCCTTAGGACGAAATTGATTACAGTTTCAACACTGTGGGCAACGATCCTGGTTTCCGTGTTTTTTTTCGCTGATTCTTCGCTTCTAAAAGGATTGCTGATGGGTATCGGAACAGGGGTGACCATCCATATTCTGCACTATAAAACATTACCTGAGAAATAAGGTCTGATCAGCTTCTCACAGGCCAAGATTGTGGAAATTTCCTGCCAGCAAAAACCACTCCTGCAGTGCCAGGGTCTGCGCCCGCCTGTCAGGGTCAATTCCTGATTGATCAAGCAGCTGCTCCGCTCTGCCATTCCCCAGACCTGGCGCGCCTGCCAGGGCATTATGCAGCATTTTCCGTTTCTGCATAAACGCGGCTTTCGCCAATTTGAAAAAATCATCCAATAGCTCAACTGGAATCACCGGCTGGTCAAAAAGCTCCACCAGCAGCAAGGCAGAATCCACTTTCGGAACCGGAAAAAATGCTTTTGCCGGAATTTCAAAAGCGGTCACCGGTTTTCCGTAAATTTGCACCCCCAGTGATAGCAAGCTCATTTTGCCGGGTTGCGCGCAGATGCGGGCGGCCACTTCTTTTTGAACGGTCAGAGCGACCAATGCTGGTTTAAGCGGCGCTTCCAGAAGGCGGCGGATGAGGTTAGATGTCAAATAATACGGGATATTCGCCACCACTTTATATCCGGCTTTGCTGGTTATCTCCCGCGGGTCAATTTCCATAATATCGCCCTGCAGCAGGCGCACATTATTAAATTCTCTCAAGACTTTTTTCAAGATCGGGAAAAGTTGATTGTCTATTTCCACAGCAGTCACTTGCCCGGCCGCGGCTGCCAAATGCCGCGTGAGTGAGCCCAGTCCCGCGCCTATCTCGAGCGCTTCGTCATTCTCACAGACCTGTGCCGCATCGACTATCCGCTGAAGGTAAATTTCATCAATTAAAAAATTCTGCCCCAATCCTTTTTTAGGTTTTACACCATAATCACGAAGCAGCGCCTGGATTGGCAGGGCATCAAACTTCACGGCAAATCCCCGCTGAAGTTGGCCGGCGCCGGCGGCAGAAAATATACTGTCTCATTTTTGCTCCAGGATACATAATCTGCAGTTGGAATAAAGACATCAATCCAGGGCTTTCCGGCGCAGCCCGGGCAAACATCCAGCACTGTCCCAACGCCGTATCCCGGCACATAGATGCTGGTTCCCTTTAGAATAGAGTACCAATTCGGCGCAACCGCGATCACTCCGTAATACGGCCAGATCCCGCTGGCGGTCGGGCTGCCGGTATCGTGATAGGAGGTGATAAAAACTTCCTTTGAAAGCCAGTAATCCACCGAGCCTTCCGGCGAGCCGTATGATTGCACGACCACTGTTGTGCCGTAGGCAGTTTTTTCGGATATGGGTTGCCTTGAGATCCATTCTGCTTCCACGGTGCGCTCGGTCTCTTTGCCGTTCTCTAATCGCACGCGCACCGAAGCGGTTTTCAGTCCGTCCTGTCCGCTTTGCAGCACTTTTTCCTCGCCAACATTAAGGTCAGGATCAGGCACGCGTTCTTTTGTATAGGGAATCACCTTCTCTTCCAGCACTGTTTCTTCGCTTACACGCGTAACCAGGATCGTTCTGTTTTCCGGTATGATTTGGTCTTCAGCTGGTGATGCGTAATCCAGGTCCTGCAGCGAAATGCCTGCAGCTGACAGCGCCTCACCCACAGTCTCGGCCGCGACAACCACATCGATGGTCTGATCGCCAGTTTTTATGGCCACTGGCTGCCCGCGCTGGATGCTGACAGAAATTGGCCCAACCAATGGAGAAGCAAGCGGTACGGAAATTTTGTCACCGGAGATAAGGCCGATTTTATTTTCCCACAAGGCTGCGCCAAGGGTTGGAGCTGAAGAGTAAAAACGCTCTACTTTTCCATCGGCAATCACGTCAACAGGAAAGGCTGGTTTATATAAAAGCATTTGCCGGTCGATTTCCGGCATTGCATAGGAAGGCGATATCCCGATTCCGGAATAATAGAGGCTGTCACCCGGGAAGAGGCGGATGCCCACCTCCAGCAACCAGTTCGCAGCAAAGGCATTATCTACTGAAAATTCAACGGGGCGGTCTTCTCCCGACACCCATACAAGCGCGGTATAGGGTGAGGAAAAAAAGAAAACCGCGGAAATGATGCTAAGAAGGCCAAGGGTAAGGCAGACAATTGCCGCCTGCCGGCCGAATTTTTTAAGAAGGGTCATTTTGGAGCGATTTTATCAGAAAAAGAAAAACCCCGCGATGGGGTTTTGCAGTGCCGAGAGCCAGAATCGAACTGGCGACACCGCGATTTTCAGTCGCGTGCTCTACCAACTGAGCTATCTCGGCGCAGAGTAGGGCAATTCTACACGGTAGATTTAGGCTTGTCAAGCAAGCCCATGCAAGTTTGACACAGGGTATCCAAAAAGCTAAAATCTAATAATATGATGGTCAGCAGCCCTGAAATCAAACCTTTTGTCATCGGCCTGACCGGCGCCATCGGTACCGGCAAGAGTTTGGTGCGCAAAATGCTTGAACATAAGGGGGCATTAACCATTGATGCGGACCAGCTGGCGCACCAGGCTTATATTAAAGGAACCAGCGGATTTCATGGTTTGGTTCAACTTTTTGGCAACGAAATTCTGGACAGGAAAGGTCGGATAGACCGAAAGTGTCTGGGCGAATTGGTCTTCAGAAATCCTCAGGCGTTGGCAAGGCTTGAAGCGCTCATCCATCCGCTGGTTATTCAGGCTGTCCAACGAGTGATTGACCAGTCGCCTTTGCCAATTATCGTCATCGAGGCGGTAAAACTTCTTCAAAGCAGCTTGCGTGAAAAATGCGATGTGATCTGGGTAATTGAATCGGATCGTGCAGATATTTATCAAAGGCTCGCGGAAACGCGCGGGCTGGATCGCGATAGTGTGGATGAACGGCTGGGCAGCCAGCGATTTGAGCAGCTCGACCCTGCTTTGATTAATTCGGTTCTGAAGAACCAGGGAGATGCCGACGATCTGTGGGGTAATGTGTCTTCCAAGTGGGATGACCTATCCGGAAAATCAAAAGTGTTTGAAAAGGCATTTGCCAAAACCAAACAGAATTATTGAACCGTTTATTAAATATCAGATCAAGCCAAATGACTCGCTTCAGGCAAAAGCGGTTGCAGAAATCAATAATCGCGGCCTTTTTTTTCTGCCTGTCAGAAATTTAAATTCCTTGAATTTACAGGCGAATGATGACGTTTTCAATACCGCTCGACCAAACAAGAACTTATACCAATATTACCTTTGGCAGACTGGGGACTTATCCGAAGAAAATATCTTCCTGATCAGCGATATCGAGAATTTCATATCAACCGCAGCTGCCAGCGCTGACCTGATTGAACCTGATGAATTTGAGAAAATCATCAGCCTTATTCAAGATTTTTCAAGGCTCCACCTGTGCGAGAAAATGTACTTTCCTTTTAATAAGGAAAGCGAATCTCTGATCGATGCTTTGGGGTTTGAGAAAACTTGCGACGACGTCTTACCGGATGCCGATTTTTCACCGCTGGGGTACAATCTATTATGTAAAAGATTGCGGCCGCC
Source organism: uncultured Chloroflexia bacterium (assembly GCA_963751635.1). GTDB lineage: Bacteria > Chloroflexota > Anaerolineae > Anaerolineales > Anaerolineaceae > Pelolinea. The sequence goes on from CAVVVE010000007.1 coordinate 10,293, forward strand.
TTTGGAATTATTCAGGGAGAATTAAGTATTCATTATGGATGAATTTATTTCGGAAATTGCATTTCTCATCCAGCGTGTAAACTGGCTTACACTGGTGGACCTTTTTCTTGTCAGTGCGATTTTCTATATCATTCTGATGCTTTTAAAAGATACCCAGGCGCAGACATTAACGCGGGGTGTGATTTTTGTTGTCATCCTGATCAGCCTCCTGACAACCCTGGTAAATTTGCCGGCTTTTTCATGGCTGGCCAGCACCACACTGCCTGCGTTGCTATTTGCCATCCCGGTTCTATTCATGCCTGAAATCCGCCGCGGACTGGAACGGCTCGGCCGGGCAGGATCGGGCGCCTTGCTGATTGACCGCCCTTTCACGGATATCCAGATCATTCAAAAGACCATTAAGGATGTCACCGCGGCATGTGTGCGCCTGGCCGTTTTCAGGCAAGGCGCGCTCATTGTTTTACAGCGCAGGGATAATCTGCGTGAATTTGAAGAAACAGGCGTAAAATTGGGCGCCAAAGTAACCCCTGAATTGCTTCTGCAAATTTTTTATCCCAACACACCGCTGCATGATGGGGCAGTTATTATCCATAATGGATTGGTTACCGCAGGCGCTTGTGTGATGCCGCTCTCTTCCAGCGGAGTTTTAAACAGCTCACCTGAACGTCAGATGGGCCTGCGCCACCGCGCTGCCCTTGGCATTTCGGAAGTTTCAGACGCAATTGCAGTGGTCGTATCCGAAGAAACCGGCTCCATTTCCCTTGCCCATCGTGGCAGATTAATGCGGAGGATCAGCGCCGACAAGCTGGAAAATGTCCTGCTCGCCTTCTTTAAGCAGCAGGCCGAAGCGGATCAACGCGCCAATCTCAAGTCCTGGATCCAGAGACTGGCAGACGTTTTTAGGGAGCCAAAAGACTAACGATGCTTCAATTTAAACGTTTTACAAAAAACCTTCCAACGCTTGTTTCAGCCATTTTCCTGGCAATAGCTGTATGGGTGCTGGCTGTCACCAATATTGATCCGGTTGAAAAACGCATTTTCAACCGCCCCCTGCCGCTTGAAGTGATCGGCCAGGATCCTTCATTGGTCATCACAACCGAATTGCCGGAACAGGTTTCAGTCACCCTGAGCGCGCCTGTTTCCACCTGGAGTTCTGCCTTAAATTCTTCAAATGTCATCCGCGCCCTGGTAGATCTTACCGGTTTGGATTCTGGCATCTACAAAGTGCCGGTTAAACTGCAAATAAACGCGCGACCGGTAAAGATTGAAAGCATTTCACCTGATGTTGTTTCCTTAACCCTGGAAAAACTTTTCAGCAAATCCTTCACCATCCGCCTGGTGCAGCCATCAAACCCTGCAGTCGGCTACGAAGCAAGTACTCCGGAGCTGAGCGCGACAACAGCGACAGTTAATGGACCTCAATCATTGGTAGAGAAGGTAAAAGAAGTGCGTGCTACTCTGGATATCAGCCTATCCAGAGAAACCGTTGACCGGGATGTGGCTCTCACCGCTTGGGACGAGAATGGGCAGCGTATTTCGGGTGTGGTGATCTCTCCGGAGAAAATCCATGTGCGCCAGGAAATCACCCAGCGTGGCGGATTCAAAAATGTAACCGTTAAGGTGGTTACCGCCGGGCAGATTGCCAGCGGCTACCGGTTAAGCAATATTTCGCCCAATCCACCGATCGTGACCGTTTTTTCAACCGATCCTGAATTAATCAATGTGCTGCCAGGCTTTATTGAAACACAGCCATTAAACCTGACCAATGCAAATGAAGATATGGAAGTTGCTTTGCCTTTGAACCTTCCAGCAGGGGTGATTGTGGTTGGAGAATCCACCATTAAAGTGACCGTTTCCATTTCGCCCATGGAAAGCAGTATCACGCTGACAAGTCTGCCGATTGAGGTCATTGGTGTATCTTCTGGCCACAAGGCGCTGCTCTCTCCCGATCGCATGGATGTGATCCTTTCTGGCCCGCTGCCTGATCTCGATTCATTAAAAGCCAGCGATGTGCGCATTTTGCTGGACCTGACCGACAAGAATCCGGGCATATACCAGCTTGAACCGCAAGTTCAGGTTGGTAACTCTGGTATTCTGGTAGAATCTATCCTGCCTGAGTCCATTGAGGTGGAGATTAAGATCCTGCCCACCGCTACCCCGGGAAACTAATTATGACCCTACCTATTGTTGCAATTGTCGGCCGGCCAAATGTCGGAAAAAGTACATTATTTAATCGCCTGGCAGGCGAAGAACTAGCCATTGTGGATGACGTCCCCGGCACCACCCGCGACCGCTTGTTTGCAGAATCGGAATGGAATGGACGCCGTTTTCATATCATTGATACCGGGGGAATTGACCCAACCACCGGGGAGTCAACCCCGCTCAGTATCGGTTCTGCAGATTACATCCAGCAAATTCGCGACCAGGCAATTGTTGCGGCTCAGGAGGCAGATGCCATTCTTTTTGTGGTTGACTGCACATCCGGCGTTACCCCATCTGACACTGAAGTGGCTGGCCTGCTGCGCAGTTTTCAGAAAAAGCGCGACGGACAGAATTGGCCTCCAATTTTATTAGTTGCCAATAAAGCTGATAACAAAGCCTTACGGGATAGTTCGGTGGAGTTTTACGAGTTGGGGTTGGGTGAGCCATACGCCATCTCGGCCAACCATGGCACAGGCACCGGCGACCTGCTGGATGTGCTTGTTAAAGCCTTTCCCCCACAGCCGGAAGGGGAAGAAGATGAATCCGTAAAAATTGCCATCGTTGGCAAACCGAATTCCGGCAAATCCAGCTTATTGAATAAATTGGCCGGCGAACAGCGCTCGATCGTCAGCCCAATCGCAGGAACCACGCGCGACGCTGTAGATACCCACATCGTCTATGACGATATCCCGGTCACACTCATTGATACAGCAGGCATCCGCCGCCGCGGGAGAATCGACCGCGGTGTTGAGAGATACAGTGTCATTCGCAGTATGCGCGCCATTGAGCGCTGCGACGTGGCGCTATTGATGATTGACGCTACCACTCATATTACCGCCCAGGATACTCACATCGCAGGCTTCATCCTGGACGCCTGGAAAAGCACGGTTGTACTGATCAACAAATGGGATGCAATCGAGAAAAGCGACCTTACCATGGAAGAATACAAACAGCGCATCCGCTCAGAATTGAACTTTATGGATTACGTGCCCATGTTGTTTATTTCAGCCAAAACCGGACAGCGCGTAGACCAGGTGATGCCTGAAGCGCTGAAAGTGCAGGACCAGCGCCTGGCAAGGTTAAGCACCAGCACCTTAAACCGCATCTTAATGCAGGCGCAGGACATGCATTCACCGAGTTCCAAAACAGGCCGGATTCTGCGCATCTATTACGGCACCCAGGTGCGCAGCGACCCGCCCACCTTCATGTTGTATGTTAACGACGTCAAGCTTGCGCACTTCTCTTATTTGAGATATCTTGAAAATCAGATTCGCAGTGAATATCCCTTCACAGGAACGCCGATCCACCTTGTTTTAAAAGGAAAACACTAAAGGTATAATCGCAAGAAATTCATCTTTTCAGGAAGTTTTCATTGGATAATCCAACCTTACCAGATTTCAACGGCGAACCAAAAAATAGCGGGGCGAAGGTTTTTCTCCGTAATCTGTTTGAAATCGCCCAGATGCTCATTATGGCTTTGGTGCTGTATTTTATTATTGACAGCGTCATCGGGCGCGTGCGGGTGCAGAAGATCAGCATGGAACCCACCCTGCTGCCCGGTGAGATTCTGCTGGTAAATAAGTTGGAATATAAATTAGGTGAGATCGAGCGCGGGGATATTGTGACCTTCCATTATCCCCTTGATCCTGAACTGGATTACGTAAAGCGCGTCATCGGCCTGCCGGGGGACACCGTTGTCGTAAAGGATAAACAGGTTCTGGTGAATGACCTTGCACTTAATGAACCTTATATCTCGGCAGCCCCTGAATATGAAGGGGTATGGGTAGTGCCAGAGGACCAATTATTCGTTTTGGGGGATAACCGCAATCCTTCGGCAGATTCGCATGTGTGGGGTTTTGTGCCGCTGGAAAATCTCATCGGCAAAGCGTTTGCCGTTTATTGGCCTGTAACAAAAATTCGCGGGCTGCCAACTCCGAATATTTTCGCTTCTGTCAACTGACCAGTTACTGCTTGCGGGTCAGCCGCACAAAATATTTGTACCGATCTCCCCTGTAAAGGATGCGCACAAACTCAATCGCCTGCCGGTTCTGCGACCAAAGCGTGCGTTCATTCAGAAGCAGCGGGCTCCCAATCGGGATTTGGAGCATATCGGCCTCATCCGGAGTGGCAAGCGTCACCTCCAGGGTTTCATCCGCTTCTGTCGGATACAGGCCGAATTTTTCCTGCAGAATGGCATATATGGAACCGCGTTCTTCTATCTCACTTTGCGTGATGGCCTGGCCGTCTGGCAGGCAAAGATAGGAATCTTGAATTCCTATTGGTATTTTGTCGCCCAAACGCAGGCGCTTTATCCGCAGCACCTTTTTAGATGATTCTTTAATTTCAAGCTGGCGCGCCACCTTGGCTGGCGGTTTGACATAGCCGAATTCAAGGATTCTCTGCCCGGGTTCCAGCCCGCGGTTGCGCATATCTTCTGAAAAACTGGTCAGCTCCAATATCCCTTTTTGCAGCTTGGGCGGTGAGACAAAAGTTCCTTTACCGTGCACCCGGTAAAGGTAGCCCTGCCGTTCAAGAATATCAATAGCCTGCCGGATGGTGGGCCTGCTCAGCGAATATTGGTCCTCGATCTGGCGTTCGGATGGGATGGCTGTGTGCGCAGGGAAAATGCCGTTTTCAATTTGCTGCCGGATGATATTGGCAAGTTGGTAATACTTGGGAACGATATTCGAGGGGTCAATAGTACTTGACATTTATATTTTCCCGTGCTATTATTATGGTTGATAAGACGTTAAGTGGTCTTTACCAGTTAGTATATCACCACCCTAACGGCTTTGTCAATCGAACCAGAGAATATAAATGGATTATATATCCGAAAGCGAAATTCGCAGTATTGTTCAAAAGGTTCTGGCTGGCGCACCCGCACAGGCTGCTGTTCAGGCTGCTCCGGCAGCCCCCGTGACCTCCTCAGCTTCCAAGTCTGAATCCAATTCTTCAACCAGTAAGACTATTGCCATTGGCAGCGACCATGGCGGTTTTGAGTTAAAAAGCGCTTTAATCCCTTATATCAAAGAATTGGGGTATGCCCTGCTTGACTGCGGTACCAGCAGCAAAGAAGCGGTGGATTATCCGGATTTTGCCTTTGCCGTGGCAGATAAGGTCCGCCAGGGTGTCGCTTGTCGCGGGATTGTGATTGACGGGGCTGGCATTGGAAGCTGCATGGCAGCCAATAAAGTGCCCGGGATACGCGCTGCCATGTGCGTGGATTACGCAACCGCCATGAACAGCCGCGAACATAACGATGCCAATGTCCTTACCCTGGGAGCGGGCTTGCTGGGGGTGAACCAGGTCAAGCTGATTGTTAAAACCTGGCTGGAAACACCCTTTGGCGGCGGCAGGCATGCCGGCCGCGTGAACAAGATCATGGAAATCGAAAAGAAATTCCTGAAAGAGGGATAGGTGTATGGCTGCGGATATTAAAAATGTTGAAACCCTGGCCGAGATCGTGACACATGAAATCCTAAATGCCTTGGCAGAGGAAAATATCAGGGATGATTCACCTCAAGGCCAAATATGCAAAAAAGAATGCGTGGATAACCTGTGTGTGACAACCTGCTTTGATGAAATCGGGCAGGTAATGAGCGCAGGCGCCGAACGCGTGTCATCGCATCTCGGCACGATCCCGGATGACTTATCGGTCGCGAATTACATCGACCATACTCTGTTGAAACCGGAAGCAACCCGCGACCAGGTCACGCAATTGTGTTTTGAGGCGCGCAAATATAATTTTGCTTCAGTATGTGTGAATCCCACCCATGTTAAATTATGCGCTGATTTGCTGCGCGGTTCACCTGTGAAGGTCTGTTCTGTCATCGGATTTCCGCTCGGTGCGAATACGCCCGAGATTAAAGCCGCCGAAACGCAGCAGGCAATTTCTGAAGGTGCGACTGAAATTGACATGGTCATCAATATCGGCGCTCTCAAAGACCGCAATCTGGAACTTGTGGCGCGCGATATTCTGTCAGTTGTAAAACCGGTGCATGCAGCCGGCAGCTTATTAAAGGTAATCATTGAGACGGCGCTGTTGACCGATGAAGAAAAACAAATCGCCTGCCTGCTGGCCAAAGAGGCGGGTGCTGATTTTGTGAAAACATCCACCGGCTTTTCGACTGCCGGCGCAACTGTTGAAGATGTGGCGCTAATGCGCCGTACGGTCGGCCCGCTGCTGGGTGTGAAGGCGGCAGGCGGCGTGCGCACCCGCGAAGACCTCGATAAAATGGTCAAGGCCGGCGCGACACGGGTCGGTGCCAGCGCGGGAGTACGGATTGTCCAATCCGGCGCCCAGGCTGAAAAAGCCGCCGCCGTTGAAGCGCCCAAAGTGTATTGAATGAACAGGAGCCAAAAATGCTGATTGTCCGTGTGATAGGCACAACGATTTCAACCATAAAAGATGAAAAACTTGTCGGGAGAAAGCTCCTGGTGGTGCAGCCGACTGACGAATTCGGCAAAGGCAGCGGCAAGCCCTTTGTCGCGATTGACAGCGTGGATGCGGGCATTGGTGATCTGGCCCTGACCGCTTCCGGTTCAAGCGCCCGCCAGACAACCATCACCAAGGATACGCCCGTGGATGCGGTCATCATGGCAATTATTGATTCGCTGAATGTGGAAGGGAAAGATACGTACCGTAAGAGTTAGCCAACGGTATCAGTGGAAATTCTATGGATAAAGACCTGCTCTCAATTCAGGAAGCCCGCAATCTGGCTGAAGCTGCTTACCAGGCGCAATTAACCTGGGGGCGTGCCAGCCAGGAGGAAGTAGACCGGGTTTGCGCTGCCATGGCAGATGCTGCCTACCTGGCGTCTGAACGGCTTGGGCAAATGGCGCACGAAGAAACCGGCTACGGCGTGGCTGCGCATAAAAAACTAAAGAACGAACTTGGCTCGCGCATCGTTTGGGAAAGCATCAAGAATGTCCGAACGGTTGGCGTGATCCGGCAGGATGAGCAGCGCCGGGTATTTGATATCGCCTGGCCGATGGGCGTGGTTGTGGCGCTGACACCCAGCACCAATCCCACCTCCACTGCCATGTTTAAAATTCTCTCTGCGGTTAAGGCGCGCAATGCAATCATCGTTGCTCCCCATCCATCCGCAGCCCGCTGCACTTTTGAAACCTGCTGGCTGATGCAGCAAGCCGCCGAGAAAGCGGGCGCTCCCGCCAACCTGGTCAACTGCATGCAGGCGATTTCACTGCAGGGCACTCAGGAACTGATGAAGCACAAGCGCGTACGCCTGATCCTGGCGACCGGCGGCAGCGATATGGTCAGAGCCGCCCATTCGGTCGGCAAACCGGCCTACGGCGTCGGTCCCGGCAATGTGCCGGTGTATGTGGACCGCAGCGCAGATCTGGAAAAAGCGGCCAGGTATATTGTCGCGAGCAAGGCTTTTGATTGCTCCACAATTTGCGCCACCGAACAGGCTGTTATCGCTGATAAACCCATCGCCCAAAAACTGGAGCGCCTGGTTCAGGCGGAAGGCGCATATTTCGCGGATGAACGCCAAACCGAGTTGCTGCGAAAATTGCTTTTCAATGCCCAGGGCGCCATCAACACAGCCACTGTCGGCAAGCCCGCGCAGACCCTGGCCGGCATGGCCGGATTCAGCATTCCCCAATCCGCACGCGTGATCATCACGCGCCTTAACAGGACCGGTGCAGATGAGCCGCTTTCCCGCGAAAAACTGACCACTGTGCTGGGCTGGTATGAAGAAGACGGCTGGGAAGCTGGCTGTGAGCGCTCCATCGAATTGATCATGTTCGGCGGGCGCGGCCATACCCAGATCATCCATGCCCAGGATGAGCGCGTGATCATGGCGTTTGGGCTTGAAAAACCCGTCTTCCGCATCCTGGTCAATACCATGGGCACCCTGGGGGCAGTCGGCCTGACAACCGGCCTGATGCCTTCCATGACGCTGGGTTCCGGCGGGGAAGGCGGATCAATTACAGGCGACAACATTACTGTGCACCACCTGTACAACATCAAGCGGCTGGCTTATGAGGTTACGCCGCCTCCGGATGCGGCTCTGCGCGCGCCGCTTCCGACCGCCTCATCATCAAACGCGCAGGAAATTGAAGTATTGGTACGAAAAGTGGTTCAAGAAATCATCAATCAAAAATAAATAGAAGGAAAGAAAGGAATACAAAATGGCTACAAATCCTGAAATGATCGCTCTCGGAATGGTGGAGACCAAAGGTCTGGTCGGCGCAGTTGAAGCTGCCGATGCAATGGTCAAAGCCGCAAATGTCAACCTGCTCGGCTCTGAATATGTGGGCGGCGGGTATGTGACCGTGATGGTGCGCGGTGACGTGGGCGCGGTGAAAGCCGCCACAGATGCCGGCGCTGCTGCCGCCAAACGCGTTGGCGAACTGGTATCCGTGCATGTCATCCCGCGGCCGCACAGCGAAGTGGAAATGATCCTGCCCCAGAAGACCAAAGGCGCCATCGGATAATACCGATACACCAACTGCTTTTGCTGCCTGCCAGCCAAATTGATTGAGGCATGACTTTATGGCCAAAGCAGTGCATGAAAATTTGCACTGCTGCAAACCAAAAAGTTGGCGCCTGGCTGAAACCGGATTCCGGTAAATCAGGCAATTTAACAGTTTGAGGCAGGCTTTACAAAAAGAAAGAAAATAATTATGGCAGATAAATTTTCATTACGCTGTTACTGCATGCTCGACCGCATGCAGGCGCAATATGCAGCCTTCATCGGCACGGTCACTCAGGGCGATCTGCCCACAGAGGGTATGGCTTCGCTCTATATCGAAATGGCGCCCGGGAATGAAGTGTTCCGCATGGTGGATATTGCCGTCAAGGCAACCGAAGCCAAACCTGGCGCGCAGATCGTTGAGCGTGAATTTGGCATGTTCGAGGTGCACTCCCTTAACCAGGCGGCGGTGATTGAAGCCGGCGATGTGGTTCTCAGCCGGCTGGGCCTGAAGGTGCAGGATCGCATCAAACCCGCGATCGCCTCCACCCAGGTCATCACCCGCGTGGACTCCTACCAGGCGCAGCTCCTCAACCGCTTCCGCAAGGGTTCCATGCTGGTGCCCGGCGAGACCATGCTGGTCATGGAATGCGCTCCGGCAGCCTATATCAATTATGCCTGCAATGAAGCCGAAAAGAAGGCATCCATCAAGATCATCCATGTTTCCAGCGTCGGCCGGTTTGGCCGCATGTGGCTTTCAGGCAGCGAAGCGGAGGTCATTTCCGCCCGCGATGCCGCCACCCGCGCGCTGGAGGGATTGGAAGGGATTCCTGAATAAAATCTGCAGCATGGAGACACCATGAATGAATTAGAGTGGAATCTGCGAAGCGATATTTGCGAGGTTGCCCGCCGCCTTTATGCCGCGGGATTCATGACCGGCAGCGACGGCAACCTTTCGACCATCCTGAGCGATAATGAAGTCCTGATAACACCTTCCCGGCTGTGCAAAGGTTTTCTTAAGCCTTCCCAGATCGTGAAAATTGACAAACAGGGTAATCAACTGGAAGGCGACCTTCCGCCAACTGTGGAAGTTGCCATGCATCTGGCCGCCTACCAGGAACGCCCGGATATTTGTGCGGTGGCGCACTGCCACCCGCCCATCCTGGTGGCGTTCACGGTGGCTGGCATTGATCTGCCCTCCAGCATCCTGCCGGAGATCGAGGTCATGTTCGGCGGCAAACTGCCGCTGGCGCCTTACGCCACTCCTGGCAGCCCCGCTCTGGCAGATTCCATCCGCGAAAGCATGCGCAACCGCGAGAACAGCGCGGTGCTGCTGGATCACCATGGTCTGCTGGCTGTCGGACGCGATATCTACCAGGCGGCCATTAAAGTGGAACATGCCGAAGCTGCTGCCCGCGTCATCTATTATGCCCGCCAGCTCGGCGGTGAAAAACCGCTGGCCGCAGACAGCCTTGATAAACTGCACCAAACGCACAAGAAGATTGTTGAAATGGAATCCAATGTATATTCAGGCTACTGCCATTCCCCGGAATGCGTGGAAAACAAGCCGCTGCCTGATACTGCCAAAGTGGATGAAGCTGACCTTGAGCGCGTTGTGCGCGAAGCGGTGCGCAGGGCGATGGCGGAGAACCGCTGATCCCATCGGGAGAAACTTATGTCAAAAACTTTTTATACTGAACGCGATATTGAAGACATGGCCAGGCGCGGTGAACGCACGCTTGGTCGTGAATGATGATGTGGTGCTCACCGATTTAGCCTATGAAGCCGCACGCAAGCTCAATGTGGAACTGGTGCAGCCGCACGACACGCCGCCTGGCGCGCCCATCCGCCCCTACATCAACAATGCCGAACAACCCTTTTCGGCGGCTATGACAGGGCTGCCCCCTTCCCCGCGCGTGGATGCCATTAAAGAGCGCGTCAAAAGCGCCGTAAAGGCACGCCTTGGCAGCCAGGTGGATGATGCGGTTCTCGACCGCATAATCGAGCGCGTCGCCGCTGATTTGGGATTGAGATAACCCATGCTTTTCGGACAGGTCAAAGGCGTCGCGGTTTGCACGCAAAAGTACGCGGGCACAGAGGGCTTAAAGCTGCTGATTGTTCAGCCGGTGGATAAGCACCTCAAACCGCTCGGCGGGCTGCAGGTCGCGGCGGATGTGGTTCAGGCTGGTCCGGGCGACCTGTGTGTTATGGTACGCTCGCGTGAGGCCGCGCAAGCCTTGCCGGATATAAAATTCGTGCCGATCGACCTGACCCTGGTCGGGATCGTGGATGAATTGAATGTGCGCCCGGATGGTGAATTTAACTATACGCTTAAGAAAGGCTTGAACCAGTTCACTTAAAGGACTGAAACCCATGGTTATCGGAAAAGTTGTAGGGACCATCGTAACCACCATCAGCCACGCGCATTACAAACATCGCCGCCTGCTGGTTGTGCAGCCGCTCAGCCTGGAAGAAGGCGATACCAGCGGGGATTTTATCGCCCTGGACAACAGTCAGGCCGGCATCGGCGATACAGTATTGGTGCTGCGCGAGGGCAGCGGCGCTCGCCAGGTACTCGAAAACAAGGATGCCTGCGTCATCTCGGTCATTGTGGGCATTGTCGATTCCGTCAGCATCGCTTAATAAATCGTCTCCTTTTTCCTAAAGCGTAGGTCAGATTTCCTGTCTGAAAATTCTGGGCAGTAGCATAAACCTGTTTTGCTTTTCTTTTCCAATCAAAATAATTTTTTCCTCATTCCATTAACTAATCATTCACGCTATAATTTTTCCGGCGAAAGGCCGGATCCGACATAAAAAGCCATCGCTGAACAATAAAATATTTATATTCTGAGGATGGCATCATGAAAAAATCGATTCTACGAATTGGCATAGCACTCGGGATTCTGGTAGTAGCTGGTCTTATTTTACTAGCCGTGCTCCCTCCCCTGGATAGAGAATATGCACTTCGGATTATAAAGATGGGCCCTTCGGATGTGAAAGACTATCTACGCTTTCCTGAGCGTGTGATTGAGAATTCCTTAACGCCTTCCCTATTTGAGCAGGACTTTCACCCCGAATGGTTTGAGACGATCCAATATGCAGCCAAAGGCAAGACCTATCAGTCAAGTGTTGATGAATTGATGGAGAAAATCCGCACCCAGGCATTGATCATTATCAAGGATGATAAGGTAATCTACGAAAATTATTTTAACAATTACACGCGGGAATCCATTGTTACATTGTTTTCCGCAGCCAAATCCTTTAATTCAGCTTTGATCGGTATCGCAATAGACCAAGGATTGATCGAAAGCGTAGATGACCGTATGATACAGTATCTACCAGAACTGAAAGGCCGCGGACTGGATGAAATGACCATCCGAGATTTACTCATGATGTCCTCTGGAATTCAATATAAGGAGGATGAAAACATGGTCCCGCTTCTGGGCGCGCCTTTTTCTGATGATGCGAAAACTTACTATTATCCGGATCTGCAGGGTCTGGCTTTGGAAAAGGTGAAGCACGGAGAAGAACCTGTAGGCATGGTGATGCATTACAACAACTATCACCCCATTCTGGAAGGCATGATCCTGGAACGGGTAACGGGCATGTCTGTCGCCAAATATTTGGAAAAGAATATCTGGCAGCCCTTGGGTATGGAATACGCGGCCTCGTGGAGTCTGGACAGCGAAGCAACTGCCTTTGAGAAAATGGAGAGCGGCCTCAACGGGCGCGCCATTGATTTTGCCCGTTTCGGATTGCTTCTCCTCCATCAGGGGAATTGGAACGGCAGGCAAATCGTTTCGGAAACTTGGGTGAATGAATCAACCGCCCCTGATCCTGCTGACCAGAGGGAATGGCCTTATTGGCCAGAATACCGGCAGAATGGTGGTTACTATAAATATCACTGGTGGGGTAATGTTCGCGAGGACGGGCATTACGACTTCACAGCCGCAGGAAATTTCGGGCAGTATATCTATATTTGTCCTCAAAAAAATCTGGTCATCGCTCGCTTTGGAGAGGATGATGAACCTGTTGACTCCTTCCGTGAAGTTCTGTATGCGCTTGAAAAGATGATCCCCGCGAATTGATCGCATACAACCAGCGCAAAATAATAAAAAAACTGAAATGAAGAATATTCACGCGGATTCTCTTTAGCCAACCTAAGTCTTTTAATAAAGGGTTTTTTCAGGTTGCCTTCATTCTTATAATATGTTTATTTACCCAGGCACAGGGGAGTTTGATTATCAGGTTATAATGCATTCCATAAAAGGAAAAGGCAGATATCAATTGAGGCGCTTTAGCGATCCGCTTACCATGATCCCTTGCAGCGACTGCAGCATTGGCCAGATGCGCCAGACAAGGGTGACCTACTTCACCTTTCTGGGTGAGCGCATGATTACTGTGCCTGATTTTCCGGCCTGGATCTGCGATATGTGCGGCAAATGCGAATATGACCTCGAGGCGTTGGATAACCTGGCGCTTTTGCTCTGCTCGCAGGACGCCGCCCGGCCTGCCAAACACCCCTCCCGTTCAACTGCCAAAGGCAAGGCAGCGCCCCCCGGAACCCGCCCCATCACCAGTAAATAATCAAAGTTTAATAATTAATTATTACTTCATCAAGTAACCCAAAGACACTTGGGGAACAGTGAACTTTTTCAGCTTTAAGACTTCATACGGAATTTCGGGGTCTTTTCAATGATTTGGTAGGGTTTTGCGTTGACGTTAAAATCGGGGCGTGATAAAATTGCACTCTTCATGGGCGCGTAGCTCAATGGCAGAGCAGTGGCCTTTTAAGCCATTGGTTGGGAGTTCGAGCCTCCCCGCGCTCATTTTGTGTTTAATAAACTAACAGTTTCGGGGAGTCCCATCAGCCGCGATGCATTCATTAGATTTTGTTAAGCGGCTTCCAGTAATGCAATTACTTCTGCCAAAGTTTCATGTATGTTGATCAGTATCTTTCGCGCTATCAGCAGCTTTTAGAAGGTCAAGCAACTGCCGTTTTCCGGGCAAAGCAGCTCCCGCGCCGTAAACCGATGCCGCCAGAGCCCCCAATGCATTTCCCATCAGGGCTGCAGCGCGCAGGCTCATGCCCCTGGCCCAGCCGTAGATCAAGCCCGCGGTATACGAGTCGCCTGCGCCTGTTGTATCCACTGCTTTGACAGTGAATGGCGGGCAGAAATATTTCTCATGAGCGTCGGCAACATAGCTGCCTTTTTCACCCAGCTTGATCGCCACGAGTTTGGCTCCCAAAGCAAGCAAATGCGCTGCAGCCGCTTCCGGCTCTGAAAGCTGGAATAATTCGTTGGTTTCTTTCAAGCCGGTGATGCAGACGGTCAGTTTTGGCAGAAGCCGGCGCAGGTCAGCGGGGTTGTGAATGGTGGGGTCCAGCCCGGTATCCAGGCTGATCGGGATGTGATATTTTTCAGCCAGGTCAACCGCCCGCCAGGCAGCCTCACGCTGCGGTGATTCCACCAGCGCATAGCCCGAAATATGCAGCAGCCCGGCGTTTATAAAGGCTGCCTCATCCACATCTGCGGCTTCATACTGCGTATTGGCGCCGCGGCAGGAATACATGGTGCGCTCCCCGTCCGGCGTGATAATGAGAAAAATGAGGCCGGTGGTGCAATCCGGTTTGGCGCTGATATAGGCCTGATTGATGCCGGTTTTATCGAGCGTTTCAGCCATCTTTTGCGCCCAGATATCTTCACCGACGCAGCCCATCAGTCCTGAGGGCTGCCCCAGCTTATCAAGTACGATGGCGGTATTGACCACCGCGCCCCCGATCCCGACCGACACGGATTTCGCGTAAGCGTCTCTGCCCGGGACTGGGAACTCCGAGACCGGCCAGACGGTGTCGATATTAATATCACCGAACAGGAGGATTTCCCCGCTGCTCATGCCTGATCTGCCTCTGCCTTCGCCGCTGCTTCATACGCATGGACCGCATCCACAAAAGCCTTGATGCGCTCCAGGTCTTTGTCCACTTTGCTGCCGGGGACGTTGGTCGAGGTGTTGCTGTCGACGCCCCACGGATTTGCCGCGCGGATGGCGTCGCCGACATTTTCAGCGGTCAGTCCGCCCGCCAAAATCACCGGGATTTTGACCGCTTCGATGATGCGCCGGCTGATTTTCCAGTCATGCGTGGCGCCCGTGGCGCCCACGCCGGGGAAGCCTTTGACCTTGGTATCCAGCAGGAGCAGATCGCTGGTTTCTGCATAGTGCCTGGCAACATCAATGCTGGTTTCATCCTCCACAGAAATGGCTTTCATTAACTGGATGTTCTTATCCAGCCTTGAACGCAGCTCCCGCATTTTGTCAAATCCAACGCATTCTGTTTCCGTGGAAATATGGACAATATCCGGTTTCACTTCCGCCGCCATCCGCAAAATCTCATCCACGTCTTCTGACATGGTGATGGCCGTGGAGGTGCCTTTTTCCGGAAGCGCGGTCACGATCGCGCGCGCCTCGGCAAACGTCAATTCTGCATGCACCAGGCCGTATTTGCCCGCGATAAAGCCGACGTTATCCACGCCGAGGTTTACTGCCGCTGCGGCTGTTTGGGGATCAGTGAACGCGTAAATTTGAATGAGCATGATTGAAGTAAATAATTCCTTTTTAGAATAAATTCATTATGAATTATATCCAAGAAGATTTTTTAGTTGCCTGGCAAGAAATAATATTAGTCAGGCTGCCTGTTTGCCTGCTTCAAATCGGCTTGATTCTTTCCAAAAATAAAGTCACCCGACGGGTGACTTATAAACACATTTCTAATGACGCCTTTCGGCGTCTTTCTTTTTATTCCCAGAACTTTTCTCCGGGCGGGGTGCCTTTGATCATCGTGTAAACCTTGGCCTCCAGCGCGGCGACCTGTTCATCCGAGAATTTCTTCTTGCGTTTGTCAAAGTAGTCTTCCAGGTCCATGACGGTCAGCACGCGGGTAACGGGGTCGCATTTCTTGCGGTACATCTGCAGAATCTTGCTGGTGGAGAACACCAAAATGGGCGTGACCGGCACACCCAGCGCCTCGCCCAGCAGCTTGCTGGCCTTGTCAAAAGCCGGGCCGGGATTCTTGAAGGCTTTGCGGTCGGGGTGCTCGCTCAGCGGCCAGGCGCTGAAAACGCCGCCCGGGCCGACGATCACCTGCGGGAGGATGAAATTTCCGGTTCCTGGCGGGTTGACCTGCGTGGTAATGCTCCATTTGTCGTTAAGTTCTGCCAGGCGTGCCGCGATGGTCTTGGTGTAGTCGCCTTTGCGCTGCGGTTCATAAAGTTCATCTTTGACAATGGTTGTCAGCTTATAGTAGGTGGTATTGCGGATCGGAATATTCAGCGCCTTCGCGGCCAGCAGGTAAATAAAAACGCCGACAAAAGCCACCATTAAGCCATAGGTCTGCAGCAACCGGAAGGAAATCGTCCAGTTTTCCTTGATATAGTTCCTCATGATGTAAGCCAGGAAAAACATGCCCGCGCCAATTGCCAAGACAACCAGCCCGGCCAGCAGCACCATGAAAGCTGGTTTCTTGCGGCCTTCCGGCGCAACCAGTTTTTGGGGTGTCTGAATTTCGTTTCTGACCAATCGCATCGTGTTTCTCCCGGAAGATTTATTTTCGAACTAACTATACCCCTTTTAAGAGGAGTGCATCTGGATTGCCTGGCGCAGTTCCTCGTGGTCGCGGGCGTATTCTTCCAGTGTCATGCCCTGGCTGACTGCTTCCCAGCCCTGCCGCAGGCTGGCAGCGCCGCCCCTGGGGCCTTGCGGGTGGCCGAAAACTGCCCTGCCGGGCACAATGCCGAAATCAATGGTGCCGAGCATTTCATACAATTCTTTCAGCGATCCCGCCCATTGGCTTCCGGCGGGCACGGGCAGCATGGGCTTCAGGCTGCCCAGGGGTTTCAGGCAGGCATCCGCGTTGGCAAGCACATCTTCCTTGCTGGCTTTCATGCGCGTGTCAAAGCCGGGATAGATCAATCCGTCGTACCCGGCCATGCGCTGGATCTTGGAAAAGACCTGGTCTTTTACGCCGAACCAGGGCAGCTGGGTGTAAGGCGCCATGAAATCCAGGTGCGAGAAGATCGGCACGCTGGCGTGTTTGCGCAGCATGCGCACCGCGCTGAAGCCGGTTGACATGCCGTTCACCATCACCGCGTTGGCGCCGTTGGCTACTGCGATATCGTGCAGTTCAAGCAGGCGGTCCACCTCATCGGTGATATTGGTCAAATAGATTTTCTTTTCGCCGGTTTTCTCCTCGGCTTGTTTTCTCAGGGCGCCCAGCCTTTGCGAACGCTCGCGCACCGTTGACCAGCTCACATCGCCCAATTGTTCATCATCCTTGGCGATATCCAGGCCGCCCAGCCAGGCTTCGTAGCCGATCTGGGAAAAGGGCTCGGGGGGCAGGCCGACATTGGGCTTGATCACGCCCAGCAGCAGCGGCCGGTCATAAACGCCCAGCATATCGCGCAGGCCCTGGACGCCGAACTGCGGGCCCTGGAAGTCTGCCAGAAAGCTCTCGGGGAAATCAATATCCAGCAAGCGGATGGCGCAGATATCCGGCGCGTGGAAAACACCTTCGCCGCAGACAGCGGTGAACAGGTTGGGGATCTTGGTGCCGAAATTGCCGTAAGGGTAGCAGATGGTGACGTTGGCCGCGTAAATGCGGTCGTAAGGCTTGCCGATCAGCGCTGCCAGAAAAGGGCTGGAAGGCTGGGTCGGCTCATCCAGGGTTTGCAGGTCAACCACTTTCGCGCCGAACTCGGGGCGGTAATCCTCATCCACGCCCACCCGGCTCCATTGCGCGGTTGACATTTCCTGGCACAGGTGCGCCGCGGCTTCTTTGGGATCGATCAGCGTTTCCAAATAATAGCTCAAGACCAGGTATTTCTGCGGGTCAAGGCTTGCCTGATTGGCATAAAAAGCGTCAATATCTGCTTTACGCATTATTCTCTTTTCTCCAATAATCCCATCCGCTGATTCAGCGGATGGTCAATTCTTTTTAGCGTTTCTTGTCCAGTGCGTTGATCAAATCCACTTTTGGCTGCGATTTGCCGCCCACCGTGAATTCGGAAGCCAGCCATACATCCAGCATTTTCTTGGCTGCGCTCACGCCAATCACCAGTGCGCCAAAGGTGGCAATTTGCGCGTCATTGCTGGCGCG
Organism: uncultured Chloroflexia bacterium; assembly: GCA_963751635.1. Lineage (GTDB taxonomy): Bacteria > Chloroflexota > Anaerolineae > Anaerolineales > Anaerolineaceae > Pelolinea. The sequence continues at coordinate 28,086 of CAVVVE010000007.1, forward strand.
CGCGCGTTCAGCTGAATAAGCGTCGTGGATCACCGCAGCGCGCACACCGGGTACCTTGTTGGCCGTGATGGCCATGCCGATGCCGGTGCCGCACACCAGGATGCCGCGCGTGAATTTGCCGTCGCGCACCTGTTCGGAAAGTTCAATTGCCACATTCGGATAATTAACGGGCTCATCAGAATTGACGCCGATATCGCTAACCTCATACCCCAATTCCTTCAGATAGTCGCGCAGTGCATTCTTAAGGGGCATGCCCAAATGATCAGCGCCGACAATGATGGGGACCATTTTATTTGCCATAATTTTCACCTGTTATCTTTTGTTATTTAAGTATAATTAATTTTAAGGCGCGGCCGTGAGAGATAATATAAGAAAATTGTCCAACTGGTTCATTTCAAAAAAGTCCTGTCATTCGCTCAAGGAGTTCATTTCGCGTGAGCGAGAAGTATCAATCAGGAAATTCGTGAAGGCTCAATTTGGACAATTTCTTTTTGCTCACCTATGCCTTGGTGAAATCCGTGATGATCTTGGCGACCTGCTCCATATCCTGCTGGGTGCCGACCGTTACGCGGAAGAAGCCTTTGCCGGCCATATTGCGCCCGCCTGAAAGGTTGCGCACAATGAAGCCTTTTTTATACAGCTCCTGGACGTAGTCTTCAGCGGTTTTTCCGGTGCCGTCCACGTTCATCAGCACTGAGTTGCCCTGGGATTTATAAACGGTAATTCCGGGGACTTTGGCGACCTCATCCTGGAACCAGTCGCGGGATTGGATCACCAGCTGGGTATTTTTGCGGATATAAGCGGCGTTTTCCAGCGCGGCCAAAGCGGCTGCCTGGGTTAACACGCTGATATTTTCGGGAACGCGGATGCGGTTGACGTAATCAATGACTTCCGGCTGCGCGAGAATGAAACCCAGGCGGATCCCGCCCAGGCCCATGGCCTTGGAGAAGGTGCGGCTGATGATCAGGTTTTCATACTTGGGCACCAGATCGCAGACGGTCTGTCCCGAAAACTCGGTATAGGCTTCATCCACCACCACAACGATGTCCGTTTGGCAGAGTTTTTCAACCAGTTCGCGTGAAACCATATTGCCTATGGGCGCATTCGGCCGGCTCATGATGACCATTTTGGTTTTGGGCGTGATCTTGCCGGTGAAATCTTCAAGTTTGTATTCAAAGTTCTTGTCAGGGATCACATCCACAATTTTCGCGCCGAAAATGAGCGGGCGGCGTGCGTAGGGGGTATATTCCGGGGTCGGCAGCAGAATTTCATCGCCTTCGTTGATAAAGGTATGCGGGAGCATGTCAATGATTTCCATTGAACCATTGCCCAATGCCACCCATTTTTCATCGCCGCCGGGCAAGCCTGCGTAGTCTGCCAGGGCTTTCAGCAGGCGCACATTCGAAATGGCATCTTCCGGATAATAATTGACGAAGGGGATCATGGCTTGCACCGCTTCGATCACCTGGGGGGATGGGGGATACAGCAGTTCATTGCCCATCAAACGCCGCAGGGTGGGATTTTCCCAGGCTTCATGGAAATGGCCCAGATCATAGAATTTGCTATTTTTAACAGCCTGGCTTACTTTGTCAATCAGTTTCATTTTTTCACCTCAATATATTTTTTCGTGCTGAAATAAGAAGATAATAAAAAAGGGATGATTGCTTTTTTTGAGCCTGTTCTTTCGAACAGGCTCATTTTTGATTAGATTACTATGCTTCTACTGCAGCTTTTTTGTTCTTGAGATAGCGCAAGCGGAAGGGGATGGTAATTAAAATACCAACCACGAGTACAGCCAAAAATCCCACAAATCCCAGGGTGCCGAAGTTCTGGCCAAGCAATGCTGCCAGGTTAACTTCGGGTGACGCGGCAACCAGCATCGAGATGATGCCGGTGCCTTCAGCAACTTCCAGACCCTGCGCTTGGGCGACCATGGTCGCAAAGGGCGCGGTGTGGCTGCCCAACATGATGAGCAAACCGCCAATAATGGTCGTGGTGATTACTGTGCGGACCAGGTCAAACTTGTTCGGAGCAACCACATAGACCCAGATGAAGAGCAGTGAGGGCAGGTCTGCCAGCGGGACAAGCAGAGCGCCGGGGAGAACGAATGCCAGCGCAAGCATGATCGGGACCATGAGCACGGTGGTGGCCAGAACGGTGGTGTTGCCAACCGCGATGGCGGGATCAACACCGATAAAGAGCTGGCGTCCGCCGGCTGATTTCTTCATAAATACTGCAGCTGCTTCTGAAACGGGTACCAGCGCCTGCATGACGATGCCTGACATCATGGGGATCAGGACCAGGGAGGTGGCCAGGGCGATCATGAGCATGACAATGTCGATCCAATAGAATCCTGCGCCAATGCCCATGAGCAAACCGATGATGCTGCCTAAAACCGCGGGTTCGCCGATCACGCCGAATTTTTCCTGGATGTATTCAGGGGTGAATTTGGCTTCCTTGAGGCCGGTCTTGTCCAGGACCTTGGCGATGTAATGCGCAACAGGACCCCAGATGGCGGTGCCGCCCTGATAGAAGGACAGGCTTTCGAAACCCAGGTCTGCGCAGTAGCCGCGTTGGGCATTGAAGTCAGTGATCATCAGGATGAACCACGCCAAGGCTGCCGCAAAGATCAGGGACAGAACAGGGTTGCCGGTCAGTACGTTCAGGACCAGGCAGGCAAAGATGGGTTCCCAGAAATCCCAGATGTTCAGGTTGAGCGTGTCAGTCATCTTGGTGAAGATCATGAGCAGGTTGACGCCGAGCATGATCACGATGACGGCATACGCCCAGGGGGAAGCCCATGCATAAGCAGCTGTGGCTGCCCAGCCGATATCAGTGTAGGAAAATACACCGCCGAACCTTTCAGCCAGCGCTTGCGCTGCGGGGCCGACTTTCGCGAGGAAGTAATCAACGACGATATAAACGCCGCCGAACCCGGCCGCAATGAGCATGCCATTTTTGATGGCGTTGAGAACGCCCATGCGCAGGGCTAATCCGATGATAATGAAGACGAACAGGATCATGAACAACGGTCCCGCGCCTATGATCGGAGCTAAAATTGTGCTTAGAAATTCCATATTCATTTTTAGACTCTCCTTTTTTTATTTGAATACATAAATACTTGCCGCCTTAATAAAATTCCGCTACCCTCCACCTCCTTCCTGAATAATTTTTATAGATACGCCAATAAGGAATCAAACGCGGTTTAGTCACCCAAACCTTGTTCCTTGATATAAGCAAAGATATCTTCGTATAATTGATCCTGGCCGATGGTGCTGATCAGCGGTACCCCGCTGAAAACCTTGATATGCGGGCGTTCATGAGTCTGCGCCGTGGCTACGACCAGGTCTGGTTTGTGCATATTGACCAGCATGTCGAAATCGGCGATCTTGCCTTTCTTGGTCGCAATCTTCACCTTTCGGCGCTTGGCCTCATTCTCCAGTTTGACTGCCGCCAGGTTGGTGGTGGCAACCGATGAGCCGCACATGATTAGAATTACTGCAGGTCTTCCCATTTGAACTTTCTCCTTTTCTTTTTTTTCAATTGAATGGTGAAACACGTCACCATAATTTTAAATTATTTTTCCTCTGCTTTAAGCCGGTGTCTTGGTTTTTTTGGGATAATTTGCCTTGATCTTTTCAAGGATCAATGCCGGGTTGGCTGTGCGCGCGAATTCCACCAGGATCTCCGGCTGGCCCATCACGTTCGAAAATGCCCGCAGAAAATTGATGTGGTCCTTGGGTTCTTCAATGGTGAGCATGAAAACCAGCCCCGCCATCACATCCCCGCCCGAACCATCCATGGAGCCAAAAACGACCGGCTTGTCCAGAATCCCGATTGTCAATGAAGGCTTGATCGCCCATTCCGCGTCCGCATGCGGAATGGCAACTTCAACCAGCGGAATATGCAGGCCGGTGGGATATTTGGCTTCGCGTTCAAGGATCGCTTTATGATAGCCGGGTTTGGCGTAACCAGCCGCGATCGCAGCATTGGATAATTCTTCCAGCACTTCTTCGCGGGTTGGTTTGTTTACCTTTAAAACGATCAGATTATCAAGAATATCAGCTGCCACAGTGTTATGCCCTCATAAAGAATTTTGTGCTGTTTGTTTGATCAATAATTGCAGAGATTGCATTGCGATAATGCGATAAACGCTTTTCCACATTTACATGCTGGATTATACAAGTCCAGTCCTGAAATCAGTAGTGTGAGTATTGCCTTAAGTAATTGTGACAATAAGATACCAGGCATGATAAAATAAACCGATGGCTCCCCGCACACCTGAGATCAACATCCGCCAGCAGAGTATCATCCGTGCGCTGCTCAACGCTCCCGGCAAAAGCACGCTCAATGAATTGGCGGAAAAAACCTCCCTCAGCCCGCGCATCCTGCGCTACAACATGGATGTGGTCCGTTCCTGGCTGCAGTGTTTTGACATCCAGTTCATCAATCGCCCGGGATACGGCATTGAAGTGGTCGCCTCGCAGCAGATAAAAAGCGATCTGCTGCAGGAAATCAATTCAATGGAAGGGGGCGATATCGTCCTCTCCAGAAAACAGCGCGTGCGCATAATTTTGCTGTATCTGCTGACAACGCAATCGCCGCTCACCGCCAGGCACGTGGCTGAAGTAGAAGAATTCTCGCGCTCCACCCTGTTTAAAGATATTTGTGATATTGAAGCCTGGCTGGCAGGCTACCGCATCCAGCTCATGCGCCGGTCGGCCAGGGGGTTGTGGATTGAGGGTTCTGAAGAATCCCGCCGGTTTGCCCTGGCGCGCCTGCTGCGCGAAGAACTTGGAGATGAAGCCTGGTACCAGTTATCCAGGCATTTTCTGGAGCATAACACTTTTTTTGGCTTTCCCGTCTCAGCCCGCTTCAGCCGTTATCTGGAAAAGCTCGACCTTTCCTATTCGCGCAAACTCATCCGCTACATTGAAGAAAATTTGGGCGTAAAACTGGCGCTGGTATCCCAGGTCGAAATTATGGTCTACCTGGCAATAACAGTCCGCACTGCGCAGGATGGCCGCCAGATGGATGGCGTTTTGGATAAGAAAATGCTGCCCAGCATCGAATATGCTGCTGCCCAAACGATCGCTTACCGCATTGAAAAGCAATACAGCCTGGTGTTGAACGACAAGGAAAAAGAGGTTATCGCGTCGTTGATCAAGAGCAGCAAGCTGGATCCGCCGGATGTGCCTGTATCGCAGGATATTATCAAATTTTATGAGCCTTCCCAGAGCAGCACGAAACTGGCGCAGGAATTAATCAATTTCTGCTCCATGCGCCTGCATCCGATGATCAAAATTGATGAACTGCTGATCAATGAGTTGGCAAATCACCTCGACTATGCCATTTTTCGGTTGAATCACCATATCCCGATCCGCAACATGTATCTGAAAACACTGCGGGAAAAATATCTGCAGGTTTTCCGTGTCGCTGAAAGCAGCGTCTTCCTCCTCGAAAAGGTGGTGCATATGCCAATTCCCGCGGAGGAGATCGGTCTGATCACCATGTACCTGCTTTCAGCCCTTGAACGGCTGCGCACGGAAGATGATTCCCGCCTGACGGCGGTCATCGTCAATGACGGTGTGCGTTCAAAAAGTTCCCTGCTCAAATCCCGCCTTGAGGTGGAATTTCCCAACCTTAAGGTCACCCAGGTCATCAACACCTTTCAGGGGCTGCCGGAAGGCGGGATCGATGCCGAGGTCATTATCAGCACTGTGCCGGTCGACAAAGCGCCGCTGCCGGTCATTCAGGCCAGCCCCTTCCTTGAGGTGGAGGATATCAAGAACATCCAGCGCTGGGTTGCCGAAAAAAGCCATTCCCGCAGCCGGCGCAAGCTGCGTGACCTGAACCAGCAGAATTCCCTGGTCGACCTGGTCAGGCTGCCGCATGTGGTTTTTATGGAAAAAGCGGACCTTTGGCAGGACCTCGTTACGGCTGCCAGCCTGCCCCTGATCAAAAGCGGCAGTATCCAGCCGCGCTATATTGACGCCATGGTGGACCTGATCGAGAATCATGGTTTCTATATGTACATGGGCTCGGGCGTCCTTTTGCTGCATGCCAAACCGACCGATGGGGTCAATGAGTTGTGCATCAGCATGTTGAAATTATCCACACCCTTTCACTTTGATGACCAGCGCATCCCGGATTTTGACCTGATCTTTGTGCTGGGCGCCACGGATGACAATTCGCATCTGACCTCCCTTTTCCAGCTTAATGAGCTCATCCAGTTCCCGCTTTTCATGGAAAGCATTCGCCAGGCCGCCCATCCGACCGATATTATCCACACCCTCTGGCAGTGGCTGCCGAAAATACCTGAATCCGCCTGAAATAACAGTAATTCTTGAGATTTTGCCCAGCGTTTTCCCCCTATTCTTGAGTGCTTGGTTTACTTTTGTCACTATAAGCTATTACAAAACAGACACAAACACTTTTAACAGGCTTATTCTATAATGATGGTAAGTTCATTCATGATTTTGAATTGGAATGTATATCACCGATTCATACTTTGAGTGAAATTGACCAAAGCCCGGGAGGGAGCCTTGATTGAAGCGGAACTGACGGTCAAAAGTGAGCAGGGGCTGCACGCGCGTCCCGCAGATTTATTCGTGCTTGCTGCCAACCGCTTTCAGAGTGATATCCGCATCCGCAACCTGACCAACGATTCGGAATACGTTAACGCCAAAAGTATCCTGAAAATTCTCGCGCTGGGCGTTTACAGCGGTTACAGGATAAAGCTGGCTGCCGAAGGTCCGGATGAAGAGACAGCCATAAAAGAGATCAGCGCCTTGGTCAACTGCAATTTTAAGGAATGAAAAATCTGGAAAAGATTTGCTTATCATAATCGCGGAGGAAATGTATGTCTGTATCCATAAATCCCTTTGAAATGGCGCAAGCCCAGTTTGACAGGGTTGCCGACCAACTGAAGCTCGATCCTCCCGTCAGGGAATACCTGCGCTGGCCGATGCGTGAATTCCATTTTCGCATCCCGGTCAGGATGGATGACGGCAGCATCCGGAATTTTCAGGGCTACCGCGTTCAGCACAATGACTCGCGCGGCCCCTGCAAAGGCGGCCTGCGCTTTCACCCGTCTGAAACCATCGATTCCGTCCGCGCGCTGGCCACCTGGATGACCTGGAAATGCGCGGTGGTGGATATCCCTCTGGGCGGCGGCAAGGGCGGCGTGATCGTTGATCCTTCCACGCTCTCCAACGGTGAAAAAGAACGCCTGGTGCGCGGCTGGGTGCAGCAGATGTGGAAGAACATCGGCCCGCGCCTGGATGTTCCCGCGCCGGATGTGGGCACCACCCCCCAGATGATGGGCTGGATGATGGATGAATTTTCCAAATTGGCGGGCGAATATACGCCCGGCGTGATCACCGGCAAACCGGTCGGCGGCGGCGGCTCGCTCGGGCGCACCGAAGCCACCGGCTACGGCATTATCTTTACCGTGCGCGAAGCCATGCGGCACCTGGGGCTGGACGGCAAAAAGTGCCGCGCCTCCCTTCAGGGCTTTGGCAATGTGTCCCAGTATGCCGCCATCGGTTTTAAGGAAATGCTGGGCGGCGAGGTGGTGAGCGTCTCTTTCTGGGACCGCGATGACCGCAAGTCATACACGGTCAGCAGGGAAAAGGGTTTCGATCCGCTCTTCCTCCAGGGTATCACCGACCAGTACGGTTCAATTAACAAGCAGAAGGCGCAGGATGCCGGGTATGCAATTGAAGACGCCGGCGCCTGGATCAGCAAGGACGTGGACGTGCTCATCCCTTCCGCGCTTGAAGGCCAGATCAACATCGAGACGGTGCAGTCCCTCAGCAGCCGTGTGAAGATTATCGCGGAGGGCGCCAACGGCCCCACCACGCCTGAAGCGGATGAGGTCATCAAAGGCAAAGGCATCTTCATGATCCCCGACTTTCTGTGCAACAGCGGCGGGGTGACCGTTTCGTATTTTGAATCCGTCCAGAATGACATGAATTATTACTGGCCCAAGCAGGAAGTGCTGCAGAAGGAAGACCATATCCTGACCAATGCCTTCCAGGCGGTCCTGGAAATGTCGCTCAATGAAAAAGTTTATATGCGCGATGCGGCCTATATGGTTGCCATCGCCCGGGTTGTGAAAGCCATGCAGCTGCGCGGCTGGATTTAAATCGCACATTCTGAATACCCTCCTTTTCAACTGAACAGCCCGCGGTTGGCGGGCTGTTCTTCTTTAAAAAGGAAAAAAGCCCGTTTCCGGGCTTTTCCTAAGGAGAGAGTCAGATGAATAAGTAATCTGATAATTCTTATTATAATTATCATGTTTATGATGTCAATAGGGTTTTAAGAAATTAACAATCTTCTAATAAAACACCAATTCTGTCATTCTTAGTCCAGAATTGACGTTTATCACTCTGAGCCCTGCAGGGGCGAGGAGTTTGGTTTTCCCGATCATTCTGAGTCCGCAGGGCGAAGAGTCTGTACAACCAGACCCTTCACTACGTTCAGGGTGACAAGAATCGCCTGCCCTGATGAACAATGCACAGCCCCCTGCAAGGTGCCCAATGCGTAAGGACCCCTCTTCACGCGTCATTGCGAGCCCTGCAATGCAGGGCGAAGCAATCTGTATCATTAATACAGATCTTTCGCTTTGCTCAGGATGATAAATCTCCCCTGTCATTCTGACCGGAGCGAAGCGCAGGGAAGAATCTGGTTTGCGTTTAACGCCGATAACGGAACAGCCATTAAATGAACCAGCTCGCCTTGCGGCGAGCTGGCCATAAGCGGGGCGATCAAATTACTTTGCTTATTTTGTTTCTACCGGTAAATTCCAGTCTTTGGTAGTGCCGTCCCCAAGTTGTCCATAGACATTCTGGCCCCAGCACATTACAGTTTCATCGCTCAGGATGACGCAGGTATGTTTCGCGCCTGTTGCCAGGGCAATCACACCCTTCTGCAGTCCTTCAACCAGAGTCTCGTCTGCGGCATCATTGAATGAGCCGTCACCCACCTGGCCGTTGCTGTTGCTTCCCCAGCAAGCCAGGCCGCCGGAAATCATCGTGCAGGCGTGCGCAGCACCGCTGGCAAGCATATCACCAGTTACAGCGCCGCTGACTTCGGCATCGACGATCTCACCCCAACAATTGACACTGCCCGCATCTGTGAGCGTGCAGCCGCCGGAGGCGAAGCGGTCCGCCGAGACAAACGTGTTGCCCGTGTTCGGCAGGCCTGTCACCGGCACGATCGGTTCCGCGTTCCACAGGTTCACAGCGCCATCGGTCGTGATGCCCTGCAGTTCAACGGAGCCGCCGGATACCAGTACCACATCGCTGACATTGGTCGCCTTGACCGGTGTGCTGCTGTTTTCAGTCGTGCCATCATTCAATTGCCCTGAGGCATTGTTGCCCCAGCAGAACACCTCATTGGCGTCATTCTGCGCGCAGGTGAATTCCGCGCCGGCCGAAATGGCAATGATGTTGCCGCTCAAGCCCTCAACCAGCACCGGCTGGTTGCGGTTTTCGGTCGTGCCGTCACCCAGCTGCCCGCTGCTGTTCAAACCCCAGCAGTAGACTTCATTGGCCGAGGTCAACGCGCAGGTATGCTTGATGCCCGCGACCAGCGAGACCACCGAGAACGGGTCTAAGACTGCCACGTCCACAGGCACCAGCTTGTCAATAAAGGACGCGTCGCCGACCTGGCCTGATTCGTTCAAACCCCAGCATTCCAGCCCGTTTTTGACGGTCAGCGCGCAGGTGTGTCCGATGCCGGCCGCGATCAGGTCATTTCCGCCGGTTACCGGGATCAGCAGCAATGGGGCTGGCGGGGGCGGAGGAGGAGTTGGCTCATCCTGGCAGGTGGCCGAGCAGCCATCCCCGCCGGTCGTATTGCCGTCATCGCATTCTTCACCCTGCTGCAAATCCAGTTTCCCGTCGCCGCAATAATCAATAACAGTGCAGGTGCGTGAGCAGTATTGTCCTGCACCAGCAGCCGGTCGGATCGGCATTGTAATCGCATTGTTCATCATTACTTACCTGAATGAAACCGTCACCGCAGGCAGGTAAAGCGCATTCATTCGTGCAGCCATCTGTATTGATATCGTTGCCATCATCGCATTCTTCGCCTAATCCTGTCTGCAAAACATCATCACCGCAGAATTCATCCTGCGCAGGTCGCATGTGCAGCCGTCTCCGGCAACTGGCCGCCGTCATCGCAGGTTCCTCACCTGCCCGATCTGCAGAACACCATCACCGCAGAATTCATCCTGGCAGGTCGCGTTGCAGCCGTCACTGTGTCAACTGTGTCGCCGTCATCGCATTCCTCGCCCAAGCCCGTCTGCAGCACTCCATCACCGCAGGTTTCATCCTGGCAGGTCGCGTTGCAACCGTCACCAGCTGTTGTGCCACCGTCATCGCAGGCTTCGCCTGCGTCTTCTACTCCATCACCGCAGGTTGGAAGGCTGCAGTCGTTCGGCAGGCATCCGCTACCGTGTCGGAGTTCAATACTCCATCATCGCAGGCTTCACCTAATCCCGTCTGCAGCACTCCATCACCGCAGGTTTCGTCCTGGCAGGTCGCGTTGCAACCGTCACCGGCAACTGTGCCGCCGTCATCGCATTCCTCGCCCAAGCCCGTCTGCAGCACTCCATCACCGCAGGTTTCGTCCTGGCAGGTCGCGTTACAACCGTCTCCGGCAACCGTGCCGCCGTCATCGCATTCCTCGCCCAGCCCGTCTGCAGCACTCCATCACCGCAGGTTTCATCCTGGCAGGTCGCGTTGCAACCGTCACCAGCTGTTGTGCCACCGTCATCGCAGGCTTCGCTTGCGTCTTCTACGCCATCACCGCAGGTTGGAAGGCTGCAGTCTGTTCGGCAGGCATCCGCTACCGTGTCGGAGTTCAATACTCCATCATCGCAGGCTTCACTGGCCTGCTCGAACTCCATCTCCGCAGCTCTTCAACCGCGCAGGTCGATTGATACAGCCGTCTGTGTGTCATCCTGGTTGCCGTCATCGCAGGCTTCACCTGCAGATCCTGCACGCCATCACCGCAGACCGGCAATGGCAGGTCGTCGTGCAGGCATCCGCCACCGTGTCGCCGAGATTCACCGTCATCGCATTCTTCCCAGCCCGTCTGCAGCACTCCATCACCGCAGGTTTCATCCTGGCAGGTCGCGATGCAACCGTCACCAGCTGTTGTGCCACCGTCATCGCAGGCTTCGCCTGCGTCTTCTACTCCATCACCGCAGGTTGGAAGGCTGCAGTCGTTCGGCAGGCATCCGCTACCGTGTCGAGTTAATACTGCCATCATCGCAGGCTTCACCTAATCCCGTCTGCAGCACTCCATCACCGCAGGTTTCGTCCTGGCAGGTCGCGTTGCAGCCGTCTCCGGCAACCGTGCCGCCGTCATCGCATTCCTCGCCCAAGCCCGTCTGCGCATCCATCACCGCAGGTTTCGTCCTGGCAGGTCGCGTTACAGCCGTCTCCGGCAACTGTGCCGCCGTCATCGCATTCCTCGCCCAAGCCCGTCTGCAGCACTCCATCACCGCAGGTTTCATCCGGCAGGTCGATGAACAGCCGTCATTGTTCAGCCAGATTGCCATCATCGCAGGCTTCATTTGCATCTTGTACGCCATCACCGCAAGCGGCAGGCGTGCAGTCCGTGCGGCAGGCATCCGCCACCGTGTCGGAGTTCAATACTCCGTCATCGCAGGTTTCTCCTGTCTGTAAGATCCCGTCTCCGCAGCTCTCAACCGCGCAGGTCGATGAACAGCCGTCATCGTCATCATATTGCCATCATCGCAGGCTTCATTTGCATCTTGTACGCCATCACCGCAAGCTGGCAGGCGTGCAGTCCGTTCGGCAGGCATCCGCCACCGTGTCGGAGTTCAATACTCCGTCATCGCAGGTTTCTCCTGTCTGTAAGATCCCGTCTCCGCAGCTCTCAACCGCGCAAGTCGATGAACAGCCATCATTGTTGCTGGTATTGCCATCGTCGCAGTCTTCACCGCTTTGCTGGATACCGTCGCCGCACCTTTCAGTTTGGCAGGTGGATGAACAGCCGTCGTTGTTACTGGTATTGCCGTCATCACATTGTTCACTTGTTTGATTGAGCAAACCATCGCCGCAAACAGGCTCTTCGTGGGTTGTCTCACTTGGGCCAATCAGGATCTTAAAGGGGGCATAGGGTTCGGCTGAATTGATATGAATAGCATATTTATTATTTGTCCCGTACAGGATGCCGCATGTGGCGTATTCCGAACTTTGCAGGGCAGTCAGATTTCCAATCAACACCAGTGCCTGTCCGTCTTCGGATTCCTGCCAGCTGTAATATTCCCAAATCCCGTCACAATGATCATCATCCCAATCTGTACAGTACTTAACCACCGGGCCGCAATCGCAGCCCCAGTAGTTGTTTTCAGCATGCACATATTGGACTCCACCCGCGGCATCATTTTGCAGTGCGATGCCATTGCCGGTAAAATCGTTATAGTGAAGGTGCAGGCTCGGGATCGAGTTGTAATTGCGGATTCCAACCACATTGCTTGTGATGGTGTTGTTTGTCGCTTCAAAGCTGTTGGCACCGCTGATATTTAACTGGATGCCCTTTTCAAAGTTCCGTATGACGAATCCATTGATGGAAACGCCGTCTCCGGTTACATCAAATCCAACTCCGGTGTCGTTATTGCCTTCCAGCACCGGCGCTGTAAGAGCGGCGCCTGCAAGCGTAAGGACTCCCGGATTTCCATTCAGGGTGATATCATCCTTGTCAACCACCACGTGTTCCACATAGGTTCCCGGGCTGACATTAACTGTGCCGCCGGTTTTGACAATTCTTACTGCATCCTGGATCTTGGCACTGTCATTCTTTACATTGACAGTATTGACCAGGATGTTGCTCCACATAGGAATATCCACAAACAAATTGACAATATTAATGGTTACGTTACTTGGGACGAAAATATCCGCTGTGCTGTTACCTCTAACACCTTTCAGCGTTATGGAATTATTTACATTTACTTCCAGCAAGGCATAACTGGCATCCGGTTTAATATAAATCGTTGTACCAGCCGGAGCCGCATCGATCGCTGCTTGAATGGGATTCGCTGAGGTTGTGCAGTTGATTGGCAGCACACCCGGCACGCAGGTTCCGGTGCTCGAGTAACCATAGGTAACTCCCCCGACGGTGTACCAGGGGTCAGCCACTTCGGTCAGCAATTCAGCAGTATCCTGGCTGGCCATTTCCAGCGCTTCGCCATTCTCGTCGACCAGGTTGACATCTTTTTCAGCCGCTGATGCGATTATCTCTACAACTTCAACCTCTTCAGCCGCCGGGGCAGGAAGTTCTGCCGCGGGCATGGGCGTCAGTTCAAATTCAGGTTCAGCCGTAATTTCGACGACTGGTTCCACCGGTTCCTCAATTACTGGCGTGGGTGTCAGCTCAAACACCGGCTCGGCCGTGATCTCCACCACCGGCTCGGCTGGCTCCTCCTCTTCAGGCTCAGGGGTGATATCAATGATCGGGTCTGCCGTGATTACAACCACCGGCGCCGCGGGTTCTTCAGGCGGAGGCGGCGGCTCAGGCGTCACTTCCTCCTGGGCATAAACCTGCCCCACCTGGCTCAATACCGGTACCGGTATCAGGCCGAGCATCAGGAACAGGACTCCCAGTGTATTGATGATCTTTCTTGATAAGCCTTAGATTACCTTTCATTTTGTCCTCCGTCTCTCTCTCCAATGTTTTTTATGATTTTAGTAATAATAATTAAAAATAAAAACCGGTCAGTTTCGAACTTGACCGGTTTCGCTTCTGGCTCCTCTGCGTGCTTTTATGGGTTAGGCGGCTCACCCCAAGTAAGCGACCATATTTGCGCGCAGGATCAACGCTTTCAAATGGTGTGGGCTATTTATTTGTTTTACATAATATAGCATATTAATATCAATTGTCAATACCCAATCTGTGGATTTCAGTGCCTCCTACCCCCCAAGGGTGGCATTTCATTCTTTTCCCTCCCCTTTTTCAAAAACAGGGAGGGCGCAGGGAGGGGTCCACTCTTATCGTCATTCTGAGTCCCGTAAGGGACGACAGGAACCGGTGCGCAGCCCCCTGGCAGGGTACCCGGAGGGTAAGTAATCCGTATCTTCGAGCGGCAGATTGCTTCGTCACTTCGTTCCTCGCAATGACAGCTAAAAGTTAACGCGATCCACGAAGCATTTGGATCAATTCCTCTTTGAACGTCATTGCGAACCCTGCAAAGCAGGGTGAAGCAATCCGTAACTCTGGTGCTCCGAATGAAAACACCTCCCAAAAACCAATATTTATCATTCTCATATACGCCCTTCACTATTCTGGTGACCTTTTCCCATATAATTTCAATTATTGACCATATCAATATCTTTAATATTCCTTTTTAAGTACTATGGGAGAAAACCATGGCTCAAAAATTAAAATCATGGCCTTCAATTTTCTTGTTAGCCCTCCTTCTGATCAGCTGCGCGCCAGCCACCCTGGGTCAGGCTGAGCCTGATATTGACAGCAACCGAACAAATCCAGGGGCAGGGGCCGCTCTGGTTCGACGCGCTGCCCGCCCGCAGTCCCTTCGACCTCCGCCGAGCTGGAAGAAACTGCCGCCTGGATTTTTGGCCGGATTTTCCAAACTTCCGCATCCCCGTCCGCGCCTTTCCCGGTCGAAAACAGCCAGCCCGCCCTGCTCTTTCTTTCCCTGAGCGATGGCGCCTCCAAGGCGGACGTGCTGCGCGCTTCAGGCGAAACGCTGCAAACCGCCGCCCAGGAGCTCATCAGCCTGTTCAATGCCCACCCCCTCAGCGATTCTGGAACCCTGTGGGCCAAGCTTGACTTTGTGGATGAGGTGCGCTTCTACGACCGCTACAACCTTTCGCTCCCTGCCGATGATCCCCCCAGCCTGTTCGGCCTGGCCTTCGAAAGCGCGTCCGGCATCGCCTTGCTGCCGGAGGTGCTGGCCGCCGAATCCATCATCGACAGCGATAGCGAGTTCCGCCTTTCCAACCTTGAAGGCTACCTTGAAGAAAAGGGCCAGCCGCTTGATTTTCTTGTTAAGCTTGATTCTTCCGAAAGCGTCCCGGCTTATCGTTTTTCAACGCAAGGTTTTTTCTACGAAGATGGCCGCGTCATCCCCTTGTACCGCGGTCACCGGACCTACGAGCACTTTCACGCCTGATGAGCTGCTGTCCTCGGCCATTAATGGCGGCGATTACCTGATCGAAGCCGTTAAGCAAGACGGCCGTTTTGTGTATGCCTACCTGCCCAAGACAGACAGCGAAAGCGAAAGTTACAACATTCTGCGCCATGCCGGCACCATTTACGCGATGGCTGACCTTTACACTGAAACAGGCGACCCTCTTCTGCTGGATGCGATTGAAAGGGCGGTTGCTTACCTTTAACCCAAATTTATCCCTGCCCGGTGCCGGGCGGCTTTGAGAATTGCCTGGTGGAAAATAATGAAGCCAAACTGGGCGGCAACGCGCTGGCAGTGTTGGCATTGACCAAATACATGCAGGCGGCCGGGAATGAGACTCACCTTGAGGTGGCGCGCTCACTGGCGCGCTGGATCGTCTCCAACTCAGGCTGCCAGCGGTGAGTTTAAAGTCCATGCCGTGGAATTTCCCTCCGGCGCCCCGACGGGTTTCACTTCCGAATATTATCCAGGCGAAGCTGTTTATGCCCTGGCCAGCCTGTATACCCTTGACCCGAACGAGGCCTGGCTTTCCGCCGCGGCTTGGGGCGCGTTATGGCTGGCGCACGACCGCATACAGGGCAAGGACTTGAAGGATATCGTGCATGACCACTGGCTGCTGCTCGGCCTGGATGAAGTCCAGCGCCTCCAGCCGGATCCTGTTTTTGTTGCCTTCGCCAGCCGCATCGCAGACGCGATCATTGCTGCCCAAAACCTGAACCCGCAGTATCCGGACTGGTTCGGCAGTTATTACATTCCACCGCGCTCAACGCCCGCCGCCACCCGCAGTGAAGGGCTGCTGGCTGCTTACCGCATCCTGCGCGCCAATGGCAATAGCGATCAGGCAGACCGTATTCTGCAGGCCGCCAGGCGCAACATCACCTTCCAGCTGGGCACGCAGTTCCATCCTGAATCAGTGATGTATCTGAAAAATCCGCAGCGCGCGCTGGGCGGTTTCCATCAGAGCCTGACCAATTTCGAGATCCGCAATGATTATGTGCAGCATAATCTTTCCAGCATTTTGGCGCTTTATCGGGAAATGAAATAGATTGCTCGCAAATGCAAAAAAAAAGAAATCGGCTCTGTTTCCAGAGCCGATTTTTCGTTATCTTTTTGCTTTAGCGTTTCGTTTATTTTCTAAAGCACATCCACAGGATTCGGGCTGTTTTCGTTATTGCCATCGCCCAGCTGCCCATAGGTATTCTCGCCGAAGCACTTGATTGTCACATTGTCCACGATCACACAGGTGTGGTTGTTGCCGGTATCCAGATCAAGGACGCTGGCGATTCCCGGCACTACCGCAGCTTCGCTGCTGTCAACAAAGGTGCCGATGCCAAGCTGGCCGCTGGCGTTGCTTCCCCAGCAGACCATACCGTTTTCATTCACCGTGCAGGCGTGCTTGCCGCCGCTTGCCAGCAGGTCCGAATTGAGCGGGCTGCTGACTTCAGTGTCGAGATTCTCACCCCAGCAGTTCACCTCGCCAGCTTCATCCAGGATACATCCGCCTTCAAAGAAGCGGTTTGCATCCAGGAAGACATTGGTGTTGGCTTCAAACCCGGTCACAGGGATGACTGGCAGGTTGTTCCAGATCGAAAGCTGGCCGCCGCTGACAATGCCCTGCAGCTCGCCCGAACCGCCCGAAACAAGCAGTGCATTCTGGACGTTCTTCGCCAGCACAGGCAGGTTCTGATTCGTTTCGGTGCCGTCGTTCAGCTGGCCGGTTTCATTATTGCCCCAGCACAGCACTTCATCATTGGCTTTCACCGCGCAGGTGAATTCCGCGCCGGCGGATATTGAAACAACATCTCCGCCAAGGCCTTCCACCAGATACCGGCACGTTGCTGTTAAGATTGGATCCATCGCCCAGCTGGCCGCTGTCGTTCAAGCCCCAGCAATAGACGTTGCCGCTATCGGTCAAAACACAGGTGTGCTTTGTTCCTGAGATAAGGTCTACAACGCCGCCTCCAAATACTGCCGCCACGTCCACCGGGACGTTGCTGTCAGTGAAGGTGCCGTCACCCAGCTGGCCGCTGTCGTTCAAACCCCAACAGATCAAGCCAGTTGAGGGTGTGATTGCGCAGGTATGGCCAAGGCCGGCCGTGATGAGCGGCAGCTGCGCAAAACCGGTTACGGGGATGACCAGCGCGACGGTCGTGGTTGTGGTGGTGTCATCATCGTCATCGCCGGTATCATCATCGTCATCGCCGGTTATCATCATCATCGCCGGTATCATCATCATCATCGGTGTCATCATCATCGTCTCCCGGGTTGCATGGAGTATCGGTGAGGACAATTCCGTTGGTCCGGATTTCCGGGCACTCGGGATCAGCCAGGCTGTTGATGTTGATCTTGAAAGGCGACCAGTATCCGGGGGAAGTGATTGGGTCATTGCCCGGTTTTTGATGGTCCCATAGATCATCCTGTCCGTTTAACATTTCGCAGTCAGGGTAGTTGGCCGGGTCAACGACCTGCTTGGTCGCCCAGAAATAATAGGTGTCTTCATCCGGATCTTTGACAATCGGCCCTTCCGCGCAGCCCCAGTAATTGTCCTGGGCATCCACATACTGGACATTATTTTCTGAGCTGTTTTCAATCGCGAAATCGTTGTTCTCAAATTTATTGTAATGAACTTCCAGACCCGGTTTCCCGGTGTCGCCGACATGTTTGATGCCGGTGGTGTTGTTCTTGATCGTATTGTTTAAGATATTGATGCTTACATTGCCAGAAGCCGCGTCCACCAGCACGCCGGTATCCCAGCCCTGGATGACAAAGCCAATCAGGCTCACACCCTGGGCTGTTATTGTTACACCGGTGCCGCTGCCGCCGCCCTGTATGATTGGCGCATTAAAAGCCGCGCCAGCCAGCAACAGGTCGCCGGGCAGGCCAAGCAGGGTTAACCCTTCAACATCAATGGTGATGCTGCTGGCATAGGTCCCGGGTTCAACATTGATGGTGCCATCAAAGGATGGGGTGACACTCGCATCGTCGATGGCTTCCTGGATGGGATTCGTCAGGTTGTCATGACAGTTGGGATCGCCTGGATATAACGCCGCACAGACGCCTGGATCAGCGAAATAACGATAGGTATCGGTGCCATCCGTAAACCATGGGTCCGCCGCTGCTAAAATCGCAGCTGCTTCTTCCGAAGCCAGGGGGATGACTTCATTGTTTTCATCCAAAAGCACCGCGTCAACCTCGGCCAATGCAGCCACTTCTTCAGCTACTACCGTTTCGGCAGCTGCCGGTTCTTCCACCGCCGCCGCAGCAGGTTCTTCTTCTGCCACAGGCAGGGATTCTTCAACCGCGGCTTCTTCAACTGGCGCTTCTTCGGTTAGTGCTGCGTCAGCCGGTGCCTCTTCAGCCGGGGCTGCGTCGGTTGGCGCCGGTTCAGATGGCGCTTCCTGCACGACCGGCTCTTCTGATGCAGGCGGTTCAACCACACCGCCGTCATCGGCACTGACCATCCCGACCTGGCTGAATGTTGATACAGGAACCAGGCCGAGCATCATGGTGGTAATACCCAGTACCATGGCGATTCGTTTTAGAAACTTCAATTTTTGATTCATTGTGCCCTCTTTCTTTTATTAATTTAAAACCGGTCCTTAGACCGGTTTCGCTATTGGCTCCGCGGAATTCTTGTCCGGATGATTGATGTGTTTATTTTTCACCCGGCGCAAGCGACCAAATAAGAACTCCGTTTCAACGCCTCTTAATATCACTAAATGGATATTATTTATCTTATTATAGATAAATGAAGGGGCATTTCAAGATATCTTGATGAAGTTAATAATTCTCTGATAAAAAGCCGTCAGCCTGCTGAGGCAGCAGGCTGGCATTGGCGCGGCGGCCAGACTCGATAAAGCTAATTGGTTAACGCGCTTGAATCGATCAGATAGACTCCGAAATTTCCGGCAACGATATCAAAACCCCTGGGCGGCGAAGCCAGCGTTCGCATGGTGCATGCGTTATTGTTTCAGGCGCCATCCTGCCCATTTACCACACCTGAATCCGAAGGCTCGTTTCCGCTGCCGCCTTTATGTAAACCGTTCCAATTAAGACAGGCGCACAGAATAAAATGCCTTCCAGCAAAATTCTGCCAAAATGATTTATCAATGCCGATAGTTTTCATGCAGCTCACCTGAAACTTTCCAGACTCCGGCTGTTAAAAAAACAACCGTCCCAATAATATCGACCGGTTTCGCTATTAGCTCCGCTGCACACTGAAAAGGGTTTGGCGGTTCTCCCCAGTTAAGCGGCCACTTGCAGACGCAGTTTCTTCGCTTTCATTCTATTCAATTCTTGAGTTTATTATATTGCGAAAGAACACTGGTCAGGTACCAAATCAACAGAGAATGTTACCAATAAAAACCCGAACCCTTGAGAAAATTACTATTTCTTCGTGAGGATTTATTACGCAGTATTAATATACTGGCACGATCCGGAAAATATGGTCGTCGCCATCCCGAACGGAACCGCGCCCGTCCCGGTTGCTGGTTGAGAAATAAATAAATCCATCCGGTCCCTGCACCACATCTCTCACCCTGCCCACATCGCTGACAATTTTTTCTACGGTGATAATTTCGTTTGGATTGCCGGCAGATAACGTCTATTCGAACCAATCCTTCGCCGCGCAGGGCGCCGAAAAACAGGCTGCCATTAAACATGGGCAGCACCTCGGAGTTATAAAAAGAAAGTGATGCGGGCGCTTCGGCCGGGGTGAACTGCATCAAAGGCGCGAAAGTCCCTTCGAGTTTCTCGTCATGCGAAACCAGCGGCCAGCCGTAATTGCCGCCCGTCTGGATCAGGTTGATCTCATCGCCGCCCCGCGGGCCGTCAAAACCCGATGGGCCGTGTTCGGTGGAATACATCTGACCGCTGCCCGGCTGCCAGTCAATTCCCTGCGGATTGCGGTGCCCGTAGGACCAAATTGGCGAACCCGGGAAAGGATTGTCCGCCGGGACCGAGCCATCAGGATTAACGCGCAGGATTTTTCCGGCAAGAGATTTTAAATCCTGTGCTGAAGATGGTTCCAGGGCATCCCCGTTCGTGATATACAGTTTTCCGTCAGGCCCAAAACGGATGCGGCACCCGGCATGATTGTTTGCAGATGGCAGATTGTCCAAAATAATCGCATCCAGGCTGATTGAATCGTCTTTGTCTGCCAGGCGCACAATCCGGTTTGCTCTGCCATTATTGCCTGTAAAGGTGTAACAGGCATAAAGATAGCGATTGCTTGCATACTGCGGGTCAAGCGCCAGACCCATCAAACCGGATTCTCCTGTTGCGTCAATTTCATCAAAGACATATACAGGCTCAGGATTCAGTTGGCCGTTAATGATTTCCCGGATCATTCCCCCGCGCTCGGATACCAGCATCCGCTCAGTGGAGGTAAAGACGATGCTCCAGGGAACTGCTAATCCCTCCACCACGCTTTCCACCTTCCAGCCAATCGCAACCGGGGTTGAGGCAGGGTTGGGTTCTTCTTCCGTTGTCATTGGCGTGGGAATGTCGATTGGTTGAGTAGTCACAAGAGGCGCCGCATTAGGGGCGCACGCAGTTAACACAAAAGAAACTGCCGTTAAGAATGTAATTATTAAATTCATAATCTTGATTATGAAAGAAATAGCTTGATTACTTTCTCAGTGATTTATCAGAATTTTTTTTGTTTTCTTGCCAGGTCATTCTGCGCCTGCGAAACCGAAAAATAATCTTTTCCAGTCATTCAGAGCCCGAAAGGGGCGACTAGGAACCGGTGAGCAATCCCTTGACAGGTTACTTAAAGGATAAGAATCTCGACTTAAATGCCCTTTTCTATCCTGTCACTCTGAGCCCTGAAAAGGGCGATTGGGAACCAGTGCGAAGCCCCCTGACAGGGTACTCGCAGAGTAAGAGTCTCAGATCACCAAGTATTTCTTCTGCTCATCTAATTTAACTTTTATAAATTCGTTCTTTACTTTTTATGAATTTCATTCTATAAATAATCCGATGAATATTTTTTCCGAAAATGAAGTACTGACAGCCTTAATCGCCAATGTCTCCTTTATCCTGGAACTGCTGGCTGTCGCAATCATCTCTCTGGCAATTTTCTATGCTGTCATTAAATTCATCTTTACCTTTCTGAAATACAAAGAAACCGAAACCAGCGTCAAGAACTTCAAGCAGGTTGTCGGCCGGTCGGTTCAGATCGCGCTGGAATTGCTGATTGCCGCCGATATCATCAATACTGTGGTGTTGGATGCGACCATTGAAAATGTGTTGGTTTTGGGAATTCTGGTGCTCATCCGCACCTTCCTGAGCTGGACGCTGGTGCTTGAAACTGAAGGCCAGTGGCCTTGGCGGAACAAAGCCGGTTAGAAAACGAAATCCAAATATACTAAAGCAGCGAGGAAAAAATGGATTTATTAAATGAGATCCAGGCATACGTTAAAAGCATCCCTGCGGAATTCAGGGAGAAAAAAGGCTCCTGTGATTTATCCTTTACTGTCGCCGAACGCAAGGCTTTGTTATCCAAACAGAAGTTGACCTATCAGGCCAAATTCAGGATCGATGATAAAGAAAAAATTATCCATTTCGCAGAAATGCTCAAAGAGGCTTCCTCCGGCATGGATGCCGGGGTGGGCTTTCAAACCTCCAGTTTCAGCACCGGCAAAGGCGGCCAGCAGGATTCAGTCATCGACCAGCAATCCGAGCAATTCGGCAAAAAGTATGAATACCGGTTTGATTTCAAAACAGTGCGCTGCCAGATTGAAAAAATAGCCGCAGCGCATGGATATCAATTCCAGTATCAGGTCACCTTCAAAGGGCTGTGAAGGGGCTTTCAGCTGCCTGTATTAATCAAGGTTTAACTTCATAAACAGCTCGACCGCCCGCGGATCAAAATGCGTGCCGGATTGATCCTGAATATATTCAAGCGTTTTGTCATTATCCCAGGCTTTCCGATAAGGCCGATCGCTGGTTAGAGCGTCAAAAACATCCACAACCGCAAACAGACGTCCTGCAAGCGGGATAGCCTCACCTTTTAATCCGCGCGGATATCCGCTGCCATCCCATTTTTCATGGTGGCAGTAGGGGATATCCATGGCAGGCTGCAAATATGCGATTGGTAAGAGGAGCTCGTGGGCAAATGTTGGGTGTTTGCGCATGATCACCCATTCCTCATCAGTCAATTTATCGGGTTTAAGCAGAATGCTGTCAGGCACACCCATTTTTCCGATATCATGCAGTAAGGCGCCGCGGCGTATATGCACCAGGTCCTGTTCGGTAATTCCTGCCAGGCGTGCGAGTTGTAAGGTTAATTCTGTTACGCGCAGAGTATGCCCTTCAGTTTCCTTGTCGCGCAAATCCAGCGCATGCGACCAGCCCTCAATGGTTTTGTCATAGGATTGGGTTAGGTTAAAGTTGGAGCGCTGCAATCCATCAAACAGGGTGCTGTTATCTATCGCAATCGCGGCCTGCGTCGCCAGCGTACCCAGCATATCCAGCCATTCCTCGGTTGCTGTAAAAGGCGCCCTGTGAAAAACTTCCATCACGCCTTGAATATCGCCTTTCACAATCAAAGGCATGGCATGATAGGCTTTAAAACCCTCCGCTTCAGCCAGTGCCTTGCGTGTGAAGTTTTCCATGGAATCCTGCAGGTTTGGAACTGTAAGGCTCCGCCTTTCCAGGGCCACCTTGCCAGCCAGTCCGCTGCCAATGCGCACACGGGATTCTTCAATGGCTTTTGTGCGGAATCCACTGCCGGCGGCGTATTTGAGGGTTAAGCTGCTTTTGTCATAAATCAGGATGGCCACTGCATCCATGGCAACAATGCGCGGTGCCTGGTTGACGATCACCCCCAGGGTTACTCTCAAATCCAGGCTGCTGTTAATCGTCTGGTCAATAGTACGCAGGGAATAAAGCTGCCGCACTTTGTTTTGTGTTTGCTCGTGCAACGATGAGCGGTGAATGGCATTGGCAGCAATATCCGCAACAGAGGAAAGCAGGCGGATATCATTATTATCCAGTTCGCGTTTGCTCCCAATCCAAAGTAAACCTATGATTTGGTCCTGAATTTTTAATGGCACGCCCGCAGCTGCCTGGCAGCCCGCAAAGAGATTTGGCATAAAAAGATGCGGATCTTCACTAGCCTTGTTATTTAAGTATGGCATGCCAGTTTTTAAGATTTCAGCTGAAAGCCCTTTCCCCGCAGGGATGGTCTTTCCTGTTACCGATGCCCACATCCCCCGCCCCAGTTCAGCTGTTAATTCACCGGTCGCTGGATTTAGAATTTCCAGATTTGAACCTTCAATGTTAAGTTGCGCAATAAGTTGATCAAGTAATATTTCTGTTATTTCTTTAAGTGATGCCGCGGTGCGCAATGCCGCGCTGATATTTGCCAGGACAGTCAATTCCCTCTCGCGTTGATCACGCTGCGTAACATCCAGCTTGATTCCAATAAATTTGATGATCTCGCCATTTTCATTTTTGATGGGAGTGATGGTTTGTTCCTCGGTGAATAAGCTGCCATCCTTGCGCCGGTTGATCAGCGTTCCGCGCCAGACCCTGCCAGCCAGAATCGTATCCCACAAATCCTGATAGACAGAAACCGGATTGAGCCTTGTTCGCACCAAATTTTTCGGGTTCTGTCCGATGACTTCTTCCCTGGAATATCCCGTTGAATCGCAGAAAGCCTGGTTGACCCACTCCAGTGTGCCCTGCCTGTCAGTAATTACAATCGCAGTGGCAGCCGCATTTAGCGCAGCGGATTGCAGGTCCAGGTCTTGAAACAGGCGGCTGTTGGCGATTGCAAGCCCGATGGCATTTGCGGCTGTTCCCAGCAGTTCTACAGTGTTTTTATCATAAGCGCCTTTTTCGTGGCTTCGCACTTCCAAAAGACCGAGCACCTTGCCGTCAACAATCATGGGCATATACAAGGCCGATTTAAACTGAACTTGACTGCCGGTGTTGCCATTTATCTTGAGTTTGTCATTTCCTTTTTCCAGGTCATTGATTATGACTGGTTTGGTTTGATTCACCGCGCCCCCTCGACCTGTTTTCAATTTTTTGTTGATCACCATGGGTGTTATGCCGTTCACATCAATCACTTTGCCCTCAGAAACAAGATAGGCGGTATCCAAAGTTTGTTCTTTTAAATTTTTTAACGAAATACAAAAATATGGGCAATCGATCAACTCGCCTACAAAATGGGCTGCCAGCTGAAAAATTCCTTTGAGGTCCATTGTCTGCGCCAATGCCTGCCCTAATTCATTTATTATTGAAATCTGTTCCGTGCGGCGTGTTATTACTTGTTCGTATTTCTTTCTTTCAGTTGTTACTTCGGTATAGGTGGTGATACCGCCGATTTTCCCATCTGACCGATACCAGGGCCGGCATTCCCAGCGGTTATATGTAATAGTGCCATCCGGGCGTTCAAAATAATCATCATCATTGCGTTCAATAGCCCCTGCCAGGCAGCGGCTGTGGACATCCTTCCATTTTTGTGGCATCTCCGGGAAGATCTCGTAATGGTGCCTGCCGATAATATCTTCTTCTTTTACGTTATAGTCCTTCAAATAGCGGTCGCTGACGGCGATATAGTGCAGATTGTTATCATAGACAGCAATTGCATTTGGGTCATGTTTTAATAAATACCGCAGTAGTTCTTCGTTTTCGCGCAGCAGGGTTTCTGATTTTTTTCTTTCGGTAATATCGTCTCCAACAAAAGCAAGTCTGTAAACATCACCAGATTCATGCTTGACTGGGTAAATGGTGGTCTCAAAAATTCTCTTGAATTGTGTTGTCTCAAAAACTATCGGTTTGCCTGTTTTAATGACCTGCTCTGCTGTCTGCTTATCCAGTTTTATATCCCCTTCCTTGAAAAAATCAAAAATATTTTTTCCAATCAGGTTATCAATTGATTCCTTCATCAATAATGCTGATTTTTCATTAATGGCAACAATGGTCCCATCCAATTCCAATAACATAATCGACTGGTTCACCGCATTTATCAATGCGGATAACGCCGCCTGATTTGAGCGTAGCGACTCAGCTGAATTTTTCTTTTCAATCGCACGCTTGACAGCCAGGATTAGCTGTTCAGTGGAATAGGGTTTTTGAAAATACGCAAACACGCCCAGATTGATCGCATCAATGGCTGATTCCTGGGATGCATACCCGGTGAGTAAAATGCATTCGATATCCGGTGTCAGTTGTTTTAATAGCGCGTATTGCCTCGAGTCCGCTCATGTCCGCCAGCTTTAGGTCGATCAGGGCGGCGGTGTAATTTTCCTGCTTGGCTTTTTCCAGGCCCTTGTTGCCAGATCCAAATCCATCCGCATGAAGTCCCTCAAGCAATAATGCATCAGTCAGGGTTTTACGCTGGTTGGTATCATCATCCAAAATCAATAGGCGCGTTTTTTCCAGATTATCAGCAGACATTAGGCTTGCGATGCTCCTTGTCTGGCTGATTTTCCTCCCAGGCTTTTCTTGAGCCTGATTTTCAGGAGTTCTTCCAGGGTTTTTAGCAAGTTTGGAATATCCAGAGGTTTATACAGGCAGGTAAAGGCATCCAGGGTAAGGGCCTTTTTCAGTAGCCGCGGCCATTTCCTGCCGGTAAGCGGTGATCAGGACTACAGGAATATCTTTGTGCGACTTGTGGATTTTTTCAAGTACTTCCTGCCCACTCAAGCCGTTCAGTTTCATATCCAGCAGGATAGTTTGCACCTGCGGGGTGATTACCTCAAGTGCTTTATCCGCATCGGTCACATATTTTGCACAATATCCTCTGCGTGTGAGGATTTCAGTAATTGTTTTACAGAAGGCAGGATCATCATCCACCACCGCGATGCAGCGATCTTCGGAAAGGATGGAAAGGAAATTTAGCAGCTGGTTGATTTCCAGCGGTTTGGTCAGCAATCCCATCGCACCGATTCTTAACCCATGCCGGATCTGTTCGTCTGGCGCATATGCAGTCATCAGGATCACCGGCAGGACAGGGTTGATTTTCTGGATTTCTTCGAACAACTCTACACCGCTCATCCCTCCCATGCGCACGTCGGTTAGCACGCAATCCACCTTTTCACTTGCGACAATTTGCAATGCTTGTTCTGCGGAGTCGGTTTCCAGCGGTAGATAATTGGAAATAGCCAGAATGTCTGCCAGGGTATGCGCCATGTTGTGGTCGTCATCAACAATCAAAACTTTTATTTTAGTTTTCATTGATTTTCCCCGTGAACAGGCACAAACATCGTAAAAACCGAACCTTTTCCTTCCTCGCTTCTAACCTCAATTTTACCGTTATTGGCATTTACCAGCATTTTACTGACGGTTAAACCCAATCCGATGCCGCGCTGTTTGGTAGTGAATAGCGGTTCAAAAATCCTGGTGAGATTCTCATGGGCAATTCCGCTGCCGGTATCCTGTACTTCCAGAGTGACATAACGCTTCTTGTCACGTACTTTTTCCCCGCTGGTCACCGTGAGGGTCCCGCCATCTGGCATTGCCTGGAGAGCATTTTCAAGCAGATTGCCGATTACAAGCGCTATCTGCGAAGGATCTGCATACACTTCTGGCAGAGAATCCGAAAATCGCATTTCCACAGTCACATTCTCGCGTACTTTAATTTGCTCGAGAGTTTTTTCCGTCAGGTCAGATATTCTGAAGGCACTCCGATCCGCTGATTTAACGCGTGAAAAATCCAGCAAGTCCGTAATTATTTTTTCAGCGCGGTGGGTTTCGGTATCAATGATGCTGATATACTCGCGTGTTTTTTCATCCGCTTTAGGCAGCAGCATTCCCAGGTAAAAGGCGGCATTGGAAATAACACCCAGCGGGTTACGCAGTTCGTGGCTCACCCCTCCTGCCAGCTGTCCGAGTACTGCCAGCCTCTCCTGGCGGATGAGCTGCTCTTGGACTTTTTTCAATTGTTTGGTTCGTTCCTCAACCCTTTGTTCAAGTTCGGTATTTAATTTGCGGATTTCGTCTTCTGCCTGTCTGCGCCTGGTTGTATCCCAGACAATCGATACCATGAGCTCGTTTCCAGAAATCGGGATATTTCTGGCGCTGATATAGGTCGTTTCTTGTCCTTTGCGTTTTATGGGGATGTCATCCCAGGCCATCCGCGCTGCATCTCCGCTGGCGCAGTCTTCCAGCACCCGTTTTCGAAGTTGCTCGCGGAATATCGGATCCTCATAAACCACTTCCCAGAAGGAATCGGGTTCAGTTAAATCCTCGCGGGATATTCGGTAGAACTTAAGGAAATTTTCATTAAAGTAACTGAAGGCAACAGTTGGATTAGCTGAGTTTACCGAAACGCCAACCGGAAGGTTGTCAAGCACATTTTTAATGTAGGCTTCACTGCTTTCGAGCGCTTTTTGCGCTGCCTTCCGTTCTGTGATGTCAATAAGATTGGTAATGAAGTGCAGCGGTTTTCCCTCAGCATCCCTTAACATCATCGTGCTGACATCTGCCCACAGGATATCGCCATTTTTCTTGATGTACCGCTTTTCCATGCGGTAGGTTGTTCCCTCACCGGCCAACAGATGTCTGACGCATTGCTGACTCTCAGCCAGGTCATCGGGGTACGTTATTTCGGCAAAGCCTTTTTTGGTTAGCTCCTCCTTGGAATATCCCAGCATATCGCAAAAAGCTTTGTTAATCGTGCTCAATTTTCCATTGGTCTCGGTGAGTGAAATGCCGATGGTCGCGTCTTCAAAGTAGCGCCTGAATTTTTCCTCGCTTTCTTCCAGCTTCCGTCTCCCGTTACGTTCGTCTGTTTGGTCTCGGAAAACAAGCACAACTCCGCTGATAACTCCGTTTTCATCACGAATGGGTGCCCCGCTGTCAGCTATCGGCTTTAGTGATCCGTCATGGGCTTTTAGCAGGGTATGGTTTGCCAAACCTATCACCATTCCCTCACGGATTACCTTGGTAACCGGATTTTCGACTGTTTTCCGTGTGTCTTCATTAATAATTTGGAATACCTTCTTTAAGGATTTTCCTTGTGCTTCTGTCTCAGCCCATCCTGTCAATGCTTCAGCGACAGGATTCAATAATTGAACAATTCCGTTCCTGTCAGTCACAATAACACCATCGCCCACACTCATCAGCGTAACTCGGTGCCTTGCTTCGCTTTCCCTGCGGGATGTTTCAATGGCCGCCAGCTTAAAATAATGCCTTTTCTCATCCCGCTGCCAAAATACCATGGCTGAGACGGCTGCGATCCCCAGAAATCCCAGCACCATCACCACAATCAGGGTGGAATTCGTTCGCCAAACTGCTAGCGCTTCGGTGGTATCCATCTTGGCAACGATATGCCAGGGGGAATCCGGGATCGGCAATAAGGCAGAAAGTACTTCAACACCTCGGTAATCCAATCCAGTGAAAATGCCTTCATGCCCAAGTACCGCGGCCACTGCCGGAATGTTCGTTTCAGTTAAATTGAACCGCAATTTTAATGCGGTGCCTTTTTGATGGCGCAGGTCATTGAGAAATAAAACAGTGTCGCCATCTCTTTCAACTAGCAGGGTTTCTGCGGATGTACTCTCGGTTGGCCAGGACTGGATAAGCGGATATAAAAAATCTCTGGCGTCATTAATTAAAATAATCGCGCCAAGTGCGTTCTGGCTATCGCCTTCCTGAATATGAAAGAGGGACAATTAAGCTGATATGCGGATTCTGGTCATGCGCACCGGTATGAAGATCGGTAAGAAGCGAATTTCCGCTTTCCATTGCTTCTTTAATGTAAAGATATGCCTCAGTATCCAGAGGCGCAAGATCATTTTCCAGGCTGAACAATGGTTCCCCTTGTGAATTTGCCAGAATAATATCGGCATACCTGTAATGATTTTGAATTGATTTGAAAAATGACCGAATCTCTTGAACGTTCTCCAGATTGCCAGTCTCCTGCCATTCTGCGATTTCTCGAAGGAGAAACTGGTTTTGCATCAGTTCTCTTCCTTCATCAATCTGGTCCCGCCGCCAGGTAACAATTTGCTCGACTTTCCCTTCTGCAATAGTCAGCAAATCATCGTCAATATTTTCTTTAAGCAATTGCCGCTGCGCGAAAAAAAACCAGGTCCCCCCGCCCGTTAAAAGCAAAACCACGAACAAAAAGATCAGGAAAAATCCCCTGGGTAGTCTGTAAGGCTTCATGCTCACCTTTCACCTTTGGCAAATAATCCAATTAGATTTTGAATATTTACTTTTCATTTAAACGCATCTAATTGTGATCATTTATTACTCATTGATGAAAATTATCAAATACAAAACACAATTTTCATTTTGTAAATAAAACCATAAGGTAAATTATATATGATTGCCTGCGGGGTATTTATGGCTCCGAAAATGGTCAAGCATGCCATTAAAAGAAATATTTCCACCCTATAAAAAGAAGAAATCTTAATATTAACTCGTGTTTTATCTGGGATAACGGGAATGTTTTTTTACTTGGATATGCCTTTATTAATTGCTTTGAAAACATCCATGGTTGAACCAGCCTGGTGAATATCCGAAATAATCGTTTTTGACTGGATCAGCGTCAGCAGATCGCGGATGACCGCGGTTTGCTGCTTAAAATCCTTAAGCGCCAGCATGAACACTACCGGCACATCCAGTTCATCTGGTTCATTCGAGCCCATGATGCGGAATTTCACAGGTTGGTCAAAGACGGCGATGGCAATGCCGCTCTTGATCACCCGATCCGGATCAGCATGCGGGATGGCGATTGCCACAGGCTGTGTCGGCAGCCCGGTCGGGAAGGTCTGCTCGCGTTTGTATACATCCTCCCAATAGGCTTCTTCCACAAAACCTTCCTGCGCCATCATGGCACCAAGGAGCTTGATAGCATCTTCCGTTGTTGCAGCCTGGGCGCCAACCCGGATCATTTTCTCGTCGAATAACTTAATAAAATTTGGATCCATGTATTTATTAACCTTCCATCCACTGATCTACTGTCAGGGTCAGGACTTCATCAATTGCATCCAAAGCAAAATCAAGTTCTTCCCTGGTAATGCATAGTGGCGGAACAACAAAAATTCCCAGCGGATGGAATTTAATATTGATGCCGCGTTTCATAAACTCTTCATCCAGTGTACCGATCTTACCGCTGTCATTAGTTGCGCCGTTATTTTTTGAAAAACTAAGCTTGGTATCACGGTTCTTCACCAGCTCAATAAATTGAAATAACCCCAGGCCGCGCACATCGCCGATGGAAGCGTGATTTTTCTGCATTTCGCTCAACCGCATTGAGACATACTCACCCTGGTTCTTTGCATTCTCGATCAGGTGGTCATCCCGATAAACGTTGATTGCAGCGATTGCCGCTGCGCACGAAATCGGATGGTTGGTGAAAGTGCCTCCCGACCAAAGAGTGTGATTGTCGAAGTATTCAGCGATTGCCTGTGAAACGCCAACCGCGCCCAAAGGCAGGTGGCTGCCAGTCAGCCCTTTGGCCATGGTGATAATATCCGGCTGGACCTTCCAATGGTCAACCGCAAACCATTCACCGGTTCGCCCGAATCCGGACATAACCTCATCCACGATCATCAATACACCGTATTGATCGCAAATTTCTCTGATTGTGGTCAGGTAATCATCTCGGTGAGGAAAAAGGATGCCGTTGGCGCCGATGACGCCTTCGACCATCACTGCGGCTACGTTATCAGGGCCTTCATATTCGATCACCTGGCCGATGTGCCTGGCGCAATGGGCGCTGCATGTTTTTGGGTCAAGCCCGAAATCGCAGCGGTAGCAATAAGGCGCTGGCACGTGCACTACGCCGGAAATGCCCGGTTCCATCGACCAGCGGCGTGATTCTCCCGTAAGGATGCTGGTTGCCGTTGATGAGCCATGGAAGGAACGGTATGTGGTGATGAACTTGTTCCTGCCGGTGTACTGTCGCGCAATCTGGTGCGCGTGGTCATTGGCATCCGAGCCGCTCAAACAAATCACCGATTTTTTTATGCTTTCTGGTGTAATTTCTTCCAGGAGCCTGCCCAATTCAGCCCGCGGGTGGGTGGCATAGCGCGGATCTACAAAGCAATGGCGCTTGGCCTGGTCGCAAATCGCTTCCACAATTTTCGGGTGATTGTGCCCGGTGTTGACGCACATATATTGTGAGGAGAAATCCAGATACCGTTTGCCATCCGCGTCAATAATGAATGATCCTTCCCCACCCACAATCACGCCGCGCGGTTTCCAGCCGCCCTGGCTGCGGTAATTGGTGAATGTGTAACGTCGGCATAATTCTTCTACGGACTCGCGGTCTCTTGTCTTCCAGGCATCATTGCTCATATCTAATCCTTTAAGTTTTCTAACAGGTAAGTATAAATCGGCTCGACTGATTATCAAATATATTTTTTGAGGTTGTGGCAAGATAATATATTATGAAAATATAAAAAGCGAATTTGTTTGAAACTTTTCGCTTATTCCAGGTCTTTAAGTAGTCCTTGAGCTTCCCTTTTTGCGGCTTCCTCAAGAATCGCCTGGCTGCCGCGTGTGGCGATGCGGTCTGTGCCTGCGGCTCGGTATTGCAGGAATTCATCCAGAGTGCGGATGCCGCCCGCAGCTTTGACTTTCATTTTCGGTGAAACGTTTGCCCTCATCAATTTAATATCCTCAAGCGTCGCACCGCTGGTTCCATAACCGGTAGAAGTTTTAACAAAATCAGCGCCCGCTTTTTCGCTGAGTTGGCAGGCTTTGACGATCATTTCTTTGGTCAGGTAGCAATTTTCAAAAATTACCTTTAATTCCGCCCCATGCGCATGCGCCAATTCAGCCATGGCGCGAATATCATCTTCCACATACCCATAATCCCCTGCCAGCATGCGGCTGATGGCCATCACCATATCCAGTTCGATCGCCCCATTTTCGAGCGAACGTTTTCCCTCAAATACTTTTACTTCGGTTGGTACTGTGCCGTGCGGAAAGGCCACAACAGTGCTCACCGGCACGCCGCTGCCTTCCAGCAGTTTCACGGCTCTTGCAACATCGAAGGGGACAACACTGCAGGTGGCAACCTGGAACTTCCTTGAGAGATCAACACCTTCCAAAAATTCCGCTTCTATCAAATTGGGCCTCAACAGAGAGTGGTCAATCATTTTGGCAATATCGGAAACGCTGAGATTCATGATGAATGGACTCCTTAAGTTGTAATAACAAGTAATTATGAGTTAAGCTTATTATATTCCAACATTGAAATTTTTTCGCGATGAGCAAAAGATTTCAATGTCTTTATTTTGGATAAGCTCTTTTTCGAATGCTTTTTAATATATCAGGCTTAAAGCAATATTATAGGAATGATCGCTGATGCGTTCAAGGTTGCGCAGGGATTCCACGAAAATTGTGTCCATCTCTGGATTGCAGATTTTCTTTTTCATTCTCTCAATGTGGTTCAGCTTAAAAGCCTTTTCAAGGCTATCAATTTCTTCTTCGCCTTTAATGACCTGATCCACAAATTTGGTGTTTTCAGTTTTTAACGCCTTCAAAGCCAGCGCGTAGGTTTTTAATACTCTACTCGAGAGGGATTTCAATTCCTTGCGCCCATACTTGGTCAGGCCATGCTTTTTAGATTGGATTTCCTTTGCAAATTCAGCCAGGTTGTTGGCATGGTCTCCCACACGTTCAATGTCTGTGATGAGATGTTTTAAGTCTTCAAGCATTTCCATTTCTTTTTGGCCAAGTTTTTCACCCGGGATGCATTCCAGAAAAGATTCCATCGAATGGCAGATTTGATCCACGTCTTTCTCATGTTTCAACACCCATTTAATCTCATCTCCCCCTTCGCCCACAATCGCATTAGTCGCCTTTTCCACCATTTCATGGGTGATCCAACCCATGCGCAATACTTCTTCTTTTGCCATCTGAACTGCCATGACCGGCATATTCAGCAGGCGTTGATCGATAAAACGTGTCTTCCGTTTTTCTTTGTCTTCTTCCCGGTCTGGAATGGCCTTTTCAATGAATTTTGCCAGGGGTTTTACAAAGGGCAGCATCAAAACGCTTACCACCACATTAAAAATTGTATGGGCATTTGCAATTTGCCGGGGCAATTCTGCGGATGTTTTCAAAATAAGTTCTGTAAAAGGATGGATAAACGGCAAAAACAACAGAACCCCGGCGATATTGATCATGATCTGTGAATATGAAGCGCGTTTTGCGCTGGATCCGGATTGAAAGGCGGCCAGCCAGCCCATGATGCAGGAGCCGATGTTCGCTCCCAGGATGATGGCAATGGCAACCGGCAGTGTAATGCCGTTGCTGTGCCCCATCGCGATCACCAGGCCCGTCATGGCTGTGCTGCTTTGGATGGCCGCCGTAAATACTGCGCCCACCAGTACCCCCAGCAAGACCTGTTTGCTTAAAATCAAAATGGTTTCCTGGAAAAAGGGCATTTGGCTGATAGTGCCGCCCGCCTTGGACATCAGGTTCATGCCCAGAAAAACGATGCCGAATCCAAATAAAGGCTGCCCTGCTGCCCGCAGTTTTGGTTTGGTCGAAAAGAACATCATAAAAAAGCCGATGATCAGAAATACCAGGTTAAAACCGCCAATTTTGAATGAAACCAGCTGCCCTGTGATTGTTGTGCCGATTTCCTGGCCAAGCATGATGCCGATCGCCTGCCGGAGGGTTAACAGGTTGGCATTGATCAACCCTATCATGGTCACCATCAGCAAACCGCTGCTTTGCATCAGCGCGGTCGCGATCATCCCGAAAAAACCTTGCCTGAGTGGATTTTTCAGGGATTTTTCCAAAAATGAAAGCAGTCGGGATCCGGCTACTTTCTCCAAACCCTCACTGAGCAGGTGTACGCCGTAAATGAAAATTGCCAGTCCGCCGAATAATTCCAAGAGAGATTGAAATGTTTGCATCCTGTAATTTTAAACAATTCTGGATATTTGGCAATTCCAATTAAGAAAATTTCTTATAAAAGGTGTGCTATAAATGCCAGAATTAAATAATGCCAAAAATAATTTTCAAATATGGAAAAACTGTATGAATGATCAGAGAGTATTAAAGGGAAACCTCAGTGCGTTTTTTACCATTTTCGTATGGGCAACCACTTTCATTTCTATCAAGCTGTTGCTGGAAGATTTCACGCCAATCGAAATCATGTTTTTCAGGCTCGTTTTGGCGTACTGTGCATTATTTGTGGTAAATCCTCATTTCATCAAAGTGATCAATTTAAAAGAAGAACTCCTTTTTATGGCTGCCGGGCTTTGCGGAGTGACTTTATATTTTATTTTTCAAAATACTGCGTTAGCTTTAACGCAGGCTTCGAATGTCAGTGTGCTCATTTCGATTTCCCCTTTTTTTACTGCAATGCTATCCAGGCTATTTAATAAAGAGGACCAATTTCATTCCAATTTTTTTATCGGCTTTGGTGTTTCAATTGTCGGTATTTTTCTGATCGGTTTCAATGGCAATTTCATCCTTAAATTGAATCCGCTCGGTGACTTGTTGGCAATTCTTTCTGCACTCGTATGGGCGATGTATACCTTGCTCATGAAAAAGATCAGCACCCTTAACTACAATACGATTTTGTTCACCCGAAAAATATTTTTTTACGGGCTGCTCTTGCTGCTTCCTTTTCTAAACTTATTTGATTTTCAAATGGATTTAGCCCGGTTTTCGTCTATCCCAAATCTCATGAATATTTTGTTTTTGGGCATCGGCGCTTCCGCGCTTTGCTATGTGACCTGGAATTACGCCGTCAGTGTATTGGGCGCAGTAAAGACAAGTGTATTTATCTATCTGATTCCGATTATTACGATCATCATTTCAGTGCTTGTCCTGCATGAAAAGATCACCCCTCTCGCTCTATTGGGTGTTTTTCTGATTTTGATCGGCCTTTATCTTTCCGAAAGAAGAACAAATTCAATAAAAATTTAAAGATCCTCATTTGCTTATTTAGCAATTCATTGATCATTTTTACACCACCAGCGGTGACTGCACTTGCGAGTTTTCGCCCATAAACCCGGCTGGCTCGCCGGGGAAAGCGCCTGCGGATATATTCGGGAATACCCGGCAGGTCCAGTTCAATAGTCTCCGGCGCGTTTTCCATGTGGACCAAATGAGGGTGGTAATAAAGCATCATGGATGTTTCCCATTCAGCGGCATGGTCCAAGGCGAACGGCCAGGTTTCATTTACATCTTTCGTTTCCTGAATAAGACCCTTGCTGAATTCAAATGCTGAAAGCATGACTGCTTTTATTTTTTTCGTTTTCTCAATGGCCGCATTGATGGCCTCCCAATGCTCAGTTTCGCCATGCCCCGTGAAGAGAACAGCGATTTTAAAACCCATCTTGGCATACCCATCCAGCAGTTCCACGAGTAAAGCAGTTAATGTTCGTTTTCTGATGGTATCCACTGTGCCGAAATATCCTTTTTCAGGCTTCAGGTTCCTGCTGATGCCGCATGATAGCGCTGGCGCGACCACACAGCCTGTCCGCGCTGAGACAGCATCGCAGGTTGCCTGGCTCAGAAAGCTATCCACTCCCAACGGCAGGTGTTCGGCATGCCATTCTGTTGTGCCAATGGGGATCAGGATAAGCGGTTTTTTGGTGACAGCTTTTTTTAATGCTTTTGGATTTAATTCGGCCAGGTGAATGGGATGCTGCATGGAATAAGCTCCTCACATTAATACATTAATAGTTTGATTATATTCAAATCAGGTAAGACCCCCAATTATAAAATTACTCCGGTGAGGTTCAACTCACCGGAGTAATGGCTTATTATTCTTTTGAATTTTTCTTTCTATCGCAGTAAATATGCACCGCATCTCTCAGGAATTTTGCTCCCCCCACCCGAATGCGTTCATAATTGATGGCGAAGCGCTCATCCTGCACCCACATATCTGATAGGTTGCGCATGAATTCAGTATCACAGGCATAAAAGTATTTATTAAAATAGGCGTGATATTCTTCAATGGCTGCCTGCACATCCGCATCATCCGGCTTTTTATTTGGATCAGTAGTGACCATTCGTAAGGCAAATTGGCCGCCTTCTTCCTTTATTTCTTGTTTCTGTTCCTTTGAATAACTTGCCCATTTTCTTTGTGACTCTTTATACTGGGGCGTGTGCCCCCAGCGCTGTCTGGCTTCTTCTTCATACTTGCTCTCATCAAATCCCTCAAACAATGCTTGTTCTTTCATTTTTGTTTCTCCTTTAATAGATGCGATGGTTTGGTTTACGGTATCTATCAGCTTTTCCAACCTGTGCGCCCGATTCTGAAGCTCCTGGCGGTGGCTTTCAAGCGCGCCTGCCAGGTTGAAATCCGGCTGGCTCATGATCAGAAGAATTTCATCCAGCGGCACATCCAGTTCGCGGAAAAACAGGATCTGCTGTAAGCTCAGCAAGTTTTCCTGGTCGTAAAAACGATACCCGTTTCTGCCTGTCCCGGCCGGCTTGAGTAGTCCGATCTCGTCATAATAGCGCAGCGTCCGCGTGGTGATTCCTGCCAGGTCCGCGATTTCCTTGATTGTGTATGCCATTTTTTCACCTTTCGGCTGTTATCATACACCTTTACGTAACGTTAATGTCAAGGGGGAATTTTTATTATTTTGGCAAACCGAAATTTAAATTAAGCTATTTCAAGTTGGAATTCAAGAAATTAATGACCAGCTCCAGGTTGGCATCGGTTTTAAAACCACCACCGCCATGTCCCGCTCCCGGTAGTTCAGTAAAAATGACTTTTGAATCTCCAATAACAGCCTTTAGGGCGTCAGCGAATGCCTTGCTCTGCACCGGAGGCACTCGGCAGTCTTTTGAACCATGCTGGATAAGAAAAGGCGGATCATCGGCATCGATATAGTTCATTGGATTTGTCCTTGAAACCAGCTGCGGCACAGTCTGGATTGGCGCGCCCACCCATTTGGACTCAGCCGAATCCGGATTATTAAACCCGCCCGGGCATTCTGTCCCCGCAAATTGCTCCTCCATCTTTAAGAGGTCAACCAGCCCAAACCAGTCCACCGCTGCCTGAATGCAGCTGGATTGTTCCGGATTCCCCAGATCGCTGCCTTCCAGATCGGCAATATTGCAGGTGACGCCCAGGAGTGAAACCAGAGTTCCGCCGGCAGATGACCCCCACGCGCCGAATCGGTTTGGATCCAGGTTATATTCTTTTGAATTTGCTCTTAAATATCGCACAGCCGTTTTCGCGTCAAACACCTGGGCAGGAAAGATTGCCTCGCCGCTTAACCGGTAATTGATGCTCGCTGCCGCAAATCCTTCCTTTAAGAGGACCTTGATTTTATTTATTTCGCTCCCGTCGGTTTTATCTCCGGACATGAATCCCCCGCTATGGATGATGATCACTAACGGAAAGGGACCTGTGCCCGCAGGCACATAAAGGTCCAGGATTTGTGCAGGTGATGTTGATGCATAGGCCAGATCATTGAAGATCTTCTGTTCCGAAAATTCAGCTGCGGGCTCGGTTTCCAATTCTGGTGTAACTGAAGGCTGCTGGGATTGGGTGGCTGGCTGCACTCGCTTTGCTGTGGTTGCTCTACCACTTCAGGCATTTTTTCAATGCAGCCTGAAATACCAAGTAAAGCGGACATTGTGATTAGAAGAATTAACCTGGTTTTTCTCTTACCAAAGGTTTTTGTAGATGGTTTGACTTGAAAGGGCTGGATATTCTTCATTTTTATATTATATCGAATTGATTCATCATAAATACTATTAACAAATAGACGGATTTAAAAATAAATTAAATGGTCAAGAAATAATAATTCACACATTAAATTTAAATGAGCCCGGATTTGGCTATACCATCCCCGGGCTCCTTTTTGGTTAGAGAATTTCTTTGATTACCGGAATACGCCGCAAAATCTCTGCAATTGCGTAACAGGCTATGACCGTGAAAACTGAAGCCAGGCCAAATTTGAACAACGGATGGATCTCAATATTCCGAATGGCAACGGTGAACGCTACCAGGACAATCGGGTGAATCAGGTAGACAGCGAAGGTGTTGGGGCTTAAGAATGAAGCCAGCTGGTTGCCGGAATGAATTTTTTCTCGCAGCCCTAAGGTTAGGGTTATGCTGAAAGAAACACACGCCAGTCCAAACCACAGGCTCATAATTGCACAGCGCCAGTTCATGCCGGTCATATAAGGCTCAATTCCAATTTCCAGAGCGCCGGTGGATATGATGAAAACCGGCAGGAAAACAACCAATCCCAATGAGAACCATTTCCAAAATCGCAGCATCTTTGCCGGAAATTCAGTCAGCCAATCATTGCGATACGCCAGAATGCCCCCTATGAAAATGATGATGTAAAAAGGAAAGAATCCGATGAGCAGGGAGAATATTCCGAAAACGTCTACCGGTTCAACGATTGGGAGGAGTTGTCCAATTCCAAACATGGCAACTGCCATCACCAGTCCCACACCAATCAGTGTCATGATGTTTGGAGCAGGGATATGTCTCTCTACGGTCTGATTATGGTTTCCAATTGCCTTGTTGATCAATCGCCAGATGGTATATCCGATTGAAAAGGCAAGCAACGCGAACAAAAACCAGGTCGGCCCTTCATCAGCATCTGAAATAAAAGTCCTCAGGCTGTACCGCCAAAATGAAGCAGTCACAGCATTATTCATGACATCATCCATATAGTTCGGAATGCGGCTGAGAAAGAAGGTGTAAAGGACCATTGGGATCCCCAAATGAAGGATGCGGTCCTTCCAGAATTTTAAACTTCCTTTCCTGTCATATGAGCCCGGCGTGAAATATCCTGCAAAAAAGAAGAACAGGCTCATAAAAAAGGATTGGCTGTACATTACAAAAAATGTGAGCAGCGCCGATGTCATCTCGTCAGTTGATTTGGCATCCACATAAGTCCAGCTCCCGGCTGAACCATAGGTAACAGCGGCATGCACCATTATCACCAGGGTGATCAGAACAAACCGCACCACATCTACATACGCCAGGCGGGTGGATGCCGCCGCTTTGGTGTTCGCCAAGGTCTTGGTATTCATTTTTTCATTGAGTATTAACTCGTTTGTGTTTTGCATTTTATTTCTCCTTTTTTTATTACATTTTTTTTTGTTTGGTTGAGACTCTAATCTCGCTTCTATTTCTCATTCACTTGTTTTCACAAGTGCGGATCAATCTTAATAATTGCTCTGTGTCCCTGCCTTTGACAAAAAAGGCATCCGCGCCTGATTTGACCGCTGCCAATTCAGCTTCTTTGCTTTCATCGGCCGTCAAAACAAAGACCAGTGTCTCGGGGAGATCTTTTTTCAAAGTCCGTATCATCTGGTATGCTTTCTTTTCGAAATCTCCACTTGGCTTTTCTTGCCGGCTTTTTCCGCTCATTTCCATATCGACCAGGATAATATCTGGCTGCAGTGTTTGAGATTTGTGGATGGCATCTTCAAAATCCATGGCTTCTCCAATTACTTTGACCTTTGAGGTCAGCTCGATTAAGGTTCGCAGATCATCCCGTACACTCGCGTTGTCATCAACGATTAGTAATGTGGTTGTGGTCTTCACATCTGCCTCGGATTATTTCTTTGGTAATTTCGCCTTAGAAAGCTGCCGGTATACAGCAGGCTCTTATGATGTTCAGTTCTGGATTTAGAAGAATGGTCGCTTCGTTTGCTTTTTCGTCAGATACCAGAACATCCAGGTATGCACCATCTTTGGATGTGCAAAAGCTGACGGGAACGCCGGCATTAA
This sequence comes from uncultured Chloroflexia bacterium, assembly GCA_963751635.1. GTDB lineage: Bacteria > Chloroflexota > Anaerolineae > Anaerolineales > Anaerolineaceae > Pelolinea. The sequence goes on from CAVVVE010000007.1 coordinate 67,931, forward strand.
CAAGGATGGATTCCACCCAAATGGCCTGCAGCCGACCGTTTACTGAGAGTACTTTCTGTTTATTATTTGTATTCATTATTTTCCTTTTCTTTTTTCAATTTCGCTATCATGATAGCCTTCCACCATTGATAAGTCATCGGGCGTGCGTATGAAATCAGCCAAAACAAAAGGCTGGTTTTTCAACCAGCCTTGAGATTGATCTTTTCAGCCTTTAGGTCTTAAGCCCTCAAGCCAATATCTTGATGGGTTTTTTATTCTTTGATAAGTCCGTTTTTCAGGGCATAAATAGCCAATTGTGTCCTGTCATTCAAGTTAAGTTTGCCCAGCAAACTGCTGATGTGTGTTTTCACAGTCTTTTCACTTATAACCAGCGTGCTTGCGATTTCCTTGTTGCTCATCCCCTGCGCCACCAACCGCAGCACTTCCATTTCTCTATCAGTGATATCGCCGAGTGAATTTTCCAGGCTGGCAGGATGAGAGGATACCTGGTCCATTAATTTCCGGGCAACATTGGGATGCAAACGTGCTTCACCGCGATATGCGGCGCGTATGGTATCAACGAGTTCTGTTGGCGAAACATCCTTTAAAAGAAAGCTGGTTGCTCCCGCCTGGATTGCCGGAATAATATTTTCGTCCTCAAGGAAGCTCGTCAGGGCGATAATTTTAATTCCCGGATTTTGAGCACAAATTTGGCGGGTGGCTGTAATGCCATCCATTTCAGGCATCATCAAATCCATCATCACCACATCGGGATGTATTTGAGAAACCAAATCTATGGCTATTTTCCCGTTGGCGGCTTCACCTACAACACTAATATCATCCATAAGTTCAAGCAAAGTCCGTAATCCCTGCCGAACGATGGCATGGTCATCCACGATTAATACCTTTATTTTGTTTTCAGGCATCTTCGGCCTCCTGGTTGTTTTCCTCATGATCATTTTTACTGGCAACGTTGAATCCCCGCCTGTTGAAGAATCAATTACTATTTTTATGCGCGTCCCTTTTCCCGGGGAAGAATCAACCGACATTTTTCCGCCAAGTGCCTGCGCCCTTTCTCTCATGCTTGCCAATCCTACGTGGCCAGTCTTTGCTTGTGCGGAAACCAAATCAAAACCGGCGCCTTTATCTCCAATAACAAGGGTTGTCAAGCGTTCTTTAAAGGTAAGTTCAACAGATGCCTCAGAGGTATTGGCATGTTTTACAACGTTATTAAGGGCTTCCTGAGTAATTCGGAATAATCCCTCTTCCACTTTTAATGGCAGCCGCCCTTCCCCTGTTAATTTCAACATTCACCACCAAATGATCTTGTTCAAGGCGTTCTGCCGCGTGTTTTTTTAAAGCCGCTGGAAGTCCATCCTCTAATCAAGGCATGCGGCCGAAGCTGTTGGATGAGAGAGCGCATTTCAGCCAATGCATCTTGGGAGAGAGATTGCAGATGGTCAAGCAATCCGGCAGCGCGTTGCGGATCTCGCTCTAACAGGATTCTTGCCGATTGGGCAGTTAAATTCATGCTAAAAATTGTCTGTGAAACCGAATCGTGGAGTTCGCGTGCCAGCCGGTTGCGCTCTTCTGCTGCGGCAAGCGCCTCGATTTGATGGGCATAGTCTTGCAGTTTTCTGTTTGCGATCTGCAATTCCGCCAGCAATGCCTGGCTCTCACTGCGCGCCTGGTCAGCATGCAATGTGACAGAACTGAGTATCGAAATCAATAAACAGCCTGCAATATAGGTCAATCCGAAACTGAATCCATCCATGATCCTGATAATATGCCACCATGCTCACCAGGCAGAAAACACAAAAAATGATGACCCATTTTTTGGCAGTTTTTTCCGGCAAATTCCAAACAGCTTGCCCGCACAGGGGCAAAACCAAATTGATGAAATAATCCTTTGGCGCTGTATTGGACGGGATGATCAGTAATGCCAGGATGATCGCAAGTTCAAAAATAAAAGCAAAATAAAAATAAGAAACAGGTTTTCGAATTATCAGGCGTTCTAAAATAAAAAAAATCAAAAATACAACCAGCAATAATATGACGGTCCATTGATATGGAGAATTCAGATAATGCGGGATCATTCTGAAAAAGACTGCGCCAATTAACAGAAAATAAAGCGCATAAAATATCCCCAGCCTGAGTTTTGATATTTTCTGATCCACTGGATTAACCCTCCCGGGGTACTCTTCAGGACCGAACAGCATTTGTACTATATCATAACCACCGCTGCATGCAGCGCTTTCTATAAATCTCAGGAGAAGTTTTCCTGCAGCAATTCGAACGCGATTTCACCGATCAATTTTTATCTTGGATTCAACTCAAATACAGTGTATTGGCTGTTTTCATAAACAACTGGTAAGGGGTGAAAAAGTCCTTTCTCGACAACCAGATATGAGGCATGGTATTTTGCTGCAGTCTCCAGGAATTGGGGTGTTTCCAGGCTGTTGTATGCCTCCCGGGTAATATCCTGATTTTCGAAAAAATTATTTCTGGAACTTTTCAAGCGCTTCCGGCGCAAGGCTTTCAAATCGAGGTTTCCAGGTCGCGAAATAATCCGGTTTTAGTGCTATTTCAAATAGATCATATAGTGAAGCGATTGAACTGCGCTCCGAGAAAACCCGCCAATCAGGTTGGTAAGGTCCGGCTTCCTGCGGAGGAGTAATAAAAATCGCTTCTTTGGGTGAATTTTTTCGCGCCCAGTTTTGTATATCAATCCACGGGGATGAATCGGCATAAACATGAATTCCCGGTCTCCATAAGGCTGCAATTTTAAATCCCAATATGGTCAATCCAACCAGGATTACTAAAATAGTTACTGCGGCAGGTAGCCCTTTCTTAAGTAAAGAGGGATATTTTCGATGGATTATCCAGGCTAACAGAGGGATGACTGCCGATATCGATAAAACCAGGCAGCCAAAAATAAGGAGAAAGTTACCTCCACTGATCTTGCCTGAATGATATTCATCCGCCAGGTAGCCGGCGAAACAGATATAGGCGAAAATCAAAATAAAAAGGCAAGCGCGGCTGATCTGCAATTGGATGATAAATGTCAAAGGCAGGCAGTATATTGAAAATATTTGAAAAGTCAGGATTCCAATGAGAATTGCGACAAACTGCTTCATCTGGCCAGCATGCCCATTCATTTGGTTATTCTTTTTTGCAATGAAAAACATTACGATTCCGCAAATTCCACTCAGGGTTAACAACATAAAAGGGGTATTTGAAAAAATGTAAAAAATCTGGTACATGGTGCCTCGGGAAATAGCAGAAAGCCATTCCGGCCGCAAACTTAAATCCAAACCTGTGCCACTGCGCATTTTCCAGATCAATACTGGCAGAGCACCGATCAAAAAAAGCACTGCACTGAATCCTGCCTTTTTCCAGCCGATTTTGCGAATATTTGCCAGGCTGCTGATGACCAAAATTACCAGCACAAAATTGGTCATCAGCAGGTTGAGGTTGTACATCAAGCCTAAAAGAAAGAAAGCAAAACCCGGCCGCCCGCGGAGATAAGAATTGACAGCCATTAACAGGAAAGGCAATACAAAGGTGCGGCTTTGCAGGCTGAATTCAATCACCGGAAATCCGACAAAACCAAAGTGCGGGATGATAAAACTCAATACGGCAAACAGGGCAGCCATTGGTTTCCCAAATAAAGTTATACCCAACTCCCATACTGCTTTAAAGAACAGGGCCGTCACCAGCAGATGCACCAGGAACATGGCTGGCTCTAAAATTCCCAGTTTCAGGAAAGGCAGAAAAAAATACCAAAAAAATGAGTATTGATCATTCCGAAGGGTTATGAACGGATCCGCTGGATACAATGATGGATCCGCAAAAGCTTTAAGGAATGGAAGATGGACGGATTGATCAAAAGTGCCAAAGTGATACCCAATGAGGAAAATCGATGCTACTGCTGCCGCCATGAAAAATACATGGCGGAGCAGTGAATTTTCTTCCAGCTGCAGAGCAAATTTATTCAGGCTTAACTGCATTCAGCAGGTAATTCAATGGTGATGGCGGCGTTGATATCTGAAAGCAAAAAATGAACTTCGGAGTGCAGGACTTCAGCGCTGGCATCGCTTTCCGGCGCATTGCGCGTTTCAAGAACCACATCATACTTAACCAGATAGTTGCCATCGACCGCTGACCAATAATCTCCTGCAGATTGCGTCACTTCAGCGCCCGAGGTTTTCCCAAGGCCAACAACATTAAACGTGTAGTGGTTGCAGCTGATGCCGTTGATAGTCTCCACGCCGCTTAATATCGGATTATCCACGTTGATCACTGTATCTGAAAGATTCATGACAATATTCAGGATCTCTTTTTGAGCGGGTGTATATTCATCAATTTCCGCTTCACTCTCGCCGCTATCATCAACTGTACAGGTCACCTCACCGACGCGGTAATTGGTTGTTGATGAACGGCTTTCTTCCGGTTCTTCTGCCGAACTGCTGATGGTCTCGGATTCGCGTTTTTGTATTATCGCCATTGGCGGTATAGCTTGTAATGATGCGCATATCATTTTTATCCTGCATGGTCGGTCCGTTGGTAATGATCTGCAGCGAATAGGTATAGCTGTTCAGGCTGGACAAGCCCTTGTTTAATCCGACAGGCGTAACCGGTGCTTGTTCAAGAACAACAGGCGCGGCACTTTCAGACTGGGCTGGTTCTAACGTGGTTTGATTACCGCCGGATTCCGCCGGAGAATCTGCCTGGGGAGTTCTGGTTATCGAACATGCCAGCGTGGCTGCCAACAATACAATGGTAACTAAAAACCGGATTCTATTAATTCTGGACATTTCTTCCTCCTGATCAGAATTTGGATTGCTTTTGTTACAGGATCACTTATCCTTACCCTTCCACTTTCATTAATTTTACAAGATTTAATCGTGAGAACCAATAAGCCGGGATGCCGGCACCAGCCAGGGTAATCAATCCCGCGAAACCCAGGCTTGAGAGAATTCCGTTCAAGTCAAAAACTGCTTCAATAGAGATCCCCGCTGTCCTTAATGGGATCAGAGCGCCGACGACAATTGCCTCCAGAACACCCAGGCAGAAACCGATGGATGCAATGCCCAGACCCTGCGTCAACAGATACCAAAGCAGAGAAAACTGGCCAAAACCGATACTCTGCAAAATGGCCAGTTCGCGCCGTCTGAGCCAGGCCAACCTCCATAAGATATTGATCAGGGCAATCGCCACAGCCGCGCCTAAAGTTGCGGTAATCATTCTCAGGAGATTAAATAACGGCTGCCATTCGCTCACCAAATCCCGGCCGCTTTCACCTTTTTGAACAATTGAGACGCCTCCAGGCAGAGAATCCCCAGCCTTAAATTTTTCATTCGCGGGAATGATATAAACAGATACATCACTGCCCCATCCCATCAGTGATTGTGCATCCTCAATTGAAATCCAGGCTTCATAATCTGCAAAGGTGCCATTGGCAAATACCCCGACAACAGAGAAATCCCTTCCCCGGATTTGAATGCGGTCCCCCGGATATGCGTTTCTTTCTTCAGCCAGCTTTATCCCAACCATCGCCAGGCGCGGAGCATCATCCGGCTGCAGGGGGCGGCCTTCAATAATCTGGAATTCCTCAAAAGTTGGGTAGGTCTCAAGTTCAATTCCACGCAGGAGAATGGCATTTTCGGGACTTGTGCCGATGATGGTATGAAGCTCCGCTGCTACCCAGCTGCTGCCCTGGTTTAATAATTCTTCTTTAAGCTGGCAGGCAGTCGGCTGCCGTAAAACTCACCCATACTGCCTGTCTCTTGTGCCAGCAGGAAATTCCCTTGAATATTTTGATAGCGTGATTCGAGCCCCGTTTGGTAACCGGTTAAAGAAGATAGGCAAGAACCGGAAAAGAAAGGGTCAAGCCCATTGCCAGTACCGCCCGCCAGCGGACAGCCAGTTCCTTTAATCCAAGGAAAAAAATCCTCATTGTGTTTAATCCATTAGCATTTGATTGACATTTCGCCGCAGCATCCGCCGTGAAGATAACCATGCTCCCAGCAAAGCCAAAGAGAAGGTCAATAACAATCCAAAAGCCATAAGTTGCCAGGTGATCTTAAAAGTGATTTGAACTCCCAGCACAAATAACTGGGCAAAAGTCTGCTGATAGGCAAAATAAGCGAGTGAGGCCGCGAATCCGGCAGTAAAAGCCAAAAGGCTCTGCAAAATCGCCCGAAGGCCGAGCAATTTTCCCAAAGAAAAATGTGAAAACCCGATTGCCCGTAAAATGCCAATCTCCCGTCCGCGTTCGGTCAGGCTCAGATTTGTTGAGGTAAATGTCCCAAAAGCGACTGCCAGCAGTGCCAGGCTGCTGGATATATTCATCAGGCTCGCAATATCTTTAAAAAGCTGGTTGTTCCGTTTGCTGTAAGTATCCTCAAAAAAAACGCTATAGCGGTCTGAAATTTGAGGTAGTTCTTGAAGCTGCTGGCGTACTATTTCCGCATCAGCATTCTTGGCAGTTTGAACAAACATCAATTGGTAACCTCGCTTCATCCCAAAAAGCGCTTGAGCACGCTCAAGCGGTATCCAGACTGAAGCAAAGACCGAGCCGGGCAGCCGCACAATTGCGGCTACACGAAATTCACTTCCATAGATTTCCAGAACCGACCCGATCTTCCAGTGGTTGGCTTCGGCAGCGCCTTCGCCCACAGCCACTTCGTCTAGTTCCTTCAGGCCATTGGCCTTCCAACAATTCCATATGAAAAATACTCGTCCAATCTTCCACGCGGGCGGCTCGCAATTGAACCATATGGTCATTGATGCGTAGATGCCGGAAGATCATCGGTGAAACCCGGTTTACCAGGTCAGCAGGCAGGCTTTCAGCAGCCACTATAGCTGATTCATCCAACACAGCATCACTTGGGTCGATCAGGTCAGACTGGATCACAATCAGGTTTCTGCCTGTGGCTGTTGTTTGGTAAAAAGAATTAAGGGATTGAGAAAAAGCGCTCAAGATAAAGTAAATGAAAATCACTCCGGCGATGCCAAGAATTGTGAGGGTTGTGCGCGCCCAGTCATGCTGCAAATCTTTTAGCAGGAAAAAAACCGCGTCAGGCAGCCTGTTTTTCATTTAATTCCCCATTTTGCAGTTCAAATACGCGTTCCGCGATAGAAATGAAGCGCTCATTGTGCGTGGCAACAACAAAGGTGGTTCCTTCATCGCGATTGATCTTGAGCATCAGGTTGATGACTTCATCTGAGGATTTTGCATCAAGGTCGCCGGTGGGTTCATCCGCCAGCACGATGGCAGGCTCTCCGGCGATCGCCCTGGCGATGGTCACACGCTGCTGTTCTCCGCCTGAAAGCTGGCTGGGCTTATGCAGCGCCCGGCCGTTTAATCCAACACGCTCCAGTAAGATCCTTGGCTCTTTCAAGCGCCTCATTACGGCGGATGCCCTTTGCCAGCAGGGGCAGCGCAACATTCTCCAGGGCGTTGATGGATGGCAGCAGATTGTAGAATTGAAAAACAAATCCGATGTGCTCCCGTCCGAAAGCGGGTCAGGTCAGCTTCATTCATTTTTTCCAGCTGTTTTCCGCTGACAGTCAGCGAACCGCTTGTCGGCCGGTCAATGCTTCCCAATAGATGAAGCAGAGTTGACTTTCCTCCGCCGCTTGGGCCGAAAATGATCGCGAATGTTCCCGGGGCGATGGTTAGATTGACATTTCGCAGCGCCTCAACTTTTTCCTGTCCGCGCTGATAAACACGGCACAAATTGTGAGTATGGATAATGGGCTCAGTGCCAATGTTTGAATTCATGGCTTAAATTATAGTATTACTCAATTTAAGGAAATCTATGATTCCGCGTTCTTCTTATTTTCCGTGCGATTGCTTGCTTGCCTGTCACTTTCACTCGTATAATCAATCTAAGATATTCGAGAGAAATTTAGTTTGTGAAAAAAGGAAAAAGGAGAAAAAATGATCGGGTATGTTGGAAATATTGAAGAACAAACTCTCAAAAACAATTTCTTCCGTCAGGTGATGTTCACCGGCAAGCACTGCCAGCTGGTGGTCATGTGCCTGCAGGGCGGCGAAGATATTGGCCGTGAAGTGCACCCTGGAACTGACCAGTTCTTCCGAATTGAAGAAGGGCAAGCGAAATTTATCTTTAATGATACCGAGGAGCATTTGGTAAAAAGCGGAGAGGCTGTGGTTGTTCCCGCGGGGACTTTCCATAACGTTATCAATGCCTCAATGACAGATCAAATGAAACTTTATACGGTTTATGCCCCGCCCAATCATCCAGATGGTACTATTCATAAAACCAGGGCCGAGGCTGACGCTGCTGAAGAATCGAAGCACCACAAGTAAAGAAGAAATACTCGTATAAATCCTATTAGGTAACATAGAGTTACCAATTAAAGTATTTTTTAATTTTAAGAACGTCATCCCTCTGTGAAGTCTATAAAAACCTAAATGAAAAAACAACAGCTTCTCAATCATCTCGAAAAGGCATGGCAGTTTTTCAATGAGTCTTTCTCGGGGCTGACTGAAGCTCAAATGCTGCAACCCGGTGTCATCGGTGAATGGTCTGTCAAAGATATCATCGCCCATGTTACCACCTGGGAAGATGAAGCATTGAAATCCCTGCCGCTGCTTATGCAGGGTCTCCGTCTTCCGCGCTATAAGGACCTATATGGCGGCTTGGACGCTTTTAATGCGCTGATGACAGAAAAGAAACGCGGACTTTCCCTCTCAGAGATCCTTGAGCAATCCCGGGCTGTCCACCAGCAATTGATCGCCTTTATCCATGATGTTCCGGATGAATATATCAAAACAGAAACCCGCATCCGCCGGCGGCTGCGGCTGGATACGTACAGCCATTACCCGATTCATGCCAGGGCGATTCTGGCTTGGCGCGAACTATCGAAATAAAAGATCAGGCGTTCTTGTTTTCCATGCGTGAATAAAAGTACTTTTTGGCCGCTTCAACCACCAGGACATACAGCACCGTTAATCCAATAATGGTCAATAGCAGCGGCGCTGGCAGCGGGATGAATCCAAACAGGGAATTGAATGGCAGATACGGCAGCGCAAGTGCGATGCCAATAACAATGAGCGTACTCACGAGCAGGAATCTCCCGGGTTTGCTGCGGAAGAAAACACGGCGAGTGCGGACAACCAGAGCGATTACCAATTCTGTCAAAAGTGACTCAAGGAACCAGCCTGTATGGAACATTGCTTCCGAGGCTTGAAATATGAACAACAAAGTACCAAAGGTTAGCATGTCAAAGATCGAGCTGACCAGGCCGAACAGCACCATATATCTGCGAATAAAAATTGTGTCCCAGCGGCGTGGTTTTGCCACCCATTCCGGGTCCACATTGTCTCCAGCAATAGCAGTCCCGGGAATATCAGAAAGAAAGTTGTTGAGCAGAATTTGAGAGGCCAGCAAAGGCAGGAAGGGCAGGTAAAGTGAGACTATTGCCATGCTGAACATGTTGCCAAAGTTCGCGCTGATGGTTGTAAGAATATACTTTAGTGAGTTTGCAAAGGTCACGCGGCCAACGTCAATTCCTTCCTTAAGGATGTCCAGGTCCTGCTTTAGCAGCACAAAATCAGCGGCGTCTTTTGCCACATCAACAGCCGTATCCACCGAAATACCAACATCAGCGGCATGCAGGGCGGGGGCATCATTAATGCCGTCGCCCATATATCCAACAACATGCTTTGTCTTGCGCAGGGCAAGGATAATGCGCTCTTTCTGGTTGGGGTCTACTTCAGCAAAAATGGTCGTGCGCTCTGCCGCGTGCCAGAGAGCATCATCAGACATGTCATTCAGTTCGGCTCCGGTCATCAACCGACTGATCGGCAGGTGAACGGCGTCTGCCACATGCCGCGCTACCTTCTCGTTATCGCCCGTGATAATCTTCAGTTCCACGCCCCGCTGAGTTAAATCGTTAATGGTTTGCTGCACGTCAATTTTAGGCGGATCGAAGAATAGCAAAAAACCAATGAAACTGAGGTCTTTTTCCTCAGCGCGTGTGTAGGAGTCCGTTCTGATTTCTACCGGCTTTATTGCCACCCCAAGCACGCGAAAGCCTTTTTCGCTCCAGTCGCTGTACCGCTGTTCAATTTCAGCCCGCCGCTTGGCGTCAATCGCTTCCTCCCGGTCTCCAATCCGCACATGGCTGCAGATATTGAGGATATTTTCCAGCGCGCCTTTGGTAATGAGTGTTCTTTTCCCCTTGGTATTATCCGTAACCACGCTTAAGCATTTGCGCACAAAATCATAAGGGATTTCATCAATTTTTTGCTCCGAGCCGATCTCAAGTTTGGCCTCTTTGGCATACGCACTGATGGCATCATCCAGTGGATTATTCATTCCAGTCTGGTATTGAGAATTCAGGTAAGTAAAATACAGGACGGTTTTGGAAGGCTGTCCTTCAGGGTCAACCGCACCGTCCAGGCGTACGACTCCCTGTGTAAGCGTCCCGGTCTTGTCGGTGCACAGCACATCCATGCTCCCAAAGTTTTCAATCGAGTTCAGCCGGCGTACGATCACACCTCTTTTTGCCATTTGCTGTGCGCCATGGGCAAGCGTGATGCTGATAATGGCGGGCAGAAGCTCAGGCGCCAGGCCGACAGCCAGGGCAAGGGCGAAAAGCAGCGAATCTATGGGTGGTTTGGCCAGAAAAATATTAATTGCCAGGACGATTACGACCATCACCAGCATAACCTGCGTCAATAAATTTCCAAACCGCTGAATCCCGCGCTCAAATTCAGTCTGGCTTGGGCGCAGGTTAAGCCGGTCGGCAATCTGGCCGAACACTGTTGCTTTCCCGGTCTGCACGATCAAAACGCGCGCTGTGCCGCTCCGAACACTGGTGCCCATGAACACGCAATTGATCCGTTCCGCCAAACTGGCTTTGGCAGGAACAATCCCCGCTTTTTTTTCTGTTGGGAAAGTTTCGCCGGTGAGTACAGCCTGGTTTACAAAGAAGTCCTTGGTTTCCAGCACAATCCCGTCAGCCGGTATCAGGCTGCCAGCGGAAAGCAGAACCACATCCCCTGGCACCACCTGCTCGGATGGTATTTCCTGGGATTTTCCATCCCGCATTACATTCGCCTTGATGGTTACCTGCGAGCGCAGTTTCTCGACTGCGTTGCCTGCCCTGTATTCCTGGACAAATCCTAACGTTGTGCTTCCAATCACAACAGCCAGCACAATGGCGGCATCTGTCCACTCCCCCACAAAGGCGGAGATGATTGCTGCGAAAATCAAAATGAGCACCAGCGGGCTTTTGAATTGGCTTAAAAGCAGCCCAAAAGCCGAAGTGCGTTTTTGTGCCTGTAAGGCGTTTGCTCCATATTGCCTGAGGCGGTTTTCAGCCTCGCCTTGCTGAATGCCATCGCTGGAAGATTGAAGCTCGGTGATTAGTCGCTCAGGTTCGAAGGACCAATAGTTTTCCATTGAGATTGTGGTCTTTGAATGTTTTGCTTGATTTGATTGACTGGATGGATTCATTTGTACTCTCAAAACTCGGTTCAAAATTTTTCTTGTTAATGGATATTGTATCAATGTCAAAGTTGCAGTAATTGGGATAGGATTCAATGATTTTTAGTTGAGAGTTTGCGGTCAGGTTTCAACCAACATTCATGAGATGTTAATGAATTTTGAAAAACATTCCAAGCAATCTGATGAACAATACTGGAAAATAAAAGATTTCTAAAATAAATTACGGAAGGTGAATGGCAGGTCATGAATATTTCTATAATATTGTGCTTAATTGCTCCGCGTCGCAAAAATGACCCTGAAGCCATTGTATTCGCCATTGATGATGTATCCGGTGCACGTGATCAGCGCCAGATGCGAAAGGCCATCGGGGGAAGGTTCGGCGCCGAAAATCATCGCCCGCAAATCTGGATCATTAGCTTCTCTCTTGTTATAAATTAAATTCTGGACAACGGTGTAGTGAATTTCTTCCGAAGTATTCTTAAATAGGACGATGATCTCATCGCCAGGTTTGAGATCCCTGAGGTGGCCGAAGACTCCGGGCAGTCCCAGCGGGTCGTTGACATGCCCGGCAATGGTGGCTGTGCCCGCTTCGCCGGGGATCCCGCTGCCGCGATACCACATGGCTGTTTGCCAGATCGCACCGCCTATTGGTCCTCTCGGTGCATCCATCTCATTTTCGGAATTAAGACCGACGCCAATCACCGGAGCGTCAACCTTGAGAGCCGGGATCTGAAGCTGAAGCGGAACCTCAACAGGTTCGGCATGAAGATCGAGGGTTGGGTCAAAAAGCGGCTCAGGGACACTTGGAGATGGCGTTGGCTGATATGTTGGTTGAATTGTCGCCTGAACTGCCTTGTGGACGAATGGCGTTGATATTATTGACGGAAAAGATCCAGCCAATGTTTCATCAGATGCTTTGTTTTTGCACCCCGCAAGTGCTGCCCCCATGAACAAAATAGCAATGAGCCAACGGATCGCATCTTGCCGAATGGATAGCCTTATTATTCGCACAATGATAACGATTTTACTTTCTATAAGCCCCCACAGAAAGCTATGAGGGCTTATTATTTATCAAAACCAATCTCCAATGATGTTTTTCACCTGCCCATGCAGCACGCTTCTGGATCAGGAATATTGAGGATTTTGGATGTTTATGGTCTCGGTTTATAGCCTCGGCGGAATATCCGAACGCCAAGGATCAAAGCAAAGACTAAGATACCGCCAAAGAGAAATAGGTTCCAGGGTGATACTTCGTTGAATATCGGAGCACCACTCCCTGTCTCCGGAAAAACTGGCAAACCGGAAGCTGTATCATCTGTAACCACTGGCGCCGGTATACTTCTGATTGTCAGAAGCGCTGTAGTAGCTGCGACATTATCGCCTTCATCCGTTGTCAGTTCACCGGCTATTACTGTGTTTGTGTAGCTGCCCGCGGTTGATGCGGTCACGTCGACGGAAATTGTGCAATAGCTTGGAATCCCGCCCACTGCAGCAGGAACTGTGCTGCCGGATGGCAAAGTCACTGTATCACCGCCCACGCCTATTGACGGTATTCCGCCACAGGTGGTGGCGAGGTTTGGTACATCCGCAACGACCACTCCGAGGGGTAAAGTGTCGGTAAAATCCGCGTCAAGAGTGGCCACACCAGCATTGGCATTGGTAAAAGTGATTGTTAGGGTTGATTCGTTTCCCTGTAAGATGGTTGGCGGGCTGAAAAGCTTGGTGACTCCGACACCCCCAATGCCCAACCCGCTGCAGGCAGAATTGTCAATGATATTGTTTATCAGCGTTACAGCACCGTTCAGCGCCAGGGCTCTGCCATCAATTGTGGCGCCATTATTCATGCTGATGCTTTGGTTTGCTATGATAGTCCCTTTAAAAACAGCGGTTGAATTGAGGGTTGCGGAGCTGCCAACTTGCCAGAAGATGTTGCATTCGCTTCCGGTTCCCACCACCGAGGATCCTGGACCGGCAGTAAGCGAACTTCCACTTCTAAAAATCCATACATCCGTCAGCAAACCATCAAGAGTCAATACTCCTGAATTTGCCACAGATGAAGAAAAACAATAAACGCCTGGAACGAGAGTCATACCAGCCAGATCCGTCGGAGCAGCATAATTAAAATCACAGGCCTGGCTTCCTAAATTTGTATAAGCTGCGATGGCGGCGTTTCGAGCCCCAAGCGCGACTGCGTCAGCAATATACGTTGTTCCTGGAGGTACTACTATTCCTGGAGGAAAACCAGTGACCGCAGTGCCTGGGCTCAAGCCCAGGTCTCCATAAATGAGGGTGGCACCGGTATTGGTCACCGTTGTGCTGCCCAATACTGCAAAGGTAACTGCAGAACCCATGGCTGGCGCAGTGCCTAAAGCGTACACCTGGCCAACCAGTGCAATCAATAAAATAGCTGTGATCGAAATTGTAAGGAACTTTTGTTTATGCATTCTATAAGGCCTCCGTGCCAATGTTAATTCTGGCGATGATGGCTGCGATGCATTCTAGACGGGCGTCTTGCTCAGGCTTGTCTGCTGCAATAAAACACACTCTCTGTCTTTCCCCGCTTGCTTCGACGTTAGCAGATTCGTCTGTCAGGTGTGTTACCAAATTTAAAGTTGGGAAATCATTCTTCGCTCCTTAATTTTGATTCAGTTTCCACCTGATAACTATATGGTACAAAAATATTTGCTGGTTGTCAATATATTCAATATTTTTTAAGATAATTACGAAATATTTTATCCCCCTTAAATAGAATTTTTTTAAGAATATTAGTAAAATGAAAATACTCCCAATTTGGAATATAAAAGGAAAAAATTATAAATTTTATATATTGATTTCCTTTGCCCAATTGTATACTCTCAAAGAGGGCAAATAAAAATTTCCCAAGGAGTAAAAATGCAGAAGCAAGTCGGTTTGTGGATTGACCACCGCAAAGTTGTGATCGTTGAAATCGAAAATAAGACTGTTGTAACTCGTGAAATAGAATCAAATATGGAGAAACATATCCGGTTTTCAAGTAATTTGCAATCGAACGCTGCCAATAAATCGCAGGGATCAACCGAAGAGGATACACGTGACCGGAAGTTTGGGAACCACCTTGATAAATTTTACGAAAAAATCACTTCTAATATTCGTGATGCGGATTCGATTTGGATCATCGGTCCCGGAGAAGCAAAAATCGAGCTGGAAAGCTACCTGAAAAACCACGCCATCTGCGGCAGCATCACCGGTGTGGAACCGGCTGATAAGTTGACAAATAAACAAATTACCAGCAAAGTTCGCAGCTACTTTAAATTTAAATAAAAACTGATGACCTCTTATGAAGAATAATTATCAATCCCATCAAACCATTCTTAAAGGCATTGCTCATCGTGAAATGTTAAGGCGGGGTTTTCTCCCTGATTTCTCTGCGGGGATTTTGGCTGAATTGGATAAGATCCAGGCGCCTGCCAAAGCCCGTGAAGGTTCTGTCCGTGACTTGCGGGGGATGCTCTGGTGTTCCATTGATAATGATGATTCCCTCGACCTCGACCAGCTCACCGCTGCTGAAGCGCTGCCGGGTGGCCAAACAAAAATTCTGGTTGCCATCGCAGATGTGGATTCACTGGTGCGGCAATACTCTGAGATTGACGGGCACGGCCTCACAACACCTCATCAATTTACACAGCCGCCGCGATCTTCCCCATGCTGCCGGAAAAATTATCCACCAACCTTACCTCGCTCAATTTTGGCGAAGACCGCCTGGCAATCGTTGTGGAAATGGTCATCCAGGAGGATGGCTTTCTGATCGGACATGATATTTATCCGGCGCAGGTCCGCAGTCAAGCCAAATTGGCGTATAACAGTGTGGCTGACTGGTTGGAAGGCAGCGGTCCGATCCCTGAAGCTATTGCCGCTGTACCGGGTTTGGATGCATCGCTCCGCTTGCAGGATAAGGCGGCTCAGAGCATGCAAACTTTGCGCCGCGCCAATGGGGCGCTTAGTTTGGAAACCATTGAAGCCAAACCGGTCTTTGAGGGTGATCTCCTTACGGGACTTGAACAGGATCAAAAGAACCGCGCCAAAGAGATCATTGAAAATTTCATGATCGCTGCCAATGGCGCCACCGTTCAGTTCCTGGCGTCCAGGCATTTCCCTTCCATCCGCCGTGTGGTCCGTACTCCAAAACGCTGGGAGCGTATCGTTGAGATCGCCCGGGAACATGGATTCTCTCTCCCGGTTACTCCCGATTCGCAAGCCTTGGAAGCATTTCTGACAAAGCAAAAAGCAGCCAACCCGCAAACCTTCCCGGATCTGTCCCTGGCAGTCATCAAATTGCTGGGACCCGGTGAATATTCTGCCGAGCTGCCTGATAGCTCACCTCCCGGCCATTTTGGGCTGGCAGTGCGCGACTACACCCACTCCACTGCGCCCAACCGCCGTTACCCGGATCTGGTCACGCAGCGCCTGCTGAAATCCGCGCTCAATGGAGAGAAATCCCCATATTCTAATTGACGAACTTCAGGTGCTGGCTCTTCACTTCACCCGCAAAGAAGATGACGCCAACAAAGTGGAGCGCCAGGTTGGCAAATCGGCTGCCGCGCTGCTGCTCTCGCACCGTATTGGCGAAACCTTTGAAGCCATCGTCACAGGTGCAGCTGACAAAGGAACCTGGGTGCGCCTGTTCGCAATTCCGGTGGAAGGCAAGCTGATGCGCGGCTTTGAAAGCCTGGACGTGGGTGATCGTCTGCGCGTGCAGCTCATCTCGGTGGATGTGGATCAGGGTTATATTGATTTTCAAAAAGCAAAATGAAATAAAGGAAAATCGATAATTTTCAACAGTGCATTATGCCAAAAATTGCGATAAACACCCCCGCCCCTGATTTTGAACTGCATGATTTTCTGGGTGAAAAGGTACGCCTGTCAAGCTTCAAGGAAAAATCCAATATCCTTCTGGTATTTCAACCGCGGTTTTTTCTGACCCTTCTGCCGCGCGCATATGGCGCAGTTGCGCCAGGATTATCAAAGTTTCATTGACCGTCAGACACAGATAGTGGTCGTTGGTCCGGAAGATGCCAAAGCTTTTCAGGAATACTGGCATGCACATGACCTTCCCTTTATCGGCTTGCCCGATCCCGAAAGCCAGGGTCCTGAAATTATTCGGACAGGAAATCAATATTTTCAAAATGGGCCGCATGCCTGCCCAGGTGATTGTTGATAAAAAAGGAATAGCCCGCTTTGTTCATTACGGGCATTCCATGTCTGATATCCCGGAAAACATTGAAATTCTGGAATTGTTGGACCAGTTGAATGCCTGATTATTGTCCTTGAAATTTTTTTGCATTTATTCAAAATTAATCCGCATGCTTCGAGCAAGTTCGAGCATGCGGATTATTCGCCAATAAATCAGGCTTTTTGATTATTGAATAAAACCTAATTTATTACAGTTGCTTTTTCCAAAAATCCTTCCACTGCCTGTTTCAGTATGGCTTCCGGCAGCGCCCCAACCTGGGTGTGGATGACTTTTCCGCCAGCGATAAAAAGCATGGTGGGGATGCCCTGCACGCCATACTTGGATGCCCATTCTGTATTTTCATCGGTGTTGACTTTCGCGACAACCACTTTGCCGTCCTGCTCTTTGGCGATCTTGTCTAAAATCGGTGCGACCATTCGGCAGGGGCCGCACCAGGGAGCCCAGAAATCCACCACAACAGGCAAGGTTGACTTCAGCACAACATTTTCAAATTCTGCGTCTGTTACATGTACAGGTTCACTCATGATATTGTCTCCATTATTTTTTTTCAATTTTTTTTATTCAGTTATCTCGATTTATATTTACTGCTTCGCCCAATCAGCTTTAATTTGTTTGCGGCCGCGCAAGATTTTCTCGACCGCCATGCCGGCCACAGCGCCCTCCCCTGCCGCGACCACAACCTGTTTGATGTGGTTGCATAAAACGTCACCCACAGCGAAAACGCCCGGCACAGCCGTCATAAATTCACGGTCAACAACCAGGCAACCGTTATCGCTGATTTCAAGCTGGTCTTGCAGGAAATCGGTGATCGGTCTTCCGCCCTGCAGGTAAACAAAAGCACCCGCCACAGCGATGGTCTGCTCTGGTTGTCCTTTTTGTTCCAGCCGCACTGCTTCAACCCGCTCACTGCCGATGATCTCCCTCAGGCTGGTTTCCCGGTAAAAAATTACCTTCGGATTTGCGATTAATTCATCCGCCAGATCCTTGGGGGCTTTCAGTTCGCTTGTCGGGGACAGAAAATGCACCCGGCTGGCGAATTTTGTCAGATACAGCCCTTCTTCGATCGCTTCATCATTGTTTCCGGCTACCAAAACTTCCTTGTCCCGGAAAAAAGCGGCATCGCAGGTGGCGCAGTATGAAACGCCGCGGCCTAATAATTCATCTTCGCCCTTCACTCTTATGCCGCGCCCCATCGAGCCGGTGGCGATGATCACGGATTTACCGGAATATGCGCCGAGATTTCCAAACACGGTTCTTGCTTCCGAAAGGAGATCAACGCCGATCACCCTGTCACTGACAAATTCCGCGCCGAATGAACGCGCTTGTCCGCGCATCTGTTCCAGAAGCTCAGCGCCGCTGACTTCACCTGTGACACCGGGGTAGTTGGCAATTTTGCTGGTGATTCCTAGCGCGCCTGAGGTGAGTCCCTTGTCAATCACCAGGGTTCTTAATCTGGCTCGCGACGTGTAAATTGCGGCTGTCGCTCCCGCTGGTCCGCCGCCAATGATGAGCACGTCGTAAAGCATGGGCGTGTATGGGGCGGTCGTCTGCGAGTTCATGCTATCAGTTACTTTTTCTGTGGCCATTTTTCTTTCAGGGGGTTTTATCCAGCAGGGTGATCATGTCCTGGACCATTTTTTCCCGCTTGACTCGCGAGTCTGCATCATTTTTTGAATCGGCATTTGCTTCCATTTCCGTCAGGCAGGCTGTCGCGTAATCCTGCAGGAAAACCCGGCTGGTCGACTGCACAGCCGAATGGATTGCTCCCAGCTGCTGCATGATCTCCCGGCAGTCCCGTTCCTCTTCCAGCATCGCCTGAACTCCCCGGATTTGTCCTTCGATCCGTTTCAGGCGCTGAATGAGTGCTGTTTTGGTTTCGGAATTTTTTAGAATCATTGTCTATCCTCTTGTTTTGCCGGCGCACGGCCGGCAAAGCTCTATCCGGCTCAGGTGAATCTCCCGCCTGATCCGCAATTGCTGGCGGTTGATCCGCTGAATGCAGAATCGGCCATGCCAAATGAAGCTATGGTAGAAATTGCCTTGCGGGTGTCTTCACTTTCACAATTTGGGCAGGCTGGAACGCGATCCGCTTCGGAAAATCGGACCATTTTTTCAAAAGCCTCTCCACATTGGTTGCAGCGATATTCATAAATGGGCATATTCTGTTCACCTCTATCTTTATACTATACCCCAGTATAGCACTTATTATGGCAATGTCAAGGCTTTTTTTCATGTCAATTTCTATGGTTGCCTTCCGGGCTTGGTGAAAAAAATCAATAAGATGAAAATTTCAACAACTTACTGGACACGTTTTCTTAATTGATCCACCCCCATCCTGTTCCACAAATGTGTTACCTGATCAGATAGCCCGGGGGTGATAAACTAATCCCTGTCATGGATACGCCAGCCTTGCTTCAATACCTTGATCAGCTGTCAATCCCTTATGAATACCATCAGCATGCAGCCGTCTTTACCAGCGAGCAGGCGCGCCAGCTTGTGCCTCCCCTAAAGGGTGCCTCGGCAAAAAACCTCTTCCTGCGCGACCGCAAAGGGCATCGCCATTTCTTGTTGTCTTTTCCGGATGCCAAAAGCCTGGACTTGAAATCTCTGGCTGCCAGTTTGGGGCTTTCCGGGCTGTCGCTCGCTTCACCTGAAAGGCTGCAGAATTTCCTCGGCATTTCCCCCGGTGCGGTATCACTGCTTGGCTTTGGTCAACGATCCTGATGCGCATGTCGAGGTCCTCATGGATCAGGACCTCTGGCAGGCGGACTTTCTCCAGTGCCACCCCCTGGTCAACACCGCCACGCTGGTCATCTCTCTGCTGGATATTAAAAAGTTCCTGGAAGCGACTCACCATGACATCAAATTCGTTGCTATTGGTCCTTCTTCAACCCCGCCTGCTCGATCTTGAATGTGACCGGTTGAATAAAATTCTTCCTGTGATGCCCATTCTTGACCAACATCAATCCGGGTACACTTTCCATCCCATCTCATCCGGGTTGGTGGCAGCCAGTTTATCCTCAGGCACATTCACCAAAAGAGTGTTGCCTTCTGCCAGCAGCTCGCCGCTTTCCGCGTCATAGATCCCTGCCCAGCTTTCCGCGCTGCGGCCTTTATCCTGCCCGGCCCTTCCCACCAGCCTGAGCGGCTTGCCGATCGGTACATTCTTGCGGTACTTCACTTCCAGTTTGGCGGTGAACATAAAGCGCGGCTTATCGACCGTGCCCATCAGCGCCCGCCCGCTCATCTCGTCAATGATGGTCGCGATGATCCCGCCGTGCAGCACGCCCGGGTAGCCCTGGAAATGGCCAGGCGCGGTAAAGGTGCTCTCCACAACGCCGCTTTCAACTTCATAAATGCGCAGTTTCAGCCCGACCGGATTTTCCAGCCCGCAAATGAAACACATCCTTGAATTGGGTTGCAAATTGCCATCCGCCATCGCTTGTCTCCTGAATTAATTTCTTTCCATTTTATCGCGCAACTCGCAATAATCCCCTCCCCGGTACGGGAGGCCATGGCGCAATGCGTTTTGTGCATTGTGGTGCATGGGGAGAGGTCATTAAAGCCGTCAAGGGTAGACCAAAAAATGCCTTATGATGGAATATATTTTTTATGCCGTTGTTTATTCGCAGGATATTAATAATCCATTGACCTCTTCCCTGACAATAAATGTCTAATATACAGGTATAAAGACAGGAGCTTAAAATGATTCGCATGCTAACAATGTTTCAAGTTGAGGATTTTGCCAAATGGAAAGTTGGTTTTATGGAAGCCGCTAGCCTTAGAACTGCCGCAGGAGCAAAAAGCGCTCAGGCTTTTCAGCAGACCGAAAATCCCAAGATGGTTGTGGTAATTACAGAATGGGAAAGCCTTGAAAAGGCAAAAAGCTTTTCCCAATCTCCGGCGCTGCGTGAAGCCCAGCAAAAATCGGGGGTTCTCGGAAAACCGGAAATCTACGAATTGAAATCCATGTAAGTTTGTTTTCTGCAAACCAAGCGTAAGCTATAATTTCTTCATTGACGAGCTAACCACGATTTTTTAAACAAACGCGCCATGCAAAGGCGCGTTTGTCATTTAAGCATTAAAAACCTGTTGGGCTTTATCCATGAATATGTAATAATCGACCCTATAATTAATCCTGAATCCTTTTAACCACATAACCATCATGACGCTTAATTCTCCCGCCTTCCTCTTTCTCTTTCTTCCCGTTTTCCTGATTTTGTATTTCGCCAGCCCGGCCCGCTGCCGGAATTTTTTTCTGCTGCTTTTCAGCCTGTTTTTTTTCATCTGGAGCGATCTGCTTTACACTCCGCTTATTTTCGGGTTGGTGCTGATCAATTACTTTTTATTGCGCGGCATTCAAGGGAACCCGGCAGGTCCAGCGAACAGCCCAAAACGTTCCCGCCTGCTGGTTTTTGGCATTGCTGTCAACCTGGCCAGCCTTATCTTCTTTAAACTGTTCATCGCTTATTGGCAGCCTTTGCTGGATGCGGCGTCCGCCTCAGGCCTGCATCTACCCGGCTGGTTTGCTTCCCTCCTGCCGCGCGCTGCGCACTTTCCCCTCAGCCTCTCGTTCCTGACCTTGCAGGCCATCAGCATGCTGGTGGATGCCTCCCGCCAGAGATGACGCGCAGCCCTCCCGGCTCCTGCCGGTATCAGCCTTTCTGCTGATGTTCCCCAAGGCCATTTCCGGCCCGCTCATGCGCTTCCGTGAGATCGCCGCGCAGCTTAAGGCAAGAGAACATTCGCTGCCGCAGGCAGCCGCCGGTTTGCGGCGCTTTATGCTTGGATTTGCCAAGAAGGCTCTCATTGCAGACCAGTTGGCTCTGATCGCAAACCGCGAAATTTTCTCCACCGCGCCGCTCAATTTATCCGCCGGTCTGGCCTGGCTGGCCATCCTCAGTTACACGCTGCAGATTTATTTCGATTTTTCAGCCTATTCCGACATGGCCATCGGGCTCGCTCAGGCGCTGGGGTTTAATTTTGGCGAAAACTTCAACTATCCCTACCTTTCGCAGAGCATTACCGATTTCTGGCGCCGCTGGCATATCTCTCTCTCAAACTGGTTTCGCGATTATATTTTCTATCCGCTGGAGCGAAAACGCCGTTCCGGTCAGCATCCTGATCGCTGGTTCAGCCAGAGCCTGAATATCCTGGCCGTTTTCCTGCTGACAGGTCTCTGGCACGGCTTTACGCTGCCCTTTATTGCCTGGGGGCTCTTGCATGGTGCGGCGCTTGCACTGGAGCGCGGTTCTTTCGGTGCCTGGTTGCATAAATTATGGCGTCCATTGCAGCATGTTTACACACTATCCGTCATTATTCTGGGCTGGGTCTTTTTCCGGTCGCCCAGCCTGCAGTTTGCCTGGAATTTTCTGAAAGCGCTGGCGGGCTTGTCCAAACCTTCCGCGTGGCTGCCCTTCTCGGTTTTCCCGCCTGTTTCCCCGTTGGTCTGGTCAGCCCTGGCTGCCGGCATCCTGTTTTCCTTCCCCGTTCTGCCGGCTCTTCAAAAACGATTCATCGGCCGTCTCTCCCCTGAAAAAACTGCCGTGCTGGCATGGGGGCAAAACGTGCTGGCGTTTGTGCTTGTTCATCGCAGGCATCATCATTCAAACCGGCGCAAACTATCTGCCTTTCATCTATGGAGAATTTTGATGCGCCGCCAACTGCCTGACCTGGTTCTGCTGGCCGCTTTCATCCTGGCCCTTGCGCTTCCCCTGGCTTCACCGCTGCCCCGCTGGCGCAGTTCCGCGAGCAATCCGGCGCGCCGCAAATGGATTTTTCCGCCAGGCAGCTTGCCAAAACCATCATCGATTTTCCCAATGCCTTCACTGCCTATTTTGAAAGCCATCACCTGCTGCATCAGCAGTTGGTGGATCTCTCTCAAAAAATCCGTTTCTATCTTTTCCATGAGACCATTTTTCCCAATGTGCTTATCGGGAAAGAAGATTGGCTTTACTACACCGGTGAAGACAACATTGCCGATTATGAATGCGCCTCGCCGTTTACCGCTGATGAGCTGCGCTTGATCCGTGCGCGCCTGCAGGGCTGGCATGACCAACTCGCGCAGCGCGGCATCCGGTTTTATGTCGTCATCGCGCCCAACAAAGAGGCCATTTATCCGCAGTATTTACCCGCCTACATTCAATCCAGGGGAAAAGCCTGCCGCATCGATCAGGTGATGGAAGAGCTTGAAACCACTCAGCTTGCGGTGCTGGACCTGCGCTCCCCCCTCCAAAATGCAGCCCGCAGTGGCCAGGTTTACCACCGCACCGACACGCACTGGAATGCGGTTGGCGCTTTGCTCGCTGTCCGTGAGATCCTGGGATTGGTAAAACAGGATTTTCCTCAAACAACCCTGCCCTCTTTCAGCGATTATCAGGAGGAAATCCTGCCCTTCAGCGGCGACCTGGCTGCCTTCCTTCCCAAGAACAGCAGGTTTGTCGAGCAGGCGCCCTTCCTCACATCTCTCGTTGCTCCCCGGGCGCAATTGGAAGAAGGCGCGGGGCGTTCCATTTTATCCGCCATCTCCGGCAGCCCCTTGCCGGGCGCGCTGGTCTTCCGCGATTCCTTTTCCGACGCGCTCATTCCCTTCCTGTCGGAGCATTTTTCGCGCGCGCTTTTTGTCCACTCTTTTACCGTTGACCTTGATCTGGTTGACCGTGAAAAACCGGACCTCGTCATTTTCGAGCTCGCCCAGCGCTATCTGACCGTGCTGCGCTGATCCTCAGCACTTCAGATAAAATACTACTTCAGAAAAAAATACGGCCAAAATGAAAAATCCCTCATCCCCAAAAGACTCCCGCACGAGGCGGTGGATTGATCGGCTGCCGATCCTGTTATTAATATTCGGTTTTGCCACTCTTTCCTTCCTGGTAAACGGCAGGGTCGCTGCCAACCGCTCTGCGGCTCAAACTGCTGAGGCAGCATCCTATGCTCAGACGCTTGAAGTTGATCTTGCCCATGCCGAGCAGACCTTGCAGGCTGCAACCACGCGCATTAATCCGCTGGATGGGATGGTCGAGGTTTACATCCCGGCTGGTGTTTTCACCATGGGGGATCCGGTTGAGGGAAGTCTGAGCGATCGCAACAGCATCCCGCAGCGCGAGGTTTATCTGGACGCTTACTGGATCGCGCGCACGCCGGTCACCAATGCCATGTACCGGCAGTGTTTTGATGCCGGCGCCTGCCCAAAACACCCGCGCCAGCAGCTTGATCCGCACTATTATGATCCAGCCTTTTCCAACCATCCAGTGGTTTTCGTGAACTGGGATTTTGCCGCTCAATACTGCCAGTGGTCAGGCGGCCGCCTGCCTGCGGAAGCGGAATGGGAGAAAGCTGCCCGCGGCACTGACCAGCGCATCTATCCCTGGGGCAGCGCTGAGCCGAAGCCTGAATTGGCCAATGTGGGCGATTTTCACGACACAACGCTTGAAGTGGGCAGCCTGCCGCTGGGGGCCAGCCCCTTTGGCGTTCTGGATCTGGGCGGCAACGTCCGTGAATGGGTGCAGGATTGGTATAAGGACAATTATCAGGGCGATCCGACCGACAATCCCACCGGCCCCGAAAAAGGGGAAAAACGCGTGCTGCGCGGGGCAGCCTGGAACGACCCTGTGGATTACGCCAAAGTTACCAATCGGCTGGCGCATGAGCCCAATTCGCCCGGGTGGAATCGGGGTTTCCGCTGCGCGTATGATTCTTGAAATTAATATTTTTCCGCAAATTTGGCCGGATAATCTTTGTTATATTATTAATCGTGAGAAATAAAAGGATACAGCCATGGCTAAAAATCGCCTGTCGGTAATTATTCCGGTTTTCAATGAAGCGGGCACCATTGCCGAAATTATTAAAAGGGTAAAGGCCACCCGCCTCGCTGATGAGATCATCGTTGTGGATGACGGCTCAACCGACGGCACCAGCCAGGTCTTGCAGGCGCTGGCGCGCAAAGGCTTGATTCAGCTCATCACGCATGAGCGCAATTATGGCAAGGGGCGCGCCATCCGCAGCGGGCTGGCGCGGGTTAAAGGCGATTTGGTGCTCATTCAGGATGCCGACCTGGAATATGACCCGCGCGAATACCCCAACCTCTTAAAACCCATTCAGGAAGGGTTGGCGGATGTGGTTTACGGGTCGCGCTTCCTGGGCGCTGCCCGCCGCCCGATCCTGTTTTGGAATATGGTCGCCAACAAGATCCTGACCCTGGTGACCAATGTTCTCTACAACAATATCATCAGCGATATGGAAACCGGCTACAAGCTTTTTCGCAAAGAGGTGGTCGCAGGCATGACCCTGCGCGCCAACCGTTTTGATTTTGAGCCGGAATTCACTGCCAAAATTCTTAAAAGAAAATGCAATCTTGTCGAAGTGCCGATTCCCTTTTACCCCCGCCACTATGCCCAGGGCAAAAAAATTCGCACAGGCGATGCCTTTATTGCCTTGTGGACACTGATCAAATACCGCTTTGTTGACTGAATCACCCTGGTGTGATCAAAAAATAAATAGAGTCCCTCATACCGGCGCACCCGCGGGCAGGCCCTCCTCCGCTGCTTGCGTTTACGATCGCTGCTTCGCTGTTTTTCCCGGGTTTTTGCGTATAAGAACTGGTCCAGCAGCTTGCCGTCCTTGATCACGTTCATTCGCATGCGGCCTTCCAGAATAAAACCCGCCTTTTCCAGCACCCGGCATGAACCGGCGTTGATGGCGTAGGGTTCGGCATAAATGCGTACCAAGCCAAAGTGCTCGAAGAGGTGATCGCTGAACTTGGCCACTGCTTCGGTCATGATGCCTTTGCCCCAATAAGGTTCCGCCAGCCAGTAGCCCAGCTCGGCGGTCAGCCGGTGCACGTCGCTGTTGATGGTGGCGCCGATCCCGCCGATGGCTTCTTCCTTAGTCGCGATCGCGTAAAAGGTGGCGGGGTCTTGCTGTGCAGCGGCGTCAAGAAATTTCTTTGCGTTTTCCGCGGTGTATGGGAACGCGAACCCGTCGCGCATGTTCATCGAAATATTGCGGTTGTTGGCATATTTGACCAATGCGTCCGCGTCTTGAGCCTTCCAGGGTCTCAGTGACCCAAAAGTTGTTGATGATTGTTTTCATTGATGTCCTTTGTTAATGATTTAGAAATATTTGAGTTCCTAATACAAGTGCATCGATTAGGTTATTGCCGAACACCACAGCTCTTAGGCTCTGAACATGATTAAAATACTCTTTTCCTGATGCTATCTGAGGACATTTCAGGTAAATCAAATTATCATATATATTCTTCTCGAAATTAATTAGTTCATTATTCAACGATACTTACATCCGTAATATTATAAATATTCACTGTATTATTTTACTATGGTACATATAACTTTGTATAAATATTCGTTTCTTGGAAACGAATCACAAAATGACCTCAAAATGTCTTAAAAAAGTAAAAAAGTGTCAAGTTTTGTCTAGTTTTGTCAACCCGAAACCCAATGCAAGCGCATTGGGTGGAGGTCCTGCCGGGCACGGCTTCCAGCCGTAGCGCGGTAGGGTAAAAAGCGCCTTTTCAGGCGCTTTTCTCAATATTAATCATCGGCTTCGGGTTCCATGGCGCGGCATAGTCCTCGATCACGTCAGCGGGATGATCTGGCAGGTGTCCACTTCAATGAGCACCTGAACAGGCTTGTCAGGCGAAAGGTCGGTATCATACACGCTGGCGATCAGCCACTTCCCGTCCGGGCTCCACTGCGGGGCTAGTGGCCACGATCGGCGCGGCATCTGCGATCAGCCTCGGGTTCGATCCATCCAGGGTGCGAAATATAGATGCCGTAATGCTCCCCGGGCAGCATTTCTTCATAGGCAGCCCGCTTTCCATCCGGGGATAGCGCCACGCTCGCGTTTACATAGTGAATGTCAAACAGCGCTGTCACCTGGCCGCTGGCGATGGCAATGCTGCGCACCGCTGCGCCCTCCGGCCCTTTGACCGTGTAAATCAGGCTTTGCCCATCCGGGAGCCAGGCCATGGCAGTGTTCGCGTCGGCATTCACCAGCAGGGGCTGCTGCTGCGAGCCGTCCGGGTTGGCGATAATAAGGCTGTAAGGTCCCGGCGCTCCGATCAGCCCGGATGCCGGCCCGCGCGTAAAGGCGATCTTTGTGCCGTCCGGTGACCATAGCACGCCGCGGTCATTCTTTCCGGTATCCGGCACCGGGGTGGTGTTTCCGGATTCAAGGTCCATTCTTTGCAGCCCGCTGTCGCTTTCATAGATGATCTGGCGTCCGTCGGGCGATAGCGCCCCGCTGTCGCCTGCAGCCTGAAGCTGCGGGTCTGTTCCATCCGGGGGGACTGGTCAGCATGCCGCCCAGGCCTTCCGGTAATGGCGGGCGTTCCTTGAGCGCTGCCTGCCAGGTTGACAGGGTCAGGCACGCGCCTGTTGTTTCCACGGGGCTGTTCATGTTCGCCAAAGCAGGCAAGTCCACGCTCAGCTTCCAGGGTCCGGGAATACTTAAGGACGCGCCGGTTATTGTCACGGTGATCTTGCCGCCCGGGAACCCGTCGCGATAGCTGAATCCGTAAGATCCGGGTCCGCCGCCGCCGGGCAGAAGGGCATGCGCCATGTCTTCCAGCGTGATGTCGCTGATATCCTCAGGGGTGGCGATCGTAATGGATATGCCGTCGCCTTTCTTGTTCATCCGGACGCTCTGGATGGTGATCATCCGGCCGCCAATGCTTAATGGCTGGTTCAGCATCCATTCCTGGTCTGGCTGCGGGTCTGGCCCGGGGTCAAAAGTGAACGATGCGCTTTCGTTCAGCCTTACCCAAACCGCATCCACGATCAATGTACCCTTGCCGGGGGAATAATTCCCGGCAGTCTGGTAAGCCAATTTAAATGAAGCCTCACTTGGATTTTCATCTTCGGGGGCGATGAGCGCAGGATCAAACACCAGCGGGATGTCCTTGCCGTTGGCATCCAGCAGATGGATTGACCCGTCATCCACCGCCCCGATCCTGGGGCTGCCCGGCCGGGTTTCCAAAGCGCCGAACAATATCAGGTTCTCATCGGTCTGCACAAAGCGGTTTAGTTTAAGAGCGATACCGGAAGTTTGGGATTCTTCTTCCGCTGCCTGCCGGGTTGGCGCTGGTATGGGGGTTGGCAGGTCGACCAAAGGATAAACCTTCATATCTTCCGGAGCATCAACAAAATTAAGCATGATCTCCCATTTTTCCACGCCGGGCTTTGGGGTTGTCTGTTCCAGGCATGAGAATACCAGCCTGGCGCTATCGGTATCGCCCGGGAGCGCCGGGAACACCATCCGCCTGCTGTACCCGCTCACCCAGCTGTTTCCCAGCTCTGCCTGGCCCTGCATCAGGCTGCCATCGGGTAGCAGCAATTCCGGAAGTTGGTGGCAAGTTTCAAGTGCCTTGGTTTCGGCGGTGATCTCCGCCGCGGGGATGTTTTCCACCTGGTACAGGAGCGTGGTATGTTGTGTGTCCGCCGCTCCCTGCAAAACCGTAATCATTGTCTCTGCACGCCTGGTTTGAACAGGCTCCTTTAGTATGCGTAATTGGGCATCATTTTCCACCAATCCAATGCCGGGGATGTACCCCAGCAGGCGTTTCATGGCTGTGGCGACGCTCGGGATGGTAAATAAGCTCGCGAGTATGATCGCCAGGGTTAATAGCCCTGCAAATGCGAATCTGGTTTTCATTGTTTTTCCCTTTTCTTTTCGTACTCTGGATAGAATAGTTGAAGAAAAGGCGATATCTTTCCGGCTTTGCTGCTGGGCAATTTCATCAAAAATTTGCGCTGGGGTTCTGGGTTCCATTATTTTTCACCCTCCGGTTTCATGAATGCGCGCAGATGGAGCCGCGCTGCATTCAACAACCATTTAACCGTTCCTGGAGCAATTGAATGCTCAACAGCCATTTCTTTTTCACTCATTTCCAGATAGTAGCGCTCGATGATCACCATCCGTTCACGGGGGGAGAGCCTGGCCAGCTTGGAGAAAATTTCATCTTTCAGCAGCGCGTAATCCACCAGGTCTTCGGTTGTCGCGGCATCGCGTATCAGCTGATCCAGGATCGCCGGATCGTCCTCTTCCGGAAAAACAACCTGGCGCGATAGTTTCTCGGCCGCGTTCAAGGCAGAATTGGCAACACTGCGCAGTAAATAGGGCTTAAATGGCCGTGTCTCATCAAAATGACGGATGCGTTGATAAACGCGCAGGAAGGTTTCCTGCACAACATCTTCAGCCAGAGCGTCATCATGCGTGATCAGAAAAGCGGTTCGAAACGCTTTAACCTGGTAGCGGGTGATCAATACTTCCAAACCGCTGATATCACCTTTCTTCAGGCGTTGTATTGCTTGTGAATCATCCATGAAATGATCCAAATGTTTGAGATCTCATACTATTCATACAGCCAGGTCCTGAAAAAGGTTGGATTTTGGTGATTAAGGCTTCTTTAGAGGCAAAAAGTATTTGGTCGCATCTGCTTTCAGGCAGATTCCATAATTCTTATCCTGCAGGTGAATGAACCAAAGGTAAGGGGCTATTCCCGAATCCTTATATCCCGCCTTTCTTAATTCCGAATATTTTCGCATCGCATCTTGCAGAGAGTAATCAATTGCCGGTATCAAAAGCCGGGGGCTTGATGGTTTCCATGCAGTCCGTTTGCAGGTTTTCTGCAGTCCCATTCTGAATGAACTCTGTCATGATCGAGAACCAGCAGCTGATCACAGCCATGTCTGAAAGGCTGTGGCTCTGATATGGTCCGACCAGGGAAAGGCTGTTTGGCCATAACGCTTTTGCCCCGCTCATATTTTCCGGGGGATCGATCGGGTCAACCTCGGCATTAAAGATAAGCACTGGCACTTCTGATCCTGGCTGCGGATCGAACCCTTCAGGCGTTACACCCTGGGGGGTATATTTACAGGAAAAAGCCTGGTTTTGGGCGAGGCTGGTATCCCAGCCTGCCAGGTAACTGCCTGCGCTCAATCGTGCCACTTCTGCAGGGTCAAATGACGCCCATTTTTCGCTGCAGCGGATAACGTGCGCCATGACCAGATCGCCCCACCATTCAGGCCCGCCGCCATCTGCGTAGAACTGGGTGAACCCTGTCCAGTCGTTTTCCTGGTAAGCGCGATGGATGAGGAGCGGCAGAGTGGAATGATCCTTCGCGTCCTTGGTCATGTGCCGCACGACCGCAGCAAAGAAGTCGGGCGTGAAGGTGACACTCCCGGTTTGCTCGTCCGCTGCGGCAGGCAATTTTTCAGTAACAGGCTGCGCCGCCAGGCGGGCGAATAGATCCTTGAATTCTGCCTTCAGGTTGGGAAAGGCAGCCTTGCAGGCCGGGTCTGCCAGGCAGCGGTCGAAAATGAGATCCAGCGCCCGCTGGCTGTTTTGCGCCCAGAGCTCGAACACCGGCACGTCCAGCAGCGATCCGCCGCCGAGGGTCATTGTCCGCACATGGTCTTCATGCTGGCGCAGGTAGTATTGGGCTGCAGTCGCGCCATAGGAATAACCGACCAGGTTGATTTGGTCATACCCAAGCGCTTCGCGCACATCATCAAGATCATCCATGGCTTCTGAAGTGGTATAGAACTGGGGCGCCATTTTGAGTTTTCTCAAAACCCTGGATGCCCAGGCAGTGGCCTTGGCGTCAGCCTGCTCAGGTGTCAATCCTGAAAGATCGGGTGAATCAGGTGGGATGACTTTCTGATTCGAGCCGCCCGTCCCGCGTTGGTCCACGAAAACCAGGTCGTGCGTAAAGCTCAGTGAGTAGGGAAACTGCTGTCTGTGGGCGTCTTCGATGGCCGAATCTCCGGGGCCGCCCGCCAGGTAAAAGATGGGGTCAGGCGCCGGGGTTGGGCTTTGAGCTTTGATGACCGCGACCTGCACATTGATCTTCCGCCCGCGGCGGGCTCTGCGATCCTCATATACCCTCAGTGTCCCGCACTGGGCTGAAATAGTACCGAGTTTGCAGGGCTTTAGATCTATTGCTGGGCTTGGCTTAACTAATGGATTAAGGAGTTTTATGTTGATCGAACTATTGCTGCAGGCAGCCAGGAGGATGGTAATTAAAAGTAATATAAAGTGATGGCTATGATTTTTTGGATTCATTGAAATCCCCTTTTTTCATGTGAGGTGTGTAAATGCCTGATATGTATGCAGCGCTTGTTGCCAGTGGTTAACGATTTCTGGTGTGCCAAAGGCTTGCGTATGTCCGTTGCTTATTAATAATACGTATGCAATCCATTTATGGTTGCTTTATAGCCGATGAAGAGGGGCTTGCGGCCATGGTACCCTTCAGGGGGACCAAAAGCCTCCGGCTTACCCCCGCAGCCAATGCGAGGCAAAAGAAGCCGGGTGTTCAGCCAAACCGTCGAATACTGCTTGCGAAGCATGCAGCGATCTCTCTTTTGGGGTGGGGTTATAGGGAAATACCTGAAATGCAGGCCTTTAAGATGGGTTGTCAGGTCTTGTTTATGTTTTCGTTGGTCTTCTCCGACTTTTTATCAGGCGCGATATATAATTAATTTTATAATGTCTGAGCCGCTTCTCCTCACCAAACTCTATATCCCGCCGCCGCGGCCTGACATGGTCCCCCGCCTCCGTCTGATCGAGCGTTTGACCGAAGGGTTGCACCATAAACTGACCCTCATCTCTGCCCCCGCCGGTTTTGGCAAAACCTCGCTGGTCAGTGAGTGGATTTCCGGCAGCAACCTGCCGGTCGCCTGGCTTTCGCTGGACGAAGGGGACAACGACCCCGCCCGTTTTTTAACTTATTTCATTTCGGCTTTACAAACGCTTGCCCTGAATAATATCGAAGGGCTTGCCCTGAGCAAAGCCGAAGGGCTTGCCCTGAGTAGTGTCGAAGGGGTTGCGGCGAATATTGGAGCGGGAGCGTTGGCTGTGCTCCAATCTCCACAGCCGCCCGCCACCGAGTCGATTTTAACAACCCTGCTCAACGAGATCACCGCCATCCCGGACAATTTCGTCCTTGTCCTGGACGACTATCATGTGATTGATTCCAAACCGGTGGATCAAGCTCTTGAGTTTCTGGTCGAGCACCTGCCGCCCCAAATGCATCTGGTTATCACCACCCGCGAGGACCCGCATCTGCCCCTCGCCCGCTTGCGCGCCCGCGGCCAACTCACCGAGCTGCGTGCCGCCGACTTGCGTTTTACGCCTGCCGAAGCCGCCGAGTTTCTCAACCAGGTGATGGGCCTGAACCTCTCTGCGGAAGACATCACCGCCTTGGAAGCCCGCACCGAAGGCTGGATTGCCGGCCTGCAATTAGCCGCGCTTTCCATGCAGGGGCATCAGGATACCGCCGGTTTCATCAAATCTTTCACCGGCAGCCACCATTTTGTGCTGGACTATCTGATCGAAGAAGTCCTGCATCAGCAGTCGGAAAATATCCAGTCTTTTTTATTACGCACATCCATCCTTGATCGCCTGTGCGGCCCGCTCTGTGACGCTGTTTTGGGTTCTCCTTCTGCTTCCGGGCAGGGAACTCTGGAATATCTCGAACACGCCAACTTGTTTATTGTCCCTTTGGATAAAGAGCGGCGCTGGTTCCGCTATCACCACCTCTTTGGCGAATTACTGCGCCAGCGGCTGCACCAAAGCGCATCTTCCGGAAAGGAAGAAATAGACTTGTCCGAATACCACATCCGTGCCAGCCAGTGGTATGAGGAAAATGGTCTGGATCTTGAAGCTTTTCAGCATGCGGCTGCAGCCAATGATATTGAGCGCGCTGTTCGTCTGATGGAAGGAAAGGGGATGCCGCTGCATCTTCACTACGCGGTGACAACCGTACTTAACTGGCTGGCGTCACTGCCAAAAAGTGTCATGGATGCCAAACCCTTGTTATGGGTTAGATATGCCTCGATGGCACTGGTTTCCGTCCAAACAGCCGGTGTTGAAGAGAGGCTGCAAGCTGCTGAGGCAGCGATAGCTGCCGCCTTACAAGGCGCCAAGCCGGATGAAAACGATCGTAACCTGATCGGACAAATTGCCACTGCCAGGGCAATGTTGGCTCTCTTTAAATACCAGGCAGAAGACATCATTGTCCAGTCACGCCGTGCGCAGGCATATCTGCGCTCAGACAACCTTGGTTCTCTTTTTACCGCAACCTGGACGCTTGGGGTCGCTTATCATCTTCAGGGAGATCGTGCTGCTGCCGAACGAGCCTATACCGAAGCTT
This sequence comes from uncultured Chloroflexia bacterium, assembly GCA_963751635.1. Classification (GTDB taxonomy): domain Bacteria; phylum Chloroflexota; class Anaerolineae; order Anaerolineales; family Anaerolineaceae; genus Pelolinea. The sequence goes on from CAVVVE010000007.1 coordinate 100,800, forward strand.
TGGCGATCTGCCAGATGTCTGGGAATAAATTTCATATGGCATTGGCCTCCAACAGCCTGGGACAGATACAGGAAGATGAAACCCGGCTCTACCTGGCGTTTGAGTCCTACCAGCGTGTCTTGGAACTGTTTGGTGATTATCCGCTGCCGAATGCCAGTGAGTCGTACCTTGGCCTGGCCCGTATCTGCTACGAATGGAACGACCTGGATGCTGCCCAACAGTACGGGCAAAAGGCCCTGCAATTGGCGCGGCAGTATGACCGCATGATTGACAGATTCATTTTCTCCGAGGTGTTTCTCGCCCACCTGAAACTGGTCTGGGGCGATGTGGCCGGCGCGGCTGCCATGTTAGCGGAGACCGAGCAGTCCATGCGCCAGCAAAACTTCATGAACCGCATGCCTGAGGTTGCTGCCGCACAGGTGCTTGTCCTGCTTCGACAGGGCGATTTGGCGGCGGCGGCTCATCTCGCGCAGACTTATGATCTTCCCTTCAGCCAGGTTCGGGTACATCTGGCTCAGGGAGACCCAACCGCGGCTTTGGCGGTGCTGGAGACCTTGCGTCAACAGGCTGAGGCAAAGGGTTGGGCGGATGAACGGCTCAAGGTGATGGTTCTGCAGTCGGTTGCTCTGTACGCGCATGGCGAAAAGGATAAGGCTATGCAGCTTATGGGTGACGCGCTGGCGTTAGCCGAGCCGGGCGGCTTCATCCGTCTCTTTGTGGACGAAGGAGCGCCAATGGCTCAATTATTGCTTGAAGCAGCTTCCCGGAGGGTTAAGCCGGACTATATCGGCAAGCTGCTGGCCGCATTTGAAGCTGAGGATAAGAAAAACACAAACAAACCTGCTCGCCAGACTGCCCAGCCCCTAATCGAGCCATTGAGCCAACGTGAATTGGAAGTTCTTCAGCTCATCGCCCAGGGCCTCTCAAATCATGAGATTGGCGAGCGGCTTTACCTCGCCTTAAGTACGGTTAAGGGTCACAATCGGATCATCTTTAATAAGCTGCAGGTTCAAAGCCGCACCGAGGCAGTCGCGCGTGCCCGCGAGTTAAATCTGTTCTAGTCTGACCGCCTGTTTGTCCGCAATTCTGATATCGCGAAAAGCGGTAGTGGGGCCATGCTGGATTTCGAACTTACTCCCCTTCAGTAATTCCAAAACAATACCTCAACTCAATACTTTAGTATCTATGCGTTCATACCTTCTGGCGGATATATTACCCCTACATTGAACATGTGGCATGGATTTTAGTAACCGGCCACAAAAGGAGAAGGGAATTGCCAAATGGATTCAACCCAAAAACCGATCCAGACCAAACCATGATCTATGAGATCAGGATCAAGGGTCAACTGGATTCTCAGTGGACAGACTGGTTTGAAGGCCTGACCATCACGCTGGAAGAGGACGGCAATACGCTCCTAAGCGGCCCGGTGGTTGATCAGGCCGCGCTGCATGGACTGCTCAAAAAAGTGCGTGATTTGGGTATGCCCTTGGTCTCGGTCAGTCCTCACGAACACGGTCCCTCAACTACGTTCGGACCTGACCCGGCGGATCAGCCAGACATCAAATAGTAAATGGATATAAGCTGCCTGAAAGGAGGTTTGCCTAAAACAACATTTTTAGCTAATTCCAACCCCCGGTAAACGGGTGGAGGCCACAATCATATTCAAATTTAATGAAACTAATCAATATCGTTAAAAAAAGGAGTAAAAAAATGAACACGACCAAAGAAAGTCCCCTTGGGACAAACAGCAAGACCGCCAAAATGGATACGAAAATATTACTAATAGTATTATGGGTGTTTTTTACGGTAAATTTTATGTATGCGGATACCCTCTCATCTTTGGAACCCGGGGTTTTGGCAATGGAAATGTCAGGCTACGTGGCAGATGGAACAATTAAGATCACTGATGGATTTTTGCTGGGAACCGCGATAATGTTTGAGATTCCCTTTTTAATGATCGTCCTGTCCTGGGTATTAAAGTACAAAGCAAATCGTTGGGCAAACATCATCGCTGGCACGTTATTTATTGTGACTCAGATCTCATCGTTATTTCTTGGTGCCCCATCGCCTGCATATCTCTTTTTTAGCACAGTAGAAATTGCAGGTCTGATGCTCATTGTCTGGACTGCATGGAAGTGGCAAAACCTCGAAGGTTAGCTCTACTAAAATCCAATAAATTTAATATCATTCAATATAGAAGGTAAAAATGAAAACTTTGCATAAATTTGGCGGTTTCGCCGCTCTGTACATGGCAGCCGCTCACCTGATCGGGATGGTTATCTTTATCGCCATTCTGGACTACCTCAACATAACCGACCCAGCCCAAAAAGTAGCCCTTAATGTCGACAAACAGATGGTCATCTTTTCAACCAACCTGTTTATGTATGTGCTCTTTGGCTTTTTTCTGATCGTTCTGTCGCTGGCCTTGTATGACCGGTTGAAGTCCGGTGCTCCTGCGATCATGCAGGTGGCAACCGTGATCGGGATCATCTGGGCTGGCTCGCTGATTGCCAGCGGCATGGTCGCGAATGCCGGGCTTGCTACTGTTATTACAATCTATGCCAAAGACCCAGTCCAGGCTGCATTGACTTGGCAGGGAATAGAATCCGTGGCAGACGGGTTGGGCAACGCCAATGGCGAGATCCTGGGCGGTCTTATGACGCTCTTGGTCAGCCTGGCCGCATTGCGGGCTGGCGGCTTTCCAAAGGGACTGAATATCCTCGGCTTGTTGGTTGGCGCAGCGGGCATCATCTCCCTTATCCCTGGGCTGACCGAACTGTTGATCGGAGTTTTTGGCTTGGGCCAGATCATCTGGTTTGTCTGGCTGGGAATTGTGCTGCTGCGCAGCAATCCAAACCGGGCGGCGTGATTCATATGGCATTTTTGACATTATGATTCAACAGTAAATATGGGTTGGGGAGGTTGAAAGTCAACCTCTCCAATTCTGAAAAGTTTTCGTGGAGAAATAATCATGAAAGCAGTGGTATACACAAAATTTGGCCCGCCCGAGGTTCTTCATCTTCAAGAAGTGGAAAAGCCCACCCCTAAAGCGAATGAGGTGCTAATTAAAAATAGTTGCGACGACAATCGTAAAAGAAGATCCGGATATGAGGGCTTCCCCAGGTTTTAATGGATTTATAAAACCCAGACACCCGATTCTGGGGCAGGAGCTGGCCGGGGAGATAGAAGCTGTTGGCAGTGATGTAACCCGGTTCATTCCAGGCGATAAAGTATTTGGCATAAGCTCGTTCGGCGCCTATGCTGAATACAAATGTATGTCTGAAAATGAGGCACTGTCCATAAAACCGGTCAATTTGAGCTATGAGGAAGCTGCCAGCATTCCGAATGGGGCATTAACCGCGCTGCCTTTTCTGAGAGATAAGGGCAATATTCGGAAAGGAAAAACCGTACTGATCTATGGCGCTTCCGGATCGGTTGGCTCCGCTGCAGTACAGCTTGCCAGGTACTATGGGGCGGTTGTAACAGGAGTATGCAGTACTGCAAACTTAGATTGGGTGAAATCTTTGGGAGCCGATCAGGTGATTGATTACACCGAGGAAGATTTTACCGATAACGGCAAGACCTATGACATCATTTTTGACACAATCGGCAAGCATTCGTTTTCAGAGTGCAAAGGCTCTTTGACGGAGGAAGGCGTCTATCTTGCCACAGTCCCTACACCGGCCATGATGCTTCAAGCGTTGTGGACTGCCAGGAGCGGCAGTAAAAAAGTGAGGTTTGCGGCAACGGGTTTAAGACCGGCAAGTGCGAAGATAAATGATCTTGTCTTCCTTACAGAGTTGATAGAAGCGGGGAAGATAAAACCGGTCATTGACCGGATCTATCCGCTCGAACAGATCGTCGAGGCGCATCGCTATGTTGAAAAAGGTCACAAAAAGGGAAATGTCGTCATCAATGTTCAATAAATAATTATTATTCAAAAGGACATCTATGGCTTTGGATGTCCTTTATACTTATTCTATGTCTATGCCAATTTTGGCAACCAAACTTTATGCCCCACTTCCACGGCCTGACATCGTCTCCCGTCCCCGCTTGATCGAGAAGTTGAGAACAGGGTTACCCCATAAACTATCCCTCATCTCTGCCCCCGCCGGTTTTGGCAAGACTACTCTGGTCAGCGAATGGCTTGCCAGTTGCGGTCAACCGGTCGCCTGGCTGTCCTTGGACGAGGGAGATGGCGACCCCGCCCGTTTCCTGACGTATCTCGTCGCTGCGCTGCAGAAGCTTGCCCTGAGTGATGCCGAAGGGTTGGCACCCAATATTGGAAAAGGGGTTTTGGCTATTCTTGAGTCCCCCCAACTGCCGCCTGCTGAATCGATATTGACAACCCTGCTCAACGAGATCACCACTATACCGGACAATTTCGTCCTTGTCCTGGACGACTATCATGTGGTGGATTCCAAACCAGTGGATCAAGCTCTTGAGTTTCTGATCGAGCACCTGCCGCCCCAAATGCATCTGGTTATCACCACCCGCGAGGACCCGCATCTCCCCCTCGCCCGCTTGCGCGCCCGCGGCCAACTCACCGAACTGCGTGCCGCCGACTTGCGTTTTACCCCCGCCGAAGCCGCCGAGTTTCTCAACCAGGTGATGAGCCTGAACCTCTCCCCGGAAGACATCGCCGCATTGGAAACCCGCACCGAAGGCTGGATTGCCGGCCTGCAACTTGCCGCGCTTTCCATGCAGGGACATCAGGATACCGCCGGTTTCATCAAGTCTTTCACTGGCAGTAACCATTTCGTGCTGGACTATCTGATCGAAGAAGTCCTGCTGCAATTGCCCGAGCATATCCGCAATTTCTTGTTGCAAACCGCTATTCTCGATATCTTGTGCGCTCCATTATGCAATGCTGTCACCGAGCGGGAAGATGGCAAAGAAATGCTGGATACCCTTGAACGCAGCAATCTGTTCCTCATCCCGCTTGATGATAAACGCCAGTTGTATCGCTATCATCACCTTTTCGCCGATGTACTGCGGATGCACGTGATTGAGGCGCAGCCTGAGCAGGTATCCAGCCTGCATCAACGCGCAAGCGCGTGGTTTGAACGGAACAGTTTACGATCCGATGCCATTCGCCATGCGCTGGCTGCTAAGGACATCGAGCGCGCAGCAGGTCTGATCGAACTGGCATGGCCGGCAGCTGAAGAGGGAAGTATCCTGCAAACCCTATGGCTTACCTGGGTGAAGGCGCTGCCGGATGAGTTGGTCCGCTCCAGGCCGGTGCTCAGTGTTGGGTATGCCTACGCATTATTGGGCAATGGCGAACTGGAAGCCGCGGATGTCCGATTAAAGGACGCTGAACGGTGGTTGGAAGCGGCAGATATGGTGAATGAACAGTTGGAAACTCCATCTTTTGAGACCCGCCCTGAGAGTAGTCGAAGGATGATCGTTGTGGACAAAAAACAATTTGATTCTCTGCCAGCGACAATTGCTATCGGCCGTGCCTATATCGCTCAGACACTCGGCAATATTCCAGATACGGTCAGGTATGCCAGATGGGTACTCGAGCTCATACCCGATGGAGATTCTTTTAGATACGGGCAGGCATCCATGCTTCTGGGGATGACCTATTGGGCAACAGGGGACCTGGAAGCCGCCGAACGGGTCTTCGCCGATTACACGATGAAACTGCGGACAGCCGGCAACATCCCGGACGCGATCGGCACTATCGTTGTGCTGGCTGATATCAGGATGGCATTGGGGCACCTCAAGGAGGCAATCAATTCAACCGAGCTGCTATTGCAATTTGTTATGGATCATGGTGAACCAATTTCTCCCGATACGGCCGACCTGCATAGGAAATTAAGTGAGTTGTATCTTGAGCAATTGGATCTGGAATCGGCTACGCAACACTTGCAGAAAAGCAAAGAACTGGGAGAAAAAGCGGAGCTGCCTGTCTGGCGATACCGTTGGTATTTCTCCCAAGCCCGCTTCAATGAAACCCTGGGCAACCTGGATGAGGCGCTTGAATTATTAAATGAAGCTGAAAAACTGCATATCCGCACACCCTTACCCGATTTGTATCCCATATCTGCCATGAAAGCCTGGATATGGGTTGTGCAGGGTAAGTTGGCCAAAGCCCAAAATTGGGTACGTGAGCAGGGACTGTCCCCTGACGATGACCTCAATTATTTGCGCGAGTTTGAGCACATCACTCTGGCCAGGATTCTCATCGCACAATACCAAAAGGATCGGATGGATAACTCTATTCAACCGGCCATACGGCTCCTGGATCGCCTGCTTAATGCAGCGGAAAAAGGCAGCCGGATGGGCACTGTGATCGAGATACTGGTGTTGCAAGCACTCGCACACCAGGCACAGGGCAATTTGACTCCCGCGCTCGAAGCGTTGGAGCGTGCGCTGGCCCTGGCCGAACCAGAGGGCTATGTCCGCGTCTTTGTGGATGAAGGCAAGCCGATGGCGGAATTATTAACTGGGATTGAATCGAAAGACCGAACATTTCAATTAAATAATTTTATTCTAAAGTTGCTTTCGGCTTTTGATTTGAAAACAGAGACATTCCCAACCGGCAGCACTTTTGGGGAAGAAAATAAGCATGTGGCAAGTCTGCGGCCTTTGATCGAGCCGCTGAGTGAACGTGAGTTGGAAGTGCTCAGGCTGCTCAGAACTGATCTGACTGGTCCGGAAATTGCCCGTGAATGCGTGGTGTCTCTGAACACCGTGCGAACCCACACCCAGCACATTTACGCCAAGCTGGGAGTGAACAATCGCCGGGCTGCCGTCCGCCGCGCCGAAGATTTCGATCTGTTCTAATATGTACTCAATCATAAACTAACCTGGCAGGGTTTTTAGACACCTGCCAGACCTTTTTTGTTACCCTCACAGCCCTTCGATTAAAAAATCATCACCTTAATCATCATATGTAATGATGACGCCTCATCATATTACCCGGTATCTTTTGACTGAAGAAATAAATGGATGCAAAACCAAAAAAAATGAGGCGCAGCATGAGTGAAACGATCGTATTAACTGACCACTTTGACGAATCCGGACTTTACGAGATTCGCCTCAAAGGACACCTTAATGACCGGTGGGCCGAATGGTTTGGGACGCGATCATCACTCTGGAAGAAAACGGCAATACGCTCCTGATCTGCCATGTGATCGACCAGGCTGCGTTGCATGGGTTGCTAAAGAGAGTACGTGATTTGGGCATGCCCTTGCTCTCGGTCAATTTCGTTAAGCCTGGCCAGGCAGAGCCAAAGGAGGACAAATAATAAAGTTTATCAATTTCAATTTTCATGTTTACCAATCAAATTAATTTATAAAAGGAGATTAAAAAAATGAATACGTACAGAAAGAATGCAGTAATGGCAGGCGCCCTCTACTTCCTGGGTACAGTCTTTGGGGTTTTGGGCGGAGTCATTGGTGGCGAAGTGCTTTCCTCGTTCAGTTTCGGTAAACCGCTTGTTGGTGTGGATCTGTTGGGCATCGTTGCCGCCAATTCGTCCCAGATTACCGGGGGTTCATTCTTATACCTCATGATGGGGGTTTCACTGATGGCGATGACAGTTTTCCTCTACCCGATCTTTAGAAAAGATAGCGAAGAACTGGCGGTGGGGATGGTCCTTTTCCGTGGGGCATTGGAGGGTACTTTTTATTGCCTTTCGACCCTCGGTTTTTTGGCACTGGTCTTACTCGGTAATGAATACATTACCACCGGCGCTGATTCGGCTGCTTTGCAGTCCATGGGCAATGTCTTGTATTGGTTTCAAGGCCGCCTCGCTCCGACCGGTACCATCTTATTTCTCATTGGGGCTGTGTGTTTATACATCTCCTTCTACCGCACTCGGCTGATCCCCCGTTGGTTGTCCGTCTGGGGTTTTATCGGTGTGGTGCTTTATATGGCTTCCGCACTTTTGAAATTCTTTAACATGGATTCCGGTATTGGGTTTTATTTGGAAATGGTGTTGGCGCCACAGGAAATTGTGATGGCAGTCTGGTTGATCGTGAAGGGATTCAACCCATCTGCGATCGCTTCCCTGTCTGCGAAAACAGAATAACGGATTGATTTTACGCAATTTAGGACTGGCAGTCCTGATAATGACGATGGATTGCCAGTCCTGCAAAACATGAGTAAATAAATTAAAGGAAATATTGGAGGAAGATATGAAAATAAATTCACCCCAAAAGACCGCAAGAGTTGTAGCGTTCGTGTTTCTGATCATTTTTATTTCTGGGGATGTCCACTGAACTTTTTATTCGCCCGGGCATGATTGTGCCCGGAGATGCCGCAGACAACAGTCAAAAATATTATGGCATATGAATCGCTTTTCCGTCTCTCCCTTGTGAGCGATCTGATCCGCCAAATATTCTTAATGTTGTTGCCCCTGGTTTTATACAAATTACTCAAACCAGTTCACAAAAGCATTGCTTCTCTGATGGTTATATTCTCTCTGGTCTGTGTCCCCATCTCGCTGCTCAATGAGCTTAACCATTTTGCTGTCCTGCTGCTATCGAGCGGCACTGATTATGCAGCAGCATTCAAAGCAGATCAATTGAATGCCCTGGTGACGTTCTTTATCGATTTGCGTAAATATGGAACATTTATCGCCCAGTTTTTTTCCTTTTGGGTGCTTCTCCTTGGTTATCTGGTTTTCAAGTCGGGTTTCATTCCAAGAATTCTGGGCATTTTGTTGATGCTTGCAGGTTTATGCTATACGGTATCGGCTGTTTTATTCTTTCTTTTTCCCAACTTCGATACGACGATACTTGGCTTGTTTGCGTTTATTGGAGAGTCAATTATTTTATTTGTGGCTTTTGATTAAGGGTGTAAACGTCGAAGAGTGGAAAAAACTAGGCAACGTCGTTATCACGGCAGGAATTACACACAATAAACAAAGAGAAATATTATGAAAATAAAAGCAAATCGAGAAACATTTAACGGCATAATCAGATCATTTTTTACAAGCTGCAGGTTTAAAGCCGCACCGAAGCTGTTGCCCGCGCTCGCGAGTTGGATCTGTTGTAGCTTGCCTTTCAATTTACCCTCAAACCTGGCAGCAGGAATTCCACGCAAGTGCGGCTTCGAAGTTTTTAAACTCCCCTGTCACGGTTATCCAAAAACAATACCTCGAGACAATACTTTCGTATCTATTCATAAATACCTGATTGTCGGTATATTTACCGTAAATTGAGTACAAAGGACTGACCGTTATGATCGGTTGTAACAGGTAGGTAAACACAGGACGAAAAATGGGAAGTGTTTTCACTTCAGTCGAACATAATTCAAAAGTTACACAAGTTTACAAAATAGTCAACAAGGACTTTACGAAATGAAACAAGATCAAATCGAAAAACATTCAATAACACAATCGGTCATTTTACATTTACTTCCCGGGATCCTGGTCGGGACTGTTTTCTTCCTCATACTGCAACCAGTTGTGAAAATGGGATATCCCTCGATCTTTGCCCTTCTGCTTGCGTTCGCTTTTGTCCTAGTCCCTTTCGAACTTGGATATCTTTTATACCAGGGGAAGAAAAAGACAGGCCGATTTACTTTACAGGGAATCATCAGCTATCGCAGGTCAATCCCATGGTGGCAATACATTGTATGGGTAACAATGATTGTTGTTGTCACTGGTGCCATATTTAAATTGTTGGAACCTGTTGATGCTTTTCTACAGGAGAGGTTGTTTTTCTGGATGTCGGACTTAAATTACGGATTAGATGGTAATTATTCCAGGAGAATATTGATCGTCACATACTCGATGTTCTTAATATTTAATGTATTTTTGGCTCCGTTGGTTGAAGAATTGTATTTTCGGGGATATTTGTTACCCAGAATGAAAGGGAGATTCGCCACATTGTTGCATAGCTTCCTGTTTGCGGCTGTTCATGTTTTTACACCCTGGATGATTATCACGAGAACCCTGGGATTATTGCCATTGGTCTTTGGGGTAAAAAAGAAAAATATCTATATTGGAATGATTGTTCACATTCTGGGGAACTCAATGGATCTTTTAACAGCGATTGTATTTATTATCAAAAATGACATAATTATGAAAGACTCCAGAAAATATCGGTCATCAACATGGAACAATTTCCTTATTCAATACGTCATTAAATTATAAAGAAGTCAAAATCCAGGGATCCCCTCACAGCATATGCATATGGGCAATTCTCAAGTGAACTGGTAAGCAGAAAGAAGGAAAGAAATGAAAAGATTTCTATTATTCATGATCATTTTAATGGCACTGACAGCATGTTCAACACCTCAGGCTCAGGAGTCAGCTGAGAATCCTGCGATGGACATACCTCAGCCAAGCATACCAAATCCTGCCTCGGTTTATTGCACACAGAACGGAAACAAACTCGAAATTCGCACTGCCGCTGATGGCAGCCAATCGGGAGTATGTGTATTTCCGGATGGCAGCACCTGTGACGAATGGGCTTATTTCCGGGGAGAGTGTGGCTCGACCGCACAAGAAAGTTCGGTACCTGGCACAACCGATGATGCAGCCGCAAGTACCGGTGAAGATCAAGCCTCAGGCGGTTATATGCCGCCAGGTACCACTGAAGAAATTTCTGACTGGTGGGGCGTCATCAAGAGTACCGGAAACCGGAGCACAATTCGATGATTACTTCGAGCGGCAAGATTTGGGGCAGGCAATCAATTTTGGCATTGATTCAATGGACCCGGCAGTGAAGTCTCAAATCGAAACATTGCGCGACAGCGGCAAGATTGTTCATCTCTTATGGTACATTATTGAGTAATGTTCCTGATTACAACGGCTCGCAGATCCAGGTAGATCGCATCGAGATAGCTGAGTAACTATCAATCACAATTGATCTGCATAATAATTTCCTAGAGATTAATTAATGAATCAACTAGCAATAATTTTGATTGCGGTTGGCAGCAGTGCTTCCATTGGTTTTGGAATATGGCACTTTTTCGTGCCCAAAGCATGGAAGTGGTATTCATACATTGATGCCAAGGCAACAGAATTGATAGCCGCTGTCAGGGCAATTAATGTGTTCTTTTCTTTGTCTTTGGTATTATTTGGCATAATAAACATCCTGTTGATTTTTGGAGACAAATCAAATAGATATTCAATTATTGTTTTGCTTGCTGTAACAAGTATTCTATGGCTGACAAGGGTATTCTTTCAGGTTATTTATCCGCAAGGTTCACTGTATCCAGGCCTAAAATACGGAATGTTGGTAGGATTTATTGTTATTTCTTTTTGCTTCATAATTCCGCTTTGCATTCTGGCTTCATAAAAATCATTGCTTGACCTTTTCAACCAAGGATTTCTAAAATCATCTTTTCTGGATGAGGACAAGGGTAATAAAAAATCACCATTTCTGGTGGTTTTCTTTTCATTGTAGCAGGGCTTGGATTATTACCCTCGGAGAGGGCTATAGCCCTCGCAGGGTTTCGAACCAAAAAGCGCCTTTTTCAGGCGCTTCTCTTGTTCAGTAGCGGGGCTTGGACTATGGTACCCCGCAGGGGTATGAGAACCAAGGATATTTAAAAAAATCACCTAAAAGGTGCTTTCCTTTTTAGTAGCGGGGATTGGACTATAGCCCTCGTTGAGGGTTCGAACCAAAAAGAAGCTCTTTATATGAGCTTCCTTCATTTTAGTAGCGGGGCTTGGATTCGAACCAAGGACCTCTGGGTTATGAGCTTGAATCTTATTCCGCTAACTTTTGACCTCCAGGCTATACAATTCGGGTATGCCTGTTGATTCATGGTTCAAATAAACCTGGTGATGTAAAGTTCTCGCAAGAATATACCACAAATGTCTGCCCGTTCATTCCAGTGTACGGTGTGTTAAAGTCACCAGAAATCCGGTGAAGTAGCAAATTAATGATATATACTTTAATAAATATATTCCGTAAGGTAATTATTTATGAAACATGTGAAATTAATAATCGCCTTTTGCATTATTTTCTTATTCACCGCTTGCTCCTCAACCTCACCCACGGCTGTGACATCAACATCAACTATTACAGTACCCACAACTCAAGCAAGCCAGCTAATCCCAACCTTGATGTCATCAGAGGATATTTTTTCTGATATAACCATCGGGCGCATCCCTGTTATTTATTCACATGGTGGTGGTCCCTGTGATATTGGCGGTATGGTTTATTTCAACAAGCATCCGCAAGTTGATCTGATTGGTCTGGTGCTCAGCCGGGGTGAGTTTTATCCACAGCTTGCGGTTAAAACATGGCCAATTTTCCTCTTTGATGTATTGGATAGCAAAAGCACAGCAGTCGGTATTGGCACAGAGACCGCGCTGGATCCCAATCCACATGAATTCCCCGAGGCATGGCGCGGTCCTTCAAGTAATTTCTGGAATCACGAGCTACCTCCGCAATCTACAGATTTTAAAATCCCAAGTCGGTCATGAATTGATTATCGATCTTGTCAACAATTCCCCCGACAAGGTCACCATCGTTGCCATGGGAAGCCATGACCGATGTCGCTCTTGCCCTAAAGCAGGATCCCAGCATCATTAATAATATCTCTCATGTCGTCATCATGGGTGGTGCCTTCACTGTCCCCGGAAACCTTTCCGACGGTCCCGAGCCTACTAATAACACAACTGCAGAGTGGAATATGTATATTGATGCAACTGCTGCGAAATATATTTTCGATTCCGGCGTCCCGGTCTCAATTGTTCCTCTTGATGCTATCCAGTATTTAGTCCAATCCAAAGATATTGATACGATCAATACAATAGATGACCCCGGAGTGAAATATGTCGCTAATATGTGGAACCAACAGTGGGGTTGGTCCAATAATAATGGTTTCTTAATCTGGGATACGATAACTGCCACTGCTGTTACCAATCCTGAAAATTTTCATTGGGTCTATGACGGCGTGGATATCATCACTGAACCTGGTGATTTTCAGGGTACGACTATTCCGCTCAATAATGGTACTAAGAATATCCGCTACGCTACCGGAGCGGACTACCAGGCCATCATGGATCTGTTGCTTGCGACCTTCCGTGGTGATGAGGAAAAGATTCACTCACCCTCTGCTGAGCCAATTACCGAACTTGGTGGTATTTGGGAAGGTAAAACGGCGAATTTCAGCATCATCTTTAACCTCGCATCATTGTGTGAACTGGGCGTCAAATGTGGCACATTTGAAATACCTGATTTTTCCTTAAGCGGAGACGTTACCTTTATTGCGGTGGATGGAAATATTTATGAATTTAAAACTTCCAACCTGTCTTATTATGTGGAAGGTGAAGGTAAAGTGGTCTACGAGTACCTACAGGTGCTCCCGGATGGCACGCTTAAATACCACACCTCAGGGGTAGATAGTTCAGGAGTAGACGTCTCAAATGAGGGATATACTTTATCGACAATAACCTGGGATAAATAATTCACTGGTTGGGGGCACTCATACAAATCTATAATTAATAAAAAGAGATTGCTGCTTATGCAATCTCTTCGTAAGGTAGCGGGGCTTGGATTCGAACCAAGGACCTCCGGGTTATGAGCCCGACGAGCTACCGCTGCTCTACCCCGCATTAGGGATGCCAATAATACCATGCCGCAAGCGCTCTTGTCAAGCGCCCCCATTTTTATCTTACAAATTGCTTACATCCTCCCCCTTCCCTGCCTGCTATGATACCCTTACCAAGTGAAAAGGATTTGCAATGGCTATGCTTGCTGAGTTAAAATGCACCGTCTGCCAGGTCGGCGATCTCCCACTGAATGATACCGAAATCCGTGAAAAGCTTGCGGACCTGCCGGATTGGGCAGTGAAAGAGGAGGGCGGCGTCAAGAAGCTTTCGCGCGTCTTTAAGTTCAAAGATTACCTCTCCGGCCTGGATTTTGCCCGCAGGGTCGGTCTACTCGCGGAAGAGGAAGGCCATCACCCGCAATTGCTGGTTGAATGGGGCAAAGTGACGGTGGTTTGGTGGACGCACAAGATAAACGGCTTGCATCAAAACGATTTTGTGATGGCTGCTAAAACTGATTTGATATAAAAAGTATGATGGCTTCCTACAAAGGGAAATTAATCTAAATAAGTCTGCGCCCACAATTCAAGGCACAGCAGCCCCCACACGCTTCTGCCAAACGCGCGTTCCGTGTCCAGCAGGGGCGTCACTTTGTCTGCATCGAACCAGCCGCGCTGGCGTGCCGCCTGGCTCATCAGGGTGTCGCGCACAAAGCCCCTCACCGGCTCGCGCTGGTACCACTCACTCAGCGGCACCGGAAAGCCCATCTTGTCCTGCCGCTCAATGATGCCCTTCGGCAGCATGGGGCTCACCACCTTGCGGAAGATATGCTTGCTGCGCCCGCCCTCAAACTTCACCTTGGGCGGCATGCTGGCTGCTAGTTCCACAATGCGGTGATCCAGCAGCGGAACGCGCGATTCCAACGAGACAATCATGCTGGTGCGGTCTTCCACCTGCAGCAGCGCCGGCAGCAGCGTCAGCATGTCGAAGCGCGTCATCTTGTTGATATAGGATTTCAATCCGCCGGAATTGAACACTTCCGCGAACGCGCCAAAGGGATTGTAGTCGCGCACAACGCCGGCCGTATCGGCATGCAGTAATCCGCGCAGTTCCGCGCCCCGGTCGATCAGCCTGAAGTAGCGGCTGTCCTGGTCTCCGAACAATCCCTGGTCCCAAAAGTCGCGCAGCATGGGCTCATAGCCCTTCAACTGCGTCAGGTTGGGCAGGATTGTGTCAAAGCGCACCACATATTGCTCGTCTTCCTGCGTGCCCTGGATGCCCCCGCGGATGCACTCCTCCAGATAGGCCACCAGGTAGCGTGTGTACCCGCCGAAGGTTTCATCCGCCCCCTGTCCGCCCAAAACCACCTTCACCTTCTGCTTGGCCAGGCGTGAGACCATCAGCTGCGGAAAGATGCCCGGGCCGGCCGCCGGCTCATCCATGGCGGCCATCAATCCCCTCATCTCATCCACAAACTGGCGCTCATCCGGGTAAACCTCATGGTGGACGCTGCCCGCCTGCTGCGCGGCCATGCGCGCGAAGCGCGTCTCGTCATATCTCTCGCCATCCTTGAATCCGCCCGAAAAGGTGTGAATGGGCGCATCCAGCAGCGAAGCAGCCATGCAGGTGACAAAGGACGAGTCCAGCCCGCCGCTCAAGTGGGCGCCGACCGGCACATCCGCGCGCAGTTGGATGCGCACGGCATCTTCCAGCAGCCGCTTCAGTTCGGATTCGAAATATTCCGGTGACTGATCGCTATCAACCTTGAAGTCCAAATTCCAGTATTTCTGGATGCGCGTCTCGCCGCCCCGCCCAACGGTCATCCAGCAGCCCGGCTCCAGCTTGCGGATATTCCTGAACATGGTGCGGTCCTGCAGGCAGAACTGGAAGGTCAGATACTCCGCCAGCCCGTCCGGATTCAGCTCGGGTGTAATAATCCCGCTCTGGAAAAGTGCCTTGATCTCGGACGCGAAGACAAAACTGCCACCGTCCTGAAAATAATAAAAGGGTTAATGCCCAGCCGGTCGCGTGCCGCGAACAAGGTGCGTTCAAGTTTGTCCCAGATCACAAAGGCAAACATGCCGTTCAGTTTCTGCACCGAGTCAGGGCCTTCATTCAGGTAAAGCCGCAGGATCACTTCGGTATCGGAATTGGAAAAGAAAGTGCTGCCCCCGGCTGCCAACTGTTCGCGCAGTTCCAGGTAATTGTAGATTTCGCCGTTGTAGATGATGGCATAGCGGCCGGTTTCATCAAACATGGGCTGGTGGGCTGCTTCCGAGAGGTCAATAATGCTCAGGCGCAGGTGCCCCAAGCCCAAGTTTTTATCAAAAAGGTAGCCTTCATCATCAGGCCCGCGGTGCTGGATGGACTTGGCCATGCGGCGCACGGCGATCTCATCCGCTGTTCGCGCTTCATCGTAGTGGTAGATTCCGCAGATGCCGCACATCGGATTACAGGTTGATTCGTGAAGCTGTCCTGCGCCGCTTGAGCGCGTCCAGCTTGTATTGCGCCACAGCCTTGGCCGGGTCTTCGCGGTAGAGCTTGCGCAGCCCGCGGTATTGGCTGCGCCAACCGCCCATCGGCCACCAATACAGCAGCGCCATCAGCAGATATCCCAGCATGGTGATGCTGCCGACCATTTTGCTGCCGCCTTCTTTTTGATCATATCGCAGCACAAAAGGCACTTCTGCGAAACGGCAGCCGAGTACGTTAAGCTTGACAATGATCTCAAGGGTGGAGGTAAAGCCCATCCCGCGCAGTTGGATGAAGTTATTGCCGAAGACCTCCAAGGGCATCTTTGATCACCCTGGCGCGGTAGGCGCGGTAGCCGCAGGAGTAGTCGCTCACGCCGCGGATGCCGAAAAGCAGCTTCATGAACACATTGGCGGAACGGCTGATGAACGCCCGATAGGTATCCACACCCATCTGCCCGCCGCCCGGCTGGAAACGCGAGGTGTTGACGACGTCGTAACCTTCCTTAAGTTTTTCAATCAGGTCGAAAAGGTATTTGGGTTCATGGGTGTCATCGCCTTCAATGCGCACGATAAAATCGTCCGCTTGAGCTTTCCAGGCAATGAATTCAAAACCATCCCGTTCTGTTTCACCCAGCCCGCGGTTGATCGGATGGCTGACGATATCCAGCTTGAGATTTTTGCCGTACTTTTCAAGGATCTCGCTGGTCTTGTCAGTGCTGCCGTCGTTCACCACCACCAGGCGGTACGCCACATCCCCCAGGGCTTTTTCCATTTTCTCAAGCAATCTGGGCAGATCATGTTGTTCGTTATAAGCGGGTAATAAAATCCAAATCATGCCGAAAATCCTAAGGGCTGAAATCACCCAGCCGCACCACATCAAATCCTGCTGCTTTCACAGCGGTTTTATCCCACAAATTGCGCCCGTCCACCAGCAGCGGGTTTGACATTTGTGATTTAAGCCTGGCAAAGTCCAGCTGCCTGTATTCAGAATGCGCGGTCATCAGCACCGCCGCATCGCAGTTGTGCGCAAGTGTGTAAAGATCGCCCGTGTATTGTGCCACAAAAGGATCATGGTTAACAATTTCCGCGCCTTCCTTTTCCAAAAGGCGGATGAGATAATCGCTGGGCGAATCGCGGGTATCATCCGAGTCTTCCAAATATGCGTTTCCAAGGATCAGGATCTTCTTGCCTTTCAAATCACCCAGCCTGTTTTTCAGCAGCCACAGCACATGCCCCGGCATCCCGCTATTCACAGCCCGCGCAGCCGGGATCAGACGAACGTCCACATTCAACTCGCTCACTGCACTGGCCAGCAGCCAGGGGTCCTTGGGGATGCAGTGGCCGCCCACGCCTGCGCCGGGTGAAAGCATTTCGCGCCCCGGCGACTTGCGCACCAGTTCACGCACCCGCCAGACATCCGCATCCAGCGCTTCACAAATTAGCGCCACTTCGTTGGCAAATGCGATCTGAACATCGCGATAGGTATTCTCAACGGTCTTCACCAGCTCTGCGGTGATCCAGTCGGCTTCGTCCACATCAGCTTCGACCACATTCAGGTAAAGCGCTTTCATTGCGTCTGCAGTGGCGGGTGAATCGCCGCCGACCACGCGGCTCATCTGCCGCAGGTTCTGGATCAGTTTGCCCGGCATGACCCGCTCGGGGCAGTTTCCCAAATAAAAATCAATGCCGCATTTGAGTCCGCTATTTGTTTCCAATTCCGGCAAGGTGATTTTCCGCATCGTGCCCGGCATGATGGTGGATTCCACAACCACCAAAACTCCTGGCTTCATCACGCCCGCCAGCGACTTAAGCGCTGCTTTTAACGCTTTGTATTCCGGTATATGCGCATCATTGACGGGAGTTTCTACATCGATTAACACCACATCCCGGTCTTTCAATAACGCGTAATCTGTTGCGGCATTTAACTTTCCTGAAGCTGCCACCTCCGCGATCAGTTCTGCCAAACCAGGCTCCTTGCCTTCAATCGGCGAGATGCCGCGCTTGATCTTGTCAATCCGTTCGGATTTGATGTCAATGCCAACCACATCAAAGCCCTTGCGGGCAAACAGGGCTGCCACCGGCAGGCCAACATAACCAAGGCCGATAACGCCAATCCTGGCGCTCCGATCGGTGATTTTCTTTTTCAGGTCCGCAAGCGGCATATTAAACCTCAATCACCTGGTGCGTCTGGCCGGATTCCACCAGCGCCAGTGACAGGCGCAGCGCTTCCAGGCCGTCTTCGCCCGAAACCGGAACCGGAGTTCCGTTTTCGACTGCTTCCAGAAAAGCTTTCAATTCCGCCTTCAATGGTTCCTGCTTCTGCAGCTCAAAGCGCGTCATGGGGCCTTCGCTCACGCCGCGCAGCGTGTTGAGCGGCGACCACAGATCACCGCTGGCTTGCGCGTTTTCATAGAAAAACAGGTCCTGCAGCAGGTCATCCACATAAAACATGCCCTTTTCGCCGAGAACCAGTGTTTCACGGATCTTTTTTGGCGTCAGCCAGTTCAGTTCCAGCGCGCCGGTTATCCCACTGGGGAAGCGCAGCAAACCGAAGAGTAAATCCTCATGGTTGGTATGGATCTGCTGTTCCGTTTCAGCATAAACACGAATAGGATTCATGCCTGTCAAGAATCTCATGATATCCACATCATGCGGCGCAAGGTCGATCACAACGCCCACATCGCGGATGCGCGCGGGGAAAGGTCCCGCCCGGCGGCAGAAGACCTGAAATATTTTGCCGAGGTCGCCATTATCCAGGCGTTTTTTAAGCGATTGGATGGCGGGATTGAACCGGATGATATGCCCGATCATCAGCTGGCGGTTCAACTTCTTTGCCAGCGCAATGATGCGCCTGCCCTCATCCACAGTTGCAGCAATGGGTTTTTCCACCAGGATATGTGCGCCCGCTTGCAGCGCGAATGCGGCTGCCTCCTCATGGTCAGAAGTTGGCACCGTGATGGATACCGCCTCAGGCTTTTCCTTCTCGAAAAGTTCACGGTAATCGGAATAAGTTGGGACTGCAAAACGGTCTGTGATGGCTGCCAGCCGCTCCGGGTTCACATCCGATACGCCTGCCAGCTCAACGCCCTCCAGCTCAGAGTAGACGCGCAGATGGTTGAATCCCATTGAGCCAACGCCGATGACTGCCACGCGCATGGCTTATTTCCCTGCCATGAATTCGTTAATGGTGCCAGCCACCTTCTCAAGGTCCGCTTGGCTCAGTGAAGGGTGCACCGGGATGGAAAGCACTTCCAGCGCGGCTGCTTCTGTGGCAGGGAAAACCTGGTGGCTTCCGAACATTTCCATATAGAATCCCTGTTTGTGGATCGGAACAGGATAATAGACTTCGGTCCCAATTTCTTTTTCCTTTAGATACTCACGCAGGGCATCGCGCTTGCCATCGGGAATGCGGATGGTGTACTGATGATACACATGTTTGCATTCTTTAGGCACAAAGGGGGTCGTCACGCCTTTGAGATGGGCATCATAAAACGCTGCGTTCTGGGCGCGCCTGGCATTGTGGTCATCCAGTTTGCCCAGCTGCGCGTTGCCAATGGCTGCATGCACATCCGTCATGCGGAAGTTGTACCCCAACTCGTCATGATAGTAGCGCCGGCGCATGCCGTGGTTGCGGATGACCTTGCATTTTTCAGCGATGGCATCATCATTGGTGGTGATCATGCCTCCCTCTGCGCTGGTCATATTCTTGGTTGGATAAAGCGAGAAGGTGCCGGTTCCAAAAGAGCCCGCTCGCTTGCTCTTGAATTCCGCCGCGTGCGCCTGGCAGGCATCTTCGATCACAGCCAGGTGGTGGCTCTTCGCGATTGCCATGATCGCATCCATGTCGCAGGTCATTCCATATAAATGAACGGGAAGGATGGCTTTGGTGCGCGGCGTTATGGCTGCTTCTATCTTGCTGACATCCATATTGAATGTGCGCGCATCTATATCCACAAACACCGGGGTTCCGCCGGCATAAAGCACCGAATTTGCTGATGCAATAAAGGTAAAGGGCGAGGTGATGACCTCATCGCCTTCGCCAATGCCGTGCGCAAGCAGGGCCATATGCAGGGCAGTGGTGCCGGATGAAGTGGCGATGGCATGGCTGACGCCGCACATCCTGGCAAAGCCTTCCTCAAAAGCCGCCACGCGCGGCCCCTGCGCCAGGATGCCCGAATCCAAAACTTCCAAGACGGCTTTCTTTTCTTCATCCCCGATAATCGGTTTCGCCATATTAATCATTTTGCACCTGTCCATGTGTCTTTTAGAATTTCAATCTGCCGGCCGCATGCCGGGCATTTTGCCAGCACGCTCTTGCCTTCTTCTTTAACTTTTTCCAGCTTTTCGCCGCATGGGCATACAAATCCATGCAGCTTCGCCGGATTGCCGAAGACCAACCCGTAATCCGGAACATCTTTGGTGACCACGCTGCCGGAACCGATCATCGCCCATTCACCCAAAGTGATGCCGCAGCGAATGGTGGAATTTGCCCCGATGGCTGCCCCTCGTTTAATCAAGGTGGTACTCAGAACCCAGTCATCCGCAGCTTTTGGCGATCCATCCACATTTATGGCGCGCGGGCGCATGTCATTGGTGAAGCAGACATGCGGGCCGATAAAAACGCCGTCTTCCACGGTCACCCCATGGTAGACAGAGACATAATTTTGAATCTTGACATTGTCACCGATCTGCACCCCTGCGTCAATAAAAACTCCCTTGCCAAAATTGCAGTTCTTGCCAATGCGGGCATCCGGCCGGATCTGGCCTTGATGCCAGATTCTGGTCCCCTCCCCAATTTTAGCTGTATCGGCTACCTCAGCAGTCGCGTGTATGAAAGGAGCCAAGAGCCACCTCCGATGTTAACTGGATTTTAGGATTTCTATGATTTTATCAGCAGCATGACCGTCCCCATAGATGTCAGGTCTGCTTCCCTGTGGTTTAAAGTCGTTGAACCTCGCTGCAATTTTACTGCTGTCCGCACCGGTGAGGCAATTCCATCCGGCTCTGATCGTTTCAACCCATTCAGTTTCATCCCGCAGAGTGATGCAGCGCGTACCAACAAGATAGGCTTCCTTCTGAATTCCGCCCGAATCTGTGAGGATGCACTCAGCATTCTGCTCCATGATGAGCATATCCAGATATCCTAAAGGTTCAATGGTACGGATATTCTCAGGAAGGGTCAGGTTGAATTGTTCAAGCATTTTATCGCGTACGCGGATGCACCGGAAAAATCAGCGGGAAGTCGATCTCTTTTAATCCTTTTATGATGGCAGATAATTTTTCCCGGTCATCCACATTACCGCCGCGGTGCAGGGTAACCAATCCAAATTGTTTGCGGTTTAGTCCAAGTTGCGTCAAAATGGTCGATTTTTCTTCAGCTGCTTTAAGGAAAAAGAAAAGCCCATCTGCCATAACATCGCCCGTGTTGAAAACCCCTTTTGTAATTCCCTCAAGTTCAAGGTTCTTAACCGCCTGAACCGTTGGGCAAAAAAGCAGGTTTGCCAAGGTATCGCTGACTACACGATTGATCTCTTCAGGCATGCTGCGGTTATAGGATCGCAGGCCGGCTTCAACGTGCGCAGTCTTGATCATTCTTTTGGCGGTGCAGAGTGCACCTGCCAGCGTGGAATTTGTATCCCCGTAGACGATGACCCAATCCGGCGCCTCAGTCTCAAGATATCTATCAATTCCGGTCAGCATACTGCTGGTTTGTTCGCTGTGCGAACCGCCCCCCACCCCCAGGTTGATGGCTGGTTCAGGTAAGCCTAATTCAACAAAAAATAACCGGGACATATTTTCATCATAATGTTGCCCGGTATGCAAAATTGCTTCTTCCCCGCTCTGGTTCCAGGCTTTGGAAACCATCGCGGCTTTTATGAATTGAGGTCGTGCCCCAACAATGTGAAGTATTTTCATAAATCTGCAAAATTCTATCATGATTATCTGACATTCTTGATGTGCAACGTTTTATTGAAAATACAATCCATATCCATCTAGAGTTGTTTTTGATTCAAACTGATAAAATTACTTGAGATGCCCGAAGACCTGCATATTTCCCGCACAAAAATTCTTATCCCGCAGAGGCGAAAAGAACTTCTTTCTCGACCGCGCTTACTGGAACTATTAAGTGATTTGCTCGATTTCCGCCTGATCATCATTGCCGCTCCGGCGGGTTACGGGAAAACATCTCTATTAATCGACTTTGCGCATCAGTTTGATTGGCCGGTCTGCTGGCTGTCTCTCGATCCGCTGGATAATGACCTGTATCGTTTTCTTTCCCACTTTCTATTCTCAATTAAAAAGCAATTTCCGGAGTTTGGGGATGAAGCGATAAAAATATTGCAGACAACACCCTGCGGACAAGCTTAATCTTGATTATTTGATTTCGGTATTAACCAACAGCATTTATGAAAAGATTACTGAACATTTTATTGTAGTGCTTGATGATTACCATTTGCTTAATTCCAGCGGGCAGATAGACACATTTTTGAGCGAGTTTATCCAGCATGCCGATGACAACTGCCATATCGTCATCACTTCGCGCAAGCTGCTTACACTGCCCGACCTTCCTTTAATGGTTGCCCGGGCGCAGGTTGGCGGCCTTTCCATTGAAGAACTTGTTTTCCAGCCGGAAGAAATTCAGAAACTCTATAATCAGGTTTTCCACAAAGAAATTGATATCAAAGAAGCGTCGGATATCGCCGCAGCATCTGAAGGTTGGATAACCGGATTGCTGCTCACCTCACCCATGCTGAGATCCGGGCTTGCCGAACCGATCAAAATTGCACGCGCATCCGGTATTGGGTTATACGAGTATCTCGCTCAGCAGGTTCTTTCACAGCAGCCTGAAAAAGTCCAAGCTTTCCTGCTTAATTCCTCTATTTTAGAAGAGTTCAATGCTGAAATGTGCCGCGAAGTGATCGGCAAGGCTCTCAACCAAAAACAAGACTGGAACCAGCTGATGGAAGCCATCTTCCACAACAACCTGTTTGTGCTGCCGGTGGATGATGAATATAAATGGCTGCGCTATCATCATTTATTCCGTGATTTTCTTCGCTCAACACTGGAAATCCAGCGCCCAACTGACGCTGCAAAGCTTAAACTTCATTTAGCCGAGTTCTTTTATGTAAAAGAGGATTGGGAAAAGGTTTTCGATATTTATACTAATCTCGGTGACTTTCATGCTGTTGCGGCACTGATTGAGCGCATTGGATCTTTTTTTATCGCCAAAGGGAAGATTAAGAAATTGTCTGAATGGCTTGGTATCCTGCCAACAGAAATTATCACAGCTAATCCCAGGTTGTTATCTATTCAGGCAACCGTAACCTTCAATCAAGGGCATATCCAGGAAGGCAAGGATTTGCTGGATAAGGTTATTGAAATGCTTATGGATGCCGAAAATGGAAAGGGAACTTGCTGATAACCTTATCCGCAGGTCATCCGCCTTGAGGATCTTGGGGAATTATGACTCAGCAAAAGCGGATGCTGAAAAAGCAATAGCGCTTACCTCAAGGAAAACAGGATTGGAATCACTTTTCTCGGAAGCGCTCAGAGCAAAAGGAACGATTCTTTATCAAACCGGCTATTTGAAGGAAGCTTTGGATACTCTTAGCCAGGCAATAAACATATGTGAACAAGAGAAAAACGAAGAAGATATTGCCCGTATTCTTGCGGAAGTAGGGGCTATCCATGAAAGGCTGGGCCAATTTTCTGCTGCTGAACGCGCCTATGAAAAGTCTTTAGCCTTTTGGCAGTCTGTTGGCGACTCCATTTGGGTGGCGACAATCTATAATAACCTGGGAGTATTGCAGCACTCAAGCGGCGATTTCATCAACAGTTTTATCAATCTTGAAAAAGCGATGCGCTACTCTCAGCTTACCGGTAACCAACGTATGGAAGGATATGCGCTGGCGAGCATCGGGGATTTGTACAAAGATTTGGATGCCTTTGCTGAAGCATCAGATGCATTTCAAAAAGCATTTGAAATTGCCCAGCAGATTGAAGATCAATTTCTAATATTATATTTAAAAACCTCATCTGCCAGGTTGGCTGTCAGCCAGCAAGAGCTATCCAAAGCAGAAATTCTGATTCGCACAGCGCTTGCTTTTGCAAAAAGAAGCGGATCAGTATATGACTCGCATAAGGTCATGCTTGAGCAGTGTGCATACGAGTTTGCAGCAGGAAATTATCAGGCAATTATTGAAAATCTTGAAATTGTTGAGAAGTATTTTTCAAAAGAAGGCCATGTCGAAGATTGCGTTCGGGCTCAGGCGCTGCGTTTTTCAGCATTAATCAAAGCGGGGGAGATGTCAAAAGCACTGGCAGGCCTGAGAGATTTTTCCGCGGGTATGAGCGAACCAGCCAGATATATCCCGAGTCTTGTGATGATCAATGAACTTAAAGCATTTTATGAATCATTTGTTATGAAAAAGGAAATTGGGGCAGAGATTTCTGGCTTATTAACTCATTTAATTGACTTTCAAAAACTGATCCAAAAGAGCAGGCGGCGCATCAGAAAAGAAGCGACAATAATACCCTTTGCGCCTGCAAAAATTGAAATCCGCGCCTTTGGGCGAACTGAGGTGATTGTAAAGGATCGTATTCTAACTATTTCCGACTGGAAAACACAGATGTCACGGGATCTTTTCTTTTTGTTCCTTGCGCATCCTGAAGGCCTTACCAAGGAAGAGGTGGGGGGAATTATGTGGCCAGAACTTTCCTCTGCCGAGCTCAAATTAAGATTTAAGAATGCCATTTATCGCATGCGCCACGCAATCGGCTCTGAAGTGGTTCACTTTCAGGATAATTATTATCAGTTCAATCGTTCAATCGATTATGAATATGATGTCCAAGGTTTTTTAAATGCTTCAAATTCGGCGAGAGATGAAAAGAAATTGGACAAGCAAATTGAGGCTCTACAAAATTGCGGTCGGCCTCTACCAGGGACCTTATTTAGTGGATATGGATTATCCCTGGATCATACCCGATCGGCAGAGATTTCATGAAACGGCAATCAGGAACTTGCTTGATTTGTCTCAATTGCTGATTGAAAACCAACAGTTGGATGAAGGTCTGTCCTACTGCCGTAAAGCACTTGTAGAAGATCCGTGCAATGAAAGCTTTCACCGCTTGAGTATGGAAATTTATTCCCAGATGGGCGATAAGTCTGCGGTTTCCCGGCAATACAAGCAGTGCCTCAGAATTCTCAAAGATGGAGATTGGTGTTCCGCCATCCGATGAGACAAATTTGCTTTATAAGGAATTAATTGAACGATAAAAAATTTCAAGGCAAATAATTTAAATCATCCCTTTCAAAATTTTAAATTGATTATCCAAAAATTGACTTAATAAATTCGGGTTTGTATAATGACCTCAATTTCTTACTCATTTCTGGAGGGACGATGCGATTCAAGGATAAAGTTGTCATTGTGACCGGCGCCGCTCGCGGTATTGGCAAAGCAATCGCTGAAGGGTTTCAGCGAAGAAGGTGCCAAAGTTGTTATCGCAGACATTCTTGCAGATGAAGGACAGGAGACTGCAAGGACAATAAAAGAGCGGGGTTCTGAATCACTCTTTGTCAAAACTGATGTCTCAAAAAAGGCCGATGTTTCTCATTTGGTGGGTTTAACTGTAAAGAATTTCGCTAAATTGGATATTCTCGTTAATGTTGCCGGTATATGCCCATTTAAGGATTTTCTGGATATTCCCGAGGAGATGTGGGACCATGTTCTGGATGTTAATCTAAAGGGAGTTTTTTTGTGCTCCCAGGCTGCGGCGAAAGTGATGATTGACAACGGAATCCACGGGCGAATTATCAGCATGGGATCAATTTCATCCATCGTCGGTGGAGAGCAGCAAGCTCACTATTGTTCCACAAAAGCGGGAATCAACCTGCTGAATGCATCCATGGCCATTGCCTTAGGTCCGTATGGCATTACCTGCAACGTGGTTATGCCCGGACCAGTTGAAACGGATATTAATAAAGAAGACCTGGCAGATCAAAAAAAGCGGGATTATTTTATCAACAGGACGCCGCTTCGCCGCATCGGGCAGCCCCAGGATATTGTCGGTCCGGTGATGTTCTTTGCATCGGATGATGGTGGTTGGTGTACTGGTTCGACCTTGGTCGCTGATGGCGGGATTCTAGTTAATTTTCAATAAACGGAGGAATTATATGGAATATAAAATTGACGTTTTGAAAGTGGCACAATTCCCTGAAACTCCGGGATCTGAAATTTATTGGATGTCCAATTTTGGTGATGATCAATGGGAGACTCTTGCCGTATATGCCCTCTTAATTCGCGGCGGCGGTCACACGATTCTTGTCAACTCAGGTGCTCCTTTGGATTATCTTGAATGGCTAAACAAGTTATGGGGTGCCGGTACAAATTTTCGCCATCAGTTGGTTGTGAATGAAGAAGACCATATTGAAAACCGGCTTAAAGCAAGCTGGTGTTGATCCCGAGGAAATTGAGCACATCATTATTACTCCCCTTGCAGCCGTATGCTATCGGTGGGATTGATAAATTTCCCAATGCGCAGTATCATGTCAATCGCAACGGTTGGGCGGAATTATTTGCGCCGCGCTACAAACACCATCCCCATGATAATTTTTATGCCTGTGTTCCCAAGCGGCTGATTAGCTATGTTTTTCTGGAAGCATGGGAGCGGATGAATTTTATGAAAAATGAGGAAGTTATTCTTCCCGGGATTGATGTTTTTTGGACGGGTGTGCATCACCGCAGTTCGGTGGCAGTCAAGATAAATACAAAAGCTGGTAAAGTGATCTTTTCAGATTGTTTCTTCCGATACGAACATATCACCGAACATCGTCTGTTGGGAATTAATGAGAATATGTATGAAGCTCTTGAAGCATATGAACGCATCCGCAATGAAGCGGATATTCTTAATTCCGATGTATGATCCAAGAGTACTTATAGATCATCCGGAAGGAAAAATTGGATATTAGCGTTCGGGCGCGGTACTGATTTAGACAAGTCTAAAATAAAAATTTAATCTGCTATCTTTCATGAAATGGGGCGGTTGATTTTCTTTCAATTAATTGGGGCGTAATTCGAATTTGTTGAGGAGCGCTATTTTCATTAAGAATGCTCTTTTGTAAAAGAGATACCGCCGACCTGCTCAATTCTTCCTTGTTTTGAAGGATGGTTGTCAACGGCGGCGTCGTTAAAGCGCTGAATGGAATATCATCATATCCGATAATTGAAAAATCATCCGGAATATTGATTCCATTTCTTTTTGCAGCATCCATCGCGCCTATCGCCATCAGATCAGATATTGTTGCTAAAGCAGATGGATGTGGTGATATTTTTAGAATCTCTGACATCACCTCAAATCCATCTCTAATATCCGTATTCTTGGTAGGGATAATCATTAGGCTTTCATCTAAAATCCCAAATTCCGACATCGCTTTTTTATATCCAATTACACTTCGAAAACCTGGTGAGAGGTTAAGCGGGCCAACAATAAATGCAATATGGCGGTGGCCCAGTTCCAGCAAATGTTTGGTTGAAAGATAAGCGCCGATTTCATGGTCAACAGAGACTGCATTTACTGTGGAATTATCCAAAACCATATCCATTAAAACAAGCGGAAGGTTCTGAGAAAAAGGAATATATGCCTCGTCTGAAGAAAAGAATGGTGTTAAGATCAAAACCCCATCAATTCTGCGCTGCTGGAGAACGCGTAAATAATATCGTTCCTTCGAAGGATCATTATTGGCATTACACAATAGCAGGCCGTAGCCATTTTCAGTGCAAGCCTTTTCGACAAAGGGGATAACCGTTTCGCTCCAACCATCGCTGATATCGCGCACTATCAGGCCAATTGTATTGGATCGTCCAGTTCTAAGGCTTTGGGCAGCAGTATTGGGAGCATAGCCCATTTTTGCAGCAGTTCTTTTCACCTTTTTGATTAAGTCTTTGCTGATGCGAGGATTGTCCTTCAAGGCTCTCGATACAGTAGAACCGGAAATACCCAATTCCTTTGCAATGTCACTGATCTTGACTATTTTTTGAATATTCATCAATTAAGTGTTTATTTAAATAAATGGATTATTTGAGCTTACGTTTGCGCTTAATAATACATCATTTCTATAAATATTTATAAGAAGGACCTAATGTTCTTCATATTTAACCCTTATTTTCCTGAAATTTTAAGGATTTATAGAACATTTGACTATTGACATGCCATTTAATTTAATGCTACAATGCAATCGTTGGCGCAAATAAATTAAACTTAATCAGGAGGAATAATGAATACCCGTAAAAAAGTGGAAGGATTTCCTGTAGTACCCGATTCAGAGTTTTCTTTGAGAATGGCAGCTTTTAAAAAGGTGATGGCGGAAAATAAACTGGATTTGGTTGTCGCGTACGCTAATTATATTGATCCTTCAGTTGTCCGATACTACAGCGATTTCTTTGCAATCAATGAGAATGGTGGTCTTGTTATCCCGCTTGAGGGTGATCCGATCCTGTGCTCAGGTCAAGCATGCCACGAATGGTCAAAATTTAAATCCAAAATTAAGGATATTCGAATTATGCCGGAAGTAGGCGAGGTCTCAGGGGTTGAATATGAGATCGATGTGCTGGATTTTGAGAATTTATTCACTGAAATCAAATCACGCTATCAAATC
This sequence comes from uncultured Chloroflexia bacterium, assembly GCA_963751635.1. Lineage (GTDB taxonomy): Bacteria > Chloroflexota > Anaerolineae > Anaerolineales > Anaerolineaceae > Pelolinea. The sequence continues at coordinate 129,397 of CAVVVE010000007.1, forward strand.
AAGAAAATTGGTTATATCGGTGAATTGACGTTCCCCCATGTGATTTTTGCAAAGATTCAAAAGGTTTTCCCAGACGCGGAAATCATAAATGCTGATAAATTGCATTATCAACTGCGTATGAAGAAATCTGAAAGTGAATTGAATTGCATCCGAAAAGCGGGAGAAATAATCACAAAAACATATGAATTTTCTCTGGGCAGGTTAAAACCAGGAATGACGGAGTTGGATGTACAGGCTGATTTGATGGCCGAAATGTTGCGCCTTGGCGGTGAAGACCACGCGCTTTCATGGGCGCCGATGATCCCAAGCGGAAAAGGGCACACAGATCTTTGTATGAATCGCAACTTCTTAAAGAAATTACAGGAAGGCGAGATTATCAACATTGATGCGGGTGTGCTTTATGAAGGGTATAACGCAGTCATTTGCACTCCAGTGGTTTTGGGAACCGTGCCAGATGAGTATCGCAAGGCCATTCAGATTGCCTGGGATGCACATCGAAAAGTGGCTGACGGATTGGTTCCAGGTGCTACTGCCAAGGGATTGTACAAGATGTATGCTGACTTCCTGACCGAAAAAGGATATCGCCAGTTCTCACCTTATGGATCAGTTCATTCTTTGGGTATGCTGGAATGTGAACCGCCTTTCTTCTCTGCCAACAAAGATGTGGCTTTGGTGGATGGGTCGGTGATCGCCATTGATGCCTATTTTGCCAATATGCCCTGGGGCTCATTCCGCATTGAAGATACATATATTGTCGGAAAAGACGGCCCTGAACTGGTGACTCCATTTAATGAGGAATACCTAAAACGCTATTTATAGAATAAATGGAAATTAGCCATGAAACTTGATTCCTCATTTGGTTCAAAAACATGGTTTGTAGCAGATGGCTGGCTGCCTGACCAATCGCAGACAGACAATTCAGGATATGAGGGTCATGAGGCAATCATGATCCTCAATTGTCAAGAAAAAGACGCTGAGATTCAGATGGATGTGTATTTTGAAAATGAACCGCCGCTTGAAAAAATTCATCTGTCTGTCCCAGCAAAACGAATCCGCTGCTTCCGTATGGATCACCCTGATGAAATCGGGGGTTTAAAAATAGATCGCCGTACTCAATATGCTTTACGTTTTCAAAGCGACATTGAGGTCATCATCCAATATGGGAGAATGGATGTCACGCAATCAAACCTGGCATATATTGGAATGATGGGAATGCCGGCATGAACAAACGGGTATGCAAAACAAACTGCATACCCGTTTGTTTTACAGGAAATAAATGAACAATACAATAAAAGTTCCAATTCTTGAATTAAAAGGAATTTCTAAATCATTTGGAGGAGTTCATGCTCTGACAGATGTAAAACTCCTCCTTTATCCAGGGGAAATACACGCTGTAATTGGAGAGAATGGCGCAGGCAAATCAACATTGATGAAGATCATCGCAGGTGTCCATCAGCCTGACTCGGGGGAAATCCTGATCAATGATTGTGCGAAAGCTTTCCACAATCCACTCGTTTCTCAAAGCCAGGGAATTGCTGCGATCTATCAAGAACCCACCTTATATTTGGATTTGGATATTGCCGAAAATATATTTATGGGCCATCACCCCCAATATCCCGGATTACCGTTGATTCAGTGGAAGAAAATGCATCTGGATGCCTCAAGTCTGATTGAATTGCTTGGCAAAAAGATGAATGTTTACTCCAAGGTCCGGGGACTATCCATCGCGCAGATGCAGATCGTGGAAATGGCAAAAGCGCTTTCCATGAATGCGCGCATTTTGATTATGGATGAACCAACCTCCGCCTTAACCCAAAATGAGGTTGCTGATCTCTTTCAATTAATCCGAAAACTTAAACAGGATGGGGTTGCGGTAATTTTTATTTCTCACAGGCTTGAAGAAGTATTTGAGATTGCTGATCGCGTGACTATTTTTCGGGACGGCCGGTATGTTGAAACCAAGAATATTAATGAGACCTCTGAAAATGAATTAATAAAGTTAATGGTTGGGCGAACTTTGGAAACCCTATTTCCCAAAAAGCAGGTCCCGATTACCGATGAAGTATTAAGAGTTGAGGGGTTGGGTAAAAATGGGCTTTTCAGGAATATTTCCTTTTCGCTCCACAGAGGGGAAATATTGGGATTATCCGGTTTGGTTGGAGCGCGCCGAACTGAGGTGGCACAATCAATTTTTGGAATTAATCCTCCAGATGAAGGCAAGATATGGATTCAAGGGAAAATAAAAGAAATTGATTCTCCCAATTCTGCCATGCGAGAGGGCATGGCTTATGTTCCGGAAGATCGCCAAATGCATGGGTTGATTCTTGGCATGGGAATTAAAGAAAATATCACCTTGACGATATTAAGGAAATTTGTGAAATCCGGCCTTGTCAATAATGAAAAAGAAGGACGGTTCGCTTCAGACATTGCCCAGCAGTTGCAAATTAAAACAACGGGTTTATGGCAAAGAGCCCAGGAATTATCAGGCGGTAATCAACAAAAAACCGTCCTGGCAAAATGGCTTGGCACCAAACCAAAAATATTAATCCTGGATGAACCAACCCGCGGAATTGACGTGGGTACAAAAGCAGCCGTTCATCAGCTGATGAGTGAATTAGCTGAACAAGGAGTTGCCATTTTGATGATTTCCTCAGAGTTGCCAGAGATTATTGGCATGAGCGACAGAATCCTCGTAATGTGCGAAGGCAGCATGACCGGAGAATTTTTGCGGGCTGATGCTAATCAGGAAATTATTATGAAAGCCGCTACTCAAAGGAGCGCAAAATAGAAATGGAAAAGCAAAAAAACTCCTTTAAAAAAATTATGATGCAAATTTTTCGAACCAGGGAACTGGCAATTCTGTTTCTTATGGTTCTAATTATGGCCTTGGTCAGCATACGGACATCTGCTTTTTTCAATCTTAATAACTTTAAGGATATCTTTTTGGATATCTCGATGGTTTCTATCGTTGCCATCGGCCAAATGTTGGTGATGGTTACAACCGGGATTGATATTTCAGTGGGTTCAATTTTGGCGGTTTCTGCCATGGCTGTTGGCTCTATTGTGCGCACCAATCCTGAGGTTAGCCCATTAATAGCAATCGTACTTGGATTATTAATTGGGGTAATTTTGGGTAGCTTCAATGGATTTGTTGTAACCTTTATGAAAATTCCGCCAATTATCACCACCCTGGGAACATTGAGCTTCTTCCGCGGACTTGTTTATATCATCAGCGGCGGTACCTGGGTAATGGCCCATCAATTGCCGGAAAGTATCAAGGAGTTTTCAATTCGCTCATTCTTTGGTGTTCCTTTTCTGGTGCTTTTTGCTTTATTCCTTGGTATCCTTTTTTATTTTTTTGCTAATCGTGTCCCTATTGGCCGTCAAATCTTTGCCATCGGCTGTAACTACACAGCCGCAATTCTGGCGGGAATCCGTGTAAAACTGGTCAATTTTATTGTTTACGTAATTTCTGGATCTTTAGCTGGGATTGCCGGCGTAATGTGGCTCTCACGATACGCAATTGCTGCCAATGGAACTGCTACCGGTTTTGAACTTCAGACGGTTGCAGCCTGTGTCATTGGCGGCGTAAGTGTTTTTGGAGGTTCCGGCACAGTTCCGGGCGTTTTTATGGGTGCTTTTTTCATCGGCATGATCAACAATGCGATCAATTTGATCGGTATTTCTGAATTTTGGAAACAAGCTTTTTATGGTTTAGCCATCATATTAGCAGTCATTACGGATGCGATTATCAATAATCGGTTAAGTCGAAGAAAAAGAAATCAGGCTGTGTAAAATGAACTCAATCCCATACAAAAAAACATTTGATCCACTTTCGTTCTTCTTTCGCTGGGAATGGATTTTAGTAATCCTGATAATACTCGTTTCAATTCTTAATTCATTTCTCTCGCCATATTTTTTAAATACTTCCAACCTTTTTGATATGACCTTTAATTTTCTTGAAAGGGGTTTTATTACCCTGATCATGGCATTTGTGATCATTACAGGAAATATGGATTTTTCAGTTGCTTCAACTCTGGCTCTTTCATCCTGCATTATGGGTCTCCTTTATCGTGGCGGGATGAACATCTGGATAGCAGTTATTCTTGCATTAGTTTTTGGAGCAGCTGCTGGTTTCTTCAACGGGACCATTATTACCAGACTTAAAATCCCTGCTTTTGCTGCAACTCTGGGGACATATGCTTTTTACCGGGGGGCAGCCTGGGTGCTTTTGGAAAATAATGCGGTCACAAATTTTCCCGTTCAATTTACGAACTTGGGACAAGGTGATTTGCCCGGTACGGAATTTCCGATTCCACTTCTGGTATATATTTTGCTGCTTATTCCTGCAGCCATCATCCTGCACCGAACCACATTTGGCAGATTTACTTATGCGATCGGGGGCAATAAAGAAGTAAGCCGTTTTTCAGGGATTCAGACAGATAAAATTATCCGGATCATTTTTACGGTTTCGGGTTTGATCTCAGCCCTGGCAGGAGTATTCATGGCGGCGCGCTATGGCAGTGTCCGCGCAGATATTGCGCCTGATGCAACCCTGGATGTTGTCACAATTGTTGTTTTAGGCGGAGTCAGCATTGCAGGTGGGGTTGGAACGATAGCCGGGGTAGTCTTGTCTTTATTCCTCTTAGGTATTGTCAGATACGGAATGAATTTGATTAATGTTCCTCCACAGGAACAAATAATTGTCACAGGTCTCCTGTTGATATTTTCCGTTTTCATTCCTCAAATTGTCAACCGTTTATCCATAAGAAAGGAGGTAAAAAGATTAAACCTTAAATATCCAAACAATTTGTTCATCAAGAAAAAATATGAAAATCTGGAGGAAGAAATGTTAAAGAAAAGCGTATTAAGTGTATTGAGTCTGGTTTTGGTTCTCAGCCTGATGGCTGGTTGCGCACCTGCGGCACCTCAGCCGCTGAGCCTGCTGCTGAAGAACCAGCGGCTGAAGCACCCGCGGCTGAAGAGCCCGCGCCAGCAAAAAAGATGACCTTCGCGATAATTCACCTTCAGGAAGGTAATCCTTATTTCGCGGTTGAGGAAAATGGAGTAAAAGAAGCTGCTGCAGAATTGGGTGTGGACTTTATTTTTAAAGGTCCAGCGACGATGGATGTGGCCAGCCAAATTGAGTTAGTTGATTCCTTGATCGCACAAAAAGTGGATGTCATCGGAATTTCAGCCATCGATCCCAACGCGCTCGTTCCTTTGGGTGAGAAGGCATTGGCAGCAGGAATAAAATTTTTCTCGTGGGATTCACCAGTTGCCAAAGAAGGCCGATTATTGCATACGGATGCCGCTGCACCCGAGGCATTGGGACGCGTGGAAGCTCAAATGATGGGAAAGATGCTCAACTATGAGGGCAAGGTTGCCGTTATCAGCGCAGGCGCAACCAATGAAAACTCCAATCTCTGGGTAAAGTGGATTCAGGAAGAATTAACGGATCCAAAGTACGCCAAGATGGAATTGGTTGAAGTCACTTATGGTGATGATGACTATCAGAAGAGCTACAATCTGGCGCAAGCCCTTTATAAAAAATATCCTGATCTCAAGGGATTCATCGCTCCTACTTCGGTAGGCATTGTCGCTGCAAGCAAGTTCATAAAGGATGAGGGATTAACAGGCAAAGTATTTGCAACCGGACTGGGACTTCCCAGCGAGATGAAAGAATACATCAAGGATGGGATTTGCCTTGAAATGGCGCTTTGGAATCCAATTGACCAGGGATACCTGACCATCCTAATAAGCGAAGCTTTGGCAACCGGAAAACTTACTCCAAAAGCAGGTGAGAAATTCACAGCCGGGAAGTTGGGCGAACTTGAGGTTGTCGATATTGGTGATGGCAATCTGATTGTTTATCAAGGCGAGCCAAAGATCTTTGATCAATCCAACATTGATGAATTCGCGGCGATATTCTAATATTCGCGGATAACCAACCAATTCACAAGAATCTAAAGAAATAAGTGTAAAAAAAACAGGTGGAAGATAACTTCCACCTGTTTTGATTTTCAAGAGAATTTAGTCAATATGAAAAACCTCTTCCAACTCCAGCATGGATTCATCTGCGCGCTTACCGCCAAGAGCTTCAAAATATGGCGCCATGGCTGCCTGCCATTTTTCATTAATAGCCTCTTTTTCCATACCCTTCAATGCAGTTGCGAAATCAACCGGTGTTTCAAAGTATCCGAACAGCAATCCGTCATCTCTTAAGAATAAAGAATAATTATGCCAGCCGGTGCGGCTGAGCGCCTCTTTCATTTCAGGCCATACATTCTCATGCACCTTTTTATATTCCTCAATCTTATCTTTCCGGACTTTTAAAATTATCCCGATTCTTTTCATGTCTCTCCTAATATGCCAGCTTTACCTGGTCCAGATGTGATTTAAATTGTTCATAAGCTTTATCCCAGGGTGCTTTATCTCCCGGCTCAAAGGTCAAAATATCAAATGAGTTGCGGATAATTGCCATTCCTTCTTGCCAACTCTCGATATCTTTATTGGCAATCGCCTGAACGATGATGTTTCCAATGCTTGTAGCTTCAATAGGGCCTGAGATAACGCGTCTGCCCAAAGCATCTGCGGTAAATTGACTGAGCAGCTTGTTTTTTGTCCCTCCGCCCATAGTGTGAATGGTTGACATCTTTCGTCCTGATACTTCTTCCAGTTTTTCAATGACATACCGGTAGCGTAATGCCAGTCCCTGAAGAACTGCTCTGATGATCTCTCCTTCAGTTTGTGGGATTGGCTGGGAGGTTATTTGGCAGTATTCCTTCACTTTTTCAGCAGTTTTTCCCGGCCTTAAAAAGCCCGAATAATCCGGATCAACAAATGACTTTAAATGGATCAGCTTTTTGCGCCCATTCAGTTAGTTCAGTATAAGAATATTCTTTCCCCTCATTTATCCATTGCTGCCTGCACTGCTGCACCACCCATAAGCCCATAACATTTTTTGAAAACCGGTAAGTACCTTCTATGCCGCCTTCATTTGTAAAATTGTATTTAAAACTACTTTCGTTAATAATTGGCTCGGGGGTATTCATCCCAACGATGGACCATGTGCCAGTGCTGATCCAGATAAAGTCATCCACTTCGGCTGGTACTGCAGCTACCGCTGATCCTGTATCATGGCAGGCAGGTGCGATGACCAGAGGCTTCGCCCCCGTTTCATCAGCAACTGAATCACGCAAGGGGCCAAGGATCGTTCCGGGTGAAACCACCTCAGGAAAAATATGCCTTGGAAAACCCATCGCCTGAATGATTTCATCTGACCACTGCCGTTTGCGTGGATCATATAGTTGAGAAGTGGTTGTTTCAGTAAATTCTGCAACAGCTTTACCCGAAAGCCAATAATTAAACAAATCAGGCACCATCAGAAATTTATCCGCAACAGTAAATTGCGGGTCGTTGCGGGCGGTCATAGCTAAAAGATGATAAAGCGCATTGATCGGCATGAATTGAATGCCTGTTAATTCGTAGATTCTCTCTTTAGGCAGCCTTTTATAAGCCTCTTCCATCATGCCGTTTGTGCGGCTGTCGCGATAATTGTAGGGGGTTCCAACCAGCATGCCTTTCTTATCCAACAGGGCAAAATCGACACCCCAGGTATCTAATCCCACTGCTTCGATCTTAACCTTTTTACCAATCAGATGAATTGATTTTTTTATTTCATGCCAAAATCGTGTAAAGTCCCAAAGCAGGCTGCAATCGCTATCCAGTTCCTGCGGTTTCAGGTCTGTATACATGGTTGGGACTGATTCTGCGCCAGTCAGAAAGCGATGTTCTTCGGAAAGGGATAATTTCCCGCCTTGTATTGTGCCAAGCATGGCCCGGCCGCTTTCCGCTCCCAAATCAAGCGCGAGGTAATGTTTCATTTCTGACATGGGTCTCTCCTTAAAGCTACTTACCCTAGAAATGCCTTTCGCATCAGTGCGGACATGGACATGGCATCACCTTCAGATACTACTTTTCCAATTTCATCCCGACCAATTTTGTCGAGAACGCCATTTAATCCTTTTATCCATTTAATCGATTCATTCGCTGCCCGCACCCCATCTTCCCTGATAAGGAAAAATATCCAGGGCGTACCAGCCTTTGTAATTCAAGCGGTCCAGCCAATAAATTAATTCCAGAGATTCAATTGTATGTACCGAGCCGAAGGTCATATCATCATCCCACATGCGCCAGTTATCATTGAAGTGCATATAAAACAGCTTATCCCCAAAATAATGCAATAGCGCAGCTGATTCCGCTGTATTTTCATATCCCTGCAAAGCATGGCCAACATCAATCATCGCTCCCACATTTGGTTTATTGACCTTGCTTAAGAGAAGCAAAGTTTTCCCTACGGTAGCAATGAAACAATGTGTCCGAGGTTCTTTTGGTTTATATTCAACAACAATTTTTACATCCGGCACATGTTCTGCACATTCAATCGTGCCTTCAATGAGCAAATCCCAAGCTCGAGGAAAATCAGCCTGAAGCGGGTAATCATACCCATCCTGCCCAAACCACAAGTCAATCACTTCGCACTTCAGCTGCTTTGCCCATTCCATTGATTTTTTGACTTCATGAATCGCGGCTTTCCGAACTTTCTCATCATTTGACGTAAATGAACCCCACCCCCATTTGCCTGAAGCCCAAATATCCGGTGTAACGCAGGTGACTTCAAAACCTGCATCCTGAACTTGGCGATGTATCTGTTCCACATTGTCGTCGTTGACATGCCATTTGCCAACAAGCTCCACACCTGTGAGGTCTTCAACCTGTTGGGCTGCTTTGATCAGTTCATCAGTATTTTGCCGCTCGCCATAACCCTCTAGAACATACCTGTCAGCGCAGGCATTAAAAGTATTAATATTCGCGGAAAATTTTAAATTGGATGGCATGGGATCCTCCTATAGAATCTATGAATGAAAATAATTGCGATTGAATTGAATCTTTTAGAAAAACCAGGGTACGTTTCCGTACCCTGGTTTTGTTTGATCATTGAACTTAGAAATCGTACTTGTCAATATTGTTGATATCGAAGACGGTCGGGGGTCCAAGCAGGACTTCGCCATTGGCGCCGACGGTGTATTCACCTAAACGTCCACCATCGAACTTTTCGCCTTCTTTACCGGTGGTTTTGCCGGACAGCAGCGCATGTGCCATATAGACAGCCAGGTAAGCCTGATCTTTCGGCACCCACAGGGCAAATTGCGGCATCGTACCGCTCTTCACATAGGCGCGCAGCTCATTGGGCAGGCCAAGGCCGGTCACTTTGATTTGATCCTGTAATCCCTCATCTTCGACCGCGCGAGCGGCAGCAGCAACACCGACGCTGGTCGGTGAAATGATGCCCGCCAAATCAGGATAGCTCTTGAATAAGCCCAGGGCTTCATCATAGCTCTTCTGGTCCACATCATCACCATAAACGGTGCCAACATATTCCATTCCAGCATATTTTGGATCTTCCCATTCCTTCAGAGCCCATTCATTCCAGGTATTCTGGTTTGTCATGGTGGCTCCAGCGGAGAGAATGGCAACCTTGCCGGCGCAAACGCCAGGTCCGCCAAGAATATCGCACATCATTTGGGTAAGGCTGCGGCCTACACCCTCGGCTGATGCCTGGTTCTGGAACATCTGGCGGCAATTGGTGTCAGAGTCCCAAGAGACAACCACTTTCCCGTCTTTCATCGCGCCCTCAAGGGTTGGGCAAAGTGCATCAACATCATCTGCTGAAACAAGCACAGCGCTCACGCCCTGAGCCAAAGCAGCTTCAATCAATTCAATTTGTTTTGCTGCATCTGGAGAATCAGGTGAGTTGATAATGATCTCATATCCAAGTTCATCTGCCGCTTCTTGAGCACCGGGATAGGAGTTCTGCTCAAAATAGGGGATGCCTGAAACTTTTGCGATAAAGAACAGTTTCTTGCCTTCTGTTGACGCCGCTTTAGGCGCGCAGGAAGCCAAAACTAAAGCTAAGATCAATACAACAAACAGTAAAGTCTTCTTCATTTTATTTATTCCTCCGTAAATTTTTTGTTTTTTTGAAATTCAACTACCAAATTTGTTACCTGGATCTTTCGATATTTCACCTCCTCATTCATTCTTAATTATACAAACGAAATCAAGCCCCCTGTATTTCCTTTTCCATTTGCCGCAACCTTCGACGGCTCCTGATTCGATCTACCAGGCGCGGCAGAAGAATTGCCAGAATAAGAAGCAGACCAAAAATGATTTTCTGAATTTCGCCCTGGATGTTCAATAAATTCATGAGCAATCTCACTTCAGAGACCAGCCACAATGATAAGAAAACACCCGGCAGAGATCCGGTACCGCCAGTCGTTAATACCCCTCCCAAAACAACCGCTGTTATCACAGTCAATTCATATCCGGAACCGATGTCCGCATCTACACTGCCATAACGCGCTGCCAGGATCATGCCTGCAACCGCTGCCATAAATCCTGACATGGTAAAAAGAAGGATCTTGACATTATCCACAGGTACTCCGGAATAGCGGCAGGCATTTTCATTTTGGCCGATGGAATAAATGAATCTCCCTAAAGCTGTCCGGTGCAGAAGGAAAAAATAAATTACTGCAAATACGGCAAAAATAATCAGCTGAAAGGGTATTGTTGTACCAGGTAATTTTCCCTGCCCGATAAAATTAAAAGCAGCCGGAAATCCTTTGACGGTAAATTCCTTAAGTAAGGAATAGCCGATCCCTTTAAAAAGTGTAAATGTGCCCAAGGTGGCAACCAGAGGGGGCAATTTGACAACCCCCACTAAAATTCCATTTAACAAACCACCAATAGTGCCAGCCAATAAACCGCCGCCAACTGCAAACCCCATTGGAACGCCAGCCTCAAATAGTTTTGCCATAACCACAGCGCTCATCAAAAGATTATTGGCTACTGATAAATCCACGCTCCCGGTTGCGATAATAATCAAGGCCATTGGAAGCGCCATAATCGCGATTTCCATCAGGTTCTTGGAGTTTTGGATCTGATTCTTGAGGTCAATAAAATACGGGCTCAAAGTTGAGCCTAAAGCCATCAATAATAAAATGATAATAACTAACTGAAATTCCCATTTAGAAGCCAGTTTGAGAATCATATTCAGGGCGTTTGATTTTTTTTCATTATTATTCATTGTCATATCGGCTCCAGCGCCCTATTGTTTTCCCATCCGACGATAAATGAGAGTATCAAAAACTACAGCAGCGATAATCAGCACACCATTAATCGTAAGTCGCCAGAAAGGATTAATATTGGAGATCGTCAATGCATTTAAAATGATTCCAAGCAGCCAGGCTCCCAGAACAACATTTATAACCTTCCCTGATCCACCGAGTACGCTCACACCCCCAACCACACAGGCAGCCACCGTTTGGAGCTCAAACCCTATGCCTGTTTCATTTGTTACAGATCCATAGCGGGACGCCCAAAGAATGCCGGCGAATCCAGCCAGGGTGCCGGAGATCAGATACACAATAAAAGTGACTTTATTTTTTGGGATTCCGGCAACATCAGCAGCGTTTGGATTGGAACCCAGCGCATAAATCTGGCGGCCGAGACGGGTATATTTCATCATAAGTGATATCCCCACAGCAACAATAATGGCATACCAGATCAACATGGGAATACCAAGGAAGAGGGCGCGGGTCAATTGCAGAAAACTGGGGGCGATCCGATAGGTGTTCACCCATTCTCCCCCGCTGAAAACGATCACCATCCCGCGAAAAATACTCATGGATGCCAATGTGGCAATTAGCGGGGGCAGGTTTCCAAACGTGATTAATAATCCATTGATCGAACCGAGAAGGAATCCCATACCCAATTCCCATGACCAGTGTCAATCCCATCGGAAATTCAAACTTATCGCGAATAAAAAGCCCAACAACCATCGCAACCAAACCAACAATTGAAGAAACCGAAAGGTCAATCCCTCTGATAATGATCGCCAACATTTGTCCGCAGGCGACAATAACTGTCAGTGAGATAGCCACCAGGATATCTTCAAAATTTGCCACGTTTAAGAAATATGGAGAACGAAGAGTTATTGCGCCCATTAAAAGAAGTGTTACGGCCACAATTCCCAATTCACGCCAGGTACTGAATGCCGTCAGTAAGGTTACTGTTTTTTTTATTTTTCACTTTTAAGGGCAGAATTGCTTTCCATACCAATAGGTATCCTTTGCATAAATAATTATTATGCACCAACAATTGATTCTGCTGGATTACGCAGCGTTCTGGCAGTAGCCGCAGTCATTATTTTTTCCTGCGTTGCTTCAGCGCGTACAAATTCGCCGGTCAAATGCCCCTCACACATTACGATAACACGATCGCTCATTCCCAGTATTTCAGGCAGTTCTGATGAGATCATAATGATAGCCAAGCCTTCGCTAGCCAATTTACTCATCAACTCATGAACGGCTGCTTTTGTGCCCACATCAATCCCGCGGGTAGGTTCATCCAAAATCAGAATCTGGGGATTGGTTGAAAGCCATTTTGCCAGCACAACCTTCTGCTGATTTCCTCCCGAGAGTTCCTGCGCAAGTTGCTGCAAACCGGAAGATCGGACATCCAGTTTGTCATGCATTTCTTTCGCTTTTAAAGATTCCTCATTTTTATTTACAAAAAGCAGATGCGTGAATTCTTTAATTATCGGTAATGAAATATTCTTAATGATGTTCGATTGAAGCACCAAACCATGAATTTGGCGGTTTTCGGGCACATAAGCCATCCCCAGTGACATCGCTTTGCGCGGATGGCGAATACTCACACGCACGCCATTAATATAAACCTCCCCGCTATCAGGAGGAGTGATCCCGAATAATGTGGTGGCAACTTCCGTTCTTCGGGCACCGACCAACCCGGCCAATCCAAGAATTTCACCCTTATGCAGCTTGAAGGAAATATCCTCAAAAAGACCTTCTTTTTTGAGGTTTTTTACTTCCATAATGACTTCACCGCGCTTGACTTCAAGCTTGGGGAACAATTGAGAAATACTTCCTCCCACCATCATCCGAACCAGGTCTTCCTGGGTGATGCCTTTTACTTCTTTTGTATCAATGTATTGCCCATCACGGAACACAGTCACACGGTCGGCAATTTCAAAGATTTCTTCCAGCCGATGGGAAATAAAAAGGATTGAGCGGTTATCATCCTTTAATTTTTTTACAATTCGAAAGAGATCATTTACCTCATGCAAGGTCAGAGAAGAGGTGGGCTCATCCATAATCAGGATCTGGGCATTGGCTGTTAGTGCTTTTGCGATCTCAACCATTTGCATTTGGGCGATCGAAAGGCCAAGGACTTTTCTTTTGACATCCAGGTTGACCCCAAGTTCCTGCAAGGGCACTTTTGGCAAGTTCATTCATCTTGCGCCAGTCAATTCCGCCAATTTTGTTTTTCGGTTCGTGGCCAACAAAGATATTTTCGGCAACACTCAAATCCGGAAATAAAGAGGCTTCCTGAAAAATCGCCGCGATACCCAATCCCTGTGCGATTTGCGGATTATTAATTCTTACAGTTTCGCCTTCAAATTCAATTATTTCCAGAATCCGGGTGGATAACACCCATGATGATCTTGACCAAGTGTTGATTTTCCGGCGCCATTTTCACCAACCAGCGCATGTACTTCACCGCGTCTTAAATTCAGATGAACATCACTTAAAGCCCTAACACCCTCATAATTCTTGAAGATATTTTGTCATATCCAGAATGACTTTATGATTATTTTGAATGTCAGCCATAAAAATGTCCTTTATAAGGTATCTGCGTTTCAAGTCTTCCTGTTAAGATTTGATATGAAAAATAAAACTGGAAAATAAATTTCCCAGTTTAATATTATTTATCTCCAGGCAGACATAGATTCTTTGTATCCAGAATTTTGATCAAGACCAATGATTCTTGCTGCATTATTTGCTCAACATTTAGACAAATTATTTACTATCATTTTTAATGACTCAACAGAATTATCGCCCTGAATAATCATTTACCTGTCTAGTTGTATGTACTGCAATCAAAGATATTAGCACAAGCCAAAATAAATGTCAATGATTTTTGTAATCATATGAATCAGTCCAGGATTATTTATCGGGACAATTTCCAGGATTTTGATCTCTTCATGATCGAGATTGGCCTTGTCCAGCATAAATCCTCTACCGTTTTTGGTAATTGTCGAAAGTGGGTCTTTTTCATAAATCCATCATTAATTCTTGGGGGACGATTTTCACAAAAAGCCCAGATGAAACACATCCATAAAATTGCGTGACCCACCAATAAGATAGGCCCATCTCTCATACTATTTAATAATATGTGATGTCAAAAATCTTTCAAGGCGTATCTTCGACATCAATCAGTGACTCGCCCTCACGTATACATACTTGAGGGTATCCCAGTTCCCAATTGGAAACCATATTTTCATAAACCGAAAAAAAAGCCGGATCGGCAATATCATGCCCATCCAACAAACCCAAATCCACTTCAATTAAATCTTTCGATGGATACACCGGCAATTTTAATTCATCAGCCACTATTTCGCGCAGTCTGCCTTGCGCGCGCAAGTGCGCTTGCATAAATCGCGGAAATCTTTTTTCCCTGCAAACTTTTTGCCAGGCTTCTGGCTTGCTGAATACCTTTCTCGGTTAATTCAGGATCCTCAGATCTGCCGATAAAAATTTTTTTGAAATTAGAAACGCTCTCGCCATGGCGTGCTAAATAAAGGACCAAATTTGACATTAAAGGGACTCCGAAGAAAAGTATTTATTTAACGGCTGGACAACCGAACATTAAAATCGTAACGATCACCGCGCCAGACAGAAATTAAATATTCAAAAGGGTGATTATTAATATCAAAAGTGACACGCGTTATCTCAAAAATGGGGTCGCAATCCGAAATCGATTAACAACTCGGCTTCTTCTGTGGTGGCAACGCGTGTTCGGATGGTTTGTTCTCCATAGCTTGGCTGGATTTGATAAAACTCTTTCCATAAGTTAAAAAATGAGCCCGTCAAGTCCTTTTTTACAAGGTCAGGCATCAATGAAACCGGGAAGAAAGCACGCTGCAAGCTAATGGGTTCGCCGTTGGCCAGCCGGCGCCGATAGACTTCCCAGACTTTCTCATTTTCATCAAGGTTGAGGCTCGCATGAATGTGGCTGCGGGGTGTGACCTGATTGATGCTGATTACTTCGGTCGCCGGTTCCCACCCGCGGTTTCTCAGGTCATCAGTCGTGGAACACAGGAAAGAAAGGTCAAGTTCTACGCGCCGCCTACGTACAAACGTGCCGCGGCCCTTTTCGCGATAGATCAATCCTTCCCGTTCAAGCATATCCAGCGCATGGCGGATAGTGCCGCGATTCACCGCAAATAAATCACAGAGTTCAGCTTCAGAGGGTAGCGGAATTTCTATATGGTCTTCTTTCTTGTCAATATCTGCTATTGATTCCCGCAGCACCTGAACAATCTGGTAATAATAGGGTACAGGCAGGTCTTTATTAATTCGGCGTGGATTTAAAAGGCTGTCAACCATTTTTCCTCATACTTGGTCACTTGTATAAACAGGTCGGATAATAAAAATTTTACCATTGAAAATTCATATCCAAAATACCTGTCCTTCTTGACTTGGAGAAATATCTGTGCTATATTTCTACCTGTCCACTTGTCTAAACAGGCTTTCTTTGAGGTTTTTTCAACGCAATCGCGATAAAAATATCTAATTGCTTGCATAATCATAGAAAAGATAACCAGTTAAAACAAGGGTAAATTTTACAAATATTTTATGAATTCTTAGGAGAGATAATATGAAAAGACTGTTTGACCCTGATATGTTCAATTTTATGCTCGAAAGCGTTAATCACAACCGTTATATTGTAGCCACTTATTACATTGAAGATACTTTAGAAGACCAGGATTGGATTGAACATCTCAATCAGGTACAGCGCATGGCTCTTGAAGGATCAACTTCCAGCTGGATGCGGGTAAAAGAAGACACCGGTGAAGTTAGGGAAAAATTAACAAGCAAGGTTCTTGGTTATTATGAGATCCCAACTGAAAACAAGCATAAGAAAGCGGCTGTAATTCAATTAGGTTTCCCAATTGATGCCTGGGACGTGAACATAAATGTACCCATGATGCTTTTAACCATAGCCGGAAATGCCTTTGTCTTCAGCAAGAAAGTTAAATTACTAGATGTTTATTACCCCCAGGAATTAGTTGCACGCTTTAAAGGCCCCAAGTTTGGTATTTCCGGACTGCGTGAATTGAAAGGCGTCAAAGACCGCCCCATGGTTCTGCACATCATCAAGCCCAAAATGGGTATGACCCCTGAACAAACGGCGGAACAGGTTTTCCAGACTGCTCTTGGTGGTGCGGACTTTGCCAAAGATGATGAGATGCTGGCTGACCTGGAAAACTCACCTTGGGAAAAACGGCTTGAAGCTGTCCTCAAAGCGATTGACAAAGCGGAAAAAGAGACAGGCAAGCGCCTGACCTATATGCTCAGCATTACCGATTCCTATGAGAATCTCATTCCAAAAGCGAAGCGCGCAGTTAAGCTTGGTGCTGAAGGCTTGCTCCTGGCTTATTCCTGCGGACCTGCTGCATTAAAAGTTCTGTCCGAAGATCCTGAAATCAATGTCCCCATTCTGCTGCACATTTCACATATGCTGGCTGGATTGCAGCATATCAACTTCCCAACCTATTCGAAGCTGTGCCGCCTGTGCGGGGCAGACATGATGCTGTCGCCTTGTATCTGGACATCCATTCCGGCTTCCTCACCTGAAGAATGCGCCCGGAATTATCAGGAAATGGTAGCGCCATTTTATGATATCAAGCAAACCTTCCCGATGCCGGCCGCCGGTATGTATCCCGGCCTTATGCCCGCATTGATGGAAGAATTCGGCCCGGATATGATCATTCCTGCCGGTGGCGGTATGCTTGGCCATCCTTCGGGTTATACAGCCGGCGCGAAAGCCTGGCGGCAGGCGATTGACGCTTGCATGCAGGGCAAGAAGCTTTCAGAATATGCCAAAGACCATGATGAACTCAAGGTCGCCATTGAAAAATGGGGCATCCGCAAGCGCCCGCAGACATATTGGGGCTATGTCGGCAAAGAATTCAATCCTGAATTTGCGGACAAGAATTTAGATTTATAGAAATATTTAAAATGATAAAGAGCGTATGGAGTGAGATTATCAAGATCACACCATACGCTCTTTCAATAGGAATCATCCTTTATTGATAATGGTAAAAATTCTATGACAAAAATTGACTATTCCGGAATGTATCATCGTATGGTTCTGATCCGCCGATTTGAAGAGCGGGTTAACGAGTTGTATATGAAAGGCCTTATCCCATCCACTTTGCACCTATATATTGGCCAGGAAGCAGTTGCGGTTGGGGTTTGTGCCAACCTGAACGACAGTGATTATATCCTCAGCACCCATCGCCCACATGGCCACGCAATTGCCAAAGGGGTATCCATAAAAAGCATTATGGCTGAGCTTTATGGAAAGGCGGACGGTTGCTGTAAAGGCAAAGGCGGCTCAATGCACGTGGGCGACATTAACGTCGGTATGTTCCCGGCCATCGCAATCGTCGGCGGAAATGTGCCCATCGCTGCCGGTGCCGCTTTAGCTCAGAAGATGCAGAAAAATAATGGCGTAACGGTGTGCTTTTTTGGTGATGGTGCCGCCAATGAGGGTTCCTGGCATGAAGCCTTGAATGCCGCAGCAATTTATGACTTGCCTGTGGTTTTTGTATGCGAGAATAATCTTTATGCCGCTTCAACGCCATTCAGCATGTCATTCAGGGTCGATAATGTCGCCGACCGCGCTGCAGGATATGGTATGCCCGGAGTGGTCGTTGATGGCAATGATGTGATTGCTGTTTATGAATCCTGCAGTGAGGCAGTTAAACGCGCCCGCAGGGGCGAAGGTCCCACGTTGCTGGAATGCAAAACTTATCGCCAATGCGGCCATTCACGATCTGATCCGCGAGGATATCGTTCAAAAGAAGAGGAACAAGAGTGGTTGAAAAAGGATCCAATCCCGCGGTTTGAACAGTGGCTTCTGGAAGGCAGCCATGCCACAAACTCCGACCTGGCACAAATTAGAGAAAAGGTTGAATCAGAAATAGATGCGGCAATTACCTTTGCCGAAAGCAGTCCTCTTCCCGATCCGGCGACAACCTACACCGATGTTTTCAAGGAGCAATTATGACCAAATTATCAATTGTAGAAGCGCTCAGGGCAGCTATTCGCGAAGAAATGCAGCGAGACGAACGCGTTTTTTGCATTGGCGAGGATATTGATATTGAAGGCGGCTTTGGTGGTGCATTTACTGTTACCCTGGGACTTTCCAAAGAATTTGGCCATGAGCGCGTGATTGACACACCTATCTCGGAAATTGCGATATGCGGTCTTGCGGTTGGTGCAGCTGTCGCAGGAATGCGGCCGATCGCTGATGTGCAATATGGTGATTTTCTTTTCAATATGATGGATCAACTTGCCAATGAAGCTGCCAAACTGCGATATATGTCAGGCGGCCAGATTTCGGTTCCAATGGTTATGCGCGCGCCAATTGGTTCAACCAGGCGCGGTTCACAGCATGCGCAGAATTTGGAAAGTTTTTTCACGCATGTTCCCGGTCTTAAAGTTGTAGCACCTTCGACAGCCTATGATGCCAAAGGGCTGCTGAAATCGGCAGTTCGAGACGACAATCCGGTGATATTTTTCGAGCATAAACTGCTTTACGGATCGAAAGGCCAGCGATCTGAAGTGGGGGCCTTGAGCCCGGTTGGCGAGGTGCCGGACGAGGAATATCTTGTCCCCATTGGCGAGGGAATTGTCCGGCGTGAAGGCAAAGACATAACAATAGTTGCCACTCACCGCATGCTTTATGAATCGCTGGCTGCATCCGATAAACTCGCGCAAAAAGGCGTTGAGGTGGAAGTGATTGATCCGCGCACTTTGGTGCCGCTTGATAAAAACTTGATTTTTGATTCGGTCCGCAAAACTGGCCGGTTGATGATTGTTGAAGAAGATAACCTTACAAATGGTTGGGGAGCGGAGATCGCAGCATTGGCAGCCGATGAGGTTTTTGAATGGCTTGATGCGCCCTATCAAACGTCTGGCCTCTCCTGATGTTCCTCCGCCTTTCGCACCAGTGCTTGAAAGTGAATATTTGCAGAATGAAACCAAGATTATCTCAGCAGTTGAGAGTATGCTGTAGAGGAGCTGTAACTCATGCCAGTCGAAATTCTCGTCCCACCCCTCAGCCAGACTTCGGATTCCCTCTTCCTTTTAGAATGGCTCAAAAAACCCGGCGAAAAGGTGATAAAGGGGGAGGCGCTTTTCACAGTTGAGACTGATAAAGCTTCCCTGGAAGTGGAATCACCTGAAACAGGCACCTTATTTGAAGTCTATGCAAAACCGCAAACCGACATTGCGGTCCGTTCTGTCATCGGATTAATTCTCAAAGAAGGCGAACCGATTCCACAAAAGCTTGATCAAGTAGCTTCACAACCTCCAGTGGAGAAAAAAGAAAGCGTTGAACAAGTTTCCAAGAAGCAAAATGAATCTTTGGGCGCTCAACCTGCCGGTCGACTTTTTACAAGCCCGCGCGCGAGAAAATTGGCGAGAGAGAATAATCTGGACCTTTCCCAGGCAGTTCCAACTGGGATGCGCGGAATGGTCATTGAACGTGACGCTCAACTCCTTGCGAGGAATAACCAGCCCATTTCAAGGAAAGAACCCACTCCGCCAAATCACATTCGGCAAGTGATCGCCAAACGCATGCTTGAAAGCCATCTGGGCACCGCCCCGGTCAGTTATATGCGCGATTCAGATGCGACTCAATTGGTTAAAATGCGAAATCAGGCTGTGGCAGGTTTATCTGAAAATAGCACCCGGCTGACATTTACTGATTTTATGATTTATATTACCTGTAGGGCCCTTGAACAGCATCCTGAAATAAATTCAACTTTTGAAAATGGAAAATCCACTCTGTACAAGACAATTAATCTCGCTTTGGCAGTAGACACTGACAGGGGATTGATTGTGCCTGTGCTGCGGGATGCAGAAAAATTGTCTGTCCGGAAGATTGCTGATCAAAGAAAAGCACTGGTGGAAAGCGCGATCAAGGGATCAGTTTCACCAGAGAATCTTGCAGGAGGAACTTTTACGCTTACAAATTTGGGCGCTCTGGGAATTGATTTTTTCACACCGATCATCAACCCCCCTCAGGTGGGCATTCTCGGCATCGGCCGTATTCGTGAGCTTCCGGCCATTAAAGACGGCGGATTGTTTATCCGAAGTTTAATTGGCTTATCATTAACATGCGACCATCGCGTTATTGATGGCGCGCCAGCCGCCAGATTCTTGGAAACGCTCTGCCAATTGATTGAAAATCCTGACGACTCCTGGTTATAACTGGCATTGATCCCTGCAATTTTTTCAGGAAATTGAGCAATGGACGAAAAACTAAACAAGTTAATCGCATTATCAAGAGAATTGGCAAACCCAGCCTATGATTTGGCCATTTTGGGAGAAGGTAATACCAGCGCAGATTGCGAAGATGGCACTTTCTGGGTTAAAGCATCCGGCAGCCAATTATCGACCATTTCCGAAACCGGTTTCAGCCGCGTTGTTGGCAAGCAAGTACTGGAGTTATTGGAGAACCAGAGGCTGGACGACGCAGGTGTCGCTGAAGGATTAAGGAATGCTCTGGTGGATCCAAAAATGAGCAAACCTTCAGTAGAGACTTTTCTTCACGCCCTTTGCATTTATAAAGGCGGCGTCAAATGGATTGGCCACACCCACCCTGTTTCAGTAATGTCAATTTTATGCAGCAAAGAAGGCGCACGCCCATTTACCCAGCACATTTATCCGGATGAGATTGTGGGATGCGGCGAAATGCCTGCTGTTGTGCCTTATGTGGATCCCGGCCTCCCACTTGCGCGTGCGGTGAGAGACGAGCTGCTGCGATATTTGGATAAATTTAGTTTTCCGCCAAAATTAATACTGATGGAGAACCACGGTATGGTAGCGCTTGGGCAATCGCCAACGGATGTGATGAGTATCTCATTGACCGCTGATAAATGGGCTCGCACACTTTTAGGCACATTTAAAATGGGCGGTCCGAAATATCTGACAGGGCAGCAAGCCAAGCGCATAGAAACACGCCCGGATGAAGCTTATCGGCGCAAACAGATCGCGATGAAATCCTGAGAGGATATTGACTGAATGGCAGTATCACAAAAAATCATAAACAATCTTGAAACCAGATTGGATGATTTCGACCGGCAGATTCGGAAAGAAAGCCTGGAAGCATTAAATGAATTAGCCGACAATGGGGATATCTTCATTGAACCCGTGCGTGAAGTTGCCAACCTGCACTGCCATTCCTTCTTTTCGTATAATGGTTATGGGTATTCACCCTCCCATCTTGCCTGGCTCGGCAAAAAAAATGGCTTGAAATTTATGGGAGTGGTGGATTTTGATGTCCTGGATGGGGTGGATGAGTTTCTGGAAGCCTGTGCGTACCTGGACATTCGCGGTGCTGCAGGTATGGAAACAAGAGTCTTTATTCCAGAATATGCCAATATTGAAATAAATTCTCCTGGAGAACCAGGCGTATGCTACCACATGGGTATTGGCTTTACATCAAGTTCCGCGCCATCATCCGCCCACCGCATCCTTGAGGATATACGATTAAGGGTTGCGCAAAGGAATTGCAGCATTCTTGAAAAAATTAATCAGTTTCTCGTTCCATTAAAGGTTGATTTTGAACGGGATATTCTTCCTGCCACGCCTTCCGGAAATGCAACCGAACGCCACATTATTACCAAAATTATTGAAAAAGCCCGTGCCGAATTTAATGATGATGCTGAATTTTGGAGTACCAGGCTTGATCTCCCGGTAGCTGCGGTTAAGAAGGAAATGGCGGATCCCGAAGGTTTTCAAAATATTGTCCGGAAAAAATTAATGAAGCGGGGAGGGGTTGGATATATTCAACCTAACGCAGATACCTTTCCCATGATAGATGAATTTTATCAAGTCATTTTTGACTGCAAAGCAATACCCTGCGCAGCGTGGCTCGATGGAACATCTGCAGGTGAAAAAGCGATTGGTGACCTGATGGAACTTTTAATCAGCAAAGGAACTGCCGCCATCAACATTATCCCGGAACGCAACTGGAATATTAAAGATCCCGAAGAAAAAGCAATAAAACTTGAAAACCTTAACCAGGTTGCCCGCATTGCTTCAAGCCTGGATCTTCCCGTAATCGTCGGCACCGAAATGAACAGCTATGGGCAGAAGATGGTTGATGATTTTAATGCTTCTGAACTCATTCCATTAAGAGATCAATTTATTGACGGAGCAAGTTTTATCTTTGGTCATACTCAGATGCAGAAGTACTTCGGGATGGGTTATCAAAGCTCTTGGGCAGAGAAGTATTTTAATAATAGAAGATCCAAGAATGAATTTTTCTTATCCTCTGGCAGAATCTTTCCAGCCTCAGAAAAAACCTGTAAGAATTTAAAGGCCATTAACCAAGATATGTCGCCTGAGGAAGTGCTGACTGCTCTAAATCCCTGCGAGGAGCAATAAATGACAAAAAGCAAATTTGAGACTTTTCGTGAAGGACTAATACCTGTCAAAGAATCCAACAGGCTTTGGCCTTTATACGGTGCCGGATTGGAAAATCTTGGTCAAAACGGCAAATTAATTGAACAACGGATGCCATCCTTTGGGCCAGATGAACTCTTAGTGCGCCATGATGCCTGCGGCTTATGCTTCTCGGATATTAAAATAATAAAGCTTGGTGAAGACCATCCGCGTATTTATCGAAAAATGAAGGATAATCCTGTCGTGCTTGGCCACGAAGTTTCGATGACAGTTGTTGGCGTGGGTGATAAATTAAAAAATCAATACCGTCCAGGCGATCGCTTTATCCTTCAGGCTGATATTTTTGTAAACGGAGTAGGCTATGCCTATGGATACGAGATCCAAGGTGGTCTCTCGGAATACAATGTGATTGACCAGCGCGTGCTCAACGGCGATAATGGTAATTACCTGATCCCGATCAAATCCCAAACTGGTTACGCGGAATCGGCACTGGTTGAACCCTGGGCCTGCGTGATTGCGGCTTACTACCTCCGATATCGCGATTCACTAAAAGATAAGGGGACTGCCTGGTTCATTGGGCCGGACACCCGGGACTTTTCAATCAGCCATGGTTTTGATGAAGAATCTCATCCGTCAAATATAAAATTGACGCGTATGGATGGCAATTTCGGCAATCAGCTGCGGGAAAAATCCAAAGAGTTGGGCATAAAGGTCATTGAAGTGGAAGAATTGCCTGAATTTGCGGAGGAACTTGCAGCTGATGATCTGGTTGACGATATTGTACTGCTCTCCCCAACCGCAGAGCTGATAGAAAAAGTCAGTCCTTTTCTGGCATTTAAGGGAATTTTGGCTGCGGCGGCAGAAGAAAAACTGGCCAGGCCGGTAAATATTGACGTTGGGCGAATCCATTACAATCGCTGGACTTTTATCGGCGGTTCTGCCACTGATATCAGCACACTCTTCAGTCGCATCCCGATTCGGTCGGCCCTTAAAAAAGGCGGTAAGGTGATGCTGGTTGGTGCAGGCGGTCCTATGGGGCGCATGCATGTCCAACATGCCATAGAGACTGCCAATCCGCCAGGTATGATTGTTTGTTCAGATGTCAGCGACGAGCGCCTGAAAGACCTGGATGATTCCTATTCTGCCGAAGCTCGAGAAAAAGGCATAAAATGGCTGTGCGTGAATCCCACCAAAAAAGAAGCCTATGAAAAGGAAATGGCCCAATTTAAGGATGCGAGTTTCGATGACATTATTATGCTTGCACCCATACCGGCTGTTATCTCTGATGCTGCCAGATGGCTTGGAAAAGAAGGCGTGATGAACATTTTCGCAGGTGTGGCACGCGGCACAACAGCGCAATTGGACCTAAATGATACAATTTTCAAGGATATCCGCGTTATCGGCCACTCCGCTTCCAGCATCGATGATATGGTTACTATGTTGAATGAAGTGGAGTCCGGGCAATTATCCACCAACCGGTCTGTTGCGGCAGTCGGCTCGCTCGAGGCAGTCAAAGATGGTTTACAGGCATTAATGGATGCCACTTTTCCCGGAAAAGTAGTCATCTTTCCTACAATCAAACCGCTACCGCTAACCAGTTTGCAGGGATTAAAGGACATTCTTCCTGAAGTTTACGGCAAACTTAAAAATGGACGTGAGTGGACCAAAGAAGCCGAACAGGCATTTTTGGAAGCCATGCTCGAATAGTTCCGGAGCCAAAAATGGATCAGAAATTGAAGGATAGGATCGCAATTGTAACCGGCGGCGCGCAGGGCTTGGGCGAGGCAATCAGCCTGAGGCTCGCAAAAGAAGGCTGTCATGTGGTTGTGGCTGATATCATGGAAGAAGGTATTAAAAGCACACAGGAAAAAATCCAAAAAGAATTCAACCAAAAAACGCTTGGCCTTGTTACTGACGTAACCAAAGAAGAGGCAATTGCCAATTTGGTTGACAAGACGATCAGCCATTTTGGACGGCTTGACATCATGGTGTGTAACGCAGGCATATTGCTCGCTGATGCAATCGAAGATTTTGCATCAGAAAAGTGGATGAAGGTTATTGAAGTAAACCTCTATGGATATTTTCTGTGCATCAAACATGCTGCGCGTGTGATGAAACTTCAGCGAAGCGGGGTCATTATCCAAATCAATTCAAAATCCGGAAAAAAGGGCAGCTTCAAAAATTCCGCATATGCCGCCTCCAAGTTTGGAGGGATCGGATTAACCCAATCAGCAGCGCTGGAAATGGCAGAATTCGGCGTTCGGGTGAATGCCATTTGCCCCGGTAATCTGCTGGATTCTCCACTGTGGGTAAATTCCCTTTATAAGCAATACGCGCGCACTCGCGGCATCAGTGAAGAGGAAGTGCGCCAGTATTACATCAACCAGGTGCCCATGAAACGCGGCTGCACCTATGATGATGTCTGTAATGCGCTGGTCTTCCTGGCCTCTGACCAGGCCAGTTACATGACCGGACAGGCAATTAATGTCACCGGCGGTCAGGAGATGCATTAAGGCATGCTAATCAAACCGGATCTTTCCGGGCAAGTTGCACTCGTCACTGGCGGCGGACGTGGAATCGGCCGGGCAATCGCGCTGGCGCTGGCCGAATGTAAGGCTTCTGTTTTTCTAACCGCGCGAACTTTGCCCGAGATCGAAAATGTTGCTGCCGAGATTAAGAAGGCGAACGGTAAGGCTTTTTTCAGCCAGTGTGACATTGCCGATGAAAGCCAGATTAACAGAATGTTTGACTCCGTTATGGACAAGCTCGGGAAGCTGGATATCGCCATTAATAATGCTGCGATTGGACGCTATGGCCCATTCCAGAATTTCACCACAAGTGATCTTGATGATCTCATTGCGGTAAATATGAGAGGAACGTTTATCTGCTGCCGAGAAGCACTTCAGCGAATGATCCCACAGCGGAGTGGATATATCATCAATATATCCAGTGTGGTTGGCTTTAAAGGGTATGAAAACCAGGGGGCTTATACCGCTACCAAGCATGCGGTGGTCGGCATGACCAAAACCCTGGCTCTTGAGGCGCAAAAGTATAATATTCGCGCCAGTGTGATCCACCCCGGTGGTGTGGATACCCATCTGGCCAGTGAAGCCAGGCCGGATTTGGAACGGTCAATCTTAATGCAGCCTGAGGATATTGCCCAGGCAGTCCTTTTCTTATTAAGTCTATCTGAGCGCGCCGCTGTTGATGAGATTTATATCAGAAGGCGCGGCAGTTCACCTTTTTAAGCAATTCATTTTCGGAGGAAAATAAATAATGTCAGACAAACAATCCAAAAACACCATTGAACGTGTTTCCGCCATGATCGAAGAGCAGGCGCTTACAAAAGAACAATTAATGGGTTATTTACGCCAGGCAATGGAAATTCGCGCTTTGGAAAATAATATTTCAACACTGCTTGGTAAGGCGGTTCTTAAAGGCGCTTCCCACCTTTATGCTGGCTCCGAGGCTGTTGCGGTTGGGGCAATTGGCGCTTTACATGATGGTGATTTGATAACCAGCACTCACCGCGGTCATGGCCACGCGCATGCGCATGGCGATTCTGCTGCCAAGACGCCAGAAGAAAAACAAGCGCATTATAACAAGATGATGGCTGAGGTTCTCGGCAAATCTGGAGGCTATTGCAAGGGCAAGGGCGGGTCCATGCACATTGCTGATGTCTCGCACGGCAATCTGGGTGCTACCGGAATTGTCGGCGGCAATCTCCCTGTGGCAGTGGGTGCCGGCCTTGCTCAAAAATTGATGGGGACTGATAAAGTGGTGATTTGCTTTTTCGGCGACGGCGCATCAAACACGGGCAATTTTCACGAAGCCTTGAATATGGCTTCCCTCTGGGATTTGCCCGTTGTGTTTGTTGTTGAAAATAATATGTATGCGATGTCTGTGCCCTGGGCGAAATCAAGCAAACTTCCCAATGTGGCTGACCGCGCTTGTGCATATGGTATTCCGGGCGAGGTGGTGGATGGGATGGATGTTTTGGCAGTACGTGGGGCGGTAGAAAAAGCTGTCAACCGCGCCCGAAAAGGAGAAGGGCCAAGCATTGTTGAAGCCAAAACCTACCGCTACTTTGGCCACAGCCATTCCGATCCGCGCGCCTACCGAACCAAGGAGGAAGAACAAGCCTATAAAGACCGTGATCCGATCAAAGTCCTCAATGAAGCCATGAAAGCAGTCGGCTTAATCTCGGAAGAAGAATTTGATGGCATGAATCAGGCTGTCAAAGCCAAAATGAAAACCGCCATGGAATTCAGCGAAGCTTCTCCAGATGTGAACCCTGCCGAACTGGAGACAGATGTATTTGCGCCTTCGGAATTTACGGTTAAAGATGTTGAGAATGAAGCCGCCCTGAGAGAAAAAGTAAAAACTGACACATCGATGCGTGAAATTTCTTATGCAGACGCGATTGTTGAAGCGCTGCGTGAGGAAATGAAACGGGATGAACGTGTTTTTCTGATGGGTGAGGACGTAGGATTATATGGCGGAGCCTATGGCGCTTCACGCGGTTTATTTGAAGAATTCGGGCAGTGGCGCGTGATTGATACGCCAATTTCTGAAGCAACCATTGGCGGGGCAGCCGTCGGCGCCGCAATGGCGGGCATGCGCCCGGTAGCTGAGATTATGTATGTGGATTTCACGCCGCTGGCCATGGATCAGGTTGCCAATCAGGGCGCCAAAAACCGCTATATGTTCGGCGGAAAAACAAGCGTGCCCATGGTTATCCGCACCGAAGGCGGTGCCGGACGCGCCATTGCCGCGCACCACTCACAAAGCCTTGAGGCTTTATGGACGCATTTCCCAGGTATTTATGTTGTCATGCCTTCTACCCCATATGATGTGAAAGGCCTGCTCAAAGCAGCTATCCGTGATAATAATCCGGTCATGTTTATTGAACATAAAATGCTTTATAAAAACAAGGGGCGCGTTCCTGAAGGCGACTATATCATCCCTATGGGTGTCGCTGATATTAAGCGTCCAGGTAAAGATGTCACACTGGTCACTTATTCCCGCCAGGTCTTAAATGCGCTGGATGCCGCTGAAGCGCTGGCGAATGAAGGCATTGATGTGGAAGTCATTGACCTCCGCTGTCTAAAGCCGCTGGATATCAATACGGTTATCAATTCGATTAAAAAAACCGGCCGCTTTGTAGGTGTAACTGAAGCCTATGAAAACACAAGCTTTATCAATGAGGTTATGGCGCAGGTAAATGACGCTGCCTTTGACTATTTGGATGCGCCCATGGTGCGCGTTGCTGCAGCCAATGTGCCTGTACCGCGGGCTGAAGTTTTGGAAGATTTGGCAATTCCAAATGTAAACCGAATCATCCAAGCCTGTCGAAAGGTGGTTAGTTGATGGCTGAGGAACTTTTTATCCCGAAGTTAGGCCAGACTGTTGAAGAAGTAACTCTGATTAACTGGCTGGTGAAGGACGGCGACAAGGTTGAACAAGGCCAGGAAGTCCTTGAAGTTGAAACCGATAAAGCGGTTTTTAATGTGGAGGCGGTTGACAGCGGTTATATCCACATTGGGCCTTACAAAGCCGGCCAGGTTGTGCCAGTCCTTGAAATTGTGGCGCTAATTGGAGAAAAGGACGAGGTTTTTAAGGCACCTGAAAAGCAGACCGGGGCGGCATTAAGTGAAGCCCCGTTCACTGCACAAGAAGAATCAACCGCTGCATTACCGAAATCTCAAGATAATGCAAAATCAACCGCAGGCGTCATTCCGCAAAAAGTTTTTTCTTCTCCGCGAGCCCGTAAAATGGCTAATGAAAAAGCGGTCGATCTGAAGTCTGTTCCGCCAACTGGCGGCGGCGGGATGCGCGTGCGCGAAAGCGATGTCATTGCGTATCTTTCCCAGACGCCCAAGGTCAGCCCGATCGCGCAAAAAATGGCTTCTGATGCCGGATTAGATTTGAGATCTGTTCCCGCCAGCGGTTCCCGCGGTGAAATTACCCGCGTAGATGTTGAACAAGCCCTGGCCCGCCGGTCTGCGCCAGCATCAACGGAGGCCGCTCAGCCAACTCCATCAATTCCCTTACCTGAAATGGAAATTGCTGAACGCCTGCCTTTGAAAGGCGTGCGTGGCGTGATTGCGAATCGCATGGGCGCCAGTTCGCGCGCCACAGCCCGGGTGACTCTTTTTATGGAAGTTGACGCAACCGAATTTGTGAATTTGCGTGGGAAGTTAAAAACTGCTCATGAAAGCGAATGGGGATTTGCCCCCGGCTATAATGATTTGCTTGCAAAAGCCTGCGCTTGCGCGCTACGGCGATTCCCTTATATGAACGCAAGAATAAATGGTGACGTGATCGAACGCCTTTCCAAGGTCAATATTGGAATTGCTGTTGACGCCGAAAAAGGCTTGTACGTACCGGTCATCCGGGATGTGGATCAAAAGGACCTGCGTACAATCGGTACTGAATTCCGCCAGCGAGTTGAGGAAATACACAACAACAAGATTTTACCTGAGGCGCTTTCAGGCGGTACATTTACAATAACAAATCTTGGTACGTATGATGTGGATGGCTTTACGCCGGTCATTAATCTGCCCGAGGCGGCAATTTTGGGTGTTGGGCGCATCACACCCAAACCAGTAGTCAGGGATGGGCAGATTGTCGTCCGCAATATTCTGACGCTTTCTCTTGCCTTCGACCATCGATTGGTAGACGGCGCTCCAGCAGCCAAATTCCTGCAATATATAAAAGAATTGGTGGAAATTCCCAACGAAGTGACCTTGACACATTAAAGCTTATGGGCGGGATTTCTCCCGCCCATTTTTTGTATTTCAAATCCTTAATCACCAATTATTTTGATCAATACATGCTTGCGGCGCTTGCCGTCAAATTCAACATACAGGACTTGTTCCCAAGTCCCCAATTCAAGTTCGCCCTTGGTGATTGCCAAAACCACTTCCCTGCCAACCAGCGTCCGTTTCAAGTGTGTGTCCATAAAAGCGAGTTCGGACTCTCCAGTTTTTTGCTTATTTTCCGGGTCATGGGGAGCCAGTTTTTCAAGCCACCCCAGAATATTTGTATGTAATTCGGATTCATTGCTGTTGGTGAATACGCTTGATGTAACACTAGTGGCGCTGACAAGGCATAAACCTTCCTGAATGCCGCTTGCCTTAAGGCAGTCAATAACATCATTGGTAATATTCAGCATTCCCTGTCTTTCAGGAAAAACAATCCATAACTCTTTTCTGAAACTTTTCACTTTCACCTCCAGAATCTTCAAATTACCGCAACAGATTATAAATCAGACTCTCACTAAATAAGAGATAATTCTTGTGTCCGCTATATAATTACTAAAATTTTCTCGGAGGAAAAATGGCTTATAACTCATCGTTTGACCTGGAAGGACCGGTGGTTTTCCTGATCGTTTTTTTCTCTTTGGTTCTCGCTGCCTTTTATGTGTACTGCACTTGGCGCATCTTTGTAAAAGCAGGCAAACCAGGTTGGGCAGCTCTCATACCGATTTTCAATACCCTGATTCAATTGGAAATCGTGCAGCGGCCGCTTTGGTGGATTCTTCTAATGTTCATCCCGGGTGTCAATTTGGTGGTAACCGTAATCATCATTTTTGACCTGGCGAGAGTATTTGGTAAAGATAATGGTTTTGCGTTCGGTTTGCTTTTCCTTGCCCCAATTTTTGTGCCCATCCTTGCCTTGGGGAACGCTGTTTACACACCTCGAATACCATCGGTGGATCAGCCCAATGCATGACCTTTATCTCAAAATTTTATTAATTATTACCAAAAATGGATATTTTTCATTAAACGTACTATAGTATTAAGAAATAGCAAATCGGAGGAAAAATGGTAGGTGTTGACAAGAATAAATTGGGAGATATCCTAAAAAAAGCGTTGGATCCAAAGGCTGAGGCGGCAAAGAAAACAACAACAGCGGCCACCTCGACCCCGAAAGGAACTTACAACCCGACATCTGGTTCTGTTGCAAAAACCACCGGAACGCCAACCGGCGTAAAAGCCGCAGAAGATAAGCTGAAAGCAGTTCAAGCCAGCCGGTTGGGCGCAGATACCAAGAAACAGGAAGAAGTCCTGCACACCAAGACCCACCAGGACTTGATCAATGCGGCTTACAAGGCTGCCGAAAAACTGGGCGTCTCACCATGGGTGATTCTAAAAGAGGAATGGAGCAACTTCTCCAATACCCGCGGGAATAAATATACTGGCCCAGCCATCGACGACCTCAAGCATCTTGATGACGCGCAAAAGAAAGCCTTGAAGGAAGTCTTGGGACTCTAGTATTTGATCAATTTAGAATAAAGGGCAGAAAAGTTTCTGCCCTTTTTGATTTCCTGGACCCATTACTGCTTCACACTATAATTAATTTTGCCATGCTTGAAACCAATGATTTGTTTACTCCGCATTTACCTGAAATAGACATCCGACCGGATACTGAAGTTGTCTTCAGTAAAGCGCGCAAAGCAGCGGACGAATTACGTGAAGACGGCGACGGGCTCTTTCACCGCCAGGTAATTATTGTGACGCCTGGCCGGCTCCTGATCAGTAAAATCTGCCCGCTTCCGGCCGAGATTCCTGCTGATGAATTATCGCGTTTATCCTCTCTCCTCCCTCCTCAACCCCAAAAGGGTATTTCTGTAATTGCCTATACTTATATCGAGGCCTTAAAAAGGATACTCTTCGAACAATTCCTTTTTTAGGTTTTTTGCTTGGATTCGCCATGCTTGGGCATACAGTTTGGATTTTTGAAGGCCATCCAACAGCGATCCATGCGGGCTGCCGGGATGCGGATATTCTGCTTATTGATGGTGGAATTCTGCCCTTTCTTGGGGATCAAAATGATTTGCAGAAGGCTGCTCTTAGTGTCATGCGGGGAAACGAAATAAAAATCATTCCCCGTTAATCGTTGGGTCATCCTCCAGTTTGCCTTCAATAAGGCTCGAATTAATAGCGACGCCATCTTTTATCATTTTATAAATCGGGCAAAAATGCGCCACAAGCAATAATTTTTCCCGTTCTGCTGCCGAGAGGTCGCCGACAAGCAATATTTTTTCGGCAATCTCCTCTTTGTATTCTTTATCTTCATCGCAATCTTCACAATCTTCGCGGAAAACGCGCTGGTAAGCCATGTGCATTTCCACTTCTTTTAACTTAATGTCATGGCTTTGAGCGTATGTATGCATGACCAGTGTTGTACATGCTGCCAAACTGGAGAGCAGCATTCCATAGGGGGTCAATTGGTGAATGTTATCAATGCTCTCGAAGGTATTGGATTGAATATCTTCGGGATCCGCAGCTAAAAATTGGGTGCGGAATTGGCGGTCCTGTTTAACAATCACTCTTTCGGCCATAGTATCACCTCTTGCAGTATAAATTGATTATATAGAAAAAGAGGAAAAAAAGAAATAAGAATATTCTCAATGATAAGTAACAGGAATTCCAGAAAAGAAAACAATGGCGACAATCTATGTAAAAAAAAAGCCCCTCTCTTTTGAGAGGGGCGAAATTTACCTAAATGGTTTACGGGTAGTTTCTGTTCTTGATTGGACCTGGGAACCAGAAGTAATCCGTCTCAATGCTTTGAACTTTTATTGCCAGTACTTCATTGTATTTCAGGCTATTCGGAATAGACACTGTGAAGGTTTGAATTCCGCCTGCGCCAGATTCAAAACCGGACACTTCAATCCAATTGACATTTGCCAGTGCGCCATCTTTTATCCACACTGCCCAACGCTGATTGTCCGGCAGGTATTTGGATCTCAGGGTTATTGATTCTCCCTGAGCAACGTTCAGGACAGTGAATTGCGGGACACCTGGATTCAACACGTTGTAATCAACATCAGAATCAGTTGACGAATAAGTGTAGGAGCCTGTCGTATTGTAGAAGAAATTCCACCACGGAGCATGCCCGCCTTTACTTTCAAACCGGATGGCGATCACATCCTCCCCCTTTAATTCGTCGGGGATAAAGAATTTCGCCAGGAACGTGCCGCCTTTATTGGTGGCAACTTTTGAAACGAGAACGCCTCCGATTCCATAGGAGCCGTTCTCACCCATATAGACGAAATAGGTGTCATTTGCCGGGAAATTCTCCAATTGATAGATCACATAATCATCTTGGACAACTCTCATGGTAGAAGTATCCGAGAGCGGGCTTGCGGATACGGTTGAAAATACCGAAACGCAGAGCGCCAGCACAATAAAAATTGCTATTCTTTTTTTCATGGTTGCCTCCTTAATCACAGCACCTGATGATATGGTTGCAATAAAGATACCAACTTGATTGATTTTTCTGTTATATAATATTTATTACTCGTTTACTCTCTATCCAAGTATTATTATAATGAAATCTATACGAATAGCAAATGCTAAATAATACGAATTAATCGAAATTAATAGCCGCTTTTGGCTTTTTCAATTTAAGGTTTTTCTTAATTCCAGGGTTACCTTTCAAGAATACCCTCATTCACATAGCGGGTCAATTCTTCAACATTTAATTCGCTGATACCGAGTTTTTCTACTGTGCGCCCACGGCGGTTGTAATCAGTTCGATGGATGATGCAGGCCAGGCGGATGATGCTGTCCATCGCGCGCACTGAAATGCCGTATTGCATCCCGATCGAAGCGATTGGCAGCAAGCTCATGGGGATATCCTCAAAAATATAGCGGTGAGCAAGCGTTGAAGGCGCTTTTATCCCGTAATAGCCGCTCTGGTTTTGAATGGCATCATAAAGCGTTTCGCCATCCACGTCATAAGCGAGTTTAAGCCATTCCAAAGCATTTCTGGCGCGGATGCCAACCGCCGAGGCTACCGTCACCCTTTCGCGGTCTAAAGCTTCCAGCACGATGGCAACAGAAGGGGTTACCCCTTCGATATAGAATTGAAAGTCTCCACGTGTGGATTCGATGCGGCCGGCGTTAAGGATGGTCAGTGCTGGATGAAAGATTGCGCCCATATTATTCAGCCCGGTATGCAGCACATTAATCCCATCAATGAATTGAGGGTAGACATCCTGAATTGCTTCCAAAACAATTTCAGTTTGAGTGGCTGGCAGTGCTGCCAAAGGAACAGCCTCCTTGATTCTGAAGATACGCGCCTGTGCAGGTCCATCTGATCGGCTGGCGTAAATAAAGGTCTCCGCTTCTGCTAATACATATTTGGCCACGCATCCCTCACGCCTCGCCACCATATCAAATTCGATTGCGCCGCAGGTTCTTCCAGGATTAAGCAAAATCACCTGCCCGTCTTTTAAATGGGGAGACATGGCTTTTGCAAGGTCCGCATGGGCGGAAGAAGGAACCACCAGCATGATTACCTGGGCATTTTCAAGCGCTTCTTTAATATCAGATGTGACCCGTGCCAATTGGCCAAATCCATGCGGCCCATCCGGGTAGCTCTCAAGTTCAATCCCACGCCGCTTTTTCACAATTTCGATATGAGCAGCAGTTCGATTGTAGAGCGTTACTTCTTTGCCCAGCAATGACAAATGCGCAGCCATGGCTTTGCCACCATGACCGGCACCAATAATCGTATATCGTGAAGGTTGAGCCATATCGCCTCCTATGAAAATAATTGTTTCAGCCTGTCAGCTTCGGGAAGCTTTTTTCCCTGCGGATCGACAGTCTCACACGTACCGCCCAGAATGCGTGTTTCAATTTTCCCGCGGGCAAATGGACTATTCTTTAAATGGGGCGCGTCCAGTATACCCTTCTTCACCGCTTCAGAAAGGGTTTCAGCCGAGGTGAATGGATCGCCCATTCGGCCGGTGTGTAATTTTTGAATGGCCAGCAACGTCAGCCTGCATTCGCGAACGAGTTCATCCCTACGACTGACAATCGCAGGATCCGACATCATATCCGGCTGTCCGGCCAGAGCATTTTCAATGGCACGTCTGGCCATGCGGCTTGCATCAATCACATCTTCTGCAGTTGCCGCGTGATGCGCTTCAGTATGGCCGACTATATGGACAATATGCGGCTTAAGTGCCATTTGAACGAAAATGCTGGCAGCCAAATGTGCTCTGGCAGCATTGGTCTCCAGCGGGTAGCTTAACAAACCTGTTCGGGTTTGCCGCCAGATTCTAAAATCCTTGTCCTCAAGTTCAGAAGTAAGCTTCAGAGCTGCGCTCATTTTTGCCAGGTCCATCGCATCCGATGTCCCGGGCGGGCTGTTGAACATCATTTGGGCGATGTAATCTTTAACGCCCAATGCTTTAGCATTGTACGCCGCCAGGTAGGCAGATACCACAAATATAACATCAGGCGCATCCCGCATACCCCAATGGTGAGCTTCGTTTAATTCCACAGGCAGATCGCGTTTCCCATACCATGCCATCACCGATTGATGCTCTCGGATGCTGCCCTCCAGATCCCAGGGACCGCGTCCATCCATCAGATTAAACCAGAACAAGGGTATGGCAGCCCAGGAATTATTGATGGTTTCCATATACATTTCAGCCAAGCGGATAAAATCATCCGTCCCGGAATAGGTCCGCAGCAAGGGATAGTTGCCTCTGCGGCTCGCAGAAAACAGGTCTCTGTAATCCTGCTCAGTTCTTACAGGCACGCCGCCTGCGCCGGTTTTGCGCGGGTTCTGGCGCTCGGGATGAAAAAAGTTTTCCTGTGCATCCTGATCAATACCGAGGGAGATCACATCCAAAACCCGGGCATCAGCGATCGTTTCAATACCCCTGAGTGTGGCTTCCATGGTTGGCAAACCAAAATGATGCCTCAGCAGGGGGTAGGGCTTTTTCCAGCGGATTCGGTCAATCGTTTTTTGAGGAAAATCTTTTTCCTCTCTCTTGAAAAATTCTTCACCCCTTAAGAAAGCCATTACCTCCTCAACAGGCTGTTCGCCATTGAAAACCGCATCAAAAAAAGCTAATTTATTTGCACGCTCGGCAACGGGTGGTGTTCCGCCGAAGGCAAATTGAATACCTTTAGTTTTTAAGTCGTCGGCTTCTTCAGCAAATTGCGCCAGCAGCCTTTCGCCGTTTTCAGGCGTTAGACGATAAGACACTGCCAGCAAGTCAGCTTTTTCCGCAATTGCAGACTGGATCGCTTTTTCAATTTGGACCGCAGGCCCAAGGAAGACCGTCCGCCATCCGGCTTGCTCTGCCAGCCGCAGAAAATTAACCACCCCCGCAACATGTACACATTCCCCAAGAGCGCAGGCCACCACTGTCTTTTGCTTGGGCATAGGTTTTCCTTATTTTTTTTAAGTAGCCTTAGAATACCATAATTCTTCATAAATAAGGAATTTGAGATTTATTTTAATTTTTCACTTACGAAGAGCCTCGCAATCCATTGAGGTGTTTTGGTAATCATGCCAGTTATTCCTGGAGAGGGCCGATCAGGTGTTATACATAGATTCTATGGAAATATTTTAAGAATTTTTAAAAATAATAATGATAAGATAAATAACCAAATACATCCCTTGAAAGTGACTTGATTATGGAAGAAAGACAGAAAATACAGTCAATCGTGATCACCGGCCTGATGGCCGCCATTGCAGTAGTCTTGGGTTGGACACACTGGGGCTTTATTCCCTGGTTCGGCGGCGCTGCCCTTACCATCCTGCACATTCCTGCCATAATTGCGGGAGTCGTGGTTGGCCCGCTTTCCGGAGCTGCGGTTGGACTGGTGTTTGGCTTATTCAGCATGCTTCAGGCAGCCTTGGCGCCTACTGGTCCAACGGATGTATGGTTCACGAATCCACTCCTGTCTGTTCTTCCCCGCCTCTTCATCGGGCCGACGGCATGGCTGGTTTACAGGCTGTTGAAGCGCTGGCCGGCAGCCGCGTTAATTTTATCCGGCGCGGTTGGCAGCCTTACGAATACCGGACTGGTTCTTGGGATGATCGGTTTTCTCGGTTTTTTACCATGGGTTGCTTTGGTGGGCATATCCATTGCGAATGGGTTACCTGAAATGGTGGCTTCAGCTTTCATCACTACAGCTGTTGTGGCAGCCTATTGGCGGCTTCCGATCGGAAAGCGGAAGGGTGCAAATCTTGAATAGCCGGTTTGCCAATCACCTCCATCAAATCACCTCACCAGGATAATCGACGCAGAACCAGCCACCATAACCAATAAAAATATATAATCCCAGGCGGTAAATCTGAATTCCATCATACTGGTTCGCTGCGCGCCACTTATATACCCGCGCGCGAGCATGGCATCTGCTAGAGTCTCCGATTGCTTTAGGCTGTTGCTGAACAGCGGAATTATTAATGGTAAAACCTGCTTAATCTTCTTAAGAAAATTCCCTTTCTTTATCCCCCATTCCGCTCCCCGCGATGCCTGTGCTTTTGCAATTTTTTCAGCATTAATTGCCAGAAAAGGGATGAAACGCATAGTAATTTGAACGGCCATTGCGACTGCACCGCTTCGAATTCCCAGTCGTGTAATCGGCGCAAAGAGCAGATCAAGCCCATGGATCATCTCCAGAGTTGAAAGGGTTGCGCTGGTTATGGTTAATAGAATAACCAAGGCACAAAACCTAAGAAACAAGCGCATACCAGCCAGCACGCCTTCGGAAAATACTTCGATTTCCCAAATCTTGATTATCGGGTTGGTTGAACTGACATGGGGCGTTATAAACAATTGAATGATGACGAGGATCAATAAAAATGGCAGCGGCGTCAGCAGCCCCTGCAGAACATATCGCGCAGGAATCTTGCTGAATGCCATCAGGATAAACGCTGCTGCAATCCCGATAAGCAGTCCTTTTAATTGAACTGTCAGGGTTAAAGCGATCACCATCAATGTGAATCCCAGCATTTTCGCACGAGGATCCCGCAGGTGAAGCCAGGATCCCAATGGCAAATACTGCCCAACAGTTACTTTCTGCAAATATTCAAAATCACTCATCCCTCACCCCCGGATACTATGGCAGAGAGTGAAGTAATCAGATCATCCAAACCAATGACTTCTTCCGGAATCGGCCAACCCAGTTTGCGCAAATGCCTGACAATTTGCGCAACCAGCGGTGCTTTGATTCCCGTTGATTTCAGGATTTTTTCATTTATGAATATTCTGCCTGGCGAATCATGGATTAAATCAGTGCCATCTGACATTACAGATATTTTTTCCATCAATTCAACAGCACCTTCAAATTGATGCGTCGAAATTACCAGAGTTATTCCTTTTTTGTGCAATTCTTTCAGGTGGGATATGACTTCATTGCGTGAAAGCGGATCCAGCCCTGCCAGAGGCTCATCAAGGAGCAGAATCTGCGGTTGGGCAGCCAAAACGGATGCCAGGCCCACTTTCCGCTTTTCTCCGCCGCTCAGTGTGGAAGTCAATCGATCCTTGAAGGTCATAAAATCCAGCCCGACTGCCTGCATGGCTTTTTCTACAAGGTCCGCAATTTTTCCTGGAACTGCAAAATTCCTGGCAGCGAAGGCTATTTCATCGCCCACGTATTGTTCAAATATCTGGTCTTCAGGCTGCTGAAACACAAGGCCAACTGATCTGCGAAGGCTTTTTATATCGACCCTGGCATCATTCAGGGAATAGTTGAGAACTTCAACCGTCCCGGATTGCAGCCTGATCAGGCCATTTAAGTGTTGGAGCAGCGTTGATTTTCCCGAACCGGTCGCGCCGATCAAGCCGTGGGTGGTTCCAGTACCAACATTCAAATCACATTCATTCAGTGACTTATGCGCCAGAGGGGAATTTCGCAGGTATTCGTGGGAGAGGTTAGTTACGCTAATTGCATCTTGGTCAATACTTGCCTCTTTCTTTGTGGTTACAAAAGTATCCGCAGCACCGGAATATTTCGGCAAGGCATTAAACAATTCCTCATTGGAAAAAATAGCATTTGGCAGTGAGGGAAATAATTGCCTTAATCTACCGGCTGCCTGAGCCACAGGCGGCAAATCCAGACCAAAAGACTTTATCTGTGATGATGAAGAATATACCTCGGCTGGCGTATCATCCATTACCAGGCGGCCGCGCTGGAGAACAAGGATTCGATCAGCCTGTGCCGCTTCTTCCATTAAATGAGTGATGAATATTATGGTGATCCCCTCTTTATTCAACACTTTCGCCTGCCGCATCACCATTTCTCTTCCCAGGGGGTCCAGCATGGCTGTTGTCTCATCAAAGACAATACATTTTGGCCGCATAGCCACCACACCTGCAAGCGCCACCCGCTGTGTTTCACCTGCTGATAAAAGATATGAAGGGCGTTCCTCATAGCCTGTAAGCCCGGTTGCCTTCAAAGCTTCAGTCACTTGTAGGCGAATTTTCTGTGGCGGCAAGCCTAAATTAGAGGGACCAAAGGCCACGTCTTCAGATACCGTGGTAGCCACAATCTGATCCTGGGGACGTTGAAAAACTAATCCCACCAGTCTTCGTATGAAAGAATGGTTTGCACTTTCGCGTGTGTCCAAACCATTAATTAATACGGTGCCCTTATCAGGAATTAATAAAGCATTGAGCAGTTTGGCAAATGTACTCTTGCCAGATCCATTTTGTCCGATCAGGGCAATAAATTCGCCTTCCGCAATCGAAAGGCAGAGGTCATCCAATACAAGGGATTCAGGATTATCTTCTTCGAAAAAAGAAAAGGTAACATGGCTTACATCGATAATGTGCTTCACCTGATGATTTTAATCAGGAAATGTCAATCTGAAAAATCAGGTTTAAATAATAATTCCAAAATAATATAGATAATTCTATCGATTGATTATTTCTGTATCAGCCGGGCTGAGTTGGCAAGGATGCCCACATCCGGCAAAGACTGCAGAGCTGCGGCCAGCACCGGCGGGAGAAAACCAAACGCTGCCAGAGATAAACCGGCAAGATTGTAGATGGCCGTGAATAAAATATTGGATTTCACTACTCGCATTGTGCGGTGGGCAATTTCAAACGCCTGCGGCACCAGCATCCAATCTTCACGCAGCAGGGCAATGTGAGCTGCTTCAATCGCGATTTCACTCCCTGTAGCACCCATGGCAATGCCCACATCTGCTTGCGCCAATGCCGGGGCGTCATTAATGCCATCACCGACCATCGCAACTAATTTTCCTTCAGATTGTGCTTTTCGCACCGCTGCAATTTTCTCTTCAGGCAATAATCCGGCGCGGAAATCAATTCCCAGGTCATTCCGCCAAATTTTTAACCGGCGGCAATTTATCGCCACTCAAAAGTACAATTTGGTTTATACCCATGGCCTTGATTGCTTCAAGTGCCATCTTTACTTCTTGACGCGGCGTGTCAGCAGCTGCCATTATGCCTGCCAGTTCCTTATTGACCAAAATAAAGAAGGTGGTCTTTCCCTCAGCCGTCAACTTTTCAAGGACTTCATCGATATTTTTATTCTGTTCTAAATCCAGATTGTTCAAGATTTCTATATGGAAATTTCCCACCTTGCCTGTAACCCCTTTTCCGGAAATATTGGCAAACTCCCTAACCTCAAGGCTGGCGGCATGTTGCTGAACGGCTTTCTGGCGAACTGCTGCTCCCAAAGGGTGCTCGGAATACTGCTCGACCGAAACTGCATATTTCAGAAGTTCATCTTCAGTGAACTTTCCAAATGGTACGATATCCGTTATCTGGGGATTTCCTGTCGTCAGGGTACCCGTTTTATCCACGAACAGCGTATCTACTTTTGCAAGCGTCTCAAGGTATTTGCCGCCTTTAATCAGCAAACCCTGTTTGGCGGCTGAACCAATGGATGCCAGCATGGCAATCGGCGTAGCCAGTGCGAAGGAGCAGGAACAAGCAACTACCAGTGTTGCTGCCGCTGCCAGCGGATCGCGTCTGAATATCAGCGTCAGCAAGGCGATGGCAGCCACCACAGGCAAATAATATCCCGCGAATTTGTCAGCTACGCGCTGCACATCTGCGCGGTTGCCTTCAGCTTCTTCCACCAAAGTGATGACCTTGCCAAAAGTTGTATCCGTGCCAATTGCTGTTGTTCTTATTTTCAGCATACCAACTTTGATAATGGATGCGGCGAAAACTTTAATTCCGATAATTGCATCGACTGGCATTGCTTCACCGCTGATAGCCGATTGATCCACTACCGCTGACCCGCCGATAACTTCCCCGTCAACCGGTATCGATTCTCCAGGTCGAATAACAACAATATCACCAATGTTAACCCTGGCAATCGGAATAGCGCTTTCTTTCCCCTGTTTCTCCACGTGCGCGGTTTGCGGCGCCATGCTGGTCAGATTTTTTACTGCTTTGCGTGCGTTTCCAGTTGTCAGCCCTTCAACATAATCTCCCACACGCATAAAAAGCACAACCACAGCAGCCGTAGGCCATTCTTTTACTGCGATTGCCGCAATTACGCCCAGAGTCATCAGTGAGTGAGAAATCACCTGTCCTTTTAAGCGCCGAACGAGCCACATTTTGAAAAATAGGCCATCCGCCGACAACAATCATTGCCAGCCAGACGAACCAGGGAATTAAATCTGTCACCTGCTCGAAGATGCCCAGCCATTCTCCAAACACGGCAACGAAAAGGACCAGGCCGAAAACAATCAACAAAACCTTTTTCAACCGGTTGGAAGTTTCTTTTTCTTTTTCACTGGCAATGTCAACCTGCTGCTCTCCAGGATCAAGAATCACCTCATAGCCAGCATCTCTCACCGCCTGCCGGATCAATTTGAGGTCAGGCGTATTTTCTTGAAATGCAATTTTGGCTTTTTCCGCCCCGAGGAAAACCTGAACATCATAAACATCAGGCACCGAACGGATGGCGCGGTCCACATGGGCAGTACATTCCGAGCAATCCATACCCTGAATGCGAATTTCCATAGATTTAATATTTTGATTCATTGAAAGAATTATAGAAGGGATTGAATAGAGAGTTGTATCTATGTTGTCTAAGAACTTATAGCAGAATAAATGGTAATAATTTCAGGTTTAGCGGGAAGTATTATTTCGTATATGAGATCCCAAGTTCTTTCAACCAGTCAATGATTCTGACCTGGATCTGGTCACGAATTTCCCGAAATTTGGCAATTCTTTCTTCGTCTGAACCATTGAAAGCTGCCGGATCGTCAAACGGCCAATGCATGCGCGTGTCCACACCCGGGAAGAAGGGGCAGCGCTCTTCTGCGTTGCTGCAAACAGTAATCAAATAACTAAAATGCATTTTTCCAATATACTTAGATAGGGGTTTGGCGTATTGACCTTCAGTATTTATATCCGCTTCATTAAGCACTTTTAGAGTTAAAGGATTGATCTCTTTTGGCTCCAATCCGGCACTGTATATTTCAAAATTCTCTCCGGCGAATTTCCTCAATATTGCTTCAGCCATCTGGCTGCGGGCTGAATTGCCTGTACACAAGAATAAAACCCGTTTTTTATCCATATATTTATCATATCCGATATTAGTTAATAGAACCATGATGAAATTATTATCCTTTTGTTAATATTTTCAACTTATTCAGATTTAAAACACCTAAATAATTGTGCCAAAATTTGCCATGAAACATCAACCTAAATTAAAAGCAAGAGGCCGGCATAAGCCGGCCTCTAAAAAGTATTAATTCACTTACTGTCGAACCATTGTTTTTCTGACATCCATCTTATCCAGCCTGAGCATCAGGAAGAATGATATTGCCAGGCCTGCAAAAGTAAAAATTGCGAAATCCCG
Source organism: uncultured Chloroflexia bacterium (assembly GCA_963751635.1). Lineage (GTDB taxonomy): Bacteria > Chloroflexota > Anaerolineae > Anaerolineales > Anaerolineaceae > Pelolinea. Next base: position 171,641 of record CAVVVE010000007.1, read on the forward strand.
GCTGAAAAACGCCATGCTTCAGTAAATGCAGTTGAAACAAGCATCAACAGGCGCACAATCACATTCATGCCATTCAGGAAAATTGCAAAAGTGAGGACAGTCGCATAGCCTTTCATTAATAGCATGCCAATGCCAATAAAAAAGGCAGCCACAATGACGATTAAGATAGGTGCTTTTATCAGCGCTGCCGGATCATAAAAAAGAATCCCCAGGATAGGCAGGATAAAGAATAATAATGTCTTAGTAATCTTGCTCATTTTATATCTCCTTTTTCTACCCACCCAGATACGCTTCGGCGACCATCGGATTTTCCATGACTGTTTTCGCATCGCCTTGAAGCACCACATTGCCTGTTTCTAAAACATAAGCGCGGTCAGCAATGGATAGTGCCATTTTGGCATTCTGCTCAACCAGGAGAATGCTAACGCCCTGCTTATTAATTTCCCGAATGATCTCAAAGATTTGTTCAACCAGGATTGGGGCAAGGCCCATGGAAGGCTCATCCAGTAAAAGCAGTTTTGGATGTGACATCAGGCTGCGCGCCATCGCCAGCATTTGCTGCTCACCGCCTGAAAGTGTGCCGCCCAATTGGTTGCGCCGTTCTCCTAATCTCGGAAAACGTTCGAACATTTCGCGCATATCGCACTCAATTTGGCTTTTATCCTTCTGAAGAAAAGCGCCCATCTCCAGGTTTTCAGTCACCGTCAACGGGGCAAAAATCTTTCGTCCTTCAGGTGTGTGAATGATCCCGCGTTTAACAATATCTTCCGCGGCTGTCTGAGTGATATCCTGTCCAAGAAATTCAATACAGCCATCTGCCGAGCGGAGAAGTCCGGAAATTGTCTTTAACGAAGTACTCTTGCCAGCGCCATTTGCGCCGATCAGCGTAACAATTTCGCCTTCATCTACATGGAAGCTGACATCAGTCAAGGCATGAATGGCGCCGTAAAAAACATTGATTTTTTCAACTTCAAGCATCATTGCTTCCGCTCCTTGAGGAATTTCTTTGTCAGTTCGGCCGCACCCAAACCAAGGTAAGCCTCAACCACTTTCGGATTACCCTGGACTTCCTGGGCCGATCCTCTCGCAATAACTTCGCCGAAATCCATAACAGTAATATGTTCGCAGATTCCCATGACTACCCGCATCTGATGTTCAATCAAAAGCACGGTAAGCTTGAATTTATCCCGGATGAAGTGAATCAATTCCATCAGCGTTGCCACTTCCTTTGGATTCATTCCGGCGGCAGGTTCATCTAACAGCAGCAATTTTGGATTTGAAGCCAGAGCGCGGGCAATTTCAAGTCGGCGTTGTTCACCGTAAGGCAAGTTTTTCGCAATCTCTCCCTGCCGATCCTGAAGGTTGAAGACTGATAAAAATTCCTGTGCTCTTTCAGTTAATTCGCGTTCTTTTTTTTCGTAATGCCCATTGCGAAGGATCGCATCGGCCATTCCATATCCGGCGTGCGGATGGTAGGCAATGCGCACATTATCCAGAACGGTTAAATTTGGAAATAGGCGGATATTCTGGAAGGTCCGTGCGATCCCAAGCTGGTTGATCACAAATGGAGCAAAGCCGCTGATATTCTGTCCGTCAAAAACAACTTCACCGTCAGTAGGTTCATAGATGCCCGTGATGACATTAAAAATCGTGGTCTTCCCTGAACCGTTCGGACCAATCATACCGTTCAGAGCACCCTCTTGAAGAACCAGGTCCACTTTATGGACTGCCTTCAAACCGCCAAAGTGACGGCAGAGTTGTCTAAGTTCAAGGAGAGGTTTTCCGTTATTTGATAATTCTGGCGCCCATTTATGCAGCCTCCTTGGTTGAATTTGATTCAGCTGTATGGGTTTTCTTCTTCAATGGCGGAATGACCGCACGAATGAAGGGTATTTCAAAGTTGCCAAACAAGCCCTGTGGTTTAAGCAGCATCATGATCAGCAAAAGGACCGGGTATACCACAAAACGCCAGGTTTCAAATCCATCCGGTAAAACGAGGCGAAGGACACCTTCCAACACCAAAGCCCATCCAAAAGAAGCTGCCACAGTGCCGGTCACACTGCCCAATCCGCCAAAGACCACAATGATCAGCGGATCAAACGATTTGATAAATGAAAAAGTATTGGGATGCAGGAAGCCATTAATGTGAGCGTAAAGCCCGCCTGCCAAACCGGCAAACAGACTGCCGATGACAAAGGTAATATTCTTGTAATAAGCCACATTGATGCCCATGGCAGTCGCTGCTGTTTCATCCTCACGAATGGATACAATCGCACGCCCATAACTGGAATTCAACAGATTACGGATTACAACAACGGTAAAGAACAGGAAGAAAAATACCCAAAACCAGGTTGTGATTTTTGGGATACCGATCATCCCGCGCGCACCTTTCATTTCCTCAAAGCCGAACATCGTATCCGAATTATCCAAGCAGCACCTTGACAATGATTGTGAATCCCAGTGTCGCGATGCCAAAGTAGTCGGATCCCAGGGTAAAGATTGGCAAGCCAAAAAGGAAGCTCACCTCAGCAGCAATCAATCCACCTAATAATACAGCGAGCAGAAAGATCACGGTTAAAGCGATTTTTTCCGGGAGTGCAGCAAATAGCATCGTTACGGGGCCTGATGCCAAAGTGCCGATCCGAACCGCGATCAGGATGGCAACCACTACACCCGCAAGATATAAGGCAAAAGCGGAAAGCGTATCCAATCCGCGCATTTTTCCCACCACCATGCTCACCAGCAAAATCGCCGCGCCGATCAACAGGGCAATCGCCAGGATTACGGTCAAGCCAAGCGCACTATCGAGTTGTGTCCAGCGATAGGTGATATCGGCCGCCGTGTATGCACCGATGGCATAAAATCCAAATTGGCCCAGCGAGAACTGGCCATTGAAGCCATAGATCAAATTCAACCCAAGGCTGACAATAGCCATCACGCCTGCCAGTCGAAGGATGGTACTCCAGAAAGTGTTCAGGATTCCCAGACTCATCAGAATCTGAAAGACTGCAAAAACAGCTACGGCGCTGATTATAAAAGTAAGGGTTGTTGATTTAATTTTTTTCATGTCAGCCGCCTACACTTTCTCGCTGGTGATTTCACCCAGGATGCCTTTAGGCCTGACCAGCAGTACGATGATCAAAATGCTGAAGGCAATGGCGTCGCGCATGGGAGTGGAAATATAGGCCGCACTGAGCGTTTCCGCCTGACCCATGATCAGTGCCCCAATAAAGGCGCCCGGGATGCTGCCGATGCCTCCCAGCACTGCAGCCACAAAGGCTTTCAGGCCGGGCGTGATGCCCATAAAGAAGAATACCTGCGGAAAGGCAATGGCATAAAGCATGCCTGCAGCACCAGCCAGGGAAGCGCCTATCGCAAAGGTGGTTGAAATAACTGCATCCACATTGATGCCCATCAAGCGGGCAGTGGGCTTGTCATAAGCTACTGCGCGCATCGCTTTGCCAATCCTGGTTTTCTTGACAATAAATTGAAGCAGGAACAGCAGGAAGAAAGAAGTCAATACAATGATGATAAAAATATTAGAGAATAACACGCTGTTGGGCGGCGGCGCAAGACCAGGCTGGAGGGTTCCGAATCCTTCAGGACCGACAAACCAGGTTTGAACTTCAAACGGCCGCTTGTAGGTTATATAGTTCGCGGTGAAAACAAATTTAAGGCCGCTGAAATATTCAAGAAAGAATGAAATGCCAATAGCGGTGATCAAGGCTGAAATGCGCGGCGCGTTGCGCAGCGGTTTATAAGCGATGCGTTCGATTGTGAAAGCAAGCAGAGCGCACAATGCCATTGAAAAAATAATGACTGTGATGGTACCGATAATCTGTCCGGCAAACACCGGAACACTTGGGAATAATGATACTAACCATAAGTGCAAATTGAAGCGGGAAATTGCAAAAAAACTGGTGAAAGCGCCAATCATGAATACATCGCCATGGGCGAAGTTGATTAAGCGCACAATACCGTAGACCATGGTGTAACCCAGGGCAATGAGGGCATAAACAAAGCCGAGTTGCAAGCCGTTGACAGCCTGCTGAATGAACAGGGAGGGATTATCCAGCAGTGCCTGGCCAAGCTTAAAAACAGCCAGAGCACCCAGGATGATAAAAAATAAAATCCCAAAGACTTTGCTTTTTATTATCCAGTTGACAATAGGATTTCTCTTTTAAGTTCCATGGGAGGATCCTGCTTTCTGTTGTGGATTTTTAAGGGGCGGTCTGCGAGAGGCCGCCCCTGAATTTCAAACGTTTGTTAACGATTATGGGGCAACTGAAGCTACGAAATCAACTGCGCCATCTTTGACCTGGAGCACAACTGCGGATTTAATCGGGTTATGCTGTGCATCAAAAGTGACTTTGCCGGAAACTGCTTCGTACTCGATTTTCTCCATCGCAGCAGCAACAGCGGCGGGATCATCTTTGCCAGCCTTTTCAATAGAGGCTAACAGGATGTTCGTTGCATCATAAGCCAGGGTCGCTAGCGCATCGGGTTCAGCGCCAAATTTGGCTTTGTATTTTGCTACCCAGTCAACAACGATCTGGCGGCTGTCTTTGGGAGAATAGTGGTTGGAATAGAAATATCCATCCACTGCAGCCAGGTCAAGGTCTGCGGAATCCCAGCCATCACCACCCATCATTGCAGCGGTCACGCCTTTTTCTTTGGCTTGCGCGGCAACCAGGTTGACAACGTTATAGTAATCAGGCAGCCAAAGCACTTCGGCGCCGCTGTCGGCAACCTTGGTCAGAATTGCTGAGAAGTCAGTGTCTGTGCCGGTGTAATTCTCTTTGCCGACAACGGTCCCGCCGAAGGAAACAAAGTGTTTCTCAAACTGTTCGGCAAGGCCGCGGACATAGTCATTGCCCTGATCGGCCATGATGAAGGCGGTCTTGAAACCCTGTTCGGTTGCAAATTTTGCCATCACAAGACCCTGGAAGGGATCAATGAAGCAGGCACGGAAAACATACTTTTTGGTATTGCCATCCACATCCAGCGTTACATTGGCATTGGTGGAAGTGGGGCTGATCTGAACTACACCCTTTTCCTCGGCGATTTCGGAAACCGGGATAGAAGCGGATGAGCAGACTTCACCGACGATGTAATTGGCGCCATCCTGGTCAATGACCTTATTGGCGGCATTTACAGCCGGGTCTGCGGTGCACTGGCTATCTTCAACAATGGGGACGATCTTCATTCCAGCAACGCCGCCCTTGGCATTCCATTCATCAACGGCAAAATTGAAGCCGTTTGTGGTGGATTCACCAAAGGTTGGGACAGGGCCGGAAAGCGGTGAAAGGTTAGCGACCTTGATTTCACCGGCGGCTTTTGGGCCGCATGCAGAGATTGCAACTGCGACTAGTATTACGAGGGACAAAAATACTTTCTTTTTCATCTTCTCAACTCCTTTGAGGTTGATTTTGAATTTTTTCGTACTCTTTTTTTTGCAATAATTTCGATCTTCACCTTTCAGGCATCACCTCCTTAGAATACTTGGTTTTTATTATTCCGTTTTTCAACAGAATCAGGTTTATTTTTTCGTTTTATAAAAACCGGCTTTTTGAATCTGGATTCCCACCACCAATTTTGGTGATCTGCTTACTTGATGTTAAGGTAGGTCAATTATTAATTGAAATATTAACGGTTAATTGGCGGGATTATGCCATACATCCAATATCTTGTCAATAAATGTCATTATCTTTTATGACAGATATCACGACCTTTTTCCGTCCTGAAAAATTCTTCTCGACTCAAAAATATCAAATTTCCAAAAATGATGGTTATTTTGAATCACATATATTTTAATCTTAGCACGCATTAAAGCGCAATTCTCCTTATGTTAAAATTCAATTATTCTTTTTCTGCAGGACAAGATTTGGAGGGTATGATGGGCATTTATAAAAGAGAATTTGATCTTTTATCCGAACGAGCTGCTTCTCAAGGATTGGATTTAAACAAGGTAAAAGCAAGTTTGAAGGCGCAGGCGATTGAAACACCCAGTTGGGGATACGCGAACAGCGGCACACGCTTTCAAGCTTTTCCCTGGCCAGGCGCGGCTGTAACCACGACTGACAAGCTCAATGACGCGGCTATGGTTCATAAAATGACTGGCATCTCGCCATCAGTGGCTTTACATATCCCCTGGGACAAACCTGAAGACGGTGACTTTGCCGCCATGCGCCAGATGGCAGAAAGCCTGGGGCTCAGGCTGGGCGCCATCAACCCGAATATTTTTCAGGAGCAGGAGTATATGCTCGGCTCGATTGCCAATCCAAATGCTTCTGTCCAGCAAAAAGCGCTGGACCATATGATCGAGTGCTGCGCGATCATGGAGCAAACCGGCAGCGACCTGTTGAGCCTGTGGTTCGCGGATGGAACGAATTACGCCGGGCAGGATGACCTGCGCGTCCGCAAACACCGCGTCGAGGAAAATCTGAAGAAATTACTGCCTCATCTGCCCAAAGGATCACGCGCCCTGCTCGAATATAAATTCTTTGAACCTGGTTTTTATTCCACCGATATTCCTGACTGGGGTACGTCTTATATGCTGACCAAAAAGCTGGGAGATCAGGCTCAAGTTCTGATTGATCTGGGTCATCACCCGCTGGGTGCCAATATTGAGCAGATTGTGGCTTTCCTGATGGATGAAGGCAAAATGGGCGGTTTCCATTTCAACAGCCACCGATATGCCGATGATGACCTGATGGTCGGCAGTGTTAATCCCTTTGAACTTTTCCTGATCTATCATGAGATTGCCAGCGCGGTTGATAGCAGTGATGCGCCTGCCAGCGGGACTGCAAAAGCGATTGCGTTCATGATTGACCAGTCTTTCAATATTGAGGGCAAAGTGGCAGCCATGATCCATTCGGTCATCAATTGCCAGGAAGCCTATGCCAAAGCCCTGCTTGTCCCGCGGAAAATGCTGAAGCAGGCACAGCTTGCCGGTGACGTGCTGGGCGCCCATCGGATTATCACTGAAGCCTTTAAGACTGATGTCCGTCCGCTGCTTGCCCAGGTACGCGAAGAGATGGGTGTGCCTGAAGATCCGGAGTCTGCCTATCTGAAATCCGGTTATGAAGAGAAAATCCGCGCGGAACGCGGCATTCACGCCTCCAGCGGCGGGTACCAATAGAAGGATTCTGATTCATATTTTATTGATGTAAGCAACGCTTTTACAATTACAGTTTCCGCACCCTTCGACAAGCTCAGGGTGCGGATTAATTTGCCAGGTTTTACAATAGCTATCAATTCAAGAAGCGAATGTTATAATCCGCCCGACAGGCATGCAAAAAGGAGAATTTACCCATGGCTCTGGACGTCCAAGCTACACGTGAAAAAATCTGTGAAATCGGAAGACTGCTTTATGACCGCAAACTGACCGACGCTGCCGGCGGCAATATCAGCGTGCGGGTTGGCAGCCATATTTGCATCACCCCGCGCTTTGCCGGCTCCAATTTTCAGTGGCGGCTTAATCCGGACCAGGTGCTGGTGGCGGACCTTGCCGGCAATCAACTGGAAGGCAACGGCGAACTTTCGCGGGAAGCGAAAGTCCACTTCCGCCTCTATAATGAATTTCCGGATGGCAATGCGGTCATCCACTGCCATGCCGAAAATGTGCTGGTGTTCTGCGCAGCAGGCCTGCCGATGATCCCGGTGCTGGAAAGCACCCTCAAATTCGGCGAAATCGGTTTCAGCGTTTTCGCGCCCGCCCATTCCAAAGAACTCGCGGATTCCATCGCGTCGGAACTGCATAAAAAGGAAAATGCGCTCAAGATCCAGGCGGCTGCGGTAATGGCGCCCTGGCACGGGCTTTTCGTCCTGGGCAAAAGCCTGGACGCCGCTTACGACGCGGCAGAACGCCTTGACGGCAACGCGCGCATCCTGATGGCCAGCGCCCTGTTCCAAGGTACAGACGAAACGATTCCCGGCTTGAAAGCGCGTTCAGAACTACTTAAAAAGGAAGCGGCCAAATTCGGCAAGGAATTTTAATTCACCAGGTTATCCGTTAAATTCTGGTTCCTTCAGAAAATTGCGGCTGTTAATATTTTTTCATTTGAGGTCTTATGTTTGAAAAATACTTTTTGCGCCTACCAACCGCGCAGGATGAAGAATCTGTTTTCGACTTAATGATCCGCTGTGATATCCGTGATGTCGGCTTTCCCGATACAGACAGGGAAGATTTGTCGCATGACTGGCAGCAGATCAATCTCGCCCGGGATGCCTGGCTGGCTTTTGATGCCAAGGGCACGCTGCGCGGGTATGGCGCTGACCTGCCCTGGGGTGAAGGCGTACGCATGGTGATCTATGATGATCCCGGCACCGAAGAAACCGATCTCTTTTTAGGGCTGCTGGTTATGTGCGAAAAGCGCGCGGCCAATATAATTCAGGAGTTGAACGATCCCGCCAAGCGCGGTATTTATACCCATGTTTCTGATACCGCTTCCCATCAAAAATCGATTTTGGAGGAAGCAGGTTACCGGATCAAGAAATATATCTTTAATATGCATAAGGAGCTGTCCGGCGGCCAGACCGAACCGGAATTGCCGCCCGGATTCAGCATTCGCACAGCGGTTGCCGGCCAGGACGAGCCTGGCATCCATGCCCTCATCCAGGAAGCCTTCGATTGGCGCGAGCGCGACCCGCAGCCGTTTAAGGAGTGGAAAGAATTCATGATCCGCCCGGATACCTTTGACGAAAAGCTGTGGTTTTTGGCAATCAAGGATGATGAGATCATCGGCACCTGCCTGTGCTTCAAGCAATCCGATATCGGCTGGATCCGCCAGCTGGCAGTTAAAAAGCCATTCCGCAAACTCGGCATTGGCCGTGCGCTGCTGCAGCGCTCGTTCATTGAATTCAAAGCATTGGGCTTGCCCAAAGCCGGCCTGGCGGTTGAGAGCGTCAACGCCAACGCTGTTCACTTTTACCAGACAGCCGGCATGGTTAAAGCCGTCCATCTGGATGAATATGTGAAAGAGATTTAGAGACTTTACTGAAGTGGTTTATCAGCTTGAATTCCTGGTAGGTGCGAAGCATCCTACGCTGCGCTCAGGACTTCGTGCTTCGCACCTACCAATTTAATATTCAATATAAGATTGAAACTCATTTGTTCTGTCCGCATATTAAGATCATCATCTCATTGGCTGTCATCCTTCTAAAAGATCACAGTTCGGTGAGACACAGTCGAAATTTGTCATCATGAGGGCGAAGCCCGAAGGATCTATTTTTTTCATACAAATTAGACTCTTACCTTATGGGTAGGCTGCGCACTCGCTGCGCTCAGAGTGACAGATTAATCCTGTCATCATGCTCAAAGAGCATGCTTCGTGCAAGGGACTATCCCGATAAGGCAAACCGGTTTCGCGAGAAGCGGGGGAATTGCATTTTGTAGCACAATCGAATAACCCCGGAAAAGCAAAACCAGATCCGCATTCAGCACCGCAAGATAAGAGTGGAGAAAAAGCCAACCCGAGGGGTGACCTGCGGGTGAGGCAAAGCACCAAAGGATGGTTTGCCAAGGAATGCGTTTTCACAGGCTTATGTCCCATTTAAGCAAAACCACTTGACAAAAAAAGTTCTCTCCATTATCATATAGACATATTTATATCTATCTATATATTATGCCAATCAAACTGGACTGCGTGGAATTCTGTAAAACGCTGGCGGACCCCACCCGGCAGAAAATACTTGAGATGCTGCTGGAGAAAGAAATTACCGTCAGCGAGATCGTGGATGCGTTTAATCTCACCCAGCCGACCGTCTCGCACCATCTGGAGATCCTGGCCCGCAGCGGCCTGCTGACCAGCCGCAAGGAAGGCAAGCAGGTCTTTTACAGGACCAACCAGGATAATGTGGTGAGCTGCTGCGGCATGCTGATGTCGAAGTTTGATGTGGATTAATTTCTTTTTCTAAACGCATATGGATATCGATAAATATATCAACCTATCTTCAAGGAGAGAAAAATGGCAGTAGATCAAAACCAGAAAGACCGCATCACCCAGGCGGTCAGAAGCAAATATGGCAGTTTGGCAGAACAAGTCATGGAAAAACCGCAGCGCGTTTCCTGCTGCGGCGGCGGTTCGTCCTGCTGCTGCGGCAGTGACAGCGGGATTTCAGAAATTTCGGCTGATCTATACGGATCTGCGGAACTTACAGGCCTGGCTGAGTCGGTGACCGATATCTCGCTGGGCTGCGGCAACCCGACCGCCATCGGCGACCTCAAACCCGGCCAGACCGTTCTTGACCTGGGCTCGGGCGGCGGCATCGACTGCTTCCTGGCCGCCAAAGCGGTCGGCCCAACCGGGCAGGTGATCGGCCTGGATATGACACCCAAAATGCTCGACCTGGCGCGCGCCAACGCCAAAAAGCAGGGCTTGAAAAATGTGGATTTCCGCTATGGCTATATCGAGGATATCCCGCTGCCGGACGCATCGGTGGACGTCATCATTTCCAACTGCGTCATTAACCTTTCCGCCGATAAAGCCGCGGTCTTCGCTGAGGCTAATCGCGTTCTGCGGCCGGGCGGGGTGCTGAATGTTTCGGATATCGTCACTTACGGCCAGCTGCCGCAATTGCTGGTGGAGCAGCTTTCCGCCTGGGCAGGCTGCATCTCCGGCGCGCTGGATGAGGAAGAATATTTGGGCCTCATGCGCGCGGCTGGTTTTGACCGCATTGAAATTTTGGATAGAAAATATTATTCGTCCGACATGATCGCTTCCGATGAAGGTGTTCAGGCGCTTTTAGAAGAGAACAAGATTGATGTTTCCAGCCTGGATAAAAAAATCGCCAGCATCACGCTGAGAGCTTATAAAAATTAGTTTGCTGGTTTTTTCCCCTCATCCCAACCCTCTCCCGAATCGGGAGAGGGAGTTAAGCTCCTCTCCCCAGCGGGGAGAGGCGGGGGTGAGGGAATCTCTTTTTCCCACTATACTTAAATCATGCCCTCCTCCCCTGACCGCGAAACCTGGATCCGCAGCCAGTGGCAGCTTGAAGTGCGCGACGGTGTCTTCATTTATCCCGCCGCGGATATCGTGCAGGAAATGGGCAACAAGGGTTATGACGTTGCCGCGGCTGATGCGCTGGTAACCAAAGGCCATCAGCTATTTAAGGAAAACCGCCTGCAGGACCTGCTCCTGCTCATTTCCGACATCAACCGCCTGCTGCGGCAGGCACCGCTCATCCATCCCGAGCGCCTGGCCATCCCCAAAACCCTGCAGGAGATCCGCGCCACCTGGCCGAAGCCACCTGCCGCACCCATGCCGCCCCTGGACCCAAAAGTATATTACGACAAGGTGCATGGCGCCTGGCTGGGCAAGTGCATCGGCGGCGCGTTCGGCCTGCCCGTGGAGGGCTGGACGCATGAACGCATCCTTTCAACTTACGGCGAGATGCGCGATTATGTGGTCAAGCCGCCCGAAACGCTTAACGACGATACCGGCTACGGCATCCTGCTGCTGCATGCCATTGAAGAATACGGCCCCGATTTCACCAGCGAGCAGCTCGGGCGCGAATGGGTGGCGCACCTGCCGCTGGAAACCACCTACACCGCCGAAAGGATCGCCATCGAAAACATGCTGCGCGGCATCCTGCCGCCCGAATCAGGCGAGGTGGACAACCCCTACAACTGGTGGATCGGCGGGTTGATGAAGGGCGAGGTGTGCGGGCTGCTGGCACCCGGCCGCCCGGAGCTGGCCGCGGAGCTGGCCATCCGCGACGGGGTCATCGCGCACAGCGGCGAAGGCGTTTACGGCGAGATCTTCTGCGCTGCCCTGGCCAGCCTGGCTTTTTATGAAACCGACACGCGCATACTGCTGGAGAACGCGCTGGCGTATATCCCCCCGCAGAGCAAGTTAACCGAAGTCGTGCGCCAGACCATGGCCTGGTGCGCGCAGGCGCATGACTGGCAGGCGCCCATGCGCAGGGTTTACGAAACTTACGCCCGGCAGTACCACTGGGTGCACACCTTCCCCAACGCGGCCATGCTGGTCATCGGGCTGCTGTTCGGCCAGGGCGATTTTGAGGAGGCGCTGCGCATCACCGCGCTGTGCGGGCTGGACGCCGACACCACCGCCAGCCAGGTTGGCGCAGTGATGGGTGTGATCGTTGGCGCATCCGGCATCCCCGCCAAATGGAAGGACCCCATTGGAACCAAATTAAGAACATATGTTATTGGATTTGAAGAAATTGATGTTAATGATTTAATAAAAATGACGCTAAATTCGAAAGCACAAATTTCTGACCTGTAAGATTAATGCGTCGCGCAGGCGATGCACGGGTCAAAGGCCCGCACCACGCGCCCCACGGCGCGCTCCAGTTCCAGGTTGACGCTGTCGGCAGTGACATATCTTTCCGCCGCCACGCGCAGCGCGCGCTCGATGGCCAGCATGTTGTGGACGGTAGGGATGATGAACTCTCCCAGCGCGATAGTCCCGTTCTCGATCACATAGTGGTGGATCAGCGGCCCGCGCGGCGCTTCCACCAGCCCCCAGCCTTCGCCGTCTTTGGGCGTGTAAGCTACATGCGGGTCTTCCTTGTCCAGCGGTGCTTCCAGCAGCTCGGCGCCGCGCTCGATGGCATACACCAGCTCGATCCCGCGGCACAGGTCAAACAGCAGGATGGGATGCGCCGGGTGGCCGAACTCCGCGCGCAGCCGGCGCAGAAAATCGCCTGCCAATTTGGTGCCCATGGTGCGCGTCATATTGGCGCGCGCCAGCGAGTTGGCGCGCATCACCCCGCCCTCATAGGATGTGCGCCCGGCATAGGAGTAATCGGTCTCCTCAAAGGTCAGGTAATTGCGGAATTCGCCGGCTGAAAATTCGCGGCAGCATTCGCCCGCGGGGGTCATCACGCGGATGACCTGCGAGTTGTAGCAGGGGGTATCGCGTTCGGTGGAGGTGATGTAATAGGCCGGCTGGTCGTCGCCCCACGAGCCGATGCGCTCTTTCATGCGCATGGTGATCTCCCAGTAAAACTCCACCAGTTCGCAGGCTGCCGGCAGCGCATCCAGCAGCCGCTGGCGGAAACCGTCAGCCCGAGCGGCGTCAATGCCGCTGCTCATCCCGCCCACCACCGCCTTGACCGGGTGGATGAACTGCCCGCCCGCCAGGCTGATCAGGTCAGTGCCCAGCTGGCGCAGTTTCAGGGCGCGCCTGGCAATGCTGAACTGGGCGGTCTTGTCGGCTTCTTCGGGCGAAATATGGAAGAGGCTGTCCACGCCCAGCCGGTCAGGCATGGTGAACACGAACAGGGAAGTGGCCTGGTTCTGCAGGATCTGCCCCAAAAGCAAAATCTCGCGCAGGTCATCTGCCAGTTTGGGCGGCTGGACGCCGTAAGCGTTCTCCAGCGCCTTGACCGATGCCACATGGTGGGCGGTGGAGCACACCCCGCAGATGCGCGGCACGATCACCGGCATCTGTTCGGCCGGCACGCCCTGCACCATTAACGTGAAGCCGCGTTTTTCCATCGCCTGGAAACGCGTGGAAATAACCTTGCCTTCACGCACCTCGATCTCAACGCGCGCGTGGCCTTCAATGCGGGAGAGCGGAAAGGTCAGCGTGGCCATTAAAGCACCTTTTCCTTCGGGCGCGGCGGCTTGCCCAGGCCGGCATAATCCGCGAACTGGAACAGGAACAGGGCCAGCTGCGGCGAAACCAGCGCCTCGCGCAGCTCGTCCTGCGGGATTTCGGTCATGGCGTCAAACACGCGCTGGATGCTGGTCAGCCAGGCTTGCGAATCTTTTTCGATGAGCACGTCAGAAGGCCCGCGGCAGCCCACGCAGGGATGGCCGGGGCGCGTGCACAGCGCGCGGCAGCCCCCGCGCGTGGATGAACCCACGCACAGGTAGCCCTGGTTGATCAGGCAGATATCCGGCAGCACCTCGCCGCGCTGAAAGCCGGTTAGATGCTTCGGTTTCATATCTTTCAGTTTCTTTCGCCCGCATTCCTGGCAGACAATCATGGATGCCGAGAAATCCGGCGGTTCCAGCAGCGCAGCCATGAAGAGCTCTGGCGTGGGCGGGCAGCCGGGCAGAAAAAGATCAACTCCACGAAATCATCCACCGGCTGGCTTTTGGGCAGCAGGCGCGGCAGGTCGCGCCGCTGGGTCTGCGACATGAACAATTCACGCACTTCGTCGCGGTTGCCCAGGTTGGCCACACCGCCCGAGAGGGCGCAGGTGCCCACTGCCACCACCTTTTTGGCATGCTTCACCGCGCGCCGCAGGTTGTGCAGGTCTTCATCCGACCTGACCCCGCCGGAGATGAGCAGCACATCCACATCCGGTACGTCGTAGGCGCTGACAACCAGCGGCATATACACCAGGTCAAACTGCTCCACCCACTCGCCGGCGTTCAGCAGCGAGACTTCACAGCCGGCGCAGCCGGAGAGCTGCAGGACGGCAAATTTGGGCGGGATTTTGGGTGTCATGGATTTTTCCACTGGTTGTGTTTTTCCTCCGGATGTTAAAAACCACTTTTAGTATACACTGCCGGATTGGTGCATTAAGAACCTTTCAGTTCCACTGAATACAGTGAGCAATCCTGCTATCGAAGTCATGACATTATCTTTACGTAGGGCGCCCAGACTTGAAGCATGTTATGTTTGAAGCAGCACTGCTGGCTGAAGCTCTGAATTAACAGATCCTTACCCTTCGGGTACGCCTGCACAGGGAGCTGACGCAACCGGTTCCCAGTCGGCTTCGCCTCAGAATGACAAACGCTTCACTTTCAAATTGTCATCCTGCTCGAAGAGCACACTTCGTGTGAAGGAGCGAAGCGACCGAAGGATCTCAGCATTAATAAATTAATCCGAACAGCACATCAGTAAGGAAAAAACACTAATTCTTCCACGAATCCATCGGGTCCAACATTGGCACATCTTTTGCAACATCTATACTGACCTTCAGGCATTTAACTGCCCGCTGGTCAGGAGCAGCTATGCACAAGTTTCTGATTAAAACATTCGCCACCCTGCTGGCAGCCGGAGGATTGTTCACCTGGTTCAGGACTGATGCTTCGGTGCTGGCCGGGGCTGCCGCATTGGGAATGGATGACAGTTCAGCATGGCTGGCTGAAAACAGCCAGGACCCCAAACCATTTGACCTGCTCGAAACGGTGGACGCGGGCATGCTGCGCGTGGACCTGCCCTGGAACGAGGTGGAAACTGCATCGGGTGTTTTTGCCTGGGCTTACAAAACCGAAGGGGGCTACAAAGATTACGCCCAGCTCTTTGCGCGCCTGGACAGGCGCGGCATTAAACCCGTTGTCATCCTCAGCGGCGGGCCCACCTACTTGAATCATCTTTATCCACAGCAGCCGGTTCTGCAGGAAGAATTTCTGGCTGCCTGGGAAGCCTATGTGCGCGCGGCTGTGCAGCAGTTTGGCGACAGCGTGAATTTCTGGCAGGTCAGCACGGAAATCAATGATCCTGCCGCCTGGGGAAAGGTAATTTTCCCATCTGCCGATGCCCCCGTCTCCCCGCCAGACCCGGCGCTATATGCCGACATGCTCACAATTGCATTCAAGGTCATCAAATCCGCCCAGGCTTCTGACACCGTCATTATGGGCGACCTGGTGTTTGGCGGAGACTGCGCTTTCCACCCCATTGCTTATCTTCAGGCGCTCGATGATCTGGATGCCTGGTATGCTTTTGACGCGCTCAGCCTTGAATTGCCCATCCTCGCCGCTCCGCCGGAATCAGTTCAGGTGGATGCCTGCGGGCATGCACCCCTTCAAACCAGCGGAATGCCTCTGGCTGACAGCCTGCGTACCATTGCAGATTTTGCCCAATCAGCGGGCGAGAAACCCCTCTGGGTGCACAACCTGTCGTTCTCCAAAGAAGTTCTGGCAGCCAAAGCCGCCGAACGCGGCACCCTGCCGGAAGTCGTGGAATCTGATTACATGGCGCGCGCGACTGCCCTTTTATCAGCCTTTGGCGGCGCTGAAAAAGTCTTCTGGCGTTATACGCCGCTTGCCGGCGCTCCGGGCGCCATTGCCCTGCAGAGCTATGCCAATCTCAGCCGCTTTCTCGGCGGCGTGCGCGAATCCGGCGGCGCCAGCCTGGCGGGAAGCGATTTTTTGGTAGCCAATTTCCGCGGGAGCGGCAGGCTGGCCGTGCTCACCTGGCGGTCAGCTGGCGGTGATGAAAGCCTGCCGGCGGTTATCCCTGGCTTTGAAGGCTACGGTTTGCACGCCTGGTCGGCGGATACTGCCTCCATGAAAGCCAAGAATGGCGTTGAGTTGAATGTGGATGCAGGCGGAAGCACAGCCTTGATGGTCAGCGAACGCCCGGTGCTCATCAGCGCCAAACCCGCCGAGATCAAGGAATCCATCACCTTGCTCGCCAGCGACAGCGCTGCCCAGGCAGGCAAAGGGTTGAAAGCCAAATTTGCCAGCTTTGTCCAGGCGCAAAAAGCCAATGCCGCCGAAAAAGTGGGCGCCTGGGTGGATGAGCAGCAGCAAAGCCTGATGCACACCCTTAAAACCAGTTTCAACCAATGGCTGCGTAAAAGCCTGGGATTGGCGAAGTTGTAAAATGTGATAGAGAGAAAAATGAAAATTTCCAGATTCTTGATTATCCCAATCATCATTATTCTGGCGGGAACATCCTGCCAGGTTCAGGCGCCAACTGCTGAAGCGCCCGCGGCTGCGGCGTCTCTTCCAGCGCCTGAAGCAACTGAACCCTCCCTCGAAGCACAAAGTGTATATATCAATGGGGATAACCTGACAAATTTAGAGAAATCTGCCAGCCTGCAGGCATCCACCGGTGCTTTAACTTGCGCCTGGTCTTCAGATAGCAGCAAAATCACCATCATGGATATTACTCACGCAGGCCTTTATGATGCCGCATCATTTTCCTTACTTTGTGAATTTACCGGCGACGAATACACCGCGCTTTACGCTGTCTCACCGGATGCAAGCCTGGCAGCTTATTCCCTGGATGGATTAATGATTCAGCTTTACGATTTTTCTACAAAAGCAGACAGATTTAGCATCACGCCTGGTTTTCCTTACGGCGGCGTTTTCTTTTCACAAGATGGAAGACATACTGGCGGTTGAATCGCTGGATTCAATCGAAGTAGTGCTGTATGACACGACGACAGGCATTGAAGTAAACCGCCTGAGCGGATTCGAGACTGCCGCTCCAACCTACAGTGCGAAGTTTAATAAAAGTGGAAATTATCTGTTATGGTTTTCGCGCGGTACAGTTCAACCGATGTTAATCAACAACCAAATGCTTACTCCCGGTTCTAAGCCATGAGGATTTTATAACGTCCGTGAATATGTCGCATGATAATAGCTGGGTTGCTACAACAGCGGCAGGCACATTAAATGGCGTATTTCAGCCGCTGGTAACACTCTGGTATGCTCCAAAAGGATCCGTTGCCTGGCAGATGGCTAATGTTGAATACTTCAGTTCGCTGGATTTCTCCGCTTATGATGCCATTCTTGCTGCTGGCACTAAAAATGAAGTGGTTTTTTATGAAGTTGCTTCAGGCAAGGAATTATCGCGAATACAGATAAACGGGGATGTGGTCAACAGCCTTTCTTTCTCCCCTGACGGTAAGTCTCTGCTCACCTGCAGTACGGATGGTGTTGCCGCAATCTGGAAAGTAATCCCCTGATAATCCATCTTTGGTAAATGCGAAGCATCCTACGCTGCGCTCAGGACTTCGTGCTTCGCATTTACTGCTTTCATATCCTTTATCGTTTCTCAAGGTATCCTAACAACACACTCGGGGTTGACCCTTATGGATATTGCTAAAATAGTATCAGAATAAATTTTTATTATCAGGAGAAGACACCATGAAAACAAATGCTCAAAAACCAAACGCCTATCGCTGGGCAGTCATGCTGGCCTTTATGGCAGTTGCGATTGTCAACCAGCTGCTCTGGATCACTTATGCTCCGGTGACCAGCGATGCCGCTGAATTCTACAATGTCTCAACCTTAAGCATCGGCTTGCTTTCAATGAGCTTTATGATCGTTTTCATCCTTGTTTCCATTCCCGCCTCATGGGTGATTGACCGCTTCGGCATCCGCATCGCGGTTGGGACAGGCGCGGTATTGACCGGGGTTTTTGGATTGCTGCGCGGTTTGGCGGGAAGTAATTATTCGCTCGCCCTCTTCGCCCAGATTATGATCGCGGTTGGCCAGCCCTTTATCCTCAATGCCATCACCAGCGTTGCCGCCCGCTGGTTTGCGCCGGAAGAACGCGCCACTGCTTCAGGGCTCGGATCGCTTTCGATATATTTGGGTATCCTTTTGGGGATGTTAATCACACCGTTGCTTGCCCTCCGATTTGGAATGAGCCGCATGCTGCTGATTTACGGCATCATTTCTCTGCTGCCCGCGGTCGCCTTTTTCATTTTTGTAAAAGAACGCCCTGCAGATGCACCCAAAACAACTGAACCGGAAGTCCGTTCGCTGATGTTTGACGGACTGCGTGAAACCTTTAAAAACAGGAATTTTCTCCTGCTCATGGCCGTCTTTTTTGTCGGCCTCGGCGCATTCAATGCAGTCACCACCTGGATTGAAGACTTGCTGAAACCCAGGGGGTTCTCGATAACGCAGGCCGGGCTGACCGGCGGGGTTATGATCATCGGGGGAATCCTTGGTGCGGTGGTTATGCCCGCGCTTTCTGACAAGAAACGCAAGCGGGTGCCATTCATTGTCGCCTCGGTTTTGGGCGCAGCCATTGGTTTGGCAGGCGTTACATATGCTTCGAGTTATTTCATGCTTCTGGCTTCTGCGTTTGTGCTTGGATTCTTCCTGCTCAGCGCCGGCCCGATCGGATTTCAATTCGGCGCCGAGATTACCCGCCCGATACCGGAAGGCACATCCAACGGCTTGCTGCTGTCTGATGGGACAAATTTCAGGCATCCTGTTTATCTTCGGAATGGAAATGCTGAAATCACCAATTAGCGGGTCAATGACGGGATCGTCTGAATGGATTGCTGGTGCTGATGGTCCTTGTACTATTGGTCAGTACACAATTGAAAGAACCCGCATCAATTTTAAAGAAGCTTTTTTTGAAATAAATTAATTTTGGATTTTCAATCTAATGGAGACACAAAGTGTGCGGTGTCTCCATTTTTATTATGTGCCTTCGATACACATTTCAAAGGAGAAAAACACCTCCGCAGTAATTATGGCTTTCCGGTCGTATAATCTTTTTACCTTAAAAAGAGTTAGATTAACATATGAAAACGAGTTCCCAAAATGTAATGCTCCCGCTGCAATTCACAGAAACCCTTCCCAAATATCTGGCTTTTGACCTTGAAATTTCCCGTGTCATGCCGGAGGGCGCAACCGATTTCAGGCGCTTCCGGCCGCTGGGCATCAGCTGCGCCGCAACCCTGCTGAGCGACGGTGAATTGAAATTATGGTATGGCCAGGATGCACAGGATGCCATCACCAGCCAGACCCCGCTTGAACTGCTAAACGAACTCGTTGCTTATTTAAAGGAACAGTTCAACGAAGGGTATAAAATCGTCACCTGGAACGGGCTGGGGTTTGATTTTGATATCCTGCATGAGGAAACTCGCGGCAACCCGGAGTGCAAATTTCTGGCGCTCAACCATTGCGACATGATGTTTCACCTTTTCTGCGAGAAAGGCTACCCTTTGTCGCTGGATAAAGCAGCCAGGGGCATGGGGCTTAAGGGCAAAACCGAAGGCGTGGATGGAGCGCAGGTACCCTTGATGTGGCAGCAGGGCCAGTTCGAAAAAGTGCTGGAGTATCTTTCGCAGGATGTGCGGACGACGCTGGATCTTGCTGCAGCTTGTGAACAGAAACATTATTTGACCTGGTTCAGCAACACCGGCAAACTGCAGCGCCTGGCGCTGCCCAAAGGCTGGAGGAAGGTGAAAGATGCCTTGACGCTACCTGAACCGGATGTCTCCTGGATGTCAGATCCCTGGCCGCGCAGCGAAATTCACTGGCTGGCTGGATGATAATTAGAATCATTTTAAGGAATAAGGTTTTTCATTCGAAATACCATTTAGGGGAATAGAAATCAAAGGTTGTTATAATGGCGGGCATGCCTTCAAACAATCTTTTAACTCGCGCAAGAGCCTATCTGCAGACGCCACAAGGCCGGCAGGTCAGCATGTGGATGGCATTCTTTGTCTTCTGGTGCGGAGCGGCCGCCTATCTTCCTTATATAAGCGTTTATTATGAAAGCATCAATCTTAAGGGTGCCCAGATCGGCCAGCTTAACAGCATTCCATATTTTGTATCATTTTTCAGCAGCATTATTTTTGCTTTCCTCTCGGATGTCACCCGCCGGCATAAATTTGTGCTGGTGGTGTGCGTTTTGGGAATCACGGGGGTTCTTTTTATTTATCCCTCCGCGCGCACTTTTGCCGCATTAATCCCTGTTGTGCTGGCTTACTCTCTCATGCACGCGCCAATGAGCCCCATTCTGGATGAAACTGCATTGGCCTCGCTTGAGAACCCTGAGCATTACGGCAAAATCCGGGTGGGCGGTTCGATTGGCTGGGGAATTATGGTGCTGATTACCGGCTACCTGATTGACCATCTCGGCCTGGGTCTGCCTGTCATCTTCTACATCCACATCTTTTTTAATTTTGTCTTCCTGATGAATATCGGCATCATGCCCTCCATCCACCGCCAAACCAACACCCCCGCCCAGGCAGTATCTTTGAAGAGTCTTTGGGAGATGATTAAGCAGCCGGGTTTTATGGTATTCATGCTGGTCATCATCATCTGGGGTATCGGCGAATCAAGCATCGGTAATTTTCTTTTCCTGCATATCAAGGGACTGGGCGGCAGTTCCACCCTGATGGGAATCGCGCTATCGGTTTCTCTCATTGGCGAGATCATCATATTTACCTTCGCGCACAAAATACAGGCACGCCTGGGCCCCCACAGGATGGTACTGGCTGCCTTTGTGGTGCTGTTCACCTGGCTGACCGGCCTTTCGCTGATCCGCAATCCCAATGTCATTCCATTTTTTCAGGTCTTCGGCGGCGCGGGGTTTGCCCTTTTACAATCAGGCAGCGTGGCTTATGTAGACCAGCGTGCCCCGCGCGAGATTGGCACAACTGCCCAGGCTGTTCGCGGCGCCTTGTATTTCGGTCTTGGCGCAGGAATTGGAGCCATCCTCAGCGGCATTTTGTATGAATCATCCGGGTCAGTTATCCTCTTCCGCACCATGTCTTTTGTTTCCATCGGTGGTTTTATTTTTGGGATTTTCGCATATCTGATCGAACGCCGCAGAAATTCAGCCAAAACTGCTTAATAAAAAAATCGGGAGCTCCTGGCTCCCGAAATTCACAAACTCAAAACCGGATGGCAGATTTACTGCATCCGGATTTTTATTTTTAATTAATCTTTGCCTGTATTGCAGACGTTTTGTTCACGGGCATGTGAATAATTATGCTTATTCCTTTTTGGATGGGGTATTTAATCCCATCAGGCTCATGGCCAGAAACATCATACTGACCATACCCACAACTAAATTAGTAAAGAATGCCATGACTCACCTCTTCTTCTGGCCGGCAGACCGTTTTTTCGGCGTAACGGTCACCCTGCATTTGGCCGTTTAATAAATTTACTTCCTTCAATTCTCAAAAAGAATTATTATCTACCGCAAATATATTATGTGTGTATTATTTAACGCAATTAAGGCAAAAAAGTTGCGTTTATTTAATGAGGAATATAGAGGAATTGATGCAAAATTAGTGCCAAATCCCTGCGATTTTTTCCCCGCAGTTCGGGCAGGCGTTTTCTTTTGTGATCCTGTTTTCGCGCACAAAGTATCCGCTGCGCCTGACAAGCGGCTGCTGGCATTTTGGGCAGGTGGTGTTTTCCAACGGTCCAACCCTGCCGGGCAAGTTGCCGGCGTAAACATAGCGCAACCCGGCTTCCTGGCCAATATCGGCGGCGCGCTGCAGGATTTCTGCGCTGGTCTGTTCACCTTCGAGATGCTTATAGGTGGGGTAAAAGGCGGTAACATGCCAGGGAATATCCGGGGAAATATTCACAAGGGTACGCGCCATTTCCCAAAGTTCTTCATTGCTGTCATTGAAATCAGGAATGACCAGTGTGACCACTTCCACCCAGAACCCAAATTCATGCGCAAGTTTAATGGTATCCAGCACCACCTGCAGGCGCCCGCCCAAAGAACGGTATTTTTCATCCGTCATGCACTTCAAATCCACCTTGTAACCGTCGAGTACTGGTTTCAAGGCAAGCAGGGCTTCGGGCGTGGCAAATCCATTGGAGACATACACGCAACGCAGCCCTTCACGTTTCGCAAGCGTAAAGATATCCACAGCCCATTCGGTTGTAATAAGCGGCTCATTATAAGAAGAAGCAATAATTTCAGCGCCGGCTTCTTTTGCACTATGGACCAAACCTTCCGGCGTGGCAATTTCGAATATACTTCCCGCTCCCGGCGGAAGCCGGATCGCGCAGCGCTTGCGAACTGATCCAATTCTGGCAAAAATCACAGTGAAAATTGCAGCCCAGCATGCCAAAGGTCAGCGCCTTGGCGCCGGGCAGAAAATGCATAAAGGGCTTTTTTTCAATCGGGTCCACCGCTGCGCCTGCCACATATCCCCATGGCGCCATCAACTGGCCATCGCGGTTAAAGCGCATCTGGCAGATACCGCGGCCGCCGGGTTTGATCAGGCAGCGGTGGGCGCATGCCTGGCAGCGCACCGCACCATTTTTTCCAGGCTCGCTCAACCAGCCCGGTTTACTCAGCGCATCCAGTTTTTCAGCCAAAGCAGCCATACTTTCATTATAGCAAGCGGAAAAAACGCGGGGTGTATAATCGTTGGGATTCTTTAGAAAGCTCTGAGGAGAAATACTGTGCCTGAACATATGCCCATCTACGTCGGTGATAACGCGGTTGAAGAATTCATCAAGTTCTGCCGGAAAAATAATCATCGCAAATTCATGCTCATCGCAGATGACAACACCTATCGGGTACTTGGCAAACGCGTTCATGAGGCAATGGTAAAAGAAAATTGGGATGTCCTGACAGAAATTCTTCATCCTGAAAATCTGCATGCCGACAGCGTCACGATTTCGCGGGTCTATGCGGTTTATGACGGCCAGCCGCGCGTTTTTGTTGCGGTTGGATCAGGAACCATCACCGACACCACCCGCTTTACCAGCCACCGCTCGCAGAACCCTTTCATTTCTTTCCCTACTGCCGCATCCGTGGACGCCTATACATCAGTGAATTCAGCCATGACCATCGGCGAGCTCAAGGGATCAATTTACTGCCATGCCCCCATTGCGATTTTTACCAACATCCCCACGATTGTTGAATCGCCGAAATGGCTGACTGCTTCGGGCTTTGGCGACCTGACCAGCAAGTTTACTTCCTCTTCTGACTGGAAATTCACACACATTATCTGGGGATCCAAATTTGATCCCGCCATCTATGAAAAAGCGCTGGGCGCTGCCAAACAGGCGGCAGCAGTGGCTGAAGGGATTGCGACGCATGATCCCAAGAGTATGGCAGCCATGATGCAGGGGCAGTTTGACAGCGGTTTCAGCATGGCTGATTTCGGCAACAGCGCTCCAGCTTCCGGCGGAGAGCATCATATTGCGCACATTTGGGAGATGATGTTCCATTGGGCAGGCCGGGAAGGGCTTTACCACGGCAATGCTGTGGGTGTAGCGGCTATCATTGAAGCAGAATGGTATGAGCGCCTGCGAAAATTAAGCAAAAAGGATGCAGAGGTGTTGTTATCGCAAGCGAAGATTCCTTCAAGGACTGATCAGGAAAAAATCATCCGGTCTGAACTGCCCGAGATTGCCGATGAATTGATTGAAAGCAATCCGATTTATGTGCAGCTGTCTGATCCCCAGGTTTTTGAGCGCGTGAAAAATAAAATCCTTGAAAATTGGGAGGAAATCCAGGCTGTAGCCGCCAATGTGCCGCCGCCTGATCAATTCCGGGCCTGGCTGAAAAGCCTGGGCGGCCCCACAACCACCGCTGAATTGGATCTTTCACAAAAACAGGCGCAAACTGCGATTGAACATGGCCACTACCTCAGGGAGCGTTTCTCCATCAACAACATCCGTAAATTGTTCGGCTGGTAAGCTAAGGGTTTTTGCGAATTTCGTAATCCTCTTATAATTACGTCCGATGGACGCAAAATCAATAGCGACGCTTGAATACCAAAAGGTGCTCGACCGCCTTTCCGGGTATACCTCTTTCAGTGCTTCGGCTTCAATGGTGCGCGCGCTGCGCCCCACCAATGATTACGCACTTGCAATTGAGCGCCAGGCACGCACTACCGAAGCAAGGCGCATATTATGCGACCATGCCGACCTGAGCACTGGCGGAGCCCGAGATGTGCGGCCGCAGGCTGAACTTGCCGCCCGCGGCGGTGTTTTGGCGCCCGAAGATTTATTGGATATAAAGTCCACCCTAATCTCCAGCCGGGATCTGCTCCGTTTTTTCACCAAACTTGAACTTGAAATTCCGCATCTGAGGGCGATTGCCGCCGGGCTTGAACCGCCGCCGGGATTGATTGAAGCCATCAGCAGCGTGATTTCGGATAAAGGTGAGGTGCTTGACAGCGCTTCTCCCAAGACTGGCCATGCTTCGCCGTGAGGTTAAGTCTGCCAATGATAAAGTGATGTCGAAACTGGGAAAAATGCTCACTGAAAGCGCTACTGCGCGCATGCTGCAGGAACCGCTCATCACCATGCGCAATAACCGCTATGTTATTCCGATTAAAGCGGAATACAAGAGCCGCATGCGCTGCGTGGTTCAGGACCAATCTTCGTCAGGTGCGACGGTTTTTGTTGAACCTCTTGCAATAGTAGAGCTCAATAACCGCTGGGCGGAAGCAGTTTTAGCCGAAGGCGAAGAAGTACGCCGAATTCTGGCAGAAGTCTCTTCTCTTGTTGGCAGCCATACCACCGGAATTCAAGCCAATGTACGCGCTCTGGCCTTGCTGGATTTCACTTTTGCCTGCGGGCGCTATGCGGATGATCTTCAGGCTTCCGAACCAGTATTAAAGGATTTTCAAAGCAGTAAAGATGCCAGCCCTGATCCTATTTTTAAATTTATGCGTGCCCGCCATCCATTGCTGGATCCAAAGACTGTGGTCGCCATCGATATCGCGCTCGAAAAAGGGACGCGTTCCCTGGTGATCACCGGCCCCAACACCGGTGGCAAGACGATCTCACTTAAAACCGCCGGGCTTTTGGTAATGATGTCCCAATCGGGTTTGCATATCCCCGCACAATCCGGATCCGAAACGTGCGTCTTTCACGATGTATTTGCCGATATTGGAGATGAACAATCCATCGAGCAATCCCTTTCCACATTTTCCGGCCATATCACCAATATCGTGCGTATTTTGAAACATGCCGGCCGCTCCACGCTTATTTTGATAGATGAATTGGGCGCTGGCACCGATCCCCAGGAAGGTTCTGCGCTTGCCCGCGCCATCCTCGCTTTTTTATTGGTGCGCCATGCTCCCAGCTTAATTGCCACCCATTATCCGGAATTGAAAGCGTTTGCCCATAGCACGGAGGGCGTGATGAATGCCAGCGTTGAGTTTGATCTGAAGTCATTAAGCCCGACTTATCGGCTGTTGATCGGCATCCCGGGGCGTTCAAATGCTCTGGAGATCGCCCGCCGGCTTGGTTTGGATGAAGAAATTATTCAGGATGCGCGCGGGATGATCAATCCTTCTGAACTGCGCGCTGAAGACCTGATTGATGAAATCCACCGACAGCTGGAGCAAACCCGCCAGGCGCGCTCGGAAGCCGAGCAGATTCGGCAGGATGCTGAAAACGAAAAAGCGCAGCTTGCTGAAAAATTGGCTGCGATGGATGAGGAACGTCTGAAAGTTATGGAAGCCGCACGCGAGGAAGCGCGGCAGGAGTTGGAAGAACTTCGGGAACGGATAGAGGCGTTACGCCGGCAAACTGTTTTGCCAGACCAAACCCTCTCTCAAAAGAAAGTACTGCGCCGACAGGCTCAAGATTTGGAAGACAAACTTACTGTCCCACTTGAGAATGAAGCTTTGCAGATTATCCAACCGCGGCCTTTGCACGCAGGCGATCGCGTGTTTGTGAGAAGTTTGAAAACCGATGCGGTCGTTCTAAGTATTAACGAGACTGATGTTGAGGTCCAGGTTGGCAAAATGCGCCTGAAAACCGATCTTGCCAACATCATGCGCGCGAAGATCGGGGGAGCAGACAACTGAGGCTGGCAGCGAAGCTGAACTTTATGGCAGCACACCCAAAGCGCTTTTTCATCCTTCTCCGGGAACAGAAATTCACTTGCGCGGTCTGCGGGCAGAAGAAGCCCTGGCCAAATTGGATCGCTATCTCGATGATGCTTTTTCTGCGGGATTGCCTTTCGTGCGCATTGTGCACGGAAAGGGCACCGGCACCCTGCGCCAATTGGTGAGGCAGGCGTTAAGCAAATCAACCCTTGTTTCCCGATGGGAAAATGCCATGGATAATGAAGGCGGCGGTGGCGTTACCATTGCCCACCTTGGTTAATAACGAGAAAAGATCGATAGTGGCTGACCTCATGTCACTATCGATCTTTGTCGCACAGCCTCCCTAATGCTGCGCTGCGATGGCATTGTAATGAAGAATAATGTCTTCAGGACTACTTTAAATCTTACACCATTTCTTGATAATATACAAGGCCTTGTCATGACAACATGACATAATACAAGCCTAATTAAGACTAAAGTGCTCGGATTTTTGGCTAATTTTTCGGGTTTTTTCGTTATTTCAGGCTGCGAGTTTACTTGCTTGGGTAATAATTCTTCTTTAATGAATAAATATGCCTAGCATAGACAACTGACCTGAATTTTTAAATTTCTCATAATTATGACATTTCACGGATACAAAAATCCTGCAAAATTACCGTCACACAGCAATTCCAAGCTGCCCAATGAGGGATTAAATTTAATCAGCGAAGGTACGCTCTTATTATCCTTGCGGATTTCAATTAAAACCGTATGCGAATCCAGCCATCCGACAGGCTTCATGAATAAAATTTGGTCCCATTTCAAGATTTGGGCGATTCTGGTTGAGACTTCTTCTTTAACCACATTGCCGGATGCAATTTCTCCAATCCTGATGCGTGTTTGAAAATTATTTGGTTCGCTGATCATGGAACCGCCTGCCTCAAGCCAGGCCGCGTGCTTACCGTCAGGTGAAAAAACAGCAAATCCCGCTCCTCTGTTACTGTCGGGATTCAAAGGAAAATTCACCGAATGCCCTGTTTGCAGATCGGTCACCCGCATCGAATGGTCGCGTTTTATATCAAAATAAATGCTACCTGCCAGATTTCCATCGGCAGACAGCCCCTGGAAATTTCGATCACTGCGCAGGACCTGAACATGCTTTCCGGTTTCCATATCATATTCATATAAACCGCGATTAATGGGAAAAACAAGGTCTGCACCGCCAATTTTCCAGGCAGTGTGTGTATACCAAATTTTCTTGATTTGGGAATTTTCAGCCGTAATGCCCACCGGCATCAATGCCATGCCTGTCACCGAATCCGTCAACTCATGGAAAGGATCAGCGCTGCCCAGATTTTGGGGAGTACCGGCAAATAAATAACTGTGCACGGAACTATCCTCATAAACCACATCAGAAAATACCAGAGCTGTTTTTCCTGCCGCGCCGGTCATTGCCAAAAACGAATTGGTTTTTCTGAGGTTTAGATTCTGTTCCCAAGTGAATTTAAAATTAATGTTTGCTCAGGTTCCCAAGAATAGTAAACGACTGGAACAGGTTCCTTTTCAACATCAAACGATCCGGCGAAATGCAGGCCAAATGAATCAGTGTTTCCCATTTTTGGCGCCTGCAAATGCAAATAATAAATTGCCTGCAGCATCGTAACATTCAATGCTATTTTTTTCTGTGATAACACAAACACCAGATGGCGCGCCATCTTCCAAGGTGGATTCTTCCGAAGAGGCTCCGGTTAGCGGAGGATTACTTTCGTTTAAGCGCTGAGGGCGTTGAAATCCCGGGGTTGGTGTTGATGCTGTCCGTTTTTGAATACAGGCAGAAAATACGCAAATTACACCAATCAAGCCTAATAAATAGCAGGGACCTCTTTATTCAACATCTATATTCTTTTGGAAAATATTTCTTTAAAACATTTTTGATTTCAGTAGATCAAGAAGGAGTTTGCCTAGAACAAGACCTCTTTTATTTCTTTATCATTCATCAATTTCTGGACAATCTTGTCATGTTTTTTGCCTGTGCCCAGAACTTCAAAAGTGCACACCATATCTTTTTCGCGCTTTTCCTGTTT
Organism: uncultured Chloroflexia bacterium; assembly: GCA_963751635.1. Classification (GTDB taxonomy): domain Bacteria; phylum Chloroflexota; class Anaerolineae; order Anaerolineales; family Anaerolineaceae; genus Pelolinea. The sequence continues at coordinate 199,939 of CAVVVE010000007.1, forward strand.
GGTATGATTTATCGTCATGCCTTGTTCTTTAAAATTATTTTTCAACTGTTTATATTTGTCCCAGTTAATTTCAGTTGTGATCTGGTATAAGCGCTCTTCAGTCGAGATCTCAAGAATACTTTCAAGCTTGGTAAGCGGTAGAAGCACAATAAAGGCCAGTGCGGCTGCAATGCCGGAAAGCAGGTATTCTCCCGCTCCCGCCGCCATTCCCAGGGCGGCTACCAGCCAGGTGGTGGCTGCAGTTGTCAACCCCGTTACTCTGCCGCGATCTTCAAGGATCACGCCAGCGCCCAAAAAACCAATTCCGCTGACAATATTGGCGGCGATCCTTGCCCCATCACCTCCGCTCGCGCTGCCAATCCGTTGGGACATGATCGTGAAAAGCGCCGATCCAACTGAAATTAGGATAAGCGTTCGCAACCCAACCGCTTTCTTGTGGTGTTCGCGTTCCGCACCAATGATCCCGCCAACCAAAAGAGCAACCCCTAATTTTAGAAAATCTTCAGGGACGAATTCCATGGATATCCTTTCCTGATTCTCAATCGTATATCAATTGTAGCAAAGGTCGCCATTAAATAGGAACTGCCCGCAACTTTTGGATTTGCCGGCAGTTTCCAATTGCTATTCTATTTTATTTTTTCGAAATATTCCGCAAAAAAACTTATTTACATTATAAAAACTTAATTATTTCTTTGCCAGGCCGTTTTTGATGTCCGTTAAGGTTTCATTCATCCGGAAGAACAGGATGAGCAGTTCGCAGTATATTCTCACTACTACCGGTCCGAGAACCAGCATGACCAGCCCGCCCAGGAATTGAGCTGCGCCGCCGCCGTAGGAGCCAAAACTCATCGCCATAACAACCAATGCTGCGATGACCGTGCCTGCCACGCCTACCCAGAACAGGACTTGAATGATAATCGGGGTGATCATTTTTCGAAACTTTAGAAAGTCTTCCATTATTGCCTCCATTTGATTATGATTTTTTTGAATACGAAGTAATCACTGATAGTATAGCAAAAATCGAACAAGGAATCAATTTTTTGAATAGCTTTCCCAATGGATGCGTGATTCTTCATATTGGGTACGCGGAGCTTTTTCCTCTGCCGGATAGCCAACATAAATCAGGTTCAGCGGAAATACATCCTCAGGAATATTCAGCGTTTCACGCACAATTTTCATTACGTCATCTTTGGGATAGGAAGCAACCCAGCAAGTACCAAGGCCCAACCCGGCAGCCGCGATCAATAAGTTCTCGGTTGCCGCGCTGCAATCCTGCACCCAATATTTATAGGCGGATTCGTTTTGCGCAATGGCGAGATTGGAACAAACGATGATGATGGCTGGTGAATTGTAATTACCGTATTTTATTTTTGACCGCAGGAAATTGATCTTGCTCTCATCCGTGACCACAACAAATTCCCATGGCCGGCTGTTGCTGCCTGAAGGCGCTGCCATGGCAGCCTTTAAGCAGATTTGTGATGGTTTCTTTATCCAGCTTCTTCCGATCAAAAATCCGGATACTGCGCCTGCTGTAAATGGTATCGAGAATATCTTTCATGCACGTCCTCTTTATTTTTCTTTTAGTTTTACATAGATGGCGGCATTTCCATCTTCACCTTTAACGTCCTTTATCTCAAATAATTTGGCATTTGCCCGGATAAGCGTTGAAAGCTGGCTGTGGCCATAGGTGCGCGCATCAAAACCCGGATCCAGCTGCCGCAGGTGATGGCCCAGTGTCCCCAAAAAAGCCCAGCCATCCTCCTGGACTGCATTTTCAAAAGCCTGAATTAATAGCTGGGTGGCTTCAGGTTGAGGTGATTCTTTTGGTTCGATACTCTCTTTCGCATCCACTTTGCGTGAAATCTGCTTTTTGGCGGGTTTGCGCGGTATCAGATTTTCAGTGTAAACGAAAACATCGCAGGCATTGACAAAGGCACGCGGCGTTTTTTTCTGTCCGATGCCCATGACAAAGAAACCTTTTTCGCGAATGCGTGTCGCCAGGCGCGTATAGTCGCTGTCACTGCTCACCAGGCAAAATGCATCCACCGTTCCGCTGTACAGAAGATCCATGGCATCAATGATCATCGCACTGTCTGTTGCGTTTTTCCCGATGGTATATCGGAATTGCTGAATGGGCTGGAAAGCATGCGTCTGCAGAGTGTCTTTCCAACCGCCCATATTGGAAGTAGTCCAATCGCCATAGGTACGCCGGATGGTGGCAGTGCCGTATTTGCTCGCCTCTGATAACATTTTTTCGATCAGGCTGGGCTGGGCATTGTCACCGTCAATTAAAATTGCCAGCCGCCGGTTGTTAATTTGCTTGATTGAATCGTACATTTTTACATTCCTTGCTATCCTGTCGGATAATTAATTCTTCAGTCATTATACCTTTTCACGTTTTCGTTATTCATGCACAAGGTATTGCGTAAATCCATGATCAACCAAAATTTTATAAGCTTCACTGGCTTCCATTGAAACCTCCTGGGGGATTTGAAATCCTTTTGCGGGATACACCAGGATACGCTGGAAATCTCCGGCCATGATTTGGATGAGATTTTCCATTGGGATCTCTTCAGTGGGGTATTCTTCAAAAGGAATATCGGGGGAGGTGACGACGATATCCAATTCCGGCCAGTACAATCGCGCTGTCGCATATGCCCGGCGCTCCATATACGGTTTATGAACCAGAATTGCCGACTTTATTTCCAGACTGTTTTGTTCAAGCAGGCATTTGGAAAAAAGGATATTTTCACTTGTGTTGGTGCTGCGATCTTCGATCAGGATTTGAGATTTCGATATTCCTGCTTCCAATGCGATTAAGGCAAATTTGGCTGCTTCACTTTCCTGCCAGATTTCTTTGGTTAATCTTCCCAGGCCGCCGGAACATACAAGCAAAGGCGCCCAACCTTCCACAACCAGGCTGGCCGCATAATCTGCAACACGCAAATCATGGCTGCCCATGGCAAGGATGCAATCACTTTTTTGCAGGGGCTGATTAAGTTTTAAATAATCCCAGAGGATCTTGGCAGCCTTCAGGATTTCTCTGTCCACCCTGTAGGTCTCCTTTATAACCAGCCCTGGATCTGATAAATAAAGGTTCCCAAATATTCTTTCATGGCGTTTGTGGTAAGCCCCAGATTGCCGGCACTTGGGATGATATTCAGAATTTTAACTGCCAGGGCATCTTCCCGGCTTTCAGCAGAACCATTTTCAACCACACTATAATCCACTGGCAGGGGAATGACTTCAAAACCTTGCGCTTCAAACAAAGCCACCGATCGCGGCATATGCAAAGCCGATGTGACCAGCAAAATTTTGTTGATACCCATTTCGCCCAATAATTCCTTGGCGTTTAGTGCGTTTTCATATGTATTTCGGGAAGTGTTTTCAATGATTAATGCATCTCCCGGTACTCCCAAAGATATCAAAATCTCAGCCATATCTTCAGCTGGCGTTGTGCTGCCGTCATTCAGCCAGGCAATCTCGCCGCCGCTGAGGAGAATAAGCGGGGCTTTGCCCTCCTTATATAGTTGGGCGGTATAGAAGACCCGGTCACCAGCCCCGTTGATTTCGATGCCGGAGCGCGGATATACAGCCGATTCAGTCCCACCGCCTAATAATACAATCGCCTCCCTGACGGGAATGTCTTCCGGGGGCGTATACCGCCATTCCAGTGAGCGGGCAAGCAAGTTTGAAAAACCGCTGGTTGAGCTCAGCCACAGGATAACCAGCGCCAAAATAAGGAAAGCCCTGCTTCGTTTGTGATTTTTAACACTTGCCAGTGCGGATAGAAGCAGGATAAAAGCCAGGCCTAAGGGGTAAACAAATAGTGGCAGGAACTTGGACAGAAAAATAAACATGGTCTCCAGATTATTTTAAATCTTAAAAGATTGTAACACGCGCCCTTTAACCGCTATTCCGTTAGAATAAAGAAGCCCTTTGCCTGGTTCAGGGGTTAATAAATTGAAATTCTTTGGAGAAAAATTGAGCAAATTTGGCAGCTTGGAAGCAGTTATATGGGATATGGACGGGGTCATTGTTGATTCTGGCCCGCAACACTTTAAATCCTGGCATATCACACTTGAACAATATTCCAGAGAAGTCAGCGACGAACAACTGCGGCGAATGTTCGGAATGACCAGCCCTGAAGTAGCAAGAATACTCTTTGGTGCGGATGTTCCTGAGGAATTTGTCACTCAACTTTGTGAGGAGAAGGAACTTTATTTTCGGGAAACGATCAAAGAAAATGCAAACTACCTTCCTGGAGTCGAAAGATGGCTGCGAGAATTCAAAGGATCCGGAATACGCCAGGCAATCGCCTCTTCAGGATCGCAGGAGAATATTGACGCGGTGCTGGATACATTGGATGCCCGCGGGTATTTTTCTGAGGTCGTCAGCGGAAAGAATATGCCCAGCAAACCCGATCCTGCCGTATTTCTACAGGCAGCTCAGCATCTGAATGTGGAACCAAAAAACTGTCTTGTCATTGAAGATGCAATTGCAGGTGTGGCCGGCGCAAAAGCCGCAGGTATGAAATGCCTGGCAGTAACAACAACCAATCGTCCTCAAGACCTCATGGATGCTGATGTGATTTTATTGAACCTTGAGTCCCTTTCGGATTCTCTTTTCAAGAAGATGTTTTCTTAAATTGATGCAATTCCGTCATGTATCTTTTAGCGATTTCTGACGCTATCTGAAAGATAAAAGGGGCTAATTCAGTCTATAATTTTGGTTATGCCGGGCAGCAAAGAACTATTTGAGGAATTCAAATCTGTCTTTTCCGGGAGTAATTCTCTTTTGGATTCCGTATTCCCACCGCTCCTTTTCTTGATCATCAATGCGATTTTTGGATTTCAGCCAGCATTGTGGTCATCCCTGGCAATTGGCGTGATTATCTCCCTTCTACGCTTACTGCGTAAGCAAAAAGTCATTTTCGCCCTGGGCGGATTGGGCGCCGCCCTGCTGGCTATCGGCCTGCGCTATTTTCTTAATAGTTCGCAGGCATATTTTCTGCCAACCATTATTAATGATGGATTGATAATGCTCGCGCTTTTGGTCAGCATCGTCATCAAACGACCGGCGGTAGCATTTACCAGCGCAATAACCAGGCGTTGGCCATTGGAATGGTACTGGCATGAGAAAGTCCGTCCCGCTTACAGCAATGTGACCATCATCTGGGTGGTGTATTACGGTTTGAAATTAGCGATCCAATATATGCTTTTCCGACAGGGGAATATTTATAGATTGGCGATTTTTAATTTTTTTGGCGGCTGGCCGGCGCTTATCCTGCTCCTTATTGTCAGTTACTATATATGGCCAAAACCGACTTCGAAGATTAAAGGGCCCATCTGTTCAGGAATATTTGCAAAAAATACCACCACCCTGGCAAAGCCAGCAGCGTGGATTCTAATATCTGGAGGCATTTTTCAATGAGCCATAAATCTACTTTATTGACTGGAAAAGAGCTTTTATCTGCCGCGCTTCGGCATGAAGAACTTCCCGCTATACCCTGGGTGCCATTTGCAGGAATACATGCGGGATCGCTTAAAGGTTACTCAAGTTCTCAGGTGCTGACCGATAAAGCCAAACTGCTCGAATCGCTGCTGGAGGTAAACCACCAGTATGATCCGGATGGCCAGCCTGTGGTTTTTGATTTACAGATAGAAGCCGAGATTTTGGGCTGCGATTTGGCGTGGGCAGATAAAGCACCGCCTGCCGTTGCCAGCCACCCACTTGCTCTGAAAGCTGAAGTGCCAACCAGGCTGCCAGAAAAGAAGGATGGCCGCCTGCCGATGGTTCTGGATACCATGCGCGCCATGAAAAGCCAGGTGGGAGAGCATACCGCGCTTTATGGGTTGGTCACCGGTCCATTCACGCTTGCATCCCATTTACGCGGTACTGAAATTTTTATGGATATGTTCGACAGGAAGGAATACCTGTTCGATTTAATCTCATTTTGCACATCAGTTGCGATGCGCATGGCAGATTACTATCGTGAAGCGGGGATGGATGTTATTGCGGTGGTCGATCCCCTGGTTTCACAAATTTCCCCGAAACATTTTTCCGAATTTCTTACCAATGATTTTTTGAAACTTTTCAAGCACATAAATCAGTCAGGCGCTTTTTCATCCTTTTTTGTCTGCGGTGACGCCACCAAAAACATTGAGGTCATGTGCCAAACCGCTCCGGATTGTATTGCCGTGGATGAAAACATTGATCTGGCAAAAGCCAAGCAGATCACCGACCGATATAACATCACCATTGAAGGGAATATCCCGCTCACCACGCGCATGCTATTTGGAACGCAGCAGGATAACATGAAATACATTCTTGATTTGGTGGATTCACTAGTGCCGCAAGGGAAAGTGCCCAAAAACCTGATCATCTCGCCCGGATGTGACATGCCCTATGATATACCGGTTGAGAATGTAATTGGCGCCATGCAGGCCATCCGCGATCCTGAAACCGCCCGGTTGATGGTCGCTTCTTATCAGGCTGAGGCTTTGGATCTGGAGTCAGTTATTATGCCGGATTATAAATCTCTCCCTCGCCCTCTCATGGAAGTCTTTACCCTGGATTCTGCCACTTGCCCCGCCTGCGGGTATATGATGAATGCAGCGATACGCGCCTGTGAAGAACTTGCCGGGCAGGTGGACATGGTGGAATACAAAATTACCCAGCCGGAGAATGTTGCCCGCCTTGTCAAAATGGGAATTAAGAACCTGCCCAGTATTTTGATCAACGGCGACCTCAAATTTTCATCTCTCATCCCCAGCAATCGTGAATTGATTGAGGAAATTAAAAAGCACCTATAAAATGGACCTACACCTTGTCGGCGGTTTTTTGGGCAGCGGCAAGACCACTGCCATCATTGAGGCAGCCCGTCTGTTGATCAAGAATGGTCAGCGCGTTGGCATCATCACTAATGAACAGGGAAAACATTTGGTGGATACCAGTTTTATCCGCTCAACAGGCCTGCCTGCCCTAGAGGTGACCGGCGGATGCATTTGCTGCCACCTGGATGATTTTGAAGACCGCATCGGTGAGATCACTGCCAAATTCGATCCACAGGTCCTTTTTGCCGAATCCGTCGGTTCGTGCACCGACCTGGTGGCGACAGTTATCAAGCCCTTGTCTGATTATCAAAAGACCTCTGCCCACCCTGCCAGCTTATCAGTATTTACTGACAGCCGCCTGCTGCTGCGCTATCTGCGGGGGATGGAACTGCCTTTCAGTGAAGGCATCATTTATATTTTCGAAAAACAGATAGAAGAATCCAACCTGCTGATCGCAAATAAAATCGATTTGTTAACTTCCGTGGAAGCGCTTGAACTGCTGCAATTGGCAGAGCAGCGCTACCCTGATAAATGTATTCGCCGGCAGAACTCATTTGATTCTGCGCAGGTGGCTGAATGGCTGGCGCTGATCCAAAATGATATCCATTTTCTTCCGGATAAATCATTGGACATTAACTATGATACCTATGCTGCCGGTGAAGGTCAATTCACCTGGCAGGACCTTGAATTGGGCCTCACCTTTCCCGACAAAAAACCAGGTAAATTAGCAGGTGAATTAATTTCGGATATCGTAAAACACCTTTCTGAAAAAGAGATAAGCATCGCGCATTTGAAACTGCTGGTCTCTGATGGAAATCAGATGATTAAAATTAATCTGACACGCATGGATGATTTTGCAGCAAAGATTAAGTCGGAGATCTGTAAATTGGATTTGTTAACAGGCAAGCAGGTCACCCTCCTGGTCAATGCGATGGTTGAAGGTGGTACTGATATACTTGAGAATTCACTGGATTCAATTATTTCCAGGTTCTGCATAAGAAACCAAATAGCAATTTCGGAAACGGCGCGCTTTTCCCGCGTACCAGGTTATCCCAATCCGACTATGCGGATAAACGATTAGACAACCACAAATTAAATATCTTAAGGAGACGACCAATGGATGAAATAATTAACAAAATTTATAAAGGTGTTATGGAAGGCGATCGCGAAACTGTGACAGCCGCTGTACAGGAGGCTATTGCTTCCGAAATGACAGCAGAAAAAATCCTTAGAGAAGGCATGATGTCTGCAATGAGTGAGGTTGGCCGACTGTTTGAGGAAGGTGAATATTTTGTGCCTGAATTGCTGATTGCCGCACGTGCAATGCAGGGAGGTATGGAACTTCTAAAACCGATGCTGGTTGCTGAAGACATTGAACCAATAGGCCGCATCGTCATCGGCACGGTCAAGGGCGACTTGCATGACATTGGAAAAAACCTGGTCGGCATGATGCTCGAAGGCGCAGGATTTGAAGTTACTGACCTGGGCTCAGATGTGGATGCGCAGAAATTTGTGGATGCAGTTAAATCCACCGGGGCAACTGTGGTGGGCATGTCCGCTTTATTGACCACAACCATGTCAAATATGCCCTCAACCATTGAAGCACTCAAGGCTGCAGGATTGCGCGATAAAGTAAAGGTTCTCGTAGGCGGCGCTCCCCTGACTAAGGCGTATGCAGATCAAATTGGCGCGGATGGTTTTGCTCCGGATGCCAGCCAAGCTGCCAAACTGGCGCTCAGCTTTGTAGCCTAATTAACAAATCTCAATGACCTTGCCGCCTGTCAAACGCGGCAGGTCATTGCTTTTAAGCTGGAAAATTGCATGCGGTGTTCCTGCCGCAGCCCAAACACTCTCAAAAGCCATTAAATCCCTGTCGATATAGGTTTCAATTGCCGCCAAGAGCGCTACAGGCGGCACCCCGCCGATTGCATAGCCGGTTTTGGCTTTCACAAAATCAGCGTCCGCCTTGGAGATAGTTTTGCCAATTAATTGGCTGACTTTTGGGATATCCAGCATATTCTTGCCGCTGACCAGGAACAAAAGCGCTTCATCTCCGCTGCGGAAAACCAAAGATTTTACAATTTGCCCCACTTCGCAGTTGGCGGCGTCGGCAGCTTCCTGCGCGGTGCGTGTACTTTCAGCCAGTTCAAGCACTTCAACCTCTAAACCAAAGTTGTTGAGATATTCTTGAACTCTTTTCGAATTCTTTGATAATTCCATGATTTACCCATTAATAAAGAAATTAAACCGCTATTCGGCGGTTTAATGATGCAGCGGGGAGGGAGGGATTCGAACCCTCGGCCGAGTTTAACCCCGGCACTCACTTAGCAGGCGAGCCCAATCGGCCACTCTGGCACCTCCCCAGTCTGGATAACCAAGGCGGAGGGAGAGGGATTCGAACCCACGGTGAGCCTTTCGACCCACACCTGTTTTCAAGACAGGCGCCATCAACCACTCGGCCATCCCTCCGGATTAAATGTATCCCGGAGAGGAAAATTTTAGCACAATTTTAAATATTTCTTTATGGGGAATTGGTTGTGAATTCACAGATATTGGGTAGATTCGTGCTTGCTCAGAAGCCGGGAAAACGCTTAATCATTCAAACAGTGAAAACATGCCATCGATGATCGTCACGGGATTTTGAATAAAATTACTGAAATATTATCAACCCCGCCTTTTTTCAGCGCCATTTGGACCAATCGTTCACCATCTTCATTAATTATTTTTCCCTTTATCCCAGCCTTGATTTCTCTATCGGTCAGCATATCGGTTAAGCCATCGCTGCATAAAAGAATCTGATCCCCATGGCGCAAATCCAACCATTCCAATGCTGCTGCGTCATTACGAAATGTTTTTCTTATCAGCCCGCAATCGCATATCAACCCGGGCGGGGTGCGGTGATCCCAGGTAGCGGCTCAGAACATGCGAAAGCGGATGATTTCGCGGAATACGTTTATGATCCAGGCTATCCGTTTTGATTGTTTCTTCTTCCATCCAGGTATGGTCATAATTTAATTGACGGATCGTCGGCCTGCGCAGAAGGTAAGCGCGAGAGTCCCCCAGATTTGCCAGATATAGTCTCTTTTCCACCAGCACTGCACAGATGCAGGTAGCACCCATACCCTCAAATTCAGATTTTCCAGCGCTGGCTTTCAAAACCGCCAGGTTGGCAGCGATCACAATCTCTTTCAGCGCCTGCTGTGGTTCATCCAGTGAATTTATGTTGCTTACTGAATCCACGATGGTATCCACACCTATTTGCGCGGCAACCTCGCCAGCACGATTGCCGCCCACCCCATCACAGAGCACCGCTAAAAGCACATGGCGCGATGACTGATCATCTGTGATGTAACTTTGCACAGCCAATCGATCTTCATTGTTCAGCCTGACTTTTCCCGGGTGACTTACGAAGAAGTAAGGAACCTGGGATGATTCCATTCTTTTTAAATAACTTTACTTGCACCATTTAAATAAAGCCTTTATTTGAGACGGCTTATCCGATAGCGAAAGCTAAGGCTTCCAATTTGCACAAGATCGCCTTCATTTAATACCAATCCTTTGCCGGAGATCGGTGTGTAATTGACCCAAGTGCCAGCCTCGGAACCCAAGTCAGAAATCGTGACCGCACCGCTTGCATGCCGCACCAGGCAGGCATGCTGCGTACTCACCCCTTCCGCTTGAATTGAAATCGTGCATTGCGCAGGGTCGCTGCCAATGATGGTTTCTTTTTTATCAATACAGATTTCATTTTGCACATTCGGCGATGGGACCGCGTCTGCCAGCACCAGGCATGGCGGCACTTCCTCCATATCACCTGCCGAGATTTCCGCCGGGACGACATTATCGTCTGGGCAATTCATTGGAGCCTGCCAAACCCGGGACATTCTGTGTCAGGGGATCAAGATTCCCTTTATCAAAGTTGGCATCGGCATTTTCCAAAATTTCCAGTCTGCGTTTACGCAAGCGCAAACTAAATATGATAGTACCGCCAAGTGCGGTTACCGCCACCGGGATCCATCCGCCCGCGCTGAAAAATTTCAACATGGCAGTCAGCCAAGCCGGATACAGCGAGTCAACAATTATCATCACCGATACAGGCGGGCTGATGCTTTTGAAATCCGAGAATATCCTCCACCTCAACCGAGAGCAGGTGCTCACCGCTGAACAGGTAAGTTTCCAAAGGCCAGGCAAAAATACCAAAAGGTTCTCCCTCATTCTCGGCGAGTGAGCACACCATCTACATACAGGCGCGTGGATTTAAGCTGCCTTTCATAACCATCCGGAAAGAGAAAATCGGCCTGCAGGGTAATAAAGCCGGGCTGCAGGACCTTTCCGCCTCCGGAATTTTCATACTTCCTTTGAATTTCATCCGGCAATCCCACCAGAACCGCTGTCGGAAGGTTTAAATCGATGCCGAATTGCGTTTCAGGTGTCACCGCAGCCTGATTGCCATATTTTCCTTCAACACGAACCAAATGCGCGCCGCTCTTGCTGACCGTAGACGTATACCGCAGGCGATAAATATTCCTGAGATTGCCAACATAATCCTCAACATCAGGCTGCTGCAGATTCTCCGGGTAAAAAAGGAATCTGCCGCCGGTGGAAGCAGCCAGGTTCGTCAGTTGTTCCGCTGCAGGTGAATTTGCCGCGGTTTCAGGCGCGACCAGCCAAACATTAATCGGTACCCGCATTTCCAGGGCGCGCGCCTGGAAAGACGACAAGTCGGCCAGCGACTTATCCAGCGGCAATGGCGTAATTAATAGGATGGATTGTTTGCCCTGTGGATTCAATTTTGGCCGTGAGGCGATATCCAGCGCCATTGAAAGGCTGCCCAGATCCGGCTGGAAATTAAACAAATTGGGCTTGTAATTCTGCAGCCGATAAATAAAGGTCGCCTTATCCTGAACGCTGTCTGCCAGAGACCCCTCGTTGCTGGTCATACTGTACTGGTTGGGCGCAGTGCTGGACAAGCCGGTCAGCCAGGATGCAATTGCGAAGACCGTTTCTTCATAACGTGTCGGTACAGTTTCGTTAGCCCGGTTGCTGAGCGTCGCACCCAGGTTATACGCAATGATAGTATGCATGCCCGGTTCCAATAACTGGGTTTCATTGAGAGTACGTTCAAAGCCGTCCTCAAAAACCTTGAAACTGTTTAAATCAAGGGTTGGAATGAATTGCCCCTGTGCGTCGTATGCATCCACGTAAAGGGAAATCTTCGGGAATAGCTCAAGATCGGGAGGGTACAGCACCAGATTAAATCCGCCTTGAGCCTGCGCAGAAAATGGCTGCGATAAGATTAGAAAGCCGGTGAGCAGAAGGGGAAGGACAGGACTCAATTTTTTATAAAGATAGGACATTGCTTGTATTGTAACGGCAAATAAATTTATGGTTCTTTTTATAAAATGGTTAGATCCATTCTAAAAAACCAAAAGATATTCAATCAATTTAGGAGAGTATTAACTTGGAATCAAAGCCTAATATTCAATAAATAAGTGGGGTTGTCAAATTCAACCTGCTGACTCTTTATTAAAATATTCTTTCATCTTGTTCTTGATTTCTTTTCTTTCCAAGATAGTCACACCCCTATCCTCTTCAATCGCCAGCAGGGCACCCCCGCACACAGGCGGGAGATCGAGCAGATGAAAACTGGCAAACGGTGCGAGGCGAAGAACCGATCGTTTCAAGGGCGCAATGATGATATCGCCTGCTTTGAAGAAACTTCCGGATAGCACGACTTCACACGGCTGGCCGATCAATCCCAACTGCCGAATGGCGCCCTTGGCCAGGTCCGCAAGGCTTTCTGCTGCCCAGCGGACTGCATCCTGTGCGGCAGGGTCATTCTGCTGTGCCACTTCAATGATCTGCGGCGCCAAAGCAGCGGTCACGCGGTGCCTGCCTGTAACAATTCCTTCAACCAATTCAGCCAGTGAGGACGACCCAAAGGTTTTTAAAAAGAGTCTCGTCAGCCGGGTTTCCGGCCCTCGCATGGTGAATTCAGCTATAACCGACTGCGCGGCTTTCAGGGCAAGCTCGAGCGCGCCGGCGCCTTCACCCCAGCGCATACCGTCGCCGATGGCAAAGGCTTCCCTGCCATCCGGTCCGCGCCCGCGGCAATTAAAACTGGTGCCTGCAGCCACACACACTCCCCAGCCCGCGGATGTACCGGCAAAAATGCCCAGACCGGCATCATTGACAAGTTCCAGCTTTTCCGGCAGCCCGGCATCTCTTGCCAGCTGATAGAAGCGCTCTTTTTGTGAGGGCCAGTCATATCCGGCCAGCCCCAGCCCTGCGGCCCGGATTTCCGCAGGGGCAATCCCGGCCTTTTCACATACATTTTGAAAAAGATTTGAAAGCAGTTCTTTAAGCGCGCTGAAACCGCCAATGGATTGCGGATTACCCGGTCCGCCGCTCACAAAGGCTCTTATTTTCCCGGTTTGATCGCAAATCAGCGCCTGGGTTTTAGTGGCGCCTGTATCTACTCCCAGATAATATTCTTCAGAAGTTGGGTCAGGGTTCATAAGGTTTAATTTCCGGCGGCCGAAATATTCTCAGCTTTTCATCCAAAGATGCGTTCGATGGCATCCAGCACTTCGCTGCTGATTTTATTTTCCAAATCCGCACACGCCAGGTTTTCATCCAGCTGTTCCAGGCGGGTAGCGCCAGTGATGACGCTGCTCACCTCCTTGCGGCGCAATACCCAGGCAATCGCTAACTGGGCTGTGGTGGCGCCTAGATCCGCCGAGATGGCTGTCAAAGCTTTAACTTTATCAATTGCCTCGGGGGTGATGCGATCCTGCAGCCAGGCTGTTTCTTCAAGCGAAGCACGGCTGCCCGCCGGGATGCCTTCATTATATTTTCCAGAGAGGATACCGTAATTTAAGGGGCTGAAAGTGGTCAGGCCGATGCCGTATTCCTGGCACAGCGGAGCGAGGTCATTTTCTACATGCTGACGATTCATCAGGTTGTATTTCGGCTGCTCCACAGCGGGGGGAATCAGCCCGTTGTCTCGGGCAAAGGTGATCGCCTGGGTCAGGTGAAGCACATCCCATTCGGAAGTTCCCCAATACAGGATCTTGCCTTGCCTCACCAGAATATCCATGGTTTGCACCACCTCTTCTACGGTGGTATCTGGATCATAACGATGACAATAATAAATATCCACATAATCCAGGTTCAAGCGGTGAAGGGAGGCATGAATTGATTCAGTGATATGCTTGCGCGACAATCCGCGCCCATTGACGCCATCGAAACAGGGAAAAAAGACCTTGGTGGAAATAACAAGCGTCTCACGCGGAATATCTTTTACCGCTAATCCCAGCACTTCTTCAGAGCGGCCTTTGGCATACACATCTGCGCAATCAAAGAAATTAACGCCGGCATCGTAAGCGGCTCTGACCAGTTCAAGTGAAGTCTTATCGTCAATCTGGGAGCCGAAGGTTACCCAGGTGCCCAGAGAAATCTCACTGACCTTGATGCCGGTCCTGCCCAGTCTGCGGTAGTGCATGTTCATTCCTCTTTTTTCCCGCCGCCAATGCCAAGCGGCTTCCATTTATCGCTGTCCATTCTCAAGCGGTGCGTTTCACCACCGCGGGTATGCAGCTGGTCAAAACCTTCGGGTTTGATGGTCATTTGCTGGCCATCCAGAAGCCCAAACACGCCGGTTTGGCCCGCCTCCATGCGCTTATTCTGGCAGTACTTACAGGTATTTGGATCGTGGGCTTTATAATCCAGCGGCTCTTCGTAGGTGCTCACCATGCCTTCATAATTGCGCAGCACCACTTTATGGTCGGAGCTGCTGATGACGTAATTGGGCATCACCGGCACTTTTCCGCCGCCAGCGGGCGCATCCACACAGAAAGTGGGCACTGCAAAACCGGACGTGTGCCCGCGCAACCCCTCAATGATCTCAATGCCTTTTGATACAGGCGTGCGGAAATGCCCGCCGCCCTCGATCAAATCGCAAATATAAAGGTAATAAGGCCTTACACGGATGCGAACCAGATCCTGAACGAGTTTGCGCTGGATGTGGGCGCAATCGTTTACACCTGCCAGAAGGACAGACTGGTTGCCAAGCGGGATGCCGGCCCGGGTCAGTTTGTCGCAAGCCTGCGCCAGCTCTTTGGTAATCTCGTTCGGATGGTTGACATGGATATTTAGCCACAGGGGATGGAAGCGCTGCAGCATCTCGCATAATTCATCGGTGATGCGCATGGGCATGAATACAGGCACCCGCGATCCGATGCGGATGATCTCGACATGCGGTATGGCGCGCAGGCGCGTGAGGATATCCTCCAGAACTTTCGGCGCCAGCACCAGGGGATCTCCGCCTGAAAGCAGCACGTCCCGCACTTGCGGCGTTTTTTCGATATAGCCAATCTGGGCATCCAGCTCAGCCCGCGTGAATGTGGCGGTGGGATCGCCCACAATGCGCCCGCGCGTGCAGTAACGGCAATAAGAAGCGCATTGGGTGGTGAGCAGCATCAGCACCCGGTCGGGATAGCGATGGACCAGGCCGGGGACAGGCGAGTGGGCATCCTCAGAAAGCGAGTCTTCCATCATGCCGGTAAATTGCACCAACTCAAGATCAGTGGGTATCACCTGCCGGCGCACAGGGTCATTGGGATCATCCGGATCGATCAGGGATGCGAAATAGGGCGTGATCTCCACGCGAAAAAGGTGCCCGCTTGAAAGCGCCTTGCGCTCGCTGGGGGTTAATTTAAGAATGGGCTCAAAATCCTCCAGCGCGTTCAGGCGGTGGCTCAACTGCCAGCGCCAGTCGTTCCATTGATCATCCGGCACATCCTTGTAAAACGGGGCTCTTTTGGAAGGAAATTCATTCACTGCCATTTCTCGCTCCTGGATTCTGACTATTTTAATTTAATTGTAACCCAGGCATCATCAGACCGTTGCCCTTTCAGTGTTACTTGATTTTCAAAATCCATCACTAAACACGATAAGGCCAGATAACATTATTGTAATACTCTTTTCTTCGTCTGATTTGCCAAAGAAAGGCATTTTGAATTCAAAAATATAAAATTTTTGTAAGAAATCTGCCATTTTTAAGCCAAAATCTTGACGCTCAAAAACGCGCATGGTATCATAAAATACGTAGAATTAGCACTCTCGAGTTGAGAGTGCTAATTTGGAAGAAAAAATGAAAACATTAAGTTCAAGGCAAAAGAGAATTCTTTCGCTGATCGTGCATGAGCACATCCGCTCTGCTGAACCAGTCGGCTCGCGCCTGCTGGTTGACCGATACCGCCTTGACCTTAGTTCAGCCACAATTCGCAACGAAATGTCTGCTTTGACTGACGCGGGTTTTCTGCGCCAGCCGCATACATCCGCCGGGCGCGTGCCAACCGAAGAAGGCTACCGGTATTTTGTCGGGCAGTTAATGAACGAAACTTCACTGCCGGATGATATGCGCCATACGATCAATCACCAGTTTTCGCAGATGAGCAGCGATATGAAGCAGTGGATGCAGCTGGCGGCTTCTGTGCTGGCCAACCAAACCCACGCAGCCTCGCTCGTCACCGCCCCGCAGCCAGTGGAAGCGCATATCAAGCATCTTGAATTGATTTCCACCCATGGCCGGCAAATTTTGGCTGTGCTGGTGATGGAAGGCGGCCAGATTCACCAAAACATACTGACGCTTGAAGAGCCCGCCAGCCAGGAACAGCTATCCATCCTGTCAACAAAATTCAGCAGGCTCTTTTCGGGCAAGAAACTGAGCGCGGTCAGCACTTACCAGGGCCCACTGACAGCGCTGGAAAGCGCGGTGAAAGATTGGGTCGAAGAAGAAATGGCACGCTCAGACCGGCTCCCGACCGGTGAGATTTATATGGATGGCATTACCAACATGCTTGCCGAACCTGAATTCTCAGGTTCTGAAGAAGCGCGGCGTGCCCTGCGCGTGCTGGATGAACGCTCCACTCTGCAGGAAATGCTTTCACGCACCGTACTGCCCGAGACCATCGGGGGTGTGCAGGTGCTCATCGGCGGCGAAGGCCGCTGGGAAGACCTACGGCAGTGTTCGGTCATTCTCTCAAAATATGGTTCGCCGGGTATTGCCACCGGCACTTTGGGTATTTTAGGCCCGATGCGCATGCCTTATGGGCAATCCATTTCGATGGTACGGTTTTTATCGAGCATTTTGAGCGATTTCATCAGCGAACAATGGTAATTAAGGAAGAATACCTATGACGGAAAAGAAAAGAAAAACAAAATTGAAGAACCTGAAGCTGGTAAAGCAGCCGGGGATCAGGCGCCCGCTTCTGAAGGCTTTGATCAGGAAGCAGCCGAGACTGTATCGCTGCCTTTAAAAGAATACGCCAGTCAGCTGGAAGAGTTGGATGACTTGCGCAAGAAAGCAGACGATTTCAGCAACGGCTGGCAGCGCGAGCGCGCGGAATTTGC
Organism: uncultured Chloroflexia bacterium; assembly: GCA_963751635.1. GTDB lineage: Bacteria > Chloroflexota > Anaerolineae > Anaerolineales > Anaerolineaceae > Pelolinea. Next base: position 217,191 of record CAVVVE010000007.1, read on the forward strand.
CAATTATCGCAAGCGCATCACTCGCGATCAGGAAACAGAAAAACAAAACAGCCGGCTGGCTATTCTCAGGAAGTATCTGGATATCCATGATGACCTGGAGCTGGCAATCAAGAATATGCCTGACCATGTGAAATCAGATGCCTGGGTAAATGGCATCCAGCTGATCTACCAGAAACTGACCAATTTGCTTGACAGCGAAGGCATGCAGCCAATACCTGCAGAAAATTGCGCTTTTGACCCCGCTTTGCACGAAGCCATTTCCAGTGAAGAGCATGAGGGTTTTGAAAGTGGAAATATTATCGAAGTAGTTCAGAAAGGCTACACAATCGGCGACCGGGTCGTACGCCCGGCACGAGTGAGAGTCGCAAAATAGGAGACAACCATGGGAAAAATTATTGGAATTGACTTAGGTACTACAAACTCAGTGGTAGCAGTGATGTCCGGCGGTGAGCCAATGGTCATCCCAACAGCGGAAGGGGAGCGATTACTTCCGTCTGTTGTGGCTATCAACAAAAACGGAGAACGGATTGTCGGCCGGGCTGCCCGCAACCAGGCAATCGTGAACCCTGAAAACACCGTATTTTCCATCAAACGCTTCATGGGGCGCAAATACAAAGACCCCGAGGTTCAGCGCACGCTCAGCCGGGTACCTTATAAAGTAACCGAGGCTAAAAATGGCGATGTGCTTGTGGTGCTGGATGGCAAAGAATATTCACCGCCGGAAATTTCAGCCATGATCCTTTCCAAGCTTAAAAAAGATGCTGAAACCTACCTGGGTGAAACTGTTACCCAGGCGGTCATCACAGTCCCGGCGTATTTTAACGATGCCCAGCGCAACGCCACCAAAGACGCCGGCAAGATCGCCGGCCTGGAAGTGCTGCGCATCATCAATGAGCCGACGGCCTCATCGCTGGCATACGGCCTGGATAAAAAGAAAAACGAGACCATTGCCGTGTATGACCTGGGCGGAGGTACTTTTGATATTTCCATCCTGGAAGTCGGTGACGGCGTATTTCAGGTTAAATCCACCAGCGGTGATACTTTCCTGGGCGGCGATGATTATGACCAGCGCGTGATGGATTACCTGATCGAAGAATTTAAAAAGACGCAGGGCATGGATCTGCACAACGACCGCCAGGCACTGCAGCGGCTGAAAGAAGCCGCTGAAAAAGCAAAGATCGAACTTTCCACAGTCATGGAAACCGAGATCAATCTGCCATACCTGACAGCCGATGCCAGCGGCCCCAAGCACCTTGTGATGAAACTGTCACGTTCAAAACTCGACCAGCTCACCAACGACCTTACCGAAAAGACCATCCAGCCGGTCAAATCCGCGCTCAAAGACGCCGGATTAAAACCTGCCGATATTAATGAAGTGGTTATGGTGGGCGGTATGACGCGCATGCCCGCGGTTATGGAAGTGGTGCGCAAAGAGTTCAGCAAAGAACCTCATAAGGGCGTCAATCCCGACGAAGTGGTGGCTGTGGGCGCGGCGATTCAGGCAGGTGTTTTGGGCGGGGATGTGAAAGACATCCTGCTGCTGGATGTAACCCCGCTAACATTGTCAATCGAAACATTAGGTGGTGTGGCGACGCCTCTGATTGAGCGCAATACGACCATTCCCACGCATAAGAGCCAGATCTTCTCGACCGCAGGCGACAACCAAACCCAGGTGGAGATCAACGTGCTGCAAGGCGAACGGCCTATGGCGACAGATAACAAATCGCTGGGCAAGTTCATCCTGGACGGCATCCCCCCAGCCCCGCGCGGCGTGCCGCAGGTTGAGGTCGCATTTGACATTGACGCCAACGGCATAATCAATGTAACCGCATCCGACAAGGCCACCGGGCGTAGCCAGAAGATCACCATCACCGCTTCCAGCGGCCTGACGAAGGATGAAGTGGAACGCATGAAACGGGAAGCGGAACAGCATGCGGAAGAAGACAAACTGCGCAAGGGTGTCATTGAAGCGCGCAATACCGCCGACAACACCGCTTACACCGCTGAAAAGCTGCTGCGCGACAGCGGCGACAAGATTGACGACGCCATGAAAACTCAGGTAAATGACCTGGTTGCCAAAGTGCGCGAAGCCATGACTGGCGAGGATGCAGAAGCCATTCGCAAGCAGACTGAAGAATTAAGCCAACTGATCCAGAAGGTCGGCGCGAGCATGTATCAGCAGCCCGGAGGACCTGAACAAGCTGCTGGAGCCGAAGGAAGCGGCCCCGATGCCGGCCCTGCTGACGAGCCAGGCAGCTCGCCTTCCGGTGATGATGATGTGGTTGATGGAGAATTTAAGAACGTATAAATTGCGTATAATAAGCACTTGAAAAAGCAAGAGGCGTATTCGGGCTGTGTGCCTCGGAATAATACGCCTCTTTATTAATGCATAAAGGAAGCATGGAAAAAAGGGACTACTACGAAGTATTAAGCGTTCATCGAAATGCCAGCCAGGAAGAGATTAAAGCTGCTTTCCGCAGCCTGGCCCGTAAATACCATCCGGATGTCAATAAAGAGCCGGATGCCGAAGAACGCTTTAAAGAAATCAACGAAGCCTTTATGGTGCTTTCGGATGAGCAAAAACGCTCCATCTACGATCGCTACGGTTACGAGGGGCTGCGCAGCACCGGCGGCATGCCGGATTGGAATACGATTGATCCCTTTGAAATTTTCGAGCAGTTCTTTGGCGGTTTCGGCGGATTTGGTTCACGCCAGGCGCGCAATGTGCCCCGCCGCGGCGAAGACCTGTATTATTCCATTAACATGGAATTTGATGAAGCAGCTTTTGGCGCTGAGCGTGAACTTGATATAACGCGCGACGAAACCTGCGAACGCTGCAAAGGCAACGGCGCGGAACCCGGCACAAGCCCCGAGACCTGCAGCACCTGCCAGGGGCGCGGAGAGGTGCGCCAGGTGCGCCAGACCTTTCTCGGCTCAATGGTGCAGGTGACCACCTGCCCGAAGTGCAATGGCAGCGGGCGTGTGATTTCCCACCGCTGCAATACCTGTGCTGGGCGCGGATATGAACGCAAAACCCTTAAGAAAACCATTCCCATCCCAGCAGGCGTGGATAACGGCACTCAGATCCGCTTATCCGGTGAAGGCCAGCCTGGCGCCAGCGGCGGGCCGCGCGGCAACCTTTATATTGAGGTCAAGGTCAAACCACACAAATATTTCCAGCGGCGCGGCGATGATGTGCTGCTGAATCTCAATATCAATGTGGCGCAGGCGGCTTTGGGCGCTGAAATTAAAGTGCCGACCCTGGAAGGCGATGCCAAATTGACCATCCCGCCCGGCACGCAGCCTGGCAAGGTGTTTAAACTGAAGTCAAAAGGCATCCCGCACCTGCGCGCCAGCGGCAAAGGCGACCAGCTGGTGGTGGTTAATGTCGAGATTCCGGCGCGGCTTTCAAGCGAACAGCGCAAATATTTTGAAGGTCTGGCGGATACGCTCGGCAGTGAAGTGCTGCCGCAGGAACGCAGCTTCCTTGATATTCTCAAGGACGTTTTGGGTGGATAAAGCAGCCTGGATTGAAGTAGCCCTGACCGTTACGCCGGAACAGGCGGAAGCTGTGGCAGAAGTGCTCGGCCGCTTTACGCGCGAAGGCGTGGTCATTGAGCAGCTCGCGGACCAGAATACCCGCCAGGAGCAAACCATCCTAAGTCCCGAAGTGCGCGTTTACGGGTATTTCTTTAATGATGAGACTGTCGAAGAGCGCAAAAAACGGGTGGAGGAAGCCCTCTGGTATTTAGGGCGCATCCAGCCGCTGGCGCCGGCCCAGTTTCGAGAGATCCATGACCAGGATTGGATGGAAGCCTGGAAACAGCATTACCAGCCGGTTATCATCGGCAAGCGCCTGGTGATCCTGCCGGCCTGGATTGAAAAAGAATATCCCGGGCGGCTGCCCATCCGCATCAATCCCGGCATGGCTTTTGGCACCGGAACGCATCCCACCACGCAGTTATGCCTTGAATTTCTGGAAGAGTTGGTTAAACCGGAAATGACCGTTTTTGACATCGGCTGCGGTTCCGGCATCCTGTCCGCCGGAGCGGTCATCCTGGGCGCGGGGCGCGTTATCGCTGTGGATATCGATCCGGCTTCGGTGCGCTCGACCACTGAAAACTGCCTGCTAAATCAGGTCTCGGATATGGTTGAAATCGCGCGCGGCTCCGCAGAACTGATCCGCAGCGGCCACTTCGGCGATTTGAAGGCGCCGGTGGTTGTCGCCAATATCCTGGCATCCGTCATCCTGGTGCTGCTTGAGGAACGGCTATCCGACCTGGTTGAGCCGGGCGGGCATCTGGTGCTGTCCGGCATCCTTGCCCATCAGTCGCAGGAGATCATCGCTACCGCCCAGCAGTATGGCTTGAAGCTGAATGAAACAAAGCAGGTCGAGGACTGGATTGCCATTGACCTGATCAAAGAATAAGATTATAGAACGTCATTGCGAGGTTTGCGCAAGCAAACCGACTGGGAACCGTACCCATAGGGTAAGCAACCTTTATCTTAGTTCAAGATTGCTTCCTTAAAGGATCCTTACAGGAGGCTGAGCACTGCTTCGCAATCGTTGCTGCGCTTTCCACAATCTCAATACAATTAAGAGGATTTACTGTAAAACCAGATCTTATGGTTCAATCACAAATTCCCACGTAATAGCGGCTTTTCCCTTCACAGTTGCTGCCACCGAACAGTATTTTTCCTCAGAAAGCCGGATGGCATTTTCGGCTTGCTCTGGTTTCAAGCCTTCGCCGGCCAGGATGTATTTCAAATGAAAATGGGTAAAGGTCCACGGGGGATCGGGCTCATTCTCTCCCGTGACCTCAACCTCCAGTTTGCTCAGTTTGATCTGCTGCTTTTCCAGGATCCCGACCACATCAAAGGAACTGCAGGTTGCCAGCGACACCAGCAGCAGTTCGGATGCTTTCATGCCCAGGTTCTCCCTGGTGCTGGACAGCAACACAGCATGGTTGGTTGAATCAACTCCGATAAATGTGCGCCCACCTGCCCAGCGGACCCTTGCCTCAGCCATAACAAGCCCTCCAATATTTTTCCTCTATTATAAAATCCTATTTCGGGGTAAATATCGATAATAATTTACGCTTGACACAGAACTAATGTTCGTGTATGATATAGCACAAATGTCCGATTAATTGCCTGAAAAGGAGGCAGAAATGGCCCGCAGAAGCGAAGGATTAAGCAACCGGCACAAAAAGATCATCAGTTTCCTGACGGAGTTCCAGGAGGAAAACGGCTATTCCCCATCCATTCGGGAAATCGGCGAAAGCATCAACGTGCGCTCGACCTCCCTGGTGGATTATTACCTCAAGCAGCTTGAGGATATGGGCTATATCTCGCGCGAACAGCATATTTCACGCAGCATCTGCCTGGTCAAGCCAGCCGAAACAGCCAAATCCGCCGCAGACCGCATCACGGATGGCATCCGCAAAGCCGGCAGCGCCCTGGATGAACTGCTGCGCATCCCGGTGATGGGGCGCATTGTGGCCGGCGAGCCCATCCCCATGCCCGCCACTGACAGCGCCTATTTCGATTCTGAAAGCAGCATCGAGATCGCGCGCAGCCTGCTGCCTGCCAAAGAAAAAGGCGATGACCTGTTCGCGCTGGAGGTGCAGGGCGACTCCATGATCGATGCCATGATCAATAACGGCGATATCGTCATCATGAAGCGCGCCCAGCAAGCCCAGAACGGCGAGATGGTGGCGGTGTGGCTGGACGACAAGGACGAGACCACGCTGAAGTATTTCTTCAGGGAACCCCAGCGCATCCGCCTGCAGCCTGCCAACCCGACCATGGGGCCGATTTACGTGGATAATCCCGCCAGCCTGCGCATCATGGGCAAGGTGGTGATGGTCATCCGCCAGATGCAGGGGACGCTGCCGAAGTCGATTGCCCATTAACCATTAATCACTAGTGTGTTTTTCTCAGGAGCGAATCACCGCTCCTGATTTTTTTTAATATTTTGCTGCCTGGAAGAAAATAATATTTACGAAGGAGGGAAAGATTCAGGTTTTATTTTCGAAAATTGTTGACAAACCGCATTTTTGTATATACACTGTACATATTCAGCAAGTCAAATTCAACCTTCATCAAACAGGAGGGGTGTGGTTGAAAAAGAAAAGCAGCAAATGCCGGGGGAAAAAGGCTCTTTAATCAATTTTCATTTGGATCTCTATGTATTTAAGTCTCCTGTTATTTTTTCATGATAAGCAGCAAAAATAAATGAGCACTTTGATTTTCGTTCAAAGACCATCTTCATTAATGGAGGAAAAAACCATGAAAACAAAAATATTCGGGCTTTTGCTGATAACCATTATTGTAGCGCTGGCATTCAGCGGCACGGCTTTCGCCGAAGGCGAAGCGCCGCTGCCTGACGCGGCTGAAGAAGCGCCAACCCCCGCGGAGCAGCCTGCGCTGCCGGAGGAACCGGCTCTTTTAGAAGAAACACCCCTGCCTGCAGAAGCACCGCCAGCGGAAGAGCCGCCAGCGGCTGCCGAACCTGAGTTAACATCCCCTGTGGTGGAGCCGACTGCAGTGGAGCCGCCTGTTGAAACGGAAATTCCTGTTATCGCAGAGATGCCAGAGACCAATGATGAAGGATCAGTCGTTCCTTCAGAACCTGTTGTAGAAATGCCTGCCATCACAGTGGGAGATTCAAGCACTCCCACAGATGATTCTGAGACGCCACAACCTCTGGAGACTTTACCAGAACCGCCATCGGTTGAAACTGCTGCACCTGAGATTGAGGTGCAGGTGGTGGACGCCGCCGGCGAAATCCTGGATATGGCCAGCCAGCAGAGCGCGCAGGCGCTTTCCGGCGCGGATCCGTATTTCACCTCGGGGATTTATACGTATCGATTTTCCGAAGTTTCCGGATATTGCAGCACCAACCCAGAAGTGACTGACACGGCGCATTGCTACGATTTTGATAGCAGCCCCTCAGTGACCAACGCTATCCAGTACGCGATCGATTATATTTGGCAATACGACACTATCCCCAACGACGGGTTAATTAAAGTTCAGTATGCAACCTACAATGGGAGCGTGACCATCAACGCTGATCCTGTCACTGGCCACGATGAGCTAAAAACTCTAAAGGGATTGATCGGGGAACCAAACACTGATGGCGTGTATCCAATCATTGACGATAACATCAGCATCAGCAACCTGACCACCGGCTTTACCCTGTCCGGCTTCACCATCAATGGATATGTTTATTTTGAAGGGAATATTGGCACCCTCAACCTGGCCGACCTGGACGTCAGCCACGCAACCTCCTACGCGGGCATTCGGATACAGCCCAAACAGGCAATGTGGTCATGACCAATGTGACTTCCAGCCACAATGCTAATTCCGGCGCCGATATCGATAACCCCTCGGCGGCAATGTGACCATCACCAACAGCGCTTTTGATGATAACGGCACCTCTGGATATAGTACTGGGCTTAATATCTTTACAAATGGCGTTGTAACCATCAATGGAATTTCCGCTTCGCGCAATTATCATAAAGGTATCTACGTTGAAAATTTTTCAAGCTTGACCATCAAGAACGCGGTTTTGAATGGCAGTGTCAGTCAGTTGGGTTTGAACGCAAGCACAACCAAGGCAGCCCCGGTGGTGCTTCAAAATGTAACTGCCAGCGATAATTTCCTGAATGGAATTGATATAACAACCAAAGGCAATATCTCGCTGACCGCGGTGGATGCATTCAGAAACCAGAATGGCATAAGGCTGGTTGATATAGACGGGCTTGGTACGGTAACACTAAACACCGTGCGGGCCAGCAACAACAGCCAAATAGGGTTAATCATATCCTCCAAAGGCGCCATCTCGCTGACCTCGGTCAAAACGGAGGAGAATTCAGGGGGATATGGCGCGCAAATTGATAATTCCACCGGTACGGGCAGCGTGACGGTCACCAGCCTGGCGGCAGCGGGGTTCGCGGGAACCAACAGCTTCTCAAACAACAGTGCCGGCGTCGGCTTGTATATTCACAGCAATGGGGCGGTAACGGTAACCAATACCGATGCGTTTTCGAACGGGAGTGTCGGCCTCTCGATTGAAAATACCGCCGGGACCGTGACCATCAACAAGAATTTGCTGAACTGGGCTAACGACTTTTCAGGCAACGGCCGCCAGGGCATCAAAATCAGCACGCAGGGCATCGTCAACATCAGCAGCAGCATGGCCAGCCGCAACCAGTGGACGGGTATTGAGGTCACCGGCAAGGGTGCCATCACCCTGACGGACGTCGAAGCCTTTAATAACGGGCTGGCGGCATCCGGCGAATATAGCGGTTTAAAGCTCACCAACACTGACGGCACAGGGGCGTGACCGATCAAGTCAAGCGTGGCAGCCAATTATTTTGATTTCAGCGATAACTATTACTATGGGATTGCCATTACTCCAATGGTGCGGTTTCGGTCGGCAATGCGACGATCAACAATACCAACAGCAAGTACGGCCTGATCATTGAAAACCATACCGTTTCCACCCGACTTTGCCGGCAGTGACCATCACCAACAGCAATTTTGACTTCAACAATTGGTCGGGCATAGATGTTCAAATCCAGAGGCATCATCACCCTGACCAATGTGAGTGCCACTGCAACGGCGTGAATGACTATCCCGGGGTTAACTGCTGGACAACACCTCGGGACCTCCAGCGGGGTCACCATTCGCTCCTCTTTTCCCGGCGCCTACTATGAATATCAGTAAGAACAGAGGCAATGGAATTGAAATATTTCCAAAGGTGCAGTTACCATCAGCAATGTCATCGCGAAGGGAACGTCAATGGATTGGTATCCTCACCAGAATCCGCGGCAGGCGACCAGCCTGTGAGCATCACCGCCAGCACAGCCAATGGCAATACCCAGGACGGCCTGATCGAAATCAATGCCAAAGCGGAGCGTGACGCTGACCAACATCGCTGCCAGCGACAATACCAGCGGTTACGGCGTAAAATCAACAACCAGGCAGGCATTGGCATAACTGGTGTTACCATCCGTTCTTCGGCCGCCGGCAACGTATTATGATTTCAATGGGAACGGATTGGACGGGATTTTCATCGTTTCCTCAGGCGCAGTTTCGGTGGGTAATGTGCGGGCTTGTGAAAATAAAAACTATGGACTCAATATCCAGCGCAATGCTGTGGGCGATGCGGGTGCTATTTCAATTACCCGCGGCACTTTTAACAATAACGCCTTAGCGGTGTTCAGGTCCTCACCACACCTGGTGTCATCACCTTGACAGATGTGAGTGCCAATTACAATGATCCAACTATCGGCGGCCCGAAGGCAATTTTTCAGGTGTTTATATCAATGCCTGTTATGGCGCTACACCGGTGGCAGTGTGACAGTAAAGTCCTCACTGGCAGTAAATCGGTACACTTTTTCCAATAATACGAAAAATGGCCTTGAAATTTCAGCCATAGGCCCAGTCAGTGTAAGCAACGTAACTGCCGAAGGCAACAGAACACAAATATGTTAAATCAATAATACCTTTGGCAGCCCGGCGGGCACGCTTAACTCAGTCAGCGTGGCGAGCTCTGCTGCCAACGATAGCAAAATCGGGTATGGGATTCGAATCGATACACCTATGGCAGCATCACCTTGAGCAACCTGACAGCCAACAATAACAAAATTGACGGGTTGAACGTTTACTCCATGTTACACTGCTACTACTCCTGTCCTGCCTCCCGCCAATGTGACCTTAACCGGTACAGGCAGCGAATTCAGGAATAATCAGGGGGATGGATTGAATATCCAAACCGAAGGCAATATTTCGCTGACAAATGTGGTCGCTGATGAAAATACCAAGACCGGTATGCGCTTGACTAACAATATTGATCGGTGTCGATCGGGAATGTGACCCTCGCTGCCAGCGCCAGTCTCTGGAACTCCAGCTGCAGCAATGATGACGTGGGGCTGGATATCAAGTCAAAGGGAACGGTCGGCGTCTCGCGTTTGCGTTCCAATGGAAACCTGGATTACGGCGTCAGCATTAATAATTCAATCAGCAGCTCCGCTGCTGCCCAAAAATGTCACCCTGACCAGCGTTGAAGCCAAGCATAACCGCGGCGACTACGGGCTGCTGATCAATTCGCTCGGCGCGGTGGCGCTGACCAGTACCACGGTGGACAGCAATGAGCAGCACGGCATCAGGATTGTAACGAACGGCGCGGTGACCTTCACCGGCGTGAGCGCGTCCTATAACTCCACCCATGAGGCGGATATCCCGGCGCCCAGCGTCACCCTCCAGGAACGCCTGACCTCAGATGCGGAAGGCGATATCTGGCACTTCACTGGTGACAATCTGACCGACTATACCATCACCCTGGCCAGTACGGATTTTGATGCCTTCTTAAAACTCTTCCACTGGGATGCAGTTAACGAGATATGGGAAGAGATCGCTTCCAACGATGATTTCGGCGGAACACCCAATGCCCAGATCAGCATCAATCATCTGGTCTCACCGCTGACTACCAACGATGACTACTATATTCTGGCGACCACTGATTACGGGTGGGGAACAGCAGGCGGTGCCTATACCCTCGGTTTCAACGGATCAGCATTATCGTATCCCACAATATTATTCTATGGCGCCTTCATTGACAACCACACCGGAACAGCCGGAGTGACCGTCACCAGCCCGGCGTCCTTCTGGTCAAACTTCAGCCAGAACAATTACAACGGATTGGATATCAACACCATCGGCGCGGTCAGCATCACCAACACCAATGCTGCCAATAACGGCGGGATCGGCATAGATACTGAAGGCATCAGCAACCCGGCTGGCATAACCATCCGCAACACCGTCACCACGCGCATCATGAGCATTTCGTATAACAAGAGTTACGGCATTTATGCGCCTTACGCGCGCGGCGCCATCACGCTCAGCGGTTTGATATCTCTTTACGGGAACGGCAATATGGGCGCTTATCTAAGCAATATTCTCGCGCCTGCCGCCACCCCCATGCCGGTGACCATCTCTTCCGTTAGATCCCAAAAGAACACCGGCGACGGGCTGCACATCACCTCCATCGGGGTAGTTACGCTCAGCAATATCACCGCCACCGACAACATCGGCACCAATGCAGGCGTGTATGTCAGCAACGCGGGCAGCGCCGGCCGCAACCTGACCATCAATGGCACCAACCTCATCAGCGGCAATACCGGCAAAGGCCTGGAAGCTGCAAGCAGCGGCGTGATCAGCATCACGGGCGTGCGCGCGGAAGACAATACAGGCCAGGGCATTTACGTCAATGGCAACGGAATCGGAAAGACCGTTACCCTGACCAACGTTTTGGCACAATACAACCTTGGCTCTGGCGTTACAGTATATGCCGATGGCGTAACCACCCTCAACTCGGTACGCAGTATCCTAAATGGCATTACAGGGAATGCCCCGGGTATTTTTGTTAATGCCAACGATGCTCACCCAATTTATTTCAATTCCTGCGTGGTCATTGGCAACGTGGGCAGCGGCATATGGGCACAAAGCCATTGGGAGTGGCTGCACATCTCGCTTAACACCATCTATTTCGGCAACAACACTGACAGCTCTATAGGAGATAAAGACCTGTGGTACGATACAACCCCATAATCCCAATCTTGTTTTCCAAATAACCAAAAAGAGCGGCAATTCGGCCGCTCTTTTTTATCCTTAAATTCCTCTCCCCTGCGGGGAGAGGCCAGGTGCGGGGGTATTAAAAGGGTTAAAGAGGAGCATAAAGCTATTTGTGAATTTCACCTGATAATTTTATATGTATATATTCTGTATGTTCAGTATTTACAGAACGTTATAAACATGGTATATTATCAAGCCAATTTATTACCGGAGAGAATTTCATGATTGAACAACCCATTAACCATGAGCAGCATCAGGGCTTATCCGAAGCGGAAGCTCAAAAGCGCCTGGCGCAATACGGCTTGAACCAGCTACCCAAGGAGAAGGGGATTTCGCCCCTGGTGATCCTGCTGAACCAGTTTAAGAGCCCGCTGGTGTATATCATCCTCACTGCCGCGCTTGTATCGCTGCTGGTGCGCGAGATGGGGGACTTTTTCATCATCATGGCGGTGGTGGTGATCGACGCCGTTCTGGGCTTTGTGCAGGAATACCAGGCCCAACGCACCTATGAAGCGCTGAAGGGCTTGATCAAGGAAACCGCGACCGTCCTGCGGGACGGAGCCCGAAAGGAAATTGATTCCAGCCAGCTGGTGCCCGGCGACCTGGTGCTGCTGGCCAATGGCGAGCGCATCCCGGCGGATGGCGACCTGATTGAAGGCATAAAGCTGGCAGTGGACGAGGCAATTTTGACCGGCGAAAGCGAACCGGTGATGAAGATAGAGGGTGCAGAAACTGGAAAACTGTTCATGGGTACCACCATCGCGGCAGGGCGCGGTTTGATGCAGGTCACCCTGACCGGTTCGGAAACCGAACTGGGCAAGATCGCCAAGAGCATACAGGAACACCAGGAAACGGATACGCCGCTTCAGGCGCGCCTGAAAGCCTTCAGCAAGACGCTCACGCGTGTCGTGGTCTTATTCACTGCCGGCATTCTGATCGCCGGATTGTTTATGGGGCATCCCTTCCTTCAGATGCTGCGCACGTCCATCATATTGGCCATCGCAGCCGTGCCCGAAGGGCTGCTGATCGCGGTCACGGTTATCCTGGTGCTGGGCATGCGCAAGATCCTCGCACGGAACGCGTTGGTTAAAAACCTGCTGGCAGTGGAGACACTTGGGTCAGTCTCGGTTATCTGCACGGATAAGACCGGCACCCTCACCGAAGGCCGGATGCGCGTCTCGCGTTCCGAATTCGCTTTCCCTGAAGAAGCAATGAAAACCAGCATGCTCTGCAATAACCTGGAAGGCCCGGTGGATATCGCGCTGTGGGAGTTTGCCAAGTTAAGCATCAAAAGCGACCCGCAGGAAAAAGTGGACGAAACCGAGCGGTTGAGTGAAGAACTATTCAGCAGCGAGACCAAATTCATGGCAACTTCAGTTAAGCTGGCGGATGGCAGCAAACAAGATTACCTTAAAGGCGCACCGGAAATTATCCTGGGTATGTGCACCATGACTGATACCGAAAAATCGCAGATGCTTGCCAAAATCGACCTGTGGGCAGGGGAAGGCCTGCGCTTGATCGGGTTGGCTTTCAGGCCGCATGAAGACCTGGCGCACCACAGCGGATACACCTGGGCGGGATTGATCGGTATGGAAGATCCGATCCGTCCGGAAGTGGTGGAAGCCATCCGCACGACGCAGCGCGCCGGAATACGCGTCAAGATGATCACTGGCGATTACCGCCTGACCGCCGAGCGCATCGCCCGCAACATCGGCTTGTTGGTGGAAGGCGAAGAAATCCTTGAAGGGAAGGACCTGGAAATGATGGATGATCGCGCTCTTACAGGAGCGCATCCAGAATGTGGCGGTTTTCGCGCGCATCCGCCCGCAGGATAAGCTGCGCATCATTAAGGCACTCCAGGCCAAGAACGAGATCACCGCCATGATCGGCGACGGCGTCAATGATGCCCCGGCTCTTAAACGGGCGAATATCGGCGTGGTGGTGGGCGCCGCGACCGATGTTGCCAAAGAGACTGCCGACCTGATCCTGATGGACAATAATTTCCGCACCATTGTGGCAGCGGTGGAAGAGGGGCGCGTTATATTTGAAAATATCCGCAAAGTGGTTGCTTACACACTCTCCAACTCTTTTGCAGAAGTGCTGACTATTTTTACATCCATGATGCTGCGCTGGCCGGCGCCATTAACTGTGGCGCAAATCCTGTGGATCCACCTGATCTGCGACGGACCGTCGGATATTGTGCTTGGCTTTGAGCCAAAAGAGAATGGCATTATGGATGAAAAACCTAAATCCATCCATGAACCCATCCTGCCCCGGCTGAACCTCGCCTTGATTGGCGTTATCAGCGCTGCCAGTGCTGTTGCAGCTTTATTGCTTTTCGGCCATTACTACACCATTCATCTCAATGCGATTGAAGGCCAGAGTGTTGTGTTTGCCAGTTTCGCGGTAAATTCGATGATCTACATTTTTGCTTATCGCAGCCTGCGGCAGCCGCTTCACCGTATGCCACCACTCAGCCAAAACAAACCGTTGGTCTTCTCGGTTTTGGGCGGCCTTGGATTGGTGGTGATCGCTTTTGCCCTCCCCGGGCTCCGAAATCTTGCTGGGAATTGTGCCATTACATCCCACACAATGGCTTGTGGTGGCTGGAATTGCCATCGGATTGCTTTTTATTGTAGAATTAGCCAAGGCGATCAGCCATAAAATCCACGAAGGAAAAAACAACGTAAGTTGAATTAATGACCATGGAAACCCCTTTGCCTCCTCAACCGATGGAAGAAAAACATTTTATTGAAGATATCGGCCTGTTTTTTGAACAAATGGGGCTCCCACGGATGGCTGGACGAATACTGGGCGTTTTGCTGATCTCCGATCCCCCCCACCAATCCATCACCGATATTGCATCCTCACTCAGGGCAAGCAAGAGCTCCATCAGCACCATGGCCAGGCTGCTGACAGAATATGGTTTAATTGAAAAAGTTGCCGCCCCGGTTCCGCGGCGGGATTTTTACCGTTTTAAGACCGGCGGTTGGATTCTTTATATGCGCCAATGGCTGGGGCTGATGTCGGAACTGCACAAGATAGCAGAGCGCGGCCTGGTGTTGATAAAAGACAAGCCGGATGAGCTCAAAGAGAGGTTGGAGGAAGCGCATGACCTCTTCTCCCTGGTTGAAAATCAATTTCCCGCGCTCCTCAAAACACTGGAAAAAGAGTTGAAGACGCGTTCCAAAAGCCAGGGGATTATCTAGAAGAAAAGAGCGGCTTCGGCCGCTTTTTATGTCCTTAAATTCCTCTCCCCTCCGGGAAGAGTCGAGGTGGGGTAGATGCGAAGCATGCTTCGCATCTACCAAATAACTTCCCTGCCCCATCCCAATAACCGTTGAAAAAATGTGAAAGAAAAAGGTGTATTAAAATCCTTACATGCCAAATAATACCTACGACGATTTCAGTGCGGATTACGACCGCTTTGTCAATTGGGATTCCCGCCTGAACGCGGAAATTCCCTTTATTGAATCCAGGATCCATGAGCTGATCCTGCCGCAAGGCCAAAAAGCGGCCATTCTGGACGCGGCCTGCGGCACCGGCATGCACGCCCTCGAACTGGCGCGGCGCGGTTTTCGTGCCGCCGGCGCAGACTTGAGTTCCGGGATGGTTGAAAAGGCACGCGAAAACGCGCAGGCAGCCGGCCTGGACGTGGTTTTCAAACCGGCCGGCTTCATGCAGCTGGCGGAGGCTTTTACTGATGAGGCATCCTTCCCTTTTGACATGCTCATCTGCCTGGGAAATTCCCTGCCGCATCTTACGACGGAAGGCGATCTGCGCCAGGCGCTGGCGGATTTTCACGCCTGCCTGCGCCCGGGCGGGCTGCTGATCCTGCAGAACCGCAATTTTGACGCGGTCATGGCCAAACGGGAGCGCTGGATCGGTCCGCAGTCGCGGCGCGAGGGTGACAGGGAATGGCTTTTTCTGCGCTTCTATGACTTTGACGCGGATGGATTGATCACCTTTAATATCCTGCGCCTGTCCCGCACAGGCGAGGCCCCCTGGACGCAGGCCCTGTCGCAAGTGCGGCTGTTCCCGCTGCTGCGCGAAAAAATGAACCGGCTGCTTGAGGAAACAGGCTTTACCAACCCGCGCTTTTACGGCTTGATGGATGAGGCGGCTTTTGATCCTGAAAGCAGCGAAAACCTGGTGGTGGTTGCTCAAAAACCATGATATACTACAAATAACATCAGATTTATCTGATTAATGATGATTAAATCCATGCCAAAACGCTGGCTGTATGTTTCAGGCATATTCGCCGTAATTACCATCGCCTGCTACGCACTGCTTCTGAATCCGGTTTTTCAGGAGAGCGCCGGTTTCCATTTAAACCAGTGGGCCGGCCAGCTGCGCGTGCTGCTGAATCCGCCTGCTGCTGTGGCTTTTTCAAATGCCTCTGATCCCGCCCTGGCTGCTGATCCCCAACTTGGCGATCCCGCCGGCGGTTTGGCGGACGCCGGTGAAGAGGACAATACCGTCTATAATTTTGAGCCTGTACCCCTTTCCTGCGCCATCGAGGGCGGGGCTTACTTCTCCCAGCACAACAAATGGAATTACTGCGGCCCGGCCAACATCGCCATGGCGCTTTCCTATTGGGGCTGGGAGGGTACTGCCGATGAAGCGGCCAGTGTGCTGCGCACCTTCAACAAAGACAAGAACGTGATGCCCTACGAGATGGCCGATTTCGTGCGCGAGGAAGCCGGCCTGGGGGCGCTCGTGCGCGTGGGCGGTGACCTGGATACACTCAAGCGCCTGATAGCCGCAGGTTTTCCTGTGGTGGTGGAAAAAGGGCCGCATTTCCGCGACATCAATTACCAGATGACCTGGATGGGGCATTACCAGACGCTGACCGGCTACAACGACCCGGGCGGTTATTTCATCGCCCAGGATTCCTATATTGAGCCGGATTTCCACCAGCCTTATGACGTTTTGATTGATGAATGGCGTTCATTTAATTACACCTTCCTGGTCGTATACCCGCCTGAAAAAGAAAATGATGTTCTTAACCTGCTGGGCAGGGACGCGGACGAAACGCGCAATTACCAGAACGCGCTAAAGAAAGCCCAGAATGAGATTTACGAAACCAGCGGCGTAAACCAGTTCTTTGCCATGTTCAATTACGGCACCAACCTGGTCTATCTGCGCGATTACAGCGGCGCTGCCAAGGCCTATGACCAGGCTTTTATGATGTATGACGCGCTGCCCACCGACGACGCCATCCGCCCTTATCGCATCCTGTGGTACCAAACAGGACCGTATTACGCCTACTATTACACCGGGCGCTATGCGGACGTCATTGAAAAAGCCACCAGGAATTCCATTGAAATGGTGCGCGACACAGTGCCGGCGCTGGAGGAGAGTTTCTACTGGCGCGGCATGGCCAAGGTTGCCATCGGTGATGAAGATGGGGGCGAGGATGATTTCCGCACCTGCCTTGAATATCATCAGGATTTCAATCCCTGCGTCCTCGAGTTGAACAAGCTGGGAATTTATCCGTAAATAACACACAGTTTAGATTTTTTATGTTGAAATAAATCTATATGCGCATCCTGAGCCCGTCGAAGGGCGCAGATCATATTCCTTAAATCGCTCGGGGACCAGCACCGCGCATCCCGGGCTTGCATTTTTCAATCCGGCTTTCAAAATCCCGCAGATCAATCCGCCGGATGGGCGGCAGCCCCAGGCGCGGCGGCGAGAAAAACGGCCGAATGGGCATTGAAAGCGGGCGGAACATGTCATCCCAATGGCTGGGGATGACCAATCGCGGCTGAACGCTTTGCAGCAACTGCG
Organism: uncultured Chloroflexia bacterium; assembly: GCA_963751635.1. GTDB lineage: Bacteria > Chloroflexota > Anaerolineae > Anaerolineales > Anaerolineaceae > Pelolinea. The sequence continues at coordinate 234,627 of CAVVVE010000007.1, forward strand.
AATACCAGCCCTGGCCTGAAACCGCCCGGCAGATGAGCACATCCGCAGCTTCCGCATGGCTCGACACTGGTGCTGCTCCACACCAAAATGCGCCTTCCCTGAAAACCAATCAGAAAACTGAGACAGGCATCCATGCGGTATTCCCGCAGCCGCAGCGGCGGCTTAAGATCCTTCTTCAAGTGCCCGCTTGTGTAGCCCGGAATCCAGGGATGCCTTGCGGGAATTACCTTGACGTGAATCTCATCAATGTCAAATTCATCACCCGGCGTCGATCGGATGAATTTGCCTGTCGGGAATCCCCAGTTTGCGCGCCAATGCGCAGGTGTTGGCTGACCCGTGTATCACCGCGCCGGTGCTTAATGCAATCTCGGGCACATCCATGAAATGGTCAAAATGCGTGTGGCTGACCAGGATATGGCTGCCAGCCTTGACATGCTCCTTTATCGCTTCATGGTCAACTGCAGCTCTGCCGAAAAAGACCTGCGCCTGCCTTGGGCGGGTCAGGAAAGGGTCAACCAGCAGGGTGGTGCTGCCCAGATTAAATTCAAATCCGGCGTTGCCGAGCCAGCGAAAAGAAATTTGCATGCATCTATTCTAACAAAGCGGAAATAAGGAAGCCAGGCATTGCCATTTTCAGAATTAGAGCCAAATCGGGTATAATTTGTCCAATACGGTTTACAGGGAGATTTGATGGTTACACGATCCGCAGAAAGCACATCCAAAACACTTCCGGGGCTGGAAGAAACGCTGTTTGAATACGGCGGGCATGGCTACCCGCGCGTTCAAAAAGTGCGCCAGGACCTGCTCGACAGCGTCCCTGCCATCTGTCCGGAGCGTGCGCTGCTGATCACCGAATCCTATAAACAGACCGAAGGCGAGCCTTTTGTGCTGCGCAAGGCCAGGGCGCTGGATGCCATCCTCTCCAATATGAGCATCTATATCGAAGACGGGCAGCTCATCGTGGGCAACCAGGCTTCCAGCCAGCGCGCCGCGCCCATTTTCCCGGAATACTCGATTGACTGGATCATTGACGAGCTGGATGCCTTTGACAAACGCTCCGGCGATATGTTCCTCATCAGTGAAGAAACCAAACAAAAATTACGCGGCATCCAGCCTTACTGGCACGGCAAAACCCACCAGGATGAGGTCTATGCCGGCATGTCCGACGTGAATATGCAGGCGCAGAAGCAGAACGTCATTCACCGCGGGGGCATCTCGATGTCGGGCGATGGGCACATCATCCCGCATCACGAAAAGATTCTTGCCAGGGGATTTGGCGGCATCCAGCGCGACGCGCAGGCAGCCCTCAAAAAACCGGGTTTATCTCAGGACCAGGCCGATTTCTATAACGCGGTCATCATTGCCATGCAGGCCGCCATCAAGTTTGCACGGCGTTTTTCACAGCTGGCTTTCGAAATGGCTGCCAAAGAACCTGATCCTGTCCGCAAGGCTGAACTGGAAACCATCGGCGGCATTAACGCGCGCATCATGGAAGGGCGCGCGCAGTCATTTCACGAAGCGCTGCAGGTCATTTATTACTGCCACCTGATCATGATGATCGAATCCAACGGCCATTCCTTCTCTTTCGGCCGCTTTGACCAGTACACCTGGCCTTATTACGAAGCAGATATCCAGGCCGGGCGGCTGACCGCGGAAGAAGCGCTGGAACTGACAGCCCTGTTCTTTATCAAGATGAACACCCTCAACAAGGTGCGCCCCTGGGACCACACCAGCTTCAGCGTGGGCTACCCGCTGTATTCCAACCTGATGGTTGGCGGCATGCAGCCGGACGGCAGCGACGGCACCAACGCGCTCAGCTACCTGGCGCTGCGGGCAATGGACCTCAACCGCCTGCCCGAGCCCAATCTTTCGGTGCGCTATTGGGCGGGAACACCGCGCCCGCTGCTGGAGGAATCTGCCAGATTGATCCGTGAAGGATTTGGCATGCCATCCCTGTTTGCCGATGAAACCGTCATCCCCTCCCTGCGCTCCATTGGCCTGCCCGAAGAGGTTGCCCGAGATTACGCTTCGATGGGCTGCGTGGAAGTGGCCATCCCCGGGCGCTGGGGGCACCGCGCGACCGGCATGACCTATATGAATTTCGGCAAAATCCTGGAACTGGTGTTGAACAACGGGGTTGATCCGGCTTCCGGCATCCAGCTCATTTCTGTCAATGGCAAGCCTGGCAGGGAAATTGATTTCAAGTCCTATGATGAGGTTTGGCAGGGCTGGGAAAAGCTGCTCAAGTTTTACACCGACCTGGCTGTTGAAAGTGATTATGTCTGCGACCGCTCGCTGCGCAAGCATGACGCGGATCCCTTTGGCTCGGCGCTGGTGGATAAATCCATCGAGCGCGGCAAGACCCTCAAGAATGGCGGCGGCGAATTTGACTTCGTCAGCCAGTCCAACATCGGCACCTCCATCATCGGCGATGCCCTGGCAGTACTGAAAAAACTGGTGTTTGAAGAGAAAAAAGTATCCTTTAAAGAACTCATGGGTGCCCTGGACGCCAACTGGCAGGGTGAGAAAAATCAGAAGATCCGCCGCATGGCGCTGGCTGTGCCCAAGTTCGGCAATGACGAGGATTTCGTGGACGAGCTGGTCGCGGATGTGTACACATCCTACCTCAACCTGCTGCCCGGCTATAACAACGAACGCCATGGCAGCGGCCCGCTCGGCTGCGGTTATACCATGTCCACTTCCAACATCTCGTCCTATGTGCCTTCCGGCATGGACGTGGGCGCCACACCTGACGGGCGTTATGCGGGCGCGCCGCTCAATGAGGGCGCGTCTCCCTGCCTGGGCGCTGACAGGCTCGGGCCGACCGCTGTGGTGAAATCCGTTTCCAAGCTGCCCAACAAGCGCATGGCCGGCGGTCAGCTGCTGAACATGAAATTCTCTCCCGGTGTGCTGGCCGGCAAGGATAACCTGGATAAATTCGTGGCTTTTTTGGAAGCCAACCGCATTTTGGGCAACTTCCATATCCAGTTCAATATTGTGGATACCGCCGAACTGCGCGACGCCAAACTGCACCCTGAAAAGCATCAGAATTTAATGGTGCGCGTGGCGGGCTACTGCGCCCTGTTCACCTCCCTGATGCCAGAGGTGCAGGATGCCATTATTGATCGCACCGAACAGCAGGCCTGGTAGGTTTTTCGATTCGGATATAATCAGCGCGATATGCCGCTCTATAATCCTGACCTTGGCTTGATTTCAACTGTCCAAAAGTATTCCACCAAAGACGGCCCCGGCATCCGCAGCACTGTGTTCTTTAAAGGCTGCCCCTTGGGCTGCCTGTGGTGCAGCAACCCCGAACTGATCCGCTCGCAGCCTGACCTGCTTTATACCCGCGAAAAATGCGCCCGCTGCGGCACCTGCATTGAGGCCTGCCCGCAAAAGGCATTAGCTTTTGGGGAAGATGGTTTCATCACGGTTGACCGCGCTTTGTGCAATGGCTGCGGCGACTGTGTGCAGGCCTGCCCGAACGCCGCCCTGGAATTGATCGGCAAGCTGGTCACGGTTGAGGAACTCTCAAAGGAATTGCTCAAAGACCGCGTCTTTTACCAGACCTCCAACGGCGGGGTGACCTTTTCGGGCGGGGAACCGCTGTGGCAGTCTGGTTTTGTGGCGCAGGCTGCCCGCCGCATGCAGGCGGAAGGCATCCACACCGCGCTGGATACCGCCGGGGATGTGGGCTGGTGCCATTTTGAAGAGGTGCTGGATGCCATAGACCTGGTGCTTTTCGACCTCAAATTCTCAAACCGCGACCTGCACCGCCAATTCACCGGGCGAGATAACGACCTCATCCTGGCAAATTTGCAGCTGCTGTCACAGCGGGGCGTTCCCATGCATGTGCGTTTGGTGATGATCCCGGGCATCAATGACAGCCGGGAGGAAATCCGCTCGCGCATGCAGATCGTCAGCTCTTTAAAATCCGTAATGCAGGTGGATATCCTGCCCTATCACCGCTTCGGCGCCGGCAAATATGCGCGCCTGGGGCTGGATTACCCGCTCATGGATTTGGAGGAATATCAACCTGAAAGAATAGCGGAAATACATGCGTTAGTGGAAAGCTACGGACTCAAAACAACCGTCGGGGGATAAGGCAACCGGGTATTAATAAAAGAAAATCCCTTATAATTCAGGCTTCCATTTTTCTCTAAGGATGCCTGAGCAATGACCAACCAACCTGCACTGACCAACACCAACCGCGGCTACCTGGCTGCCTTTGCCAGCGCGCTTTTCCTGTCCACCTCCAGCATTTTTATCCGCTACCTGTCCGTGAATTTCAAACTGCCCGCCCTGGTGCTCACGTTCTGGCGGGAGGCTTTTGTCGCGGTGACCCTGCTGGTTATTCTTCCTCATTTTTAAGCCCGTCCTGTTTAAGGGAATTCGTGCGCATTTTCCATATTTGGCTGCTTATGGGTTGGTACTGGCGCTTTTCAACAGTGCTTTGACGTTCTCTATAGTGCTCAATGGCGCCGCGGTGGCAACGGTGATCCTCTATTCCTCGGTTGCATTTACGTCAGTACTCGGGCGGTTTATTTTTCAGGAGGATCTGGGTTTGGTCAAGATCGCCGCGATCGTGCTCAGCCTGGCGGGCTGCGCCCTGGTGGCCAACGCGCTGGATCCAAAACTGTGGGCGCTAAACGCTGCCGGGGTCTTTGTGGGCGTGCTCGCAGCGCTTGGCAAAGCAGTCTACAGCCTGATGGGGCGCTCGGCCTCGCAGCGCGGATTGAATCCCTGGACAACCCTGGTCGCGATCTTCAGCGTGGCCAGCCTCATCCTTTTATCCGCCAACCTGGTTTTCGGCAGGCTGCTGCCCGGCGGCGCCGCCAAACCAGCCGACCTCTTCTGGCTGGGCAATTCCGTTAAAGGCTGGGCAGTTCTGATAATTTTGGCCATCCTGCCGACCCTTTTCGGCTACGGCATGTATAACACCAGTTTGAAATATCTGCCTTCCAGCGTGGCCAATTTGATTGTGACCATCGAACCCCTTCTGACCGCTATTTTCGCGTATTTTCTGCTGAGAGAGATGCTCACGCCGGTACAGCTGATCGGCGGCGCTCTGGTGCTGGCGGGTGTCGTGCTCATTCGGCTGAGTGGAAAATGATTTTGTTTTTCTGGCAGGCGCAAAGCATGCTTTGCACCTGAAAACCTTCAAGAGGAATTTATCTTTATGACAGAACAAATCGACAAAACACACACCAACCGCGGTTACCTGGCTGCGTTTGCCAGTACTTTCTTCCTGGCCACCACCGCCATCTTTATCCGCTATTTGACGCTCAACTTTAAGATTCCCGCCCTCATTCTCACCTTCTGGCGCGAACTGCTGGTCGCTTTTTTTATGCTGGTTTTTTTCCTGCTTTTCAAGCCCGCTCTGCTGAAAGGCGTACGGCAGCACCTGCCTTACCTCGCAATTTACGGCCTGGTGCTGGCGCTCTTCAACGGCTCCTGGACACTTTCAGTCGCATTGAGCGGCGCCGCGGTAGCCACGGTGCTGGTGTATTCGTCCGCGGCATTCACCGCCATTCTTGCCTGGTTGATTCTTAAGGAGGAGTTGGGGGTTGCCAAGATCATCGCGGTGGTGCTCAGCCTGGCAGGCTGCGCGCTGGTGGCCAACGCGCTGGATGCCTCGCTCTGGTCGCAAAACCTGGGCGGTGTTTTCACCGGAATTCTATCAGGATTGTGCTATGCCATTTACAGCCTGATGGGGCGCTCCGCTTCGCAGCGGGGATTGAATCCGTGGACAACACTCTTTTTTATTTTCGGCTTTGCGGCTGTCTTCATCCTGGCAGCCAACTTGGGGTTTGGGCGTTTCCTGCCCGGCGGCGCTGCCAAACCAGCCGATCTTTTATGGCTGGGTGATTCCCTGGCCGGCTGGGGTGTACTCGTGATACTCGCCTTAGTTCCGACGCTATTTGGCTATGGGCTCTATAACGTCAGCCTGCATCACCTGCCCTCCAGTGTGGCCAACCTGATCATGACCGGCGAACCGGTTTTCACAGCCGTTATCGCCTATTTCATGTTCGGTGAGATGCTCACCCCTGTCCAAATCGTTGGCAGCGTATTGATTTTGTCCGGTGTGGTCGTCATCCGGCTTACTGGGAAGTGAACATTAAAAATGTTTTACACGGTAATGTGCGAAGCATGCTTCGCCATTACCAAAAATAATAAATTTTGGTTATTATTTCCAGATTTCTTTTAGAATCGCTTTAGCCTGATCCAGGTTCTGCACCAGGTGATTGAGCATCATGGCGCGCAGGGCCTTGCTGTAATCCTTTTCCACCACCGCCTCCACCCACAGCATCTCAAAAGCCGCGTTCAGGCGCACCATGGCCTGCAGATCAGGCGGAGCCGGGGCCGGGGTAAGGGGGGTAAACCCATGCGCGCTGACCAGGGTGGGCGTTTCAACAATTGCGTTTTCCGGCATCCACTTTATGGTGGTGCCGTTGACCACATTGAGCGTGTAAACTTCATTGGCATTATTGGCATGCGCCAGCATGACCGGCGCCACAATCGCGCCGTACCAGTGCGCCCCGCGCTGCATGAGCGCCTCAGGGAGGCCTTCGGCGCCGGATTCATAGTCCTTCATCACTTGCGTTTCAAGCGCCATCAGCTGTTCTGCGCGTACCTGCTCCTGGTCTTTTTGCTTTTCAAAGACGCGGTTGGCATGGTAGTAGTATTTAAAATATGAGGTCGGTATGCCGCCCACAGCACGTGCGATGTCTGCGTCTACAGGCAGCCCGGGCACCTGCTCCAGCTTGGCCAGGATCTCAGGCATCAAATCTTTGCCTTTCCAAATGGCTTTCACCACCCAGCCGAAATGATGCATGCCGACATATTCCACCCATAATTCCTCATACGGCACTTTCAGCATGGCAGCGATGCCTTCACCAATGCCGACCGGAGAATCGCACACACCCACAATACTCACTTTTGAATAGCGGGCTGCGGCGTATTGGATATAAGAATTTGGGTTCGTCAGATTAAGCACCACCGCCTGCGGTGCCGAGGCTTCAATCTCATGGCAATACCCCAGCACCACCGGAATGGTGCGCAGCGCGTTGCTCATGCCGCCGGGGCCGTACGTTTCTTCACCCAGGATGCCGAATTGTTTGGGGAAGCGCTCATCATAAGCGCGCGCCGCGTAGCCGCCCACGCGGATCTGGTTGAGCACATAATCCGCACCCTCCAGCCCTTTGCGTGTATCAGTTGCATGGGTGATCTTTAAAGGCGTTGGGGAATTCTCCGCCAGGCGCGCGCTTGCTGCAGCCACTTTTTCAAGTTTGTCCAAAGTGCGTCCAACCAGGCACACTTCAAAGGGCGGGCGGTCCTGCCGTTTGGCCAGTTCCGCCACCAACAGCGGCGTTGCGATGCTGCTGCCGCCCAGAATTGTCAGTTTCCTGTTTTCAGGCATCCCGCATCCCTTCCTGAATGGTGATTAAACCTGATCGTAATAAGCCAGGATTGTCCTCGCGACCTCGCGGGCTTCATCCTCGCGCAAGGTTTCAAACATCGGCAGGTTAAACACACGCCTGGCGTATTCAGAGCCAACCGGAAAATCCGATTCCTTGTAACCCAGGTCTTCGTAGGCGCGCTGCATGGGCACCATGATGGGGTACATGGCAAAAGCGCCGATCTCATGCTCATTCATGTAAATCAGCAGTTTCTTGCGTTCTTCCTCATCGGGGGTGATGGTCGCATAAGAATAATAAACATGGTGGCAGTAATCCGCCACAAAGGGCAGCTGCAGCGGGGTATCTTTCAGCATTTCATCATAAATCGCGGCAATTTTCCGCCGCCGGTTATTCCAGTCATCCAGGTTTTTAAGCTTGATGCTCATCATGGCTGCCTGCAGCTCATCCAGGCGGTCCTGAAAGCCGACCACTTCATGGATGAATTTGACGCGCTGGCCCACATAGCGCAGCATTTTTATCTTTTCGTAAAGTTCCGGATTGCTGGTGGTGATAATGCCGCCATCGCCGTAGGCGCCCATATTCTTGCTGGGATAAAAGGAAAAGGCAGCCGCATCGCCCAGCGAACCGATCCTGCGCTCTTTATAGTAACCGCCATGCGCATGCGAAGCGTCTTCCAGAACCCACAGGTTATGCTTTTTAGCCAAGGCCATGATCGGATCCATATCGACTGCATGGCCGTAAAGATGGACAGGAATGATGGCTTTGGTTTTGGGTGTAATCTTGGCTTCCACCAGTTCGGCAGTCATATTGTAGGTTTTTGGATCCACATCCACAAACACGGGGGTTGCACCGCAGTAGGAAATCGCGAAGGCGGTCGCCACGTAAGTATTGCAGACCGTGATCGCTTCATCTCCGGCCCCCAATCCCATCGCTTCGAGGGCAATATGCAGCGCTTTGGTGCCGCTTGAAATGCCGATTGCATATTTGCTGTCGCTGTAGGCTGCAAAATCCTCTTCAAATTTCTTCAGCTGAGGTCCAAGGGTGTACTTGCCAGTTGGCAGCACTTCCTTCACTTTCTGCATCACCTCATCGCCAATCTCCACCCACTGGCGCTCCAGGTGCCCCTCGCCGATGCGGGAAGGCTTGGTTAAACCCTCCACCCAATCCGGTACTTCCACCTTGCGAGTCAAGTCAATTTTGGTCATATTCCTCATCTACCTTAAGTTAATTTTTAAAAAACTGCGGCAGGTAAGCCTTGTGGGCTTCCAGCATTTCGTCAACCAGTTTTACCGCCGTTGGATAATCCGGAACCAGCGGGTTTTGCAGCATAGCCAGAACCGCATCCCTGCGTGAACCGCTGACAGCCGCTTTCACCACAGCTGATTCCCAGGCTTTGGCCTGGATGGCCAGCGCGCGAATGGACTCCGGAAAATGCCCCATTGAAAGCGGCGTCACGCCATGGGCGCCCACCACACAGGGTACTTCAACGGACACATCCTCAGGGAAATCCGCGATACTGCTGCCGTTGCGCGCCACAACAATCTGAACATCGCGCCGGTCAAGCATCAGAGATAGGATGAGGTTGACTGCCGCCTCGGAATAACGGGCTCCGCCGCGCTGCATTAATTCAGCCGGCTTGACCAGTATTTTCGGATCTGCGTACATTTTCAGCAGGTCTTTTTCAACTTCCAGCACCACTTCGCCGCGCGTTTTGCCAGCTTCTTTTTCTTCACGGACACGGTCAGGGTGAAAATAGTAATACTGCAGATAATAGGTCGGCAGAACGCCCAGGGTGCGGATCAGCTCCGCATCGAATTTGGGCATCTCCTTGATCTTCATCATCTCTTCCAGGTTGTCAAAAAGTGTTTGGGTCACATCCTGGCCTTTGATATAGACCTTGCGCACCCAATTGACATGGTTCATGCCCATCCATTCCAGGAATACGTCCTTGGGTTCGACGTGGAAAGCTTCTGCCATGCCGGCAATGGTATTGATGGGATTGTTGCACAAGCCAACCACGTTCAGGTTGGTGTGCTTGAGCAGCGCTTCGGTCATGATGCCGGAGGGATTGGTAAAGTTGATATACCAGGCATCCGGCGCATACTTTTCCATATCTTTGGCAATATCCAGGCTGACCGGGATGGTGCGCCAGGCTTTTAGAGTGCCGCCAGGCCCGGTGGTTTCCTGCCCGATCACACCATATTTCAGCGGGATTTTCTCATCCAGAATCCGTGCTGCCATATGGCCCACCCGCATGGAAGAAAGCACGAATTTGGCGCCTTCAATTGCGCGCGGGCGGTCATGGTTCAGCGTTACTTTGGTATCCAGTTCGGCATAGCGCACCTGGCGCTGAGCCATGCCGCCAACGATATTCAGGCGTTCCTCGTCAATATCAAAAAGGGCAATCTCGCCCACTTTCAGCGCGGCTTCATTTACGATAAAACCGTCAATTAATTCCGGCGTATAGGAACTACCCCCGCCGATTACAGTTATTTTTTCGATATCTGCTCGCGACATTCCTTTACCTCCGCTTCTAAAGCACTGATGCGTTTGGCCATACGGATATATTGTTCAGTATTGTCAATTTCAGCCCATGCCAGCATTAATAAGTCAAGCGCGTGGACCAATAAAACCGAAAATTCAATATTTTCTCCCCGGGCGGCTTTGGTGATGATGTTGGTGTTAATTTTGTGGGCCTGGGTTTGTTCTTCGTTTGCCTGCTGTAAGGCAGTTTCAGCGTCTTCCCACTTTCCCTGTTCGCCAAGGTCAGCCGCTTCCTTTGCGTAACTGCGCGCGCTGCCGCCATGCAAAATCAACTGAAAGAGGGTCTGCTCCCATTCATTATCCATAGCCATGCTTATCTTTTCCTTTTCAATTCCTAATTATAAATGGCTGTGGTCGTCCAAACGGATAATCTGCCATCCTGAGCCGTTCTTATGAACCTCTGATATTCCGCAGGCTGTCCAGGGGCCTACCGCCTGCCAGCCCTGCATGGATTCATTGCGGAAGTATCGCGTCAGGATGCTGAGAATGCCCCAGTGAACCACCAGCATCACGCGCTGCCCCAAGTGCTTTTGAATGATCTCTTCAGTCGTCTTTAATACGCGCCTTGGAAATTCCTCATCACCTTCCCCGCTGATGTGCAAGGCTAATTTAATGACAGGGTGCATAAATGCCGGGCCGGTCAGGTCAGGCTCAAAATAGGATAAAGGCTTGCCTTCCAGCCAGCCATAATTTCTTTCACGCAGCTCATCTATTGGTGTTGGCTGCATGTTGATGGCATCTCCAATGATCTCCGCAGTGCGCATGGCACGCCCCAGTGAACTTGTATAAAACGCATCAAATTTTTGCCCGCGGAAATGCTCTGCGGTCTTGCGTGCGGCCATTATCCCATCTTCTGTCAGGGGCGCGTCCAATTGCCCGTGGATGCGGTTATCGGAGATCATGGTGGTTTCGGCGTGCCGCACCAGGACGATTTCTGTGAGTTTCGTCATTTATAAGGATTTATGAACGAGATTACTTTTTAGGTTCAGCTGAATCAGCTGCACAGCGAAAACCCACAAAGGGATTCTTGCGATGCGGGGTATGCATGCGGATATGAGTGGTCTTGGCTTCTTCAGGCCCATCCAGCCAATCACCACCGCGCAAAGGTGCACGCAGCTGTGAAGGGTTGCCCCCGCCAATCCATTCCCACACGTTGCCGGCCATATCCGCACAGCCATAAGGGCTGTCGCCTGCAGGCGAGAATTGTCCAACAGGTGTGGTATCACCCGAGAATACATTTGCCTTCTTGATATCCCAGTCATTGCCCCATGGCCAGGTCCGGCCATCGGTGCCGCGTGCTGCTTTTTCCCACTCATGATTGGTCGGCAGCCGCTTTCCAGCCCATGCGGCATAAGCCGCAGCGCTAGCCCAATTCACTTCTACAACCGGGTGGTTTTCCTTGCCTGCTTTCCAGGTGTGGTCGCGCCAACTCGCTGGTTCAGCATAATTGGTTTCATCCACAAATTTTTTAAAGTCAGCGTTTGTCACCGGATATTGGTCAATAAAGAACTCTTTTGTTTCAATTTCTTCCTTATCTTCGCCATACAGGAATTTTCCAGCCGGCACCTTGACCATCGGCCGTCCGTCTTTTCCGCTGGTGAATAAAGGAACTTTTTTATCTGCCATTTTTTATCTCCGTGAATGAACTTCTTTCCTGCCTGCTGAATTTAATTCTCCGCTCAGCCATCGAAAAACCAGAATAAAAGCGCCAAGATAATAAGCCGCCGAGACAAGTGAGGTTAAAGGTGAAGTAAGCCCCAATGAAATTTGGTTCAGGTTGGGCTCTGACAGGATTTTTTGAATCAATAAATTAATCCAAACAAAGGCGGTATATCCTAAAAGCGCTACCCAAAACAAGTGTTTCTTGCCTTCAATTGACCTGGCAATTAAATATCCCTGAGATGAGCATATTGCAAGCACAGCAACCCTGTAGAGGATAAAAGAGATTAACGCAGGAACTAACTCCAGCAGACTGGAAGATGCCACTTTTTCCAGCATTTCTTCTTGGATAATTCCGGCTGGAATTGTAAATCCCATACTCTGGAAAGCAATGACTGCTCCTGTTGTGATCAAAATAATGCCGGTTAGAATTTGAGCGATCACAAATCCAACCCCAAATCCAACCGCCATGCCGCCTTCGATCAGGTCTTCATTCTTTTTCTGCTTATTCTTTAAGAAAATCGTTATCCCGATCTGGACCAATAATGTTGTGAACAATGTGCCAAGCAGAAAAGGCCAGGCGCTTGCGGATGGACCCGTATCAACGCTTCCTGAAATAACCATTCTTGAAAAGGTAAGAAGGAAGGTGCTTAGAAAGAAGGCAAAGATCCAAATAAGCACTCCCCAGTAAATTCCCTCCCTTTTATAATCCGGCCGGAAACGTGCAATCAGCCGCATGGGGACGCCTGATGCAAAAATGAACACAAAACCGCTGATTACGACCAGCAGACCTTTAAATACCATAAATACCCTTCTTTCCCTATTGGTTTACCAGGCAACTGGCATTCAGCCAGATATTATTTGCCGGCGTCGCGCTCCCGAATGGCTTCCATGACCTGTTCGAAGATCTTCTCACCATCCACCATACCGTAGGCAATTGTGTCAATATTTAATACAATGCTGCCATGCGGACCGGCAGATTCTTCGATACTTTTCTTTTAAAACGCACCTGCGGCGCGACCAGAACCACGTCCATCGGGTTTTCGGCAAAATCCCAGCGCGAAATCTCGGCTGTCTCAATTGCCTTTAATACAAATGGCACGCCTGCTTTTTCAGCAGCAACAGCTGTCTTGGTCTCAATCAGGCTTGAGGACATGCCCATGGCGCAGACCATTAACACGCGGATTTTCTTCTCTTCAGCCATCGTTTCTCCTTATAATGTCCTTAATTTATAAAACACCTTAAAAATTACCGGGCGTTAATCGATTTTAGTATATCGCAGTTTGGGAAAGTAATCCCCATGCTCAGCCAGATAATCATCCAATATCTGCTTGGCAATTTCATACCCGGGTACCAGGGGATGCAGTGTAAGCGCTTTAAGTGCCAGAGGGTAAGAATCCTTCACTGCTGCGTCAATCGTCAGGCGTTCATAGGCTTTCACCGATTTCATCAAACCCAGGTCGGCATCCGGCAAAGAACCCATCGCAAAAGGCCTGACAACCCCATTGCCCACCAATAACAGTTGTTTCGACCACATCGTCATCAGCCATGCCAACCAGAGCACCGCGATTAGGCACATTCAGGATCATTACTTTGGGGCTGATTGTCAGCGCCTCAATGACATTTAAAGCCACTGCGGAATACCCTTCCGCTGATTCATCCATTACCTCTGCAATTTCCTGTTCTTCTTCTTTTAAATCATCGGAAACCAGCTGCGTCTGTTGGCCGGTTTCCAGTGTCATGTATGTGCCATGCCGCTGCGCCAGATAGTGCAGATAAACCGCCTGGATCTTCTTGGGATCTTCTTCTTCATCGCGGATTCGCCTGAGGCTGGCATAGAGTTCCTGATTAAAGGGCAGGATCTGCAGAGCGCGGCTCTGCCCGGATTTTAGAAGATTATCAACCGCTTTTCTCGGGTAATAATAAAAATACACGTATTCATTGGGGATGGTGCCCAAAGCCTCAATTTCATGTATGTCAAACGGAAAATGTTCCAGAAATTCTCCGCTTTCCTTTATTGCCCGGATCATATCCGGTATCATATTCCGACCATTCAAATAAAGCCCGCGCATCCAACCCAGGTGGTTGATGCCGTAATACTCGGGAAAAAGCTTTTCCTGTTCAACCTTTAAGAAACCTGCCGCCGCCCGCAGCATGGCCGATGGGTTGTCGCAGATGCCAACCGCATGTTCAAAACCTGCCACGCGCGTGATGGCTTCGGTGAGGATGCCGGCAGGATTGGTGAAGTTAAGCAGCCAGGCGTTGGGCGCCCATTTTTTGATCATTTCGACATATTTCAGGATGACCGGCACTGTCCGCAGCGCCATGGCAAATCCGCCGGGGCCGGTGGTTTCCTGGCCAAGGACGCCGTATTTTAAAGGCACCTGCTCATCAATGACCCGTGATTCAAGGTTGCCTTCCCGGAAAGTGGTTACGATAAAATCTGCGCCGCTGATGGCTTTTTTGGCGTCGGTAGTCCATTCGATGTTGAATTTCGCCCCATTTGCCAGCCGCGGTTTGCAGGCCAGTTTCATTAACTCCAGCCGCTCCGCATCAATATCCATCATGCAGACAGTGTCCAGAGGCAGGCGGTTTTGATATGCCAGCACGCTTTGGATAACCAGCGGGGTGCGCACACCTCCAGCGCCGATAAAGGTTAGTTTCATAAGGTTTATTCCTGCGAATTAAAGGGGGGATGTGAACAAGCCACATCCCCCGCTATTACACACAGAGCCTGCCTGATTACTTGCCGGCAGCTTTTTCTGTCTTTAAGACTTCCTTTTCCCAGGCTTTGAAAGCGGGGTACCAAATAATGCCCGGAATGACAAACTCGGTCAGGATGGCAATGATGATCGCTCTCCAGTCATACCCGGTAGCCATGAACATCAATAACGGTGAAGGCAGCGTCCAGGGTGCCAGAATGTAGGTTGGATTAACCAAACCAGCTGCGGTTGCCAGATAAGCAACTGAGACATTCAGGAAAGTGATGATAATGAACGGGATGGCGAGGATCGGGTTGAAGATGACCGGTGCGCCGAAAGTGATGGGTTCATTGATATTGAAAATCCCTGGCGGGATGCCAAGCCAACCCACACGGCGTAGCCGTTCGGATTTGGAGCGGGTGAAGTAAATCGCCAGCGGCAGGGTAGCGCCAGAACCACCGGGCACCACGAAGGAGCGGAAAATGCCGGTGTAAATGGCGGTCGGGGCTAATCCATCAGCAACTGCCTGCGCGTTGGCAGCCAGGTTCGCCTGCCAGACGGGTTCCAGGGCAATGCCGATGGTCAGGTCGCCATGAATACCCATGGTCCACAAGAAGGCATGGAAGGTTTCAGCGATAGCGGCTGCCGCATAGGTGGAGGCAGCCGGGACAACTTTGCTGAGTACAACGAACAGGTTGCCGGCCAGGTCAAAGTTGAGGATGAAGCGGATAAACCACCAGCCGAACGCAAGCACAGCGCCGGGGATGAGGGCTGCAAAAGCGGCTGAGATCGCAGGCGGAACGCCTTCGGGCATCCTGATGATGATGTTCTTCTTAACGAAGAAGTTGAACACCTCGACAGAAATGACCGAGACCACAATGGCCGTGAACAAGCCCTGGTTATCCAGGAAGGTGCCGGGTTCTCCACCAGCCAACTGCGGGCTGGCAACCAGGATATAGGCCATGAAGGAGAAGAAGACGGGCATCAATGGATCCAGTCCGCGCCTGCGGGACAACGCGTAGGCAACCGAGATCACCACATACAGCGACAGCAGGCCAAAGGTGACATTGAATACATTCCATAAAGAACCGGAAATAGCCTCAGGCAGCGCGCTTTCCAAATAGCATGCGGCTTCATCCCGGAAGCACAGGGGGAATTGAAGCACAATTAGAACAATTGCGCCCACGATAATGAGCGGCATCAGGGCAACGAAACCATCGCGGACTGAGGCCAAGATGGGTTGATCAAAGACAGGTGCCATCTTTTCCATCAGGCCGGTCAGAGAATCAGCCCAATTACCTTTTTTCTTTTCAGGTGACATGATTAATACTTCCTTTTAAAATTTTTTGAATAAAATAACGTGAATTCTTTACTAAATCGATTTCCAGTTTACGACCTCCTTTCATTTTATTTTTAGGAAATAAAAGTACCTCGGGACAATTGCTGATTTAAAAAAATAAAACACCCTGCGATTATGCAAGGTGTTTTGGTTAACCAATTCAAGCGTAATAATAGCAAGCGCGCTGCAAATCAACGCCGAAATCAATGAAAGACTATTAATAACCCTCCAATAATTCATGGTCATTCCCATCAATTCACAATTATTATACAAGATAAACTATCAAAAAATCAATAGTTTGTCATACAAATTTTGCCAATAAATCATCAATCCATAAATAGAAGTTTAAAATAAAAACCGCCAAGAAGCGGTAATAATGCCGAAGGTGGGAATCGAACCCACATTCCCGAAGGAACACGATTTTGAGTCGTGCGCGTCTGCCAATTCCGCCACTCCGGCAAGTGAAAGGAAGTATATCCAGTTTTAAAAGCAGGGTCAAGGTGTATTAGCAGATTTTTCAATAATCGAAGATTTGTAAAATTTTTTGAAACAAGAGGAAGTTTTACAGCTTAATATCTGTGTTTATCATTTCCCCATCTAATTGTATCTGTGGTTTAAAATCCAGAGCCTTGCTTTGGCTAACCGTATATAATTGAAGGAAATTTTCAACTGGATGGATTTATGAAATTAGGAATTATCGGGCTGCCGCAATCCGGCAAGACAACCATTTTTAATGCGCTGACGCGCGGCAATCAACCTACTGGTGCTGCTGTCGGCCGCATGGAGGTGCACACAGCAGTGGTGGATGTTCCGGATGAACGCGTGGATCGCCTTTCAGCCATGTTCAATCCCAAGAAAACGATTTTTGCCAAAGTGACTTATGCGGATATCGCAGGACTCGGCGGTGCTTCAGATAAAGGCGAGATCAGCGGCCAATTGTTCAACCAGCTCACCCAAATGGATGGCTTCATCCACGTTGTGCGCTGTTTTGAAAATGCCTCGGTCGCGCATATCAGAGAAAGCATTGACCCAATCCGCGATATCCACTTGATGGATGAGGAATTCCTGCTGAATGACCAGATCATGGTTGAGCGAAAATTGGAAAAATTGGGGGAAGAGCAAAAACGATTCATGGGCCGCGACAAGGCCATTGTTGAACGGGAAGCTGTTCTTTTTAACAAATTACAGCAAACCCTGGCTGCTGCCACACCACTACGCAATATTGATATTTCAGAGGAAGACGAAAAAATCATGTCCGGTTTCGGCTTTCTCAGCCGCAAGCCCATTCTTATCCTGCTTAATTTAGGAGATGGCCAGAAAGCGCCTTCAATCGAATATCCGCATCAACGCAGCCAGGTGATTGACCTGCAGGGCAGGCTTGAAATGGATTTGGCGCAGCTGCCTGCCGAAGATGCACAGATTTTTATGCAGGAATATGAGATCACAGAATTGGGGTTGAGCCGCCTGATTTCCGCCTCTTATGATCTGCTCGGTTTGCTTTCCTTCTTTACGGTTGGCGAAGATGAGGTGCGCGCATGGACCGTCCGGCGCGGGGCCTTGGCGCCTGAAGCGGCAGGCGTCATCCATACAGATTTGGAAAAAGGCTTTATTCGCGCTGAAGTGATCAGCTATGACGATATGATTGAAACCGGCAGCCTTGCTGAAGCGCGCACTAAAGGCAAATTGCGCCTTGAAGGGAAAACTTACCCTGTCAAGGATGGGGATATTTTAAATATCCGATTTACTTCGTAAGCAAAAATCCAATTCTTTCCAGAGAGGAAAGCATTTTTTAATTGCTGTTTATATAATCCCTGAGTATGGATTGTATTTGCCTCGAAACTGCTTTATTATTTGCGCTAATTTGTTCGAAAATTTTCAAAAGAGAAATATTTTTGACTTTAAGAAATAGACAATTATTTTTCTTTTAATAGCGCTTCCAAATAATTGGGCGCGACGCGCGAGGTCATGTCCAGGCTGAGGGGGGTGACTGCCACCATTTTTTCCACCCGTACTGTATAAATGTCATTATCCGGCGGAATTTCATTATCATTCAGGACATTCGAGGTGATATACCCTTTACCATCCAGTTTGCCTTCCCTGACCACATACGGTTTGAAATAGCGTATCCTTGCCAGGCGGGTAACCTTCCAGGGTGTTTGCTCTGTTGCGCCATCGGGCACAACCACATTTAATACATCCACATCATCAGGCATTTGTTTTGATAATAATATTTTCGCAAAATAATGAGTAAAGTAAGCGGCGGCTGAAAAGTTCACATCCTGATGAAAGGCATCATAATCATCATAGAAAATCTGCTGTGACATTGCCAGCGCCGGAATACCCAAGATGCAGCTTCAATCGCGGCGCCCACTGTTCCCGAATATGTGATGTCTGTCGCAAAGTTTTCGCCGTAGTTGATGCCTGCCACAACCAGGTCAGGCCGCTGCGGGACAACTTCAAGAAGGCCATGCGTCACAGACTGTGAGGGTGAGCCGCCAATTGCGTAAATATCCCACTCCTGGCCTTTTATTGTCAATTTCTTTTTAGTGATCCGTCCATCGGATTCCTTGGAAAAGCCACGTCCGGTCGCAGACATGTGATCGCGCGGCGCCGCGACAGTGACATATCCCAGGTCTGAAAGCGCCTCTGCAGCAGCCCATAATCCGGGGGAATCAATGCCGTCATCGTTGGATAATAAAATATGTTTTTTCTTTGAATTCATTGTTTTCTTTCCTGTTTAAGAAAAAGGAGCGGTGGTTACCGCTCCATTGATAGTGCCCCCGGCAGAACTCGAATCTGCAGCCTTTTGCTCCGCAAGCAAACGCTCTATCCAATTGAGCTACGAGGGCTTGGGATAAACCGTGGGCATACTATACCGCAGCGTTAGCCAGTCGTCAAGCGCATGAATGGGTTTAATACATATTAGAAAGTTGGGGTGAAAACTGAGGGTGGTGAGATTGAATATCCTCATGAAGCGACAGGGTGATAACGCATCAAAATCCAGTCCAAGAACTCTTGATATATATATTCTTCAAGCATTACATGGATTTTTTCGTGGGTCAATTTGTTCGCTTTAATTGTGCTTCCTGAATCAAATCCAAAATCCCATGGCGTGAAGAAATTATTTCAGATGCGGCCTCATTTGCCGATTCCAGCGCGCTTTCAAGTCCTTTTCCATTTAAAATGCCATATAAAAATCCAGCGTTAAAACAATCGCCAGCCCCGGTTGTATTTAGATTCTTATTCTCCTTAATGTCTTTGGCTGGAGCTTCGATAGTAAATCCTCTTTCAAAATATTCCGCGCCCGAGTTCCCTTTTTTTAAGACCACAGCCTTGCAGCCATAATTCAATAAAGTCTCAATTTTTCTCCTCAATTTTGCCAACCTTGACAAGGGAAGCCAATTCACCTTGATTTGGCAGGAAATAATCAACATGCTTCAGCAGTCCAAGTACCCTCTCAGCCGCTTGTTCTGATGTACAAACCCCCGGATCCAGGCTGATTGAGATACCTTTCGATTCCGCCTTTTCCATTACCTGTTTTGCGAAGAAAACTGATCATTCCCAATCAGCGAGTATCCCGAAACATGCAGGTGGCTGAACTCGCCCAATCTGGATAATATCTTCTCTGTTTGTAAGGCCGCTGCATTCGCTCCCCGGTTGCTTAGAACGGTTTGAAGCCCGCTCGGTGTGATCAAAGTCATAAAAAAACCGGTCTGCTCATTTTCCAATTCATTAACCAAGGTGGTGTCCAAACCCGAAGCATCGAGATGGCCTTTCACAAAAAACGAAAAGCCATCATCTCCCATGTTCGCCGCCAGCGTTGTTGGCAAGCCCATTAAATGAAGGCAGACAGCGGTTATGCAGCCGGATCCGCCCAGGCGTTGATCGGCTTGTTCTGCGTGAATTCTCTTTCCTTCAGTTGGATACAGGCTGGTGCGAATTTCAATATCGATATTAATATCGCCAATCACCAGACATTTCTTTACAGCCATTTTCTAACGAAGCTTGCCCACCGCATCCATGAACCGTTTCACATTGTCAGGATTCACAGGCCGGTAAGGATGGCCGGCATCTTTCATCCCGAAACCAACAATACAGCCGTCTGCGATTTTCAGGAAATCTCCCACATTCTTATCGGTCATGCCGCTGCCCATCAAAATCGGCCGCCCTTTCGCCAATTCCTTGGCCTTCTTTACCTTTTCCAAGTCAGGCGCATTGCCGGTCATACGCCCGGTGATGATCATCGCATCCGCCAGGTAAAATTCCGTCCATTCAATATGCGTTTCCAGGTCTATCCCCGGAAAGCGTACCGAATGTTTTTTATCCACGTCACAGAATAACTTGATATGTTCCGCCTGGTTAAGCTTGCGTGCGCTCAGCAATTCGCGCGCGCAGCCATGGTCAAATTCACCTGTGTCCCAGACAGCAGCGCCGGTTAGAAGGCAAATGCGCATGAATTTTGCGCCCGCCGCGATGGCAACAGCCAGGCAAACCCGTGCGCCGTTATGGACCACATTAATTCCCACCGGCACCTGGACAGACTTGATTACCTCAGCAGCCGATACAGCCTGCGCGCACATCTCTTCTGGTGTGGTTTCCATCCCCACCGCGAAGGGGATATTCCACATATTTTCAACAATCAAGCCATCCACACCATTCTCGACAAGCGTGGCGGCATCTTTCAACGCGAAATCCACAATTTCCCGCACCGGGTAGCCTGTGTATCCAACCGATCCCGGCAAAGGCGGCAAATGCACCATCCCAATCACCGGTTTGGGTTTGGCGAACATTTCATCAAGAGATTTCATCCTGTGTGAATCAAGGTCCTGGTGCCATTCATTGGCTTTTCCTTGCATTTTTTCCTCCGAAAATTTATTTTATTGTAATGGATTAATGCTCAAGCGGTCCTGAAAAGCCTTCATGATAAAATCACAGGCACATCTTCAGTCTGGAGAAGCCTATATGCCCGAATTCATCCTTGCCGCTGTTGCCTGGCCGTATGGCAATGCCGAAATTCATGCCGGAAATCTGGCTGGGGCTTACCTGCCCGCAGATATTTTTGCGCGTTACCACCGCTTGAAAGGCAATCAGGTGCTGATGGTTTCCGGTACAGATTCACACGGCACCCCCATCACAGTTCGCGCTGAAGCTGAAAATCTGACCCCCGAAGCTGTTTACCAGAAGTATCACCAAAGTTTTCTTGATCTTTTTCAGAAATTAGGCCTGGCGTATGATTTGTTCACCTCCACCCATACCGAAAATCATTTCAAAGTGTCTCAGGCTATGTTCACCGCCCTTCTCCAGAATGGATTCATGTATAAAGACAAGCAGCTGCAGTGGTTTTCACCGGCCCAGGGGCGTTTTCTGCCAGACCGCTATGTTGAGGGTACCTGTTATATCTGCGGCTTCAATAACGCGCGCAGCGACCAATGCGATCAATGCGGCAACCTTTTAGATCCCGCCTTGCTCAAAGATCCGCGATCCAAAATTGACGGTTCAACACCTGAAATGCGCGAGACAGAACATTTTTTTCTTGACCTGGGTGAACTCGAAGGCCAAATAGAAACATTTTTAAAGACGCGGGAATCTTACTGGCGGCCAAATGTGCTGCGCCAATCGCTTGGCCAAATCCAATCTGAAGGGCTGCGCGGCCGGCCGATCACCCGCGATCTTGATTGGGGAATACCGGTGCCCGTAGAGGGTTGGGAGGGGAAATGCCTGTATGTTTGGTTTGAAGCAGTTATTGGTTACCTTTCCGCGTCAATCGAGTGGAGCAGCCTGCATGGCAAACCGGACGCCTGGCGCTCCTGGTGGAAACAAGCGGATGCCAAAACCTTGTATTTCATTGGAAAAGACAATATTCCTTTCCACGCCATCATCTGGCCGGCAGAGCTTGCCGGCGCCGACGGCCAATTTGATGAGGTCTTCGGCTGTGAAGAAAAAGCTGATTTTGTTCTCCCCTATGATGTGCCGGCAAATGAATTCCTGAATATGGAAGGCAAGAAAATTTCCGGCAGCCGCAACTGGGCAGTTTGGGGCCTGGATTTTCTCAGCCGCTATGATCCCGACCCGCTGCGCTATTACCTGACATGCATAATGCCTGAGACACGCGATGCGGACTGGGATTGGGATGAGTTTTACCATCGTAATAACGATGAATTGGTAGCTACCTGGGGGAATCTGGCAAATCGCGTTCTCTCATTTGCATATCGGAACTGGGAAGGCATTGTGCCTGACCCCGGATCGCTATCTGCGGATGACCAGGCGCTTCTTGACCAGGTAGAAAAAGGCTTTGAGACAATCGGCAGTGAACTTGAGGCTGTGCACCTGCGCTCAGCCTTGGGAGAAGCCATGCGCCTGGCTTCCGAAGTCAATAAGTATCTTGATACCACAGCCCCCTGGTTCACTATCAAAACCGATAAAGCCGCGGCAGGCCGGTCAATTTTTGTCGCCATGAAAGCCATTGATTCACTGAAAGTTTTATTTTCGCCCTTCCTGCCCTTTTCATGCGAAAAACTTCATGGTTTTCTGGGTTATTCAGAACCTTTATTCGGAGAACAATTTACCCGGCAAGTCCAGGATAGTTTAGGTGAGCACACTGCTCTGCTTTACGATCCAGCCAAGGCCAGCGGCCGGTGGCAGCCGAGCCAGTTGGCTGCCGGTGATCATTTTAAGGAACCACAACCCTTATTTAAAAAACTGGACGTAAGTATTGTTCAGGAGGAACGAAGCAAGCTGGGCTGAAAATGTAAAGCATGAGGGCACAGGATAAATTCTATATTAGCGCAAATGGTTGAGAAGCAGTTCCAGCGCTTTTAATGACGCTTGTGTTTTAATCTCGCCGCGATCTCCTTTGAAGTGAAATTCAAATGCTTCATCCCGCGCCGCACTAATGACGCCGATCCACACCGTGCCGACAGGTTTTACGGGTGTTCCACCTCCGGGCCCGGCGATGCCGGATATGGAAACTCCGATGATATTCTCTGCTTGGTATTGATCTGCAAATTTAGTCCGTACACCTCTGGCCATTTCCAGTACCGTCTCCATACTGACCGCGCCATATTGCTTCAGGGTAGCGGATGCAACACCCAGCCATTTTTCTTTAGAACTATTGGAATAAGTGATGATACCGCCAAGATAAAATTCAGAAGCCCCTGCGGCACTTGTGATCATATGCCCAAGCAAACCGCCGGTGCAGGATTCCGCGGTTGCCAGCCACAATCTCCGGGATTTAAGGGAATTCCCAATTTCCCTTATCAGTTGATCACTGTCAGCCACGCGGTAATTATACCTACCTGAAATTCAAATCTGTTTTATAATAAATCTTATCCTAATTATCCAATAACGAATTATGAGGGCTTTGCCGCCCTTTTTCATGTGTTATGATATTTCCCTTGAGGTTGAATGGACGAACATTTTACGCCGCGTGATGAACGCGAACAGTTGGATAACCCGCTTCCGAAAAAAACAAACCCCGAAGAATCCCTCCAGTTATTAAGACTCTGGGACCGTTTTTGGGCGTATCTTACCAAGCTCGGCATGGGAAACATCGCCCTGCGCGCCGGGTCAGCTCTGGTCACACTGAGCCTGGTCGGGCTGGTGATCTGGGTCATGCAAGGTTTTTTTATTCCGGGTGAAAAAACCAATCTGGCTGCCACCCTGCCGGAGACCGCTGCAGTGGAGGGTCCAATTGAGCTGCCTTCATATGAAGGGATTGCACCTGTGGAGGGGTTATCTCCTTCAGCCAATACAATCAATTCAGCTCCGGCCGAATCTGGCGGCTCGCGCTACGAATTCACTACCTATGAGGTGAAAACCGGCGACTCCGTCTATTCAATTTCCGAATCTTATAATTTAAAGCCTGCCTCTCTTTTGTGGACCAATTATGAAACATTGCTGGATAATCCGGCGTTTATCCTGCCGGGACAGATCCTGAATATCCCTCCGGTCGATGGTGTGCTCTGGCCCTGGGTAAAAGGGAATGGGCTGAATAAATTCTCTGAAACCCTGGGGGTTACACCGGAGGATATCATCAATTGGCCGGGCAACAACCTGAGCATGGATACCATCGGCGATTTTGCGGATCCAAATATTGCAGAAGGCACAAAGATTTTTGTTCCTGGTGGAAAAAGAGAATTCGTAGATCAATTCCTTGTCCTGATCCAGCGGGACACCCCGGCGGAATCTGCTATCTGGGGTGAAGGTAAATGCGCAATTACTGACATTGGTCCCCTCGGTACCGGCACTTATGTCTGGCCGACCACGGAAACTCGGATTTCAGGTTATGAATGGACGCCGGATGTCGGCCATTATGGGGTTGACGTAGCCGGAAAAACCGGCAATCCAATATATACGGTTGATAACGGCGTGGTGGTTTACGCGGGCTACAGTACCTGGGGGTATGGCAATGTGGTCGTAATTGACCATGGTGATGACCTTCAGACCATTTACGCCCATCTAGATACCATTACTGTGACTTGTAATCAAAGCCTGTATCAGGGTGATACTATCGGGACCATGGGCAGTACCGGCAACTCCAGCGGCCCGCACCTGCACTTTGAGATAAGGCAGGGCTCAACACGCCTGAATCCTCACAACTATATCGGTTAACCTGTAAGATTTCGCCGATCTTGAGATTGTCTGTATAATCAAAAGTGAGGTGGAAAAATGGAATTTCTATCAGAAGCGCGTCCTTCTCCCATTGCCGGCACATGGTATCTGGGTGATCCGGTCAAACTGGCTCAACAAATCGATGCCTTCCTGAATGCCGCCAAACTTTCGGATGACGATCTTACCGGCAGGGTTATCGGCCTGCTGGCCCCCCACGCCGGGCATCGCTATTCAGGCCGAACTGCTGCTTATGCTTATAAAGCGATCCAGAAAGAACCTCGCAAGCTGGCGGTTATCCTGTCACCCTTTCACCCTTATTTTCATGGCGATTTCCTGACAACATCCCATTGGGCCTATCAAACTCCCTTGGGTACCATTCCGGTTGCAAAAAAAGAATTGCAAGCCCTTGATGATTTATTGAAAGTGAAGGGCGCTGCATTGACCTCGATTTCCAGGGATGAGGAACACTCCCTTGAAATTCAACTCCCTTTTTTACAGCAAGCCTGGAAAACTGATTTTGAACTCTTGCCAGTGATGATACGTTCGCAGGATCCGCAAATGCTTAACCTGATGGCAGAAGCTCTTTTTCAAGTCATTAAAGCAGAGGATTTTATTATTATTGCCAGCTCCGACCTCTCGCACTTTTATCCGCTGGAGGCGGCTGAAATACTGGATGGCGAGATGCTGCGCCTCGTAAGCGCCTTTGATCCTCCAGGCGTCCTTTCCGCAGAAGCCGATGGCAGCGCATCCGCCTGCGGCGCGGGCGCAATTGCTGTCATGCTCTGGGCTTCAAAATTGGCCGGAGCGGATAAAGTGCAAATCCTTAATTACAGCACTTCAGCAGATGCCACAGGTGATGCAAGTTCCGTGGTCGGTTACGGATCTGCGGCAGTCATGACTTCTAAATTAAAGCTTGCGTATTTTCGATGAAAGAATTTGCCAGAATCGCGGTCAATGTCCCCGAGGTTAGAGACCTGTTTGACTATGCCATACCCCGGGATATGATGGGGGTTCTTTCAGCCGGCAGCCTGGTGGAGGTGCCTTTTGGCAGCCAAAAGGTACAGGGTGTGGTTATTGAGTTGATTGACCAGCCGGAAGTGGCGGAAACCAAATCGGTTTCAGCCTTGTTGAATGAGGAACCTGTTTTAACAGAAAACCAATTAAAACTGTCTTTCATTCTTTCGAAGAAATTCCTACAGCCTGTTTCCAGATTTATCGCCATCATGTTCCCACCGGGTTTACAGCAGCAGGCTGACACTCTTTTTAGATTGAATCTCCCGCAGGATTTTAATCCAGAGAGTGTATCCGATATAGCACGCCGAATACTTAAATTGATATTCTCGCGCGGTCCACTGCGAGGCCGTCAGTTGGACAGGCATTTCAAATTGGTTGATTGGCGAAAATCCGCCCGTTCCCTGGTCAGCAAGGGGCTGCTGATCAGCCAGCCAGTTCTTCCAGAACGAACGGTGCAAAAAAAATATTCCCGTTCTGCATTTATTGCCTTTCAACCACAAGAATTGGATGCGGTCATTGCGTCACTCGGTTTCAGGCAATCTGCGTCAGCAGCCCGAAGAATAGCTGTTTTGCGCCTGCTTGAAGGTGAAAAAGCACCCGCGGATACGTCCTGGATTTATGCTTCAACTGGCGCGAATTCATCCGACCTGCGCTGGCTCGAGCAAAAGGGGCTTATTCTCTTCCAATCAGATGAATCAATGCGCGATCCGTTAAAAAATGCGCGGGCGGATTCAAATTATGCCAAAAAACCGGGTCTAACTACGGAGCAAGCTTCGGTGTGGAAAGCTGTTCAAGGATTAATGAGCCAGCCCGCTTTCGATAAACCTGTTTTGCTGCATGGGGTAACAGGCTCAGGCAAGACCGAACTTTATATGAATGCGATTGAAGAAGCGCTTGCCAAAGGGCAGCAATCAATTGTTCTGGTTCCTGAGATTTCTTTGACACCACAAGCAATTGAACGTTTTATGGGCCGCTTTCCAGGTAAAGTGGGTGTCATTCATTCAAAACTGTCCCCTGGCGAACGGTACGACACTTGGCGGCGTGCCCGCAGCGCGGATTTTTCCATAGCGATCGGCCCCCGCAGCGCGCTCTTTACGCCCTTTCCGAATATCGGCGTAATTATCCTGGATGAGTGCCATGATGAATCCTTTTACCAAACCGAGATGCCCCCAGCTTACCATGCTGTTGATGCTGCAGTTTCTCTCGGCAAATTATGCCACGCGCTGGTTATTTTAGGAACCGCCACCCCAGATGTGAGCCTTTATTTTCGCGCCAGATATGAAAAATGGCCGCTGTTTGAATTATCAAATCGCATTGCTTCTCAATTGATTGAAAATCCTTCGATCGATAGCGCTTATTCAATAAAGCTCCCAAAAGTAGATGTTGTGGATATGCGGGCAGAATTGCGGGATGGGAACACATCAATTTTCAGCCGCAGTTTAGCGACAGGTATAAAAGAAGTCCTCGCCAACCAGCAACAGGCGATTCTATTGCTCAACCGGCGCGGGAGCGCGAGTTACGTTTTCTGCCGTGATTGCGGTTTTACGCTCAATTGTCCTCGCTGCGATTTTTCGCTAACCTATCACCGCAATTCTTCACTTCTGCTATGCCACACCTGCGGTTATTCCAGAAAAATGCCTGCCAAATGTCCAAACTGCGGCAGCAAACGCATTAAGCAATTCGGCACCGGTACTGAAAAAGTGGAGGAGGTCTTGCGTGAACAGTTCCCTGACGCTCGCCTACTGCGTTGGGATGCCGACACCTCCAGCGCCAAAGGATCTGAAGCGGTTATCCTTTCGCACTTCAGGCAGCATAATGCCGATATTTTGATCGGCACTCAGATGCTGGCCAAAGGGCTCGATCTGCCTCTGGTGACATTGGTTGGGGTGGTGCTTGCCGATGTGGGGCTGGGCTTTCCTGATTACCGCTCCTCCGAACGTGTGTTTCAGCTTCTGACACAAGTAGCCGGCCGCGCGGGACGCAGCGCTTTGGGCGGTAAAGTAATTTTTCAGACCTTTAAGCCGGAGCATTACGCCATCCAGCGTGCTGCTGAACATGATTTTTCAGGTTTTTATGACCTGGAACTGGCCTACCGCCGCGAGCTGCGCTATCCACCATTTACGCGCATGGTACGTTTCGAAATCCGCGGCACTGATACAGATACAACCGAACACGAAGCAATCCATTTACACGGCCATTTGGAACGGATAATTAACGCAAGCAATGATAAGACGCTTGAGCTTGTTGGCCCAATGCCCCCATATTTTGCCAAACGCAATGGATTGTTCCGCTGGCAGCTCATTCTAAAAGGATCGGATCCAGTAAAGCTAATTAGTGATGAGGATTTCAGCGGTGTTCGGATTGAGGTTGATCCTCCCTCGCTCTTGTGATTAAAGCATTAATTTCTTGAAATTCTACACAAATATCGTTTAGTTAAATATTCTGCAATAAAAAATCCCGGTTGCCCGGGATTAATTTTTTATTGAAGCGCCTGCCAGGGATTGATGAAGCCGCCATTTTGGCGTATCTCAAAATGCAGATGGGCGCCGGTAGAATTGCCGGAACTGCCGCATGCACCAATTACCTGGCCTTTATTGACTGGTACGCCGCAGGAGACGTTCCAGCTGTTTAAGTGGGCATAGATAGTTACATATCCGCTCCCATGGTCAATCGCCACCATGTTTCCGTAACCGCCGCTGATCGGCCCTGCGTATATGACCACGCCGGAATCTGACGCAAAGATCGCATCACCTTCGAAGCATTGGGCGTCAAGCGCCGGATGGCCGGACCAGTAATCATTTCCTGAAACTTGTCCAGGGTAAGGCGCCGGCCAGCCGAAGGCGCCGCTTCCGTAATAAACGCTGGCTGGAGTACATGAACCCGGACCGTTGATTTTTGCGGTGGTTCCACCCGAAACATCTCCAGCCTGGAGAGGGACAATCCAGCTTTGCTCCAGTTCACGATAACCGCCGGGAATCATGATTAAGGTGCCCGGTTCAATGACCGGATTGGTAATATCCAGATCATTGCCAGGATAAAGCAGGATATCCTGAACATCCACCTTATACAAACCGGCGATATGGTCAAGCTTATCGCCTTCTTTCCATTCATATAAAATACCATCCTGAGGTGGGATTTTTAAAGTAACGCCCAATGATATCAGGTGCGGATTATCATGCAGAACAGTAAAATTCGCCCAGAGAATGCTTTCGGGTTCCAATGAATATTCTTTTGCCAATCCAAAAAGCGTGTCGCCCGACTCAACTTGATATTCAATGATATCTTTCCTCGATCCGGTCGGCAGAACTGTCTGCGGATCTGTGCTTCGGGTAACCGAATTTAAGGCTTTGGTTGGTGCATATTCCGGCAAAGTGGAAAATTGCTGCGATTCAGAGTCTGCGCGTGACGGAAACTTGATAAACGCCAGCAATGAGTGCCCGCTGAAATATTGATAAAGTGAAAAACCCAGCAGGGCTATCATTAAAAAAGCAAGCACCCAGGTACCCGCAATCAGCCAAACTGGAATAATTTTTGGCTGGCTGGTCTTGTCGTCTTGATCTTTTTTCTTTTTGGAAAAAATTGGCAACTTAGGCATCCGCGGTCAGTGCATCCAGAAACTCGTTGTTGTCTTTGGTCTTGCTCATTTTATTCAAAATGGCTTCGGTTGCTACAGATGGGTCCATTCCCGCTCCCTGCGGCGCCTGGCCGATCATTTGCAGATACATGCGGCGCATCAGCCAGATCTTTTGCAGGATGTCAGGTTCAATCAGCAGTTCTTCACGGCGTGTGCTTGACCTTTCAATGTCAATCGCCGGAAAAATACGTCTCTCCTGCAAGCGGCGTGAAAGATGCAGTTCCATATTGCCTGTGCCTTTGAATTCTTCATAGACGACATCATCCAGGCGGGAACCAGTATCCACCAGCGCCGTAGCGATGATCGTTAGCGAGCCGCCATCTTCAATATTGCGTGCGGCGCCATAGAATCGTTTTGGGGGATAAAGGGCTGATGGATCCATGCCGCCAGAAAGTGTGCGGCCGGATGGATTGACCACCATATTGTAGGCGCGTGCCAGTCGTGTGAGGCTGTCCATCAGAATAACCACATCATGGCCGATCTCAACCAGCCTTTTTGCGCGATTAAGAGTGATCTCGGCTGTGCGCACATGTTCTGTAACCGGTTCATCAAAGGTGGATGCGATAACCTCGCCTACCACCGAACGATCCATGTCAGTAACTTCTTCCGGACGCTCTCCTATTAGACTAATTAATACATGAATGTCCGGGCTGTTATCAGAAACCGCATTGGCAAGCTCCTTCAGAATAGTGGTTTTGCCTGCCTTTGGCGGTGATACGATCATCGCACGTTGCCCTTTTCCAATCGGCGCAACCATGTTGATTAAACGGTTGGAAAGCACGCCCCGCTTGGTTTCCAAGTCTATGCGCTGGTCAGGAAAAATCGGGGTGAGATCCTCAAATTTTATACGGTTCCGAGTTTCTTCTGCAGCTGCACCGTTGACTGTCTCTACTTTAACCAGGCCGTAATGCCTTTCAGATTCACGCGGCGGCCGTATTTCGCCAAAAACCATGTCGCCGTTGCGCAAGTCAAATCGCCGCAGTTGGGCCTGGGATATATAGATATCATTTTTCCCCATGTGGTAGTCTTCGCGCAGAAAACCGATGCCTTCCGGCATAATTTCCAAAATGCCGCCGCCCTTTTCGATCCCTTCTTCACCATGCGTCCGGCTGGCAATGGCTATTGCCAAAAATTCCTTTTTCTTGCGCTTTGCATCAGGCACGCCTAATTCTTCACCCATTTTATGCAGCTCTTGTAGTGATTTTTTTAATAATTCGGAAATTTCCATAACCTATGCCTTTTTAATTGTTGGGGTGTGGAAGCATGCGCCGCCCAAGTCTGCGATCCACCTTAATAAATTGATAACTAATAAGTCCTTTTGGGGTATTTATGGGCTTGTTTCCCATTGATCTGGGTAGATCAAATTACTGGATTTGAATCTTTTACCACTAATATCTTCGGCATTATAACATGCACCTTTTAACCCGCAAGTTGGATGAGATTTTCAAAATTAAGTCAAGTAATCGCGTAATTGGCGGCTGCGGGTTGGATGGCGCAGCTTTCGAAGTGCTTTAGCTTCAATCTGGCGGATACGTTCACGCGTTACATTGAAATAATTGCTGACTTCTTCGAGGGTATGGTCCTTGCCGTCAATCAATCCAAACCGTAATTCCAAAACCTGCCGCTCTCTTTCGGTTAATGCGCCCAATACATTTTGCACCTGTTCGCGCAGCATATCCCGCGAAGCAGCATCCATAGGCTCTACCGCTTCATAGTCTTCAATAAAATCCCCAAGCTGGCTGCTGTCTTCGTCACCCACCGGTTTTTCAAGGGAAATTGGTTCTTCCGCAGACTTCAGGATATTCTTGACCTTTTGCGATACCGTCTCCCATCGTTTCTGCAGATCCGGAGGAAGCGTTCCCCCATCTTTCAATACCCGTTTTATCATCACCCTTTCGTCCGGGGTAATATATTCGGATTCAAGCGCAATATCTTCAGGCTGCGGGTCGCGCCCTAACTGCTGCACCAGGGATCGCTGGACACGCAGCAGCTTTGAAATGGATTCAAACAAGTGCACAGGTATGCGAATGGTGCGCGCCTGTTCAGCGATGTGACGGCTGATGGATTGCCTGATCCACCACGTGGCATACGTGCTGAATTTAAAACCGCGGGCAGGGTCAAATTTGGACACCGCCCGCAGCAAACCAATATTTCCCTCCTGAATCAAATCAAGAAAAGAAATTCCCCTGCCAATATAGCGTTTCGCCACGCTTACAACCAGGCGCAAGTTCGCGCGTACCAATACCTGGGTGGCTTCTTCCGAATATTTATTGACTTTTTCAATTGTTTTTTTAAGGTCAGAATGGCCGGGAAAGTGAGACAGGCATGTTTTTTCAAGTGGAAATTTGCCATGGGATTTAAAGAAATCGATCAAGTATAAAGAAGTCTCATCCGGTAAAAGATATCCTGCCAGATAAAATGCGTAAATTTCCTGAACCAGTCCGGAAAGAAGCTGCAGTCGGATTGCATCACCGGAGCGTGCAGTTTCCTGCCAGAAGTTATCCAGATACTGGCGTGAATACGAAGGTGTATCCGCATACCAATTGGATTTCAATGCCTGTGCCTCTGCCAAAACTAGGGCAAAATCTGGTAATTCAAATCCCTTGCTGTTTTCACAGAAAATCTGCAGATTTTTATGTGTTTGGAGAAGATCTTCCAAAACCTGTTTAAAAACGTTATGGATTTGCTCAATTTTCCGGGGATTATCCTTTTCTTTGTTTAAAAGCCAATCCAGACGTTTTTTGGCTTCATTGCGTGTTGATAAGCGGAATTCACTCTCCGCTGTTAAAAGCTCAATCTGGCCAATTTCTTTTAAATACAACCTGATAGGATCTTCCGAGAGCTCGCTGGCAGCCACCGGGCTGGAGATCAGATCGACTGCGTCATCCTGAACTTCCGCTTCTTCCAAAAGTTCAAGCTCTTCTTCTTCAGGGATCAAGTCTCTTTCGGCGTTTTCATCTTGCCTGAGGACCTCTTCGACTAACGGGATTAATTCCTCCGCAATAAATGGAATCTCAGCGTTCTCCAAATCCGGAATTAGGTCATCGGGCAGGGAGTCATCTGGCGGATTATCCATACCAGCACTCTTACGATTCATGAAAATAATTATACATGAACGGTTTTAGTCAAGGATCAAGGGCTTTGCAAGCGCCCTGTCCAATAAACCGCGCGCCTTAACCAGCATCAAGAAATTTTCCTGCTGGACTTTTCGATCTGCTTTATCAGGTTGTTCATCCTGGTTTGATTCCAGAAATCTCAGCTGGCTGATCATCCAATTCACATGATACTGTCGAAGCTGCATGATTAACCGAATAACTTCTTCCAATTCGCGATCGCTGGCATCCTTTTTTTCTTTTTCTGTTTCACCTTGTATGATATTAACGGGTTTATCAAGTATAAAATCAAGGTCGCTTGAGAAATTTTCTTGAATAAAAAGCGCCGGATCAAGTTCATCTTGCGTAATGGACCTGAAGATAACCTCAGAAGCCTGCCGGTGTTCAGTGAAAGAAAAATCTTCGGTTGATAAGCGCTCCAAAGCCTCTTTTTGGAGCCAGCGGTTTATGCGGTAAATCTTTTCCGGATCATCCAGCAAAAATGCCAGAACTTGTTTTTCCATCGCATCAAGCTTGGCTTGCACATTTGCCTCTTCAGGTTTTTGTGATGCTATCACTTCGCCTTCAGAGTCTTCCCGTTTTAATCTCCTGCGGGGCCGTGCTTTTTGTGTGGTCAGGGATAAGACCAGGCTCTCATCCAATTGAAGCAAACGGGCTACCTGTTGTTGATATGCATTTCTTTCTATTGGATTTGGCACATCTCTTATTAACGGCAAGATCCGGGCAGCAATTTCACTCTTGGTTTTTGGGTCATTAATATCCTGGCCCTTGACGAGCATTTCCAGGACATGATTGATGATGGGCTTGGAATTTTCTATGATTAGTTTCCATTCCCCCGGATCGCGCAGCACAATCTCATCTGGATCCATTCCGTCTGGCAGGGCACTAATGCGCAAATCTGCCTGCAGCCGGGCTTCATTATGCAGCAATCCGCGAGCATCAAAAGTTACATCGCTGGACTTGTCTACCGACTCGCGCGCCACTTCCAGACCGCGCATTGTCGCTGCCACCCCAGCCGCGTCAGGGTCAAGCGCAAGCACAAAACGGCGGGTGAATCGCTTAAGCATGCGCATCTGCGGCTCAGTCAACGCAGTCCCCATGGGGGAGATTACATTTTCAAATCCCTGCTGGTGCACCACCACAACATCCAAATATCCTTCAACAATAACCGCCTGATTCGCTGTGCGGATGGCTTTGCGAGCCTGGTCCAAACCATATAACAACCGGCTTTTATCAAACAAGAGCGATTGGGGTGAATTCATAAATTTTGGAACATCATCCGGATTTAATACGCGTCCGCCAAAACCTGCCATCCT
Source organism: uncultured Chloroflexia bacterium (assembly GCA_963751635.1). Lineage (GTDB taxonomy): Bacteria > Chloroflexota > Anaerolineae > Anaerolineales > Anaerolineaceae > Pelolinea. The sequence goes on from CAVVVE010000007.1 coordinate 267,979, forward strand.
GCCAGTGGCATCGCGGATCGGAAACATCAGCCGGTGGCGGAAGCGGTCAAAGACTCCGCCTTCCTGTTTTTCAGAAAGCAATCCGGCATCTAGCAGATCATTCTGCGGATACCCCTTATTTAAAAAGTAATTCAAGGTCGTATCCCAACCCGGCGGGGCATATCCCAAACCCCAGACTTCAGCAGTCTTTTGCGTTATGCCGCGCTTTTCAATAAGATACTCCAGAGCCTTATTGCCTGGTTCGGTCTGTGTCAACTGGTGGCGGTAAAAGATGACAGCTTCTTCGAGCAGCCTGCGCAGCTGCTCCGCACGCTCGTCCTGTTCTTTATTTTGCGGGGTGAGCGGTTCCAGTTTAACGCCGGCGCGTTCAGCCAGTGATTTCAATGCTTCCTTGAAATCCCAGCCCTGTTTTTTCATTACATATTTGAAGATATCTCCACCCTCATTGCATTCGCCAAAACAGCGCCAGGTGCCCGAATCAGAAAAAACCACAAACGCCGGTGTCCGTGTATTGGCATGGAACGGGCAGAAACCGGTGTAATTTTTTCCGCTTTTTTTCAGCTTGACATCTTCTGAAATAATATCAACGATATCCAGCCTGCTCTTGATTTCATCAACTGTATTCATAGCCAATTAAAAAGCAAAACCACCTTTTCGATGGTTTTACTTTTAATGTATTTATCCTCTGAATGCAAGTGGATGGCTAAAGATTAAGCGAGAAGTTTTGCCAGTTCTTCATGTAATTTCTCCGGAATAGGCGCCAGCGCTTTTTCATCCAGATCATCGCTTTCAGCTGATACAGTCGCGCTGCCATCAAACATGCTTACAACAACATTTACGCGTACTTCCACGCCCTCGATAGGTCCCGGTTCCCAAAACAAGCCGAGCCAGCTCGCGTGTTTTCCATACTGTAAATCCCGCATTGACGATGGCTTTTTTGGCAGCTTCATACACCTCGCCATCGGATTTTCCTTCATAAGTTTTCATTAACTGAATTGATGCCATTAACTTCCTCTTTCTCTTTTTTTTAAAAACCTTCGAGTTTTGAAAAATCAGCCTTGCCTTTGGAAAAGCCGGCAATTTCCTGAAGCAAAGCCAAACGGTTTTCACGGACTGCTTCAGGTCTTTATCCATCACCAGAATTGTCTCGAAATAGTTATTAATAACCGGGATTATTTCCACGAATTTGGTCAGAAAGCCATTAATAGTTCCATCCGAACCCATTGCTTTCCTTACTTTTTCAAAGGCATTATAAAGGTCTCTCTCCTGGGTTTCGACCAACTTCCTTTCATCAAATGAATATTTTTCCTTCAGGTCGCGCGTGATGCGCACACAGCGTGCAAACGAGGGCAGGATCTTATTCCAGTCATCGCGCTTTGTCCATTGGGTAAGCGTTTTAACGTCCGCAACTGCGCCAGCCGGATTATGCGCCTGTTCTGCAAGTACTGCCCTGACCACATCAGTGCGATAACCTTCTTCCAAGAGCAAATTCTCAAATCGCCCGAAGATGAAATCCAAACAAACTTGTTGATGTTCCAAATCTAAAGGAACGGGAAGCAAATTTGATGCAGCTTTCAGGCTTTCGCGCAAGTCCAAAGAAATTCCCTTGTCAACCAGATTCTGTATCAAGCCAATGGCTGCCCGTCTAAGCCCGAATGGATCTTTTGTTCCGCTGGGCGCCATTCCCACTGAAAACAATCCTGCAAGTGAATCCAGGCGGTCAGCCAGGCCGACCACCAGTCCGGGCATGGATGCGGGGGAAGAATCGCCTGCAAAGCGCGGATAGTAGTGCTCTTCAATAGCCTGCGCGGCGAGTGCATCTTTTCCGCTTTTGATTGCGTAATATCGTCCAATCACGCCTTGCAGGGCGGTCATTTCAACCACCATCTTGGTTACCAGGTCCGCTTTGCATAAACGTGCAGCTTCCAATGCGGTTGATTTATCAATCTCAGAGAGTTTGAGTTGTTTCGCCAGAATCTCTGTTAATTTTTCAATTCTTCCAGTTTTATCCAGCATGGAACCCAGTTTTGGGTGGAAGACAAGCGTATCCAGACGTGGGATGAATTCATCAATTGAATGCTTATTATCCTCACGCATAAAAAATGCTGCATCAGCGAAACGCGCTTCGATCACTTCTTCGTTGCCGTTTGCCACTATATCCAGGTGCTGGCTGCCGCCATTGCGAATGGTGATGAAATGCGCCATTAATTTTCCCAGCCCATCCTTAACCGGGAAGTAGCGCTGGTGTTTCTTCATCACACCCACCAGCACCTCAGGCGGAAGCGCAAGATGCTCCTTGCTAAAATTTCCCAACAGCGCGGTGGGAGCCTCTACCAGGTTGGCCACTTCGTTAAGCAGTGAACCGTCCTGTTCAGGGGATGCATTAATGGATGTCTGCAGGTATGCTACCTGGCTGGATATTTCATCTCTGCGAAGCTTTGGATCCGCCAAAATTGCTTGTTCCTTTAGGAAGGCGAAGTATGCCTTTGTGTCCTTAAGAGAAAAGATTTCTTTGTCGCTGAAGCGCAAGCCGCGTGTTTCGCGGCTGGCTGTCATCCCTGCATATTCAAACGGAACTACCTGACTTCCAAAAATGGATACCAGCCAGCGGATCGGCCGTGAAAATGCCGCCCCGCTCGCGTTCCAACGCATGACCTTATCAAAGCGGATATCTGCAACCAGGTCTGCTAATTTCTCAGGCAGAATCTCGAAAACCGACTTTCCAGGCAGGTGCATCTCTGCCATCAGGTAGACGCCACCATCAATTTCTTCTTTGGTGAGGTCCTTCACATCCACCCCTTTGCCCCGCGCAAAGCCGATTGCTGCGGGAGTGGGAGCGCCATCTTTATCAAATGCACGCTCTGCGGGCGGTCCCTTGACCTTTTGAGTCAATTCCACCTGCGCGGCTGCCAAAGATGCAATCCAAACAGCCAATCGGCGCGGTGTTCCCAAAATTTTAATATCGCCATGCTCCAACCGAAGGTCCACAAGCGTTTCCGGAACAAGCCGCTCCAACTGCTGCAGGGCGCTTTCCAGGTCCGCTGCCGGCAGCTCTTCGGTGCCAATTTCTAAAAGATAATCTGAAGGGCCTTCCGATTTTGGAACAGCCGGCAGGTCCATCTGCGCATCGGCTTTTGCAGATTGCGCTGCTTTTCCAACTTGCTTTTCAAGCCAGGGAAAACCCAATGCCTCACGCTGGGCGATGTAAGCTTCAGCTGTCCTTCGCGAGAGATCGCGCATGCGGGCAAACAAGGCCTGCCGTTCTGTCACGCCAACCGCACCGCGCGTATCCAGAATATTAAAATTGTGCGAGCATTTCAGGATGTAATCATGGGCGGGCAGCACCAGCCCCTTGTCCAGGGCAAGATTTGCTTCTTCTTCATATAACCGGAACATTTCCCTGACACGTTCAATATCCGCGGTTTCAAAATAATATTGGCTGTGCTCTTTCTCAGCCTGGTAGTTTACATCCCCGTAGGTGTAATCCGGGCTCCATTGGATTTTTCTGAAGTCATAGCAGCCCTGCAAGGCCATGGCAATTCGCTCGAGGCCGTAGGTGATTTCGACTGATACTGGTTCCAGGTTAAATCCGCCGGCTTGCTGGAAATAAGTGAACTGGGTGATTTCCTGCCCGTCCAGCCACACTTCCCAGCCCAAGCCCCAGGCGCCCAAGGCAGGGGATTCCCAGTTGTCCTCCACAAACCGAATATCATGCTCAAGCGGATCAATGCCAAGCGCCTGCAGGGATTGAAGGTAAAGTTCCTGGGGATTGCCGGGGTCAGGCTTGAGTATCACCTGATACTGGTAATGCTGCTGCATGCGGTAAGGGTTGTCGCCATAGCGCCCATCATCCGGCCGCACCGAGGGTTCAACATAAGCCACATTCCATGGTTCGGGGCCCAATACCCGTAGAAAAGTAGCAGGGTTCATGGTGCCTGCACCGACCTGCGAGTAGTAAGGCTGCCAGATCAGGCATCCCTTTTCCGCCCAAAAATGCGACAAAGTGAGCATGATCGCTTGAAAATTTAACGGATTTTGCATGAATTCTCCCAAGAACCAATGAATTGGAAAATTATACCAATCTATCCTTCCTGGAACGGAATACCTGAGGGCATTATTAATATTTCTATGAGACATTAGTCGCATCGTACTGGTGTTAAAGTAGGCTTAAATATGGTTATGAATGGCATAATTACACTTGAAGACAAGAGCGACGTGCTCAAGCATGTGATGCGGAACTGGGCATCCGGTGTTGCAGTTCTTACCAGCAGCTGCCTGGGTGCGCGGGCTGGCACAACCGTGAGTTCCTTTACTTCACTTTCCCTTGAACCTCCCCTGGTATTGGTAAATATCGCCAGGGAAAATCCACTGCAGACCATGATCGTTGAAAGCGGTATTTTCGGCCTGTCTATTTTGGATGATTCCCAGCGGGAAATCTCCAATCTGTTTGCAGGTTTTGGCAAGCGTATTCAGGACCGATTTAATGAGGTTGAGACTTTCACCCTGACAAGTGAGGCGCCTTTTCTAATGGGCGCTATTGCTCATCTGGATTGCAAAGTTTATGACCGCTGTGAATTACCCAAATCAATTGTTGTGATTGGCGAGGTGATTGACGGAACTTTCACTGAAAATGATAACCCTTTGCTGTACTTCAACCGGGATTATGCCGTGCTTTGCCACCCGCAGGCTGCATCAAACGAATGATTGCTTCAGCTGACTTTGGAATAAATGATGATTTCGTTCCTGATTCCCAACAGTCTGGACCACCAATTTTCGCGGCTCCAGTCTGATTCAAACTCAACCCAGGGCTGGGATTGCAGGCGTTTTTCTGCGGGCAGGAATTCAAGATATGGATTTGGATCAAGATAATAGAGCATGTCTTTTTCGTTTGAATACCTTACCAGCGTCACCCAGTGAGCACCGCCGGCTGGCCAAATTTTTAAAGCGCTCACCGGCCTGCCGGTCATCAAGGCTTCAATAATATGCGCCCGCCTGGCATTCTTTCGGCGCTCTGCTTGCCAATCCAGCTTCATTTTGGCGGCGTGCTGATTGAATGCCTTTGCCATCCCCCAGGGCGCGGTTGCTCCGCCAATTTTTGGCAGCCAGCCCGGCAGCCTCTCCCAGAAAAACAACCTGGATGCGTGAATGACGGTATTTTTTTCCAGCCATGTTGAACCGAGATTTGCCTGAAAAAGCAGCATATTTAATGTCATTGCCAGGCTGGTTGGACCGCAGTCATTGGTAAATCCTTTTTTCTCGTTAAAGCCCTGAGATAAATAAAAACGACCGAAGTATTGCCGTTCCGCAGTCCAGTCAGGAAGGGCGAAGGCTTTGTTCTGGCTATTGCTTTCCGCGTCCATATTATTTATGAATATATCATTAATACTTTGCTTGGGATTTGTATATGTGCATATTTATTTTTCATAGTATTGGCGATTTCTTTCATGATATTCCAGAAAAATTGAAAACGATTTCTAAAAGTTATAATTCCCCGATATGAAACCTTTATTTGCACCTCTTGCCATTCTGGCTGTCATGGCTGGCTGTGCACCGCTGGTTCAATCAGCTCAATCAGAAGCGGCGCAATTAACTCCCTGGCTAACCGCAACCTCAAATGCTCCCACATTGCCTGCCGCCTCTGAACTTCCAGCCCCCACACCTTTGCCAGTGCCAACCCCGACGCCGACCATCCATACTGTTGCCCTCGGCGAAACCATTTCATCAATTGCGCTGCGCTATGGGCTGGATATGAACGTTTTATTGGCCGCCAATCCAGAAATTGATCCGCGCGCATTAATTGTCGGCGACCAGGTTTTAATTCCAGCGGGAAATGTTCAGAGCCAGATAGGCGTTTCAGCGGAACCGCTTGCCCTGGAGGTGGGTCCTCCGGATTGCACCCGAACATCTGAGGGAGGTTTATGGTGCGTTGCCAGCCTGGCTAATCCGCTGGATGAAGCAGCAACGAATCTCGCAGTTTCATTCAATGGCGCGTCTCCTGCGACAGATGGCACTATTACCAAGACAGTACCAGCGCTTTTAAATAAACTGGAACCAGGGGATACGATACCGGCAGTGGTATATTTTCCCCCGCCAGTCCCTGAAGGTCTTGAAGTCACTGCAAATTTGGCATCCGCTTTTCCGGTGAACCAATCCGGAAAAACATTCTATCCGGTTGATGCTGGCTCTCCTGCTGTTGAAATTGCCGGACGGCTGGCAAAAGTGGCAGGCGAAGTTTTGGTTATGACAGATGCTGGAAAAACTGTGGATGTCAGGGTGGCAGCCATGGCTTATGACGATCGGGGAAATATGGTGGGTGTTCGCCGGACTGAAAGTCGGGTTACCCTGGAGGAAGGAAAGGGCTTGAATTTCAATCTGAATGTATACTCATCTGGCAGTTCGATCAATTCAGTGGTTGTCAAAGCTGAAGCAATACTGATAAATCAATGAGGTGACCTAATGAAGGCAAAAACGATTCTAATTACAGGCGCAACTGATGGCATTGGCAAACAAACCGCCATCGACTCTGGCCCGCCAGGGTGCGAAAGTACTCATCCATGGGCGTGACAAAGCCAGAGGCGCAAGAGTGCTGGATGAGATCAATCGCGACAATTGCAACGAAAATCTGGTGCTCTATCTGGCGGATTTTTCTTCATTCGCCGACGTTAAGCGCATGGCAAATGAGATCAAACGGGAGCAGGACAGCCTGCATGTCCTGATAAATAATGCTGGCACGTTCTCCAAAGAAAAATTGATGACCAAGGACAACCTTGAAATGACCTTTGCAGTCAATCATCTGGCGCCTTTTCTGCTGACCATGCTGCTGCTTGACCTGCTGAAAGCCAGCGCACCCGCCAGGATAATCAATGTTGCTTCCGGCGCGCACCGTAATATTTCTGCGGTTGATTTTGACAATCTTCAGGCGGAAAAATCATATGACGGATTTGAAGCCTATGCCTTATCCAAGCTGGGCAACATACTGTTTACCAACGAATTGGCCGAACGCCTGGCGGGCACCGGAGTCACAGTAAACAGCGTGCATCCCGGCGTTATCAGCACCAAAATGCAGGCCGCCAGTTACAACCTTGAAGGCGAAAGCGTTGAGGAAGGCGCCCGGACTTCGGTTTACCTGGCCTCATCTCCGGAAGTGGAAGGCGTAACTGGCAGGTATTTCAGCCGTATGGTCGAAAAGCCGGTTTCTGACCTGGCTCAGGATAGAGCACTTCGGGAAAAATTCTGGCAAGTCTCAGAAAAATTACTCGCGGGCTATTTGTAAGCCAATAAAATAATTCATACTCAACCCAAATTTCAGGATTGGCTTATTAATACTTTCGATTAATAGCTGGTTCTGCGTTATTTGGTTCCTAAATATTTATACTGTGGTAATCTCGTTTACTTCCTGGTATAGAGTTCGATGATCTTCAGGATCACCTGTGAAGCTTTTTTCATGGAATCAACAACCAGGAACTCATATGGGCCGTGAAAATTATGCCCGCCGTTAAACAGATTGGGGGTAGGCAAGCCCTTAAATGACAGACGTGCGCCGTCAGTGCCGCCCCGGATAGGGTTGGTTATCGGGGTAATTCCCAGTTCACGCATTGCCTGCTGGGCGGTTTCAACAATATGAATGACAGGCTCAAGCTGCTCACGCATGTTGCGGTAAAGCTCCTGAAAGCGGATTTCCACAGTGCCCGCTCCATACTTTTTGTTCATGAACTCGGCGCAATCCAAAATCATCTGTTTCTGCCGATCATACTTGTGCGCGTCATGATCCCTCAGCAGGTAGATGCCTTCCACATGCTCAACAGTCCCCTCTGACATTTTCCATAGATGATAGAAGCCCTCGCGGCCTTCAGTAAATTCAGGCCGCTGCTCTACCGGCAGCAGGCTGTTGAATTCAAAGAAGACCAGCATGGCGTTAACCATCACATTCTTGGCATCACCGGGGTGCACAGATTTCCCATTCACATTCACGAAAGCCCGTCCGGCATTGAAATTTTCATATTCCATTTCACCCAACTGGCCGCCATCAACGGTGTAAGCAAAATCCGCGCCAAAGCTCTCTACATCAAAATGGTCAATCCCATAACTTGTCTCTTCATCCGGCGTAAAGGCTACTTTAATTACGCCGTGCTTGAATTCGGGATTTGAAAGCATATTTTCCAGAGCGTCCATGATGGCGGCAATGCCGGCCTTGTCATCCGCCCCTAAAAGGGTTGTACCATCGGTTGTGACCAGAGTCTCGCCTTTGTATTTCAGCAGCGCCGGGAACTCTTTTGGGGTAAGCGCCATTCCCGCTTTCCCCTTAAGCGGAATATCACCGCCATCATAATTTTCAATGATTTGCGGCTTGAGGCCTTCAGCAACAAAGTCCGGGCTGGTATCCATATGCGCCATGAAAGCGATCACCGGCAGTTTTTTATCAGTGTTGGCGGGCAGGGTTGCGGTCAGAAAACATTTTTCATTCAGGCGCACATCCTGCATGCCCAATGTTTTCAGTTCATCTTCAAGCAGGCGCGCCAGCTCCCACTGGTTTTCAGTGGTTGGTGTGCGGTCTGTGACATTCTCATCCGAGCGGGTGTTTATTTTCACGTAGCGTAAAAAGCGATCCAAAATATCCTGCATTATTGCTCCTGATAGAAAATAAAGATGGTTTATCTTATCCTCAAGCGCATGAATCTGCAAGGAAGAACCTAACGATTATTAAACAATCCCAATGACGAATAATCGTTATATAAAAATAATTGCCAAACCGGTGCCGATAGGCTACAATGGCGTGCATGGGTTGGGATTTAATCGGGCAAACATGGGCAGCTGAGATGCTGCAGCAGCACATCGCAGCAAACCGCCTGCGCCATGCTTACCTCTTCAGCGGACCTCAGGGGGTTGGCAGGCGTACGCTGGCTTTGAATTTCGCCCAAGCCATTAACTGCCCTTCCCCAACCGCGCCGGGTGTTCCCTGCGGCACCTGCCGCACCTGCCGGCAAATTGCCCAAATGCAGCAGCCTGATTTAACCATTATCCAATCTGAAGCCGAAGGGGAATCGCTCAAGGTGGATCAGGTGCGCGATCTGCAGCACTCACTTTCGCTGGCGCCGTATGAAAGCGCTTACCGGGTGGCGCTGCTGCTGCGGTTTAATGAAGCCACCGATGGCGCACAGAACGCGCTGCTAAAAACCCTGGAAGAACCAAATGAGCGCGTTGTGCTGCTGGTGACAGCCGATGAACCCGAAAACCTGCTGCCGACCATCGCCTCGCGCTGCGAACTGCTGCGCTTGCGCGCCTTGCCTCTGTCGGAATTGGCACAGGTGCTTACTGAAAAAAAAGGCCTGGCAGCCGACCAGGCCCGGTTGATCGCGCATATCTCCGGCGGGCGCCCGGGATATGCCCTGCGTCTCGCGGAGGATGAATCCCTATTGAACGCACGGCGGGAATGGCTGGATGACCTGTTTATTCTGGCTGGTGCATCCAGAAGTGAAAAACTGGCGTTTTCGGAAAGCAAATCGCGCGGCCGCGACCGTGCGGAAATAAAACAGCAATTGCGGGAGGGTTTGGCGCACTGGCTCTCAGTTATGGCGGGATGTTTTGCTGCTCGTTACCAAGAGCGGTTCAGCGCTGGCCAACCTGGATTACGCGGACCAAATCAATGCTTTGGCGAATAAAGTTGACAATAAAACGGCCGCGAAAATTGTCGCCCGGTTGGAGCATGCCTTTGCCCGCCTGCCCAATGCCAACCTGCAATTGATGCTGGATGCCCTGCTTTTGGATTGGCCGATAGTAAAATAATTTAAGCAATACGATGCAAACCCGCTTAAAGTAAATTAATCCCTGTTTGACCGGAAAAGGAAATAATATGACAATCAATTTTCTTGACTACTGGGTATTCATCGTCGCTGCCGTCATCATCCTGCTTGCATCCGGATTCACTTTTTACAGAACCATCATTCAACCTCTGCTCTCCAAAGGTAATAACGCCAACATAACCCTTCCGGAACAAATACCGGCGAAAGGATTCAACGTTCCGATTGTTGATGCCTACGGTGGCATTAAAGACCTCGAGCGCGCGACCGTCACCCAGAATTTTCAAAAACCGAAACTAATCCTGTTTAATGACCACCTTGACTACAAACTTATCTTTCGCCGGTCTGCAAGGTACAGCGACATTTTGGAAGTAAATGCCGGGTCGGAATTTTTGCAGCATTTTTTGCAGTTCACGTTTAATAACCGGACGCTAGTTCTGACAGTGGTCATGGGTGACGAAAAACTGCAAAAACAAGTCAAAGATTTTTTAAGCGCTAAAGGCGTAATGGTTATCGAGTGAGACATTAAACAAGAAAACACGAATGTTTTTATCTATCACGCTTTTTATATCAGATGTATTTTTATTCCAGGAATTCGATCTTTTCCTGATCCATGGATGAAATGGAGACCAGGGCATGAACAGGCACATTCAATCCTTCCAGCACTTCGCGCCCGCCCTCAAAGGTCTTTTCAATCAAGGCGCCGATGCCAACCAGGTTTGCGCCGGCTGCCTTAATTAATCGGACCAATCCCATAATGGTGGCGCCGCTGGCTAAAAAATCATCGATGATCAAAATGTTCTCGCCTGCCGGCAGGTATTCAGGCGAAACAATGAGTTCTGCCATGATGCCCTTGGTATGCGAAGGGGCAACAGTCAAATAAACGGTATCCGGCATTGTAATGGGCTTATTCTTGCGCGCATACACTACCGGCAGATCCAGGTATTTGGCAGTCATCAGCGCCGGCGCTATACCCGAAATTTCAGCCGTTAATACTCGTGAAGCGCCAGTATCTTTAAAAAAGAAGCGAACTCTCTCCCGCATGCATCCATAAGTACCGGGTCAACTTGATGGTTGATAAATGAATCCACCTTCAATATCCCATTGCCCAAATATTTTCCCTGGGAGATAATCCGTTCCTTCAATAATCGCATGGACTCACCTCACAAAAATTTTCAGCAATTAAACCACACTTATGCCAAAGCGCCGCGCAATTCTTTGGACAGCTCCTGGAATTGGGAAGAATATCGGATCTCCTCACCGCGCGGCCGCAGCATGGGGATGGATAAATCCAGGATGATTTCGGCGGGCAGCTTGCTGAGAACCAGCACGCGGTCAGCCAGCAGCAGCGCTTCAGAAATGGAGTGCGTGACCATGACAACGGTCTTGCGCCGCGCCTGCCAGATGCGCAGGAGCTCGGCGCCCATCTTTTCGCGCGTCAGCGCATCAAGCGCGCCAAAGGGTTCGTCTAAAAGCAGTAAGTCGGGATCCTGGATAAGCGCCCGGGCGATCGCCACCCGCTGGGCCATACCGCCCGAAAGGGATGCCGGCCATACCTCGGTAAAATCCTGCAAGCCGACCAGCGCCACAAGTTCCGCTGCCTGCCGCTCCGCTTCGCTTCGCTCAACACCGCGCAGTTCCAACGGGAGAAGGATATTATCCATGACCGAGCGCCAGGGCATGAGGTTGCTCTCCTGAAAAACCAGCCCCACCCGCGGCTGGCTGGCTGATGGGAATTCGACCGCACCTTTGGTGGGTGTCTCCAGGCCAGCCAAAATGCGTAGCAGGGTGGTTTTTCCGCTTCCTGTAGGGCCCAGCACGCACAGGAATTCCTCCGACGCAATGGCGGTATGGATATCCCTGAGCGTTTCCAGGATGCCATTCTGGTCATTAAATGTCATGCCCACATGGTTCAGGCGGATGGCAGCGGGTGATTCATTCATTGGGCTACGGTAAATAATCGTTGCTGAAAGCGCCGTTCAGGTCGAGCGGTTGGGTTAACAGGTTTATCTGCAGCAGCAAGTCATGCATATTCTGCCAGGCCTGCTTATCAGAATACCCTTCAGTTCTGGTTTCCATAATTCAATGGAAGCGGCCAGAACCTGGCGCTGCACCTCTTTTTCCTCGTCGGTCAGGCTGGCCAGGTTTTCCACATATTTTTCGCAAATTGCAAACGCCTCACCAGGATGACTGGCGGCATAATCAATCCCTTTCATAGTTGCGCCTACCATGGCGCGAACAATCTCCGGATTTTTGGAAATCATTTCTTCGCTGGTGATCAGCCCATTCGCAACCAGAGACAGGTAATCGGAAACCGCGATCACATCCACATCAAAGCCTTCTGCCCGCAGTTTGATGGGTTCATTGGTGATATACACCACAGCGGCATCTTCCAGCCCGTCTGCCAGGGATTCCGCCTGGGTGAATCCAATCGAGTCCAGCGTCAAATCGCTTTCCTGCAATCCGCCGGCATTGAGCAATGCTTTAAATCCGATATAACTGGCGCCGTAAAGTCCGGGGATGCCGACTTTTTTGCCGCGCAGATCTTCGGGTTTTTTAATGTTTTTTTCAGCCAGCGAAACCACGCCCACCGGGAATTTTTGATACCAGGCCATGACATAAGTTACCGGCAGGCCCTGAGCGCGTCCTAACAGCACCTGCTCGCCTGACACCACCGCGAATTGCAGCTCGCCCGCGCCAACCAGCGCGACCGAATCAGTTTCCATGTTGTAGTCCATTTCCACCTGCAAGCCGGCATCCCGATAAAAGCCCTTTTCAATGGCTACATACAGCGGCGCGAACTGGACATTGGGGATAAATCCAACCGGCAGGCGAATAACATCTGTTTTTTTGGGAGCGCAGCCCGCCAATAAGCCTGCAGCCAAAAATACCGCTGACAGCTTTTTTAATAACATCAATTGCATTTTCATTAAACCCTCACTTTTTATTCAGATTGCCAGCGCAATAAACGCCTTTCAAGCAGGATTACACCGCCATACAACGCCAGCGCCAGGGCTACCAGGGTAAAGACGCCCACGAAAACAAGTGCTGTGTCATACTGGCCGCGGCCGACATTGATCAAAAAACCCAGTCCGCGGTCCGCACCAACCAGCTCGCCCACCACCGCGCCGATCACTGACAGGGTTGCGCCGATGCGCAATCCGCCCAGCAGCACAGGCAGCGCTGCTGGCAGTTCCAGCAGGCGCAGAGTTTGGTAGCGGCTGGCGTGCAGCGAGCGCATCAGGTCATGCAGGTTTTCAGGCACAGCCCGCAAGCCAACCACAGTATTGACCAAAACAGGGAAGAAAACAATCAGCGAACAAATCAGCACTTTGGAGAAAATGCCCGGGCCAAACCAGATCACCAGCAGCGGTGCGATTGCAACAGTCGGCACAGCCTGGCTCGCCACCAAAAAAGGCTGAAGAACATTTTCAAGCAGCCGGGACTTGGCCAGTAAATAACCCAGAAGTGTGGCAAAGAATACGCCGCTGGCCAATCCGGACAAGACTTCGAGCAGGGTGGCGGCGGTGTGGCGCACGAGTGTTCCATCCGCAAGCGCACGCAGAAAACGTTCGCCAACCTGTGCTGGTGCCGGCAGAATGAAGGCGGGCAGCGACATCAGCCATACCAGAATTTGCCACGCTGCCAAAAAAATCAGCAGGGCGGCCACCACGCTCCATCGTTTAATATTAATTTGCTTTATTTTCATTAAATAAAAAGCCCGAAACAAATTTGTTTCGGGACAGGGCGTTTCAATAAGCAAACCTTCTCTTATCCGGACTTTACCGTCGACCCCGGAATTGCACCGGATCTGCGCATTTCAGCGCTCGTGGGTTATCACCACCGATCGGGAATCGGGAGACGTGCTCCCTCACCCTGCCCCGAAGGATTCTGCATCTTATTTTATACATCTTATTTAAAGACGTCAAGAGAGCTTATGCTTCACAGGTATAATGGTCGGCACTGTGGTTGAGAATGCGCAGAATTATCTGATTGAATCCGCCACGTGGCGCGACCTGAAAGCTCTGGATGGGCTGGAAAAGGTTTGCTTCGGCGAGGATGCCTGGCCGCTGCTTGAACTTCTGGGAGTATTGGTTTTTCCGGGCGTGGTAAGGCTTAAGGCGGATTTTGAAGGATTAATGGTGGGATTCATTGCAGGCGATCCGCGCCGGAATGAATCAACCGGCTGGATCATGACCCTGGGTGTTCTGCCAGATTGGCGCAGGCACGGCATTGCTGATGCGCTATTAAAAGAATGCGAACAAAAAATGGCAATGCCGCAGGTTAAATTGACTGTCCGCCGCGGAAATGAGCCAGCGCTCCGATTATATGAAAAACTGGGTTACACGCAGATCGATATCTGGTCACGCTATTACCATAATGGTGAAGATGGGCTGGTGCTTGAAAAAAAGCTGGATCTGGTCAAATAAGAACCATGGACATCGCATCAACTTTGAAAATGATCTTTAAAGGCCTGGCGCTGGGATTTTCCATCGCTGCACCGGTTGGACCCATTGGGATTTTGTGCATTCGCCGCACCCTGGCCCAGGGCTTTAAATCCGGCGTTGTAAGCGGTTTGGGTGCGGCATCCGCTGACGCGATTTACGGCACGATCGCAGCTGCCGGTCTCACGCTGGTGGCTGATTTCCTGATCAAGCAGCAGTTGTTGCTGGGCCTCCTGGGAGGAGGGCTGCTGCTTTTTATTGGCATCAAAACTTTCCGGTCCTCGCCCCGAGCTGAAGGTGAAATATCAGAAAAAGTGAGCGCGGGCGAGAATTATTTCTCCACGCTGCTGTTGACCTTAAGCAATCCCATGACCATTTTTATGTTTGCAGCGATTTTCGGCGGGATGAGCGTGCAAAGCGGAGAAGTTTTCCAGCTACAGCGCATTCCTGCTTGTCCTCGGCGTTTTCACAGGGTCCGCATTATGGTGGCTGACGCTGAGTGTGATGGTCAGTTTGCTGCGGGAAAAGGTGAATGAGCGCCTGATGGGCTGGGTGAACCGCCTTGCAGGAGGGGTGATTGCGGGTTTCGGCTTGTTTATGCTGATTAAGGCTGTCATTAGCCAAACTATGAGTTCATAAGAATCGGAGCTCTTATGCCAGGTAAAACCAAAAAGTACGCAACTCTGAATTCAATGCTGGCTGGCATTGAAAAGTTATTTCTTTCAGTTGTGACAGGCTTGGTGTTCCCAATCCTGCTTGGATTGGCAGGCTGGTGGGGCAGCCTGCCGTTTGTGCCGGAAAGTTCAATCGTCTATTTCGCTCTGGGCGGATTCCTGCTGGGAGTGCTGGTTGATGTGGTCTTTCTCGGATCATGGGTGCGCAAAGCGCTGAGCCTGCCCCTGATTTGGCCTGTGCTGGTGTACCTGTTCTATTCGGTTGGGATGTTTGGATTCTTTATGGGAGTACCCGCCTTTAATGTAATGATGGGCCCGCTCGGCGGTTATTACGTTGGCATGCGACTGCGTGCTGCAAACACTCAAAAGGATGAGGTTGACCGCATGGCCGGGCAGGCAGGCTTTTTCACGGCTTTTATACTGGCCATCGCCTGTGCAGCCTCGCTGGTGATTGCTGCCCTGGATCCTTTCCTGGAGGCAAATATTAACGGAATGTTTGCCCTGGCTAATCCAATAAGCAGAACCGCGATTCTCGCGCTTTCGGCTGCAGCCGGGATGGGATTGGTGGTGCTTGAATACTTTATCACCCGCGCAGCAGTCAAATTTGCCAGGTTTTTAGAATAAGAACAAAAGAACAGATGACTTCTTCCTCTTTTTGTCATTGTCCTGATCTTTACTAAGCACTTAATATAGAAACACTTTCGGGTTATGCGGGGTTTATATAAGGCGAACCCTGGTAAATGGGGATCAAATGATCTTTGTTTAAAACTCAATAAGAACAATTGCTCTTACAGCTGCTGCAATATCTTTTAATGAGAACCATAGCTCATACGGAAAAAGTTGAATCTGATATTATTAAATTCAAGAACTGATAGAAATTGCCGTCGCCTTAAAAGTAAATAATTGAAAATTTCGATTTTAATTAGGAATCACATATGAATCACGACAAGATCATCATAAAAAACGCAAAAACTCATAATCTGAAGAATGTCTCTCTTGAAATTCCTAAAAACAAACTTGTTGTTTTTACCGGAGTTTCCGGTTCGGGAAAATCTTCTCTGGTTTTCGATACGATATACACCGAAGCGCAGAGACAGCTTATTGAAACTTTTTCCTCGTTTGCCAGAGCAAGAATGCCAAAGCTATCCAAACCGCCTGTTGATGAAATAAAAAACATTTCGACTGCAATTGTAATCGACCAAAAGAGAATGGGAACAACATTAAGAAGCACGATTGGAACAGCCACCGAACTTTACACCTACTTAAGATTCTTTTTTCCAGATGCGGGAATACATTTATCGGTCCATCGTTTTTTTTTGGCTTCAATCATCCTTTAGGAATGTGCCCGAATTGCAAAGGTTTGGGGAAACAAATCAAGGTTGACATTGACATGCTTTTGAATAAGGAAAAAACTATTAGAGAGGGGGCGATTAGACATCCAGATCATAAAGTCGGCGGTTGGAATTGGCGGGAAATGGTTGCAACCAATCTCTTTGATGTTGATAAAAAGATTAAGAATTTTTCAGAAAAAGAATTAAAGTGACCTTCTTTATGCCAAAGCCATACCAATCGAAAAAAAACATGGTGCCGGAATATATTCAAAAAATTTTGAAGGGATAGCCAAAAAGCTTGAAAGAATATATGTGGATAAAGCCAAAGAGGAATTATCGAAAGATCGAAAGGACGCTTATCAAAAGTATTTTATCTATTCAGATTGCGAGGTCTGCGGCGGTTCCAGGATTAATGAAAAAGCGAGAGCCGTTACAGTTAACGGCAAAACTATTCCCGAACTGGTTGAAATAGACTTTAATGAACTTTATGATTTCCTCGGGACAATCAAGGGAGATCTTGCCAAGCCAATAATCCAGAAAATGCGGCAAATACTTTCTCATTTAATTGAAATCGGGGTAGGTTATCTTTCTTTGAATCGTTCGGTTACTACCTTGTCTGGTGGTGAAAGTCAGCGGGTAAAGATGGCCAGACAGCTTGATTGCGACCTGGTTGATATGATGTATATCATGGATGAGCCGTCAATCGGACTCCACCCCAGAGACATCAATAAACTTATCGAAATGCTAAAAAAAATAAAGGAAAAAGGCAATAGCGTTTTTATTGTTGAACATGATCCGTCTTTGATCCAGTGCGCTGATCATATTATTGATATCGGCCCCAAAGCAGGCAGTTTGGGTGGAAAAATTATTTATTCAGGACCATTCGAAGGTTTTAATAAGTCTAATGGCATTAACCGCCAAATATCTTAATAAAAATGAAAAAACATAACCATAACCGTAGAAAATGGATAGATTACATCGAAATAAAAAACGCTTCTTTAAATAATCTAAAAAATATTTCAACAAAAATCCCAAAAGGAGTTTTGACTTGCATAACCGGAGTTGCGGGCTCCGGCAAAAGCAGCTTGATCAATGATGTCTTTTTGAAAGAAAATAAGGAGGCGATAATAATTGATCAATCTCCCATAGGGAAATCTTCCCGATCCAATCCGGCTACCTATATCGGAATTTTTGACTTAATCAGACAGGAATTTGCCAAAGCAACCAATTCAAATCCATCTCTATTTAGTTTCAATTCTAAAGGTGCTTGCCCGAATTGCAAAGGTTTGGGAACAATAAGCTATGAGATGAGTTTTATGGATGAAGTCAAAGTCACTTGTGATGTGTGTAATGGCAAAAGATACACGGAAAAAGTTTTAAATTTGGAGTATGAGAAGAAAAATATTGATGATATTCTCCATATGACCATAAATGAGCTACTAAATTTTTTTAAAGACGCTGAAATAAAACGAAAACTGCAAATTCTGTGCGATGTAGGTTTAGAATACCTCGAACTTGGTCAACCATTAAGTACATTATCCGGAGGAGAATGTCAGAGAATAAAATTGGCCTCTGAACTCCATAAAAAAGGGAATATTTATGTTATGGATGAACCGACAACAGGATTACATATGGCGGATATTGAAAAATTGTTAAAGATAATCCAGAATTTAGTTAATAACGATAATACGGTCATTGTAATTGAACATAATTTGGGTATGATAAAGCATGCTGACTGGATTATAGATTTAGGTCCTGAAGGCGGGGTGAAAGGCGGGGAGATTTTATTTGAAGGTGTTCCCGAAAATTTAATTAAGTGTGAGAAAAGTTATACGGGAAAATATTTACAAGGGCTATTAAAATAACTCCTAAATCATTTCTCAAAACTGTCATGCCCGCCTTGCGAGAATTAAAGCAAGCGGGCAAAAGGAAGGGTGCTTGAGGGAAGGAATTTTTACCCGCTTGCCGAAGCGAAGCCCCGCCATCCTATACGTTCAGAGATGATCTCTATCTGATCTGCTTTTCGCGTTTTTCCCGCTCTGCAACCAAGGCGTTAAATTATTTTTAGGTAGGCGTTTTCTGCCCGCAGGTATTCATTCTCTGCAAGTAGTTCTTCCTCCTTCGTCAGGCATGGCTTTAGCTTCCGGTTCTTGGCCGTCTACCCTTCTTCTTATCTTCCAGCCCATAGTCCTGCCTGTCCATGCTCTCGATAGAGTCCCATGCTTCGGCTTATTACATCTTCGCTCATCCGGATATGCTTCGCCACGCTAGTGATGTTCTCACCTTCTTCAACTGCTATTTCTGCTGCTAATCTTTCTTCTACCGTGTATTTCGTCAAAAAAACTGCACCTCCTTAAGTTGGTTCGTGTTCAACTTTTGGGGTGCAGTTCAAGTCATCTACTCTTTTACAAGATATTCTTTATTGGCAGGCAGGCATTCTCGCCTCCCGGAAAAGGCGCCGGATGATTTCTACACTCATTCCGATAATGCTTAGAATGATGATCACCTTTAGGCC
Organism: uncultured Chloroflexia bacterium; assembly: GCA_963751635.1. GTDB lineage: Bacteria > Chloroflexota > Anaerolineae > Anaerolineales > Anaerolineaceae > Pelolinea. Next base: position 286,741 of record CAVVVE010000007.1, read on the forward strand.
TGTATTGATACCCGCTTCAATTTTGATAAAGTCCCAATCGGCAGGCAAAGGCAGCACTTTAAAACCTTCTACCATTATCAGAGGGAAGGAGCGCAGCAGGAAAACCGACAGGACCATATTCGCGCCATGCGTAATGATGTTCCACCAGTTGGTCAGGCTGCTCTGGCGCCCCTGAGCCAGAAGCGTGGCGCTGCGTGAAACTTCAAGGCCGGTGATAGCCATCATGACCGGCACAAACCGCAGGAAGGATTCGGTGAAAACGGGAATTAAGGCAGCTTTTTCCATCGAATTGACTTGAACCGGAAACTGTCCGTTGTTGTTCAACACATAAGTAAAAAATGCCAGTCCGATGACGCCAAATACGATCTCCAGAATAGTTTCAGTGATCGATTCCTGTTTGTCCGCTTCGCCAAGCTCCGGCAGATTATCCATGCTGAATTTTTCAAACTCACGCGAGTTCTTCGATCTCTTTCTCTTCATTCACACGCTCAATGATGGCAAAGGTCAGGGTCACAAAAGCGGCGGCTGAAAACGCGCCGTTCCAAAGCGTCGCCAGATATTTCACAGCCGGAAAAGTTCCGCTGTCCGCCTCGCCGGTAAAGGCTCTGATAATGATGCTCAGGATCAGCGCGCCTACCACAACCGGTACAACGATGCGCAGCACCAACAGATATGCAGGGAACAGGCGCGGGCCGATCAGGCTGCGCTGGGGTCCGAATGAGGCGGCCAGCTTGCGCGGCGATCCCATCTCCTGCAGAACTTCCTTCACCTGAGTTTCAGTAATACTCTGATCGCCAGAAAAGCGTTCTTCCATACGGTCCAGCAGCGAGGATTCGATCTCAGCAGTGATATCTTCGCGTTTCTTGCCCGTCAATGCCCTGCGGACACCCAGCAGGTAGCGGTCCAATAATTCACGTGCACTTTTATTCAGTTTCATTTGTCATTCTCCCAATTACTTTTTCAATTTCCATAAGCTCATTTTTCAAAGCTTCATAAACTTCCCGGCCTGTCTCATTCAACCGGTAATAGCGGCGCGGGCGGGCATCATCCACACGCCACTCGCTCTCCAGCAGTTCCTGCTCCTCCAGCCGCCGCAATAAGGGGTAGAGGGTATCCTGGCCGATGTCATTGCCGCTGTCATTCAGGCTCTTCAGCAGAGCATAGCCGTACTGCGCTTCTTTCAGACAGCTCATGACAACCGCCACGGTGATCCCGCGCCGCATTTCCTGCTTGATCTTTTCTGTGGTTTCTATTGTTTTTTCATTCATCATGCCTCCATTATACTGTATATTACACACTATTGTCAAGTAACATTACATTAATAATTACGATATTTTTGGAAATAGGTTGCGCATTCAATCGGATTTGCGGGATAAAAAAATCCCTCCTTTTATGGGGAGGGATATCGGAAAAAGTCATTTCTTTTTCCCGGTTTGTGAATAAACCTGCAAAAGTTTGGCTGCAGCAACTTAACCATAATCAGGGTTTCAAATTATGGTTCTGGTAGTTGTGAAGCATGTTTCACAACTACCATCTGTTCAATAAATTTATTCCGCCTTTCGGACTTTGGCTTTCAGCTCTTTTTCCAGTTTTTGGATCACCTTCTCGCGCATTTTGCCCACTTCCTGGTCATTCAATGTTCTGTTCGGTGCTTGCCAGGTCAGCCGGTAAGCCAGGCTTTTGCTGCCTGCGCCCACCTGTTCACCGCGGAAGATATCAAAAAGCACCACCTGTTTGAGAAGAAAACCGCCAGCCTGCAGAATGGTATTCACGACATCCGCGTTGGGAGTAGCCTCACTGACAATAACCGCCAGGTCCTCAATCACCGGCGGATAAACAGGCACAGGCGCAGATTCAAAGCGCCCGGCGCTCAAACTGAAAAGCTTGTCCGCGTCCAACTCTGCCGCCAGTACTGCGGGCGGCAGTAAATGGTAGTTTTCTTTCACCTTGGGATGGAGTTCTCCCAAAAAGCCAATCTCCTGTCCGCCGGCTTTAAGCAGTGCACACTTGCCGGGGTGAAAAGAAGGATGCTGCGCGGGTTCGAAACTGTACTCTTTGATATGCAGCGAGCCAAGCAGGGCTTCAATCATGCCTTTCAGGTCAAAGAAATCCAGAAAATTGCCCTGCGCCTGATCCCAGGCGCTCGGGTAGCGCAGGCCGCTCATGGCAATGGCGAGCTTTACAGGTTCATTGGGAAGCAGCTGTTCATCGGACGGCATGAATACCGGGCCGATTTCAAACAAAGCCAGCCGCTCGCGATGGCGGATGTTTCTCTCGACTGCCTCAAGCACGCTCGCCAGCAGGCTGCGGCGCATAACGCGCCGGTCTTCAGCGATCGGGTTCTGCATTTCAATGTAAGGCTGCTGCTCCGGCTGTGCGTCGGGAGGAAAAACGCGCGCTTCCGCCTCGGGGCTCGTCAGGCGGTAGCTGACCACTTCCAGCAAGCCCAGCCCTGCCAGTGTATCCTGAAACAGGCGATCACGTTCCTCAGCTGGATTACCGCGCTGCGGAGGGAGTTCATCGCTCAGGCGCGCCGCAGGGATCTTGTCATAGCCATAAAGGCGGGCGATATCTTCAATCACATCCGCCTTGCCAACCACGCCTTCGGCAATATCCGTTCGATAAGAGGGCGACCGCGCTTCTACGGTTGTCCCGCTGACTTTGCATTCAAATTCAAGCCTGCTCAGGAGGGCGGCCATTTCTTTGGCTGAAATATGAATTCCCAGCAAGCGTTCGACATCAGCTTCACTGACAGCTACAAGCGGATCGTTATAGCGTTTGGGATATTCATCAATCAATCCGGCGGCAATCTGCCCGCCGCTCCATTCAGCCATGCGCTTTAAGCACAGGCGCACGCCCAGCTCCGCCAGGGCGGGGTGCACATTGCGCGCGAAACGGTAAGCCGCTTCGGAGTGCATGCGCTGCGAGGCGACCGTGCGCCGGATATTGATAAAATTCCAGGCAGCGCCTTCCAGCAGAATATTCTGCGTGCCGTCGGAGATTTCACTTTCCTGTCCGCCCATCACACCGGCAATGGATAACGCTCCAGCCTTATCGCACACCAGCTCTGTAAAGTCATCCAGCTGATGGGGTGTGCCATCCAGAGTCGTAAGGTTCTCGCCTTTTTGCGCTGTCCGCGTGATGATGGTGGGCGGCTTGCCGCCCGCGCGTTTGAGCAGCACATCATAGTCAAACGCATGCAGCGGCTGGCCGGTTTCAAGCATGACATAGTTGGTGGCGTCCACGGTGGAGTTGATGGAGCGCATGCCCGCCAACCGCAGCCGGTACTGAACGCGATAAGGGCTGGGCTGGGCTTTTGCGCCTGTCAGCAGGCCGATGACAAAACGCGGGTTCAGGTCGGGATCGGTTATTTTTATGCTGGCCTTGCCCTGGATAGGCTGCCCGCTGGATGGCAGGCTGGCATCCGGCAGGTGCAGCGGCAGGTTGAAATAAGCCGCCACCTCGCGCGCGATGCCGATAACGCTTGAACAGTGGATCATATTGGGCATCAATGCGATGGAAAAAACGGCGTCACCCATATAATCCGCCAGCGGCATGCCTTCAGGCGCATCGCTGTCAAGCAGCATCACGCCCTCGTGTTCATCCGATATGCCAAGTTCTTTTTCCGAGCAGATCATGGAAAAAGATTCCACGCCGCGGATGGCCATCCGTTTAAGCGTGGTCAGTTCCTGTCCGGGCTTATGGCCGTCATACAGGCGTGCGCCCTCGCGGGCATAGGCGACCTTCAAAGGTTTTGCCAAGGGACCGGTGCCCTTGAATTCATACAGGTTGGGCGCGCCGGTCAGCACAACAATTTCCTTGCTGCCATCATTTAAGCGGCACAGCACCAGCCGGTCGGCATTGGGGTGCGGCATCACTTCATCAACACGCGCCACCACGAACTTATCCTTGTCCCATTCCAATCCATGAAAGGTAATGCCCGCGTTCTTGTCCTCCGGTTTTGCCAGGCCCACCAGGCGTACATCCTCCACCTCCATGCCAAGCATGGTCAGCGCGTTGCCCAGTGTCTGTAAGCGGGACATCAATATCTACATATTCCTTAAGCCATGAATAAACTAATTCCATTTTTGCCTGGCCTTTCCCTAAAACTGTTCCAGAAAGCGAACATCGTTCGCCCAGAAATTGCGAATATCATCAATGCGGTAGCGCAGCATTGCGATGCGCTCCGGGCCAAGTCCTGCGGCAAAGCCGGAATAAACCTCGGGGTCATAGCCGCCGTTCTTCAGCACCACCGGGTGCACCATGCCGCAGCCCAAAACCTCCAGCCAGCCGCGCTGTTTGCATACCGCGCAGCCTTTGCCGCCGCACACAAAGCATTCCACATCCATTTCACCGCCGGGCTCCACAAACGGGAAATAGGATGGCCGGATGCGGGTACGCACGCCCATGCCATACATGCGCTGTGCGAATTCCTGCAGCGTCCCTTTCAGATTGGCAAAGGTAATGTGCTTCCCCACTACCAGCAGCTCCACCTGGTTAAACTGAAATTCATGGCTGGCATCGGTTTGCTCGTAGCGGTAGCACATGCCCGGCAGCACCACGCGGATGGGCTCAGGCGCGAATTCGCGCATGGCGCGCACCTGCCCCGGCGAGGTGTGCGTGCGCAGGATGACTCCTTCCTTCTTGGTAAAAAAGGTGTCCCACAAATCGCGCGCCGGATGGTGCTTGGGAATATTGAGCAACTCAAAATTATTCTCATCGCTTTCAACTTCCGGCGAACGGTAAATCTGAAAGCCCATTTCAGCGAATATCCGATAAACCTCGCGCAGAGTCTGGGTGGTGATGTGCAGGCGGCCATTCATTGGCGTCCGTCCGGGCAGGGTCACATCCAGCTGTTCATTTTTCAACACCTCAGCCAGCGCAGTCTGGCGGGCTGCCTCTGCTTTCAGTTCGAAACGCTGCTCCAGGGCTGATTTAACCTGATTGGCCAGCTGGCCGATCTGGGCGCGTTCTTCCTTACCGGCTTCCGGCAGGCGTTTGAAGATCTGCATCACCGCTGAAGATTTACCCAGGTAGTCTGTTTTCCATTTTGCCAGGCCGCCTTCATCAACCAGGGAAGCCAGTTCTTTTTCCGCTTTGGCTTGCAGTGCTTCCAGTTCCTGAATCAGATTGTTCTTCTCGCTCATTCCTGCTCCTTCAAAATAAGTGCATGTTAAATAAAACACCCGTCCACATGGGACGGGATTAACCGCGGTACCACCCAACTTGGCTGAAAACCAGCCCGCTCAGCCCAACAGCCCATGATGCAGGCAATTGGCTGCGCCGTTATCGCTGCGCCTGCGGTGCGGACTAGTAGGCTTTGCCATTCACCCGCACGGCTCGGGAGGGAACTTCTTCCGGATTCATCAGCGCGGGGGTTTCAGTCCTTGCCCGGGCGTCCCTGTCAGATTATTCCGGCGTACTTTCCTCTTTCAACGCCTTATTTTATTATCGCCCTTATTATCTATTAAATCAGAGTTGTGTCAAGAAACCAATTAATTTATTGCGGATGGATTTCAATCCGAAACCAGCGTCCCGACCGCTTCCCCGTTGATTGCCCGGCGCAGCGCGTGCGGATCCCAGAGGTTCAGGACAAGAATTGGAAGTTTGTTTTCCATACAGAGCGAGACAGCTGTGCTGTCCATCACCGCCAGGCGCATTTTGAGGGCGTCAATATAGGTTAAGGTGTCAAATTTCTTGGCGCCGTGATTGGCTTTCGGGTCGCTGTCATACACGCCATCCACATTGGTGGCTTTGATCAGCACATCCGCGCCGATCTCGGTGCCGCGCAAAGCTGCAGCAGTGTCGGTCGAAAAGAATGGATTGCCGGTTCCGCCGCCAAAAATAACCACGCGCCCTTTTTCCAGGTGGCGAATTGCCCGCCGGCGGATATAAGGTTCAGCCACAGTGCGCATTTCAATCGCAGACTGGACGCGGGTTTGGACATCCAGTTTTTCCAAGGCATCCATGAGCGCCAATGCATTCATCACAGTCCCCAGCATGCCCATATAATCCGCGGTCGCCTGATCCATGCCTTTCTCAACGCCCACGCGCCCGCGCCACAGGTTGCCTGCGCCAATAACGATGGCTACCTGAACATCCATTTCTCTTACTTCTTTCACGCGTTTGGCGATATCCGTCGCGCGGTCAGCATTAATGCCAAACCCCTCCGGTCCGGCAAGCGCTTCGCCGCTCAGCTTAAGCATGATCAGGTTATATTTTGGTTGTGCCATTCCGCTCCTTCCTTTTGCTAAAAAAAAGCCAACCACATGGTTGGCTTTCCTGCTTTTATTCTTCCGCTTGCTCTTCGGAAACGCTCTCCTCGCCCAGCGCGTAGCGCGCAAAGCGCCGGATGACGATGTTCTCGCCCATGGTCCCAATGCGCTGGTTCAGCATCTGCTCAATGGTCACAGATTCATCGCGGATATAGGGCTGGCGCAGCAGTACCGCCTCATCCTTGAATTTCTTCAGGCTGCCCTCCACGATCTTCGGCAGGATATTTTCGGGTTTGCCTTCTTCGCGGGCGCGTGCTTCCGCGATCTTCTGCTCATGCTCAAGCACATCTGCCGGAATATCCGTTTCTTTAATGTAGGTTGGGGAAGTGGCTGCAATCTGCAGTGCAACTTCGTGCGCGAAAGTGCGGAATTCTTCCGACCGACCAACAAAATCAGTTTCGCAGTTGATTTCAACCATCACACCCACGCGTCCGCCGCCGTGGGAATAAAGCTCCACAATGCCTTCCGAGGCTTCGCGGTCAGCCCTTTTGCTTGCAGCTGCCAGGCCTTTTTCACGTAAAAAATCAACGGCTTTGTCAAAGTCACCGCCGGATGCTTCCAAAGCGGAGCGGCAATCCAGAATTCCGGCGCTGGTCGCCTCGCGTAATTTTTTGATATCTTCAGTAGAAACTGCCATTATTTTTCCTTGTTAACTATACAACTTTATTTTTCTTCGTCGTCTTCGATGTCATCTTCTTCCAAGGCTTCTTCAACTTCTTCCTCGACATCCTCAACGGTTTCTTTGACAGATTTCAGGACTGCAAAAGGACTTTCATCCTCCACAACTGCTTCTGCCGCTTCGCCTTCAACACCTTCTTCGGGTTCCAGTTCGCGTTTGCTTTCCGCAAGCTTCTGAAGTGTTGCAGCGCCGAGCAGTTCTTCGTCACCAATTTCTTCTTCAAGCTGAATACGCCCGCGGACTCTTGTTCGGCCTTCATCTTCGCCGATAACGTCGCGTTCAGCAGTAACTAAATCTTCTTCCTTGTACATGGCCTTGCCTTCCAGAACAGCATCCGCAACTTTGCTGACCACCAGCTTGATGGCGCGGATGGCGTCATCATTGGACGGGATGACATAATCCACATTCTCGGGATTGCAGTTGGTATCGACCATGGCCACAACAGGAACACTGGTCAGGTTGGCTTCATGCACAGCCGTGTCTTCACGCATGACGTCCACAATGAAGATCATGCTGGGCAGGCCGTTCATATGCCGGATACCGCTCAGGTGCACCAGCAGGCGCTTGATCTCGCGGTCTATCATCAGCTGCTCTTTTTTGACCAGTCGGTCCATCTCGCCGGTCTCATGCATTTTTTCCATGCGCTCAAGTTCCATGATGCGCGCGAAAATGGTTGACCAGTTTGTCAGGGTGCCGGGCAGCCAGCGTTCAGTCACATAGGGCATGCCGCAGCGTTCAGCTTCCATCTGGATGGTTTCCTGCGCCTGGCGCTTGGTGCCCACAAAGAGCACAGTGCCGCCCCCAGCCACATTATCGCGGATGAGTTCATAGGCGCGCTGCAGGCTCTGGACTGTTTGCTGCAGGTCGATAATATGAATACCGTTGCGTTCAGTGAAAATATACGGTTTCATGCGGGGATCCCAGCGGTTGGTGCGGTGGCCGAAATGCACGCCACTTTCAAGCAGGGCTTTCATAGAAATATCAAGACTCATGGTAGAACTCCTTTGCGTTTTTTCCTCCGCAGCTTTCGTTTCCGTCCCCAGCCCCCGTTTCCTACGGTGGCACGCAAGGACCGATCAGGCTGCGTGTGTATTTTTGCTGCCCTTTGGACAGCCTGCCAAGTATAACATAAATTATTTCGGGCATGGATTTTCCGGATGAAAATCCGATGTGGGTATAATCATGGCAGCATTGAAGGCCGCAAAACTTGGCTTTCAAAACTTACTTTCAAGGATACAAATAATCTATGCATATTCTCGCTACCAATGACGACGGCATCTTCCATCCCGGCCTGCTGGCCATGGTTCAGGAACTGCGCCAAATCGGCAAGGTCACCATCGTGGCGCCGGATCACAACTGGTCTGCCTCAGGGCATGTCAAGACGCTGCGCCGGCCCCTGCGTGTGAAAGAAATGGTGCTGGCGGACGGCACCAAAGGGTTTGCCTGCGACGGCGCCCCATCAGACTGTGTGGCCCTCTCGGCGCTTGGTTTGCTGCCGGAGCCGATTGATTTGGTGGTCTCGGGCATCAATCCCAATGCCAACCTGGGGCATGATGTGACCTATTCGGGTACCGTGACCGCTGCCATGGAAGCGGTGATCGCCAATATTCCCGCCATCGCGATTTCACAGGATTCGCCTGAATTCGCGCCAGAACCTTTGGATTACACCACGACAGCCAAAGTTGCCGCCATCGTCGCAAGCAAAGTGTGGGAAAACAAGCTGCCTTCAAACACCCTGCTGAATATCAATGTCCCCTACTGCGAATTGGATAAAATAAAAGGCTATATGATCACCCGCCAGGGGCTGCGCATGTATCACGATATCATTGTCAAGCGCGAGGATCCGCGCGGGCAGCCCTATTACTGGATCGGCGGCGATGCGCCGACCGGATTGGCCGAAGCGGGAACGGATATCGGCGCCTTAAGCGAAGGCTACATCTCCATTACCCCCCTCACCCTGGATTTGACCGCGTATGCCTTCAAAGAAACTCTGGCTGACTGGGATTTTAAATAATCAGTTAAAATCAGCCTCACAATACTTTCAAGGGTGAATGTCTAAAATCCTGCTCCCGGCGCTGATGGCGCTTGCCCTCCTCTTTTACCCGCTCTCAACCGCTCTTGCCGCGCCTCAGGCGGCGCCTTCTGCGTATGATGTCATCGCTGCGGTCAATGCCCTGCGCGCCAGCCACGGGCTGCCGCCTTATGCTGTCGATCCCATCCTCATGATGGCGGCTCAGACCCAGGCGGATTACCTTGCTTCAACGCCTGACCATGGCAGCGGGCATATCGGCCCGGGCGGCACTGATGCGGACGCCCGTGCCATCAACCTCGGTTTCCCCTATGTCCAGGGATTGGACATCAATGAAAACTGGGGCATGCTGCAGGAAGGCGAACCGATTGAATCGCTCATTTTTGGCGGCTGGTCGGATGAATTGCATATGCACACCATGCTGCATGACCGCGGGCAGCAGGTTGGCTGCGGGGTGGCTGCCAGAGGAGATGTCATTTACGTTATCCTGGATGTTGCCGCCTATTGGGGTGATGCCGGGCTGACTGCCCAGCCGACAACTTCGGCTTACGGGGATAATCCTGCCACGCAATACGCGGTATCGCAGTATATCGCTCCGGTGCTAACCGCTGTGCCCGCTGCGGATGGCTCAATCTGGCATACGGTCATGTCCGGGCAATCGCTGTGGATGATCGCCCACCACTACAAGGTGGATGTTGAGCGCCTGCGCCAGTTAAACAATATGGGGGAATTCAATACGATTTATATCGGCGAGAAGATCCTCATCCAATTGCCTCAGACTGCCACGCCTACCAGTCTTGTTACAGCCACACAGCCCGCTCCTACCAGCACAGTTCAGGCATCACAGCGGCCGGCTGTCTGCGGAATTCACGCTCACCCCAAAAACCGCTGAGCCGCTTCCGGCGCGCAATGATTCCGGCTGGTTCCTGGTTTTTTTCGCCTTGTTCGGCGTGGGCATTATTCTGGTGGTGCTCAGCCTTTCCAACCGCAGATGATTTTCCTGTCATTGCGAGGAATGCGAAGCAATCTGCGGCAGTCTCATTATTAAAGATATAGAGTGCATCACCCACTTTTTGGGATTCGCTATGTCAAAAACCCAAACCATGTGTAAAACCAACCCAACCTATCCTCATTTATAATACCGCTTATGAAAAAGATACGCTTTCTCCTGCTTCTGGCAGTTATTTTCACCCTCGCACTTCCGAGGGCCAAAGTTCAATCCGCGGCGCCTTCACCCTATGATGTGATTGCGGCTGTCAATGAACTGCGCGCCGGCAGAGGCCTGGCAGCGCTTGAAATTGACGGTTCGCTGATGGCTGCCGCCCAAGGCCAGTCAGATTATTTGGGCAGCTTTTACGGCACCAGTTTTCCATCCTGGGACCAGGGCCACATCGGCGCGGGTGGAACTTACGCGCGCGACAGGGCAGTTGCCGCAGGGTATCCTCTGGCTGCGGGCATGAATGTGGTTGAAAACTGGGCTGGCGGAAATAACAGCACCCCGTTATCCGAGGTCATTTACAGTTATTGGGCAGATGACGCTCACATGAGCACCATGCTCACTGCAGACGGCGTCGCTGTTGGCGCCGGGGTAACCGAGGGCGATGGATTTGTTTATTACATCCTGGATGTTGCTGTTAAATACGGCTCGGGCGGAACCAGCACCGGGGGCGGCGTGGCATCCACCATTCCCACCACCGCGGTCACGGCGCAGGTGGCGCCTGTCCAGGTGGCCACGCCAAACGCTGAAGGCAAGATCATTCACGTTGTCAAGAGCCTGCAGGCGCTGTGGAGCATCGCGGCTGCCTATGATACCACCCCCGATCAGATCAAAGCTCTGAATGGCCTGACCAGCGATATCATTACGGTCGGCCAGGAACTGGTCGTTCAGGTGGCTTACACGCCCACGCCTTCGCCCACCGCCACCCTCACCCCCCGCCCGCCGACCAGGACACCCATCCCGCAGCAGACCGCCCAGCCTGTGGCCACCCTGCAGGAGCAAGACAAAGAGAATGGCAGCGCGTTCTCGATTTTGAATATGGACCGCAAGACCATGGGTCTGGCTTTGATCCTCATCTGCGGTATCGGCCTGGCGTTGATGATCATCGGCTCAGCCGGCAAAGATAAAGACAAAAAACCGCCCAAAGAGGATTTGTAGATTCCATTCCGCAGGGCGCCCGAACCCTGAGCACCTAATTGAGCGCTCTTAGGGGTCGAAGGGTAAGGGAATATGCGATGTTTACAGGATTTTTGGCACCGACCTTTCTTCAAATCATCGTAATTGGTAATGGAAAATTCCGGAGCTTTTTGCAAAACGAGGGAATATAACGCATCAGTTGCGCTAAACCAAGCCGCGGTTCAGGGCTGTCAAAATAATAGAATTCTTCCAGCAGCTTGATGCCGTCTGCCCAGCTTTCCAAATCTTTAGCATTTCTTAATCCCCATTTCAGGCGGGCTTTCATTTTTGTTAAGACCAAATGAAGGTTATCAATTTTTATTAATTGAGGTGTCATCGCGTCACAGATCAGGTCAACCTGCTGGAACTTTTCACGAAGCTTAAAGATCAGGGTCTTGATCTGAGATTCCTCAAAATAAACGAATACGCCCTCCCCAATAAGCAGAAGTGGGGTTGAAGACGCCAAACCCAATTGGTCCATCCAGCCGAAGTCAAAAACCGAAGCGCCGATGGTATGGTAACGCCCCTGATCTACCAGACCCAACCGCCTGCGAAGCGCGATAACTTCGGGAAGATCAAGGTCATACCATTCAACCCGCATGTCTTTCAGCCGCTGATAGCGCGTATCCAACCCGCAGCCGATATGAACCACTACCGCGCCGGGATGCTCTTCAAGGAATTTCCGCGCCATTCTATCGAATTCCCTGACGCGCATGATGATAAAGACCTGGTCATGCGCGCCAAGGCGCATGCGGGAATAATCAAAATCAATCCGGTCGATCAGCTCAACCGCTGTTTTATCAACCATCATTGCGTCAGCTCGGCCGGTTTCCCTGGCGCGGTAATAAAGCGGAATGATGAGCGTTTCGGATACATCATCACGCATATCAAATGGGATTTTTTCCATACGCGCCTCCTGAAATATTAATGCGAATTAATCCATCTTTATTTATACTTTATCCTCAATCCTGAATATCGCTGGATTTGAGGGATAAATACAAAATCAGGACTTGGCAAATAATACCTTAAACCGTTCGCACACCACCGGCATATCTTCGGAAAGCTGCTTCCCGATTTCAGCGCAGGTTCGGCCGAAAAAACGCCGGTGCGCCTGCCGCCAGTATTCCAGCGAACGGTCGCCTTCGCCCTCGTCATATGCGAATTGCGCGTCAACTGTGTTGAAAGGTTTGGTTTCCACCGAAGTCGTCTCGATCAGGCACAGCGGTGCGCTGCACCCGTCCAGGATAATACTCAATCCGCCAACTTCCGGAAGCATTTCCAGACCTGCCTCATACTCCCATAATAAGGAACAAGTGGCGGTCTTGATGCCCGCGACCACCAGGCCGCCCAATTCATCAGCCATCTCAGCGCCAATGCCGAAAGCCCACACCTGGGGAAATTTCAGGGATGCGCGATTAATGTCAGGCAGGCTTGCCTGGTAATTCTGCCAAAACCGCTTAATTTCCGGATTTTTTGATGCGTCAGTCATGATTTATTCCTTTACCAGATTTTATTTCTTCAATGCCTGCAATCCGAAAACTTCCAGCAGATCCCATAAGCCTGTCACTTTACACCATGCCCGAATGATTTGGCGGCCGGCCGGTCGTGCCCAGTCTTCCTCGAGGGCGGCATGGCAGGTGCTTCCCTGCCCCTCGCGCGTGTGGTGGCAGAAGCGGCATTCCAGCGGCTGCAGCCCGCTGTGCGAACAATTCGCACAGGTGGTCTTTCAAAAATGTACAGCCCTGATTCGCAAAGCGTTTGGTGGCGATCCTGCCTTCACAGCCCTTGAAAGCCGGCGCAAGCACTCCGAATGTTTTTTCAGGTGAAATCTCCAGCATCATGCGCCCGCCCAAGCCGGCATCCAGCGCCTGCCGGGCTTCTTCCACTGCCCACCAGCCCGGGCGGGCGCAGAAGCCCAAACACATCTCGCAGCTGCAGGGATCGGAGGGTGGAAATTTATCTTTTAAATTCATGGCGCACAAGCCCATTAATAAATTGCGTAACCGGAAAAATAACTGGGGATATTTTACAGGATGATTTTTCTCATCTGCATGGCATCTTCTCCATCCCCGTAAAAGCCGGGCTGTTCGCCGACGACCTCAAACCCCATTTTTTTCCAGAAGCTCAACCCGATAAAGTTGGTCTTTCTGACCTCAATATCGATCTGAGGGATGCCGCGCGCCTTAATGCGCCTGACCGTTTCAGCCAGCAGCGCCTCGGCCACACCGCGCCGCCGGAAAGAGGGATGGGTGGCCATGGACGCCAGCTCTGCCCTGCCCTCCACAATACGGGAGATCACATCCCCTGCGATACGCCCGTCGATCACCGCCACCAGGCACAGGTCCGGATTGTAGTTGAACCAGCGCTGGTAATCATCCAGCGTATAGGCGTCATACTGGTTGAAGCACAGGGCGTCAATCTCCAGGATCTGTTCAAGCTCCGCATCTTTCCACTCCAGCGGCCTTACTATGATTTTATCTTCAGCCATTATTTTTTCTTGGGCAGGAAAGATCCCTTCCTGCCCGGCGCCGGCAGGTCCTGCCCCGCATGCGCCAACAGCCGTAAAAGGATATCGGTTTCATTCAAACCATGTTCTGCTGCCGCCTGAAGAAAACGCTCATCCAGCGGGTCAGGGGAAAGGTCGATCTCATCCAGGTAGAAACTGCCGGATTCAACAAAATCAAAGCGCGCCAGACCCCGGGCTTCCAGAAGTGCGTATGCTTTAAGTGAAGGTTCAAGATAAGCCGGATTTTTCGGCGGCAGGAAGGGGGTGGAATCAAGGATGTAAATGCTCGCTCTTTCCCCCGAAACCGTTTTTTGCAGCACCAGATCTTCGCGGGGCGGGTAGTCTTTAAGCGCTTCTTTTAATTCTGCCTGGCTTTTAATGGTCATTTCGTCATAAACGCCGTCGCAGTAGAGTGTTAATGGAAAGGCAAAGCCGGCAGGAACAGCGGCATTCCCCGCTATCATGATCTCAAATTCCACCAACGGAACTCCTGAAGCCAGAAGCAGCGGAAAGCGCTTGGTGTAATTCCGTGCAAGTGACAGGCTTAATAAATTGGAACCCGTATAACGCACGCCGGCGATTTCAAGGACCGCGGGGACAAGATTGGTCCTTTTCCAGCCGTAGATGCTGGCCAGGTTGAATACAACTTCAGGCGCGCTTTTCAACAAGAATGCGACCATGCCGTTGTCCGCTGTCTTGCGGAGTACTTCATGGCCGCTGCTTTCGAGCAGAGCGCTTATTTTTTCGATCTTTTTGGCGCCGGTAGAGTCCGGCTCCGCGGGTTCCAGGACGACGATCTTCATGATGCCCCCAAGATGGCGTTCTGCAGAAGCGCATTGATCATGGCTGTGTAATCCAGCCCAAGGTCGAGAGCGGTTCGCACATAGCCGCTGCCATCCTCTCCGATGCTGGGGTTCTGGTTAACCTCTAGGACATAGAGGGTATGATCGTTGTAGCGCATATCCACGCGTGCATAGGAATCCAGCCCCAATGAAGTAAAGCATTTCATGGCGGTTTTATTAATATGGCTGATTTCCGCTTCAGTCAGGTCAAGAGGGTGGATCGGGGTGGTCTTTTTATACCAGTCGGAATGGACCACCCATTTGGCGCTGTAATCCAGATAGCGTTTGTTGGGCGGCAGCGCGTCGTATTCGATTTCGAGCAGGGGCATGGTGCGGTTGATATTGCCGGGCAGGATTGCCACAGCAAACTCCCTCCCGCCGATAAATTCTTCCACCAGGGCAGACTGCTTGAGGTCGCTGATGATCTGTTTGACCTTGTCTTCCAGTTGCCGCCGGTTAGTCACCAGCGAATGCTCATCAATGCCGATGCTGTTTTCGGTGGCCACCCCTTTGACAAAAAGCGGGTATTTCAAATCGGGGCGCAACTGCTCTTCGGCGCTGCTGAAGACCTGGAAGCGCGGAATGGTGATGCCATGATAGGCGAGGATATATTTGATGCGGATTTTGTTGATGCCAAGGGCAATATGAAAAGCGCTGGTGCGGGTGTGCGGAATGCCCAGAAACTCCAGCAGGGCAGCGGCATAGGCTTCGCCGCGCGAGTCACCGCGGACGCGTTCGCTGGCATCGAATGCGACCTCAATTTTTGAGGCACACAATTTTTCTATATCCTCGGGGGTGTCCAAATCAAAATACTGGACGGTATGGCCGAGCTTAAGGAGGTGCTTGCCGATGGCAATGCCCGTGTCCCGCAGTTCTTTCTCCTCAGGGAGCAGGCGTTTATGCGCGAATGAATTGTAAACAACACCGATGTTCATACATTGACTTTTGTATTGTTTGCTTAGTATAGTACTAAAATGCAATCTGATTCACAAAAGCAATAATCCAAAATAAAGATAGAAATCGGAAAACCATCTGGGTATGTTTGTCGGCGGTGAATTTTATTACGACGGGCGCTGGCTGCTTAAAAAACCGCAGTTGTCAACAGAAGGCATGTACTTTCTTAACGGCGGCAGGGCCTGCCTGGCTGTTATTGGCGATTATCTGATTGGCCATGGGATTCGCCAGATCCTGCTGCCTTCCTATTTGTGCCCGTCCATTCTGGACGCTCTGGAACGCTGCGGTTTGACCTGGGGGTTTTATCAAATCAATGAAGACCTTTCCATCAATCTGGAAGACCTCTACCAAAAAGCAGTCCATGCTGAAGCTATTTACTTTATTAATTATTTCGGTTTTTTGCACTCATCTGAAGCGCGGACTTTTCTAAAGAACCTGCGCCAAAGAGGCGTCATTGTGATCGAGGATAATGCCCTGGCCGGATTTACAGGCCACGCCACCGGGGACTTCGTTTTCAATAGTCTGCGTAAACTGGTTCCCTACGACGGCGGGTATCTGATGACTCAACACGATGTCGCTCCTTATCTTGCCAAATATCAGGGCCTTCCCAACAGGCGCCTCCCTCTGATACGTGAATACCGGCAGCACCTGCAGGAGTACCTTATCGATCGCATCGGCAGTTATAAAAAACTGGTGGATCTTTACTCCAGAGCAGACCGTTTTTATGAGAGTGATGTTGTTGTGGAAGGCGATCCCGGTGAACAGGCGCAAATTGAACGGCTGGATTGGCAGGGCATCCGCCAAACCCGCCGCAAAAACTACCGCTACCTGCTGCGCAAGATCGCCTCTATTCCTGAAATAACGCCCGTTTTCCCCGTCCTCCAGCCCGACGCCATGCCGCTCGGGCTGCCAGTTTATGTTAATGGGGTTTCACGCGACGCGTTGTATGACTACTTGGGAGAAAATGGCATCGGCCTGTTCATCCACTGGGAAGAACTGCGGCACGACCCGCGCACCAGGGGCAGCACATTGGCTGTTGCGATGGCTGAAAGGATACTGACCCTCACTACCGACCAGCGCACCAGCCGGGCGCAACTGGATTACCTGGCTGAAAATCTGGCTGAGGGTATTAAGCAATTAAAAAAGCAGCGGTAATACTGTTTGGCAAGGCGGGTACTTTTCAGAGTGCCGCCTTCTAATTTTCTTTTTCCGAATTCCCTGCGTGAGATTCAGCGCGTTTTAACCACAGCATGGTCGCGAATCCGGTTATTGCCATAATCACGATTCCCACCAAACCGGTTATGCCGCCCAAAACGGGATTCGTTCCGGCAAACAGTAGCATGCGCCAGATGCCGTAGGCCTGGCTGTTGAAAACGCCGTGGATCCAGCCGGCAAGAATGGCGCTTTGATAATGCAGGGTCATTTCATTGACGAAAATACCCAGCGCTGTTGTCAGCAGGACCATCATCAATATGCCCAAAATCGGGGTGCCGGGGTAATTGAAGCCGACCGCGATCATTGGCGCGTGCCACAGCCCCCAGACCACACCGACAATGAGATAAGCCTTCCATTTGCCCAGCGGCATCAGGCGGGGCAGCAGGTAGCCGCGCCAGCCCCATTCCTCTCCAAAAGCCGCGATACTGTTGAGGAACGGCGCTGCGAATAAAGAAATAATGAAGAGCAGCGGTAGTATCAGGCTGGGGGAAGGCGCAGTGGACATATCGACGCCGCTCGAGGCGATCAGCTCAAAAAAGCTGGTTAACTGCCAGTCGGGTTTTCCCAGGCCCAAAGCCCAGGTGAGCAGGTAGGTGATGATAAAAACAGCTGGAATGATCAAGGCAGTGACCAGGTAAGGCTTCCAGGAAGGGCCGAAACTTAATAATGTCGTGCTGATTTTTTCTTTGGTAATGTAGCGGGTGGTGATGAAGGTCGCCAGCGCAGGCACCCACATGGCGATCAACATCGTGTACTGGCCAATGACAGCCGGAATCAGCGTCACCCGGAATCCCGACAGGATCAGGATGCCTTCCATTAAATAAGTGATCCCAAAAGTAATCAGCAGGAAGGAGATAATGCCTTTTCGGTCAATCATGTTTTTTTCCTCTTGAATTCATGTTTAATACGTAAAATAAATTGAGGGGTTGCAATCCAAAGCCTATTGCACCATGCCAAAGCGTTTATTCTCGGCGGTCTTCTTTAGAAAATAGCGCAGCCGCTTTTCAAATTCCTCCGGGCGCTTTCTGGCCCCTTCGATCCAGCCGATGCGGATGCGCTGGTAGCTTTCAGGGAAAGCGACGAAATTCTTCCAGGCTTGTGCGTCTGCCTTGAGCGCTTGCAGTATATCCGCGGGTATGCTGAATTTTTCGGTGGACAGGTCCCCCGCTGCCGCCAATCCGGCTGGATGTCATCAAGCCGGCATCGATCAATCGTCTTACACGTTCCTTATTCTTTTCCGACCAGGGGCTGTTCGACCGGCGGGGTGTATAGCGCTGCGCGTTGCGCTCTTCATCCACTTTTTTAATTGTGCTGTCAATCCAGCCAAAGCACAGCGCTTCTTCAACAGCGTCGTTATAAGGCAGGCTGGGTTTGCCCGACTTTTTTGGGTAGCCGATCAGCCAGATTTCTTTTTCTTTTTTGTGGTTGGCTGAAAGCCAATCCCGCCATTTACTGCGGCGGGTGATGTAAATGGTTTTTCCCAGTTCCATTGTGTTTGGTTTGATTTATCCCGTTTTTTCGGGCTTCTTTATTTGAACAGCAGCACCGCTTTTTGGACCGTATTCCATAAGCCAAAAATCAGCGGGACGCCGACTGCTGCCCAGGCAGCGATTACGAGAACCGGACTCGTTGATGCGCTTTTTACTCTGGATGCATTTTTTTCAGTTGCCGGAATAACCCTGTCATGCGCCAGTTGCTTTTCTTTCGCAAGTTCTTCGTCTGTCATGAAATATTTGTCAGCCACCGGGCGCACCATTAAATTACATAAAAATCCCAGCGCCAGGAAGCCCGCGAGAATGTACATGGTTACGTCATAGGCCTGGGCGCTGGGCACGCCGCGCGCGATTTGAAATTCCCGGATGTAGTTGACAAGCACAGGACCAAGCACGCCTGCGGTTGCCCAGGCGGTCAGCAGCCGCCCGTGAATTGCGCCGACCATTTGCGGGCCGAACAGGTCTGCCAGGTATGCCGGGATGGTCGCGAAACCGCCCCCATACATCGAAACGATGACGCAGATGAAACCGACAAATAGAGCCAGGCTGCCTGTTTTTCCCAGGGTCGGAATTGCCAGGTAAAGAAAGAAGCCCAGGACAAAAAAGATAAAGTAGGTTGATTTTCGCCCGATGATGTCGGAAAGCGAGGCCCAGATAAACCGGCCGCCGATGTTAAACAGCGACAGCAAACCGGTAAAGCCTGCGGCAATCGCGGCAATCTCTGCTTTCTGCGCCAGGCTTAGCTCAACGAAAGCGGTTGTGATGCCGATCAGCCTTCCCGCGAAAACCTCCTGCAGCAAAGGCGAAGCCATGCCGATAACACCAATGCCTGCTGATACATTTAAACAAAGCACCGCCCAAATCAACCAGAATTGCGGCGTTTTCCAGGCTTTGCCCAGATGCACATTCCTGGTTGTGATCATGGCATTTTTTGATTTTTCAGCTGGGGGCGCCCATCCCTGCGGTTTCCATCCTGATGGGGGAACGCGGTAAGCCAATGCGCCGGCCATCATGAAAATAAAATAGATCGCTGCCAGCGCGAGAAAGGTTTGCCAGACGCCAATGCTGTCGGGGGTGGCAAAGAATTTCATCAGCCGGTCTGCGAGTGGCGCGCCGATCATTGCGCCGCCGCCAAAGCCCATGATCGCCATGCCGGTCGCCATGCCTCGCCGGTCGGGGAACCATTTGATCAGGGTTGAAACTGGCGAGATATACCCCAATCCCAGGCCGATCCCGCCGATCACTCCCGAGCCGAGCCACAGCATCCAAATTTGGTGGCTGAAAACGCCGTACGCAGAGAAAACCAGCCCGCCGCACCAGCATAAGGCCGAGATTACGCCAGCCTTGCGCGGCCCGGCATGTTCAAGCCAGCCGCCCCAAATCGCAGCCGAGGAGCCGAGGAAAACAAAGAAAAGCGTGTAAGTCCAGCCCAGCATCGAGATCTGCCAGTCGCAATTTGACGCGAAAATCCTGGCGAAGAAATTCATATCGGCCGGGCAGGCGACAGGCGCATGACCCCGATCGCTTTCGAAAGCGGCAGCCAAAATACTGAAAAACCATAGGCCATGCCGATGCACAAATGAATTGCCAGAGCGGCCGGTGGAACAAGCCAGCGATTAAATTTTGGTCCGGCAATCGTGCGTTCCTTTGCCAGTAAGCCTGGTTTTGCCATATTTGATTTTCCACACTTTCAAGGCGTATTTTTTAGTTCTTCTTTCAATCCCCAATCATACTACTCTGGTTAAAGGCTGGATTGATAGTTTTATAAAAAAATACCCTCTTTTTCAGGAGAGGGCAATTGCCAGTTTCGCGGGTTAGGTACAATGTCGTTATTTGGGTAATTGATTAAATTATTTTTCTTTCTGTTTGCGGTCTTATTCACTCTGACTGCCTGATAAATTATCATTCAAGCAGTACAAAGTTTTACTGTTGCATTTCAAACCTGCTTAATCGCATCTATTTCAGGCGGCTTTTGGCTTCGCCTGCTGCCGCTTCCATAGCTTTGAACATCGCAGCGCCTTCTTCAACAGTCAATCTTTCGTCCAGCAGGGGCAGGTAAATTTCTTCTTCTTTGGCAAAATGCACTTTAACCAGGGCATACAATCCATATAAGCACTCTGCGCAGCGCCTTTGCCTGGTCAGCCGAAAATGCTGTTTTCACAGCCTGCTGCCTGAGATCGGCCAGTTCGCCTGGTGAGTGCCCCCACCTCAACATGATCCCGGCTCATGGTGGCTGTTGCCTGCGCGGCGCCCATCACTTTCTGCACCACCGGATACAGCGCTTTGTCCTCCGCCTGGGCATGCGGGATCAGGTGGTGCGTGAGAAATTCTTCTGCTTCCTCAATCAGGTGGATCGATTCAGGGGTTAACGCAGCATTCCCGATTGCGTCCCCGGCCAGGCGGAGTGATTCCACATGCGGGAACAGGTCTTTATGCTCGTCTCTGAGCGGTTGGGTGATTTTATTCATTTCATATTCTCCTTATTTCTGCTTTCATTGTACGACCTGGGCAGGTAAGCATCAACGACTTTTGTCTCATCGGTAACAGGAAAATAAAACGGCAATCCGCTGGAAAGGGATTACCGTCTTGTTTCATTTAACTTCTATTATGGAAACACTATTCCTTTTTTTTGAGTTTCGGTTCTTTGAAAATTTCCAGTGGGATATTATTCTTTGTCAGCAGATCGATCAGCCAGGTGCGGTTCGAACCCGGTTTCCCGCGTTTATTCTTCGGTCCGCGCAGGGCTGCCTTCCAGATGAGCTCCACCGCGTCATAAGCGGAATTGCTCCGTCCGACCTTGCATGCGTTTTGGGCAGCTTCCTTTAATCCCTTGCCGTCTATCCGCCATCCAGTGTGCCACAGTCTCGAGCATCTGCATCGGGGTTTCCGCCAGCACACCCGCGCCATTCTGAACCACATAATCGCGATTGCCTTCCTCCTGGCCGGGAATGACGTCGATCAGCAGCATTGGCATCCCGCTGGCCAGCGATTCGGTCACGATCAGCCCGCCCGCTTTGCAGATTACGGCGTCCGAAGCCAGCATCAGATCGGACATATTATTTGCCAGGCCATAAATGTGCGCCGGGATATGCCAGTCCATGGATTTCAGTTTGGCATGCAGTTTTTCATCCTTCCCTGCCAGGGCTGCGACCTGCAGCGGCACGCCAAAATGATTTAGAACGTTCAGCGCTTCAAGCAGGCGGTCAGCGCGCCGGCTGCCCACAGCCAAAAATGTCGGCAGGCTTTGGTCCCAGCCCAATTCCTTGCGGATCTCGGCCTTGCTTTTGCGGTTGGTGGCATAGGCGGGTGAGACCGGGATGCCGGTAATGTGGATCTTGCTCGCTGCCATCCCGTTGCTCAATGCCAGCTTCTTTACTTCTGTGGTCGGTACCAGGCACAGTTCCACATGCGGCATAAACCACATGCGGTGGACGGTCACCAGGTCGGTCACCACCGTGATCAGGGGTACATGGTAGCGGTTGATGGTGAAATAAGAATTCAGCGGCGCCTGATACATCGGGTAGGTGGTCACGATGGCGTCCGGATTCAAATCCCGCACCAGATCGCGCATGATCTCATACAGCGAAACGGTCATCAGGCTTTCGATCAGGAAATTGGGGATCTCGTTATCGCTGGCGTTATAGCCAAAGCGATACAGGTCCGGCGCGTTGCGGATCAGGCGGTCATAGTCGGCGGCGGAATCCCGCAGGAAGATCGGCGCCCGGCGGTCTTTGAGGGGATTCAGGATGGTTGCTTCGCATTCATCCCCATGCTTTTCTTTCAAAGCTGCCGCGATGGCATTGGCCGCGCTGCGGTGCCCGAAACCGGAATCGGCGGTCAGGATCAGGATTTTCTTTTTTCTTTCAGTCAAACTAATTTGGTCAGCATCCAATGGTTACTTATTTCTTCTTTTCGGAATAATTATAGCCAATCACAAACATGACAAAGATCTCAACAATGCAAAAGGATCTTCTACCGATACTAAGTAATCTATTGAAAATTCAACTGTCCGTAATCTGTCACTGCGAGCCCGGTTTTTTGGGCGAAGCAGTCCATCTTAAAGTTCAGACTGCTTCGCTCTCGCTCGCAGTGACGTTTAGAAGAAGTTCGTTGAATTGTTAAATAGTTATGTGAAATACACTATACAGAAACCTATTACTGCAAGCCCGGATTAATGGCAATGCAGTCTCATTTATTAAGTTACATACTGCTTACGCTGCGGGTATCCTGCCAGGAGGCTTCGCACCGGTCCCGGTCGCTCTCGCTCGCAGTGACATTTAAAGGTAAATTTAATGCCGATTTCCCTTCACCAATTCCATCACTTCTTTTTTGCCGGTAAATACCCGCACCAGCTTGCCGTCCTGCATTTGCAGCACGCGGTCAACAAATTCGCACATGCGCAGGTCATGGGTCACCATGATCCCGGCGCGGTTCTGCTCATGGATCAGGCCCGCGAAGGTTTCAACCACCTGGAAAGCCCGCTCGGTATCCAGGCTGGCCGTCGGTTCATCCGCCAGCACCAGGCTGGGATTGTGGATCAGGGCGCGCGCGATGGCCACGCGCTGCTGCTGCCCGCCGGACATCTGCCCCGGCAGGTTGTTCAGCCGCTCCGCCAGCCCCAGCCGCGCCAGCAGTTCACGCGCGCGCAGCTTGCCGGCTTTGTCCAGTTTATTGTTCAGGCGCAGCATCAGTTCCACGTTCTCGACCGCGCTCAGGTAAGGCACCAGGTTGTTGGCCTGAAAGGTAAAGCCAATCTTTTCCCGGCGCAGGGTCACCCGGTCTAAATCACCCATACCCGCCAGGTCCTGGCCGTCCAGCAGAATTTTCCCGGAGGTGGGCTGCAGCAGCGCCGCCAGGATGGAAAGCATGGTGGTCTTGCCCGATCCGCTCGGCCCGACCAGCGCCACAAACTCGCCCGGCTTCACCTGCAGCGAAACGTCGTCAACCGCGTGGATCGTCCCGGCTTCGCTCGGGTAAAGCTTAACGACCGCTTCGGTTTCAAGCGCGTAAGTGGATGCGGCTGTCATGAGGATAACCCCAGCGCTTTAAGCGGTTCGATCTTTACCGCATAGCGGATGCTGACCAGCCCGCCCAACGGCCCGATCAGCATCAACGCGGCAATGGCGATGGCTGATGTGGTGCCGTTGAAAACGATCGGTACTGTGGGCGGAAAAGTGAGTGAGAAAAGAAAAGACAGCAATCCGCCGATGGCAACACCAATGGCCGTCACAATGACGATCTGGATGATGGATGCCCAGGCCACGATCGGGTTGGCGGTGCCGATGGCTTTCAATACGCCGATCTGCGAAACTTTCTGCAGGATCTGGATCTGGAAGAATCCGCCGATAACCAGCACCCCGATAAAGAGCGTGAAACCGCCCTGGGTGTTGAGCGTGCTCTGCTGGGCGGAATAACCCGGCAGGGCATTGATGGCGGTGTCGAGCGTGGCAACTTCAATGTTCTTGACCTGCGACATCAAGCGCTGGCCGACCGCTTCAATCTGGCTTGCGTCCTCCAGTTTGACCAGGATCACGTTTGCCACCGAGGTGGAGCTGTTCACTTCGGCTTCCGATTTCGGGCGGATGCGGTCCCAGGTGAAGAAGGGCGCAAAAATGGAAGGCTGCAGGGAATATTGCTGGCCGTCCGTAATGCCCACCACTTTCAGCTCAAAGAATTCATCCCGGGTGCCCTGCGTCACGCGCACGGTGAGCGTGTCTCCCACCTTGAGTTTCCCGCGCAGCGCGGTGTTGCGGTCAATGATGGCTTCATCAGAAAGGTCCGTGCCGAGCTGGCGGCCGTCCATCACCCGGGGCTCGCCGGTGTGCCCGGGCTCCACACCCAGCAGCGCCACCTTGAGCGGTGCCGGATTGCCGTCCAGGATCAATGCGCCGCTGGCGGTGCCGAGCATGCCCGCGTCCTGCACACCCTCAACGCGGCGGATGGAGGCCAGGCGGTCGCGCCCCAAGCGGCTGGACTGGATGACGAAATCCGATTTCGCCTGGTAGGCGATCAGCTGCGCGTCCAGCTTGGAAATATACTCGCGGTTGCCGTTGCCCAGCCCCTCCCCCAGGGCGGCGATGAACAACACCAGCAGGGTGATCAGCGCGATCACCAGGCTCACCAGCAGGAACCGCGCGCGGTTGCGCCAGATTTCCTTGGCGGCCAGATAAGCGGATAATGACAGGATTTGTTTCATAAGCATTTCCCTTGCATGATCACGGCGCAAACCTGACGGCGGCGGTCATGCCCCAGCGCATTAAGGGGTTGGTCTCATTCAATACAGCCGTAACGGTATAGGTGATATCCCCGCGCTTTTCTTCGTAGCGCGCGTTGATATTGCTCACCACGCCCTTCAGCGCCACATCCGGCAGCGCATCCAGGAGGATCTCAACTTCCTGCCCTTCCTTGACGGTTACCACTTCCACCTCGGTCAGGTTGTCGGTCTTCACGACCCATTGGGTAAAATCCGCCACCGCCATCACCACCTCGCCGGCAGTGATGCGCTGGCCGGGCAGGATCCTGATATCCGCGGCCGTTCCCGGCATGGCGGCTTTCAGTTCAAGCGCATCCACGGCCTCCCGGGCGCTTTCGACTGCCGCGTTGGCCGCGCCCAGCCGCGCTTCGAGCGTATTGATCTGGTCGGGATCCAGCCCCGCGTTTTCTTCAAGCTGCTTAAGGGCGTCTTCAGCGATCTTCAGATTGCCGGCTGCTTCGTCCATGCGCGCTGCGGATTCAGTGGATTTGCCTGCATAATAGTTATCGCGTGCGGTGGTGAGCTTTTTCTTCGCAAGAATGGCGTTTAACTGCCCCTGCGCCAGGTTCACGTCCGCGGCAGCCTTGTAGTCATCCAGCGCCTGCCGGGCTGCCAGGGCTTCCTTCTCCGCGCCGGCCAGGGCAGACTGCGCCTCGGGCGAATCCACCAGCCGGGCCAGCACCTGGCCCGCCCTCACCCTGTCGCCCTCTTTAACCAGCACCTCGGCCACCTGGCCGGGGACTGAAAAGGACAGGTCCAGGGAACTCACCGGCAGCAGGCGCCCTTCAGCGATGATCGTTTCCGCTGGCGCGCTTGCCGGTGCTTCATCCGCCGCGGCGGCTTTGGGCGCGCAGGCGGAAATTGCCAGAATAATAATTGCAGCCAAAATGATTGGCGTAATTCTTTTTTTCATTTGAAATTCTCCATAAAAATGATTGCTTATTTCTTGACAGGGCACCACCGGGCCGTCGAAATCCTGGTCCCAGCGGGTGGAAAGCACGCCGTTCAGCCACAGGTCCAGCGGCGGGTGGTCGGCGATATTGTCGTAGTAATAGGGCAGCAGGATGCGCCCCGCGCGGCTGATGATGAATGAGCCCGACATCTGCATGGCGTCCTGCCCGGGGGGCGGCGGTTCCACTTCATAGCCCTTTTTGCGCGAGCGGGCAACCGCCCGCATGACCTTCAGGTTGAGAAAAGTCTCAAACAGCGTGCCGCGTTCCAGCCCGTAAGCCTGGTAGGCCTTGCGCTCCGGGTCAGCCAGCACCAGCAGGTCGGGCGCGAATTCCCGGGCGAACAGGTCGGCCGTTTCGGGCGTGCCCTGCGTGATCACCGCGATCCCCAGCCCGGCGGCTTCAATGCGGCCGCGCCCCTGCACGATCTCCTCCAGCATTTCCTTGCACTGCGTGCAGCCGAAATGGCGCGTGAACGCCAGCAGCAGCGGGCGCTTTTTCCACAGTTTGGATAGCGTCACCGGCTTGCCTGCGGTATCCAGCAGCGTCAGGTCCGGCGCCGGATGGTTGAAATTTAACAGTCTGTGCCTTGGCATAACCCTCCAAAATAATGGCGTAATAAATTAATTGCTGACCGGGATCAGCATTTTAATTTAAAAGGCATCATGTTGATTTTGACATATCAGAGGAATCTTAATATTGTCGGATCGATCGATCATTGAAAAACCGGCATATAACCTGAAGCGCAGTCTCCCCCAACTGGTGTAGAAAAACATCCCCTGACCGATGGATTCATTTTGAAGCCGTAGGTTATAGAATGAAATATCAGCTATGAAGTAAAAATCCAAAGGAGATTTAAATGGACACAAAATATATTATTATCCTCGCGGTCGCGGCAGTGGTGCTTTTTGCTGCGCTGGGCATGGCACTGGCCCGCAGAAAAAAAACCGAACAGCATCACGGCCAGTTAAAAGACGAGTATGACCTGACGGTGAAGACCATGGGCGGCGAGAAGGAAGCCCAGGCAGAACTGGATGAACGGCAGAAGCGTGTTGAAACTCTGGCGCTTCATCCGCTTTCCGACAGCGACCATGAGCGCTATTCGACGGAATGGGCGGCGATCCAGTCCAAATTTGTTGACGCTCCGGGACAGGCGGTCATGGACGCCGACCGATTGACAATGGAAGTAATGATCGCCCGCGGCTATCCCGTATCTGATTTCGACCAGCGTGCTGCGGATATCTCGATCAATTATCCCGCCCTGGTGACCAACTACCGCGCGGCGCATGAGATCTCGCTTAAGAATGAGCAGAAATTGGCCGATACTGAGGAATTAAGGCAGGCGTTCCTTAATTACCGCTCCTTGTTCGAGGAACTTCTAAAAGCAGAGGGGAAAAAAATAATAAATGTATTTTGAGAACGCTTGTTACATAAAATATTGTTGACGATTAATTGACAAAAAACTTCAAATTGCCTTGCTGCTCTCAATCGCCCTGAGCAATTTCTCCGGCTCATCGCTGCCTACGATCAGCCGCCCGCCTTTTACAAAATTCAGTTCAACGCCGTCCCGCCCGGCAACATTCCACACCCAGCTAACTCCAGGGAAGCCGTGGATGCCCCAACCCGCGTAAATGGGGATGCGCACCACGCGCGCCTGCGCGATATCTGAAAGCGGGATACGCTTGCGGATCAGCCCGATGCCCATGCGGATATACAATGTATCATCCCTGATCTCGATGGTCAGCGAATAAAAGAGCAGCAAAGCAGCCACGAGTATTCCAAAGACCCAGACCTGGGGTGCATAAAACGCATCTGATCTTAAAAGCGGTAGTGCGATAAAAACAAGGGTGCCCACCAGGGCTGCCACGATGATGGTTCCAAACTGTCGGTGATGGTATTGCATACTGTGTCCTTAAAGATCTTAATTGGGTATCTTAATATTACATCATGAAGTTTCCAATTAATATACGTGCAATCTTACACCTGGTTTTCCAAACATTCAGAGCTTTTCTGAGTTTATTAGGATGCTTATGTTTTGTTTAATTAAAGTTTTGATTAATAAACACAAGCACGATTGCGCCTTTAAAGATATGCGCCCCTTCGCAACATACATATAAATCTATTTTTTCTTATACCGAGTGCGATTTAAAGATATCCCGGAAGAATTGCTGGTTTTGATTAAAGGCTTCAAGAATAGCCGGGTCAAAATGCTCCGGTTGGGTGCGGCCGTCGCCATGCGTTATGATGTCCATTGTCTTTATATGGTCAAAGGCGGGTTTGTACGGCCGTTTGCTTCGCAGGGCGTCGTAAATGTCGCAGATATTCACGATCCGCGCTGACAATGGGAATATCCTCACCGCGCTTTCCATTCGGGTAGCCTGCCCCATCCCAACGTTCGTGGTGATCGAGCGCGATCTCGGCGCCCATCTTGAGATAGGGTGACTTGCTGCTGCCCAGGATCTTCGCACCCATCGAGGTATGCCCTTTCATAACCTCCCACTCGTCCGATGTTAATGGACCAGGCTTGAGCAAAATATGGTCGGGGATGCCGATTTTTCCAATATCGTGCATCGGGCTGGCAAAAAAGACTTTATCAATAAAGTCGTCGTCCTGGCCAAGCATCCTGGCAAGCTCACGGCTGTAATAGCTGATGCGCTGCACATGAGCGCCAATATCCTTGTCTTTGTGTTCCGCCGCGCGCGTCATGGTGAAAATGGTTTCAAGGTAATTTTCCTTAAGATCAGCGGTCCGTTCCCGAACTTGCCCTTCCAGCTCGTCATTGTAATTGTGCAGTTTCTTGTTCAGCAGGCGCACTTCGAGCATGTTGTGAACACGCGCCAGTACTTCGGACATTTCAAACGGCTTGCTGATGAAATCCTTCGCGCCAGCCCGAAACGCGCGCAGTTTGTGATCCGGCTGGGCAGTAATGACCAGCACCGGGAGATAGCCATCCGGCTCAATTTCCTTGAGACTCTCCATCACCTGGAAGCCATCCATGCCGGGCATTTGAAGGTCAAGCAGGATCAGGTCATAGCGATTCTTGAGGTGAAGATCGCAGACCTCAGCCGGGGCCATTGTGGATGTGATGGCATCGTAGCCGGCACCGCGCAGCATTCGCTCGAGCAGAAGAATATTGACTTCCTGGTCATCAACGATCAGGACCTTGCCATGAAGTAATTCTGTTGGGCTAATCATGAATATCGCAGCCTTTTATTCAATGACAGCAGGTTTCTTTTCCCCGAATCCCAGCGCCTCATCCAGCGCATCCATGAACTCATTAACCTTGATCGGTTTGGTGATATAGCGGGAGAACCCCGCCTCCAAACCGGTCTTGATATCGCGCGGCATGGCATTGGCGCTGATGGCAACCAGGGGGATGTGCGCTGTTGCCGGATCAGAGCGCAGGATCTTTAGGGCTTCATAGCCGTTGATGTCCGGCAGGTTGATATCCATCAGGATCACATCCGGCTGGGATGAGCGTGCGATCTCAATGCCGCCAGTCCCGTTCACCGCGGTCAGCAGGCGTATATCCGGGTAGCGCGCAATGATCTGCTGGACCAGTTTCAGATTTGCCGGGTTGTCTTCTACATATAACAGGGTGCGCACCTGCGCGCCTTGATGCATGTGCGTCTTGGACAATTTCGCATCGTTGTCATCCTCATCCGAAAGCTGCGGCCCGACAACTGACTTAAGCTCAAACCAGAAAACACTTCCCTCCCCGACCTTGCTCTCCACCCCAATCACACCCCCCATCAGTTCGACCAGGCGTTTGGCAACCACCAGGCCGATGCCTGTGCCTTCCACGCTGCCAGCTTCCTGCCCCAGGCGATTAAACGCCTGGAATAACTGAGCCAACTGACCCGCGTCCAATCCTGCGCCGGTATCTTTGATGCTTACGCGAATACGCCCCGGTGAATTTTCGACGCAGGCTACTTCGACTGTTCCATTTTCTTTGTTGTATTTGATCGCGTTGGAAAGTAGGTTAATCAAAACTTGTTTCACCCGCGTCCGGTCAGCGCGGACAAAGTAAGGATTCGTGCATTTGGGAAAGATCAATTTAATATCCCGCTGCTGCGCTTGGGCTTCAACCATCCCGCGGCATTCAAGCATGATATCCGCAAGCGATACAGGCTCAGGCGAAAGCGGCACCTGCCCGGATTCAACCTTCGCAAGATCGAGGATCTCGTCGATCAGTTTCAGCAAATGCCACCCCGCCTGAAGGATCTGCGTTATGCTTTCCTTCTGGGCGGGGTTTGGCGGCGGCGAATCAGATTCCATTAATTGGGCAAACCCGAGGATGGCATTGAGCGGACTGCGCAGCTCATGGCTCATGCTGGAAAGAAAATCGGACTTGGCAAGGTTGGCTTTTTCTGCCAATGCCCTGGCATCCTCCAGCTCAACATTTTTTTCTTTAAGCGCCTGGTCCAGGCGGTCGCGCTCGGTGATGTCGCGCGCAGCCGCAAACACGCCCTGCAGTTTTCTGTCCCGGTCGTAGAAAGTGGTCGCGTTGTAAGAAACCAAAGTTTCTCTTCCATCCCTTGAATGCGCAGTGAGCTCGAAGTTGGTGACCTTTTTTTCGCTGAGCACAAGCTTGATGCTTGCCTCTGCCCGTTCCGGGTCGGTAAAGTAGGTTTTAAATGGCGCGCCGATCAATTCGTCGCGTGTACAGCCAGTGAGTAGTTCCATCTGTTTGTTGACATCGGTGATGAAGCCGGATGGATCGGTGGTTATCAGCGCATCCATGTTGGATTCGAACAGGGAGCGGGTATAGAACTGCTGGTCGCGCAGGCGCTGATCAAGCTGATTCTTGTCTGCCTCAATTTCTTTACGCGCGGTGTTGTCAGTACCGATCAACAGGTAACCGATGATGGCGTCCTGATCATCACGCAGTGCCGTAACCGACACGACCGCCGGAAAACGGCTGCCATCCTTGCGGATGTAGGTCAATTCGTAAATATCTTCGATCCCGCGTGAGGCTTTGAAAACCAAAGCCTCAAAGCCCGGCTTGATGGTGGTTGCCAGTTCCAGGCTCAATGCCTTGGCGCGCGCGACCACTTCCTGCGGGTCCGAAATATCAGCCGGGGTGATCTTGTTCATCACTTCAGCGGCTGTGTAACCCAGCATGCGCTCGGCACCGACATTAAAGATTTGAATGACGCCATTCGCGTCAGTGGCAATGCTAGAAAAATTGGCGCTGTTAAATATCGCGTTTTGTAATGCTCCCGCCTTTAGAAGCGCTTCTTCTGCTTGCTTGCGAGCGGTGTTGTCAGTACCAATTAATAGGTAGCCAATAATAGTATCCAGGTCATTTCTTAGCGCTGTAACCGAAACGACTGCCGGAAAGCGGCTGCCATCCTTGCGAATGTAGGTCAATTCATAAATATCTTCGATCCCACGGGATGCTTTGAACACTAACGCCTCAAAGCCCGGTTTAATTTTGGTTGCCAGCTCCAGGCTCAATGCCTTGGCGCGCGCGACCACTTCCTGCGGGTCTGAAATATCAGCCGGGGTAATCTTGTTCATCACTTCGGCGGCTGTGTAACCAAGCATGCGCTCCGCGCCGACATTGAAAATTTGAATGACACCGTTCGCATCAGTGGCAATGCTCGAGAAATTGGCACTGTTAAATATCGCGTTTTGTAATGCTCCTGCCTTGAGCAGTGCCTCTTCTGCCTGTTTTCTGGCGGTGTTATCTGTGCCGATCAGCAAGTAACCGATGATGGCGTCCTGATCATCACGCAGTGCTGTGACCGATACGACTGCCGGAAAACGGCTGCCATCTTTGCGGATGTAGGTCAATTCGTAGATATCTTCGATTCCGCGGGATGCCTTGAACACTAATGCCTCAAAGCCCGGCTTGATCTTGGTTGCCAGCTCCAGGCTCAATGCCTTGGCGCGCGCGACAACTTCCTGCGGGTCCGAAATGTCTGCCGGTGTGATTTTATTGATCACTTCGGCGGCAGTGATAACCCAGCATACGCTCGGCGCCGACATTAAAGATCTGAATAACTCCTTTTTCATCTGTGGCAATGATCGAGAAATTGGCGCTACTAAATATAGCGCTCATTAGAGCCCCAGTTTTATATAAGCTATCCTGGCGCCCAATCTGGGCGATTTCTGATGCCAAACCTGGTTTTGGTTTTATATTAGTAGATTTGCCGATTTTTTTTGCCATTGCAGGTTTAATTAAACTTCCTTATCCCCAGCTTCACTTTTACAAATGCATCCTTATCAAATTTCATCACCCTTCAAGTTAACCAATAATAGACGAAGCGCAAAATGCACTTCGGCTTTGGAACCGCTAAATCCTGATGATCCTTAAATTCATCGTACAACAAACACTCCCCGGCCGCATCCATCGGTCGGGGAGAGTGATTCTCCGCCACTTGGGGGAGACTCGGTTTCTTTTTACTTGTAAGAAACCATAACGTTAAGATTCAGCTCGCCGCCTGTACTCCGCCGCTTCCTCGGAATAAAAAGGTCAACACAAGCCCCCCCAGAAATCCGCCAATATGTGCCGCGTAACCGACGCCGCCCGTCTGCCCTGTACTCGCCAAGGAACCGATGCCGCTAAAGAACTGCAAAACGAACCACAGCCCAATGACAATCAGGGCAGGCACTGGTATCACCTGCTGGCCCTGCAGCACTCTCACTTTTCCCTGCGGGAACAGCAAAAGGTAAGCGGCAAGCACGCCCGCGATCGCACCGGAAGCTCCCAGGTTCGGCACGTTTGATGCGCCGGTAAAAGCAACCTGCGCGAAAATTGCCGCAAGCCCGCATGCCAGGTAGAAGATCAGGAATTTGAGCTGTCCAAACCGGTCTTCCACATTGTCGCCGAAAATCCATAGATACAGCATATTGCCTAACAAGTGAAGCCAGCCGCCATGCATGAACATGGATGTGAAAAGCGTGAGAATGTCACCCGAGGGATTGGCCAGGAAGCGGTCGGGAACGAAAGCCCATTTCATAATAAAATCTTCACCGCTGCCAAGCTCCACAAAGAAAAACAGGACGTTCAGGGCGATCAAGGCATAAGTGACCAGCGGAACAGTTCTCCGTGCGGAATTATCATCACCGATTGGAAACATTATTTTTTTCTCCTTTATTCTGATTGAATTTTTTTGCACCACCAGGAAAATATAAAGATGTCTTTTCTCATAGAAATTGTCTCTTTAATTGATTTCTTAATCACTGATAAAAGAAAATCGCTCGACCACTCAATTTATGAGGTGTTCTTTCCGCTTCATTAAATTGAATAATCTACCAGACTTTTCGGTCGGGTAGATTATTCATCCATGGCTGAAATTTTTTATTTTTTACTTTGCCCCTTGTTTTCTTTTGCCTCGCTGTTCGTTGTCGGGCAGCCTCCCGCAGGCATCGGGATGATATCGCCTTCATGCTTGGCATGGCCGTTTAAACCACTGACGCTGATGGTGATCTCGTTATAAGGATTTTTGGCGCTGCTGGTTGCGTGGCAGATCGTGATCTTGCCGTTGTTGACTTCCACCGGGGTTAGCGGACACCCACCTGCCGGCATCGGGAAGATGTCGCTGGCATGATCGCGATGCGCGAGCAATTCCTCAGCGCTGTTTACTGTAATCCCGCTGTACGGGTTTGCCGTGTCACCGGTGGCATGGCAGACGGTTGTCGGGAAGGTCAGGCTGGAGCAGCTTGCGAGCAGGATGCCCGTGATTATCAATACTGCTGTCAACGGTTTGAATATCATTTTTCTTATCTTGTTCATTTGATTCTCCTTGGATTATTGGTTTGAAAGAAGGAAATCTGTTCTTATCTACCTTTTTTTGGTTTTCGTACAAGTTTCCTTGACCTGTTTGCCACTCCTCAAAGCGCTGCCGTTTTTTCTTTGGAATTTGAATTTAAAATAGGCCTGTGTGTCAAATGGCTGATTTCCCTTAAGGGTTGGCATCTGCGCAATCTGCGCAGGTCATAAGTTCATCGTACAACATATGCTCCCACGTCGCATCCATCGTTTGGGGGGAGTTTCTCTCCGCCGTTCAGGGGAGATAGGGTTGCGGTTTTTACTTTGAACTTGAGAAAAATGTGGGATATTAGAAATTATCAAACAAAACCGTACGCACGCGAGAAAATTACAGGCAAGGCCGCATGGCGTACCCCGGGATAACAGTGAATATTCTATCCGGCCGCAACCACACGGTCGCGCCCTTCTCTTTTTGCCTTATAGAGTGCTTCATCGGCGGCTTTCAGGACCGCTTCCCCTGTGGAGCCATGCTCGGGAAAAACCGCCACACCCAATGAAATAGTAACTTGGTCAAGGGTATGGTCTTTCATGCTGCACACGCAGGCGTTTGGCCTGTTCCCGCATACTCTCTGCCCGTTCTTTTGCCAAATCCAACGAAATTTCCGGCAGCATGAGCACAAATTCCTCGCCGCCAAACCGGCAGGCGATGTCATATTGGCGGATCTGCTCTTTCAGGAATTTTCCCAATTCCTTTAAAAAAGCATCACCCGCGGCATGCCCATGTGTATCGTTGATTTTTTTAAAATGGTCAATGTCTATCATTATGACACCCAGAGAATACGACTCGCGAGCCGCCCGTTTAACCTCACGCGCCAATGTTTCTTCCAGATACCGCCGGTTAAATAAGCCCGTCAATACATCACGGACAGACTCTTCCCGCAATTTTGCCTCACTTATTTTCAGCTGCTGATGCTGCTGGTCAATTTGCTTCATATCACTGTGGCTGATGCTGTTTGCGACAATATTGAGCAGGGAGGTGATAAAAATAAAGGCTAGGAAGCTGGGCCAGTTTAGCGATTCTGTGCCAGAGCTGATCCTTGGCAATATTACCAATATTATCAACTGGGCAGCGGCTAAAATGATCGTTATCAAAGGTGTCAGAAGAATGCTTGAAAGCAGCACCGAGATGGTCGTAAAGGTCAGGGGGACGAAGTCGCCCTTAAGGATGAGGGGATCCAGAATGATCGATCCCCAGGGGCCCGCAAAAGCACATAATACGGTCAAAATAGCTGACAATATATAATGACCGGTGCGGTTCAATCCATATGCGAGACCAACAAAAACAGTCAGAATGGTGATCAGAAAGCGATACTCAGTGCGCCGCGGGCTGCCGGGAGGATTGGCTATCAGAACCAGGATGAAAGCGGCGGCGAGGATTATCAGCAAGAATAAATGCAGATATGATAATAGATTTGACCGTCGCAGCTCTGACTCGGGCAGGTTGGCAGTCGGCCGGATCAGCCACTTCAAGAGATTGAATTTCTTTCCTGCTTTTTTTCCCTGCGCCAATGGTTTACCTCAATAAATCAATTATCATCCAAAAATAATCGGGAGTTATGAAAATAATGGCGTTTATTGAAAGAGGATTGAGCGAATCTCTCCCCCTTTATTAATTCAGATTATGTCTATCCTTACTTTCAAATTTATAAATAATATATTGAATTGAAAATTATTTCGGTTTTCGGGTTTTCGCGTCCCTTTTTCCTCTGATTAAGTACTGGTAATTCCGCCTTTTGGGTAGCCCCGCTGGTTCAGCAGGTTTTCCAGCGGCAGGAAAAGCGGGGAGGGCAGCGCTTTCCATCCAAACCAGCCCACCTCGGCCACCTCACGCGCGGCTGCGATCCCGGGCTCGCCCGATTTAAGCCTTCCCTGCATCCAGATGGTGATGTAATGCCGGCCTTCTTCTGAAAATATATCATTCGTTATACCAACAAAACGGATATCATCAATCTCAATCCCCACTTCCTCAAGCGTTTCGCGCATGGCGCATTCCTCGGGCGTCTCGCCAAATTCCAAATGGCCGCCTGGCACCGCCCAGGTGCCTGCGCCATGGGCGTTTTTTCTTTTCACCAGCAGCACCTGCCCGTTGCGTTCAATAATGACAGCCACACCAACGCGGGGATAATTCATTTTCCACACCTTTTCTTGTTATACATCAGCCGTACGAAAAATACTTACTTCGCTATTTGGGTTCGTAAATTATTGGGTTTTTTTACTTTCCCTTTAATTTGGCCTTTTCCAGGTTTTCCTTGACCCTGACCTCGGTCATCCTGCGGATCAGGTCCAGGGGCACTGGTTTATCCAACGGAAAGCGGATCGTCCCCTTGGATTGTTCATATTCCTGTAATTCATTTTTGAATTGGACGATCGCTTCCGAGCCGGGATAAAAGCCAAAATGGGTTTTGAATCCGGCAAAGTGCACCAGGTTGCCCTTGAGAAAGAAGGTGGGGATGCCGTAGCCGATCTTCTCAACCGCCTCCGGGGCTGCCTTGCGGATGGTCGCCCTGATCTCCTGCAGCACCGCCTGCATCTCTTTTGGAAAATTGGCAATGTATTGATCTATTGTCTCGTATTTCCCGATCATTGATTTCATGGGATGCCCTTTCTGACCAAACCAGGTATTTTTAATTATCAGTATATCCATATTCATCTTTATGCCAGTCCGATAAATCCGGTCGGCCAGATGTGATTACAGAATATCAGAAGAGCATGAATGGAATTATCAGTGATTTATATATTTGCTATTAGCAGGGATTGTCGAATAGCAAAGAGTGTTACCGGGAATGGCGTTTTAATACCCGGCTTAAAGACGTCTGCCCAGGGTTGCATAAAAGACTCTCACCTGCCGGGTAATAAAATTATCCGCACCGCTCCAGTTGGCGAATGCCACAGCGCCTTGAATGACTGACACTGCCAGGCCAAGAGCGATAAAGGCGATTTGCATTATCAATCCGCCCCTGAGTGCTGCGAATCCCGCGACGGAAATGATCCCCAAAGCCAGGATAAAAACAAGCCAGACGGTTTTGCCCGCCCCCAGGCGCTTCATTAACCCGCGCGCGAAGGGATTGGTCTCGGCGTCAGTGTTCCGTATCCTGGCAAGGGTTGAAAGCACGTCCAGCAGCTTGGTTGCCGCCAGCATTGCGATTACAAAATAAGTGAGAATGGTAATGACCATTTTCTATTTCGGCTGCGGTTTAACGCGGGACTTGATTTTCTCCGCCATTTCACGGGCGCGCGCTTCAGCCATGCCGGTGTACCCCTCAACTGCGAACAGCTGGCTCAGGTCTGCCGGGGTGATCCAGCGCGCCACCCGCTCGTCCTGCAAAACCAGCCCCGCGAGAGGGTTGGCCTCGCCTTTTTCAAGGGCCTGCCAGGCTGCCATGCTCAACTCACGCAGCGCCGCGTGCATTGCCTGCCGGTCCGCGCCCTTCTGCACAGCCGCCAGCATCACCCGCTCAATGGCGGCAAAAGGTCCGAATTTATCCAGGTTGCCCTTCATCCTCTTCGGATTGGCCTTCAAACCTTCCACGATCGCTATCAGCGTCATCAAAATCTCATCTATTGCCAGAAAGGTTTCCGGCAGCAGGGTGCGGCGGTTGGCGCTGTCATCCAGGGTGCGCTCCAGCAGCGATCGGCATGGTTGTGCCAGGCGGTCAGGGGGGCGGCGCTCACTGCCCGCGCCAGGGAGCAAATCTTTTCAGCTTCAATGGGATTGCGCTTGAAAGGCATGGCCGATGAGCCCACCTGCGCTTCGCCGAAGGGCTCTGAAAGTTCGCCGATCACTTCCGACTGCAGCAGGCGCAGGTCAAAGGCAAATTTGTGAGCCGTGGCAGCCAGCCCGGCCAGGGTGCTGAGGATGATGTAATCCTGCCTGCGCGTATAAGTCTGCGTGGCAACCTCAAAAAAGGGCAGCCCCAGCGCCTGGCTGAGAGAAGCTTCAAGACGGCGCTGGCCATCCTGCCCATAAAGCATCACATAAGCGGCGGCGTTACCGACTGCCCCTTTAAATCCTTTGCCTTTCAGTTCGCTGCGCGCATTCAATAGGGCTTCATAATCTGCCAGCAGGTCCTGCGCGTAACCGGCCAGGCGGTAGCCAAGGGTGGTTGGTTCAGCAGGCTGCAGGTGGGTGAAAGCCATCACCGGCATACCGGCATACGCTTCCACTCTTCCGGCAAGGATTTTCAAAAGTCGTCCAAGTTTGGGTATTATCAGATCCAGCGACTGCGCGATCTGCAGCACCTCGCCATTGTCTTTGATATCCATTGAGGTCGCGCCCAGGTGCAATATCCCCCCGCCTTGCGGGCATTGGCCGACAAACACTTTAAGTTCCGCCATCAGGTCATGGCGGCTGCTTTTTTCAAAATCCAGCGCCAGGGCCACATCAACCTCGGTCATATGCGCTTTCAAATCTGCAACCTGAGCATGGGTTGCCAGCCCCCATTCCGTCTGCGCTTCAGCCAAGGCAACCCATAGCTTGCGCCAGATCAGGCGCTTGTTCTTCTCCCCCCAGATCTTGCGCATCTCCGGTGATCCGTATCGCCAGCTGAACGGGCTCTGGTAGTCTTCAAAGGAGATCACTTTGTCAGCTCCTGGCAACCAGCGCCGAGCGCTCCGGCCCGACCGAGATATTCTTGACAGGCAAGCCGGTCTGTTCTTCAATAAAGCTCACATAGGCTTGCGCTGCTTCGGGCAGATCATCCCAATTGCGGCAAGCGCGCAGGTCAGCCTGCCAGCCCGGCAGAGTCTCATAAACCGGCGCGCACTGCGCCAGCAGGCGCGCGTCCCCCGAAAAATCCAGGACATGCATGCTTTTTTCGCCGCGTTGATAGGCCGTGCACACTGGAATTTCCTTTAATCCGGAAAGCACATCCAGCTTGGTCATGAAAAGTTCAGTAAAACCATTGACCTCGTGCGCATACCTGAGCAGGACCAGGTCCAGCCAGCCCACCCGGCGCGGACGCCCTGTGGTAGTGCCGTATTCATCCCAGGGATTCGCGCCCGTGCCACGCAGAAATTGCGCCGGTTCGCCTTCCAATTCAGTCGGGAAGGGTCCCGCCCCCACGCGCGTCTGGAATGCTTTAAACACGCCCACCACCCTGCGAACTGGCTGCAAGCCCAGGCCCAGCCCGCTGAAAATGCCGGCGGAGGTGGTGCACGAGCTGGTCACATACGGGTAAGTACCCTGGTCTAAATCCAGCAGCGTTCCCTGCGCGCCTTCCCCAAGGACGGTCTGACCTTTATCCAGAGCGGCTTGAATCAATGGCCCAACTCGGCGAATGAAAGGCCGTATCTGTTCGGCATAAGCGAGGTATTCCTTCAACAAAGAATCCACCTGCATGCCATCCTGGTGATAACAGTCCGTGAGCAGGCGGTTGACCTCATTAAAATGCTCACGCACCCGCTCGGCAAAGGCTTGCGGCTCAAGTGTTTCTCCGGCGCGCAATCCCCTGCGTGAAGCTTTGTCCACATATGCCGGCCCAATGCCGCGTCCGGTGGTGCCGATCTGCGCTTTTCCCAGCGCCGCTTCCCGGGCTTGATCCAGCATGCGGTGCGCCGGGGTGATCAGCTGAACGGCGTCCGAGATCCATAACCGTTCCGGATTGATCTCAACGCCCGCCTTCCGCAATAAATCGACCTCTTCAACAAAGGTCTGCGGATTCAGCACCATGCCGCAGCCCAGCACCCCGATGGTATGCGGATGGATGATGCCGGAAGGCAAAACATGCAATTTGAAGATCTCATTTTCCACAGTAACTGTATGCCCGGCGTTATCGCCGCCGTTAAAGCGCGCCACCACATCTGACTTTTCTGAAAGCAGGTCCACCGCCCTGCCCTTGCCCTCATCCCCCCACTGCGCGCCGATAACGACATCCAGCGGCATGCCTAGCCCTTGCCCTTATTGAGATCCACCGAGGCAATGTAAGGCAGATTTCTGCCCTTTTCGTC
Source organism: uncultured Chloroflexia bacterium (assembly GCA_963751635.1). Taxonomy (GTDB): domain Bacteria; phylum Chloroflexota; class Anaerolineae; order Anaerolineales; family Anaerolineaceae; genus Pelolinea. Next base: position 325,836 of record CAVVVE010000007.1, read on the forward strand.
ATAATCCAGGCCGTAGCCGATCACAAAGTAATCGGGAATGCTGAACCCCAGGTAATCGATAGTAATATCCACTTTATGGCGTTCGGGCTTGTCGAGCAGGGCGCACACCTTCAGGCTGCGCGGCTCGCGATCCATGAGCAATTTCTGCACGGTGCGGATGGTATATCCGGTATCGACAATATCATCGATCAGGATCACATCCCAGCCGCGGATATTGGTCTTGTGGTCAGAATCGATGCGCACAAAGCCGCTGGATTCGGATTTATTGTAGGAAGAAATGGACATGAAATCCATGGTGATGTCCCGCTGGATCTCGCGCATCAGGTCTGTGATGAAAACCACGCTGCCGCGCAGCAGCCCCAGCAGCAGGAGCCTTTCCGAATCCTGGTAATCACGGGCGATGGTTTCACCCAAAATCTTGACCCGGGCTTTGATATCCGCTTCGGTGATGATCACTTTTTCAATAAACTGATAGGGGAATTTGTTGTCGTTCTCCATGAAAATCTTCCTGCCTCCCGGTTTGCCTATTCACGTGTTGATTAATTGGCAAAAATTACCGCCATGATAATTATGCCGTAAAAATCTATTATTTGGCTATTTTGATTAGGACAAGCGCAATTTCATACGTATCCGAGCAGGAAAATATTAAGTCTTTCAGGTTCCGATCAGTTACACCGATTATTCGCATCCCTCTTACCTGCCCAAAGCAATATGAGGCCAATGCCTGCATGAAGGACCAGCAAATGAAGCATAATGCGGAAATGGAAATCTTCTGAAAAAGGGTGGTTTTTCTGCATACTGAATTTTTCCTTGCAATCTTTTTCGCTGCTGATAATTCAATACGGTACTGCAAGGAACGTTCTCAACGCCTAATTAACAAATCTCATTCCGCCTGGTTCCAGGCTGACCGCAGCCATCCATCCACTTCGGCATCGATATCAGCAGTTGAATAAATTTCGAGATGATGCATAAACCTCCCCCGTGCCGGCTCAACGATTTCCTTCCAACGCGGTGAAGCATCCCGCTCCTGAAAAGAAAGGCTGAGAACCAGCGGTGCTGTCTTCCCATGCAGGTATTTGCCCGGCATCCATGCCCACGCAAAGGCTTTTTTCCTGCGGAAGGCGATCTGGCTTTTTGTGACGTTGATTTCTGAAAAACCGATCGCTTCTATCCTGCGGTGCAGAACATCGAAAAGGCGCCTTGATTCTTTGTGATCACCGAAGAATTCATCCAAACTTGTCATGGAACTCCTCATTTATCATGCGGTGTCTCATGATTCAAAAAATCCTGCAGCCAGCCGGGAACGCTGTCGTTATAGGGTTCTTTTTGCTCTTCGGTCAGTGACCTTAAAGCTTCATGCCAGGATAAGGCCCGGTTGGCCATTCCCAGGCGGTAAGCAAGTTGAAAAGCGGAAAGCAGTTTTTTTCTGGGTGTGAATTTTGTCCAGGGCTCCAGATAAGCGTCCCGCATGCGCATCATTTCAGGACCGAACTCATCGAGTTTGAGCCAGTAGGCTGTCGCGCGCAAGGTTACGGTCATGGTAAAAAACGGGTGCGCCACGCTGCTGTCGCTCCAGTCGGTAAAAACATAGCCGCTCGCATTGACCAGCACATTATTCTCATGGATCTCTTCATGTGTCAGGGTTTCAGGCAGCCCTAAATCGCTTAATGCTGCGCACCAGTCTGCAAATTGGGAGCGCAAATTAAGCAAATGCTGATATTCCTCCAATGTCAGTCCAAGGTCCAGGCCGATCCGCAAAGCCGATGTCTCTTCCAGGAGATGCGCGAAGAGGTCAGGCAGATTTTCCAGGCGGCGGTCGGGCACCCCAAACGCCAGCAGGTTGGGTACACGACCTGCCATTTCCATCTGCAGCTCAGCGTAAAGCGGCAGCGCCTTCAGCCAGTGATTGACCTGATTTGGGGATTGGCCCGCGCTCCGCAGGGTGGTGCCCGCATCCGCTGAAAGCAGCCAGCCGCGCTCGAGATCAACCGCAATCAGTGGGACCGTGCAATTTGGTTTCCAGCGGGCCAGCGCCTGCGTGAGCGGTGCCTCATAAAAAGGGGGCGCTGGCGCCTTAAAATAGGCCGTGCCTTTGTCCGTCGGGACGCGCATAAAAACAGACCATACCCGCTGGTGTACAGTCTCGATATGCCCGCTGGCTTGCCAGCCATGGGCAGTCAGTTGGGCAGCTATCCATTCGGCAGCCTGGTCATTCCAGCCGGGTTCATCCCAGGGGAGCTTTATTGATTGGTTTTGCATTGAACAAAACGAGCAAATTCAAATCCGGAATTCTGGAATTCTTCAATTAAAGTTTATTTTAATGGGTAATATATAAGTTGCTGAAAAATGAGCGGTCTACAGCGGCTTGAATTGATAATTGACCATCCACTGAATGCCAAATTTATCAGTAAAAGAACCAAAATAGGCGCCCCAAAACTCATCGCGAAGTGGCATACCCACTTTGCCGCCAGCGGACAGTTCGTTGAAATATTTTTCCGCTTCTTCTTTGCTTTTTGCTTCGATCATGATATTAAAATTATTGCCTGCCACCAGGGTTTGCCCGCGCGATTCAAGCATGTCGGTGCCATGCAGCAATAAGTTCTCGCCAAGCGGTAGTGAAACATGCATTAATTTTTCCTGGTCCTCCGCCGCAAGATTCTCCACGGCCGGTGTATCCTTGAAACGCTGCAATCCTATGAACTCGCCGCCAAACACCGATTTATAGAATTTAAAAGCTTCCTCAGTCGTGCCGTTGAAATTGATGTAAAGGTTAACAGTAGCCATTAAAAACTCCTTTTTAGAAAATAGACTGGTGATTTGCTGACATTATGCGTTCAAAATTTCGGGATTGTTCTTAACAAATAATTAAAAACACCATTACAAAAGGCGTTTAAGGCAGATTTGTCTGATTCGGGCGAAATTGTTGTAATCCCCCAGGCGTTAATGTTTTTGAAAAAGCGTTATCTGCATGCCATCGGGATCCTGAAGCCGGGCATTGAAATCACCCCACGGTGTTTTGACCGGCTCATGCACCAGAATGGCCCCATGCGCAAGCAGGCGCTCCAGCGCGGTTTTCAGGTCAGGCACCTGCAGCGCAAACCGGATTTGCCCGCTCACTCGTTTGCCTGCTTCGATATGGTCAATCGTCTCAGCCTGCGTTTCATCAAAAACTTCCAGGGTGGCTCTGCCCATATCCAGGATCAGCGCCTGCCCCTTGCCGTTATTCCAAATATCCGCAGGTTCAAGCCCCAGCCCTTCGGTATAGAATTTTACAGAGCGTTCAAAATCGCTGACGGTGACCGCAACCCGCAATTCAAGAACAGGATTTTCAGGCATTAATTTTGGCATGGCACCTTTCATGATTATTTTCAAATCAATAATAGGTGTCTATCATTCATTACCGTATTAGAGATTCTTATATTTTTTCCCCATGGAAAAACCGAAAGTAATTCCTTGGTTGAAACATACTCGCCAAAATCAAGAGATATTAAATGCGCGTTGAGCTTCAGTAAATTAAATGTGAAAAGGAGGTTTTAGCGCCAAATGGCCAGAATGATCCCGGAAATGCAAAAACCGATCAATTGGTTGCCAACGCGGATCAGGAACAGCTTGAAAGGAATCTTCTCCCAGATCAACTCACCGATCTCCAGGGTTGCTATGAAGCCAATACAGACCATGATCCCAACAATAGCCCCTTCCGCCACTGTGGTTGCGTTGGCAAGATTGACGATCACAGCCAGCACCAGGGCGATAACCAGGTGGCCGATGATGCCGGCAGGTATCCATTGAAATGCCGGTTTCAATTCCTTATTGGTCAGTTTTACCCATTCATTGCCAAAGACCTTTGGTTGAAACCAGACAAGCCCGATGACCATGTGGATAATGCCGGCAATTAGAACTGCCAACAGGTTTATGGCTGCTAATGAAGAATTTAATGCCATAATTCACCTCCTTTGATTAGTAATTAATGATTTTAATCCTTCCAATTTAAGTCAATTGGCCAATGTCCAGTTTTAATAATGACTTAATTCAATGACAATAAAAATCGTAATGATTTTTAAAAAAGCTTTGGAAAATTAGGATCAATTTTTGTGAGCAGATAAAAAATCCTCCACATCTTCAATAAATTTCAAGGTTCCTTTTTCGATTTGCATTGTCAGGGCATCCAGATCACCAAAATCCGGATCGCCAACTAACACATGCTCAAGAATTGAATCATTGCCTTTCACTTCGGGAATAAGGTGATATTGATCCCAGCCGCTCTCCCTGATCATTTTCCAGTATTTTTCCTGAACCTGTTTATTGACAGCCGCCAGCCAGACTTCAAACCGAAAGGCCTCATGCAGGAAAACTATCGCGATCTTCAAATTGTGCTGCTTAAAGGATTCTGGAACAAGCGAAAAATAAGTCATATCCATATATCCAAAATAGATATTTCCAGGTACAGAATATTTAGGATATCTATTCTTAAAGTAAGTCCTTAAATCCATGATGTAATCCATCAAGCCCTTGTATGCTTTTTGGATGATCCCCTTTAACTGATCCCGGTATTCCTGCATATTGCCATTAAATGCTTCCATAATTAATTTCTCCTAACTCTTTTGAGGGTCACAGGGGTTGATGCCTGGATCAATAACCAGGTCATTCAGCCCTGTCCTCAATCTCCCACGCGTGGTCAAGGTCATGCCAGGCTAGCCGCCGCACAAAGTAGCGTGGTGACCAGCGCAAACCCCCGCGCGGGCCACGCGGAGGGATCTCACCGCGCGCGGATGCTGCCAGCGTGATGAGAATTTCCCTGCGGAGCATTGCAATAATTTGGCGCGGTCCATTCTCAGCCTCAGGTTTAAATTTTCCTCCGAGGCTGCCCAGGTAAGCGATTTCAGCATCCCGGACATGCTCGCCTATCCTCATCAGATCCCGTCCCCCGCCTCGTGGACCTTTGTGCAGCTCCCTGCCGTTTGCTGATCGCATGGCGTTATCAAGCGCCTTCCAGCAGGCTTCAAGAATAATCTGCGAGCGGTCGAGTTCTTCCGCATCCATCGGAAGTGAATCGGTTGACAGAGCGATGGCTGGCGCGCCATAATCGGTGGTGGTGTTGCCCATTAGGCGTTCACCAACGACCAGATTGGTTACCGAGGCCGGGGGATGGAACTCAAGCTGTGTTTCTTGTAGGGCCTTAGCATAGCGCGGACCATAATCCATCAATGCCTGAAGCGCTGAGGCCTCGTCGTGCCCGCTGCGGCACCAGCCCGGCCAATCGAGCGCACCCGCGAATGTGCGAACCCTGCTTGCTTCCAAATAAACTTCTATTGGGCATGCAATTTGTGACATTCGGGCTTCTTATCCTTTCTACTGATCTTATATCAAACACCAGTTTTTAAATAATATATCTTATTACCAACACAGCAAGAGCCTCTGTCCAAAAAAAAGCGCCCACAATTACCGGGGCGCCTATTCAGACAGAAAAATTTTTTACCTGGTTGCAGGTTTTATTTGCTATCGCGAAACTTCTAAAACAAAACCCTCACATCGTCGCGGCTGGTTCGCGCCCCGACCTGAACAATATCATGCTGATAGCGAGCGCGATGATCACATAAACGGCGCTGCTTCCCCCAAGGACTGTGAGCTCGTCAATTTCCAGCAGCCTGCCGGTGAAGTTGAGCATTTGGTGCAGCAATATCGGGTAGAGCAGATTTCCGCCTCGATGATACACATAGCCGATGATGACCGAGAAAGAGACAAGCCCAACCATGAAGAATACGATATAGAGAAGCAGATTAACACCCTGAAAACCTGATACGAACCACAGCGGCAGGTGCCACAAGCCCCAAATCACGCCAACGATTAATGAGGATTTGAGCAGGGGGAAGCGTTTGTTCAGCTCGTTTTGCAGGAAACCGCGCCATCCAAGTTCCTCCCCAAGCGGTCCTCGAATGAGGCTGTCAAAGAACATGACAAGGAGCGACGCGACCGATAGATCCGCAAGGAAATTTGAAAGCGCCTTTCCTGATACCGCCGAGCAACCAATCCAGACAACGGTCGTTGCGATAACCGGGATCAGGATCGATGCAAGCAGGGGCAGCAGCCTGATCCGTGCCGCAAATAAGTCTGAAATGTTGCGCCAAAGAGACCTGCCTGGATCTACTTTGCGGTGGATGATGGCGAAAGCCATGGTTGGCGTCCAGGCCATTATGATCTGGGTAAGCACAATGAGGTAATCCGGGCTGCCTGTGGAGATAAGAATGCCCGTAATACCGAAACCGACAATGAAAAGAAGAAAGGTCAACAACAGAAAAAGATTTAATGGCTTCATGAAGTACTCCTGATTAATTTGTTGAGTGAAGAGATCATTTGCCCGCATCTGGCGGTAACGCTTTGGTTAGGAACAAACGTCTTGTCCAAATGGCCTATACAGTTGAAATCTCGGCAACCAAGCCGAAAAAGTTCTGGTTTGCGCAAATCAATTTCATCAGGCTTGCTTCGATCACTGAGAGCGGGCAAGGCGCTGATTATACAATATCTCTAGCCATTGATAGTGCGTCAATTGATCATAAAAGGCTCTTAATCTTTAGAGATTGATGCTATCTAAAGATTATCAATAATATCCCCAACCGGAGAATGCATTTACATAATATTACTTTTATAATGATGCCAAATAACTTTACATGGAAGATGGCGATGAAAATCCAACTAAACACAAAAAGAATCCTGATTTTTCTCATCTTTGTATTTATCCTTTCCTGGATTGTGGTACTGGTAGTCAAGCAGTCTGGATTGATGGATACCAACCCCACCGGCGGGATGATGCTTGCCAATTACATCATCATTACCCTTCCGGCCCTGGCTAATATTTTTACCCGCGCGGTGACAAAAGAGGGTTGGAAAAACCTCTGGCTGCGTCCCAACCTCAAGAGCGGTTGGCGGTTCTATCTGGCTGCCTGGCTGCTGCCGCTCCTGGCGACCATTGTTGGCGGCGTACTGTTTTACCTGTTCTTCCCGCAGGACTTTGATCCAAGCCTCAGCCAGGTGCGGGCGGCGTTTGCTGCGATCCCATCCTTGGCAGCACAGCCCTGGATTGCCTTCCTGATCCTGTTTGTCCAAACCATGTTCGTAGTGATGCTCATCAATGGGGTTGCTTCGATGGGAGAAGAATTTGGCTGGCGGGCTTACCTGCTGCAAAAGCTGATGGCCCTGGTTTCCGGTTCCAATAACGGTGCTGACGGGGTGAAGGCAGACCCAGCCACCGGAGCGCGTCGGGCAGCCCTGCTGGTCGGTTTGGTTTGGGGCGTTTGGCATTTTCCCTTGTTCTACCTGGGAGCCTCCCTGAACTTCCCCTTTGTGCTGATCTACGTGGTTTACACCTGCTCGGCGAGTGTTTTGCTCAGCTGGGTTACCCTGCGGAGCGGCAGCGTGTGGCCCGCCTCGATTGGACACGGCATGCTGAATGCCACTTCAGCTTTTCCGCTGCTAATGTCAAATGCCACAGTTAACCCGCTACTCGGACCGGGACCTACCAGCCTGATTGGTATGCTGGGTTATGTGGTCCTGGCGTTGGTGCTGGTTTTCAGCCCCAAATCGTTCACTGGGAGTGAATAAGCACAAACATAAAAACAACAGCTATTCGTGGGCTGTTCAACAATCCGATTGTTTAAAGATGGGGCTTCGAATAGGCTAGTTAATCGAAAACGCCTTCCGTTTCTGGAAGGTGTTTTACCATTTAGAATTACTTGTTTATTATCCCTGCAGTGCAGGCCTGAACTTACGACCCAGGGAGTGCTTTGCATACCCATAGATCAGCATCCCTCGTTCGTCGCCGTCTTCCTTGATACGCCGCGTGACCATCTCGACCGGCATGCCGATCTTGACCGGCTTCTCGCCCAGGTCAGTCAGCTGCGCCGTAACGGTCGGGCTCTTAAGCTTCGCCGCCGCATTCCGGGCAGACATCGCGCGCAGGAAAGGTCTTTTCGTCGCAGTGCGCGAGGTGAAAGCAAAAATTAACTTTTTTGCAGATTTTCCAGATAATCGCGAATGGTGGGAACACCCGTTAATTTTTCATAGAAGAAGTTATTGACCAGGTTGACCACTTCAGCGCGGACAGCCTCTGCCTGGGAAGAAAGCGTACCCCGGTTGACATCGTCAGCCAGCAAATTTCGAAAACGCAGTAAAAGGCGCACAATTTCTTTTTCCTGTGCCCCCTCCAGCACATCAGTAACTGACAGGATCAGTTCATCTGCCTGGTTGAGTATGGATGCACAGTCAATTTGTGAATCGGGCTGAAAACTTTCATCCACCGTGCGAATCAATGCCCCAATTTGATATAGCATGGTTGCAGGTTCGTCAAACAATTCGCGTAAATAAGCCGCATCCGTATAGCGCCCTGTCAGCCGGAAAATATTATATAAACGCTTGGCTGCTTTTCCAAAGTTCGGGCTTTTGGTGACGTATTTGTGCACTTCATTCTCCAGCGAGTGTACATAATCATCCAGAGCATCATCGGATACATTTTTTACCAGCTTGCTGAAGATCGGAACAGAAGCAGCATCCAGGTACACTTCCTGAAAATAAGCATCCAGATAGCCATCCAGGGGAGTAATGCTTCCGTCCGGGGCTTCCCAGGTCACATCCAGCATATTGCTGGCATTGACCAATTGCATTCGGTTGGTGTCAGCCACCACCCAGTCGAACTTGCACCAACCCGGGTCTTGGGCAGCCTCATCCCAAGAAAATTCAATCGGAGTTCCATCCTCCCGTTTGCCCGAAATCTTGCCATCCTGGATTTCATCCGGCATCCAGGCAATGGGGGTGCCGGCTTTATAAAAATTTTCATTGCGGCGAATATCCACTGGATACGATCCAAATTTCACCTCAATTAAGGTGTGCGTCTTACCCGAAAGGGTTGATAGCGCTTTTTCACGCATGATCTGGCTTAAAATCTGGCAGGCTGCCTGGCGGCTATCAGCGATAATATTCACTCTTTCAAAAAAATCAGCATCACCAGGGTAGGTTTGGATCTTTGATTGGGCAGCCGAACCGGATAGCGACAGTGCGGTTTCCACTTTGCCGGGGACATCTTCAAATTCAACAATTTTTCCGATTTTTCGAAAATGAGCCAGGTCATGATCGCTAAAATCCAGCAGGGTAATACGATGGCCAAAGATACCGCTTTTCTCATCAACCTGAATGTCGTCTTTCCCCTCGCCAATCATGGCGCTTAACCATTGCAAAGCATCTGCCTCATTCATTTCCACACCCAATCGATGGGCAGATTCAATAATGGAAATTAACTCCTGGTTAGGTTTATCGGTCTTTTCCGTCATGGTTATTTTCCTTATGCCCTTTCTTGAACGACTCTTTAAGAATCCTCTCAAATAGATCAGCCTCCATTATGGCATCTTTCAAAGCATGATGTGGAAGCTCTTGATTATGTGTCAGTTTTGCACTGACCTTGATATGCGAAGTGTCTGACCAGGATACGCCGTAAACCCCCATGTAAAATGCTTTAATATCAAGAGCCTTATATCCAAAGGGATTTTTGCCAAGATAGTTGTGAAAATAATGATTGATGAACATCCAATCGAAAGGGGCATTAAAAGCCGTAAAAACAGCCTTGTGGTTTTCCGGCAGTACTCCATAAATCCAGTCGGAAAATTGCGCCAAAGCTTCACGCGGCGGCAAACCTGCCTTGCGTAATTCATCAAGCGATAATTTATTAATCTGCATGGCTTCTCCAAGCACCTCTTCCACATCGGGCTGCAATTCGACGTAAAAGGTTTGCTTGGTGTTGCAGATGGTGCAGGCGCCTATGGACAGCAGAGCATATTTTCCCGGAGTGGGCCCGGAAGTTTCCACGTCTACAACAATATAAAAATCTTTGCTATTTTGGGCATTGGTCAAACTGTTCAGGTTGGGCAAAATTCTTAATCTCCAGTGAAAGTAGTTCTATTTTACAGATAAAGTAGTAATAATTCACACCTCACCCCGATTTTTATACTTTGTTAACTAGAACAAAGCGGATTCTAATTTATAAACATTTAGCATTGATTTTCGACAACCCTTTCAATTAATGGAGGACGCTTTATCAATTCCAGATTTCATTGGAGAAAAGACCGGAACTTATAACTATATCTACCACTCGGTCTGCGGGGAAAGGGTGAATGATATCATCTCAAGGCAGGTGTTTCTGGCAAGGGCGGTATTGACATAAGTAACTTCTAAACGAAGAATACGCAGGTTATAGCCGCTTACCGAAAGTGCGTTTGAATGCCCGCGCTCATAGCATGCAATCGGTGTTGGGCGGTACTCACTTTGTTGACTTTTTCAGTGCGTGTTCGATATCGTTTAAGCGATGATAACTTGAATGACCATCCAGATCAAAAGGCCATTCCTTTCGCCTGTCCCTGTCGTTGTACCATTCTTCGGGGGCATCTTTAAGCGCAGTCAGCACATCCTCCTGAACCTGCCTGTGCCAGGCTAAAACTTCCTGCGGGGAGCGATAACGCCAACGCTCGTAGATAAGGTGGTTCCCATCCGTCCAATTGAGCCCCTTTTCCTCTGAAGGTATGGGTTGTTTCCTGATTTTTCTGGCTTCGTCCGCCTTCCAATGGGTGATATGCGCCAGTGCATCTTTCACAGTCCAGGGATCTTTGGTCTCGGGTCTGGTAAGCAACCTGTTCCAACCTTCATCAGTAAGGCTGCTAACCAGATGATCCAGACGTTCGAATTCCTGAATAGTGCGCTTGATTACTTCCTCGCGAGTATGACGCATAAAAAGGAACCTCCTGCATATTTTGTTCTACTCAAGCCCTGACTGCGTGTACCGACTAACTATCAATTATACAAATTCCCAATGCACGGCAATTGTCCTATATTAATAAAAAAAAGCGCTCTCCATCTTTGGAAAGCGCCTTGAAAAAAATATACTTTATCCCTGCATCGCTGGCCTGAACTTGCGACCGTAGGGAGTGCTTTGCATACCCATAGATCAGCAATCTGTTCTCGTCGCAATCCTGCCGAAAGTTTTTTCAAGACGTGACATTTCTTTCCGCTTCCGACAGTGCATCGCATAAATTTTGCGCGATGTCTTTTCGTTCCGCGAGCGCGGCAAGCGCGATCTCTAGTTGCTTGCTGTCTTTAATCCAGCCGCGTGCATCTGATTCTTGCTTAGTTATGTACGCAATCATCCGCTGAACAAGCTGGATATAATCTGCGCGCATCTGCGAAGTAGCTGTTCCGTTTTCCAACGCGCGTGACATTGCCTCCGCATGCGCAATCCACTCTTCGATCTTTAATCCTGTGCCTTGCTGAAACATTCGCTTGATGACAGGTTTTTGAAACATAGAGAGTGATTCGTATTCTTGTTGATTGGCGCACACAACTTCTTCCATCTTGTGGTTCAGCGCAATAACGTCGAGTGTTTGATGGTTCAAAACAAGCGTGTTCACTGGCTCGGTGGTAGTTTCCGTCGAGCAAATGGGTTCTCCATCAACATCCAGTCCCAACTTTGCCAAACCATACAAATAATGAACATCGCCTTGACCATGAAAATCTCGTGCAAACAGAATCGTTCCCACTAATCCTGTCGCACAAACCTCCGCGGAAGTCATTTTTCCTCCAGGTGCGCTCAACCGAATAAATTCTTCAGGCGTCACATGATACAGCGGGGCAAGTTCTCGCGCTGCCTTTTGTGCTGATGGCGTGTCCACCATGCCGGGTCCGAAGCAATAGATTGACAAGCCACTCTCATCGCCGACTTCAGCGGCAAGCGACAACGTAGCCGAGCGCAATCCAACTTTTGTCGCGAGATACGCCGACATGTATGGCATTCCATCCGCCGATTGCATCGTGATGATGACGCCCAATTTGCGCTGAAGCATTTCCGGCATGAACAATTTGACGCCAATCAACATGCTCCGCAGATTGACCGCAAATACATGATCCCATTCTTCGATGGTGTGATCGATCATTGCCTTGAGAACAAATGCTTCTGCGTTGTTGATGAGAAAATCGACCTTGCCGAAATTCGTGATCGCATGCGCGTGCATCCGTTCCATACTTGCCACGTCCGCAATGTCCGTGTGGATGAACAATGCTTGTCCGCCATCAGCGCGAATCATTTCTGCGGTTGCATTTCCAGTTGCATTGTTGATTTCGGCGATAATCACCGCTGCACCGAGATGCGCGAGTATCTGCGCCGTCTCACGTCCGATGCCTTGTCCCGCGCCAGTAACGACGGCTACCTTGTTATTAAATGTAGTACGACTGATTTGCGCATTGTCAATCAGCATCGAATCTCCTTATTCAAACTGGATTCCTATTAAGAGCAGCCCAACTATTAATTTTATAGAATATTGATGCGCTGAAATTATGCCATAAAATAAAAAGCGCTCTCCATCTTTGGAAAGCGCCTTGATAAAAAATTTACTTTATCCCTGCAACACAGGCCTGAACTTGTATCCATAGATCAGCATCCCGCGCTCGTCGCCGTCTTCCTTGATGCGCCGCGTGACCATCTCGACCGGCATACCGATCTTGACCGGTTTCGCGCCCAGGTCAGTCAGCTGCGCTGTAACGGTCGGGCCTTCATCGAGCTTAACCAATGCAACGGTATAAGGTAAATTGCGCTCAAAGCCTGCCGGCGCATTGTTCATGATGGTGTAGGAATACACTTCACCTTTGCCGCTGAAGCGGTAGGGTTCTTTGGCTTCTCCGCCGCATTCCGGGCAGACATCACGTGCGGGAAAGATTTTCGCGTCGCAGTGCGGGCAGACTTCGCCCACCAGCCCATATCGTTGTTTTTGCAACCGCCAATGGCGTGGAACTTCCATTTTTTGCTCCTGTACCTTTTGTTCGTTATAACTGGTGCAATTGTAGGGTGGCAGGACTATCAGAATCTATCAATTTTTATAAAGAAATTGGCAGCTTTTTCCATATTATTGCGAACCCTACGCTGCAGGGTTAAGCAATCTATCCCCTGATTATTAAATTAATTCGTTATCAGGATCCTTACAGGAGGCTGCGCACTGTTTCGCAATTTTCACTATTTTCCTCGCTTTATCAGTCACTTTGACTTTTGTTGTTCCGAGATTTTTGTTATTGTGAGAAAAGATAATCCGGTTTTATAATATCGCCTGATGTTTAAACAAAACGCCTGTATCGAAGGAATATGATGTCCACAAATTCCCATCCAGCCATGCACGTTTACGAATCCGGTGATCCCGCGTCTCCCGCCATCCTCTTTCTGCACGGTTCGCCTCTCAGCGGGCGCATGTGGCAGCCTCAGCTTGAGACTCTCACAGAATTTCACTGCCTGGCGCCCGACCTGCCCGGCCATGGATTGAGCAGTGCGTTGGGGGCACTTCCGATGGAAGAACTGGTTCTGGATCTTGCATCCCTTATCCGATCAAAATCTCCTTCGGGAAAAGCACACGTGGTTGGGCTTTCCTACGGTGGGGTGGTGGCGCAGGCTTTGCTTTCACGGGCGCCAGAAGTGGTAGACCGCGCCATTCTCAGCGGGACCTCAGCCAGCCTGAGTCCATTCATGACCGGGGTCTTCAAAGTCTATTTAAAATTGAATGAACCAATTCTCAAGCTCATGCGCCCGGAACAATTAGGCAAATTGCTGATGCTTCAGTTCGGCATCCCACCCCGATATGCTGAAATGCTGGGTGAGGATATGAAACACATGGATCCGGCGCTGATGGTTAAGATTCTCATGCTCTCCTACCTGGATATTCAAACACCGGTCAGCACGGCTATTCCTGTGCTTGTGGCTGTCGGCGGCAGGGAAACACCCTTTGCCAAATCCATGGCGCGCAAATTGGTGCGCCAGATTCCCGGCGCAAAAGGGATTTTGTTGCCCGGCCTGGGGCATGTCTGGAATATGCAGGATCCGCAGCTTTTTGCCCGCATTGCCAGAGGGTGGTTTAATTCAGGCTCAATTCCAGAAGGAATGACCTCATTTTATTAAAAAGATTGCTCCCTGAGCTTGTCGAAGGGAGCAATTTGTTACCATTACATATTCTTTAAAAAAGCTAATTTCTACTCCACCAGCCCAAACCGCAGCGCCAGCACTGCTGCCTGGGTGCGATCTTCCACACCCAGTTTTTCCAGGATGGCGCTGACGTAATTGCGAACCGTGCCTTCAGATAAAAACAGGGTATGGGCAATCTCCGCATTGGTCATGCCTTGCGCGATGAGTTTCAGGATTTCTTTCTCCCTTTCCGCCAGGTCCTTTCCAATTGTTGAATCCCCGGGTAAAGGATGTTTGGAAAGCTGGGAGAACAGTTTGCCGGCGACTTTGGAATCCACCGGGGTTTTACCTTCAACGATTTCCTCAATTGCCTGGATCAGCGCCTCCCGCGTTGTATCTTTCAATAAATAACCGTCTGCGCCATTACGGATGGCGTCAAACAACCAGGCGTCAGCATCATAAGTCGTGAGAACCAATACTTTGACCTGCGGGTGTTTTTCCTTGATCTCTTTGGTGGCATGGATGCCGTTCATCACCGGCATTTTCAGGTCCATCAGCACGACATCGGCTCCCTTTTTTTCGACCAATTCAAGAGCTTCCAATCCGTTATTGGCGACACCGGTAACCTCCAGGTTATCAGCAGTTCCCAGGATCGCTTTTAATCCCTGGCATACCACTTCCTGGTCATCACAAATGATCACTTTGATCATGATTCCTCTTCAGGGTAATTTTTATCTCTGCCCCCTGTTTTTTTGTACTTTCAATCGTGAGCTTCCCGCCCAACATTTCCACGCGTTCCCGCATGCCGCGGATACCCAGGTGTTCTTTGCCCAATTCCTGAGGGTCAAATCCCTTGCCGTTATCGCGGATGGATAAAACCGCTTCATCGTCCTCTGCCATCAGGCTGACAATCACTTTTTTTGCATTCGCATGCCTCAGTGTGTTTTCAATTGCTTCCTGCGCGCAGCGGTACAGGCAGTGGGTAATATCCTCGGGCAGCATATCCAGGTCCTTTTCTAGATGAAATTCAGTTTCAAATCCGGCCCGTTCAGCAGCGGATGAAACTACATTCCTGATAGCCTGGGTTAACCCGTATGCCTCCAGCTCAGAAGCGCGCAAATCAACCAGAGCCCTGCGTGTCTCTGATAATCCATTTTTGGTGATTTCTAAAGTTTTTGAGAGCATTTTTTTTGCTTCCGCGGGATTGCGGTCAAACAGTGCCTTGATAGCTTCCAGTTGAACCGATGAACTGCTCAGTGTATGCGCAAGCGTATCGTGCAACTCACGCGCGATGCGGTTGCGCTCCTGGGTTTGAGCCAGTTTCTCGCTGGCCAGGGCATATTCTCGCAGTTTCTGGTTGGCTTCAATGAGTTGTTCATGCTGGCTGCGCTGCAGCATCACCAGTCGGTTCTCGATCCAGCCGACAATAATAAAAATCCCGCTGCGCGCGATGCTGCCTAAAAAGTTGGCGGCAGCAAAAAATACACCCTCAGGCTGCTGCTGCAGAAAGACCGGGAATCCTTCGGCAACCATGATCACCAGGCTGTAAATCACCACTTCCCGCATCTTGTATTGCCAGGCGATAAAAACCAGGGGAATGATCAGGAAGAAAATGGCATCCCAGCGGAAAAGGCTGAGGTTTTGAAAAGGTTCGGGGCGGCGGATGATGGTCAGTGAAAACAAATGCCGTGAAAGGATAGTGATGATCGCCAGCGCGTACAGGATCATCAGAAATGCAAAACGGGTGATGGTTGCTTCGAATTTTTTAATTGACAGCACTCCCAGAATGGCCAGCATGAGCAGAATCGCCACGATCCCCCAATAATCCATCTCGATCCCGAGACGATTATTGCGGATCAAAATCCGCGGCGAAAATGAACTCAGCGCCAGGAAAATGATCTGTACGATGATGGACCAGCGCAGAATCTGGATCACCCGTTGGTCAATATGCTTGTTTTCCATATCAGCATCTTAACATAATCGCTGACAAAATGAGGGTGACAGGCATCACCCTGAAGCATGACTGCTCTCACCATAACTTCTGACAGCGCTCATTCCGCTTATTGATGACCTACACTGACTATCCCGGGATAAAAGCCTTAAAGTAAGCCTGAAGTCTAATTCTCAGGAGAATAATGCGATGGATTTAAAAAAGATAAAAGATAATGCTGTTGATTTATATAAATCAAGGAAGAAATTGGTTCTGATTGGTGGGGGGGTGCTTTTGCTGGCGATCGCCGCTTCTGTTTTTTTCACTACGCGATCAGCACGAGTTAGTGAAGATGAAACAGCCGTCCAGTATGTAAAAGTCTCTACCGGATCGCTGACCGAAAGTATTGACGTGGTTGGCACGCTCGAAGCGCAGCCCATGGTGGAACTTGCCTGGGAGTCGAGCGGCATTATCAGCCCATTTACCTATAAAGTTGGCGATCAGGTGAAAAAGGGCGATATTCTGCTTTCCCTTGAAGAGAGCTCCCTTTCCTCGTCCATTTTACAGGCGCAATCCGACCTGCTCGATGCAAAAGTTGAATTGGATAATCTTCAAAGCGCCAATACAGATCTTTATACTGCTGCACAAACGCTCTCGGATGCCGAGTACACCCTTCGCCAATACAATACAAACCGGGATTACTGGAATGTGAAAGGTTCATCCTGGGACGCCATCGATAATGCCCGGGATAATTATTATGCCGCCCAGCAGGTTGTCTGGGAAAAAGATACGGCCCATCAGTCGCTTGCCGGTCCCGATGCAGATAAAACAAAAGTCGCTGCGGCATACAAGGAATATCAGGATTCTGTTGCTGCAAGTGACAAGGCTTTGCGCGTTCTCAATAATTTATTGGGTACCTATTACAGCCATGCTGCAGAAACCGACTTTATTTATTACGATCAGGCCAAAGCGGCTGTTGAAGAGGCACGCATTGATTACAACCGCTATCTCGACCAGACCGACGAGATTGCTGCAGCTGAAGCCAATGTACAGGCACTCGAGAATTCCATTAACCAGTCTAATATCGTGGCGCCATTTGACGGAACGATCACTGAAATTTCAGCCATCAGCGGTCAAAAGGTCAGCAGCGGTGATGTTGCTGTCCGAATTGACAATCTCAATAATCTGGTCGTTGAAGTGGCAGTATCCGAAGTGGATATCAACAAAATCAATGGGGGCCAAAAAGCCGTGGTTACTTTTGATGCCATCCCGGAAAATGAGTATGAAGGTGAAGTTGCCTCAATATCATCAGCAGGCACTGATGAAAGCGGTGTGGTCGAATTCAATGTCACTGTAAAAGTTCTCAATGCGGACGAGAGTGTCAAACCCGGATTTACTGCCGTGGTAAGCATTATCACAAGCGAAGTCCAGAATGCACTGCTGGTTCCCAATGGCGCTGTTGTCAGCCGCGATGGCAGCGCTGCGATCATCAAGGTAGATTCGGCTGGAAGCACGACCATGGTTCCGGTTGAAACCGGCGCCTCTTCTGATACCTTTACCGAGATCAAAAGCGGCGAGGTTGCTGAAGGCGATACTCTGGCAGTGTATTCCACAAGCAGCGATAACCAATTCATGATGATGGGTGGCATGGGCATCATTGGTGGGGGAGTTCCCCCTCAAGGTGAACGCCCTCAGGGCGAACGGCCTCAGCAATAACAGGAAAATGGCATGAATAGAATGAACAAAAATATTGTAGATGCAGTCGATCTGACGAAAACCTATCAAATGGGTGATGTCGAGGTAAATGCGCTGCGCGGCCTCTCATTGAAAATTAAACAGGGAGAAGTGCTGGCAATCATGGGACCATCCGGTTCGGGTAAATCAACTTTAATGAACATCCTTGGCTGCCTGGACCGCCCCAGCACCGGCAAATATTTCCTGAACGGCCATAATGTGGCGAATCTTGAATCGAATGATCTCGCGGAAGTCCGAAACCGCCAGGTGGGCTTTGTCTTCCAATCTTACAACCTGCTTTCCAGGTCATCAGCTTTATCAAATGTCATGTTGCCCCTGCGTTACCGGCGCAACGGGCATGAGCTGCCCCAGACCAAAGCAGAAGAACTGTTGACCCGTGTCGGCTTGCAGGACCGCATGCGCCATAAACCCTTTGAACTTTCGGGCGGCCAGCAGCAGCGCGTGGCAATCGCCCGGGCGCTGGTCAACGACCCGGCGATAGTACTGGCGGATGAACCGACAGGCAACCTGGATTCAAAATCCGGCGAGGAAATAATGGAACTTCTTCTGGAATTGAATCAGGAAAATGGCGTCACGC
The DNA here is from genome assembly GCA_963751635.1 of uncultured Chloroflexia bacterium. GTDB lineage: Bacteria > Chloroflexota > Anaerolineae > Anaerolineales > Anaerolineaceae > Pelolinea. Next base: position 344,067 of record CAVVVE010000007.1, read on the forward strand.
TGATTCTTGTAACGCATGATTCTCGCGTGGCGAATCGGGCGGAGCGAATAGTGCACTTGCTTGACGGGAGAGTGGAAAATGAACAGGTTTAAATTTCTTACCGACGCAGTTGAAAGCCTGAACGCCAATAAACTGCGCACAGCCCTGACCATGCTCGGCATTGTCATTGGTGTCGCGTCAGTCGTTTCCATGCTGGCAATCGGCAATGGCGCGTCCTCTTCAATAACCAGCAGCATTGAATCGATGGGGACAAATCTCTTATATGTGTCTTCAACCAATGAGGGCACTAATCCCCAGCCGATAACCCTTGCGGATGCGGATGCGATCATTGATTCTGGCGGCGCGCCATCAGTTAAAGCGGTTGCGCCGGTAGTACAGCGCAGCATGGATGTTACCTACGCGGGCGCCAGCACGACAACCACAGTGATGGGTGTCACTCCCGATTATTCTGCAGTGCGCAACACACCCGTTGAAGGCGGTCGCTTTATTACTCAGGCAGATATTGACAATCATGCAACGGTTGCAGTCCTGGGAAGCGATGTAGTTGAAGAACTTTTCGGCGCATCTGTGGGTGTTCTGGGCCAAAAGATCCGCATTGGCAGCAACCTGTATCAGGTGGTCGGCATTCTGGAATCCAAAGGCGGGGATTCCATTGGTTCTTCAGATAATCAGGTGATCGTTCCCATTTCCACCGCCCAGGTTCGAATTATTACGCGCTCAAGCGCGCACGACGAGGTCAGCCAGATTTCCGTGGCTGTGGTAGATGCTGAAAAAGTTCAGAACGCCATCACCGAGGTTACCTCCATCCTGCGGTCACGCCATGATATCCGCTCCGATGATGAGGACGATTTCAATGTCATGTCAACCGAAACACTGACAGAAGCGGCAACATCCATTACAGGTATATTGACTGTCTTTCTGGGCGGCATCGCGGGTATCTCCCTGCTGGTGGGCGGTATCGGAATCATGAACATCATGCTGGTCTCGGTCATTGAGCGCACCAAGGAGATCGGACTGCGTAAAGCGGTGGGGGCGCGCGACAGCGATATCATGCTGCAATTCGTGGTGGAATCCCTGATCATTGGATTGGTCGGCGGCCTGTTGGGTGTGTTAGTTGGTTGGGGAATATCATCGGTTATCGGTGGCGTGGCTGCTTTCGGCAGTACTGCCTTAACGCCTGAAATAAGTATGGGGTCTGTCTTAATGGCTGTCAGTTTTTCGGTTGCGGTTGGGTTGGTATTTGGGCTCTATCCCGCCAACCGGGCGGCCAAATTGGAACCAGTAGAAGCGCTGCGGACAGAATAAGGACGCAGGGGGTGAGGGTTGACCTCCTTACCCCCTGAAAATACTGATTTACCTGGATGTAAAAATCATGATATCGAATGTGAAGAAATTTTTGAAAACAAGAAGAAAATGGCTTTGGGCAGCCCTTGTTTTAATATGTTTGGCGGTGGCGTCATTAGCGATTGTGCCAGCGCTCGCTGGCAGCCCAAGTTCACTTACTACGCAGACATCTCAGGTGGAACGAGGTGCCATCACTGAAAAGGTTGATTCGTTGGGGGTGGTTGCTGCGCTTCCCAGCGCCTCACTCACCTGGGAATCCAGCGGTATTGTCAGTGATTTCAGTTTAAAAGTCGGCGATCAGGTGGAAAAAGACGAGATTTTGCTCTCCCTTGATGATAGTTCTATATCCGGTGAAATCCTGCAGGCGCGCGATTCCCTTTTGGAAGCCCAGGCCGAGCTTGAAAAAAAGCTTGCTTCGGATGCCGAATTTCAGGCGGCTTTAGAGGAAGCCCTTTACCAGGAAACGATCCTCAAGAATAAATACACCATGCGCCATGAGTTTTACGGCACTAATGTTGCCGATGAGCGCGTGGAAACCGTATACGCCAATTACAACTCTGCACGGGAGGAAGTCCGTGAACTTGAGTTGGCTTACGAAAAAGTAAGGCGACTGGAGGAGAAAGATCCTGAAAGGATCACTGCCTATAATGCGCTCCAAACCGCAACAGTCAAACGCGATAGTCAGCTGCGGGCACTAAGCCAGATCCTTGGCACTCCCTACGGTTACCGCACTGAAGGCTATTTTATTGAATATGACTTACAAAAAGAAGTTGTGGCAGAAGCCCGTGCGGCTTATGAGAGATTGCTGGATGGCAGCGATGAAGTCTCTGCCACCCGCGCCAAGGTGCAGGCATTTCAGAACACGATTAATCAGGCCAATATTGTGGCGCCTTTTTCCGGTACGGTTACGGCAATCAATGCTGTGGCTGGCGAGAAAGCTGGTTCAGGGGAAATCGCCTTACAGCTGGATGACCTTTCCAATTTGGTTGTAAATGTGCAGATTTCCCAAATGGAGATAAACAAAATCCAGATCGGGCAGAGCGCAGAATTAACCTTTGACGCCATTCCAAACAGCACCTATTCCGGCACTGTGCTGGAAATTGGGAATGTCGGCATCGAAGGCGATAATGACACTTATTTTGATGTGCGCGTTGGCATCAACACTCCGGATGATCAAGTTAAACCCGGATTTACCGTCACAGTCAGCATCATCACGAACCAGGTGGATGATGCGCTGCTGGTGCCTAATACGGCAATTCAGTACGACGAAGCGGGCGAGGCTTATGTTATGGCTAGCGATGGCTTGGGAGGATTTACCAATGTGCCGATTCAAACCGGCGCTCGCTCGGATGCTTTTTCGGAGCTTGTTTCTGGCGAACTTGATGAAGGGGTCCGTCTGGCTGTGGTTGAAGTTGAGGAATCCGCATTTCAATTTGGCATGGCCAGGCGTTTAAGGAACCCGTAGAAAGAATCGCGGGAATAACTAATAACCACAGTAATAAAGAAAGGAAAAAATGAACAAGACGCTTAAAACAATAGCCTGGATCTGCCTCGCGCTGGGGCTGCTGGGCACTGCTGTAGATGCCGGCGCATTAGTATTTGGAAGAAAAATAGCTGGAGAAAGGCAGGCTGCATTTGATGAGATGCGGGCCGAAATTCAGCCAGGCAGCACAGCGGCAGGCAAGAACAACTGCATCGCCGAGGATGCCGACAAAGATGGGAAACCGGACGGCGATTGCCTGAATATGCAGGCACCTGTGCAGCCAGAAGGCGTTCAACCGGGAATAATCAGCCGGCCAGTGAGGCGCGCAATGTTATCGAAGATGCGCAGTAATTTTGGCGGCCGCCGCTTCGGGCTATTCGGCTTTCTGCCGCTGTTCTTCATGGCCTTGGGGCCAATTCTGGTTGTTGTCGGAGCAGTTATTCTGTTGGTCAACCGCGAATCAAAAGTGAAAGAAGCAGTAAAGGAAGAAAAAGTTGTAAAGGAAACAAAGAAAAAATAAGATGAGAAGTGCAAAAAGAGGCCGGAGAATACCGGCCTCTTTTCAATTCAGTTAACCTTCATTTTGAAAAATTGATAAGGCCTTATTCCCGCCAATACCCGCGGTGCAGCGGCTGGATATCTCGCGAAGTAATGAAGGCGGATGGATCAATCTGCATGACTAGTTCTTTAACGCCGGGCGCAAATTTGCGCTGAACGCTTGTCTCAAGAATTTCCACTGTGCCATCCTTGCCGCGCGCCGGGATCTCGGTTACCGCATGCCCGTCCGTGCGCAGCCTTTCGGCCAGTTCCTGGCCGCGCAGGGAGCTGATGATGGTCATGTTGATAAATCCAAACGCCAGGCGTTTTTCGATCAGCATGCCGATGACATTACCGGTGGCAAAGCCAACCGCGTAGGAAATAATATTTAAGGGGTTATCCAGGTCATTGATTACCGAACCAAGTGCCACGACAAACAAGACGGTCTGGATGACACCCAGAATCCAGGTGATCGTTTTCATGCCGCGCACCACGGTCAGCATGCGGATAGTATCCACCGTCATATTCAGGACGCGCACAACAAAAATTACCGCGGCTACCAGCCAGGGGTTTGCGGTTGCGAAAAATTCAGCCATTCGATCCTTCCTTTTTTCTTATGCCTAATTATCCTTCCAACGCGGGCAGATACATTTTATGCAAATACTCTTTCAGCATCCTGCGGGTGCTGAATTGCCAGGGCAGGGAGCGCATGTCTTCTTTGATCTTTGCCAGCCATTGGAATGAAGCGTCTCCCATCGAACGTGTCTGGTAATACATCGGAATGATCTCGTTTTCCAGCGTGTTGTACAGGCTTTCAGCGTCTTTCTCATCCTGCATATTCGGATCAGCATAATCCGTGTTATCGCCGATTGCCCATCCATTGCTGCCATTGAATCCCTCCTGCCACCAGCCATCCAGAACGGAAAAATTCAGGGTGCCGTTTAGGGCAGCTTTCATGCCTGAAGTGCCTGAAGCCTCATTGGGGCGTCTGGGCGTATTCATCCACACATCCACGCCTTGAACCAGCAGCCTGGCAGTGTTCATATCATAATCTTCCAGAAAAACGATCCGCCCGCTTGTCTGATAATCTTTGGCTGCCCGATATACTTTCTGGATCATCAGTTTACCTGGCTCATCGGCAGGGTGCGCCTTTCCGGCCATGATGATCTGCAGCGGCATATCCTTATTGGTCAGCAGCCGCAGCAGGCGTTCGTAATCAGAGAACAATAGGTAGGCGCGTTTGTAAGTGGCAAAGCGCCGGGCAAAACCGATGGTTAAGGAATACTGGTCAAGCATCACGCCATCCGCGATGACCTGCGCCGGAGCGCGCTTGCCGCTCTGCCAGTGGTCGCGGGCCTTTTCAATCGCGTAATTGATCAGTTTGCGCTTCATATGCCGGCGCACATCCCATAGTTCGAGGTCCGGGATTTGGTCAACCCGCGACCAGACTTCTGGTTCATCCAAATGCTCAAACCAATCCGAACCGAGATAGCGGTCAAACAGCAAACGCATGCGGCGTGCCAGCCAAAAGCCAACATGCACACCATTGGTAATGCTTTGGATGGGCACTTCATTTTCTTTCCGACCCGGCCAGAGAAAATTCCACATCTTGCGCGCCACTTCACCGTGCAGTTCAGATACAGCGTTGGAGTATTCAGAAAGATGCAGCGCCAATACCGGCATGCTGAAATTATCACCCCAGGATTGGGTTTGCTTTCCCAAATCGATAAATTGCTCGCGCGTCAGGTTGAGCTGCCCCCAATAGCCGGGGAAATATTTGTCAATCATCCAGATCGGGAACTGGTCATTTCCGGCTGGGACAGGCGTATGGGTTGTAAAGATATTGTTTTTGCGGACTTTTTCAACTGCATCTGAAAATGCAACACCGGATTCCGTTAATTCACGCACACGTTCAAGCGTCAGAAACGCTGAGTGCCCTTCATTCATATGATAGAGTGAGGGTTCAAATCCCAAGAGGCGCAATGCCCGCACACCGCCGATGCCCAGAAGAATTTCCTGGGAAATGCGGACCTCGGGATCGCTGCTGTAGAGCCTTGAGGTGAGCGCTTTGTCATTCTTTTCATTGCCGCTGTTGCTGGTATCCAGCAAAAAGAGCGGTACGCGCCCCACCTGCAGCATCCATACCCGCGCTTTGACGGTACGCTCCGGTAAATCAACAGATACGGAGATTGCGTCGCCCTTTTCGTCAACGATGGAAATGATGGGCATTTCCTCAAATTCGAAATGGAAAGTGCCGGTCTCCTGCCAGCCGTCTTCAGTGATCTTCTGCATGAAATATCCGTGTTTGTAAATAAAGCCCATCCCTACAATGGGTATGCCAAGGTCGCTGGCCTCTTTCAGATGGTCTCCCGAGAGAATTCCCAGTCCGCCTGCGTAAAAGGGCATCGATTCATGCAAACCGAATTCAAATGAGAAATATGCCATTTGGCGGTCTATATGCTCAGGGTATTCGCTGGCAAACCAGGTAGCTGTATTGCCCATATAGGCATCAAACAACGCCATGATGCGGTCATATTCTTCAAGATAAGAGACGTCTTCTGCAGCGAGTTTGAATTTTTCTACTTCGACCTGATGGAGAAAAGCAATAGGATTGTGGTTGATTTGCTCCCATAGCCGTCGGTCAAGCTGCAAATACAGACGCATGGCGGTGGGATTCCATGTCCACCACAGGTTATAAGCCAATTCGCCCAGACGGTTGATTCGTTCAGGCAATTGGAAGTGGTTGGGAAATTCCTTGCGGAAATTAACGCTCATGATTAAATTATCTCCTCAAAAAAACCGGGATTTTACTTACTTTCCGGCTGTATTTTACCCCAAGGGGTGTAAAACCCTTCTTAACATTGAATAAGCACTCTTTATCGCCAATCCAAAAAATGCCTCTCATTCCCGGACTTGGGATTCGCGTCTGATAAACTATCAATAGTCCTGGGTAAAATATTTTTTGGAGATCCATTTATGCCAGAAGCAAAATATCAATTTCCGCAAGATTTCTTATGGGGCACTGCCACTTCAGCACACCAGGTGGAAGGCCAAAACACAAACAACAACTGGGCTGCCTGGGAATCTGAACCCGGCCGAATTATCAATGGAGACAAGGCAGGACTAGCTTGTGATTGGTGGAATGGCCGCTGGGAAGAAGATTTGCGGAACGCAGCCCGGGACGGCCAGAACGCCCACCGCTTCTCGGTTGAATGGAGCCGTATCCAGCCAGCACCGGATCGATGGGATGAAAGCGCCCTGGACCGCTATCGTGCGATGGTCAAAGGCATGCGCCGTTTGGGGCTGACACCGGTCGTGACCTTGCATCATTTCACCGATCCGCTCTGGATTTATGAAAGGGGCGGCTGGGAAAATGAGGAGACTCCGAAATATTTTGAAGGTTTCGTCCGTAAGGTGGTGTGCCGCACTCAAGGATGATGTGAAACTTTGGGTGACATTAAACGAACCGAATGGGCTGGTCGTCAATTCATACATTGGCGGCCAATTTCCACCCGGCAAAATGGATTTCAAAGCCGCTTTCAGGGCGTTGAAGAATTACATTCGCGGGCATGCAGCAGCCTGGCACGCCATTCATGAGGTACAGCCTGATGCCATGGCTGCTTACGCGCTTTATTTCCGCGGTTTCTTTCCAAAAAGAACATGGTCCCCTCTGGACGCTCTGGCCACCCGATCGTTGAAGGGAAGCGTTAATGAGGTCTTCTCCAATGCGATCCGGAATGGCAGGGTTAAGTTCGCCATGTACAAAGATTTTATTCGCTCGGCGATTGGAACCCAGGATTATATTGGCATCCAGTATTACTCTTCCGACATGGTTTCCTTCAATCCCTTCAAGCCGGGTGAATTATTCACTTCCCGCTGCTGCCCGCCCGCATCTGAATTGAGCGAAACCGGTTTCATCGCCAATTATCCGGATGGCATGACGCAGGCGCTCAAATGGGCCAGCCAATTCCATCTGCCGATATACATCACCGAGAACGGTGTGGAGGATTCAAAAGACACGTTTCGCCCTTCCTATCTCGCCCGTCACCTGCATAGGGTCTGGCAGGCTGCCAATAGCAATTACCCTGTGAAAGGGTATTTCCACTGGTCGCAAATGGATAATTTTGAGTGGGAACGCGGTTGGTCGCAGCGCTTTGGCTTGTGGGGACTGGATCCTGAAACCCAAAAACGCACCCGCCGCCGCAGCGCCGATCTTTATGCGGCCATCTGCAAGGAGAACGGCATCAGTGCTGATGCGATCAGGCAGTTCGCGCCGGAAGTTTTTGACATCCTATTCCCAGCCTAGAAGCACCTCAGTTATTGTCTTCACGAGCGGATGCGGCTGGCAACCGGTGCGCAGCCCCCTGGCAGGGTACTCGTAGAGCAGGGAGCTTCTTTTTAACAATGGAACCACCAAAAGAGCGCAGATTCTTCACCCCTTCGGGGTTCAGAGCATACTAATGACAATTCAATGGGATATTTTTATAAAAAATGCTGATTGGACTTTGGTTAAGAATTATCCATAAACAACAAGGATAATTTTAAATCCTCTACAAAAATACCGCGACCAGCCAAACCAGTGTGACAGCCACGCCCATGACAAACGCAAGGATGGCTGAGAGAATGCTCCACGCATTGCGGGCAGAAGGATTCTTGGACCATTCATGCTTTAACAGCCAGAAGGCGAGAATATAAAAGAGGACTGCGATAAGGATGGAATACATGGGTTTCGGAGTTATTCTATCCGATTAAAGTCACACGGAAATCAAGTCGTGGATCCAGCGCTTTGATCGATAGCGCCAGATGGATACAACAAACTTAAGGGCTTCTTCAATCATTACGATCAGATACACATAATAGACCGGCAGGTGGAAGACAAAGGCTGCCATAAGCGCCATCGGAACGCCAATCAGCCACATGGTGCTCGCATCCATACGGATAGCGAAGCGCGTATCTCCACCGCTGCGCATCATGCCGATAAAGAACATGATGTTGGATGCCCTCATCCATAACGCTCCTGCAAGGACCAGCACCATGTTTTCAGCAAATCTGCGCGTCACATCTTCAATATTAAAGTAACTGATGATGAAGTGCCGCCCCAAACCCAGCAGCAGCCCTAACAAGAGCCCCAGGCTGAGGTTGATGAATACGCTTTGCTTCACAAAACCCTGTGCGGCTTCCTTCTTTCCCGCGCCGATGGTATTGCCCACCAAAATGGCGCAGGCATTGGTGATGCCGATAAACGGCACAAAGACCAGGTTTTCAATGGTGTCTTTGATCGCCACGGCTGCATACGCCTCAGTACCCAAGCGTGCATAAATGGCGGCATAGGTGGTTATTCCCAAAGCCCAGGCCAATTCATTGGTCATCACCGGCAGGATGCGATGCATCACTTTTTTGAGGAAAGCCTGATCAAATGCAAACAGCTGGCGCAAGGGTGCAGCCAGGGGCGTCTTCAAGCGGTATACCAGCCACACCAGCACCAGGCATTCTGCAACGCGCGCGATCAGGTTGGCGGCCGCGGCGCCATTTACGCCCATGTTCGGCAAACCCAGTTTTCCGAAAATCAGCCCATAACCCAGCAGCGCGTTTAGCCCTACCCCGACCGAACTGACCAGCATGGGCAGGCGCACATTCCCGGTTGAGCGCAGAATAAAGGAATAGGTGTTGACAACCGGCGTGAACATGAAACTGAATCCTGCAATTTTCAGCAGGCTGGCCGCAATGGGAATTACTGCGGGATCTTTGGTGAAGATATTAATGAAGGCATAAGGGAAAAACAGCGCGATAACCATGAACAGCGCTCCCACCCCCGCGCCCAGGGTCAGTGAAACACCCAGCGCCTTCAGCACGCTGGGGCGATCGTGGTTGCCCCAAAATTGCGCGGTAAAAATGGATGCGCCCGAACTGACGCCGAACTGCACCAGGCTGAGAATAAAGAAAAGCTGGCTTGAAAGGCCTGCCGCGGCAATCGGAACATCGCCCAGCTTGCCGGTCATCAAGGTGGTAACCGAATTTCCCAGAACCACAAACAGATTCTGGAGCATGATGGGAAGCCCAAGCCTGTAAAGGCGCGCGAGAAAGTTTTTATCCCACATAAAGAATCAACTTATAACAGGGTTGGATTATATATGAAACAGCAGGATTCAATAAGGGCGTCAGCCCAGCCGCTGGCATTTCGGGCAGATATGCGTGCCGCGCTGGCCAACCACCAGCCTCTCGATCGGAGTTCCACAGGTGGGGCATGGCTCGCCTGTTCGGCCGTACACCCGAAAATGGTTCTGAAAATCTCCGCCCCGGTACACCCAGTCAATACTCGCCCCATTTTTTTGAATGCCATCGTTCAATACAGTACGGATGGCCGCATGCAGCCGCGCTGATTCCGCCTGCGTGATCTGATCAGAAAATGCCAGAGGGTGCAACCGGGCGATATGCAGTGCTTCATCCGTATAAATATTGCCCAATCCCGCCAGAAAGTGCTGGTCCATTAAAAGCGGTTTGAGCTGCCGGCGGCGGGAGAGGAGCATTTTGAAAAATACTTCTTCAGTTAAGGCACTGTCCAACGGCTCAGGCCCGAGATTGCCGAGTATGTCTGCCGGATCTTTTACCAGCCAGGCGCGCCCAAACTTGCGCGTGTCGTTAAAAACCAGGCGCTGCCCGTTATTGAATTCCAGTCCCAGGCGATCATGCTTTTCAAAAGGGATGGGGCTGCCAAATTGATCTATTGCGCTTTCCACCCGCATGTCGCCGCTCATGCGCAGGTGGATCAACAGGCTGTAATCTGTCAGCGAAAAGACCAGAAATTTGCCGCGCCGTGAGAGCGATTGGATGGTTTGTCCAACCAGTTGTTTAATAAATTGCTTTGGTTTGGGGAAAGCCAGCGTGCGCTCCCATTGCAAATTCACGCCAATGATCTGGCAGCCAATAATGGAGGTCTGGTAATCGCCATTTCCATCGCGCAGTAAACGCGCGATCGTTTCAACTTCGGGGAGCTCGGGCATAATAGGTGATTTTAACAAAAAATGGCGGGGTAACCCGCCATCATTGGAATCATTAATCATTATTCGTTGAACATCTCGCCCACGCTGCGGCCCTGGTTGGCGCGGGAAATGACCTCGCCCAGCAATTGCGCAACGCTGATGATTTTCAGCCGGTCGCCGAAAAGCGCCTTCTTTTCAGGTGAAATGGGAATGGTGTCAGTGGTCACAAACTGTTTCACCGGCAGGCTCAACAGCCGTTCAACCGCCTGGTCTGCGAGCACGGGGTGGATGAAGAATAAATAGATGTCCCTGGCGCCTTTATCCTTGATGAGGTTGACCGCGGTGACGATGGTCGTTCCGGTAGAGATTTCTTCGTCCAGCAAAATGCAGTCGCGATCTTTTACATCGCCGATCAGTGTCAGCGCTTTGGCCGTCGGGGCGTTGGAAAGACGCCGTTTTTCAATGAAAGCCAGCGGAAGATCCAGTTTTGTGGCGTAGTTACGCGCTTTTTTGGCAAAACCAAGATCCGGTGAAACCATCACTGGTTTCTTCATGCTCTTTTTCAGTTCTTCCATATAAGGGATTATTACGTGAGAGGCATATAGCACATCCCCGGGGATGGAAAAGAAACCCTGGATCTGGTCAGCGTGCAGGTCAAGCGTCATGTAGCGGTCCGCGCCGGCAACCTCGATCAGGTCAGCCACCAGGCGGGCAGTGATGGGCACGCGCGGCTGGTCTTTCTTGTCAGAGCGGGTATAACACAGATAAGGCACTACTGCGGTGATGCGCGCGGCAGAATCCAGGCGCAGCGTCTGGATCATGATCAGCAATTCCATCAGATTATGCTGAACTGGGATGGAGGTGGTCTGAATGACATAGCAATCTTGGCCACGCACGCTTTTATGCAGTTTAACAAAAATATTGTCGTTGGGGTAGGTGACAATATCCCGGTCGCACAGCGGTACATCCAGAAAATCCGAAATATCCTGTGCCAGCTCAGGGGTAGATGATCCTGCGTATAAGCGCACGTTGCCGTACATCAAAGGCCCTGAATGGGTGTGGCCTGAAATACTCATGCACAACCTCCACTTTTTTCCGTCTCAATCCATTCACTTTTAAGTATACTCATCATCAGCATATCAATGTATTTTCCTTCATGAAATCGGGCTTCGCGCAGCCGCCCCTCAAGCTTAAAGCCGGCTTTTTCATAACAGCGCACACCATTGGGATTTGTTTCGTAAACTCGCAGGTAGATGCGATTCAGGTTGAGGTCGTTAAAGCCATGTCCGACCATCAGCCGCATGGCTTCGCAGCCAAATCCCTTGTTCCAAAAATCCTTGCGCCCGATGAAGATGCCGACCTCGGTGCTGCGGTCATGCTGATTAAGCTGCATAAAACTGATGTTGCCGGCGTGCACCCATTTATCGCCGTCTTTAATATCGATGCATAGCGGCTGCTCATCCACCGGTTCCTTCAAAATAGACTCGTACCATAGTTCTTCCTGCCCCATGGAAAGGGGTTGGTACAGGATCAGGTTGCGCCGCACTTCCGGGTCATTCAGCCAGGCAACAAACCTCGGCAGGTCATCTTTTTCAATTGCCCGCAGCCTCACGCGTTTACCGAAAATCATTACAGTTCCTTAGGGATTCAGCCGGTTGGGTCCGCGGAAGAGGTACACGCTTTCGCGGATATTTTTGATATCCAGCAGCACCATAGCCAGGCGCGAAAGACCCATGCCAAAACCGCCGTGAGGCGGGCAGCCATAGCGGAAGAAGTCCAGATAGAACTTGATGTTCTCCAGCCCCAAGCCTTTTTCCAGAGCCTGCTTTTTAAGGATTTCATAGCGGTGCTCGCGCTGCGCGCCGGTGGCAATTTCCAGCCCGCCGGCGATCAGGTCAAAGCTGCGTGTCAACTCGGGTTTGTCAGGGTGCCGCATATGGTAGAAGGGGCGCACGGTAATGGGCCAGTCAATGATAAAGAGAAAATCGCTTCCGGTTTTCTGCTTGATATGGTCCGCAATGGCCCGCTCGCCGCCCGGGTCAAGGTCACCCTTGCGCTCTGGCGGCAGCTGATAGCCAGCCTGCTTGAGAATAGCATAAACTTCTGACATGGTCATGCGGGGGAAGGGGACTTCCGGTACCGCAATATCCACACCCAGGGTTTCCTTGATCTCATCGCCCATCTGTTCCTTCACGCGCTTATAGGCGTATTGCAGCCAGCGTTCGGTGAAGGCCATCACATCTTCATGCGTCTCGATCCAGGACATTTCCATATCCAGGCCGGTAAACTCGGTCATATGGCGGGATGTGAATGAGGGGTCAGCCCGGAAAACCGGCCCGACTTCAAAAACACGTTCAAATCCGGCTGCCATGGCCATTTGCTTGTAAAACTGCGGCGACTGCGCCAGGTAGGCCTTGCCGCCGAAATAATCCACCTCAAAGAGCTCCGCGCCCGATTCGCTGGGAGAACCCATCATTTTGGGTGAATGGATTTCCATGAATCCTTCCTGCAGCCAGTATTCGCGCATGGCATGCTCCAGCACTGTCTGCGCGCGGAAAACCATCAGATTCTGCTTGCGGCGCAGGTCCAGATAGCGCCAATCCATTCTGAAGTCAATGGCCGGCAGGTTTTCATCGTCAAACGGATCAAAAGGCAGCGGCGCTTCAGCGTTGTTCTCCACCTTCAGGTCTTGCAGCTGGATTTCCATTCCGCCCAGCTTTACCACTTCGTTTTTCACCACCTTGCCGGTGATGGTCAGCGCAGATTCAGTGCCCAGGGTGGAGATCAGGTCTCCCAGTTCGGGATGATCGGGGCGATAATTTGCCACCTGCACCATGCCTGTGCGGTCGCGCAGGATGAGAAACTGCATTTTTTTCTGGTCGCGCAGGATCTGCAGCCAGCCCTGGATGGTCACAACTTCGTCGAGATGGTCTTTTAGACTGCCAATTGGGATACGATTCATAATTGCCGGATTCTCCTGATAATAAAAAATAATCTTTTAGATTGTAATCCACAACCGCGTTTATTGGCCAAATCATCCAATAATTCACTTGAAAAGAAGGTTAAGTGCCTTGCGTGGAGAGAGTTGCCTTCCTGAAACTTTTTCCATCACATGCTTTAAGAGCTCCGGATCCACCTGATCCCGCCAATTCTCAAATAGTTTTTCTTTTAACAATCTTTCGTACATTTCCAGGATGCGCGCCCTGCTTCTTTTTTCCCATTCAGCACTCTCATTTAAAAAAACCCGGTGAGACCGAATCGCATCCGCCAGCTCAATGATCCCTTTTCCATTCAGCGCTGAAGTCATCAGAATCGGCGTTTTCCAGCGCAGCGCAGAGGGATTTGCCAAATCAGCGTTCAACTCTTCCCCTATTTCCAGCATCACTGCCAGGGAATGTGCGGCCGCTTCAGCGCCTGGTTTGTCGGATTTATTGACCACCAGGATATCGGCGATCTCAAGGATGCCGGCTTTGCCTGCCTGCACGTCATCCCCCAGGCCCGGCGCCTCAATCACCACCGTGGTATGCGCCAGCCGTGCGATTTCCACTTCCGATTGGCCTGCACCCACAGTCTCAATCAAAATATAAGAGAATCCGACCGCGTCCAAAAGCAGGGCAGCCTCATTTGCCGCGTACGCCAACCCACCCAACGCGCCCCGGGTGGCCATGGAGCGGATAAAAATATCCGGCCGGGTTGCCAAATCGCGCATGCGCACCCGATCCCCCAGCAACGCCCCGCCGCTGAAAGGGCTGGTGGGATCAATAGCGATAATCGCAACTTTCAGGTTTTGGGATGGTTCTCCGGCCAGTTCCAGCGCCAGACGGTTGACAAGGGTGGACTTGCCTGAACCGGAAGGCCCGGTGATGCCGATAATATGGGCTTGCCCGCTTTTTGGATAAAGGTCATCCAGCGCGTCCAAACCTTGCGGCGACTTGGATTCAATCATCGTCAGCAGGCGCGCAATGGAAAGGCGGTCCCCGGCGGCTGCTTTTTCTGCCAGTTTCATGAGAGTGATTCTTTATGCAGGACTTGCAAACTGCCTGATATCATCGATCACCCGTGTTGTGGGTGTGCCGGGACCGTAAATTGCTTTCACCCCAAGCGCCAAAAGTTGCGCGGCGTCCTCATCCGGAATAATGCCGCCAACGAAAACGGGGGTGCCCTCCTGGCTGTTGGTTTTCATCAAAGCCAGCAGGCGCGGCACCAGCGTCATATGGGCGCCGGAGAGAATCGACAGGCCGACAGCGTCCACGTCTTCCTGCAGCGCCGCGCTGGCGATCATTTCCGGCGTCTGGCGCAAGCCGGTGTAAATGACCTCCATGCCCGCATCGCGCAAAGCCCTCGCGATCACTTTCGCGCCCCGGTCATGCCCGTCCAGGCCGGGTTTGGCGATTAAAACTCTGATTTTTCGGTCCATTTCGCTTTTTGTGTCCTGTTTGATAGAAATTATACCCTTTGGGGTATTATCAAAATCCATCTGGAAGAATCCTTTATAATGCTGGTTGATGCGAATGCTTAAAAATCTTTCCGGTTTGCTTCTCATCGTTTTTCTGGCAGCCTGCCAGTCTTCAGCTGCGGTTGAAGCAACGCCTATTCCTGACTCTGTATCTGAATCGGTCGCAGCAACGTTGGCCGCCATGGTTACAGCAAGCCCGCAGGTATCCCCAACCGCGCAATCCACCGTCATCAATCCGCTGACCGGGCTGCCGGTGGATGATCCTGCCCTGCTTGAGCGCCGCCCGGTGATGGTCAAGGTATCCAATTTTCCGCGCCTCGGGCGCCCGCACGCGGGGCTTTCATTTGCGGATATTGTTTTTGATTATTACATCGGCGCCGGGCAAAACCGGTTTCTGGCAGTTTTTTATGGCCAGAACAGCCCCACCATCGGACCAGTGCGCTCCGGTCGTCGGGTGGATGCTCAGCTGGTGACCATGTATAACGGGGTGCTGGGTTATGGCAGCGCTGACAATGACACGGATATCATCCTGGTTGACACACTGGGAGATTATGCGATCTCATACCTTGAAGCGCCCTGCCCGGCTTTTTGCGGGGAGAGCACTCACGATGCGATTGGTGTGTTCGCCAATTCGCAGGCCATCAGCGATTACGTGACAGCCCAGGGATTAAGGAACAGCAAACCCGATCTACCAAATATGGTTTTTTCCAAAACTCCGCCCTTGGGAGCGCAGTATGGCGATCAGGTGAATATTCTGTTCAATTTCTACAACCGCGCAGAATGGCGCTATGATCACGAGACAGGAAAATACCTGCGCTGGATAGAATATATGCAGGATGAAACCAGCGAAGAGTACGAGATGATTCCCCTCACGGACCGGGTGACCGGCGAACAGCTGGCCTTTTCCAACATTGTCCTGATTTTTGCCGAGTACACCGAGTTGGCGCCCAGCGCGCATGAAATTGACATCTGGGGAAACGATAAGGGGCAGCCGGCCTATTTCTTTCGCGATGGCATGCTCATTCAGGGGACATGGAAAGCCAAAAACGATTCCGATCCGATCCAGTTCTTGGGTTCAGATAAACAGCCATACTCGCTTAAGCCCGGCAATACCTGGATCGTGATCGCAGGTTTGAGTTCTTCGATCGAGGAAAAGCAGCAGGGAATGTGGGAATTGTTTTTCTTTCTGCCCTAACCAAATATCAATCCATTGAAGATGCGAAGCATGCTTCACATCTACCTTCAAAAAAAGTTGATATCGCTCAACCTAACATAATTTCAAATGAATGTTATTTCGGAAGGGTAATATGCTGCATCGCTTTATAAAACGGTTGCAGCCGCGCATACATTTTCAAATACACCCCCTGATAGAGGTCCTGGTAAATGCGATGGGTAGCCATATCCGGAACAAATGTCTCACCCAAGCGTGTCATGCCTTTTAGGGCAGTAGCGTATTCAGGATGAAGACCTACTCCAACCGCGGCATTAATGGCCGCGCCCAGCCCGGAAGCCTCATAGAGATGCGGGCGCGATACCGGCAGGCCAAATACATCCGCTGTGATCTGCATTGCGGCGTCGCTCTGGCTTCCGCCGCCGGCAATGCGTATCTGGTCAATTTTCACTTTCGAGCGCTTTTCAGTGCGCTCCTTGCCTTCTAAAAGCGCATAAGCCAGCCCTTCCAGCATGGCGCGGTAGATATGCGCGCGGGTATGGACATCATTGAAACCGATGATCGCGCCCCGCGCTTCCGGTCCCGGATGGCGCAGACCGGGCGACCAGTAGGGCTGCAGGACCAATCCCTGCGACCCTGGGGGTACCTCTTTCAGCAGATCGTCAAAGAGCGTCTCCGGTTCCGCGCCGGTCTCTTCAGCAATCCCAAGCTCGCGTAATCCGAATTCTTTTTTGAACCAGTTCACCATCCAGTAGCCGCGGTAGATCTGCAGCTCCATGTTAAAAAGGTTTGGAACCGCGGCCGGATAGGGCGGGATGAGCGGGATGATCTCGATGTATTTTTCATGGGTTGTGTTGATGGTCGCTGTGGTACCGTAGCTCAGGCAGGCAACATTGGGATCCAGGCTGCCGGAGCCGAGCACTTCGCAAGCTTTATCAGCCGCTGAAGCGATCAGCGTCAATCCGGCTGGGATGCCTGTCGCTGCCGAAGCTGCTTTTGAAATCTCACCCAGCAAGCTGCCAACGGGAACAAGTTCCACCAGCTTTTCCGGTTCGATCCTTAGCGCTTGCCAGTACCAGTGGCTTTTCGCAGCCCAGGCCTGCCTCTTGTAATCAAAAGGCACATACCCCACCTGGCAGCCGATCGAATCTTTAAATTGGCCAATCAACTTGTACGTTAGGTAACCGGATAAGAAAGTGAACTTATGAGTTTTCTTCCATAATTCAGGCTGATATTGATTGAGCCAGTTGGCTTCACATTCCGCCTGCAGATATTCAACCGTACCGCGCGCTCCTGAAATATCAAATGCCGCGCCCCATAAACCGCCGACATGCGGGAATTGGTCTGCCCGGCGCTTGTCAAGCCAAACGATCGCCGGGCGCAGGGGCTTGCCTTCCTCGTCCATGTTCACCACTGTTGAACGCTGCGTTGTGAGCGCGACAGCTGCAATCCCGGTTTTATCCGCTTTTTCATCCTTAAAAAGCTGCTGGCAAGCCTTGCACAGCGCATTCCAGAAAACCGCAGGATCCTGCTCGGCCCAACCCAGCTGGGATGAAGTGTAGGGTTCGATGGGAACCTTGGCTTTCACCAGAAGTTCGCCTTTTGGGTTAAAAAGCAGTGCGCGCACTGATTGCGTGCCGCAGTCAATCGATAGCAAGTTTTCGCCCATGATGAACTCTATTTTACTTTAAACTTTCCTTCGATCTATAAAGGGCAGTGAATATCATCTTCCCATCCCAATTAAGTGGTTCAGAAGAAAGAGCAAAAATCAGTCTACGCGTTATATGATGAAGCGGTGATATCTCCGCCCTCACCGGTCCAGTCAGTATGGAAGAACTGACCGCGTTGTGCATCGGTTCGTTCATAAGTATGTCCGCCAAAATAGTCGCGCTGGGCCTGGATCAGGTTTGCCGGCAGCGTTTGAGTGCGATAGCCGTCAAAAAAGCTCAATGCGGCATAATACGCCGGGGCAGGCATGCCCGCTTGCGCAGCCAAAACAGCGATTGCTCTCAGGCTGGCGATGCTGGTTTTCAATTCCTGTTTGAAGAACTCATCAAAGAGCAAGTTCTTTAAATCATTGCTGTTCAGGAAAGCATCGCGGATGTGCGTGAGCAGCACCGAGCGGATGATGCATCCATTGCGCCAGATATTGGCAATCTTGGCATAATCCAAATCCCATTGGTATTCCCCGGCAGCTTCGCGAAAAAGCATGAATCCTTGCGCATAAGAGATGATTTCCGCTAAATACAGCGCGTTCTCCAAATCTGCCAACAATTTCACCTTATCGCCGTTGAAAGTAAATTCAGGCGCAGGAATTTGCTTTGAGGCTTCCTGGCGGTCTTCTTTCAATGCCGAAAGAAAACGCGCAAACACAGCTTCAGTGACCAGCGTCAGCGGGATGCCAAGCAGCAGGGCAGATTCAGAGGCCCATCGGCCTGTGCCTTTCTGTCCGGCAGTATCCAGGATTTTTTCAACCAGCGGTTCGCTGTCTTTATCTTTCGCAGCCAAGATATCGGCTGCGATTTCGATTAAATATGCGCTTAATTTTCCCCCGCTCCAGTGCTTAAATGTTTCGGACATTTCTTCATAGCTGAGCTTCAGTATGGATTTCATCAGGTGATAGGTTTCGGCGATTAGCTGCAGGAATCCGTATTCAATGCCGTTATGAACCATTTTGACATAATGGCCTGCGCCGTCTGGACCCATCCAGTCGCAGCAGGGTACATCCCCATCCACTTTGGCGGAGATGGCCTGAAAAATATCCTTAATCAGCGGCCAGGCTTCTGCCGCGCCCCCGGGCGATATGGAAGGGCCGAACCTTGCCCCCAACTCACCTCCTGAAACACCCGTGCCGATAAAATAAATCCCCTTTTCCTTCAGGTATTGGCAGCGGCGGATGGTATCGCCGAAAAAAGAATTCCCGCCATCGATAATCACATCCCCGGGTTCAATCAGGGGGAGCAGGGCATCAATGGTTTGGTCCACCGGGCTGCCGGCTTTAACCATCAGCATTATGCGGTGGGGCTTTTTTAAGAGCGCTATGAATTCTGCCAGCGTTCGCGCTCCCTGAATGGCGCGGCCTTTTGCAGAGCCCTTAATAAATTCTTCCATGGTGGAAGTGGTGCGGTTGTACACAGCCACTTTAAAACCATGGTCGCTCATATTGAGCACCAGGTTCTGTCCCATTACAGCCAATCCGATTAAACCGATGTCAAAATCTGCCACGCATGCCTCCGCATCAGCAGGATTAAGATTTATACCATGCCAGCCGTGTAAACTCAAAAACCGCGCCAAGATACAAGCGCGGTTTTTTATTTTGTTTCAGCGGCTTACTTTTCCTTTTTTGCTACTGGTTCTACTTTTTCTTCGCTGGTCACATCTTCCAGCAGGTTGACAGTTTTAAAGGTATTTTCTTCCATTGAAATGAGCAGCATCAACAGCTCGCCGTAACCATAAAGGAAAACTGCATAGAGCGCGCCCACCACGACGATCATGAAAGCGCCCATCAATCCTGCCAGCACGCCGCCCGTTGAATCCACCCCCATGGCCTGGAACAGGTCACCGCCGGCAAAGGACATCACAAAGGTGATCAGGCCGCCCAGCACTGCCAGCGCGGCAACTACAATACCCAGGATTTTCAGGATGGATGATAACACCCGCAGAACGCCAAAACGTTTTTTCATTCTTACCTCCTTCGTTGGTTTAAAAAAATGTTTTCTTACTCTTAATTATATATGTACTGTCAATTGATTCTTTTGGACAACCCGCTCAGGTCCTGGTATTTTTGCGAGAACAACCGCCAACCCATCCAGAGTGCTTGGTAGAAACGAAGTTATTGAAAGGGATTAACATTTCGGGGAAAAATCGGATTAAAAGCCAAACGCCTGGGTGAGGGGGGCACCCAAGCGTTTGGTAATTACTTTATACCATATTTGCGTAAAACTTGTCAAGGTTGATGTGACAGGTCATGGTAAAACTTTTATTAACATTTTTGGATGAATGCCAATGGTTAATTTAGGGCAGCCTTGCGGCTGCTGGCGCTGCTCAGTGTTTCTTGAGCCGCTGCCCGGTTGGCTTCAGAATCGCCCCCGAACATGAGTGCCAGCTCGCTTTCGCGCCGCTCACCTTCCAGGCTTTCGACCACTGTTATGGTGCGCCCATCCTGAACTTTCTTAAACACATGGAAATGCTGGTCGCCGAAAGCAGCCAGCTGAGGTAAATGTGTCACGCACAAAACCTGGTGTTCGCGGGCAAGCTGCCAGAGTTTTTCACCAACGATCGCGCCTACACGCCCGCCGATGCCCTGGTCAATCTCATCAAAGATCATGGTTGGGATGGTATCTGCCTTGGCAAGCACATTTTTAAGCGCCAGCATCAGGCGCGAAGTCTCACCGCCGGAGGCAATTTTCACCAGCGGTTTCAATCCTTCGCCGGGGTTGGGCGCGATCAGGAACTCTGTCTGGTCAATGCCGCGATCGTCATACCGCACTCTCCGGCCATCATCAAGCGGCAATCCATCGGCATCTTCTTTGCATTGAATATCCACTTCAAAACGGGCGCCGGCCATGCGCAGATCATCCAGTTCTTTTTCAACAGCGCCGCCCAAACGGACAGCCGCGGTTTTGCGGATGGCAGAAAGAGCCTGCGCTTTTTGTCCCAGGGAAGACATTTGTGTGATCTCCTGTGCTTCCAGTTCAGCGATCTTTTCTTCAGCATGCGTGATCTTCTCAAGCTGCGCCCGTGCGTTTTCCGCAAAAGTCAGGATCTGCTCTTCCGAGTCGCCGTACTTGCGTTTAAGCGTGGCAATTAAGGCGAGGCGGTTTTCAACCTGTTCCAGGCGCTTGGGATTAAATTCGATGGTCTCCAGATAATCCTGCAATGTGCGGCTGATATCAGCCGCGAGGGAAAGCGCCGTATCACTTTGGGCTGAAAGGTCATTCAGGCTGCTGTCAATTCCCGCCAGCGAATGCAGCGCGCCAACCACCTCACCCAGCATGGCGCTGATAGAGGGCGCATCCGGGCTGGTTTCTTCGAGCAGCGCGAAGGCTTGCTGCGCCAGGGAAGAGAGCTTTTCAGCGTTTGCCAGGCGGGTAAGTTCTCCGCGCAGTTCCGCCTCTTCACCAGCTTGCAGCTTCGCGGCTTCGATTTCCTGGATCTGGTAATTGAGCAGGTCCGTCATGCGCGCCGCATCCTGCTCGGCATCCCGCAAATCTTTTAACTCTTTTTGCAGTTCCCGGAGAGTTTGGTAAGCGCTTTGATAATCATCCAGCAGCGCCTGGTCATCCGCGAAACGGTCAAGCAAACGCAGATGCTGGCGGACAGTTAAAAGAGAAAGATGTTCAGATTGGCCGTGGATATCAACCAAAAAACTGCCGATTTCACGCATCAGCGCCACATTCACCATGCGGCCATTGATGCGCGCGATATTGCGCCCTTCGCGCCTGATCTCCCGGTTGAACAGCACTTCGCGGTCATTGTCGAGCAATCCTTCAGTATCAAGCAGCCTGCATATTGCTTCGCGGTGTGCCTCCGGGATCATGAAGAGCGCTTCAAGATTGGCCCGTTCTTCATCAGCACGGATCATGGTGCCTTCAGCCCGCCCGCCCATTAATGCTTCAATTGCGTCCAGCAGAATTGACTTCCCCGCGCCTGTCTCGCCGGTGAAGGCTGCCAGGCTGGCGCCGAATTTCAGCTCCAGCTGGTCAATAATGGCGAAATTCTCGATGCGCAGTTCTTTTAGCATGTGCCTACAGCCTGATTCCTGCCAAGCGGTAAAAGACAGAACCGGTGACCATCACCAGGTAAACAACACGGTAAACCAGCGGCAGCAGCCCAAATAAATTCAAACCGCCATACTGCAGCCCTGCAAGAGAAGAGAGCAGGGTTGTCAACACCATCGGTAAAGCCCCAAACGCCGCAGCGCCGGCAGCCAGGTAAAAGAGGTTCTTTGAGCGCCGCCTGCCGGTAACGCGCGAGATGATTTCCGCGATAGCCGTTCCGGCCAGCGGTGCCAGGAAGATCGTGAAAAATCCCAATAATGGAATGACAAGACTGCCCAAAAGAGAAAGCCCGGCTGCCACAATCGGTGTGAGAATGTAGTCGGCTGTTTGCGCGGTTTCAAAAGCCTTCTGCTGGCCGCGCACGCATTCCTTACATCGGTAACCGATGGGCGTCAACACTGCGCAACTGGAGCAAATGGGCCGCTCGCAGTTGTTACAGCGCAGCATCGTCTCGCGGTCGGGGTGAACGTAGCAATAAAGAGGTTCGGGGTCTGTCATGGGCTATGTTATATTTTGGGCAATTATACCTTTTTGACCTCCCCCGGCAATATACCTATCGGTTGCTTGACAGGGAGGGATTTTGCTCTAAAAATCGGTTTAGATTGTTATAAAAATATCCCGGTTCGCGGAAGCGGACGAAGAGGGAATCCATTTCACTGCTTCTGACGCGAACGATATCGCCGTCTTCCATGATGACTGGCATATGCCCATCCACACTGACGACAGCCTGGTGGCTGGTATGAACACGTATGGTGACTTGCGCGCCTTCTGCCAGAATGATGGGCTGGTCAGGGGAGAGGTGGGGCGCGACCGGTACGATTAGAATATTGCGCAGTTCTGGCGGTAGGATGGCGCCGCCTGCCGCAAGCGCATAAGCGGTTGATCCGGTCGGTGTCGAGGCGATCACCCCGTCTGCCACATAGCTGGCCATGTGGGCGCCGTCCACTTCGGCTTCCAGCCGGATCGGCCTCACGTATTGGCCCCGGCAGACGACCACATCATTGACGACCAGCCAATTTTCCCTGGGCTCATCAGCACGCAAGTGTTCAGCTTGCAGCAGCATATGGCGTTCCAATCGGTAATCGCCTTCAAACAGGCGCGGAAGGTAAGATTTCCAGTCCTGTGGTGTTAATTCCATCAGGAATCCAAATGATCCCATGTTGATGCCCAGAATCGGAATACCCGCCGGCGCGCAAAGTTTGCTCGCGCGCAGCATGGTTCCATCCCCGCCCAGCACAATCAGCACATCAAAGGCTTTGGCGGAAATACTCTGGCGCAATGGCCTTTCGTATATAGCCCCAATCCCCTGAACTTCTGCGCCCTTCTCTTTAACGAACTTGGCAATCTCTTCAGCCAATGCAAGCGCGGGTTCGATCTGCGGATTATAGGCCAGGCCGATTCTTTTGAAAGGCGTATTCATAAAATTAATTATAGTGTGTCCGCCGAATTTCTACAGGCGCTGGTCGCAGCGATCCCGAAAACCACAGCGGGCACAGCGGTTGGGTTGGTCATGCGAACGGCAAACCTCCTCCATTTCCTTAAATCCGCGAATTGTCTCAATGGCATCAATGACCTCTTCCTCCAGGGTCGGGGTGTATTGAATTTTAAAGGTCCTGTTGCGGTAGCGGAGCAGCCCGTGCGCGGGGCGCTTGCCAAAGTGCCGTTCCGCCAGAAGGCAGTAGGCGCCCAGCTGCAGCACATGGCTGTCATACGGCTCCCTTGGCGCCCACATGCTTTTTACCTCAACCGGAATAATCTCACTCCCCTGTCGGATCAGGTAGTCCGGCTTTCCGGTTAATCCCAATCCGGAGTCATAAAAAGGTTTTTCCGGTTTTCCCCAGAGACCGGGATCGGCATACACAATTTTGCCCTCAGGCATCCCGCTCGAGCGTTTGATTGCGCGTGATATTAGCATCAGCGCCAAAGCCACAAGCAGCGCAGCAGCCGGGAAAAAGAGAAATTGCCAGGATTCCTTCATGAGATTAATTAAAAAGCCGCAAGCCAAAAATTAAGCCGAGAAATGCCAATGCCGCGAGTGCCAATAGCCAGGCAAAGACGCGCATCAGGATGACCGATCTGGCCTTGCCGGCATGGGTGCTGTGAAACTCACTGCCCGCAGCCAGTTCGTTGCGGTTGATGGGTTCAAATCCCTGGCGCTGATACCACCATGCACGCTGGCAGTAGATGAAAGAGCCGATCTCTGAAGCGCGGACGGTGCGCTTCCCTCTAACCATTTTTGGTTATGCGCTCTTCAAATTCCTTCAACGACTGCTGCAGGCGCTGTTCACCCAGGCTGGTGGTTAGATCGGCGCGTGTGCGTTCAATAATGCCGCGCACCAGGTCCGTCTGGCGGCGCAGGCCATGTGTGATGGCGTCCGGGTAATCCACGGTAACGAGCAGGGCGTAAATTTCATCCATTAAATCAAGCAGGCGTTCAACTTCATCCGAATATCCATGCCGCAGAATATCCAGGCAGCGCCTGCGCAGCTCGCCGATCGTTTCTGCCAAACCGCGCAGATAAGTGGCGTATTCAATACCCAGGTCTTCGGGCAGCTGTACCGGATGGTTTTGGATCAGGTCAATGGTCACACGTGCTTCAACATATTCTTTAAGCGCATCCTGGGTATAGCCGGAATAGTAAATTTCGGGATCAGGTTCTACCGATTTTTTAAGCTCCACCACAATCTCGCGCGCTTCAGCCATATTGGCTTCAGCCGTATCCACCTCGCCGCGGTGAATCGCGCGAATGGCATGGGCAGCGTTGCGGGTTAACAGGCGCGTCAATTTAAGCGCGCTCTCGCGGATCTGGTGGCGTGCCTCAAAATCCTGATGCGCTTTATCAGTCAGTTCTTCCAGTTTATTCATTTGTCAGGGAATCTTATCCAATCTCTAGAATGGAAAATCCTCGTCGCTGGGTTCACTCATGCCGGCGCCGCCGCTATCCGCGGCTAATTCATCCGAGCCGCCCGCTTTGGGGGTGAGAAAACGAACCGTGCGCGCGTTGACCTCAAAAGAAGCCCCAGGGGTTCCATCGTTGCGCGTGAAAATGCGCGGATTGCCGGTTTCTTTATCCGGCCGCAATTCGCCCTCAATCAACACCATGCTGCCCTTCTTCAGATAGTTGTTGACATTCTCGGCCTGTTTGCCCCATACCGAAACCCGGAACCAGGTGGTTTCTTTCACCTTCTGGCCCGCCCCGTCGGTATAGGTTCGGCTGGAAGCAACATTGAGCGAGGTTACCGCGCTTCCGTTCGGTGTATAGCGCATTTCAGGATCCCGTCCCAGGTTTCCTACAATTATGATTGTGTGATAACTCATTTTGGCATCCCTTTCCCGTTTTTTCTAATTGATTAGATTCATTAATTATTATAAGGGTGATTTTTGCGCCCAGGTCCGGTTTTTCATCCGATGGCCTTTTTTGGTTTTGAATTCAGGCATGTTAGAATGAAATAAATCAAATTGCACGCTCAGGCGGAAAATAAGGGAATTTCACCCAAAAACCGCTTCAAGATTACCGGAAGTATAATTCCGCAACAGGTGAAAGAGATGATTAAGAAAATAATGCAAGGCTTTGGCTTCTTTTTTATCGCGCTGGCGATTCTGGTTGTTTTCTTGCCGGCAGTTGCCAGCGCACCGCTCCCCCAGGCGGTAATATCCACACCCACACCGGGTGCAGACGGCCGGATCATTTATATTATCAAAGAAAATGACACCTGCGTCAGCATCGCCCTGACCATGGGTATTTCCGAACAGACGCTGCGCGAGCTGAATAACCTGCAGGGTGACGATTGCCAGTTCCTGTTTGTGGGAACAGAATTATTGATCGGCACAAAGCCGGCGGATACCCCAACCCCAACCAGTGAAGCGCCGGTTGTGCCCACTGCCACCCCCTTTAAGGGCAACGGCTCTATTTGCATTTATCTGTTCAATGATGACAACGGCAATGCCCTGGCGGAAGAAGCCGAGCTGCCGCTGGCAGGCGGCGCGGTCAGCGTCACCGATCGGCTGGGTACGGTCAACCAAACCGGAACGACTGCTGATACCGTTGAACCGCTGTGTTTCGCCGATATTCCCGAAGGGGATTACAACATCAGCGTGGCCATCCCTGAAGGTTACAACCCGACGACGGTGATGAACTACGCGCTCACGCTCGGCGCGGGCGAGGTCTCGACCATTGATTTCGGTGCGCAGCCGGGTTCCGGCCTGCGGCCGGCCTTTGGGGAAGAACGACCCTCACCGCTCTTTTTGGTGCTTGGCTTTTTCTTCATCGCGGTGGGCGTGGGCCTGTGGTTTTATGTCAGGCGCATGGCCCAATAAAAAATGAATCCCCGCTAATTGCGGGGATTTTTTATCCCAATCGCTCTTCTCTCCAGATATTGGCGTCATTATGGTAGCCGGCCATCTCCCAAAAACCTTTCTGGTCTTCAGTAGTAAACTCCAGGCCGCGCAGCCATTTGGCGCCCTTCCAAAAATACACATCCTGGTCTGATTTCTGTCCCGGAAGTGCACCCACCACGCCGCGCAGTGGAAATCCGTGTTCAGGTGCAAGCGGCTGGCCGTTAAAATGTGTCGCCAGCAAAAAACGCTCAGAGAGCACAACTCGCCAGAGGCAGGTTGGATGAAAAATTATATTCGGCGCGCAGCATTACAAAGCGTGCGGAAGGTTTTATCTTCAATAAACCTGAATCGATCAGGGATTGGATGAGCACGCCTTCCCAGTGAGTGTCAAATTTGCTCCAGCGCGTGACGCAATGCAGGTCATAGGTCTTTTCCGCACGGGGCAGTTTTAAAAACTCAGCCCAGCTGAATTTCAGCGGCTTTTCCACTTCGCCCCAAATTTTAAAATCCCATGTAGCTTCATCAAAAGCCGGGATGGGGCCGTAATGCAGCACCGGGAACCGGTCAGTCAAGGACTGGCCAGGCGGCAGGCGCCCTTCTTTGCGCATTTTTTCTTCAAGTTCCTTGCGGTTTTGAAACATGATCAATTCTTCCTTGTCTAAATTATACTAAATTTGTCTTATTTATGCGTTCTGGCAGCCCCAATCCTGCCAGGCTGGATTAAAATGATGCCCGTGGATGATAATATTTCAATGGATGAGCTTGAGGATGTTTCCGAAAGCGCTGGCGCAATGGAAGCGCTGGTTCAATCAGAGGCGCAAACGGATCATCCTGATGTTTCATATCTCTATTTGAATCTTGAACAGCTGCTCATCCCGCTTGCACACCTGTTTAACCTGGATGCCTGCGAGGTATTATCTGCGCAGCCGCAAGAATGGGTCTCTTGAGAGGATTTTCCATACCGGAAAACTGCCGGAGATCTGGCTGGTTGATGAAGGCAGCAAGGATGGTTTCTTAACCAAATCCTTTCTCAAAGGGGAATCGCGCGTCTTTAATCTCCCCAACCGCCGTTTCACTGATTTAAGTCCCGCCCTGCAGCAGAAAGCTTATGGCCAGGTTGCCATTTACCCGATCTTCATTGATGCCATCCCCGCGGGTATATTCAGCGCAGCGCATTCCCGCCGCAATCTTTTGACTGACAATGAGCAGTCCTTTCTGCAGACCATCGGCAGGTGGATCGGGGGCATTATCGCATTTGAACGCCGCAGCCAGCAATTGCGGACGCAAATTATCACCGAAGAACGCGAACGCATTGGCATGGACCTGCATGACGGCATCATCCAGTCTCTTTACGGCATCGGCCTTTCAATGGAAAACGTCCGCCTGAATGTGGAACAGGGCAAGGGCGAGACTGTCGCGCAGGTTGAAAAATCGCTGGAGGCACTGCAAGCCGCGATTGCGGATATCCGCGCTTACATTCTGGACCTGCGGCCGCGGCAGCTGCGCCATAGTAATTTATTTGAAGGCATCCAGAGCCTCATCCGTGAATTCCGTGCAAATACCATGATTGAGGTTGAGCTGGAAGGATCAGCTGAAGAGGTCAGGGACCTGGAGGGAGAGCAGATTGATGCGCTTTACCATATCTTCCAGGAAGCGCTTTCCAACACCGCCAAGCATGCCAGGGCAACTGTGGTATCAGTGCGCTTATGGCGCCGGGATGACCGGCTGCTGCTGCGCATCAGCGATAACGGCCAGGGCATTGAACAACCCCGCCCCGGGCGGCGTGTCGGCCACGGCCTGGTTAATATGAAAGCGCGCGCTGAAGGCGTGGGCGGCGGGATTGAGGTGGTTTCGGTGCGCAAGCAGGGCACTACCCTTTTGGCCTGGGTGCCAGTCAGGAGAGCGGCTTGAACACCGCCGAGCTGCTCAAAAACCGGGATGTTTCGGAAAAAGCGGCTCAGCGCGGCGAGCCTTCTTACGTTTGGCGCGCCGGCCAGCAGCGCCGCCTGGATTTGATCCGGCATTGGTCAGGCGGGCGCACCAAGGGAAAAGTGCTTGAAAATGGCTGCGGTGTGGGTGAATACTCTGTCCCGGCTGGGTGAAGAAGCGGTTTTCGCGGTAGGAATGGATGTCGAATTTCCCCGCCTGCTGGCTGCTAAAGAAAAAAACAGCAATCTTGTCTGCGGCGTTGGAGAGGCTCTTCCCTTCAAGCGCGATTCCTTTGACCTGGTCCTGAGCAATGAGGTGATTGAACATGTTCAGGACGATCGCCGGGCAATTGCTGAATGTATTGCGGTAGCTGAAAAAGGCGGGCGGCTGATTTTATTCTGCCCCAATCGCGGATATCCGTTTGAAACACACGGCATTTATGTCAGAGGCGAGTACCGCTTCGGCAATAAATGGCTGGTCAACTACCTGCCCAAAAAATGGCGCGATCGCCTCGCGCCGCATGTACGCGCTTACAGCCGCAAGGATTTAGTCCGACTGTTCTCCGGGCTTCCTTCCGTTGTGGTTTTCAGGACGATCATCTTCGGCGCGTACGACAATATCATTCAGCGCAATCCAATTTTCGGCAAATTGATCCGTGCTTTGATGCTGGCTCTGGAAAAAACGCCGCTGCGCATCTTTGGCCTGTCTCATTTTTGGGTGGTTGAAAAAAGAAAAGACTAAAAGGCTATCGTTCTTGCAGCCTCCCGGTAGGCGCAGAAGGGGCATTCGGGATTTGCCTCCGGCGGCTGCGGCAGTTCCAAAAGGGTCAATACTTCTTCAATAAAACTCTCAAATCCTGACTTGTCAAGCGGGCATTCAACCCAGATAGCCGGACCGCCCAGATTGAGAATCGCAGTCGGATTTTCCAGCATGGTGGTCGGATCAAAACACAGCAGGCCGAGCTTTTCAATGGGGGTACGACTTAATTTACCCGGGGCGGGATGCTCAAGCGCGTAGGCGTAGGCATGCAGCTGCCGGCTGTAAAAAGCCACCTGCCCCGGGCTGGGTTTGGTGGTTTTAAAATCCACGATGCCGTAAGTACCGTCGTTGAATTGCACCAGGGTATCGAAAATTCCGGAAATATAAGCGCTGTTCTTATGGGTATCTAAACCAAATGGCTGCGAGGTTACCCAGCTTCCGGACAGGATGGATTTTCCCTCCGGAAGATCGGGGGAGATCTTTTTGGTGGATTGGCCGAGATAAATGTCTTTCATTAGCAAGTCAATTTTCCCAAAAATCTTGGGAAAAGCTGCGGCAGGGCGCCTGAAATTGTGGCGGACTTTCAGGTAAAAGCAGCGCTTGCACTCATCCCACAGAAAAGTCAGGTCAGACGGGCTCAGTTTCCAGTTTTCGGACATATCCCCTCCAATGACCTAAATTATTTCCGGTCCACCCGGAAATCATAGATGCCGTCCTTCACCGGGTAAGTCCGGCCGCAGGCATCACAGCTGAGCTGCGGTGGTGTATCTTCCAGCGGAAAATGGCCGCAGGATGGGCAGCGGAAAAAGGACTTCGCGTTCGGCATGCTGAATTCTCCCCTGGCTTTGGTACTCAGGAAGATGCTGGGGCTGTAGGCAGTCCAGGAGGCTGCTGTCTGCAGAAAGGATTCAAGAGCCATCAGTGCTTTCTGGGGCAGAAGCTTTTTAAAAAAACCTGCTCGCAGGTAAGAAACGCTCACCTGCTTTTCAATTTCAAAGCCGCACTCCCAAAGCAGGAACTTGACAGCGGCGGGATGAAAGTCAAAATTGAGTTCAACAAATTCCACTGCCTCCCGGCTGAATGGATTCCATTTTTGTTTTCCTGCCGCATAACGCAGGACGGATTTAATATTCCTTTTATTGGCAAATTCCAGAATAAAGCTTGCCCCGCCGGCCAGGCATCCGCGCACCTGCTGCAGTGCCAGCTGCGGCTGGGCAAAGTGGTGCAGGGTGCGGATCATTGTCGCAGCATCAAATGTGGCGGGTGCAAAAGGCAAGCGGTAGATATCAGCGGCGATATAACGATAGCGCGGCCCATCGCCCAATTTTTCAAGCGCCTGTTTCAATTGGGTGGTGGAATAGTCCAGTAGGGTAATCTTCTCGAAGCCTGCATACCGCGGCGTGTTGCGCCCTGCGCCGGCGCCGAGTTCCAGCAAATGCCTGCCGCCAGCCGGCAGCAGCCGTTTGAGCGCCAAACCTTCAGCAGCGTCTTCATATGCGCGCCCGCCCTCACCCCAGAATTTCTCCTGGTAATCCGATCCTTCGTAATCACACACTGGCGGTGTTTTCATTATCCCAATTTTAGCGTATTCCTTCTTTTTCATTTTTTTTGAACCAAAAAGCCTTCCTTTGGTTTGGAGTTTGTTAAAATCAGTATTGAAATGAAAATTGCCGCGCTTTTAACTGATTTCACTGATGCCGACGGCTATCCGGCGGTGATGAAGGGTGTTCTGCTCAACCTCGCGCCGGACATTCATATTGTCGATATTAGCCACGCTATTCCACGCCATGATATTCAGCGTGCCGCTCTGCTGCTTGGGCGAAGTGTGCCATTTTTTCCCTCGGGCACTGTTTTTATTTGCGTGGTTGATCCCGGCGTTGGCACTCAAAGGCGGGCGATCATCGCCCAATTGGGCGAATGCTTTTATGTGGGGCCGGATAACGGGCTATTAACGCTGGCTTACCGCAGGGTTTTATCCGCAAGTGGTGCTGCAAGCATCTTCAGCCTTGATAATCCTGCATACAGGCTCAACCCTGTCAGTGCCACTTTTCACGGCCGGGACCTGTTTGCGCCGGCTGCTGCGCATCTCCTGAATGGCGCGCCCCTGGAAAGTTTCGGAGCTAAGGTTACCGATCCGGTCCTGCTGCCTTTTCCCGAACCCATCCCGACCGAAAATGGGTGGCGGGGTGTTATTCTATATAGTGATGCCTTTGGCAACCTGGCCACCACCATCCGGGCGGAACACCTGGCACCCAACAAAGAAGTCGCTATAATACTTGGCGGGCAGGCTGTCAGAGGTCTGCTCAAAACTTTTGGTGAAGGAAGGCAGGGCGATTTGGCAGCGGTCATCGACAGCGACGGTTATTTGAATATCTGTGTGGTCAACGGCAGCGCCGAACAGGATCTGGACGCACATGTTGGGGATATTGTTCAAGCCATATTAACCTGAAATGCAGCCTTTTTTGGTACCTGAAATTATCCGATGTCACTGCTAACTGCCGCCAACCTTTCCAAGTCTTTTGGCCCTGATGAAATTTTCTTCGGGATTAGTTTAAGCATTCCCGCCAACGCGCGCATCGGGCTGGTGGGGGTCAACGGTGTTGGCAAAACAACTCTGCTGCGCATTCTGCTGGGTGAAGAGGAAGCTTCTGTCGGCAAAGTGCATCGCGCCAAAAATCTGCGCATGGGTTACCTGCCCCAGGAAGCCGTGACCGATTCCCGCCGGACTTTATGGGATGAATGCATGTCTGCCCTGGAAGACCTGACTGAAATTCAGCGCCGCCTGCACGACATGGAAATTGCCATGGCCGCCGACCCGAATGACACCGGCCTGATCGAGCGTTACGGCGCCCTCCAGCACCGCTTTGACCGCCTGGGCGGTTTCACTTTTGAATATGAAATTGAGCGCACCCTTACCGGGCTTGGTTTTGGTAAAGATGAATACAATAAACCTCTCAACATCCTTTCGGGAGGTCAGCGCACCCGGGCGGTATTGGCGCGCTTGCTGCTTTCCAATCCGGACTTGCTGCTGCTGGATGAGCCAACCAATCACCTCGATATCCAGGCGATGGAATGGCTGGAAAGCCACCTCAAATCCTGGGAAGGGGCTGCTGTCATGGTTTCGCATGACCGCTATTTTTTGGATCAGGCCGCAACCCTCATCTGGGAAATGACCTCCGGCCTGGAAATTTACCGCGGTAATTACAGCGCCTACTTGCTGCAGCGGGAAGAGCGTTACGAACGCCAGCTCAAAGAATTTGAAGCCCAGCAGGAATTCATTGCGAAAGAAGAAGATTTTATCAAGCGCAACATGGCCGGGCAGAATACCCGCCAGGCGCAGGGGCGGTTGAAACGCCTGGAAAGGCTGTTGGAAGACGCCCGCCTGGCGCCTCCGCAGCAAAGCCGGCGGATCCATTTCAATCTCGGCTCTGTTGAACGGTCCGGCGATCTGGTCATCCGCACCTTCGGGCTTAAGATCGGCTACCACGACAACAAGAAAGTGCTCATCAACGTGCCCGACTTGGTGCTTGTCCGCGGTGAGATTGCGGCAGTGATGGGTCCAAATGGTGCGGGCAAAACCACTTTTTTAAAAACACTCCTGGGTGAGCTGCCCGCATTGGGCGGAGAGGTTGAGCTGGGCGCCAGTGTGAAGGTGGGTTATTTTGCGCAGGCGCATGAAGGGCTGCATCCTGACTGGACGCTGGTCAAGGAAATCCAGAATGTCTCACCGCGCATGCAGGAACCCGAGGTGCGCAGCTACCTGGCAAAATTCCTCTTTACCGGTGATGATGTTTTCAAGGAAGTTAATGTCTTGTCCGGCGGTGAACGCGGCCGGTTGGCTTTAGCCTGCCTGGCGCTGCAGGGCGCCAATCTTCTTCTTCTGGATGAGCCGACCAATCATCTTGATCTGCCCTCTCAGGAAATTTTGCAGCGGATCCTGGCTGAGTTTAATGGAACTGTGCTGCTGGTATCGCACGACCGCTATCTGGTGGACGCGGTTGCAACCCAGGTTTGGGAAATGCAGCCAGGACAAAAAACCCTTAATCCTTTTAAGGGAAATTACAGCCAGCTAAAAACTGAACAACTGGCCAAAATTTCAAGAGATGTGCTAAATGATCACCCGAAGAAAAAGGCGGCCAAAGCTTTAAAAAGCGGGGCATCAAGCAAGCGCCTGAATCCGCGGGTGCTGCGCGAGCTGGAAGCCCATATCAGCGACCTTGAGGATCAAATCAGGGAGGTCAGCCAAAAACTCGAAAAACCATTGAATGCCACAGAATCGGTGGCGGAGCTTGGCAGGCTGTATGTAGACCTTAAGAAGGAACTGGATTCCAGCTGGGAAGCCTGGGAAAAAATATTTTCAGATTAAAATAAATGCAGAGGAAAAAACTTAATGGAAAAATTTAAAGTCGCTGTCTTGGCCAATCTGAAAGTTAATGCTCCAAAATTCGAGGGATGTCTGAGGACCAATGGGATGACCTGGATTCAGAAAAGACAGTGAATGCCATCATCGAAGCCATCCGCGCCGATGGCAATGAGTGCGTTTTCCTTGAAGGCGACAGCACTCTGCCGACCACGATTGCCAAATACAAACCGGACATTTGCTTCAACTTCAGTGAAGGCCATTTTGGTGATTCCCGCGAAGCGCAGGTCCCTGCGCTGCTCGAAATGCTGCGCATCCCTTACACCGGCTCCCGTGTGCTCACCCTGGCGCTGGCGCTCGACAAGCCCATGACCAAGCGCATTTTGTGGTGGCATGAGCTGCCAACCCCGCCTTTTCAGGAATTTGACCGTGCGGATGAAGCATTAAACGATGACCTTAAATTTCCTCTGTTTGTCAAACCCAGCCGCGAAGGCACTAGCATGGGCATCAGCGCCAAATCTGTAGTCAATACCGAAGATGAACTGCGCGAGCAGGTCAGTTTCATAATCAACAAATACAAACAGCCCGCCCTGGTGGAAGATTATATTGAAGGCCGCGAAGTCACCATCGGATTGGTGGGCAACCTGGTCGGCCCCGTTGCCCGCCGTATGCCCGTCAATCCCGACGCGCCGCGCGTGCAGGCCGGGCTGTATTTCCTGCCGCCCATGGAAGTAGACCTAAAACCTTACAAATTAACGGACGCAGTCTACAGCAACCGCCTGAAGGTGGCGCTTGCGGAAGAACTGGATTACCTTTGCCCGGCGCCAATTGATGAAGACCTGGTAGATGAGCTTAACTGGCTGGCTGCGGCTGTCTTCCGCGTGATGGGCGCCACAGATGTGTCGCGCGTGGATTTCCGCCTGGATGCCCACGACAACTGGAAACCCTACATCCTCGAGATCAATCCGCTGCCGGGTCTGGCGCCGGTCATCTCGGACCTGGTCATCGAAGCCCGTGCCGACGGCATCGACCATGCCAAACTGGTCAATATGATCCTGGATGCTGCGCTTAAGCGCTATGGGATGAGATAATAAGGAAATTTTTCCCGACCTTTTTTCATTTTTTAATATACTAACCATAATCTAAAACCTGAGGGTAAACCATGGAAAAGAAATTAAGCCGCGAGCATGTTTTTTATGCCTTTTCTCCCGAACATCAACCGGCATTGACTGTTGCCCAGGGTGAGGAATTTGTGCTCGAGACGCATGATTGTTTTTCCGGGCAGCTGAAATCTGAAAAAGACCTGCTGGATGCGCTGGATTGGGACCGTGTCAACCCGGCGACTGGTCCGGTGTATATTGAAAATGTTGCACCCGGCGACGTGCTGCGTGTTGACCTTCTCAAGGTCAAGGTTGCCAGCCACGCCACCATGGTTACTGTGCCCGGCGAAGGTGTGCTCGGCGATCGCATCACCCAAATGGAGACTTCCATCCTTAAATATGATCAGGATCGGGTGATATTCAAAGACAAGATTTCCATCCCCATGTCTCCCATGGTGGGCGTGATTGGTGTGGCGCCCGCTGAGGGCAAGGTTCCCAACGGTGAACCGGCTGCCCATGGGGGCAATATGGACTGCACACTGATTGCTGAAGGCGCCAGCGTCTATTTCACCGCCAATATACCCGGTGCACTTTTCGGCTGCGGCGATTTTCATGCGGTCATGGGCGATGGCGAAATCGTCATCTGCGGCGCAGAAACACCCGGCGAGATCCGGCTGAGGGCACAGGTGGTTCCCGAACTGAAAGGGCTGCCGACACCCTTTGTTGAGACGCCCGACCTGGTTGCAACCATCGCGTCTGCGGGGTCGCTTGACCAGGCCGGGAATAATGCCACCCTTAATATGGCGGATTTTCTGAAGCGGTTCGTATCTCTATCCATCAATGATGCAGGCATGCTGATGAGCCTGGTTGGGCAGCTTAAGGTCTGCCAGGTGGTAGATCCGCAGAAAACCGCGCGCTTTGAATTTCCCAAATGGGTTTTGAAGCAATTCGGTTTCCAGATGCCGCGTTAGTCAATCAGGTTACTTTAATAAAATACCGCCGGTTTCTTCCCGGCGGTTTTGATTGACAATCAAAATTTTTTTCAAGCTGCGCAGGAATTGATGAAATCACGTCCCCCAGTCGCGCAGATAAAGAAAATCATATCCCACAGTGCGGTTGCTGAGCTTGGCGATGGGCGGCATAACACGTTTGAAATGGAAGCGCCGCACGCGCGCCACGACCGTATCCACAAATTTCTTGTCAAAGCCAGCTTCAATACATTCCTGCGGGGTATAGCGTTCATCCACCAGCAGATAGAGCAGCTTGTCCACCTCGGCATAGGTAAATCCCAGTTCACCCTCGTCCGTCTGCCCGGACCACAGGTCAGCAGTGGGCGCCTTGCCAATAATCACATCCGGAATGCCCAAGTCACGGGAGAGCTGGCGCACCTGGGTCTTGTAAAGGTCTCCCAGCGGATTGAAGGCGCAGGCGGAATCGCCGAAAAGCGTTGTGTAACCCAGCAGGATCTCAGTCTTGTTGCCGGTGCCTAACACCAGTCCGTTGATAACCACCGATTGGTCGAAAAGCACAATCATGCGGCTGCGCGCCATGATGTTGCCCTTACGCACGCTCGACATGTCCGGCCAGCGGTTGATCAAGCCGTCCGCCATATCGGTGATCGGGATGGTGACAGATTGCACACCAAGGGCATCGATCACCAGCTGTGCGTGATCAAGCGATTCCTGGCTGGATGTTTTATAAGGCATGCGCACTGCCAGCACGTTTTCGCCGCCGAGCGCTTCGGCAGCCAGATAGCAGGCAAGCGCCGAATCGATGCCGCCGGAAAGGCCAAGCGTCACCTTGCTGAAGCCGGCGCGTTGGGTCTCGCTGCGGATAAAGCCGGTCAGGATGCTGCGCGCCAGGCTGGTGTTAATTTCAAGGCTGTCCATTTTCCCTCCGTTACCTACCGGATGCACTGCCATCACGGTTGAGAATGCGGTTCAGCTCACGCTGCGTCAGCGCGGTGCGTTCATCGCGCAGCAGCGGCAGGCGTGCGCGCGTACGGTGCAGGTCATTGAGGTCAATTTCGCAGAAGGTGAGCGATTCTTTTTCCTGCGGTGCTTTGGCAACCAGATTGCCGTCCGGGTTAAAGACGGTGGAACCGCCCCAGAAGTGCAGCCCGTCTTCATAGCCAACCCGGTTGCAGTGCACCACAAAAGACGTGAACATGCTGGCATAAGCGCGGTTGATGCTTTCCACCCAAAAGGCTGTGGCAAGCTGCGGTTCGGTTGTCAATCCGCGTCCGGGCGAGGCGGAAGTGAACAGGAACAGGTCAGCGCCGTCCAGCCACAGCAGATAAGGCGGTGAAATATGCCAGAAATCTTCGCAGATCAGGATACCCACGCGCCCGAAGCGTGTATCAAAAGCTGCGGTGGTATCACCCCAGGCAAAGAAACGCCCTTCGTCAAACAAACCATAGGTGGGCAGATATACCTTGCGGTGGACATGCACAACTTTTCCTGATGAAAGATAGGCGCTGGAGATGTAGAAGCGGTTGCGCTCATCCTCTTCAACAAATCCCGCCACAATATCGATTTTCTTGCTGGCAGACAGCAATTCTTTAAAAACCGGATCATCAGCATTGGGCTTGCGCGCCACTGCGGACGCCAGATCCTGCAGCACATACCCGGTCAGCGAAAGTTCTGGAAAAATGATCAGGTCGCTGTCTTCTCCGGCGGCTTTCTCGATTTCCGTCAGATGGATTTCAAGGTTTTTCTCGACAACGCCCAGCCGGGTGTTGATCTGCGCGAGCGCCAGCTTTAATTTCATTAATTTTCCTTTATGTTAAAAATCAGCCACGAACTTGCCTTCTTTATAGAAAAGCTGCCCATCCACAGTGATCTCGCCGCCTTTGCGCAAATCGCAGACCATATCCCAGTGAATGGCGGAATCATTTTCGGTCAGCGATTCCGGGTAACCATGCCCGACGGCCAGATGGAAACTGCCGCCGATTTTCTCGTCAAACAGGATCTGCCCCGTGAAGCGGTCAATGCGCTCGTTGGTGCCGATGGCAAACTCACCCAAAAAGCGCGCGCCGGGATCAGAATCCAGTTTCTTGATTAAATAGTCTTCGTTTTTATCAGCGCTGGCCTTAACCACCTTGCCATCCTTAAATTCCAGGCGTACGTTGGTTACTTCAAAACCTTCGTAAATGGTGGGGAAGGTGAAATGTACAAAGCCGTTGGCGCTGTTCTCAACCGGGGAGGTAAACACTTCACCGTCCGGCACGTTTACTTTGCAGGCGCAGTTAATGAACGGCCGTCCTTCAATACTGAGCGTCAGGTCAGTGCCCGGGGCGGTGACATGCACTTTTTGCTTGCCTTTTAGCCAGGCAATGACCTTTGCCTGGTAGGCCTCCACTTTGCGCCAATATCCCACCGGGTCGTCCGGGTCGGGCAGGCAGGCGTTATAGACAAAATCTTCATAATCACTGAAAGCCATGTTGGCATCCTGCGCGTAAGCCAGGGTGGGGTAAAGTCCCGCCACCCATTTCATTTCTCCCTTGGCTTCGCGGTCCAGCACAATGCGTATGTCTCTGCCAATCACCGAGTGAAACGCTGCCACCTTTTCCGGATCAAATTGGGATAATTCCTTGGTGTTCAATTCACCCAGAATTCGCACGCGCTTGTCATAGGTCTCAAACATCTGGCGAAACGGGGCGTAGACAGGGCTGTATTGATCCGGGGAAGCATAGCGAATGATTGTCTCCAGCCAGTCGTGTGTATAAGGCACCACAAAAGGATAAGCGCCGGCTTGCAGGCATTTTTTATATACCGCTGCCAGCAGCGGCTCGCCGCCGAATTCTCCGTGGATAAGCACGCGCTCTTTGGGCTGCACTTCTACGCTGTAATTGACGAGCAGGTCAGCCAGTTTATCAATTCGTGTATCAGCCATTTTTTCTCCAGGGCCAGGTGAGGTAATGTGGTTTTATTTTACTCTAAGGGTTTAATTGATAGTCTGCGTTACACTTAATGAATATTGGTTTTATTGATCCAGATTAAAGTGAATTGGAGGATTGAATGGTTGATATCCAATATTTTGGTCACGCCGCTTTTCTTTTGGATTTTGAAGGGGTCAAGGTTCTGCTCGATCCTTTCCTCGATGGAAATCCCTTTTCACCCATCACCAAAGATAAAGTGGATGCAGAGTTTATCCTTGTAACGCACGGGCATGGGGATCATATCGGTGATACTGTGGAAATTGCCAATCGGACCGGCGCGTTTGTGATCAGCAACGCCGAGATCTGCGACTGGCTGGAAGGGCAGGGAGTAAAAACCCACGCGCAGCATCTGGGAGGCGGGCATCAATATCCTTTCGGTTATATCAAACTGACCAATGCCTTGCACGGGTCATCCCTGCCGGATGGTACTTATGGTGGTAACCCATGCGGATTTCTGATCACCGATAATAGCGGCAAACAGCCTTTATTTCGCAGGTGATACCGGCCTGTTTGGGGATATGCGTCTTATAGGCGAAGAAGGGATTGACTTTGCAGCGCTTCCCATAGGGGATAATTACACCATGGGACCGGATGACGCCCTGCGCGCAGTTAAACTGCTCAATCCGTGCGTGGTCATGCCAATCCATTATGATACTTTTTCAATTATCAAGCAGGACGCAGGTGACTGGGCAAAACGCGTTGCAGCCGAAACCTCGGCGCAGGTGGCACTGCTCAAACCGGGCGACCATTACAGCCTCTGAATTTCTGATAGTTTTTGGGAGGACCGCAAGCGTATTATCAGCCGACATTCATCATGATGAAAAATAAAAATCGCGCTGGAAAATTTTATGAACTAAGCGTTGATCAGCGCCTGAATTTGCTTGCTGAAGAAAGCGGATTGTCAGCGGATGATCTGGTAAACCTCAGCGGGCGTGCGGGGCTGAATGAAACGCTGGCTGACCAAATGATTGAAAACGTGGTCGGCATGTATGCGCTTCCGCTCGCAGTCGCCCGGAATTTTCTGATCAACGGGCGGGATGTGCAGGTGCCGATGGTTATTGAAGAACCCTCCGTTGTGGCTGCGGCTTCTTTCATGGCGAAATTAGTGCGCGCAGGCGGCGGGTTCACCGCTTCAACAAGCGCGCCTGAAATGATCGGCCAGATGCAGATTCTGGATGTGGCTGACCTTGCTATAGCTAAAAAGGCTTTGGAGGCGGAGCGCGAAGCACTGCTTGCTGCTGCTGATGAAAGTGATCCTCTTCTTAAAAGTCTGGGCGGCGGTGCGCGCGATTTGCTGGTGCGCGTGATTGACGAATCGCCGATTGGTCCTTTTCTGGTGATTCACGTAATAATGGATGTTCGCGACGCGATGGGCGCTAATGCCGTCAATACCGCCCTTGAGCGCCTGAGCCCGATGGTGGAGCGCATCAGCGGCGGGCGCGTTTTATTGCGCATCCTTTCAAATCTGGCAGACCACCGGCTGGCAAAAGCCGCCTGTGCGATCCCGCTTGAAGCGCTGGCAACCGAAGGCTTTTCCGGCGAAGAAGTACGCGACCGCATCATCGAAGCCTGGGCTTTTGCGGCTGCCGACCCTTACCGCGCGGCAACTCACAATAAAGGCATAATGAACGGTGTGGATGCGGTCGTGCTCGCCACGGGCAATGACTGGCGTGCAGTGGAAGCCGGCGCGCATGCGTATGCAGCCCACTCCGGGAAATACACCAGCCTGAGCAAATGGTCAAAAGGTAAAAATGGCGATCTGGTTGGCGAACTTGAAATGCCGCTGGCGGTGGGTATCGTCGGGGGTGCAACCCGAGTTCACCCGGGGGCGCGCGCGGCCTTAAAATTGATGGGGTTGTCATCCGCCCGCGAATTGGCTGAGGTGATCGTCTCTGTAGGTTTGGCGCAGAATTTGGGCGCCTTGCGCGCTCTGGCTACCGAGGGTATCCAGCGCGGGCACATGGCACTTCACGCCCGCCAGGTGGCAGCTGCCGCCGGCGCCCCACCGGAAATGGTCAGCGCCATTGCCGAACAGATGGTTAAGGAAAGCCATATCCATGTTGACCGCGCAGTTGAAATTCTGAGATCCTGGAGAGGGAAATGACCGCTGAATCAGAAAAAGGCAATTCTTCTTTATTATTAAAACCATCCCGCCCGGTGGGTATTTCCGGTTACGGTGCCTATATCCCCCAATATCGTCTGCCCGCGGTGGAAATTGCACGCGTGTGGGGCGGGTCGGATGAAGGCTTGCCTGTAAGGGAAAAGTCAGTGCCCGGCCTGGATGAAGATACCATTACTATGTCCATCGAAGCCGCGCGCAATGCCCTCCTGAGGGCAGGCATCAATCCGGAATTGATCCGCGCAGTCTGGGTGGGTTCAGAATCACACCCGTACGCTGTAAAGCCTTCATCGACTATTGTGGCAGAAGCCATTGGAGCGCCGGCACATATCCAGGCAGCCGACCTTGAATTTGCCTGCAAGGCCGGGTCGGAAGCAATGGTGGCAGCCATGGGGATGGTTGGCTCCGGCATGGCTGATTACGCGCTGGCAATAGGCGCCGATACTGCCCAGGGTAAACCGGGCGACGCTTTGGAATTCACTGCGGCTGCCGGTGCTGCGGCTTTCATCCTGGGCCCTGTTGAAAACGCGCTTGCGGAAATCATTTCCGCCTATTCCTATGTCACCGACACGCCGGATTTCTGGCGCCGCGCTTATCAGCGCTACCCTGAACACGGACAGCGCTTTACTGGTGAACCAGCATATTTCAAACACATCACAGCGGCCGCCCGCACAATGATGGAAGAGAGCGGCATCAAAGCTGCCGATTATGCCTATGCGGTCTTTCACCAGCCGAACGCCAAATTCCCGCGCCGGGTTGCCAAAGAGTTGGGTTTTTCCGATGAGCAAATTCAAACTGGCTTGCTATCGCCGGTTATCGGCAACACTTATGCTGGTGCTTCGCCTATCGGCCTGACCGCCATTTTGGATGTCGCCAAGCCGGGTGATCGCATTCTGATGGTGTCTTATGGCTCGGGTGCCGGATCAGACGCGCTGGATTTACGCGTTACGAAACTAATTGAAGAACGCCAAAAACGCGCGCTTACAACAGCAGATTACATCGCCCGTCGGGTGGAAATTGATTACGCTACCTATGCCCGCTTCCGCGGCCTTCTAACGATGAAATAGGATCCTGGAATGAGTGCAGTGTTTATCGCAGGCATCGGCATAACGCCGGTAGGGGAACATTGGGAGCTCTCGCTCGCGAATCTTTCTGCGCGGGCGCTGCTGGCAGCCATTAAAGACGCGGGCAATATCCGCCCACAGTCTTTGTATGTGGGCAACTACCTGGCTTCCAATATGTCCAACCAGGCCAACCTCGGCACGCTTATCGCGGGCAATGCGGGTTTAGGGCCTATCGAAACATTTACGGCTGAAGCTGGAGAAGCTTCCGGTGCGGCAGCGCTGCATATGGGGTATTTGGCGGTCAAATCCGGATATGTGAAAGCAGCTTTGGTGGTGGGCGTTGAAAAATATACCGATATGGTCGGTGCGGAAGTTGAAGGTCTGCTCTCGCAGAGCATGGATTATGACTTCGAAGGCACTGAAGGATTGTCGCCAACCGGGCAGGCTGGCATGCTGATGGCGCGCTACCTGGAATCCTGCCGGGCGCCAAGAGAAGCCTTCGCTTCCCTGCCGCTGCTGGCGCATGCCAACGGGGTCCATAATCCGCATGCCATGTATCGCAAAGCCGTCACATTGGATTCTTATAACAAGGCGCCAATGCTGGCATCTCCACTCAACCTGTATGATGCTGCCCCCTGCGCTGATGGCGCGGCTGCGCTTCTTTTAGTGAATGAAGAACTGGCCGAATCCAAAAATTGGCCGCAGATTGCCGCGTCAAATGTAACGATAGACGCGCTGGCACTGCACGACCGTCCTGATCCGCTGGCTTTCAGCGCGGTTACGCTTTCAGTTCAAAAAGCTTTGGCGCAGGCTGAACTTGACTGGGACGGCATAAGTCTTTTCGAATTGTGGGACGCGTTTTCCATTTTTGGAGTATTGACCATTGAAGCCTGCGGGTTGGCCGCACGTGGTGAAGGCTGGCGCTGGCTGCAGGATAATGACCTGTCAGCTAAAGGCCGCTTGCCGCTGCTGACCATGGGCGGCAACAAGGCGCGCGGGTTCCCGCTTGCCGCGGCCGGAGTCTATCAGGCTGCGGAGGCGGTTTTGCAGCTGCGTGGTCAAGCCGGCAGTAACCAGGTCCGGGGCGCCAATACTGCCCTCATTCAGGCCATGGGCGGCCCTGCTTCAACTGTTATTTCACATATTCTGAAAAAGTAAATTAATCCCCTCCTCTGTGAGGTTAGGCGTAAGGGAGGAGTCAGGAACATCGTAAGGCAGGCATACTTGCCCGCCATTCATTATTAAAGAGTTGTTATCCGGAACATTCTGCAATTCCCTCTCCCCCGCATCCTGTTGTACAATCTATAAAAATATCACAAGGAGGGCTCTTGAAAGAACCCTGGAAGATTGCCATTCCGATGGCGGGGCTGGGTACGCGCATGCGCCCGCACACTTGGAGCAAGCCGAAACCGCTCATTCATCTGGCCGGCCGCACCGTGCTGGATTACGTTCTCGACCAGTTCAACTCACTCCCCAATATTAATGATGCGGAATTTGTGCTCATCATGGGCCCCAATCAGGAGGACCAGGTTGTGCCGCATATGCAGGCCAACCATCCGGAAAAGAAAGTCCATTACTTCACGCAAACTAGCATGAAAGGCCAGTCCGACGCGCTTTATCTGGCGCGGGAGGCGCTCTCAGGCCCGATGCTGATGGCCTTCTCTGATACGCTGATCGAGACTGACTTATCCGGGCTTGAAAATGAACCTCTGGATGGCATTGCCTGGGTTAAGCCGGTTCCGGATCCCCGCCGTTTTGGCGTTGCCGAGGTTGGCAAGGACCATCTGATCAAGCGCCTGATCGAAAAACCCGCTGACATCAGCAACAACCTTGCGCTGGTGGGTTTTTACTATTTCCAAAGCGGTGAGGCGCTGATGGAAGCCATCCGAACTCAGATGGATAAGGACATTTCGCTGAATGGCGAATATTTCCTGGTTGATGCCATCAACCTGATGATCGCCTCCGATGCCAGGATGCGCATACAGGAAGTGAATGTATGGCTGGACGCAGGCAAGCCCGATGCGTTGCTGGATACAAACCGCCACTTGCTGGAGCATGGCGCTGGCAACAGCACTGAGGCTGCCAAAAGGAAAGGCATCACGGTCATTCCGCCGGTGTATATTCATCCCGAGGCTGAATTGCGTGATTGCGTGGTCGGCCCCTATGTTTCCATCGGACGCAAGGCATCTCTCACCCGCTCTGTTATCCAGAACTCCATCGTGGAACAGGAATCTGAAATCGACCAGATGGTGCTGGAAAACTCGCTCATCGGCCGGCAGACAGGCATCAAAGGGCGCGCTGAAGCGATCAATATCGGCGATAATTCCTGGATCGAGATCTAAAATGCGGGTGATCTGCAGGTCGGGATACTCGGGGTGCGACCATCCCGATGCCTTTTTTTGGCAGGGGAAGATGTTGTCTGTGCAGCACATTATTAAAGAATGGCGCGAGCCGGAAACAAAACATTTCCTTGTGACGGC
Organism: uncultured Chloroflexia bacterium; assembly: GCA_963751635.1. Taxonomy (GTDB): domain Bacteria; phylum Chloroflexota; class Anaerolineae; order Anaerolineales; family Anaerolineaceae; genus Pelolinea. Next base: position 387,907 of record CAVVVE010000007.1, read on the forward strand.
TGAAAATAAAAACACGTATGAACTGATCTTTTCCGAATCCTCGGGGAGTTGGAATATCCTTGAGGGTTTAAGTGTTTCTAATCCATAAGGAGCTGTGCATGGCAAAATCATATTTATCCAAGCGTGTGGCTGAATTGAAACCTTCCGGGATTCGAAAATTCTTCGATATCGCGGCAACGATGAAGGAGGTTATCTCGCTGGGCATTGGTGAACCGGATTTCGACTCCCCGCAGCCGATCATTGAGGCAGGTATCCGTTCGCTGCACGAAAACCAAACGCATTACACCGCTAACCGCGGCATCCTGCCCTTGCGCCAGGCGTTAAGCGCGCATCTGGAAAAGATATATGGTGTGTCGTACAGCCCTGATGATGAGATCGTGATGACCGTTGGCGGTTCCGAAGCGCTGGTGATGGCCTGCACAGCCGTGCTCGACCCGGGCGATGAGGTGATCCTTCCGACTCCGTGTTTTGTCTCTTATCAAGGTGTGATCAACCTGGCGGGCGGCGTGTGCGTGGAAGTCCCGAGCCGGATGGAAAACGCCTTTATGCCCGATCCGGTTGAACTGGAAAAAGCGGTTACCCCCAGGACTAAAGCGATTCTCATCAATTTTCCGTGCAATCCAACCGGCGCGGTTGCAGACCGCGAGACTCTAATTGCGATTGGAAAAATTGCCGAGAAACACGATCTGGTGGTGATATCCGATGAAATCTATGATCGCCTGGTTTATGGCGTCGAGCATATTTGTTTTTCCGCCTTGCCGGGTATGCGCGCCCGCACCATTCTGGTGGGCGGATTTTCAAAATCTTATGCCATGACCGGCTGGCGCATCGGTTTTGCCTGTGCGCCTCGCGACCTGATGGAAGGCATGGCGCGTATTCATCAATACATTATTATGACCGCACCTACCATGGCGCAGTATGGCGCCCTGGAAGGCCTGACCTGCTGCGAGGATTTCGTGCAGAAGATGCAAAAGGAATATGACCGCCGGCGCATGCTGATTGTTGAGGGATTAAATTACATCGGATTGCCGACTTTTGAGCCCAAGGGCGCTTTTTATGCTTTTCCCAAGGTCAGCGTGACCGGCCTGGATGATGCTGTTTTTGCTGATCGTCTGCTGCATGAAAAGCATGTGGCTGTTGTGCCGGGTTCAGCCTTCGGCCCGGGCGGCGAAGGCTTTGTGCGCTGCTCCTACGCCACTGCCTTCGACCAACTTGAAGAAGCCTTGGACAGGATTGATAAATTTGTAAAATCCCTGTAACCACAGATGAACACGGATAAACACTGATAAAGATTTTAAATTCAATGGTTTTGAATAATAAGAATTCTTTGGATGATTTGAACAAGGTAACCGAAAAGATCATCCATTGTGCGTTTCAGGTCAGCAACACCCTTGGCATTGGATTTCTCGAAAAGGTGTACGAAAATTCAATTGCAGTCGAATTAAAAGATTGCGGGACTAACAGTCCAACAACAAGCTCTGATACAGGTAAAGTATAAGGACATTATCGTCGGTGATTATTCGGCTGACTTGCTCGTTGAAAACTCCATTTTGGTAGAATTGAAAGCTGTAAAAAATTTGGATGATATTCACTTAGCTCAATGTATGAATTATCTTAAGGCAACAGGATTTAAAATTTGCCTCCTGATCAATTTCGGAACAAAGCATGTTCAAATTAAAAGAATCATTAATTAATCATCTGTGTTCATCTGAGTTTATCTGTGGTTAAGAATATATATAAAGCCGACATAGGACTGGAAGTGCATGTGGAGCTGGCAACCCGCTCCAAGATGTTTTGCTCCTGCGCAGTGGTGGATACCACCACTGCCCCGCCCAATTCATCTGTCTGTGAGGTGTGCTGTGGAATGCCGGGCACTCTGCCGGTCATTAATCACAGCGCTGTGGAACTGGCGGTAAAAGCTGCTCTGGCTTTAAACTGCACGGTAGTCGAAACCAGCATTTTCGCGCGCAAAAATTATTTCTATCCCGATCTGCCAAAGGGATACCAGATCTCACAATACGAATACCCGCTGGCAGTCAATGGCTTCATGCGCATCAAAACGCCCGAGGGGGAAAAAACCATCAGGGTGCGCCGTGCCCATCTTGAAGAAGATACGGGCAAGTTGACGCATATCAGCGAGAATGGCGAAACTTATTCGCTGGTGGATCTCAATCGCGCTGGTGTTCCCCTTTTGGAAATTGTCAGCGAACCGGATATGCATTCGGTCGAAGATGTGCGCGCTTACAGCCGCAGCCTGCGCTCCCTGCTGCGCTGGATCGGTATTTCCAGCGGTGATATGGAGAAAGGAACCATGCGCTTTGAAGCCAACCTCTCGCTGCGTCCGCAAGGAAGTGATGAACTGGGCACCCGTGTGGAGATTAAAAACTTGAACAGTTTTAGGGCAATGGAGCAGGCCATCCTCTATCAAATGGAAATCCAGCGTGCAAAATTGGATAGAGGCGAAAAAGTCAAACAGCAAACCCTGGGATGGAGCGAGAGTCGTGGAAAAACAGTCGCGCAGCGCAGTAAAGAAGATGCCAACGATTATCGCTATTTTCCCGAGCCCGACCTCCCGCCCCTCATTATTGAAAAAGCCTGGCTGGATCAGATAACCTCCTCCATGCCGGAGTTGCCCGATGTTCGCCGCAAGGTTTATAAAAATTCTTATGGCTTAAATAGTGATGATATTGAACGCTTGCTGGAAGACAAGCGGATCAGCGATTATTTTGAAGCTTGCCTGGCAGTATCCCAGAAGCTTGCCCCAAAAAAAATTGCCAACTGGCTTTTGACTGATCTTTTCGCATGGCTCAACCAGAATTCGCTCGCCTTTGAGGAAATGGATATGCCGTCGCAATCCTTTATTCGCCTGATTGAATTTGTTGAGGAAGGCCTTATCAATCAAAACACCGGAAAAGAAGTTTTAGCCGAGATGCTGGCATCCGGACAATCTGCGGAAGCCATTATCGAAGAAAAGGGATTGAAACAGGTGTCCGATGGAAACCTGATCACAGTTTTGGTCGCACAGGCTCTGGAGCAAAATTCGGTCGAGGTAAAGTCTTATTTGGCTGGAAAGGAAACCGTTTCCACCTGGCTTTTTGGCCAGGTCATGCGTTCTGCCAAGGGTAAAGCCAATCCGCAAGTCGTGAAAGATGAGCTGCGCAGGCAGCTTGATCGCCTTAAGAAATAAAGTTGCATTCCCGTTTTCTCCCTCACAATCGCATTTTCAATTCCATGCACAGTCTCTTGCTGATTTCATTCTGTTTTGTCAAAACAAAATCCTGCTGAGGCACACAGAAAATTCTGGATAGCCTTGAATTTCCCTGAAGTTCAGGTAATTCTTGAGTAAATTTGCCAAGTGCAGGACATTCATCATATTGACGTCGCTTCTGTTCTCCTTAAACTATGAATGCACCATTATTTTTGTACGTCTGGAAGCATTCATTTTTCTTTTTTTAGGTCTTGCCAAAAAGCAGGAATTCAACAGGAGAGCAATCTATGAACGCAGCAACTACCAACGCCTTTCAGATGGCGCAGCAGCAATTCGACCAGGTCGCTGACCAGCTCAAGCTGGATGAGCAGGTGCGGGAATACCTGCGCTGGCCCTTGCGGGAATTTCATGTTCGCATCCCGGTTCGAATGGATAACGGACTAATAAGGGTTTTTAACGGCTTTCGTGTGCAGCACAACGATGCCATTGGTCCCTGCAAGGGAGGAATTCGCTTTCATCCCGCTGAAACCATCGATACCGTGCGCGCATTAGCCACCTGGATGACCTGGAAGTGCGCTGTCGCGGATATTCCCTTGGGCGGCGGCAAGGGCGGAGTGATCGTCGATCCGGCCACACTGACAGTCAGCGAAAAAGAACGTCTATGCCGCGGCTACATTCAGGCTGTTTGGCGTGAAATCGGTCCCCGGCAGGATGTGCCCGCCCCGGATGTGGGCACCACTCCCCAGATGATGGGCTGGATGATGGATGAGTACTCCAAATTAGCCGGACAGTATACCCCCGGTGTGATTACCGGCAAACCGGTCGGCGGCGGCGGATCGCTCGGCAGAACTGAAGCTACCGGCTACGGTGTGATTTTTCATTTACGTGAAGCGATGAAGAGACTTAAGATTGATTCGTCAAAATGCACCGCGGCGCTTCAGGGATATGGCAATGTATCTCAATATGCGGCAATCGGTTTTAAGGAAATCCTCGGCGGAAAAGTGCTGGCCGTTTCTTATTATGATCGCAATGACAGAAAAAGCTATACCATCAGCCTGGAAAAAGGCATTGATCCGCGCTTCCTGCAAGGCTATCACTGACCAGTATGGTGCGATTGACAAGGAAAAAGCAAAAGCGGCCGGATATGCGATTGAAGATGGCGGCGCCTGGTTAAGTAAGGATGTGGATGTGCTGATTCCAGCCGCCATTGAAGGCCAGATCAACGCCGAGACTGTCGAAATGATCTCGTCCAAGGTGCGCATTATTGCGGAAGGCGCCAATGGGCCAACCACCCTGGAAGCCGATGAACAGCTTAAGAAACGCGGCATCTTCATGATTCCCGATTTTCTGTGCAATGCCGGCGGGGTAACCGTTTCATACTTTGAGAGCGTCCAAAATGATATGAATTATTACTGGGGTCATGAGGAAGTGCTTAAGCGTCTTGACGAGAAAATGACAAACGCTTTTCAGAGTGTCTATGACCTGCATGAAAAAGAAGGCGTATTTATGCGCGATGCAGCCTATATGGTGGCGATTAATCGGGTTGTGAAAGCCATGCAGTTAAGGGGATGGATATAGGGGCATTCGATTTATAAAAACTTGATTGTCAAAAAGAATTCCAGGAGAGGAATTCTTTTTTGTTATTAAACAATTGGTTTGCCTGGTATTAATAAATGGACAAATTGGATATTGAAAGTATTATTCTTCTGTGCTAATATTTTTAATGGCTGGTTTTTTTCGTTCATCGAGTATATTTAATCTAGGTCAACAGAGGATCACAGCCATGCAGAAAATCCTTGTTTTAGTTTTAATTATCTTACTATCTGCCTGTGCAGGCGGAAATCGGGCATTATCGACCACTCCCGAGACCAATTCGATTGAATCAGCTAGCGACCAGGCGCAAGTGCTTCCCACACCTACAGTTGCGCCTACAATAGAACCGCTGCCGGGAAAAGAATTTATTCCAATTAGCACAATGGCAGCCGAGATCCCCTGGCTACCTTTGGATGAAAATAGCGTTCCAATGACCAGTTTTATCGGAATTAATGCCTCGGTTCCCCCTTTTGACAATCCGCTGGTTCGCAGGGCCTTCAGCCTGGCAATTGACAGGCAGCAAATTTCAGATGGCGATAAAAGCCGCGGCAGGGAAACCTCAGCCCCGGCAACCACCTTCATTCCGCCGCAGACGCTCGGAGATCGATTTATATCAGGCTGTGGGGCTGGCTTATGATCCCGGTGCCGCAAAAGTTGCTTTTTCTGAAGCCGGAATTTCGGATGTCAGTCAACTGCCGCCGATTGAGATCGTCTTTTATGAAGGCTCGCTGGATTTGGTGAAAGCCTACCAGGAAATGTGGAAAAGCGTTTTAAATGTGGATGTGATTTTGGTTCCGGTAAAAAGCGCGGCGGAACTCTATACGTATATTGATGAGAAAAAGCCGGGGTTATTTATTTTAGGCATTTGGATCGCGGATTATAACGATCCGCATAACTTCACTTTTGATACCTTCCTTCATCCGGATTCCCATTATCCCGCTCTGGGAGAGTCTGAATTTGATGAGCTTATCACCCAGGCAGAAGCCGCGGCCAACAACCCCGCAGAACGGCAGCGCTTGTATATTGATGCGGAAAAAATTCTCTGCGAAGAGCAGGCTTTTGTCATCCCTGTGACTCATGCTTTGATCTCAAAGTAAATCAATTCAGGGATTCGTTGCGAGGGATACTTTTATCCCTCTTTTTGTTTTACAATATATGTTCAAAGTGTTCTAATCTAATATAGAATACAGTATGATTGATAATCACTCTATCAAGGGAGGTACCCGACCATGAAGCTGACTGTTTCTCAAGCCCAACTTGCCCACGGGCTGGGGCTGGTATCCAGGGCAGTATCGCCGCGCAGCACCCTGCCTGTGCTGGGAAATATCCTCATTGCAACTGATGAAGGCCGCCTGAGGCTTTCAGCGACCAACCTGGAACTCGGCATCACCTGTTGGATTGGCGCTCAGATAGAGGAAGAAGGCAGCGTCACCATCCCTGCCCGAATTTTTGGCGATCTGGTCAGCACACTGCCAGGCGAAAAGGTCAATTTGGCGCTGACCGCACGCACCCAGTCGCTTAATATCCGCAGCGGGACTTCCAATTTTGATATTAAAGGCATTGAAGCCAGCGAATTTCCGCCCATGCCTACGCCTGATCTGTCCACTGCCGTTGAATTGAATGTTTCGGATTTCAAGGAAATGATCCAGCAGGTCAGTTTTGCCGCTTCGACAGATGAAGCCCGTCCGGTGCTGCAGGGTGTGCAGCTGGAAATTAACGAAAATCAGATTTCACTGGCAGCCACTGATGGCTTCCGCATTTCGGTGCGCAGCGCAGAGATCTCCAGCGCAGTTGCCAATCCTGTTAAAGTCATTATTCCCGCGCGTTCGTTAAGTGAACTGGCACGGATTGCGGTAAACGGTAATGAAACAGTTGCCATGGTTGTCCCGCCAGACCGCGGGCAGGCCATTTTCCATCTCAAGGATGCGGAGCTGGTCACGCAATTAATTGAAGGGAACTTCCCGGATTACCGCGCCATCATCCCCCGCAGTTTTAAAACACGTACCGTGATTTCAACCGCCGAATTTCTAAAAGCATGCCGCCAGGCTGAAATCATCGCGCGCGAGGGCAATTATGTCATCCGCCTCAAGATGCAGCCCCAGGAAGGCGGTCCCGGAACGATGGAATTCACCACGCAATCCGAAGAGACCGGTTCAGGAGAGGTGGTTGTGGATGCCAATATTGAAGGGCCTGAATTATTAATTGCTTTCAATGTGCGCTTCCTGAGCGAGGTTCTGGAAGTGATTGGTTCTCCCAATACCATCCTTGAGACCAATCAGAACAACACGCCGGGTTTGATCTCACCTGTGGGTGATGAAACATATAAGCATGTGATTATGCCCATGCATTTAGGATAATTGTATATACAATTAATATTGACTAAAATTAATTTTCCGGCGCGCTGAATCTTTTCATTTGGGTTTCACGTTAGCGCATTCTCTGCGTCGCTAATTGATAAATAAAAGGCCGTTGCCGATGCAGTCATTTTCTAATTCCGCTGATCGTTTGATGAGCATCACCCTCGCGTTGGGGCAATATCCCATCCTGTGCGGGCGCATTCGCAGCCGCATGCGTGATGAGCTTTATAAACGCGCCGTGGTGGATAAGCAGGAATTTGAAGCGCAAGTGCGCAAGCAGGCCATCCAATCACAAGACCGTGAAGGGCTGCGTAATCCAGTGGGTGAAGAGCCGACAGAAATTTGGGAGGAACGCCACGGGCGCGTTCGCGACCAGCTGACTGATTTGATGTTCAGCCAGCACCTTTCTTTTGATCTTTTCCAGAATCTTGTCACTGAAATCCTAAACGAACGCGGTGTGGAGCGCACTGATCCCAACCTGGCTTTTAATCCCGAACAGGCGCCGCAGGAACTGATCTTTGAGCATGCCTGGTCCATCCTGCGTCTACCGCCAAAAGAACGCGCCAAATATGAGCACCATCTGGAAGAATCGCTGGTTGTGCTCATCCGCACCATGATCAGCGACCAGTTGATGTATGTCAACATCGCCAAGCGCTGGTTCACCATCCCCGACCTGGCGGAAATCCGCAAGCACAAAATCGGCGCCGGCCGCATTGGGGGCAAGGCCGCGGGCATGCTGCTGGCATACCGCATACTCAGCAATGAATTGCCTGAAGAACTTCAGGCCAGCTTAAAGAAACCCGAGTACTACTTCATCGGTTCCAACGAAATGTATTCGTTCTTTGCCATGAACAACCTTGAAAGCTGGAATGACCAGAAATACAAGAGCGAAGATGAAATGCGTTCAGACTATCCGCGCATTATTCGCGAATTCCTGGCAGGCGAGTTCCCAAGCGATATTTGTGAAAAACTACAGAACATCCTGGCTGATGTTGGTAAGAAACCGCTGATTGTGCGTTCCTCCAGCCTCCTGGAGGACAGTTTCGGCACATCCTTTGCGGGAAAATACGAGAGTATTTTTGTGCCAAATCAGGGAACGGAAAAGGAAAACTTAAAGGCACTGTTAGATGCTATCGCTCGCGTTTATGCCTCCACCATCAATCCCGACGCGCTGCTTTACCGCCGCAGTAAAGGCCTGCAGGACTATGACGAGCGCATGGCCATCCTGATCATGGTGGTTGAAGGGGAGCAATACAAAAACTATTATCTGCCTGATGCTGCCGGGGTTGCCTTCAGCCGCAACCTTTACCGCTGGGCGCCCCAGATCCGCCGCGAGGATGGCTTCCTGCGCCTGGTTTGGGGATTGGGTACTCGCGCTGTCGACCGCGTGGGAAATGATTACCCGCGCCTGGTGGCGCTCAGCCACCCCATGCTGCGCCCCACACCGGACCAGCGCACCATGGAACGCTGCTCGCAGCAATTCGTGGATGTGATTGACCTTGCAGAGAATGCGTTCATGACCCTGCCCGTGCATGATGTGCTGGATGCCGATTATCCTGCCTTGCGCTATATTGCCCAGGTAAGCGATGAAGGTTATTTTTCCTCGCTCCGTTCCCGCCTGATGGAAAAAGACCGCGGAAAACTGGTCCTGACGTTTGAAGACCTGCTGCGCGGTTCGGATTTTGCCTCGCGCCTGCGCCAGATCCTGACCACCCTGGAACGCTGCTATGAATTTCCGGTGGACGTTGAATTTACGCTGAATATCGGCGAAGGATCGGGCGGCAAACCGGATATGCAATTCACGCTACTGCAATGCCGCCCGCAGAGCCGCCTGGCAGAAGGTAAAGAAGTGGATATTCCCGGCCATTTGCCCGAGAAAGACGTCATCCTGCAGACACGCTTTATGGTGCCCCAGGGTGTCATTGATAATATTGATACGGTTGTGTTTGTGCCGCCGGCAGTGTATTTCAGCCTGCAGATGGCTGAACGCCTTGAATTATCCCGTGCAATTGGAAAATTGAATGGCGCGTTGAAAGGCAGCCAGTTCATTTTGGTGGGTCCCGGCCGCTGGGGCAGCACCAACGTGGACCTGGGCATCCCGGTGGGTTACAGTGATATTTTCAATTCCCGTGCGTTGGTGGAACTCTCAGGCAAATCCATCGGTCCTGCGCCGGAACCCTCACTGGGAACTCATTTCTTTCAGGATCTCCTCGAGGCGCAGATTTATCCGCTGGCGGTCATGCTGGATGATCCCCAAAGCGTGCTGCTGCCGTCATTCTTCTATCATGCGCCCAACAGCATTGATGAGCTCATCCCTGCCGACGAATCTACTAAGGAACGCCTGCGGGTCATCCGCATCAATGACTACCGCAAAGGCCATACCCTTCGCCTGGTGATGGACGAAGAACACAGCATGGCTGTCGCTTATTTAACGCCAAAACAGGCTTAAATCCATCAAAAAACCGCTTTTCAGCGGTTTTTTCAATATTAATTCTTTCCAGTAAGCAAAGCGCCGCGATTAAAAGTCTTGTATCCAAAATATCCAAGCACCAGGGCAATGATCCAAAAAACTACTCCGATGATCATTTCAACACCCACGCTCAGATAAAGAACGCCGCTCATCTGCCCGGCGAACAGCAACACTACCAGCAGAACGACTGATGCGCTGGTCTGGTATGCACCGAGAAATTCTGCACGCGAGCTGAGATGATCACCGTCAATGCGATGCCCATCACCACCAGCGCGGGTGTTATCCAGAAGATCAGTGGCCACCAGGTTGGCAGCGGGAACCAAATGCGCTGGAAAAAGCGGTAGGGCGCGAGATTTAAAATAAGGGTATACACCGCAAATCCTATCCAGGTAATCAGGATGGACGGCACAGCAGAGGCGGTCACTTTGCCCACCAGCAGGTCTGCGTCAGAAGCGGGAGTATATAGCAATGATTCGATCGTCTTGCGCTCCCTTTCACCCGCAAAAGATTCCGCGGCGATGGTGGTGGAAAACATTAAGGGCATGATCAGGAACATTGGCGCCAGCATAAAACCGAGCATAATGACGATCATTGATTCCATGGGTTTGCTGAAATCAATATACTTCGACAGGGTTTCAGGCATGCGCTCAACAAAAAATTGAATATCGGTATCTGAATTCACCACATCCTGGGGTGCAACGTTGAGATTTGGGATAAGCAAAGTAAATATCAGCGGCATAATGATCACAAATATCGCCGGAACGATCATCATGGCCACCATGGCGTACTTGTTCTGGCGTACTTCAATCCAGTCTTTCTTGGCAATTGTAAAGACGTTTTTCCATTTCATCGTTAATTCTCCTCGCCGGTATGCTGCAAACGCAGATAAATATCTTCCAGGGTGGCATGGCGCGGTTCAACAGCTTTGATGGCTGCGCCTTCTTTGACCAATGCGTTCACCATATCCGGTATGCGATCTTCGCTATTCACAGTCAGGGTCACTACACCATCGGACAGGATTTTGACCTCGTTTGCGCCCGGCATCTTCGACAATATATTGACCAAAATATCATTCGCTTTTCCGGATGTTCGAAAGTCCACTCTCAACATTGGAAATACTTGCGTGCGCAGTTCATCCAATGTGCCTGCGGCTGCCACTCGGCCTTGCTTCATTATGGCCACACGATCGCATAATTTTTCTGCCTCATACAACCGATGGGTGCATAAGATCACAGTTCGGTTTTCATGGCCGCTGATCTCCAGGATCAGATCCTGAACCTGCTTGGCGGCTTCAGGATCCAAATCGGAGGTCGGTTCGTCCAGGAATAACAGCTCGGGTTCATGCAGCAACGCGCGCGCCAATGCCAGGCGTTGTTTCATGCCCTTGCTGAAGGTCTCAACGCGATCACGGGCGCGTTGTTGTAAATTGAAGACTTCCAACAGATGATTGCTGCGAGTCTCAACCTCGTGCCTTGTCATATTTGATAAAGCCCCGAAAAATGATAGGTTTTGCCACGCGGTCAGGCGTTCATAAAGCGCAGGGGTTTCTGTCAGCACGCCAGTTCGGGCGCGTATCTTGGCCCCATCCTGGCGCGGATCGTATTCCAGGACGTTGATTGAACCGCTTTCAGGCTCTAAAAGACCATTTAACACCCGGATGGAAGTGGTTTTACCCGCCCCATTCGGCCCAAGCAGCGCCACAACCTCCCCCCGATTAACGTTCAGGGTGAAATCTTTAAGCGCGTGCACACCGTTATATTTAAATGACACCTTACTGCAATTGATGACTTCAGGCATTTCTCTGCTCCCTGGCGCGTTTATCAATTTAAACCTGATAAATACGCCTAATCATATACGCACTTTCAAGTCTGAGGTTTCACGTGAAACATATTTTGCCAGGTAAGCTGCCTTCCCAATTTTGGATCAGGATATCCTGTCTTTGATATACTCAACTTACTGGATAAATATGAATAAATTAACACCCGCAATCAATATTGCCTCCGCTGTGGATTGGGTCGATTATGAACTGATCGACACCGGGGATGGTTCAAAGATCGAGCGTTTTGGCAAGTTTGTGTTTTCCCGGCCCGAAGCGCAGGCGGTCTGGTCACCCCTGAAACCCGTAGCGATCTGGTCAAAAGCGGATGCTGTTTTTCAGACAACCGCGGAAGAGAATGGCGGCCATTGGAATTTCAACCGACAGATCCCGGATAGCTGGGTGATGCAGTATAAAAATATCAGCTTCAAAGCGCGGGCGGGGGCATCGCGCCATCTGGGTGTTTTTCCGGAACAGGCGGTGCATTGGGATTGGATGACCGGGGTGATTTCGGCCGTACACCGCCCGGTAAAGGTGCTCAATTTATTCGGATATACGGGTTTGGCAAGTCTGGCAGCCGCAAAAGCCGGCGCGCAGGTCACCCATGTGGATGCGTCCAAAAAGGCAATTACTTGGGCAAGGGAGAATCAGGCGCTCAGCGGTCTTTCGGAAGCGCCGATCCGCTGGATCGTTGATGATGCGCTTAAATTCGTCGAGCGCGAGATTCGGCGCGGAAATCTTTATGATGGGATTATCATGGATCCTCCCAAATTTGGGCGCGGCCCAAAAGGTGAGGTCTGGGAATTCTTCAAGCTTCTTCCGCAAATGCTCTCCGCCTGCAAAAACGCGCTTCTCCCAAAACCTCTTTTTTTTATTGTGACGGCTTACGCAGTTAAATCTTCCGCGCTGACCTTGCATGGCGCGCTTTCCGCTCTGATGTCAGAAAGGGGCGGCGGCCTGGAAGTTGGCGAGCTTGCAACGGTTGAAAAAAGCGGCGGCAGGTTGATCTCAAATGCCATCTATGCCCGCTGGTTTGCAGATCTTTGATTTAGTCTGATTATTTCTCTCATGCTCGATCTTTTTTGACAACCGCCTTTCATAATGCCTTCGCGGTTGGATTATCCAATGTTTCATGTGAAACAATGTGCATTTAATTTCTAAACCAGCCAAAATAATATGAAAAATGCCTTGGTGGTAGAATTGGAACGCATTTCAAGAAATTTCCGGAGGTATTTAATGGCAAGTGAAACAGGTTCGTTGACTGTTAAAAAGGGATTGGCGCAGATGCTTAAAGGCGGCGTGATCATGGATGTGGTCACTGCCGAGCATGCCCGCATCGCGGAAGATGCCGGCGCTGCAGCCGTTATGGCTTTGGAACGGGTTCCGGCGGATATCCGCGCCCAGGGCGGCGTCGCGCGTATGAGCGATCCTGAATTGATTCTCAAAATCATGGAAACCGTATCCATCCCGGTGATGGCCAAGGCGCGCATCGGGCACTTTGTGGAAGCGCAGATTCTGGAATCCCTGGGGGTGGATTACATTGATGAATCTGAAGTGCTGACGCCCGCCGATGAAGAGCACCATATCAATAAACATCTTTTTAAAGTACCCTTTGTCTGCGGCGCCCGCAACCTGGGCGAAGCCCTGAGGCGCGTCGGCGAGGGTGCAGCCATGATCCGCACCAAAGGCGAAGCAGGCACGGGGGATGTGGTCGAGGCAGTGCGCCACGCACGCTGTGTTTTAGGTGAAATCAGGCACTTAACGTCGCTTCCCGAAGAAGAATTGATGGCTTTTGCCAAAGAGCTTGGTGCGCCTTATGAACTGCTGCTTGAAACCAGGCAGCTTGGCAAACTGCCGGTGGTAAATTTCGCCGCAGGCGGCATTGCCACCCCGGCGGATGCAGCCCTCATGATGCAGTTGGGTGTGGATGGCGTTTTTGTGGGTTCCGGCATTTTTAAATCCGGCGATCCCGCCAAACGCGCGGATGCGATTGTGAAAGCCGTCACCCATTATAACGATCCCAAAATTCTGGCGGAGGTCAGCCGCAACCTGGGTGAACCCATGGTTGGCCTTTCGGTAAACAGCCTTTCCGAAGGAGACCTGATCGCCGGCCGAGGCTGGTAGCTTTGAAAATTGGGGTGCTCGCCCTTCAGGGTGATTTTTTCGAACACCAGCAGGCGCTTGGCCGCCTGTCTGTAGAATCCTCGCAGGTCCGTTCTGCCAGTGAGCTTGCCAGCCTGGATGGGTTGATAATTCCAGGCGGTGAATCAACTGTTATCGGCAAACTTGCTCAGGATTTCAAGCTGCTTGAACCGCTGCGGGTATTTGCCGCAAAACACGCGATCTGGGGCACCTGTGCCGGCAGTATTTTTCTTTCCAAAGATGCGCGCCGTGAGCAGCCATTGCTGGGTATGATGGATATCACGGTTGCCCGCAACGCCTTTGGCCGCCAGGTGGATAGTTTTGAGGTTGATCTGGTTATTCCGGCTCTAAAAGCCAAAACAGGTGAAAATCCACCTTTTCATGCGGTTTTCATTCGCGCGCCCCTGATTGAATCGGTGGGAGAGGGCGTTGAAATCATCTCGTCCTTGCCTGATGGACGCATTGTGGCCGCCAGGCAGGGTCATTGGCTGGCAACTGCCTTCCACCCGGAATTGACGGGCGATGACCGCCTGCACCGGTATTTTTTGGAGATGGTCAAATAATAATAAGCAGCGTTATTCCCCTCCATTTGCTCACTTTGTACCGCCATCGCAATGATGTTCTGTGGACTAACCCGGAGCTTTCTCTCATGCGCGGTTTTCAAAGTCTCATGGCAACGATTGCAATTGAGTCCATTGTGGGCAGCCGGGAATGGTTCAGCCAGGGGCTGGCACTCAATAATTTACAGTTGTATGCTTTAGGCCAGGTTAAACTGGAGCATCAGGGCGCGCGCCTAAACTGGCTGCTCCCTTTGAATGCTACGGAAAAAGATCCCCTGCCTGAACTCCTGGACAATCTGGCCATGGAAGCCGGGTTGCGCGGCGCCAAATATATGACCGCTTCTGCGAGCGTGGAAGATTGCCTGTTTGAAACGCTGCGCCGCGCCGGTTATTGCCGCATCGGATGGCAGTCAATTTGGGAAGTGCGCCGTGATTCAGGCAAATCCCACTCTCCTCAATTTTCCTGGTTCAAACCGGATTCAGCAAATGCGCTTGAAATCAACAATCTTCAGCGTAAATTGCTCTCGCCTGCGACGCAAGCGGTGACCGCTTTCGCCTCCCAGGTACTGCCTGATTTTGCCCTCAAGATAGATGGGTGCATTAAAGGGTATGCGAAGGTGAGTGGTTTTAATAATAAAGTTATCATTGCTCCGATTCTTGATAACAATTTGCAGGATTCCGTAATCATTCTTTCTTCCCTGGTGGAAAAGTTTTTTCATGCTGCAGATGCGGTCTATATGCTGCAGACCGCCGACAGCGGCGGATTGACTGCCGACTTGGAAAAAATTGGAGTACGAAAGACACCCAGGTATGAGCTTCTGGTGAAACACTTTGCAGCCATGCAGAAGCTGCCCGCGGCAGAATTGAACCACAATGGCAGCGGGCATCGCGCGGATACCATCACCCCCCTGATGCCGTCAGCGGGACGCAAGGATAATATATAATAGAAATTTCAGGCCGGACTGGCCGAAGAGGTTTTTTAAAGAATGACGCAGCGTCGAATAACTGATGATTTACCCGCCCTGTTTGCGGTTTTACCCAAGAAATATTTAAACGCCATCCGCGATAATAACAATGTGGATGATCTGCTTGAAATTATCATGGATCTTGGCCGCCTGCCCATGGCGCGTTTTGTGGATCGTGAAATTGAGATTTCCGACCAGGAAGTTAAGCGCGAGGAGATCGATGAGGTTGTTGCCCACATCGGCGATTTTGATGCGGATAACCGGGCGGGCATTGAACGCACCCTGCACCGTATTTCAGCCATTCGCAACAAACATGGCGCCGAGGTTGGGCTAACCTGCCGGGTAGGGCGGGCGGTTTACGGAACGATTGATATCATTGAAGATCTTGTGCTTTCAGGTAAGAGCATCCTGCTCTTGGGCAGGCCTGGTATCGGCAAAACCACCATGCTGCGCGAAGCAGCCCGTATTTTGGCTGAAAAGACGCGCGTTGTCATCGTGGACACCTCCAATGAAATTGGCGGTGATGGCGATGTGCCGCATCCCGCGGTCGGGCGCGCCCGCCGCATGCAGGTGTCGCAGCCTTCCCTGCAGCACGAAGTGATGATTGAGGCGGTGGAAAATCACAATCCCGAGGTGATCGTGATTGATGAGATCGGGCGCGAGCTGGAAGCCATCGCGGCCCGCACCATAGCAGAGCGCGGCGTGCAGCTGGTGGCAACCGCCCATGGGCGCACGCTTGAGAACTTATTGCTCAATCCCACCTTGTCTGACCTTGTGGGCGGGATTGAGTCAGTCACCCTTTCAGATGAAGAAGCCCGCCGGCGCGGCACCCAGAAAACGGTGCTCGAACGCCGCTCCCCGCCCACCTTTGACGTGTTGGTCGAACTTCAGGAGCGTGATCGCCTGGCCGTCCATGAGGATGTGGCTGCCTCAGTGGATAATCTGCTGCGCGGCTTTGCGCTGCAGCCTGAGATCCGTTATCGGGATGAAAACGACGAGATCCGCATTGAGAAACCTGAACGCCGCAGTGTGGCAAGCCCGGTGGGTTCACAGGGATTGCGCAGGTCTTTCCCTAACGGATATGCTAATGACAAAGACGCCGGACGGATGATCTCTGAAAAACCTTCTCGTGATTCTGAAGAGATACCATCCGAACAGCCTTTACCGCTTAAACCCGTTACTATTTATGCTTACGGGGTTGCCCGCAACCGCCTCGAACAGGCTGCCCGCAAGACTGGGCGTGCCCGCCAAAATAGCGCGCGACCTGAACCAGGCGGATATGCTCATTACCTTAAAATCCTATTACCGCAAGCGCCAGCGGCCGATTTTAAATGCCGAAGAGCGCGCAATACCCATCATGGTTTTGCGTTCAAATTCAGTCGTCCAGATTGAGCAGTTATTAGCTGAAATTTTTAACCTTTCTGAAGCGCCCGGCAGAACCACAGACCTGGAGGAAATTACAAATCAGGCCCATTCCGCAATTGAGGCGGTCCGCAATGGCCAGCGCTGGGTGGATCTTCCACCCTCCTCGCCGCGGGTGCGCCGTGTCCAGCATGAACTTGTTCGTGAAGCAGACCTGATTTCTCACTCTTACGGCAAAGAACCCAATCGGCGTGTCAGGGTATTCAGGGAGTAGGCGATGTTTATCACACTCGAAGGTCCTGATGGCAGCGGCAAGACCAAGCAGATGCAGCCTCTGGCTGATTTCCTGGTTGAAAGGGGTTTTTCTGTGTTCACCGCCCGTGAGCCGGGTGGGACCGCGATTGGCGATCAGGTGCGCAGCATTCTCATGAAAATGGAAAATACCAGCATGCGCCCGCGCACCGAATCCCTGCTCTTCTGCGCCGCCCGCGCCCAACTGGTGGATGAGGTCATCCGTCCGCATCTTGAAAAAGGCGATGTGGTGGTTCTCGACCGCTATGCAGATTCAACCATGGCCTATCAGGGCTACGGTCATCAAAATGACCTGATGCTCATCAAAAATCTGCTGGACTTTGCCACCGGCGGTTTGAAACCCGACCTGACTCTCTTGTTGGATCTGGATCCGGAGGTTGGGCTGCGGCGTCGCCAGTCAGGCGGCGGTGAGTGGAATCGGCTGGATGCTTATCAGCTCCAGTACCATCAACGCGTGCGCCTGGGCTACCTTCAAATGGCAGCCGCAGAACCGGCACGCTGGCGGATCATTGACGCCAGCCAATCCCCTGATATGGTAAAATCCAGAATTCAAGAGGTATTATTATTATTTTTATCTAATTTATCCTAATAAACATCGGAAAGGTGTATTAATGAAAAAACTAATTCTGCCCATCGTATTAATTTCGGCTATTCTGCTCGCAGCCTGCGGCAACCTTGGAAAATCAGCCGAGCCCACTGCCGCCCCAACCGCTGCGCCCACTCAGGCCGCTGCCGCCGGCGGCACCCAGACTGAAGCTGCGCAGCCGGTAACCAATGAAGAAAATCCCTGCGTTCCTTTTAATCTTCTGGGCCAATCTTTAATAACGCCATATCCGGGGTTACCTGAAGTGACCGATGACGATTATATTGTCGGGCCAAAAGATGCCCCCGTCACTTTCATGGTTTACAGTGAACCGCAATGCCCTTACTGCGCGCAATTCGATCCCCTGATTGAAAGCATCACCTCCCTTTATCCCAACGATGTGCGCTTCGTTTTCCGCTTGCGCCCCTTCCCCGAATCCTTCCATGACAAATCGATTCTGGTCTCCCAGGCGATGGTCGCGGCCGGATTGCAGGGCAAGTTCGATGAATTCAGGATCTGGATCTTCCAGCACCAAAGCAAGAATCCCAATGATCCTGAAGTCGCCAGTTTGCCTGATACCGAGTTTTGGTCTGGCTTGGCGCCTGCCGAAGTTGATAATTGGTTAAAGAGCGTGTACCCGAATTGGGTATTGATGCTGACCAACTGCTGAAGGATATGGTCAGTGATGCGGTCGTTAAAAAAGTGCAGGACGCCAAAGCCAATGCGGATGCCATCGGAATTTCCGGCACGCCCACCTTGCTTTTTAACGGCTATGCGTGGCCTGCCAATCAACGCGGCACCGAGATATTTTCAATTTACACTGACTTGTATCTCAACAAGGATAAAGAATTTGATGCCTGTCCGGCAATGGCCATTGACCAATCCAAATCTTATTCTGCAACCATCACCACAACCAAAGGTGATATCGTTGTAGACCTCTTCGACGATCAGGCGCCCTTCGCGGTCAACAGTTTTGTTTTCCTTGCCCGAGAAGGCTGGTATAACAACATGCCTGTCATCAGCACCGACCAGTTCGCGCTTTCCGGCGATCCTACGGATACCGGATATGGCGGTCCCGGGTATGCTTTTAAGGATGAAATTGACAGCAGCCTCAACTTCAATGAGCCGGGGATGCTTGCCCTGTATGCCTATTCGATCGGATCTGGCACGAATGGCAGTACCTTCTTTATCAATAAAATCTCGCTGCCCGATCAGACAGGGCGTACCATCTTCGGTAAAGTAACTGCTGGATTGGATGTGCTTAATCAACTGGAGAGCCGCAATAATATCTTCAGCCCTATATTGGATCAAATCTTGAGTGTCACGATCACTGAAAAATAATGCCCTCGCGTATTAACAAGGTGCCCGGCGTTCTGATGCTGTTGCTCAGCGCGCTGGGCATTTTAATTTGCCTGCTTACGGCTGCCGGCGTTGCTTTCAGCCTGACTCTGCCGCAGTCCTCCCTTTCTGCGCCACTTGAATTGCTGCCTGTTGCTTCCACGGGCGCCCTTGCTTTTTTAGCGGGAATATTGCAGATTCCAACCCTGGTGCTGGCGATTAACGCGCTGCGAGGAAATATTTCCCGGATCAAACATCCCTCGCTTTTTAAACCAGCCTCGATTGCCGGCCTCGCTTGGATTGGTGTTATGCTTGCCGGTATTCTGGCTGTTCGTGCGCAGGCCGCCTGGTATTTATTTGTGCCGCTGACGCTTCTGGCAGTTGTCCTTCCTGTCTGGTGGCTGGTGGAATTCAGCCGCCGCGGTTTGCCGCGCTCAACACCTTTTCGCGAATGGGGGTCTCTGACTATCGGTTTGATGGCAGCGCCCTTGTTCATCATGCTGGTTGAACTGACCATGCTGGCGGTTATTGCCGTGGCGGTTTTGGTTGTGCTTGCCAGCCAGCCGGCTTTGTGGGATGATTTGGGTGCCTTATCCCGGATTCTGGATATGGGCCAGGGTGGAATTGAACAGCTTGAGCAATTATTGTTTGAATTGGCGCGTAATCCGGTGATCGCTGCCGCGCTTTTCCTGATGATCGGTATCCTGGCGCCATTTGTTGAAGAACTCTTTAAACCCATGGCAATTTGGTTTCTGCTCAAACGTCCGTTGAAAGATTATGAGGGCTTTTCATTGGGGCTTATCAGCGGGGGCGCCTTTGCCCTGCTCGAAAGCGCGGGGTTGGTCAGCCAGATCAGCCTGGATACCTGGGGGCAGGCGGTTGCGCTGCGTGCGGGCACCGGCCTGCTGCATATCGGCCTGAGCGGCCTGGTGGGATATGGCCTGGTGTCCAACTGGAATCGCGGGCGGTTTGGGCATGCTATTCTGGTTTTATTTGGCGCAGCCGGACTGCACGGCGCCTGGAACTCGCTTGCGCTGCTGAGCGGATTATCTGCCCCAAGCATGCCGGATGCCGCCGCTGTGGATTTTCAGCCGACAATCGGAAGTATCCTGTCTGTCCTGGGTATGGTGCTTGTTTTTGGCGCGGTGCTGTTGATCGTCTTGCGCATCAATAAGAAACTGCGCCTGGGCTTGATGAATAATGCCGGCCTTTCAGCATCCTCTGACCTTCCCTCCACTCCGTCATTCGGCGCATAACCAAACACCCTTGGTCAGGGTTAATCAGTCATATAATCCTTAGAAACAGGAAAAGATTTTTAATGAAACGAGAGACTCTTCAGCGCCTGGTGCGCTTCTTGATCAAAAATCTGACCCATACCGAATTCATTAATCTGAATAATATTCCGGCGGAAGGGGCGGTGATCCTCGCGATTAACCACATGAGCCATATTGATACTCCAGTTCTGTTTGTCAACCCGCGCCGCCCGGATATCACCGCTTTGGTAACCACCAAGTACCAGAAAAAACCACTGCTCAAATGGTTTATCAATGCCGCAGATGGCATTTGGATCAACCGCGACATCGCCGATTTCACTGCCATTCGCAAAGCTTCTGAAGAGTTGGCTAAAGGGTGGGCGCTGGGTATCGCCCCCGAGGGTACGCGCAGCAAAACCGGCCGGATGCAGGAAGGCAAACCCGGCACCATCATGCTGGCCCTTAAGACCGGCGTGCCCATTGTGCCTGTCGCCCTCACCGGCACTGAGGATGCTCTCAAAAGGTTGGCGCACTTTCGCCGTCCGCATATCACCGTCACTTTCGGCGAGCCCTTTACCCTGCCCGAGTTTCCCCCGCGCCACCGCTCTGAAGAGCTGCACCGCTGGACCGGGATTTTGATGCGCAAGATCGCCGCTATGCTGCCTGAAAAATACCGCGGTGTTTATTCCTGATCGCCTGCTATACTTAACCCATGCCTCTCCTCTGGCTGGGCCTTTGCGTCATCGCCGGCATTCTTGTCTCTGCCCATTACCAGTTCACCTGGCAGCTCTGGGCCATCCCTTTCTTTGCGGGAATTTTGCTTTCAATTCCTGAATTCTATTTGTCAAAGAAATTTGCTCACCCGTTGTTATCCAGGAAGATTTTTGCCGTGCCCATTAGCCTGCTCCTGTCGGCCTTTGCGCTGGGAGGATTGCGCTTTCAGTCAGTGCGGCCAAATCCCAATATAGATGACGTGGCGTATTATCAGCCATCTGAGAGTGTTTCCCTTGTTGGTACGATCATCTCTTTTCCCGAGCTTTCATCAATCTCATCAACCGCCATAATCGAAGCGGAATTGCTTTCGACCCAGGGTATCCAAAGGCCGGTCAGCGGCAAGGTGGAAATGCGCCTGCCGGCTGGCTTTCACCTGGCTTATGGGGAAAGGCTGCTTTTATCCGGTCCTTTAAAAACCACTTTGGGCAAAGGTGAACCGTTTTATGCGTCCTATCTGGCCCGCAGGGAGATAAACACCCGCATGCCCTATCCGCAAATTCAAACCCTGGGGTACGGATACGGGAATCCTTTCGTCGCTTTCCTCTATCAGCTTAGGAATGAGGCGCATGACTTTCTTGAGAGCCAAATGCCAGTCCGGGAGTCCGCGCTGCTTTCAGGTATCTTGCTTGGCATTGATTGGGGTATTCCCGGGTATCTTGAAGGCGCTTACCGTGCAACCGGCACCGTCCATATCATTGCCATATCGGGTTTCAATATCGCCCTGGTGACCGGATTGATCATCCGGCTATTCCGGCGCTTTTTCAAGCCTCTCCTGGCTGGATTTTTGGCGCTATCTGCCATCCTTTTTTATACGATGCTGGTTGGCGCTGAACCATCGGTTGTCCGCGCTGCCATTATGGGCAGCCTTTCGCTTCCGGCGTTTTATCTCGGTCGGAGAATTATCGGTCTCAACAGTTTGACGATTGCAGCGGCTGTAATGGCCTTATTAAATCCTCTGGTAATCTGGGATCTGGGATTTCAACTGTCCTTTCTGGCCACTTTGGGATTAATGGTTCTGGCTGATCCCATGATCAATAAGGCACAGGAATGGGTGGAAAACCGTTTATCCGAAAGGGCATCTCAAACAGCCCTGCCCTTCATCGTTTTAATAATTTCCACCCTCTGCGCGCAGTTAGCGGTATCGCCTGTTGTGCTGGAACTCCACCCCTACCTGCAGCCTTATTCTCTCGCTGCCAACCTGCTCATCCTGCCCCTGCAGCCGCCATTAATGGCGCTCGGTGGCGCATCTGTTCTTTTATATTTTCTAATGCCTTCAGCGGGTGCCCTGCTTGCCCGGTTGGCATGGTTATTGGCTGCTTTCTGTAATCAGGTGGCTTTGCATTTCAGCAAACTGCACTTCGCCGAGCTCGCCCTTCCTCAATACAGTTCAAAAATTGCGCTTGTTTTGGTATTGTCTGTTATGGTTTTTGCGACGATCAGTAATATTCGGGGTTTGTCCAGGCCGCTGCATCCTGACGAACAGGGGTGAGGGCATTATCATAATATGCAATAATTCATAAGATGTCTTGCGCAGGGTCTTAGCCAGGATTTACGGTTTAACAATGTCTTCCTCGGATTCGTCTAGTGCGATCTTCAGCGCTTCCTCAAGCTGCAGCGTTTTTCCTTCAGCCCAAAGCCGGACTTTTTCCTTTTCATCGATCAAACCGTCCAGTTTTTTCCGGCTCTGGTTCACTTCCCAGCGATCCACCGCATCCAGTTCAAAATGGCCGTTCAAGCCCAAATCTTCAGCAAATCCAAAAAGGCGTGCCGCAGTCTCCGGTTTATTCAAGTCCACCAGCACGCTTGCGATGCCGGAAAGGCAGAAATAAACAAAGCGGCGCTGATCGCGTTTAATGGAAAGCGTCAGGCTGCGTCGGAAATATCCAAGTGCTTTTTCAAACTCACCCTGCTGGCGGGCAACATATCCCAGGTTGTGCGACACGATACTGACAATGCCCAGCTGGCCCAGGCGTTCATTAATTTGCAGCGCTTCTTCATAATAGCTTCTGGCAGCTTTGTAATCACTTTGGGCTCTGGCAATTTCCCCCAATGCGATGAGGGCTATTCCTGTGCCGGGCCCGCTGCTTAGCTCCCGGGAAATTTTAAGCGCTTCCTCGTAGTGTTCCCGCGACCGATCCATGTCCTCGGAATAGAGTTCTGCAAGTCCCATGGCGGTTAAAACATTCGCGATGCCGGATTTATCACCGGATTTTCGGAAGATCGTCAATCCCTCTTCAAGATAACCGCGGCCTTTGTCCTTATCTCCGTAATAGGTTTCAATACGCCCCAAAGCGACCAGCGTGCCGGCGATCCCCAGCTCGTGCCCAATTTGACGGCAAATCTCCAGGTTTTCCTGGTAATATACTCTTGCTTTGTCATATCCCATTCGGTCAGCGGCGAGCCCGCCCTTATAGGAAAGCGCAAGCAGGATGCCGACTTTATCATCCAGCGACCTGAACATAGTCAAGGCCTGGTTAATGTGGGTTTCCGCGTCCGGTATGGCATGTTCATTTAATGCGATTTCGCCCAACCCCAGAGTGGCGAAGGCCTGCGAACGCTGATCCTGCAGTTCCTTTGCCTGGCTGAATGATTGGTTGAACAAGTCCCTTGCAATATTCACATCTCCCAATTCTTTAACCATAAAGCCGGCTGAATAAATCAGCTGTGCTTTTATCTCATTCTTCATTTCCCTGGCTTGAGGCGCTTCCAGCAATTGCTTCATCCAATCCCAGGCTTCGCTCCAGTGGCCGCGCACCAGCCAAAAATAGGAAATGGATGTGGCAATGCGCATTCCCATCGGCAAAAGGTCTTTACCGCAGTCCTCGCACAGGCTCCATTCCAGCGCTGCGCGCAGGTTATCATGTTCATCCTCCAACCGATCCATCCACTCCCTTTGATTTGACCGCCAGAACTGCGGAGATGCCTCGCTTGTCAATTCAGCGTAATACGCCAGGTGTTTCCTGCGCAAGATTTCAATCTCTTCAGTTTGGACCAGTTTTTCGCGAGCATATTGCCGGATGGTTTCGAGCATTTCATAGCGCGCGCTTCCATTTTCATCGCCATAATTAAGCAGTGATTTATCCACCAGCCGTGCGATCAAATTGAGGATATCCTCGCTTTTCAATCCATTTTCCGGGCATACAAATTCGGCTGCGGCCAGAGTGCAGCCGCCGGTAAAGACAGACAATCGCCTGAGCAGTATCCGTTCATCTTCGCTCAGCAGGTCATAACTCCAGTCAACCAGCGCTTGCAGGGTTTGCTGGCGCGGCATGGCTGATCGGCTCCCGCCGGTCAGCAGGCGGAAGCGGTCTGAGAGGCGTGAGGCAATTTCAGCCACCGGCAATGAGCGCACCCGCGCAGCAGCCAGTTCGATTGCCAGGGGGATGCCATCCAGCCGGCTGCAGATTCTGACTGCCGCTTCGGTTTCAGCCCCATCCGGGTCAAAATCCGGCTTGACGCTGGTTGCCCGGTCATGGAACAGGCGCATCGATTCCACCGCCCAGAGGTCCTTATTGTTGGCGAAATCCTTCTCAGGAATTTGCAGCGACGGCACATGATAGGTCATTTCTCCGGGCAAGCCCAGGGCTTCGCGGCTGGTCGCCAGCATTTTAAGGTTGGGGCAGGCGGTTAGCAGCTTTTGTGCTGTGGTTGTGCAGGCGCCCAGCAGATGCTCGCAGTTATCCATAATTAAAAGCATAAAACGGTCATTGATAAATTCAATTAATGATTCGAGCAATGGCTTGGTTGATTTCTCTCGTACCTCCAGGACTGAAGCGATTGCGCGTAGAACTTGTCCGGTTTCAAGAATTGTCGAAAGTTCAACCAGCCAGACGCCATCGCTGAAGGCATCAACCATTTCCCTGGCAGCCGTCAGCGCGAGGCGGGTCTTGCCGGTGCCGCCTACTCCCGTTAGCGTTAGCATGCGGTTATCAGTGATCAGCCGTTTGACATCTTCAACTTCTTTTTTTCGGCCGACAAAACTGGTCAGGTCCAGCGGGATATTATGCCGCTGTTTATTGGTCACCTTGGAGCTGCGATTCTCAAGCAGGTTTTCCAGCGCCGAACGCGTATCTGCAGCGCTGCTGAAGCGCGTCATCCGGGTCTTTGGCAAGCAGCTTGAGGATGATTTCTTCAAAGATGGCGGAAATTTCCGAACGATGCTGGCTGGGACGGATCGGCTCTGCGTGGATATGCTGGGCGATGACTGCCAGCGGGTCATCCGCATAGAAAGGCAGCTGTCCGGTGGAGAATTCATACAGCATGACTCCCAAAGCGTAAAGATCCGTCCGGCCGTCCAGTGGTTTGCCTAAAGCCTGTTCTGGAGAGATGTAAAAGACTGTGCCGGTTAGCGAGCTCTCCTGCGACATGCGCGTGGCCAGCGACCGCGCCAAACCGAAGTCAGTCAATTTGGCCAGACCGTATTCGGTCATGATAACGTTTTCCGGTTTTAGGTCACGGTGCACAATCCCGTGGGTATGCGCTTCTTCCAGGGCGTCGCAAATCTGCAATGCTGCTTTGATGATTTCATCCGTATTTTTTGGGGGCTGGGTATGCAGGGACTCACCGTGAATATATTCCATCACCACGTAAGGCAGGTCGTCAGTTTCACCAGCGTCAAACACTGAAACGATATTGGGATGGTTCAGCTGGGCAACCGCGCGAGCTTCAGAAAGAAGCCGGTTTCTGCCTTCTGTGCCGAGTTTTTTGGAGCCAAGCAGTTTGACTGCGACCACCCGGTTCAGCAGTAGGTCATAGGCTTCATACACCGTCCCCATTCCCCCCTGCCCCAGTTCCCGATCCAGTCGGTAGCGGTTATTTAAAACTGTTCCGATCATTCCTCTCCCTTGAGAAGTCAGCCCGTTTTTCTGGCGATTAGTATGGTGACATCATCTACAGGTTCGCTGTTATCAGTGAAGTCGCAGACTTCTTTTTCGAGCGCTTCAATCATTTTCTGGGCGCTCTGCCCGATGTGCTTGCGGATGGTTGCTTTCAGCCGTTCTTCTCCAAAAAAAGCGTCCCCGATTTGCGCATCGGTCACGCCGTCGGTATACATCACCAGGTAATCTCCCGCTGCGAGGGTAACGCTTGCCTGGGAGTATCGGGTGTCCCCTTCCACACCGGCAGCCATACCGGTTCGTTTGAGCGGTTCAAATTTTTTGCTATTAGTTCGTACCAACAGCGGGGGATTATGCCCGGCATTGACATAGGCAACCTCGCCGTTGGCGGGTTTCAGAAGCGCGTAAAAAAGGGTGATGAATGTGCCTTCACGCGAGTCCCGCCAGATGAGGGAGTTTGCTTTGGAGATTTCCTCATCCAGCCGATCATTCTCGCCAGCCACAGAGCGGATAATGCTCCGTGAAAGCGTCATGAATAGCGCTGCCGGCATGCCTTTATCTGATACATCCGCCAGCACAATCCCAAATTTGCCATCCGAAATCGGGATGAAATCATAAAAATCGCCGCTCACTTCATGCGCCGGCTTCCAGCAGGCTGCCAGATCCCAGCCGGGAATGCTTGGCGTAACCGCTGGAATGAGGTTGACTTGCACCTCCCGCGCCATTTGCAGCTCCCGCTCCATGCGCCCTTTTTCCACCGCGATGCGGTAAAGGCGGGCGTTATCTATGGCAATCCCTGCGCTTGAGGCAATCGAGGTCAGCAATTCGAGGTCTTCCTGCATAAAAATGCCGTTTTGGAAGCGGTTATCAACATAAATAACACCCAGCGTTTTTTCCTTTTGGATGATCGGAACGCATAATACCGAGCGCAGGCCGTAGAGTTTGACGCTGGCGCGGGTATCAAAGCGCTGGTCAAGCTGCGCGTTGCTTGTCAACAGCGGAGTAGCATCTTTGGCAGCTCTTTCAACAATGCCGCGCGAGATCTTGAACTCGGATTCTTCGATATCCTGCTGGTCCATTCCGCGGGCGGTGCGAAATGAAAGCTGGTTGTTTTCATCATAAAGCATCAGAAATCCGCGTTCCGCGCGGGTGGCAAAAATCACCTCGTCCATCAGCGATTCCATGACCACATCCAGGTCGAGGGATGAGTTTATGGTCTGCGAAATGCGGTACAGCAGTTCCAGGCGTGTGCTGGAGGATTCGGCCAAGAATTTCTCCTTAATGATGTCTTTACAAACAACCTGAATAATTATTAGATTTTATCATCCCAACTCTTGGGCCATTATCAGAGAATGAGAAGAACCTGCCGCAAAAATTGATAAAATCATCAAAACTCTCATGGAGCCGCGCATGCAATGGCATAAAGATATTCTGGAATTTCGTACCCAGGGCAAGGGTATGCTCAAGATCACGCCCGATGTTGAGGTGCTGGTTAAGAAATGGGAAGTGAACGAGGGTATGTGTTTTTTATATATCCCGCATGCCAGCGCTTCGTTGGCGATCAGCGAGGGATATGATCCATCCTCGCGCTTGGATGTTGAGAATTTTTTTGAGCTTCTGGTGCCTGAAAACCAGCCCTGGATGCAGCATACTTTGGAAGGGGCTGACGATTCCCCGTCGCATATCCGCTCGACACTCACCCATACCAGCCTTTCTATTCCCATCGACAATGGCCGTCTTGCATTGGGTACCTGGCAGTCGATTTTCCTTTTTGAACACCGCGCCCGCCACCAAGTGCGGGAAGTGATTGTCCGCTTTTTAAAAGTAAGTTGACTATTCATTAGCTGGAATTTTTCTTAAAATTCTTCGGGTATACTTGCCGCATTTAAAATGACCTTGAAGGATTATTTTTCCATTGAATTCATCCAAAATCATTACAGCTCAAATTAAACTGGTGGCCGCCATCACCGTATGGGGCGGCTCATTTATTGCCACCAAGCTCGCGGTGGCAGAAGTGTCGCCCGTTATGGTGGTCTGGTCACGTTTTTTAATTGGCCTCATCATTTTGGGCGGATTTGCCTGGCGGCGCGGGGAACTTTCGATCCCCTCCTGGAAGGATGGTCTGGAATTCGCGTTTCTGGGTTTCCTGGGCATCACCCTGCACCAGTGGCTGCAGTCAAGCGGGCTGGTGACCTCTGAAGCCGCCACCACTGCCTGGATCGTCTCAACCACCCCGGTTTTCATGGCAATGCTCGGCTGGCTTTTTCTTAAGGAGCGTCTCGGGCTTGCCAAAACAGCCGGCATTCTTATAGCAGCCCTGGGTGTATTGTTGGTGGTCAGCAAGGGTAGTTTCGCTGGCATGTTCAGCGGCAGCTTCGGCCGGCCGGGCGATATCCTCATCCTCATCAGCGCGCCCAATTGGGCGCTCTTTTCCGTGTTGGCGCGTCCTGCGCTTCAGAAGCATTCGGCCATCAAGATCACTTTTTATGTGCTGCTTTTCGGCTGGCTGCTGACCAGCCTGCAATTCCTGGCGGGCGGTCACTGGGATGAATTCAGCCGGCTTTCAGTCACAGGGTGGATTTCCATAGCTTTTCTGGGTGTTTTCTGTTCAGCGTTAGCTTATATCTTCTATAATGATGGGCTTCAGATGCTGCCGGCTTCCCAGGTAGGTGCGTTTTTATACCTTGAGCCGCTGGTAGCCACGCTGGTGGCGGCAGTTGTATTATCAGAGCAGATTGTCTTGGCTACCCTGGTGGGCGGGGTGCTGATCCTGCTGGGTGTTTGGCAGGTCAACCGTGTGCCGCGCGGTTTGCCGGATTAAGCGATCTAGCCTATCAATTTTCAATTTAATTTTCGATTTAAAATGATCAACTTTGCTTATTTGTTACAATTTAATCAGTCAATTATTTCCGGAGGGATTCATGGATAATGCGCAGATAAAGAAAGAGATGCTTGCCCTGTTTAAATCCACGCGCAGCGAGCTGGTCGGGATTCTGAAAGGGTTGAACGAATCCCAAAAGCAGGAATGCGGGTCTCTGCAAAAGTGGGGCGCCAAGGATATGCTGGTGCATCTGGCATTTTGGGGTGACCATTTTAACCGCCAGCTTGAAGCGGCGCGCGCAGGCCAGCGGGTATCGGAGGCGGGTGATTATTACGAAATTATTAATGACGGCATTCTTCTGCGCAATATGGGGAAAACCTTTGAAGAAGCTCGCCGGGAAGAAGAATCCGTTTTTAACAAATCCATCTCGCTCTTGGAAGCCGAGAGCCCGGATGATTTGGTGGATCCCAACAAATATGCTTATATGAACGGCCGCTCCCTGCTCGATCGCGCTTTGGGGACCGAATGCTACCATGTCATGGCGCACATATCGGACTTTTATCTGGGCGAGGGAGTACTTTGAAAAAGCTGCCCGCCTGCAGGAAACCTATTCTGCCAGGTTGGCCGATTTTCCTTCCTGGAAAGCCAATGCGCATTACAACCTGGCGTGTTTCTACTCCCTGAACGGGGAGAAAGACAAAGCGTTGAGTAACCTGGAAATTGCTTTCAGGGAAAAACCAGACCTGAAAGACTGGTCTAAAAAAGATACGGATATTGATCCGCTGCGTGTTGAACCAAAATATCAGGCCTTAATTCAGGAGAAAAGATAAATCATTTGAAATGATCTGCTGCCTGTAAATATTTTCTTGTTTTCTTTACCATCTCATCCGTCATTTCTTCCACCCGGATATGCCGCGCCTTTTTGCCCGTGCCCTGTAATAATCCGTCCGGGTCCGGCATGTTTGCGCCCCGGCTGAACATCAGGTTGACATGCTTGGGGTACGGTGCGATGGCGCATACCAGGTCCGCGTATTTCGCGCTGGCGCCATAGGCGATGATCTTCGATGGCGCATCCACCATTTCTATTGATCCGGGCAGCTCCGATAGGATGATTTCCCGTAACTGCATTGTGATTAATTGCACTGATTCAGGATAGGATTTTATAAATAAGTCAAATTCATCTGGCATAATTCTGCTCTTGATAATAAGGAAATTTTATTCGTCAATTATCAGACGTTTTCTCATTTTTTTCACATCACTCCGCCTTTTTTTGCCCTCCACCCTGCGCTGAACAGACGCTTTGGTCGGACGGGTCTTCCGGCGCAGCCTGGGTTTCTCGCATGCCCTGCGGATCAGGGCCGCCAGCCTGTCACGCGCATCCAGGCGGTTTTTCTCCTGCTCACGGTAGCGCCTGGCTTCGATCACGATGACCCCTTCGTCCGTCATGCGTCTGCCCGCCAGGCGTTTCAGGCGCAGCTTGACCTGTTCATCCAAAGCAGTTGAATTCCCGGCATCAAAGCGCAGCTGTACTGCCGTGGCAACTTTATTGACGTTCTGCCCGCCAGGGCCTGAAGAACGGATAAAACTTTCCATTAATTCCTGCTCGTCGATTTGTATGGTCTGAGTTATGGTTAGCATGCCGGGTGCCTATTCACCTGATTAGTATCATACCTTAACCTTTGTACTGCGCTTTAGGCGGGGTAGTTTCCCAGGCTTTTAAAAAAAAGAATCTGGAAGGTGTTCCGGATTCTTTCTTCATTGAACCATTATTCAATTGTTGAATTTTGTTTTTTGCGTTTTTATTTCGCATCCACAGCTGCCTGAAAAGAGGTCTTTGCGGCAGAAAATTCCAGCCCTTTGGCGCTGTAAAAATCTTTTATTACTGTTTCCGGCGCCGGCATGCTTTCTCCCAAAATGGATTCGATCAAAGGCTGCGTCACGCCCCAATCCAGAAGATCCTGGAAAGTCGTTGAGCCCTTAACTGTCTGGTCTGAGACCGGCATGTCGGTTCCCGCAGGTTCAGCAGCCGGCTCTGAAGTTGCAGCGCCGGCGGGTTGGGCAGGTGCCAGTAAAGTTGTGCTTATGGTGTGGCTTGCCAGATAGGATTCCTGGTCTGCGGTTAATGCGCCCTGCCGTTTCAGTATTTCAACAGCCTCTGGCAGCAAGTAGGTATCTTCGGTTATGTCATAGGGCAGCCCTTTATACCAGGCGGCAAACAGGCGTACGGATGAGGTGCCGATTTCCTGGGGCAGGCCGGCATAAATTGTTTCCAGCGTTTTAAGACTAAAGGCTGCGGCATCCGTTCCGGCGGGAATTTGGAAGGCTATAGCCAGATCAGCCAGCGGGATCTCGAACAGGTCGCTGACTTCTCCGAACGTGTATGACCCGCGGATATCAGCCGGATTGTATTCGCCCGCCAGTTCGCCATCCGTAAAAACCGCTGGTTGTTTCGAACTTTCAGTTTTCCACCAATTCATTGCGGTCGTAACCATAATTCCCCCGAACAGTATGACAAGGATCGCGAGCGCTAAAGGTTTGGAAGTCAGTTTCATCTTATTTTCTCCCTGCGGTAAATTCAACTGTGGCTGCGACCGGGCAGTGCGCTTCTGAGGTGCACTCCAGGCAGCTGATGCATTGGTGGTCGCGGACGATGTGCTTTTCGCTGACCGTGATGTTCATCGGGCAGACAATATCACAGACATGGTCCATATTGCAGGTGGAAGCGTTTCGGCGGATGCGGAAAACGCGGAACAAATTGCTGATGCCGATCACAGCACCATACGGACAGGCATACTTGCACCACGGCCTTTCGACAAACATCGAGGCTGCCATGATGACACCCAAAACAATGACGCCGCCGATGGCAACTTCGGACGTCCAAAAATTGAATAACGCGAAATAGGGATCGATGTTGGAAAAGACAAGCGTGCCGGTGACGGCCGTCATAAACACCACCCACGCTAACACCACATAACGTAAATACCTTAACCATTTGTCAGCTTTTTCCGGGACAAAGTGGTTATAGCGGCGCTTTCCAAAAATCTTGCGCCCCAGCCCGGCGATCCACTCCTGAAAGGTCCCCAAAGGGCATACCCATCCGCAAAAGACTGGCCCGAACAATACCGCCAGTAGAAAACCGATCAGCATCAGGATAAAAGCGGATTCGTGTATTTTTTGCACAAAGGTACCGGCCGTGGCATATTGGTAGATTGTCACCACTCCGCCGAAGGGGCACAACGCGTGCAGGGAGGCGCTGGAAAGAAAGGGAATTGCTTTTCCGGTTTCTGCCAGGGTGTGATTCACCGAAACCAGGGCGATGAATCCAAAAAAGAAGGCCTGCACCAGGCTGCGTATCCAGATTCTGCGGCGGGTGAATTTTTTCAAGATGGTAGCGCTCATAAAATATGACTCCTTGACAAATATTATTTAAATAATTATGGCGCAAGTGTAGCCAATCTGTGTGAATTGCCTTTGGCGTTTTTATGAAGGAATTGTAAAGATTTTTAAATAACTACCCATCCGCTACGATCCGGATGGGTAGTTTAATAAGAATTGGATGTGATGTTTTCTGAATGTCGGAGAGATAATCCGGCAATCTTAACTTAATTCTTTTACTTGTGGTTCAGCTCGCATCTGGTTTCTGCGGTTGATGCCCCATAGACCTGCTCCCAGCACGCCCAGGAAAAGCAGCAGGAACAGCAGGATCAGCCCCAGGCTGGTGCCGTCCACCCACGCGCCGTAGATCAAACCGGCCAGCGTGCTGAACAGCGCCACCCAGCCCACATATACCCAGGCTTTGGTCTTCCCGATAATGGTGGCGGTGATCAAGATGCTCTGCAGGCTCAGTTCCGGATCCGCCATCAGGTAGGCCAGCAGCGGACCGCGGTGCATCCCCAGGCTGAGGAACATTTTCGCGATGGGCACTTCGACCAGGGTGGGGAAGTACATGAAAACGCCGAATACAACGCCTGCAAAATTGCCCAGCAGGGTGTTTTCGCCCGCCAGGGCTTCAATCCACTCCGGCTGGATGATCTCGCGCATCACGCCCACGCTAAACACGCCAACGATCAGTAGCGGGAAGATTTGTTTAACAAACCGCCATGACTCCCACAAGAAATCTCTCTGCTCGCTTTCTGTCAATTGCTTTCGCAGTATCCAACCCAATACGCCCAGGATCAGCAGCACGGCGATAAACTTGCCGGTAATAAGGATATCCAGTCCGCCGGCATGCGGCACCATGCCCAATGCCGCTGTGAGCAGGGTCACTCCCACCACGGCCATCGCCACCCAGGTCCAGCGGTTGAAGCCTTCATGGATATTGTCAATGCCTTTCCAGGATGTTACTCCGACCAGTACCAGCATGCCAATTAAGATGGCGCCCTGAGCGGTCACACCCTCTTCGCCTTTGGCTGCATCAAAAGGAACCAGGTTATAAAGAAAATCCTGAAAACGGTCCACACCCTGGATGGGCAGGGTCAGTTGGCCGTAAGAATTCGTGAGCAGCCCGACCTTAAAGGTGCCTGCCAGCAGCAGCGCCACCAGGAGCAGCAGGAAAATAAACGCGGCCTTGCGCATGCCCTTTTTGCTCTGGCCGGCAAAGAGCGCATCCGTAGCCTGGTCATGCTCCTGGTCGGAGCGGCGGAATATTAAAGCCATGATCAGGCCGATGCCGATGCCGAAAGCTAGAGAAAGAAACAGGCGTGCGAAAGCCAGATCAACCCCGATCACACCGCCGGTATAAACAAGTGCCAGAATATTGGCTGCCGGAGCAAAGAACAGGAAGGTGATTGCCGGTCCCAGTCCGGCGCCTTTCTTATAGATGCCGGCGAATAATGGCACGATGGTGCAGGAGCATACCGCCAAAAGGGACCCTGCCAGCGCAGCGGCCGGATATGAAATGAATTTGGGTGTATTGCGCCCCAGGAAGCGTGTCACGGATTCCTTTGGGATCAAGGCGGTCATCGCCCCGGCGATATAGAAGGCGGGCACCAGGCAGAGCAGCACATGCGCCGCCAGGTAAGATGCCAGGTTGCCAAATCCGCCGTAAACAAGTTGTAATAGAAAACTGCCAATAGCCATATTTTTCCCTTAAATAATATTCAATGGTTTGAATGAGTTGGTGGCAAAAATACGGGCGGAGGCATACAGCTTCCGCCCAAATATTAAGCCTTCAGCCAGTCTGTGATCTCTTCCTCGCTGGGGATGCGGCCATATGATACCACTTTCTCATTGATCACCAGTCCCGGAGTGGAAAGGATCGGGTACTTCATGATTTCGCTATAATTGGTCACTTTTTCAATTTCAGCTTCAATGCCGAGGCCTTCAACTGCCTTGCGGGCAATCGCTTCCAGCCGCTTGCAGTTCGGGCAGCCCGATCCGAGTACTTTGATATTAATCATTTTTAATCTCCTTTATCGTCTTCTCATGAATTCAATTTGTTTCAAGAGTTTTTATCTTGCCAATTTCAATGCTTGCAGCAGAGCTGCATTTTGGGCACGCGCAGGCGCAAACTGGTTCTTTTAATTCCGCTGCTTCCGCGCCGGCCATGCGGCGCACAAGGTCAAGGACTTCGTATATGCGCTCATCCGCTGTCTGATAGTAAATATTCCAGCCATCCCTGCGGTCGTGGATCAGGCCCGCCTGTTTTAAAACGGACAACTGCTGGGAAATATAGGCTTGCCGGTATCCCAGCCAGGCTTCCATATGGCAGACGCAGTGTTCGCCATCGCGCAGTATCTCCAGAATGGCCAGCCGGGCAGGGTGCGTCAGCACCTTGAAAATTTCTGCCTGCAGTTCAAACGGACGGATTGTCGTTATGCTATTTTTCATTATATTCAATCTCTTGAATATTATATTACCCTTATTGGCGTTGTCAAGGGTTCTTTTCGTCTGATCGAGCAAATCCAGTCCAGCCTTGCTGGGTATAATTTATCTTGATCAATTTTTAGATATTTTCTAAGAGGAGTAGGCATGCAAGTACTCATTTCAGGTGGGGCGGGCTATATCGGTTCAACCATTGCTTCGGCGCTGGAAGATGCCGGCCACACGCCGGTCATTCTGGATTCGCTGGTCACCGGGCGGGTTGAGTTCACCCGCAATCGTGCTTTCTATCAGGGCGATATCGCTGATAGCGTTCTGGTCAAGAAAGTCTTCTCCGAGCATCCTGATATTTTCGCAGTCATTCACTGTGCCGCGCTGATCGTTGTGCCGGAATCCACTGAAAAACCTTACGAGTACTACCGTGAGAATGTCGGCAAATCGCTGGAATTTTTTAAAACGCTCAAAGATGTCGGCTCCCGGCGCTTGGTGTTCAGTTCCTCCGCTTCCATTTACGATGTGGTGCCGGGCTTTATGGTAACCGAAAGTGCCCCACTCAACCCCACCAGCCCGTATGCGCGCACCAAATTTATCATGGAAATGATCCTGCGCGATTTCTGCACCGCTTATGGTTCGCGTGGCATCGCGCTGCGCTACTTCAATCCCATCGGCGCTGACCCGCAGATGCGCTCCGGTTTGCAGCTTGAAACGCCCACTCACGCCATCGGCCGCCTGGTGGATGTCCAGCTTGGCAAGATCCCAGAGTTCACCTTCACCGGCACAGATTACCCCACGCGCGATGGCACAGGCATCCGAGATTACGTCCATGTCTGGGATTTGGCACAGGCGCATGTGCGCGCCGTTGAAGGCTTTGACGCTGCATTTGAAAAGGCTGGCAGCCCGGCTGATAACTACCTGGCCATCAATCTGGGCACCGGGCGCGGCGTGACTGTGCGCGAGTTGGTGACTGCCTTTGAAAAGGTTACCGGTCAGCCCATCCGAAAATCGGATGGCCCCCGCCGCCCTGGCGATACCGCCGGCTCGTTCTGCAGCGCGGACACTGCAAAAAATCTACTCAACTGGCAGGCGGAACTTTCCATTGAACAGGGAATTTCCGACGCGCTCCGCTGGGGTTCGCTGCGCGGGGATATTTTAAAGTAATAGAACTCCCTCCCCAATTTCAAAGAAATTGGGGAGGGTCAGGGGAGGGGGAGGGGCTTCGAAATACTGCCTGTGATTACCGGCTTAATTCAGCGACCAGCAGTTCCAGGTCCACATCCAATGTGGCGGTGCCTGTCTTGGAAGTCTCATCCATGCAATCCAGCCGCCTGAAAATGGCCTCAAGTTCCTGCATGTTGAATCGGCGCCCTTGATCCATTAATTTCCGTGCGATGAAAGGCGCAATTCCGCAAGCGGAAATCACGTCCTTCTCGCCCCCGTTTCTATCCATCACCTCTTTGACCAAGATCAGCAGGCGTATCTGGCGCACCAGCATGGTAAAAATATATTGGATGGGCTGGTCCTGCATCAATGCCCGCAGCAGCCCGAGTGCTTTTCGGGCATCGCGCTGGCCGACGGCATCCACCATGTCAAAAATATCCTCTTCGCGCGACTGGCTGCACAACAAACGCACAGTCTCGCGCGTGATTGTCTCATCCTTGCCGCAGTAGCTGAGCGCCTTGCCAATCTCCTGCCGTGCCTGGAAGAGGTCATTTCCCACCAGGTTGGCCAACTCTGCCGCTGCGCTCCTGTCAATTTTGGCGCCCTGTGCATTGGCTTCCTGCAAGATCCATTCAGGCATTTCACGCAGCGAGGGAAGCGGTTTTTCAATCCATTCCAGTGCCTTGCCGGATTCTTTCAGCGCTTTTCGCAGCCAGTGCCCCTTGCCCGCCGCCAGCCAGACCATCTCTCCGCTTTTATACTTTTGTGAATCCGGTATGACCAAAACCAGCATGCTTGTTTCAGGAAACGTTTTTGCAGCCTCCGCCAGCCATTCCTGGTCAGTTTTTGCCTTTAGAAGCTCCAATGCATAATCCACAATGACCAGGTGTTTTTCTCCGCCCATTGGAAGCGTATTAATATGGTTGGCCAGTTCGCTGCGTTGGACCGCGCGCCCATCCAGGCGCACCGAATTCATCCCGGCAAATGCGCCGCTGTCTACCTTTTCGATCAGGCTCTTGATAAATTCCTGGATTGAGAGTGCGTCATCCCCCTGTAAAACATAAATATCTGCGGTGAGAGGGGAAGTCTTTTCCAGTTCTGCCATTCAACTATCTTGCCATGCGCGTGCTGACGCGGTGGATGCTGATCCCGTTAATCACATCATGCCGCAGTACTTGCGCCACTTCCATTCCGCTGACGTCCGCGTTGGTGGTAACATGCTCCTGAATTTTAGGCCCCAGTGGTTTGGCTACCTGGTAGCCGATAATGCCCATCAGGACCGCGATCGGCAGGCGTGCGATCCGCCGTCCGATTTTTCCCTTGGTGCCCCGCATCCCCACCCAGGCCAGCCCGCCTGCCGCCAAAGCGCCCACAGCCAGGTTCGTGCCGCAGTTGGGGTGCACCGCAAGGGCGCTCTCGCCATCTGCCAGCCGCTTCAATGCTTCCTGCGCGGCCAGCAGCAAGGTCTCGGTTGGCACGTCTCCGTAAATCCAAAAACCGCCTGCGTCCGAAATGCCGCCCAGCCGTCCGGATATGCCTTTTTCCTGCAATACATGCAGGGTGGCATGTTCAAGCGCATGGTTGCTGCGCACCCGGTTGGGTAAATTCTGATTGAGTAATTCCTGAATGACTGGCATGCTTACCTCGTAGTTATTTACTGACTAATGCTAATTTTATCGCCTGTCCCAATGAACGGGCTTCCAGTATTTTAAATCCGTCCGGTGAATTGAACTTGCCTTTCAGCCTGTGGGGAATGACCGCGCCTTTAAATCCCAATTTGGCGGCTTCCCGCAGGCGCGCATCCATTTGGGCTGCCCAGCGCAGTTCACCTGAAAGTCCAACCTCACCGATCAGAACCAGATCGGCGCGAACCGGCTGGTCATTTAATGAAGAAGCGATGGCAACAGCGGCAGCCAGGTCGGCAGCCGGCTCTTCAATCGTCAGTCCGCCGACAACATTTAAAAACACATCCTGCTCTGCCAGCCTGAATCCCACCCGGCGGGTGAGTACTGCGGTGATCAGCAGCAGGCGGTTGAAATCCATCCCGTTGGTCGTGCGGCGCGGATTGCCGAAATTGGTCGGGCTGGTCAAGCCCTGCAGTTCCACCAGGATGGGCCGGGTGCCTTCCATGGTTACTGCGATTGCGGAACCCGGCGCGTCGCTCATGCGCTCCGCCAGAAAAGCTTCTGAGGGATTGGCCACTTCAGCCATGCCCTGTTCGCGCATTTCAAAAACACCAACCTCCGAGGTCGGGCCAAAGCGGTTTTTCATTGAACGCAGCAGGCGGTAAGATTGAAAGCGGTCTCCCTCCAGCTGCAGCACGGTATCTACAATATGCTCCAGAACGCGCGGGCCGGCAATGATGCCTTCCTTCGTAACATGCCCGATCAGGAATACCGCGATACCGCTGGCCTTGGCCATTTCACGCAGCCGTGAGGCGCATTCGCGCACCTGCGAGACCGAGCCCGCGCTGGATGAGAGCCCATCCATATAAACTGTCTGGATGGAATCGATCACTACTAAAGTAGGCTTCACCTGCTCCACATGCGCCAGGATGGCATCCAGGTTGGTTTCAGTCACCAGGTAAAGATGTTCGGGGTGGGCAGTTTTATTGGTCTTTGTCCCCTGGTAAAGCCGCTCGGCGCGCATTTTGATCTGCCGCTCTGATTCTTCACCCGAAACATACAGCACCGTCTTTTCTTCCGCGAGTTCCGCCGCCACCTGCAGAATAAGCGTGGATTTGCCAATGCCCGGGTCGCCGCCCAGCAGCACAATGGAGCCCGGCACCATGCCGCCCCCCAGCACGCGCGCGAATTCTGCCATGCCCAGCCGCCAGCGCTCCTGGGTTTCGCCTTCAATTTCATTCAGCCTAACCGGTTTGGATTGGGGTGCTGAATAAGGCCGGCTTTTGCCGTCTTCCTGGGGCAGCGAAATAATTTCTTCAACCATCGTATCCCACGCGCCGCACGAAGGGCAGCGCCCCATCGGCTGGATGGTGGTTCGCCCGCACTCCTGGCAGACATACTGGCTGTGTTGTTTCGGCATGAATAAATCCTTGGAGTAATTTTACATCTGGTCTAGTCTGCTGCCTTATCGATCAAAGAATTTCCTCTCCCCACATGTGGGAGAGAGGACTGAAGGTGAGGGGATCTTATCAAAAAAAACCGGGCGCTGCCGCCCGGTCTCGATTTCACTTGCGTCTTATTACCCCACGACCATGGGCTCAGGCGCTTCAGGCTGTTTCTCATCCGATTTTCTGAGGAAGAACAGGCCTTCGTCATCCACATCCACCACAATGGTTTCGCCATCCTTGAACTTGCCCGAAAGCAGGTCGTCCGATAATTGGTCTTCGATCTCCAGCTGGATCACGCGCCGCAGCGGGCGGGCGCCCATGTCCGGGTCATAGCCTTTTTCGGTCAGTTTCGCCAGGGCTGCGTCTGAAGCGGTCAGGGTGATTTCGCGGTCTTTCAACCGTTCAGCCACCTTATCGAGTTCAAGCGTGGCAATACTGCGGATATGCTCCATGCTCAGGGCATGGAATACAATCACGCTGTCCAGGCGGTTGATGAATTCAGGGCGGAACGCTTTTTTCAGCGCTTCCAGCAGTTTCTTGCGCATCTCGTCATAGGCAAAAGCCTCATCCGCACCCTCATCGCGCTGCAGTTTGAAGCCAATGCCGCCTTCGCGCTTGATCATGTCTGCGCCGATGTTGGATGTCATTACGATGATCGTATTGCGGAAGTCCACCTTGCGCCCTTTGGCGTCAGAAAGCTGGCCTTCTTCCATGATCTGCAGCAGCATATTGTGCGCTTCAGGATGGGCTTTCTCCACTTCATCGAAGACGATGATGGAATAGGGGTGGCGCCTGACGGCTTCCGTAAGCTGGCCGGCGTCTTCATAGCCCACATATCCGGGCGGCGCGCCAACCAGGCGGCTGACCGAATGGCGTTCCATGAATTCGGACATATCCAGCTGCACCAGCGCGTCTTCGCTGCCGAACAGGAAGCGGGCCAGCGCCTTGGTCAGTTCCGTCTTGCCCACGCCCGTGGGTCCCAGGAACATAAATGAGCCGATCGGGCGGCGCGGGTCTTTCAGGCCGGCGCGTCCGCGCCTTACAGCTTTGGCGATGCGTTCAATGGCTTCCTGCTGCCCGATGATGGCCTTGTGCAGTTCTTCTTCCATGTTCAGCAGTCGCACTGATTCTTCCTGCGCGAGCTGCATGACCGGCACTCCGGTCCACATCGAGACAAGTTCGGCAATATCATCAGGTGTCACCACCGGGCTGGTATCGCGGTCCCATTCTTCGCGGAATTTGGCAAGTTTTTTTTCAAGGCTGGCAACTTTCGCCTGCTGC
Source organism: uncultured Chloroflexia bacterium (assembly GCA_963751635.1). Taxonomy (GTDB): domain Bacteria; phylum Chloroflexota; class Anaerolineae; order Anaerolineales; family Anaerolineaceae; genus Pelolinea. The sequence continues at coordinate 427,628 of CAVVVE010000007.1, forward strand.
TGCTCAACCTGGTCCTGCAGTTTCTGCTCTGCCATCTGGTTCAGTTGTTTGCGCGCTTCACGCAGGTCAGTCATCACCTTCTTGCTGGTCTTGGCGGTATCGCTTTTATACATGCGCACGCGCGAGGCAGTTTCGTCAATCAGGTCAATGGCCTTGTCCGGCAGGAACCGGTCGGTGATATAGCGTGCCGACATGCTGACGGCAGCTTCCAGCGCTTCATCCGAAATCACCAGGCGGTGATGTTCTTCATAGTTCTTGCGCACGCCGCGCAGGATTTCCAACGCTTCTTCCTTGCTCGGTTCTTCCACAACAATTGGCTGAAAACGCCGCTCAAGTGCCGCGTCGCTCTCGATATTCTTGCGGTATTCATCCAGGGTGGTGGCGCCGATGACCTGCAGTTCCCCTCTGGAAAGCGCCGGTTTCAGGATGTTGGCAGCATCAACGGATGATCCCGCTGATCCTGCACCAACCAGCATATGCACCTCATCAATAAAGAGGATGGCTTTGGATGCTTTCAGTTCATCAATAACGCGTTTCAGGCGCTCTTCAAACTGTCCGCGGTACATGGTGCCCGCCACCAGGGAACCAACATCCAGGCGCAGTACGCGCTTATCGAGCAGCGGGGTGGGCACATCGCCTTCGATGATGCGTGTGGCCAAACCTTCCACGATGGCTGTCTTGCCAACACCCGGTTCGCCGATCAGCGCGGGATTGTTTTTGGTGCGCCGCGCCAGGATCTGGATGACGCGTTCAATTTCTTTTTCGCGCCCGATCACCGGGTCAAGCTTGCCGTCTTCTGCGTATGCGGTCAGGTCTACTGCGAGTTGATCGACCAGCGGAGTTTTTCCTTCAGCCTTCTTTTCTTTATCTTTTGACAGTTTTTCCTGGGCGTTATCCAGTGCGCTGCGGTTTTCAGAAAGAACCCGCTTTACCTGCCGTCGGATCTGTGCGGATGTGATGCCTAATTTGGCGATCACGTCTTTAGCCAGGCCAAGCTCCGATTGCACCAGCGCCAGCAGCAGGTGTTCTGTGGAAATGTAATTGCTGCTCATCTGCTGGGCTTCTTCAATCGCCAGGTCAAGGATTTTTTGGGAATCTCCTGACAGGTCTATCTTGTCAGGCTGCTTGCTGCCAACGCCGCCAATGCGCAGTACCATTTCACGCGCGCGGTCGAGTTCCACCCCCAATTCGCGCAGAACACGTCCGGCCACGCCGGATTCTTCCTGCACTAAAGCCAGCAGGATATGCTCGGAGCCGATGGCTTCCTTCTGCATGCGTTCTGCTTCAAGGTGCGCCAGGCTTAATACTCTGCGGGCGCTTTGGGTGAATTTTTCCAAACCAGACAATTCGATACCTCCGGGTTAATGACAACTAAAAAGAGACTTGCATGGGTGATTTTACCAAACATATGCCTTTGCATGGGTTTTGGCTGATATTTATATGGAACATTAATAATTCACATACTGAATACAATTTTCAATTGACTTCTTTCACGCTCCCGGTAAAATAAGACAGAAGCACCATTTATCCGGAAGGCAGGCTTTGATTTCATCAGCAAGGAGCCATGGTATGGATTTTATTAAACGAGAAGATTTGAAAAAAGAATTCCTTCCCGGGAGGATGATCCAGAAAGCGGTCGGCAAAGATGCGCCTTCGGTTAGCGGAAAGATGTCCATGGGGTTTGCGCGCTATTCCGATGAGAGCGGGCCGATGGAGCCCCATCACCACGCAGAGGAAATTGTTTATATTATCAGCGCCAAAGACGGTTGGGTGCGTAAGGGGGACACGCCTGAAACCCTCGGCGAACCTGAAATGCTTCAGGTGGGTGTGACCCTGCATTTTCCTGCCCTCGAGTGGCACGTTTTTGAATTCAAGCCCGGCGGGCACGTGGAAATAATTTTCTTCTACGGGCAGGTGGATCAAATTCGCCCGGAAGAGATAAAATAAATTTTTGTAATAGTTTCTAAATCAGGAAAATGGAAATGGAGAACAAAAAAGATGGCTGATCACTATTTTCAGCGCGTGCACGCGCTGACCCCCACCAAATTCTGGATCAATAATCCCACCCGCCAGGAAGCGGATTGGGCGCTGGCCGAAGGTGCCCTGGGCTGCACCTGCAATCCGTCCTTTTGCGGCAAAATGTTATTTGACCGCCCGGAAGAAGGCGATTATGTCAGCCAACGATTAGACGAAATACTAAAGCATGCCGGCACCGCGACCGCTGCTGAAGAAGAACTTCAGCGCAGGCTGGTGGCTGTCATTGCTGAAAAATTCATGCCCCTTTATCGTCAATACCCGCGCGAACACGGCTATGTGAGCATTCAGGGCGATCCGGTCAACGAAGATGATCCGCAGGTCATCATCCGTGAAGCGCGCAAGAACCGCGCGGTGGGCGAGAACATTTGCTGCAAGATCCCCACCACCGAAGCAGGATTGATCGCCATGGAAACCCTGGTTGCGGAAGATATTCCCATCAACGCCACCGAAGTGTTCGCCATTCAACAGGCGCTGGACCTCTGTGAGTTGTATGAGAAGGTCAGCCAAAAGACCGGAAAACATCCCAAGTTCTACATTTCCCATATTACCGGCATCTATGATGCCTACCTGGCAGAATACGCGCAGCGCGAACATATTGATATTTCGCCGGATATTCTCTACCAGGCCGGGCTTTCCATTGCCCGCAAGCTCTACCGGATTTATGTGGAGCGCGGCTACCCGGTGACATTCATCGGCGGCGGCGCCCGCGGCACCCAGCATTTTACCGAAATGGTGGGCGGGGATGTGGTGGTGACCATCAACTGGAAGGGCACCGCGGATAAGTTAATTGAAGAAAACCCGCCGGTTATGGAGCGCCTGCTCAACCCTGTTCCGGATTACGTGACCGAAGAATTAATGGAAAAACTGCCCGATTACCGCAGGGGATACGAGGAGGGGGCCATCCATGCCCATGAGTATGAGGAGTTTGGTCCGGTGGTCATGTTCCGCGATATGTTCGTTAAAGACTGGAAGCGCGTTTTAACTGAAGCGGACAAACGCCTGAAAGAAATAAAATAGCCTGGTTTTCAAAAAAAATATCTGTCACTCTGAGCGAAGCGAGTGCGAAGCCTGCCCTTTGGGTAAGAGTCTCGTCTTTAGCGAAGCGATTGGGAACTGGTGCGCAGCCCCCTGGCAAGGTACCCGTAGGGTAGGAGTCTCGTTCTAAGTCTACGTAGGGCGCCCATTCTTGGGCGCCAAATTTTATGTCCTGAGTGTTGTTTTTAAGTTAGGCGTTTTAATCAAAACGCCTGCCTTCAAATTCAGCAATCTTCTCCCGCCATTCAGGCGGCACCGCCACAGTTTGCTGGGTTGGGTAGTTGTAGCACACCCCCACCACTTCACCCGTCCCGCATACACCGCCGGTCTCAGCATCTTCGATCACGTACTCAAATGTAATGCTTTTATTGCCAATTTTGGCAGTGCGGGTGCTGACGCTGATTTTCTGCCCCAGGGTAATTGGGGCTTTGAATGACACATGCACATCCGCAATGATCATGCGCAGGTCCATGAAGGTCTTGCCGTCAAACAGCCCCAGGTGCTGCAGATACTCCAGGCGTGCCTGCTCCATAAAGGTCAGAAAACGCGAATTATTGACGTGCCACTGCGCGTCGAGATCGGCATAACGAACTTGGATTGGGATTTTGAAGTTGAAATCGGGCATTCGCCCATTATACAACAGCCACTTGCCAGAATTGATATTCTTATATACACTTATATTAGGACTATTTGTAGGTTTTTTATCCAAAGAGGAATATTATTATGCAGATCACCAAACAAGCTGACTATGCCCTGCGGGCAGTGCTCTACCTTGCCAGGATGGACAACGGCAATAAAGCCTCCACCAGGGATATTGCCGAAATGCAGCATATTCCCCCGTCTTTTCTGGCAAAGATCGTTTCGCAGTTATCCATTGCGGGGCTCATCCAAACAGCGCGCGGTGCGCGCGGCGGGGTCAAGCTTGCCCGGCCGCCCGAACAGGTTTCCATCCTGGATGTGATCGAAGCCATTGACGGCCCCATGCTGCTCAATGAGTGCACCGGAAATCCCCGCATCTGCCCCTTTGAAGGCAAGTGCCCCTTGCATGAAGTTTGGTGTGAAACGCGCAAAATAATGCACGATAAGTTATCTGCCGCCACCTTCGCGCACGAAAACGTCCAGCCGGTGGGTTAACTCCCAAACCAATTATCAAAAAGCCCCTTGCGGGGCTTTTTTTATCGGGGTTTTTATTGAAGAGTCTTTCTTGGTGATTGCGATGCCAACGTGTACTTCTTCCGGTGTAATCTAAATTTTCTATTGGGGTTTCAATAAAACAACTTGCCCGGATGCGTCGCTGGTGGCGTTGAATTTCTTCTCAATTTCGGGCTTGCTGGAAAGCGCTTTCCAATCCTCGCCCGAAATCAGCGCAAAATCATAGTTTTTCCCGGCCAGCAGCGTCAGCATCGCACGCCTGGAGTAACCGATGGTCACATTCTCCCTGCCGATGCGCCAGTCAAAGAAGAAATTGGCCATGCCGGTGATGTCATTCGGATCATCGCTCAGCATCAATAGGCTGCGGTCAAGGTCGGCGGAAATGAGCATCAGGTTGGCATCTTCAGCCATTCAATTCCTCCTTGAAGGTCTCAAATGGATAAAAGAGCTGGTCATACCGTTCCTGGACCTTGGGAAAGCGGAAGAAATACTTGTAGGAATACGTCAGTGGTGAGAAAAGCATGGCCGCGATGCAGAAAAGCGGGAGGATGCTGCCCGCCCAGTGATATTTTTTCGTCCAAAAGGCGCCCGCCAGCAGGAGGGATAGCAGGATGGGGTAATAGATGCTGTCCAAAAAGCGGGAAAAGTCAAAATTAAAGGATGCGGAATAGGTCATCAAAACAGAGCGCAGGATCAGGATCAGCGCTGCCGCCGCGGCCAGCAGCAGCCCGAAGATGATCCATTTTCTGCGCGTATCCGGCCAGGCGATGCGCAGGAATTGCGGGGCGAGCATGGCAATTGCCGGCAGCGCGGGAAAATAAAACCGTTCGATAAAACCAAAGGTCACATGCAGCATATTGTAGGTCACGAATATCGCGAGCAGCAGCGGATAAAGCCACACCAGCCTGCGGCGGACTTCAGTTTTGGCGCCCAGCTGGACGCCGCTCACAACGAACAGCAGGAAGGGCAGCAGCAGCTCATCCAGAAAATAGACCCGGTACCAGCTGGATGGGCCGAAAAAGAAGCCGGCTTCATAATACTGATAGTGCGTAAAAACTGCGCCAAAGGTCGCCGGGTCGATCGCGAAGAAGGGTCTGCCCAGGATCAGCCCGTCCAATAAAATGAACAGCCCGATTCCGGCAGCCAATCCCGTCAGCACTGGCTTGATCAAGTCCTTTAACGCCTGCCAATCCCAGCGCCCCTGCCCGTCCAGCACAAACCCGATCAGGAGAAAATTCACAAAAACGGTGGTTTCTTTGGTCTTAAAAGCGATAAATGCCAGCGCGCCCAGCGCCATGGCGGCTGCTTTTTTCTTGTCCGGATTGCGCAGCATGTATAGGTAAATGCTGATATACAGGGTGACCATGAGCATGGCGGTGATATCAACTGCGGGTTCCCCGGAGTATTCGGTGATCAGCGGAAATGAAAAGAAGAAAGCCAGCGCCAGCAGCCCGTGCAGCGGCGAGCTTTTTCTAAAAAAGGTTCGCGCATTGATATAGATTAGCGCGGCCGTTGCCGCGATCAGAAATCCCCAGAATATTCTCACGCCCTGCAGCGGGGTGGGCGCCAGCGACATGAACAGCTTCTGCAGGTAAATATGAAAGTAGCGGTTGCCGTAGCTGGGTTCCGCGAAGTTGCGCAGGCCGGCGTCGATATACATGAATTCATCAGAGTAGATCGGGCCGCCCGCGTAGATTGCCAGCACTGCCCAGGTTGCCGCGAAAAAAAGGATGATTAAGATTTTTTCAGCTTTTGAAACCTGCATATTTCCGCCTGGTTGATGATGTTGGGCTGATTTTACTATACCGCCCGTCCGCTTGGAGCGCTGCGGTTGTCTTGTATAATTGCTCAATATTTCAGGAATAAGCAAATCCAATGCTCATTCATTCCGCTTCTCAGCTTTTGACATTGACCAAAGATCCCCAGCGCGGCGGCCGGCTTGGGGAACTGGGTCTTGTTCCGGATGGGGCCGTCCTGATTAAGGATGCGGCCATTCTCGAAACCGGATCGTCAGCCGATCTGCTGGCGCGTTTTCCGCATGAAGAACAATTGGATGCCGGGGGCTGCGTCCTCATGCCCGGCTTTGTGGACCCGCACACCCACCTGGTTTGGGCGGGCGATCGCGCCGCGGAATTTGAAATGCGCTTGCAGGGCAAAAGCTATATGGAGATCATGGCTGCCGGCGGCGGCATCCAGTCCACCGTCAACGCCACCCGTTCTGCCAGTCTGGATGACCTGTTGCTCCAAACCCGCCGGCGTGCGCGCAGCATTTTTTCAATGGGCACAACCAGCGCGGAAGCCAAAAGCGGTTACGGGCTGGCGCTTGAAAGCGAGTTGAAGCAGCTTGAGGTGCTTCTCAGGCTGGATGATGAAGGGCCGCTGGAGGTCTTCCCGACCTTTCTGGGCGCGCACGCGATTCCAAAAGAGTATCAGGATCATGCCGATGATTATGTGGCGCTCATCTGCGCCAGCATGCTGCCGGAAGTCAGGCGCTGGTGGGAAAACAACGCCCAATCCAGGCCGCTGCCGTTTGTGGATGTGTTTTGCGAAAAAGGCGCCTTTACCCTGCTCGCAATCAAGGCGCATCCTTGAAACTGCCAAAGGGCTGGGTTTTCCGCTGAAAATTCACGCGGATGAATTCGAAAACCTGGGCGGCGCCGCTCTGGCTGCTGAACTTGGCGCTGTTTCAGCGGATCATCTGGTTAAAACCTCCGCGGGCGACATCCAGGCGCTGGCGGAAAGCCAGACTGTGGCAGTCTCACTGCCCTGCACGCCCTTCGGGCTGGCTGAAAAGGAATACTCGCCTGCCAAAGCCATCCTCCAGGCGGACGGGCTGCTGGCGCTGGCGTCCGACTTGAATCCGGGCACCGCCTGGTGCGGCAGCATGCAGTTTGTCATCGCGCTTGCCTGCCGTTATATGCGCCTCACCCCCGCTCAGGCTGTGGCGGCTGCCACCATCAATGCCGCTGCCGCCATCGGGCAGGCCGCGCGCCTGGGCTCCATCCATCCCGGCAAGCAGGCCGACCTGCTGCTGCTTTCCGTCAGCGATTACCGGCATCTGGCATACCAGTTCGGCGGTAATTTGGTGAGCAAAGTCATTAAAAAAGGAAAGGTTTTTTCTCAATCAGAGCTATGCTGACCTTGAATGACGCCCGCCAATGGTATTCTGCAGACGATGAAGTGCACGGATTTGGGCATATCGAGCGCGTCTTCAGGCTGTGCGAACAGATCGGGCGCGCGGAAGGCGCTGATATGGAAATCCTGCTCACCGCCGCGCTGCTGCATGACGCGCAGGGCAGCCATCCCGGCGAGGGAGCGCGCAATGACCATCACCTGCGTTCGGCGGAATTTGCCGGCAAGCTGCTGAAAGAAACAGGCTGGAGTGAAACCCGCATCCACGCGGTTCAGGCCTGCATCATCTCGCACCGCTACCGCAAAGACGATATTCCCCAGTCGCTGGAAGCCAAAGTGCTGTTTGATGCCGACAAGCTGGATGTGGTTGGCGCCATCGGCGTCGTGCGGGCGCTGGCTTATGCCTTCCAGGTGAATGTGCCCGCGTTTTCAGAACCTTCACAGTCCTTTTTGAAAAACTGGGAAAAAGAGGTTGGGGAACCTCACAGCGCTTATCATGAGTACCTGTTTAAATTGAAGAAGATATCATCCATTCTGCTCACGCCTGCAGCGCGCAAAATCGCGGAAAGCCGCCAGAATTTCCTTAATGGTTTCTTTGAGGAACTGGCTGCCGAAATGCGCGGTCAGGCATAACAGAAATTTCAAAGGAGAATAATTACATCCTGATGCAGCCAAATTTAGAGTTCATTATTGACCTTTCCAAACAGGCCGGAGAAATCCTTAAAGAGGGTTACGGCAAAGTTCACCAGGTTCACTATAAGGGCCCGATTGACCTGGTAACCGAGATCGACCACAAATCAGAAGAGCTGCTGGTCAGCCGCATTTTATCCGCTTTTCCGGAGCATACTGTCGTTGCCGAAGAGAGCGGTCTGACCCAGGGCAGCCTGGAAGATTGCTGGTACATCGATCCGGTGGACGGCACATCCAATTATTCGCGCGGCCTGCCCATGTTTTGCGTTTCCATCGCCTTTGCCCGCCAGGGCAAAATGAGCCTGGCAGCGATTTATGATCCGCTGCGGGATGAAGCTTTTTATGCCGAAAAAGGCGGGGGCGCTTTTTTGAACGGCACCCCGATTCATGTCGCTGATACCGCCGACCTGATGACCAGCATGCTGGTGACCGGCTTCCCCTATGACATGCAGCAGGAAGAGAACAATATCAACAATTTTGTGACCATGCTCAAAAAAGCGCATACGGTCCGCCGCCTGGGTTCTGCTGTTTTGGACCAGGCCTATGTGGCCATGGGCAGGCTGGACGGATATTGGGAGGCGGGCGTGAGCGCCTGGGATATCGCCGCGGGCACGCTGCTCATTGAAGAAGCCGGCGGCCTGGTCACGCGCATCAACGGCGAGCCTGATTACATGAAACCGCCCTATGATATTCTGGCTGCCAACCCGGTGCTGCACCGCAAGATGCTGGCGGAGTTGACTGGCGTCGCTTGATCACAGTGGTTGTATAATGCGCGGGTTCATCCAGTTGAATCTGTTCAGTAAATTATGTTAAATAAAGAGGTTGTCTTATGAGCGAGCAAAAGAAAATGGTTCAGCAATCCCGCTGGAGCCTGGCGGACCTTTACCCTTCAGGCGCTTCTCCCGAAATGGAAGCCGCGATTAAAGACCTTGATGGTCGCGTGGCAAAATTTGAAGCGCACCGCGAAATCCTTAAAAACGGCATCAGCGCGGCCGATTTTTTGCGCGTCATCGCTGACCTGGAAGAGATTACCAAGCTGATCCAGCGCCTGGGCGGTTTTGCCGAACTGTGGTTCGCTGAAGATACCCAGAACCAGTCCGCGCAGACCCTGGTTGCCCGCATGGAGCAGATGTCTGCGGAGCTGTCCAACCGCGTTTTATTTTTCAGCCTGTGGTGGAAAGCGCTGGATGAAAAGGTTGCGAACAGCCTGATGGCAGGCACCGGCGATTACCGTTACTGGCTGGAGGAAATGCGCCATTTCAAGCCGTATACCCTCAGCGAAGCCGAAGAAAAAATTATCAATATCAAGGATGTCACCGGCAGCCGCGCGCTGACCATGCTCTACGATTCGTTCACCAACCGCTATATGTTTAATCTGCTGGTGGATGGGAAAATCAAAGAGGTCACCCGCGGCGAGCTGATGACCTATGTGCGCATGCCGGATGCGGACCTGCGCGCCCAGGCCTACCAGGAACTGTATCGTGTCTACGGCGCGGACGGCCCCATTCTCGGCCAGATGTACCAGACCCTGGCGCGCGATTGGCGCAATGAGCTGCTGAACCTGCGCGGATACAAAACGCCCATCTCGCCCCGCAACCTGCACAATGATATCCCGGATGAGGTGGTGGATATCCTGCTGGATGTCAGCCAGAAGAATGCGGGCATCTTCCAGCGCTTCTTTAAACTGAAAGCGAAATTGCTGAAGATGGAAAAACTGCGCCGCTACGATATCTATGCGCCGCTGACGTCATCCACCAAGGAATTTTCCTTTAATGTCGCCTCCGAATTGATCCTGGATTCCTTTGACCAGTTTGATCCGCGCTTTGCCCAAATGGCGCTGAAGGTGATCAATGAAAACCATATTGACAGCGAAGTGCGCAAGGGCAAGCGTTCCGGGGCCTTCTGCGCCACGGTGACGCCTGAACTGACGCCCTGGGTGCTGCTTAATTACCAGGGGCACTCGGATGATGTGGCCACCATGGCGCATGAGCTGGGGCATGCCATTCACTCGCTGCTCGCCGGCGATCACAGCATCTTCACCCAAAGCGCCTGCCTGCCCCTGGCGGAGACAGCTTCAACCTTTGGCGAGATGATGCTGGTCGACCGCCTGCTGAACGAAGAAAGCGATGAGAATGTGCGCCGTGACCTGCTCTTCCGCCAGGTGGATGATTCCTACGCCACCATCATGCGCCAGGCCTTTTTCGCGCTTTTCGAAAAGCAGGCGCATGAAATGATCCAGCAGGGCGCTTCGGTGGACGAGTTGTCGGACGCGTATTTCAAAAATCTCCAAACCCAGTTCGGCGGCAGCCTGGATATCGCCGAAGAATTTAAATGGGAATGGGTCTCCATCCCGCACATTTATCACGTGCCGTTTTATGTGTATGCTTATGCCTTCGGCCAGCTGCTGGTGCTTTCCCTTTACAAGCAGTTTAAGGAAGAAGGGGATGCGTTTAAGCCGCGCTACATCCGGCTGCTGTCTGCCGGCGGCTCGGATGCGCCCGCGCAAGTCCTCTCGGATGCCGGCGTGGATATCCGCCAGGAGTCCTTCTGGCAGGGCGGCTTTGATGTGGTCGCTGGCCTGGTCAGCCAGCTCGAAAAGCTGGCCTGATGCCTTATTTTCGTAGGTTGGGTTGAGCGCAGCGAGTGCGAAGCCTACCCTTTAAGTAAGAGTCTGCAGCTCCTCCCTGGGCGAAACATCCTTTTCAATTGTCACTGCGAGCCCCTCTTCGTAGCTTCCCACAAGAGTGGGAAGCGGAGATACCTAAACGCGGTGCCTTCAGGGCACCAGCGTTTAAGGTACTATTGGGCGAAGCAGTCTCAAACTAATTATGAATTATTTGCCATGCTCGCTATAACCGCGGCTGGGAACCGGAACGCAGCTAGTGCAAGCCTGCCCAATAGTCTTGTCACTCTGAGCGCAGCGAGTGCGAAGCCTACCCTTTGGGTAAGAGTCTGAACCAGATCTTTCGTCTGCGCAGCAAGATGCTAAAATTCTGTCACTCTGAGTCCCGAAGGGACGAAGTCTTTTTACTAAATCGAACTTAATCTGTTATTCTTCTTCTGTTTCGTCCAGCGCTTCTTCGTGCGTCATTTCCTCTTCGTGGTCCTCGACCTCTTTCGGCCGGTCCAGCATCTGCATGCTGCTGGCAACCACTTTGGTAAAGTACTTCACCTCGCCCTCATTCTCCCAGCGCTGGGTCAGCAGGCGCCCTTCAATGAAAACCAGCCGCCCCTTGCCCAGAAATTTTTGGCAGATCTGCCCCAGTTTTCCCCAGGCATCCACGGTAAACCAGTCTGTTTCCTTGCGGGCTTCCCCGCTGCGGCTTTTCCATTGGCGGTCAACCGCCACCGAAAAAGTAACCACCGCTGCGCCGCTCTTGGTTGTGCGCGCTTCGGGATCTTTTCCCAGCCTTCCAATGATTTGAACGCGATTGAGATTCGGCATTTTTTCCCTCCAGTTTTAATAAATATTTTCGTGTGATATATTATTAGTTTAGAGAGATTTTTCTGAAAGTCAATACATATCTTGTTCTCTGGAGGGTCAATGTACGTCGCGATCGAAGGGGTGATTGGCGTTGGAAAAACCAGCCTTGCCCGCTTGCTGCAGCCTTCCTTTGGCGCCAGCCTGCTGCTTGAGGTTTTTGAAGAGAACCCTTTCCTTTCCAGTTTCTACCAGGACCGCTCGCGCTATGCCTTTCAGACCCAGATGTTCTTCCTGCTCAGCCGCTACCACCAGCAGCGGCGCAATGTGCCGGAGATGATCTCAGGCAGCCAGCCGCTCATCAGCGACTACACCTTTGATAAAGACGCGCTTTTCGCGCGCATCAACCTGTCGGGCGATGAGCTGGAAATGTACTACCGCGTCCACGAAGCGCTGGCGGAGAAGATCCCGGCCCCTGACCTGGTGGTTTATCTGCGCGCGGCCACCGAAACGCTTATGAACCGCATCACCCTGCGCGACCGCTCTTATGAACGCTCGATGGAGCAGGCTTATATTCATTCATTGAATTCTGCCTATGATGATTTTTTTCTCCATCCAGACAAGCCCAACCAGGTGCTGGTGGTGGATACCAACGATCTCGATTTTGTCCACCGCAGTGAAGACCTGGCAGTGATCGACAACCGCATCCGCCAGATGCTGCATCTGCCGCCCTTCCAGATTGAGCTGCCGATTGCGGATAATTCGCTTGAATAATCCATTCAATCAAGTATGATTAAGGCATAAACACACCATGAGAATAACCCGCGACCTGCTGATAAACACCGCCAAGGAGACCGTCAAAAGGGCCACCTATGGCAGCCATGACCTGCTGTGCGTGTATATCACAGGCTCGCTGGTTTACCCGGAGCCCCTCATCGGCGGTTCAACCGATATTGACCTGGTCTATATCCATTCCGTCGATGCGCCCGTAAAACGCGAGATCGTTCCTTTGACCGATGAATATCATCTGGATATCTGCCACCTGCAGCAGTCCGTCTTCAGCCAGCCCCGCAATTTGCGCACCGATCCCTGGGTCGGCTCCTTCCTCTGCCATTACCCGATCGCCCTGTATGACTCCGAACACTGGTTTGAATACACCCAGGCGGCCGTTTTTGCCCATTTCTTCCAGCCGTCCAACGTGATTTTGCGCGTCAAGCCCTTTGCCGAAAGCGCCCGCGCCGGATGGATGAGCCTGCAAACCGGCGCCCAGGGCTTTGATCCTGCCTCCCTGCTCGTTTATCTCAAAGCCATGAAATCCGCGGCCAATGCGATTGCCTGCCTGACCAGCGTTCCCCTCACCGACCGGCGCTTCCTGCTGGATCTGCCTGAACGCGCCCAAAGGCTTGCCATGCCCGGCTTGTCAGCCGGCCTGGTTGACCTGATCGTCCCCGTGGATCCCATCGAGCCCAACTGGGATGCCTGGCTGGCGGATTGGCGCACCGATTTCACCATGTTCCAGAGGCATCAAAACCTGCCGCTCAAATACAGCAACGGGCGCATGGCGTACTATGAAAAAGCCATTGAGGGATTAAAAGAAACCAACCAGCAGGCCGCGCTCTGGATCCTCTTGTGGACCTGGACGGAAATTTCGGCCATGCTTTCTCCCGATGGCAGCCAGGCGTTTGCCTACCAGGATTTCTGCCGCCTGCTGGCGCTTGGCAGCGATCAGCATCAGGAGCGGGTGGCGGCCATGGATGCCTATCTGGATGTGGTGGAAGAATCCATCGACCGCTGGTCCCAGCAGAACGGCGTCTGATTATCCACAGCCCCTGTGGATAAGCCCTGTGCATAACTGTCCATTTCCTGTGGATAACCCCTTGTTTTTGTGGATAAACTGGAAAATTTTTTCTATAAATAGATGATAAATTCACGTTTATTATCAATTATTACGGGGTGTCTTGATTTATCCCTTTTATCAACAGCTTATCAACACTGCAATTTGTATGGATTCTTTGATCTAAAAACACCACCTGTGGCGCTTCCGGATGTTCACGAGTGACAATCAGGGATTTTATGAACAGTGTGTCCCTCATTTCCACATATCCACAGCCCCTACTATTATTACGATAACCATTAATACATATATATAATGGGATAAGAGACGCTTGAATCTCACCTTGATTTCTTGTACAATTTGGTTAATTATCATTTAAGCTCCCGATCAAGAAGCATTTAATAGTGTCGCTGAAAGGAGGGAAACAATGGACGTGATCAAGGTAAAAGCCGTTTCTCGCACTGCTGGAGTAGCGGGAGCCATCGCTGGTGTCATCCGGGAAAAGCAATATGCCGAGGTGCAGGCGATTGGCGCGGGCGCGGTCAACCAGGCCGTCAAGGCGCTCGTTCTGGCAAAAAACTTCCTGGAACAAGATGGCATCGAGGTGATCTTTAAGCCCGAGTTTGTCAATGTCGAAATTGACGACAAGGTGCGCACTGCCATCAAATTTGTGGTGGAGCCGCGCGTTCCGGGTGTGGCCATCCCGCCGCATGTAAGGCGATCAGAAACCTTGCCTGAAACTTTGCCTGAAACCTTACCCGAAACCTTGCCTGAAGACTTGTCTGAACCCCTGTCTGAAACCCTGACCGAAGACCTGTCTGAAAACCCGCCCGAACCCCTCTAACAGGTTCAGTCGCCGTTTTCTCCCGGGAGGAAAATAACCTCATCCTTGCCGGCGATCTTTTCCTGCACTTTGCTCAGGATCAGTTCAAGGTGCCTGGAGTGCGAGACAAAATCCAGGTTGTCAGCGGGGATCGTTAAGACCGGGCAGACCGAAAATCCGGCGATCCAGGCTTCATAAGCGCTGTTCAGCTGTTCCAGGTAGCCCGTGTCAATGGTCTTTTCATAATCCCGGTTGCGCTGCTGGATGCGCTCCACCAGCGTGGGGACGGACGCCCGCAGGTAGATCACCAGGTCCGGCGCCGGCAGAAAAGCCAGCAGCGATTGGTACAGGGCTTCATAGGTATCGTAATCCCTGCGCGTCATGAAACCGTTCAGGTACAGGTTGTGCGCGAAGATCTCGGCGTCTTCATACAGGCTGCGGTCTAAAACAACGGAGTCGGGGTAATCCGTCAGGTCGCGGTACACCCGCAGGCGGTGGCCGAGAAAAAAGATCTGCGAGTGAAAGCTCCAGGCCTGCATGTCTTTGTAGAAATCCGGCAGGTAGGGATTGTTGGCTTCCGGCTCAAAAAAAGGCTGCCACTTCAGCCTGTGGCTGAGGCGCCGCACCAAAGACGACTTTCCCACCCCGATGTTGCCGGCCACGATAATGAATTTTTTCATTTTCTTTAGCCGATTCTGCTGCCCTTATTATAGATGAAACGCCTTTAAAAGAAAAAAGTGAGCCGCTTTCCGGCTCACTTTTTATGCTTCGGTTCGTTAATTATGCCGCTTTTGAGATCGCGTCCACCGGGCAGACCTCAACGCATTTGGCCTGGTCGGTGCATTTGGCGGGATCGATTTCGTAGTGTTCGTCTCCCATCGCAATGGCGCCTTCGGGGCATTCCACTTCGCAGGATCCGCAAACAATGCATTCGTCAGAGATTACATGTGCCATCTTTCTGTTCCTTTCAAAACTTGTTTTGCAAAACTTGTGCAAGAATAGCACACATATGCGCTTTTTGTCAACGATTTTCGGCATGTTTTTGCCGCGCAATTTCGGATGAATAATGTCATATTCAGGTGTTGTAGCCTTACTTGACAAGCGCCTTAAGCGCTTCTATAATAATTGCGCTTTCCTCGTTAGCTCAATTGGCAGAGCGGGCGGCTGTTAACCGCTAGGTTCGAGGTTCGAGTCCTCGACGAGGAGCTTTTGCCTTAAAAGGACACCCAAAATCGTTCAGGGTGTCTTTTTTATGAAGATCATAAGTTCCTGTGATCAGTTGAACCAGGGAGATAAACAGTTGTGTACGAATCCACTTTTTATCCTGAATACTTTTTCGGAAATAAGGAGCAATACAAATGTCTGAAACAAATAGCATGAACAACGAAGCCCAATGGAAGAGTGTTTATTTTCTTGGCGGTATTGCCGCCATCATTGCATTGATCGGGATTGTGCTTGATGTAATCTTTGGTTCTGTGACGGGCGGTAATTTATCCGCTCTGCCGCAAACAGCCGTTGACAGATTTGCGCAATTCCAAATAAATCCCTTGCTTGGTCTTTACAATCTCGACCTGCTGAATATTATCAATCAAATGATTTTTATTCCCGCATATTTTGCGCTTTTTGCTGCCCATCGCAAGACAAATATCGCCTACGCCCTACTTGCCCTGATTATTTTTCTGGTAGGGACGACAATTTTTGTCACAACAAATACAGCCCTGCCCATGCTTGAACTAAGTCATAAATACGCCGCCGCAGCAACAGAATCTCAAAAAACTTTACTTGCCGCTGCAGGTGAAGCCATGCTTGCAAGGGGTGCCCATGGTAGTTTGGGAGTGTTTATCGGCTTTCTATTGCCAAACATCGCAGGTCTTATCATGTCACTTGCCATGTTAACGGGGAAGGTTTTTAGCAAAGTCACTTCGTATTTGGGAATTGCTGGAAGCACCTTATTGCTGCTCTATATTGTTTTGGTGACTTTTGCGCCCAACATAAAAGATATGGCGACAGCATTTTCCATGCCGGGCGGATTATTATCTATGGCCTGGATGGTCATGTTTACAATCAGGCTCTTTCAAATTTCAAGAAAAGGAAATTAAACAATGTCAGGCTTGGGTCATCTCGCACCTGCGCTTGTGGCGAAATCTGCGGCACCCAAAGTTCCGCTCCTGGCTTTGGTAATAGCCGGCGAAACAAACGATATTCTATATTATTTGTTCTCATCAGTTGGCATCGAACCAAAAGGGGTCATTACAGCCATGGATTTTAGTCAGGGAGTCAAATATCTGACACCCGTTTCAAATCCCTGGTCGCACGGGCTTTTTATGTCCATAATTTGGGCGATCCTGGCCGCCGCAATTGCCTTCTTTTTTTATCGCGACCGCCGAATAAGCGCCATACTTGGGCTGGTGGTCTTTAGTCACTGGCTTCTGGATTTTCTGATGCACTCCAATCTCCCGCTTTTCTTTGACCGTTCGCCGCAAATCGGGTTGGGGCTTGAAAATTCCGGCATCGGTTTTCTATTCATGACCATTTTTGATATTCTCATAATTGCCGCAGGAACAGCATTTTATTTCAATGCAAGAAAACGAAACGCATAGAAATAGGAAGATCGTCTGCCTGCAAGAGTAAAACTGATTTCTGCAAAGTTCGAGGTTCGAGTCCTCGACGAGGAGCTTATTTCATAAAAAATCCATTCTCTTTTCAGAAAAAAAATTGGAAATAGTAATTTTCTCATTTTATTGTATAATTTATTTGCATTTACCTGAAGCAATTACGAGGTAGGTCTTTAAAGGGAAAAGATCCACAACCGGGTAAACAAGATCATAAACCGCCAGATCCTCTGGCGATTTTTATTTAATGTTCTAACTTAAATGGTAATAAAAAGGAAGGAGGTATCCGATGAAAGATGGAGATAAAGGAAAAATTAAAGCAATCATCTGGGATTTATTTGACGTACTTGTGCATCCCAAGTCCGCCGAAGTCTTCGAGCAGCTGGCCAGGGATCTAGGAACCCCGCTTGAGGCACTTTTTCGCTATTTCAATGACCCCGAAACTCTCAGGAAGTCCTATCTGGGGCAAGAAACAACAGCCGCTTACCTCCAGCGTGTTATTTTTGAGCTTAACCTGCCCCAGAGTGCCATTGCTCTTTTGAGTGAAGCCCCCAACTTCTTGGTGGTGGAAAGTCAGTTGATTTCTTTCATTCGCAGCAGCCGTTCAGTTCTTAAGACCGCCCTGTGCAGCGACGCCCCCGATTGGCTGCGCAAACAACTCACTGAAGGATGGAAAATCGCTGACTTGTTCGATGTCATCGTCATTTCCAGTGAGGTGGGTTTTATCAAACCGGATTCTGAAATATATCACCTCACCTTGGATCGTTTACAGATCTTGCCGCAAGAGGCGATATTCATCGATGATAAGGAAAATAATGTCATCGGCGCGCAGGCGGTCGGCATGCTTGGTATTCAGTTCAAGGATTCAGCACAGACCTTACGAGATATTGATCGTATTCTAAAAACCACCGCAGGATAGCGAGTCCCTCCACGCCCACCTCAGCGCAGGTAATGCAAAACGTTAGGCATTAAAAGGTTTAGGTTGATAACCGGATAGATAAGGTTTGATCTCAAATGGATATTGCATGTCAAAATTTCTTCCTGTGATCATCTTTGCGATCGCTTTGCCTTTGGTTGGTATTGGCATAATATGGGTTGCCCGTAGATCAAAGGCGATACCCAACCTGGCGTTTTCTCTGCTCTTGTCGGGAATTCTTGGCTCGATTTTCACGGCGATCATTCTTTTCATGGTCTCGCCGATGCCCATCGCCCCTTATGAAACATCCCGAAGCAGTTGGTTCCCCATCATAAAAGGTTATTGTATTTGGCATTTATGTCGGCTTTGGACTGGGTGTGGGTATAAGTTCTCTCCTCGTTTCCCCGATTCTGTTGATAAAAGCATTGCGGAAAGCTAAGCCGGAAGAGAAAACAAAGGCTGGCACACGACAAAATAACAGTCTGAGTAGAACCGCTAAAAGAATGTAATTGTTATGTCTCTGAACCTGGTTTATTAAGAAAGGAGAAATGGCAATGAATAAAAAGTCTCTCACTACGTTAATCTTTGCTGTATTGTTCGGGGTATTTTTCCTGCTCCTGATCTTGTTTCGGATCCCCTTCCCGCTCTATCCATTGATCAGTTATCAGGATGTGTTTGATCTCTTGACTCCCCTGGTACTTATCCCGCTCTACTGGATCCTGTTTAAATACACGAACAGCGGAGAATCGCATCGGGGGGAGGAAATTGCTTTCATGGTCTTATCTTCGATTTGGGTGTTGGGCCATGGTATGCATCTTGCGGCTAATTCCATTGATAATCTGGCAGAAGGTCTTGCCAGGAAGCAGATGCTTGACATCACCAACACTGACATTTACAGGCTCACATACTTCATGGACGAGCACCTGAGCCATTACTTGTGGCACATCGGCATCGTGGGTTTGGCATCCTTACTGGTTTTCAGGGAATGGCGGCATCCAGCCAGTGAAAAAATAACCTGGTGGGCAACAGTTCTCGCTGGTCTGATCTCCGGGATCACTTATTTCTGCATCTTCGTCGAAGGGCAGACAGTCCTGCTCGGCTTTCCTTTTACTTTCATCATCACGCTATTGACGCTTGTACGGGGGCGCAAGAAGGTGGCACAACAGCCTGTATATGCTTTCTTTTTTATTGCCTGCCTGGTAGCTTTCGTGCTATTGGCTGGCTGGGGACTATATTGGGGCGGATTACCCCGAGATCCTGGATGCGATAAATCTTTAAATTATCAGGTTCGGCCCAACACAGCGTTTACCGGACTCGTGGGATTATCACCGCAAAATCAGATTGATTCTGGCTGGTCGAAATTCCATTAATAACTGCTTGGTCACGAGCCCGGTTCAGAGTATGAAAATCGATTACCAACAAGTGTAAATCTGCCTTTCGCTAGGTTCGAGTCCTCGACGAGGAGCTTTTTACCATAAAATGACATGCTTGATCGAAGCATGTCTTTTTTTACGGTTTGGGTATCTTTGAGAATTCTCCCTTCATAAATAAAAAATCAAGTTTATAATTCTGCGCGCCTTTAGCACGCTGGCAAAGCCCTTGCCTTATCCTTATTAATTTGGAGTCCATATATGAACATCAAAGCCTGGTTTGTGCGCCATCCGGTTTTCACCTACATCCTCCTGACCATCCTGTGGTCCTTCCCCATCTGGTCGTTGATTTTCCTGTTCGTTAAACCCGGCGGGCTGCTGCAGGCCCCGCCCATCGCCTACCTGTTTGTCATCCTGGGCGGCTTTGGGCCTTCGCTCAGCGGCCTTTTCACCACCCGGCTGGTCTATGGGCGTGAAGGCCTGCAGGCCCTGTGGGCCAGGTTCCGCGGCGGCGCCAGGGGCGCTGGTGGCTGGCCTTGCTGGTCATCCCGGCTGTCACGGCGCTCACGCCGCTCGCGCGCTGGCTGGCAGGCTACCCGGTGGATGCCGCTGCCATGCTGAGGCTGCTCGGCCCCGGCCTTGCGCTGGGGCTCACCGCCGGGTTGATGGAAGAATTTGGCTGGCGCGGCTTCCTCCTGCCGCACCTGCTCAAGCGCTTTTCCCCCTTCGTCGCCACTTTGCTGCTGGGCCTGGTCTGGGGCGGGCTGTGGCACGGCTACGCGGATTACTTTGCGCTGGGCGGCCGCGGTCTCGATTCGCTGATTTTAATTGTCCTGCTCGGCCCCGTCCTGCTGACGGCCTGGTCCTTCATCATCACCTGGGTCTATGAGCGGACTCAGGGCAGTTTGTTGATCGCCTTTTTTATGCATGCCAGCCTTTCCTCCAGCGCGTTAATTTTCGGGCAGGCGTATGCTTCCGCCGCCGAAGAAATTACCTGGACAGCCATCAGCACCGGCTTTGCCGTCCTTGCGGCGGCTGTCATCTGGGTCTTCATCCGGCGTTCCGGCTCACAGGCATCTTAAGCGCGGCCCCCGCCCGGCTAATCCAAAACACCTCTGGGAGGGCATGTTTCCTATCCGGAAAAACATCTACTGAACCTTAACTGACCAATATCCCGATATTAATCCTCGCAGCATTGGCTTCGGTTAAAATTACCCTTTATGAACTTAAACCCTTTTAAACTGGAACGCTATTTTGCCAGATATGAGTTTTCGGTCAAGTATCAGCTTTCCAGCTCGGATTGCGACGGGTTATCGCAGAGCGGCCTCCTGGGGATGGCGGATCAGGAAACAGCCAAACTCTGGCAAAACCTGGCGCTGGGCTACACCGAATCCCTCGGGCACCCCTTATTAAGGGAAGAGATTTCAAAGTTATATCAGGGCATATCGCGCTGATGAGTGCCTGGTGATTGTCCCCGAAGAAGGCATTTATATTGCCTTGAACAGCATTCTGCGGGCGGGCGATCATGTCATTTGCACTTTCCCGGGCTATCAATCTTTGTACGAAGTCGCGCGGGGCCTGGGCTGTCAGGTCACCCGCTGGGAGCCGCAGGAACAAAACGGCTGGCGCTTCGATCCTGATTTTCTGGAAAAGAATATCCGGCCGAATACCAGGCTGGTGATTGTGAATTTTCCGCATAACCCGACCGGATCTTATCCGTCCATGCAGGATTACCAGAAGATCGTTGACTTGGCGCGCAAAAATGATCTCTACCTGTTTTCGGATGAGATGTACCGCTTTTTGGAATATGACCCTGCGCTCAAATTGCCGTCGGCCTGTGAGGTCTATGAAAAAGCGGTTTCCTTGTTTGGCATGTCAAAGACCTTCGGCATGGCCGGGGCCAGGGTCGGCTGGCTGGTGACCAAAGACGCAGGCCTTTATCAGAAAATGGCGGCCTTCAAGGACTATACGACCATCTGCGGCAGCGCGCCCAGCGAGATTTTATCGATTATTGCCTTGCGATCGAAAGAGGTCATCATTGGCAGGCATTTGGCCCGCATAAAAAGGAACCTGGCTTTGCTGGATCGCCTTCTTTGCGGAATTTGGCGACAGGTTTGCCTGGGTCAGGCCGCAAGCGGGCACGATTGCTTTTCCAAAACTGAAAGGGCCCTATGCTTGCCTCGGACTTCTGCCAGCGGGTTGTTCAGGAGGCCGGCATCATGCTGCTGCCCTCAACGGTCTTTGATTATGGCGATCAGCACTTCAGGTTGGGCTTTGGTCGCGAAAATATGCCTGAAGTATTGGAAATTTTCAGGGATTATTTAAAGAAAATATCAAAATAAGCGGAAGCGATTAGTCTTGACCCAGAATCTTCAATGAAACATGAAACACTTGCGATCCCTTTAAAGGCTCCCTTTGATTACCGCAGCGCTTTAAATGCCCACGGCTGGGTGGACCTGCTGCCCAATACCCATGATCCCTTGCTCCCCTCCTTCTCGCGCGTGCAGGAGCTGCCTTCGGGCAAGGTGGCGCTCCTCACTGTTTCAGCCGCAGGCCGCGGCCGCGGGCAGGTGCTCAATCTTTCGATCCAGCGCTGCACGAAAATTGGCAAATTCAGATAAGGAGTATTTATGCGCGGCGGTCAGCCACATGCTGCGCCTGGATGAGGATTTTGCGGAATTCCACGCCTTATGCAAAAGCAGGGGCGGTGTCTGGCAGAATATAAACAAAGGCGTCGGCCGCCTGCTCCGCTCGCCGACCGTGTTTGAGGACCTGGTCAAGGTCATCTGCACCACCAATGTCCAGTGGGGCGGCACCAAACGCATGGTGCGCGGAACTGGTGGAACAATTTGGCAGGCCCTTTGAGGGCGAACCTTCATTAAAAACCTTCCCCGCGCCTGCAGCCCTGGCCCAAATCCCGCTGGAGGATTTCCGGCAGAGGGTCAGGCTGGGCTACCGCGCGGATTATGTGCACCGGCTCGCGTGGCAGTTTGCCGCTGGCGAATTGAGCGCCGCGGATTTTCAGAACAAGGGCCTTCCCACTGAAGAAATCCGCAAGCGGCTCCTGGCCATCAAGGGCATCGGCAGTTACGCCGCCGCGTCCATGCTGATGCTGCTCGGGCGCTATGACCACATCCCGGTGGATACGGTCTTCACGCAGTTTGTTTCGGAAAAGTATTTTAAAGATCGGCCTTTCACCCTTCCCGAAGCATTGTCTCTTTATGAGGATTGGGGCCGGTGGAAGTATCTGGCTTACTGGTTTGACATGCTCAATTTTGAAAGTCCAACCGGGGCCTGATAAAAGGCAGTTAAAAAATAAGGTTTTCAAAAGTATCAAACATATTTATTTTTCATTAATCTTCAAAAGCCAGTTGTTTTTTACATGCAAATAGCTATAATCATATTTACAAAACCCTAAATATGAAACGGCAAGCGAGGTAAACATGAAACGAACAGCTCTTATCCTTGGTGTTTCTTTTCTGATCCTGACGGTCATCGCCTGCGATTTCGCGGGCTTTAACATTGACCTTGGGGGCAGTGGTGATGACAGTATCAAAGAACCCCCTACTTCCCAGCCGCAGGGCCTGCCGGTGGAAGTCGGCATTGACGCCCCCTTCAACGGCGCTGCTTTGCAGATGGGGCCGGTGGACATCGCTTACCATGCCAGCAGCACTGAAGGCGTCAGCGTTGTGGAGCTGAGCATTGATGGCGCTGTCGTCAGTTCCATCGCCAGCCCGGATGCCAGCCAAAAAGTGGTGGCATTGCGCTACACCTGGAATCCGCCGGCAGCCGGCAACCACACCCTGCAGGCGCGGGCGCAGAATAAATCCGGCGCCTGGAGCAATTTTGCGACCGTTGCGGTTTCCATCCAGGGTGCGCAGCAGCAGCAGGGCAATCAGCAGGCTTCGCAGGCCACCAACACGCCTGAACCGACCAAAACACCCGAGCCAACTGCCACGCCCGACAAGGTGACCATTTATGATGTCAAATACGATAAGGATAAATTCTTCTATGGCGGCGGGGGCTGCGGCAGCCGTGAAATAACCATTTCTGCCAAGGTAACCAAGCCTGAGGATGTATTCAGCGTCGTGCTTTTCATTCGCTTTTATGATACTGAGGACGGCGGCACTTCCAAGTGGGATGGCGGTCATGCCATGTCCAAAAAGAGCGACGGCACTTACAGCATCACCCTGGCGTCCAGCAACATCACCAATTACAACCTGTATGATTTCGCGGTGATGAATTATCAGATGGTCGCGACCGACAAGAACCGCAATAACCTGGCGCGTACCGAGGTCTTCAAAAACATCGCCCTCAATGTTTGCCCGTAACTTGACAAAAATGAATCCGAGCCCGGCTTACCCGGGCTCTTTTAATATCTGTCACTCTGCTCGAAGAGCACACTTCGTGTGAGCGCAGCGAGTGCGAAGCCCATTTTTAAATTGTCATGCGCAGCACCCTTATGAGGGTTGCGAGAAAAGCGCAGCTTCGAAGCAATCTGTAACTTTGATGCGTATGCCTTAGTTAAGCTGCCTTGAGCAAAGCGAGTGCGCACTTTGCCCAATTCTTGTCACTCTGCTCGAAGTGCACACTTCGTTTGAACGCAGCGATTGCGAAGCCTGCCCTTGGGTAAGAGTCTGATTTTTTGCATATTGTGCGAATAGGTTAAGGGTGTAAGATTCCGCCCTGGTTATATAAAACACAGGAAATATACGGCACTCATTAATCCATCTCACGGAAGCATTTAGAATCAGTGGCCTGGCTGGTCCAGACACTGATGTTTTATTTAAACCAAAAAATTTGATTGTTGTCTGGTGACAGGTATTGAAATGAGCAAACGTACACTAAAGCGCCAATTAAGCCTCTTTCAGGTGATTATGTTGGGAACGGCCGGAACCCTGGGTTCCGGTATTTTTGTTTTGACGGGCCTGGCGGCCGACGTTGCCGGTCCGGCTACTTTTCTGGCGATCCTGGTCGGCGGTTTCCTGAGCTTCAGCATCGCCTTGAATTACAGCGAGCTGGCTACCGTTTATCCCGAAACAGGCGGCGCCATGACCTACGTGCGCGAAGCCTGGGGCAAAGGGCTGCTGTCTTTTCTGATCGGTTCAATGGACAGCATTTCCAGTACGTTTTACACCGCCCTTTCCGCGGTTGGTTTTGCCTATTCATTAAGCGTCTTCTTCCCCTCCGTTCCCATCATCCCGGTGGCAATCCTTGTCATCATCATTTTTGTGATCATGAATATCCTGGGTGTCTCCAACGTGGGCAATGCCCAGGTTGTCATGGGCATCGGTTTGATGTTTGCTTTCACGGTTTTCATCGTCGCTGGTTTTCTCTCGCCGAATGGATTCAGTGTTGCAACGCTCTTCCCTGAAGGCCGCATGTTCCCGGATATTGGTTTTGTAAAAAACACCGGTACGTTATTAAAAACCATCGCCCTCATCTATGCGGCTTACGTCGGTTTTGAAGTGATCGCCGATGACGCGGAAGAGGTCAAGAATCCCAACAAGAATATTCCCATCGCCATCATTGCCAGCCTCATTATCATCACTGTCGTTTATTCCCTGACCGTGGTTGTGACCTTGGGCACGCTGCCCTGGCAGCAAGTTGCCGGATCAACAACCGCACTTTCGGATGCCATTAAGGTATTTATGCCGGGTGTCGGCGTGACCATCATCGCCATGGCGGGTATGGTCGGCGCCCTGACGTCCATCAACTCATCCATGCTCAGCGCCACCCGCGAATCCTTCACCCTCAGCCGCGACGGCAACTGGCCGCTGGTGCTCTCGCGTTTGAACCGTGTGCGCGTGCCCTTCATGGCCATCATTTTTATCGGCGTGGTCTCAATTCTCATCACTATTTTTGGCGTCGTTGATTTCCTGAGCTACATCACCTCCGCCGGTTACCTGTTTGTGCTTTTCTTTTCCAACATGGCCATGATCACGCTCCATAAAAAATTCCCCGATATTCACCGCCCGTTTAAAGCGCCCTTTTTTCCATTGACGCCAATTTTGGCTTCTTTGACCTGTTTGATCGTCATTTTGTATTCAGACTTGGATGCCTTATTGTTCACGGGTGCGATTATTGGAGTGTTCACGATTTATTATTATGGGAAGATGGGCTTGCAGTTGTGGAATGATGCCCACAGGCGCGACCTCTCTCCCGGCCGCTGGCGCATCGTCCTGCCGCTGATTACGCCCAATGGCGCGGATGGTTTGATGCGGGTGGGTTCTCTATTGGCGGAAGCTGAAAAAGATTTAAATATGTGCCTTCTGACGGTTCTGCCCAGCACCGCCCAGGTGGACCAGCAGGCTTCAGGGGAGTTCCTTGAAAAAATTAAAACCCAGAGGCATGCGATCCTTGACAAGTTCATCCACTATGCCGTGGACCGCAATGTGCCCATGTACACCAAAATGGTCGCGGATGTGACCATGGCCGATGGGGTTATCAATGAAATTAAAAATGACAGCAATGTCAAACTGGTATTGATGAAATGGCCTGCTCAAACCAGCAATGGTGAAGCCTATCGCAAGGCGCTCAAGCGCGTGGTGGATGAAGCCAGGGTCAGCATCGGCGTGCTGAACGATAAAGGTATCAAAACCTTCCGCAACATCATGGTTCCTGTAGGTGGAGGCGTCAACAGCCGCCTGGCGATCCATCTTGCCAATGACATTGCCATGCAGGAAGGTTCGCATGTGGATTACATCCGCGTTATGCCTCAGGAAATTGATGAGGAATCCAATGAGGATATGATCTCGCACTTGCAGGAAATTGTGATGACCGAGCTTGGCCAGATCCCTTCCGATGCCACCCTTCAAATTTCTTATGCGAAATCCGTTCAGGATGCGGTCATCAATGAATGCCATGCCAACGATTATGACCTCGTCATTATCGGTTCCGCCGATAATCCGACCGATGGCACCCTGTTTGGCCCGGTCTGCGAAACGGTGGTTACAAAAGCGCCTTATTCCGTGCTGGTTGTCCGCAGGCATGAAAGCGCCACTGCTTCCTGGTTAAGGCATCAGGCAAAACGCCTGCAGAGAGATTAAATTTTCGCAATCAAAAATAGAAATTGAATTCGATTCAATAGCGACCCTGCCTCAGAAATTATGAAACAAGAAAATTCTTTGGAATAGGTGACCAAAAAAAATGGCAAAACGTACGCTCAAACGCCAATTAAACCTCTTTCAGGTAATTATGCTTGGATCGGCTGGTGCAATAGGTTCAGGCATTTTTATTTTAACAGGCCTGGCTGTTGAGATTTCAGGGCCCGCTGCATTTTTGGCTATTCTTCTGGGTGGTTTCTTAAGTTTCAGCATTGCATTAAATTACTGCGAATTGGCCACGATCTACCCCGAAACGGGCGGCGCCATGACCTATGTGCGCGAAGCCTGGGGTAAAGGGCTGCTTTCATTTCTTGTCGGTTCCATGGATTGTATTTCAAGTACCTTTTACTGCGCCCTTTCGGCTGTTGGTTTTGCCTATTCACTGAGCGTTTTCATCCCATCCATCCCCATCATTCCCGTGGCAATCCTGGTGATCATGCTTTTTGTTATCCTGAATATTCTTGGCGTTTCCAGCGTGGGTAATGCCCAGATCATCATGGGCGGTATTTTGATTTTTTCCTTTGGTGTTTTTATTTTCGCGGGATTTTTATCACCCAACGGCTTTAGCCCGGCAACTTTTTTGGCTCAGGGCAGGCTGTTCCCGCATGAGGGATTTTTCAAGAATGTGTCTGTCCTGATGCGGACCATTGCCCTGATGTATGCAATTTATATCGGGTTTGAGGTCATAGCGGATGACGCGGAAGAGGTCAAAAATCCCAACAAGAATATTCCCACTGCCATCCTGGTCAGCCTGGGATTGATTACGATCCTTTATGCGTTGACCATGGTCGTAACATTGGGAACAGTGCCATGGCAGCATTGCTGGTTCTCAAACCGCCTTGAGATTCCATCTAGTAAATTTCTGCCCGGTATCGGCGTCTCGCTGATGGCGATCGCCGGCATTTTGGCGACCCTGACTCCATCAACTCCTCCATGCTCAGCGCCACCCGCGAATCTTCAGTGCGCGCTGTCTGGGTGCCTTTCGCGTTTTGGGGTTTCATTAATTGGTTTTGCGGGGATGGTGGGATCACTGACTTCCATCAACTCATCCATGCTCAGCGCCACCCGCGAATCGTTTACCCTGAGCCGTGATGGTGTTTGGCCGCTGGTGCTTTCGCGCCTGAACCGCGTCAGGGTGCCATTTATGGCAATTCTGATGATCGGCTTGATTTCAATCCTCATTACGGTTTTTGGGGTGGTGGATTTCCTGAGTTACATCACATCTGCCGGTTATCTTTTTGTGCTTTTCTTCTCAAATATGGCCATGATCACACTGCGGAAAAAATTTCCCGATATCCACCGCCCGTTTAAAGTCCCCTTATTTCCGCTGACTCCCATCCTGGCTTCTTTGACTTGTTTGCTGGTGATTTTTTACTCATCTATTGATGCGTTATTGTTCACTGCGGTGTCATTGGACTTTTCGCAGTTTATTATTTTGCAGTAAAGGCTTAATGTATGGAAAGAAGCGCATAAACGCGACCTGTCTCCCGGCCGCTGGCGCATCATCCTGCCTTTGATTACTCCCAACGAGGCGGATGGGTTAATGAAGGTTGGAGCATTGTTAGCCGAGGCCGAGAAAGACATAAATATGTGCCTTCTGACGGTCCTGCCCAGCACCGCCCAGGTGGACCAGCAGGCTTCAGGTGAGTTCCTTGAAAAAATAAAGGCGCAGCGCCATCACATTCTTGACAAGTTCATCCATTACGCTGTGGACCGCAATGTGCCGATGTACACCAAAATGGTAGCGGATATTTCTCTGGCCGATGGGATCATTAATGACATTAAAAATTACCCAAGCAGGATATCAATATCTGCCTCTTGACGGTGGTCACAACTGCTGCGCGCGCCGGTGCCTCCGGCAACAGCCAGTTCGTGAGCAAGCTGCAGGCGCAGAAACAGAAAGTCCTTGAAAAGTTCATCCACTACGCGGTGGAACGCAATGTGCCCATGTATACCAAGACGGTATCCAGCAAGTCCATTGCGGATGCCATTTTGCAGGATGTGGAAGCGCACCACAACACCAAGCTGGTGCTCATCAACCGTCCGGAACGCTACCTTCCCAGCCACCTGTCCAAAGAAGCCGCCCGCAAGATCCTGGATGACACCAAAACCAATGTCGGCGTCATGGTGGACCGCGGCCTTGAAAGATCGAAACTGTCATGGTGCCGGTCGGCGGCGGTGTGCACAGCCGCCTGGCTGTCCATCTTGCCAATGATATTGCCAGGCAGGAAAATGCCCATGTCGATTACATCCGCGTGCTTCCGGCTGCCAGGGATGAAGAATACTTTGATGACGAAATGGCCAACCTTCAGGAAGTTTTGATCACCGAGCTGGGCGAAATGCCCCGCAACGCCAACATGCGCCTGCTCTTTTCCGATAATGTCGCCCAGGCGCTGGTGGATGAAGCCGAGAAAAGCGGGCAC
Source organism: uncultured Chloroflexia bacterium (assembly GCA_963751635.1). Lineage (GTDB taxonomy): Bacteria > Chloroflexota > Anaerolineae > Anaerolineales > Anaerolineaceae > Pelolinea. Next base: position 456,179 of record CAVVVE010000007.1, read on the forward strand.
AACCTCATCATCAGCGGCCTCTCTGCCGGCTTCGGCGATGACAGATAACCTCTTTGGCCGCGTGGCGGACGAGATTGCTGAAAAAGCGCCCTGTTCGGTTTTGGTGGTCAAGCGCCATCAAAGCCCCACCGCCTCCTGGCTGCGCCGCCAGGCCCACCGGCTTGACAGGTAAACAAGCCCGCTCCCTTGCTTGACACCGAGGGTGTTCATACTATAATAAAAACAGACCGACTGGTCGGTTTTTATTATGCAGCAGCGCAGCGAAGAGACCATCACCCAGATCATGGCCGCGGCCATCCATCTGTTTTCCAATTCCGGCTATGAAGCCGCCTCCGTGGCGGATATCTGCGCCCGGGCGCAAGTCAGCAAGGGCGCTTTTTATCACCATTTCCCCTCCAAGCAGGCGCTTTTCCTGGCGATCGTGGAGCAGTGGCTGCAGGGCATTGATACGCAGCTCTTTTCATCCAGGCATAAAAACGAAACAGTCCCCCAATCCATCGCGCGCATGGCCAAGACGCTCGGCTTTGTATTTACGGCCGCCAGCGGCCAGCTGCCCATGTTCATGGAATTCATGGTGCAGGCCAGCCGCGACCAGGCGGTCTGGCAGGCCACCATCGCGCCCTACCGCCGCTATCAGCAGCAGTTCGCGGCGTTGCTCGAAGAGGGCATTAACGAAGGTACTATCAAGCCGGATGTGGATGTCCAGGCGGTGTCCTGGTCATTAATGTCACTTGCCATCGGCATCCTCCTGCAGGGGGTGGTGGATCCCAAGGCGGCCGATTGGGACAGGGTCACAAAAACAGGCGTCCAGCTGATCCTGGACAGCATTTCAAAGGAGAAAGCATGATTTTGGTAACAGGCGCAGCGGGGCACATCGGCAATGTGTTGGTCAGGGAGCTGCTTGCAGACGGGCAGCGGGTGCGGGCTTTGATCCTGCCCGGTGAAGATGTCTCCGCCCTTAAAGGGCTGGATGTTGAATTCGTTGAAGGCAATGTGCTGGACCCGCAGTCGCTGGATAAGGCCATGCAGGGTATTGAGAAGGTCTTTCATCTGGCGGGCATCATTTCCATCATGCCCGGCCAGGGCGGGCTCATCCGCCGCGTGAACGTGGAAGGCACCAAAAACGTGCTGCGCGCCGCCCAAAAAGCCGGCGTCAAACGCCTGGTGTACACCAGCTCCATCCACGCCCTCAGCCGCGACTGGAAGGGCAGGATCGATGAGCGCGCGCCTTTTGACCAGTTCAACCCGGCCGGCGAATACGACCGCACCAAGGCCGAAGCCTCGCTGGCTGTGCTTGAAGCCGTCAAGAACGGGCTGGATGCGGTCATCGTCTGCCCGACCGGCATCATCGGCCCGCACGATTACCGCGGCTCCGAGATGGGCGACCTGCTGCGCAACTTCATGCGCCGCAAGCCCCACCTGATGATCGAAGGCGCCTATGACTTTGTGGACGTGCGCGACGCCGCCCGCGGCCATATTCTGGCCTGCGAACGCGGCCGCAAGGGCGAGGTCTACATCCTTTCCGGCTGGCAGATCAAGATCTTCCAGCTCAAGCAGATGGTGCAGGGCGTGCTCGGCCGGCGCACCGCCACCATCCATATCCCCAACGGACTGGCAAAATTCGCTGCCATTTTCACGCCGCTCTTTTACAGGCTCACCAAACAGACGCCCAAATTCACCGGCTATTCCATTGAAACCGTCCAGGGCAACTCGGATATCAGCTGCCAGAAGGCGCGCCGCGAGCTGGGCTACAGCCCGCGCCGGATGGTGGCCACCGTCGCCGACACCGTCGGGTGGTGGCTGAAGCGCGAGAAAAAAGCGCCCATCCGCTGAGATTTCCTGAATGGCAGACTGGTCAGATAAAACCGCGCTCATCACGGGCGCCTCATCCGGCATCGGGGCTGCTGCGGCGCGTTTCCTTGCCAACAAGGGCTTGCGCGTTCTGCTCACTGCCCGCCGCGAAGAGCGCATGCAGGCGCTGGCGCAAGAGATCGGCAGCCTGAACGGCGGCCTGGACGGCAGGGTGGAAGTATTTACGGCAGACATTGGCAAACCCCGCGAACGCCTTCAGCTTTTCGAGTCGATCACCGCTTCCCATAAAGTCGACATCCTCATCAACAACGCGGGTTTCGGCTGGTACGGTTACTTTGCCAGCATGCCGTGGGAGACTGCCCGCCAGTTGATCGCGGTCAATATCGAGGCGCTCGCCCACCTGACTTCGCTCTTCCTGCCGCCCATGCAGGCGCGCGGCAGCGGCCACATCATCAACATCGGCTCCATCGCGGGCGGCTTTCCCAACCAGGGCATTGCCATGTATTCCGCCAGCAAAGCCTTTCTGGATGCCTTCACCACCTCGCTGCACCGCGAACTGCGCGGCTCGGGCGTGCATGCCAGCGTCATGCGCCTCGGCCCGGTTCAGACCGAGTTCTTTGACCAGGCCCGCCGGCTTGAGAACGGCGGCTCCGTCCCGGCCGAACGCCTGGCAGTGAGTGTTGAGCGCGTCAACCAGGCCTTATGGCGGCTGCTCAACCATCCCCGCCGCGTGGCCTATGTGCCCGGCTGGCTGCGCGTCTCCAGGTTTGCCGAACCTGTGCTGGGCGATCTGGTGGACCTTTTCGGCCCGCTCCTGCTGCGCCGCTCGGAAAAATCCCGCCGGCAGTAGCTTTTCCTGATTTTTGTTCCGCGCTTCTCTGCCGAAAACCACTACTTTAGCCCCCATTCTTTCCGTTATACTTACTGCAACAGGTGGCAATCCGGCAGGAGGCTGGGCATGAAGACCTTCGACAATGTCATGAGCGTTATCATGGGCGGCGGGCAGGGCACGCGCCTTTACCCGCTCACCAAGGAACGCGCCAAGCCCGCGGTCCCCATCGCCGGCAAATACCGCCTCATCGACCTGCCCATCAGCAACTGCATCAATTCGGGCATCACCAAGATCGCCGTCCTCACGCAGTTCAACTCCGTCTCGCTGCACCGCCACATCTCCCAGACCTACGACTTTGATGTCTTCCACACCGGCTGGGTGCAGATTTGGGCGGCCGAGCAGACCCTGATGGCCACCGACTGGTACCAGGGCACGGCTGACGCGGTCCGCAAGCAGCTGATCGAGATCAAGTCCGCCCGCGTGCCCTTCGTGCTCATCCTGGCGGGCGACCATCTCTACCGCATGGACTACGGCGAGATGATCAATTCTCACTGGCAGAAGAAGGCCGATATCACCGTGGCCATCCAGCCGGTGCCGCGGGCGGAAGCCAAGCGCCTGGGCATCCTCAAGCGCGACCAGGATAACCGCATCGTGCAGTTTGCCGAAAAGCCCCAGGGTGAAGCCCTGTTAAATGAAATGGTCAGCCGCGATGATCCTGACAAGCCCTATTTCGGCTCGATGGGCATTTACCTCTTCAATATCGACGTCCTGCTGGAAATGCTCGACAAGACCGACTATGAGGATTTCGGCATGCACGTCATCCCGGCGGCGGTGGACAAGTTCAACGTCTTCGGCTTTGAATACGACGGCTACTGGGCGGATATCGGCACCATCCGCTCCTTCTACGAGATCAACCTGGCCCTGGCCAGCAAGGAGCCGCCCTTCTCCTTAATCGATGAAGGCTGGCCCATCTACACCCACCCGCGCTTCCTGCCCGGCACCCAGATCGAGAACAGCTTCATCGATGATGCGCTCATCGCCGAGGGCGGCTGGATCCAGGACGCCGACATCCGCGGGGCGGTCATCGGCCTGCGCAGCCAGATCCGCTCCGGCTGCAAGATCAAGAAGTCCATCCTGATGGGCGCCGACTATTACGGCTTCTTCAGGCGCGGCAAGGAAAGCGAAGATGACCTGATCCTGGGCATTGGCAAGGGCTGCGATATTGAAGGCGCCATCCTCGACAAGAACTCCAGCATCGGGCGCGGCACCGTCATCCGGCCCTTCCCGCGCGGCACCAACATTGATAATCCCCTCTACACCGTGCGCGACGGCATCGTGGTCATCCCCAAAGGCACCATCCTGCCGGCCGAAACCCGCATTGCGCCCGATTAGAATATGCATTAAACTTATCCCCTTGTACGGCTGTTTCAAAATCCCAGCCCTATAATTTATCATAAGGAGTTATCCTATGCCCGCTAATATTCCCGCGCAGGCAGCGCCCGCCAAGGACCTGCAGGTCACCTGGCACGCGCTCAGCCGCGAACAAGTGCTTGAAAAACTCGATTCCGGCCTCGAAAAAGGCCTTTCCGCCGACCAGGCCAAAGCCCGTATCGGCCAATACGGCCTCAACCAGCTGGAGGAAGGCAAGAAAACCACCTTCCTGCAGATGGTCATCGCCCAGCTCAACAGCTTTGTGGTCATCCTGCTGATCGTCGCCGCGGCCATCTCGGCCCTGCTCGGCGAGACCATCGACGCCATTGCCATCGTCACCATCGTGGTGCTGAATACCGTCATGGGCGTGGTGCAGGAGGGCAAAGCCCAGCAGGAGCTGGCAGCCCTCAAGAAGATGGCTGCCCCCGAAGCCCAGGTGCTGCGCGACGGCCACCGCGTGTCGGTGCCCGCGCGCGAGCTGGTGCCGGGCGACATCGTCTTCCTGGAAACCGGCAACTTTGTGCCCGCCGACGTGCGCCTGCTGGAAGCCGTCAACCTCAAGATTGAAGAGGCGGCCCTCACCGGCGAATCCGTTCCGGTTGAGAAGAACGCCCTTTCCGTCCTGGATTCCGACGCCTCGCTGGGCGACCGCCGCAACACCGCCTTCAGCGGCACCGTGGTCACCTACGGGCGCGGGTCGGGCGTGGTGGTCAGCACCGGCATGCACACCCAGCTGGGCCTGATCGCCCGCATGCTCCAGTCCGTTGAAGAGGAAGAAACGCCCCTGCAGCGCCGCCTGGAAGAGCTGGGCAAGACGCTCGGCATCGCCTGCCTGGTCGTCTCCGCCATCGTTTTCGGCGCCGGCGTGATCGAAGGCGGCTGGCCGCCCTCAATTGAACATATGGTCGACAGCTTCATGGTGGCCGTCAGCCTGGCCATCGCGGCCGTGCCCGAAGGCCTGCCCGCGGTCGTCACCATCAGCCTGGCGCTGGGCATGCGCGAAATGGTCAAGCGCCACGCGCTCATCCGCAAGCTGGCCTCGGTTGAAACGCTCGGCTCCGCCACCGTCATCTGCTCCGACAAGACCGGCACCCTCACCCAGAACGCCATGACCGTCACCCGCGTGTGGGTGGACGGCAAGGTGCTCGCAGATCACCGGCGCGGGCTACACCCCTGAAGGCGACTTCATGGACGGCGACAAGAAGGTGGAGCCGCACGACTACCCCGGCATCGGCAACGCGCTGTGGGTGGGCTCCATCAATAACGATTCCATCCTGGACGATTTCGAGGAAGACGGCAAGAAGCGCTACCGCATCGTCGGCGACCCGACCGAAGGCTCCATCCTGGTGGCGGCCGCCAAAGCCGGCGCCTGGGCCTCCGAGCTGAACAGCGCCTATCCGCGCGCCGCCGAGATGCCCTTTGATTCCGACCGCAAGCGCATGATCACCGTGCATGAGGTCAAAGACCCCAAAGCCGACGACATATCGCCCTTTGATGAAGCCAACGGCAAACAGTCGCATGTGATCGCGGTCAAGGGCGCGCCCGATGTGGTGCTGCAGCTCTGCAACCGCTATCAGAAGATGGATAACACCACCGCCCCGATCGACGACAAGAAGCGCAAGGAGATCCTGGCGGCCAACGACGACATGACCAAAGACGCCCTGCGCGTGCTGGGCATGGCCTACCGCGTGGTCTCCGCCAAGCCTGATCAGGTGGACAGCGAAACGCTGGAAAAAGACCTGATCTTTGCCGGCCTGGTGGGCATGATCGACCCGGCCCGCGAAGAGGTCAAGCCGGCGCTGCTGAGGGCGCTGGGCGCGGGCATCCGCACCGTGATGATCACCGGCGACTACCCCAACACCGCCAAGGCCATTGCCGAAAGCATCGGCCTGCTGCGCCCGGGGCACCAGGTGCGCACCGGCGCCGAAGTGGACGCCATGAACGACGCCGAGCTGCAGAAGCAGGTGGAAGACATTGACGTTTACGCGCGCGTCTCGCCCGAACACAAGATGCGCATCGTGCACGCCCTCAAGGCGCGCGATGAAGTGGTGGCCATGACCGGCGACGGCGTCAACGACGCGCCCGCCATCAAGGCCTCCGATATCGGCGTGGCCATGGGCATCACCGGCACGGATGTGGCCAAAGAGACGGCCGACATGGTGCTGACGGATGACAACTACGCCAGCATCGTCTCGGCGGTCGAGCAGGGGCGCATCATCTACGCCAACATCCGCAAGTTCGTCTACTTCCTCATCTCCTGCAACATGGCCGAGATCCTGATCATCTTCATCCCCACCGTGTTCGGCCGCTGGCTGTTCCCCGAGGCTTTTGCCATGGGCATGAGCTCACCGTTGCTGCCCATCCAGCTGCTGTGGCTCAACCTGGTGACCGACGGCGCCCCGGCGCTGGCGCTGGGCACCGAAAAAGGCGACCCGGACATCATGGTCCAGAAGCCGCGCCCGACCAAGGAGCCCATCATCAACAAGTTCATGCAGCTGGGCGTGGTCATCCAGACCATTGCCATCACCGCCGCCACCCTGATCGCCTACAAGATCGGCCTCTCGCACAACGACCCGCGCTATGCCGAGACCCTGGCCTTTGTGACCCTGGTCTTCGCCGAACTGCTGCGCGCCTTCACCGCCCGCTCCGAGCGCTACCCGCTGCTGAAGATCGGCGTGTTCTCCTCCAAATGGATGAACATCGCCGTCCTGGCCTCCACCGCGCTGATGATGGTGGTGCTGTACGTGCCCTTCCTGCAGGACATCTTCAACACCCTGCCCATGGGCTGGGAGGAATGGCGCCTGGTCATCCCGCTCTTCCTGATCCCCTCCATCGCGGCTGAAGCGGTCAAGTACATCGTGACTGCCAAGGCGAACAAGACGGCGTAAAGCCCCACCCCCTCACCTCCGCCTCTCCCATGGATGGGAGAGGAACTTAACGATAACCGGAAGGGCAAAGTCCTTCCGGTTGCTTATTAAGATGTCATTGCGAGCGACGCAAGAGTCTGCATGCGAGCTTCCTTCCGAAGCATCTGGTAAGCGTGGATGGAGATGTCGATGCCCGTTCCCTGCGAGCACCTGCCGCTGAGCGCAGCCGTAGGTGTGTAGAAGGGTTCAACTACCTCACCCATGCACAAACACCCACGTGCCAACCTTCACCAGCCCATACACCCAGGCCGCGTCATTCGTCTGCATATTGACGCACCCATGGCTGATGGAAACCCCAAAACTGTTGTGCCAGTACACCCCGTGGATGGCGTAGTTGCCCTGATAGAACATCACATACGGCACATCCGGCAGGTCATACCCCGCCCCGCGCATGCGGTAGGTCGGGAGCTTGGTGGAGATCTTAAAGCTGCCCTTGATCGTGGGCGTTGCGCTCGCCCCCGTCGCGACCAAAAACCCGTCCAGCAGCTGGCCGCCGCGCCAGGCATACAGCATGTGCTCGCTTAAATCCACCTCGATCCAGGCGTCATCCGTGCCGGTGACTTGTGCAGGCATGGCCCACTCGTGCCCGCGCATGAAGGCCCATTCGTCAATGGCTTTGGCAACGTTCTCCTTCAGCGTGGCGACCCTGGCTTCTTTACTTGGCGCGGCGGCGCGCGGCGTTGCCGCAGCCGCCTTTTTCAGCGCCGCCAGCCTGCCGTTGAACCACAGGTCAAGCATGGGTACCCAATCCGCACATCATCATAGGGAGAATACATGCAAGAATTACGCCATGTCGCTTTGCTGAAAAGTCATTGCGAGTCCGATTTCGGACGAAGCAATCTGTGGC
>CAVVVE010000008.1:0-73375 GCA_963751635.1 uncultured Chloroflexia bacterium
GCACGTTCCTGCAGGTATTCCACATTCCGCTATCAATGGGGCAAAAGGGTTTACAACTTATGTTGCAGTCACGTTACCGCCACCTTAAGATAATAAAAATTTGCGGAGGATGATTGGAGGTTTTCGATAATTATTTGTCGGCTTTTCGTATAATATTAGGTGTATGAAAAACCAACGATGAGTTGAAATTAAATTGCAGGACGGGATTATTATGCAGGTTGCGCAAAAGTATCGCACAATGACCGAGATTGTCGAGGATGAGATCCGTGTCAGAATATTGAACGGGGATTTTATTCCCGGGCAACGCCTGGTTGCATCTGAAATTGCGGACGAAATGGGCGTCAGCCGCATGCCGGTGCGCGATGCCCTGCGCGATCTTGAATCCTCTGGTTTGGTAGAAACAATTCCGCATCGCGGGACCATTGTCAAGGACCTGTCTGAATTGGAAATTTTGGAGCTTTATCAGATCCGTGCAGTTCTGGAAGGGCTGGCCGCTCGCCTGGCGAGTGAGCGTATGGATGAGAAAATGCTTGAGCAGATATATGACAAGATCTCTCATCATGACTTGAAAACGATCCAGAATGAGGATTATGACTCATTCACCAAACTCAATCGTGAATTCCACGCGCTTATTTGGGAAGCAGCTGGTTCCCGGAAACTTGAAAACCTTCTAGCAAATTTATATGATGCTTGCTCGCAATACCGAAATCTGAGCATGCTTGTTTCAGGACGCCCAGATTCGATCTTTAATGAACATTTCGCTATTTTTAATGCGCTTAAATGCCATGATTGTGATGAGGCTGAACGGTTGGCGCGAACACATTATGAAAATACCTCGCGTGCGTTAATTGCCGCCATTGAAAACCGAAAATCCCGCCCGGGTGAATCCCAACCGCTTTCCGGTGATAAGCGCCAAAATAATTCCTCTGCCAGAAATAAAAAGAATGTCTCTTCGGCCAAATAAGGCTGAAACCGGGATGCACGCAAAGCAAGACATTGATTTTCCTGTGTCCCTAAAAAATTATAAAGGCGATTGAGCATTGGCAGAAAAATTAAGGCATTCCTTTCCCACCTTGCTGCAGAAAAGAATAGAAGCATTGCTACTGGATGGCAGCCTGTCGATCGGGGCTATCCTGCGAGCAGATGCACTGAGTTCGATGTTGGATGCAGACCAATCTGCGACAGAGCAAGTCCTCGCATCTGCCTACCGGAAAGGCTTGGTGGAACAACGCGAGGATGGGAAATACAGTGTGCTAGAACCTGCCAAACCATCTATCGAGAGTGTTTTTCAGCATACCGCCAGGATGGGTTTTAAGCCGACTACCATTGTGCGTGATGTACAGGTCATTACTTCCGACGAAAAGATAGCATTTCATTTGAAAGTGAATCCAGGCGATCCCATCTACCTTCAAGTGCGGTCGCGATTGGTAGAAGGCGTTATGCTCGCCAACCAGCGTAATTATCTGCCGGTCGAAGTTTGCCCTGATTTGGAAAGCCAGGACCTTTCGAAGCGGTCCTTTCAGGAAGTACTAGAGCAGGTTTATCATGCGGTTGTGGCAGATGTAAAGGAAACTGTCAGCCTTGCACCTGCCAGCCTGGAAGATCGCCAGGTGCTTGATTTGTCAAAAAAAGAGGATGTGGTCATCATCCAAAGGCTTTCATTGAGCAGGACAAGGCAACCCCTTGTGTGGGCAGATATTCATGTGCGCCTCGATCGCATCGATTATGTTGCCGCACTCTGGCCAGCCGCGGCGCGATTGGTTAAGGAAAATAATAAAGAGGTTTAGGGATGAGTATTGAAAACACAAAAATATACCCCATAAATACTGGTTGGGTAATCCTGGATCATGCGGTCTATTTGTTTTTCAAAGGTAAACCTGGCGTGGATGTGGATATTCCAAATATCTGCTATTTTGTGGATACCGGAGAGCACAAAATAATGGTTGATACTGGTTTGCCGGGCCAGGAGCGAGCCAGCAAATACCACCACGATTGCAGCAAGCGCGGATGCCTGGAAGCGCCTGATGCTTTGCGCGCGCTTGGTGTTGAACCGGAAGACATTGATATCTGCATCTTCACACACCTGCATTGGGACCATTGTTCGAATATGAAAGCGTTTCGTAATGCACGCTATATCTGCTCGGAAGAAGAATTGCAGTGGGCTTATAATCCCCTCCCGCTTTATTACCGTTCATATGAATCCCCTGCGCTGGGCATTGAACCAGCTTTTAACGGCTGCAGTTTTGAAGTCACACGCGGCGATACCCTCATTGTCCCAGGAGTGCGCGTATTCCCGACACCCGGGCATACCCCCGGCCATATTTCTGTTGAAGTCGAAACCAAAGCCGGCACCTTTGTCATCACAGGTGATGCTTTGCTGCGCGCAGCCAATATTGAACCCAACCTTAAAGAGCATTTTCGATATTGGGTGCAGTCGCGCTATGTGGACATGATTCAGGGGTGGAAATCTGTTGAAGAGATTGATAAACGTGCTGATTTCATCCTTTATTTTCACGACGAAGTATCGCTCGAACATCCCGTCTATCCATTTAAGGGAATTGCCCTGCGCGAGCGGCGCAAAACCGTTCCTGGAGCACCCTTCTATTTCTCAGGCCTCCTGGACCGATAGGATGAGTTTTTCAGAAAGATGAATCCATGAAGATCGTTGTTATCAGTACGCTGGATACAAAAGGCGTTGAAGCCGCTTTTATGCGCGACCAAATCCTTAAAGCCGGACATACGCCCGTAATCGTTGATCCTGGCTCTACCGGAACACCTGCCTTTGAAGGTGATATTACCAGGCAGCAAGTGGCGCTTGCCAGCGGTGAGAGCCTGCCAGACCTGCTGAAGCGCGACGATAAAGCTTATTGCCAACGTAAAATGACTGAAGGGTTGGTCATAATCATCCAGCAGCTGCATGAAGCCGGTGATGTGCAGGGTGTCATCGCAGTTGGCGGCGGGCAAGGGACGGCTATCGCAACAGCTGCCATGCAGGTTCTTCCGATCGGCGTACCAAAGGTGATGGTTTCAACTGTGGCATGCGGAAAAACGCCTTTCGGCCCTTACGTCGGCGTTAAAGATGTTACCATGATTCATTCAGTGGCAGATGTTTCAGGACTTAACCGCGTCACCAAACCCATTATTGCCCAGGCGACGGCTGCGGTAATTGCCATGGCGGCAGTTAAGCTTGATGATGTCTTTTCCCGTGTATCAGTTGCTCTCACCATGACGGGGGTGGTCACGCCTGGTGCGATGGTAGTGCGTGAAGAACTTGAAAAACAGGGCTTTGAGGTGATCGTTTTTCACGGCAATGGCATCGGAACTAAAGCCATGGAAGAACTGGTCATTCAGGGACGCATCAAAGGCGTGATTGATTATTCTCCGCATGATATTCCAGATTTGTTATACGATGGGTTAATGCCCGCCCCGCCAGAGCGCATGCGCGCCGAAGGCAAGATGGGTATTCCTTATATCATCGTGCCAGGATGCGCAGATATCCGCCTGCACGAGTGGCGTGATGATTGGCCGGCGGATTTAAAAGACCGCCCTTTTGTACGCCATACGCCAACCCATACACATTTCCGTACCACGCGCACAGAAATGGCCGAAATCGGGCATTATGTGGCACAGCGCTTAAACGAGGGCAACGGTCCGCGCGCGGCGCTGGTTCCATTGCGCGGATTCAGCATGATGAACCGCGAAGGCAAACCGCTCTATGATGCAAATGCCAATATGGGATACACCGAAACTTTAAGGGCGGAGCTCTCACCTGAGGTGCGCTTGAATGAGCTTGACTTGCACATCAACGATCCTGAATTTGCGCGCTATACCGCCGATGTTTTTATGGAACTCTATGAAGAATATAAAAAGAGCCTCTGACCGGATTCACAAATGAAAACTGTGCGATCCAATCCTGATACAGTGATCTCCCTGGACATGGGAACCGGCAGTGTGCGTGCATGCCTGGTAGATGAATCGTTAAGGATCCTTTACCAGCGAAGTATAAGTGTGAGTCTAAATTCCGGATTGGATGGGCGCGCGGAGCAGAATGCTGAAGAGGTCATCGATGCATCCCTGACCTGCCTGGCGGAAATAAGCAGTTGGGCTGCTGAAAATTCGATCTCACCTGCAGGGCTTTGTTTTTCGAATGCGGTCGGCAGTCTGGTCGTGCTTGATGAGCATGATTTTCCTGTTGGACCTGCACTCACCTGGGCGGATACACGCTCAGCGGATGAAGCGGACAGCCTCAAAAACCGCCTTGGCGAAGACCTTTACATGCTCACCGCCTGCCCCATGAACGCTAGCTATTGGCTACCGAAATTGCAGTGGCTTAAAAGAACCGGCCAGCTGGCAGGCACAACCATGCGTTATTGCACATTAAAGGACTTGCTGGTTTTACGGCTTACGGGCCAGTTCGTGACCGATGCTTCCAACGCAGCTGCGACCGGATTACGCAATGCCGTTTCAGGTACCTGGGATGATCTTGCTTTAAGCGAGGCCGGTGCCTCACTGCGGCAGTTTCCCCGAATTCTTGATACAACGGCTGTTTTACCTTTAATAAAAAATGAGTATCTAACCAAAGTGAACCTGGATGAGAAAATGCAAGTCATCCTGGGTGCAACTGATGGCGTACTTTCTTCACTTGGGGCAGGGGCATTTGAACAGGGGCAGGTTACCAGCATGATCGGCACCAGCGGTGCGTGCCGAGTGGCAGCCAGCCAGCCAGATGTGAGCGATCCCCACCAGAGGCTGTGGTCTTATCCACTGACGGATAAAATCTGGATACGCGGCGGCGCCATGACCAACGGCGGGCTGGTGACGCAATGGTTTGCAGAAAATTTTTTCAAGGAAAACCCCGATCCTCTGGGAAGCATGCTGAATGAGGCCGCTAAGGTCGAACCTGGCGCCCAAGGTGTGATTTTTCTGCCTTACTTGTATGGTGAGCGTTCCCCGATCTACGATGAACATGCCCGCGGCGTTTTCTTTGGCTTGCATGGCAGCCATACCCGATCGCATTTGGCGCGGGCTGCCCTGGAAGGTGTTATATATGCCTTGGCGACGATTTTTGAGCTTTTGCGTGATTCGGTTGGCCAGGTGAATGAGGTCCGTGCAACTGGCGGTTATGTCCGTTCACCGCTTTCACTTCAGATCCAATCGGACATCTTTAATTTCCCCGTTTCAGTGCCTGAAAATTTTGAAGGCTCAGCCATCGGCGCAGCAGCGCTTGCGTTTCTTGCTTTAGGTCGATTTGATGATCTTTCGCCAGTTAGAGATGCGATCAAAATTGACCATGTAGTTGAACCCAACCTTGGCAATCAAAAGCTTTACGCAGACCAGCTGATGCGTTTTAAGGAAATATATAAGCGAGTATCCCCGCTGTTCAGGCAGAGTAACCTTTGATGAAACCAAAAATTCAACTCGCATTGGATACAACCGATATTAGCTTTGCGCTTAAGGCAGCTTGGGAATTGCAGGGCTATGTAGATATTATTGAAGTTGGTACCCATCTACTGCTGGCCGAAGGCTTTAGGTGTGTCAATTTGCTTAAGAATTTATTCCCGGAAAAGACGCTTCTCGCAGATACCAAGATCATCGACAGCGGCGATGTGTTGGCAGCAGCGGCATGCGCTGCCGGCGCAGATATTGTGACCGTTGTTGGGGCGGCCAGCCAAACCACCATTCAAAAAGCGATCGATGCCGCGCACGCTGATGGAAAACAGGTTCTGCTTGACCATCTTTCCACCGAATGGCTTACGCCTGACATTCAATTGAAATCTGGTCTGGATGTGGATTGTATTGGTCTGCATCTTCCCAAAGACCTGCAGGATTCTTTCTCAATTGATACACACCTCCTGCTTGAGGCGCTTAATAATTTATCCAAGCCCGTTTATCTGGCTGGCGGTATTGATGCCGGCCTGGTTGAAAAAATGATCGGCCTGCCGATTGAAGGATTTGTCTTCGGTAAATATCTTTTAGCGGGTCCAAACCGCGTAGGAAAAGCGCGCGAATTAATCAAGGTAATTGACCAATGGAGCCCCAAGTTTTGGAACCACAAATTAAAAATCAAGGAGTCAAAATGAACATCAGCATACCTGAAAAAATGAAAGCAATTGTCCTTACCGGTCCGGGAAAACATGAACTGCAGGAGGTCCCTGTGCCAAAGCCTGGTCCTTTCGAGGTTTTATCCAAAGTGCGTGCTGTAGCCATTTGCGGCAGTGATCCGGAAATATTTGCCGGCGGACTGGTGGGCTTTTGGCCGCCTTCGTACCCATTCATTGCCGGGCATGAGTGGGCGGGGGAGGTGGTAGCAATTGGGGAAGGCGTTACCGACCTTAAACCTGGCGACCGCGTTGCCGGTGAACCGCATAAAGGCTGCGGATTCTGCGAAAACTGCAAGGAGGGACGTTATACCCTGTGCATTAATTACGGTAAACCCGAATCGGGGCACCGGCATTACGGCTTTATTTCTCCTGGAGCGTATGCGCAGTATGCGGTGCACGCCAATAAAACCCTTACCAAAATGCCAGGGCATGTATCCTTCGCAGAAGGCGCGATGTGCGATACTGCAGGAGTTTCACTGCATGGACTGGAGCTGACAGGCATCACTCCCGGCGGATATGTGGTTGTTATTGGCCCCGGGCCAATCGGGCTGCTTGCAATGCGGCTGGCAAAGGCCATGGGCACCGCCAAGGTAATCATGGTCGGGCGCAAATCACGCCTGGAAGCTGCCAAAAGACTGGGCGCGGATGCGATTGTGGATTTTGAAAAAGAAGAACCGATTGAGGCCGTGCGTGCGATTACCGGCGGGCGCGGTGTGGATGAGGCTTTTGAGAGCAGCGGCGCGGCTGGAACCTTAATTCAGGCTATTCGCATGGTAAAGAAAGGCGGAAAGGTCAGCCTGTTGGGCGTGCCTTCCGAAAAAATCCAGGAGGCAGTTCCCTTTAGACACATTGTGCATAATGAGATCATGATCACAGGTTCGCGCGCGGATCCCAATACCATGTGGCGTGCAATGGGCTTAATCGCTTCTGGCGGCCTGAATGTAAAAGACCTGATCACACATCAATTCCCCATCGAAAGCTATCTTGAAGCATTTGATATTTTTGTCAACCGAAAAGAAAATGCCGTAAAAGTGATCATTGAACCCAACGGCAAGGAGGCTTAAATGGACCTGGAACGCACCAACCGAATGAAGCAGATAATGAAGGAGTCCGGTATTGATGTGTTAGTTTGCCGCCTGCCTGAAAATATCCTCTATTTGACCGGTTACTGGTCAGTGTTCGGCTCTTCTTGTGTGATTTTTCCGGCAAACGGAGATGCGACACTCATCCTGCCTTTCTCGGAACTGGATTATGCCGCAGAAGGTTGGGTAAAGGATCAACGTACCTATCAATTCATCAACATGGAAGCGCTTGCCAATCCGCCTGCGAATATATTGAGGCTCATGCAGGAAGTATGGACAGAAAAAGGATACACCAATGCGGTAGCCGGTTACGAGGGTAGCTTTGACCTAGTTGGCGGCAACAACGTCGCTGCCGAAGCGCGCGTACCCTCTTTTTCCACAATGAATGATATGTTCTCTGCCTTCCCTGGCAATAAATGGGTGGATGCCACCACTGCAATTAAAAAATCGCGCGTGGTCAAATCTGCAATGGAGATTGAGCAACTCAAGATCACCAGCGAGGTTACCGGTTTTGGGCTTGAACACGCACGCGGATTGATCAAACCAGGAGTTCAAGAATCAATGGTATCCGGCATGGTCGAAGGCTATATTTACGGCATGGGCATCGGTTATAAAAATGTGTCGCGCGCGCGCGGTTATTGCTTTGTTATGTCAGGTATCAATTCGAGAAATTCATGGCGCCCCTTTTGTGTGGCATCGCCCAAACCGATCATGTGGGGTGAGCCGGTGCTGGTGGAACTGGACGCCGTCACCAATGGCTACTTTATCGACATCACACGGAGTTTCTTTGTCGGCAAGCCAGATGCGCGTTCAGAAAAAGTCATGAAGGTAGTGCAGGAAGCGGTCAATGCCGCCAGCGCTGCCATAAAACCTGGCAAACTGGCTCGCGAAATTGATGGCGTAGCGCGTGCAGTGATTGAAAAAGCCGGCTTTGGAGAATATTTCAACCATCAGCTGGGGCATGGCATTGGATTGCAGTTCCACGAAGCGCCCTGGCTGCATCCTGCTTCAAACGAAGTGCTGGAAGCTGGTATGGTAGTTGCGGTTGAACCTGCGATTTATATTGAGGGCTGGGGCGGATTCCGAATAGAGGATAATCTGGTTATCACAGAAAACGGTGCGGAAGTAATCACCCCCTTGCCGCAAGTTTTTGAACCGATCCTTTAATCATTAATTTATAAAATACAAATTAAAAAGAAGTGCTTCGGTTAAAAATAACGAAGCACTTCTTTTAATTTATTTTGCCTCTGCGCGTTTTTTCTTCCAGACCTCGGTAAAGTCATAGGTTGCGTAAAACTCAGTGTCAAAAGCTCCCCAGGCGGATTTTTCTATGGCTAAATTCACGTCCCGCAATTTTGCGGGCGGGAAGCGGAGCGTCACAACCTGGCCAATCCCCATCATGACATACCAGGAAACGACCTCAACACCCTCAGGAGGAAATTTCGACCAAAAACCTGTCTCGTCCAGTTTCTGATTGATCTCTTCAAGATTCATGTATTGTTGGTGCTGCAGAAAAATGGTTAAAAGAATTTCATTGTCTGACATTTGAACTCCTTGATGCGGGATTTGTTTACTTTGCTAATGATATCAGGTCTTCTAGCAGTTCCAATGTTTTACCCGCTTCCCATGCATCGGTCAGGGGCTTTTGCCGTGTCCTGACGCACTCAAAGAAATGCTCAAGTTCGCCCTGGAAGCCGCGTTCGGCCATATCACGGATCCATTTGCCCGGCCGGTCAGTGCCATACACTTCAACATGACCGTTGTTGATAACCGTCATCCTCTCAAAGGCGTCAATAGTGATGGTCATTCCCTCGCCGTGGAGGGAAGCAGATTCCTGCCATGCGCCTGAGCGCTTGCTGGCGGCAATGATGCACTGCCCGCCGCCCGGAATTTCCATCAGGCTGACAGTTCCCGCAACCATCTCCTTTTCCATGGTGCAGAAAGTCGAAACGGCTTTCAGGTCACCGCAATAGAAGCGCGCCAGGTCAATCTGGTGGATAATATCATCCAAATACAGATTGAAAAGACTCTTGTCCCACTGCCCATCGCGGTGTTTCTGAAAAAGGGCCAATTGGATACGGCGGCTGCCGAAAATTTCTTTGGCCTGCTGGTATAGCAGCGCATAGCGGCGGTTATACCCGACTGCCAGCACACGCTGATTTTCATCAGCAATGCGGGCTAATTCAAAGGCTTCCCTGCTGGTTGGCGTCAGGGATTTTTCTGAATAGACATCCACGCCATTTTCGAGGAAAAGCCGGCAGAATTGGTAATGCGATTCGGTCAGGCTGAGCACAATGGCAGCATCCGGTTTGCTTTCCAGGATTTGGTTTATGTCTGTTGTCCCATTCGAAAAGCCCCATTCGCTTTTTAACAAATCTATGGTCGCCTGGGTGCGGCTGAAGATGCCGGTTATTTCGATGCCCGGCCAGCAGCCTAATAAAGGAAAATATGCCTTGCGTGCGATCCCGCCCGCACCAATAATCGCAATTTTCATGTCTATGCCTCTTCAGGTAAGGGTAGGAATACTTTTTCTGAATTTCTGCCGGCTGAAAGATATGCCGCCTCAAGAATTTCCTGGGCTTTCAGCGCAGCTGCAAAATTGACAGGGGATTGTTTTTGCTCTTCAATATCCAGAAGAAAATCATAAATACTGCCCAAATGGGCGTCTTTAAACCACCCCAGGGAAGCCTTTGGCGATGGCAGCACTTCCTGCAAAGGCCGTTCACCGGCAGGGATGGGAAAATCAAGGCTGCCAAGATGAAACTGCTTGCGCTCCTGGTCGTAATACCTGGCGCTGCCGCTGTTGGCTGAAATCAATCTCAACACTGCCCTTGCTGCCGAAAATCTCGATCCGGCAGCTGTCACCCAACCCGCCGGACATTCGCGTCACTTCAATGGAGCCTTCAGCCTGGTTCTTCATTCCCAGCAGGCAAAGCGCCCAGTCATCCACATCCACCGGGGCCATTTGCGACTGCCGGCGGCAGTTGGCCGCGCGGCGATAAAAGTGCGCGTCCGGCAACTGACCCACGCCGCTTCCCCCAGCAGATAATTAGCCATATCGATCATATGAATACCCAGGTCTGCCAACGCTCCACCGCCTGAAACTGCCTTCTGCAGCCGCCAGGAAATCGGCCGCATGGGATCCATATAACTGTTATGAAAATAATGAATGCGGAAATTGTAAATTTCACCCAGCACGCCTGCCGCCAGGATGGCTTTTGCCTGCTGCACAGCCGGGGTATAGCGCATGGTAAAGGAGGTATGCGTCAGCACACCAGCTTTTTCAGCCGCGCGGGCGCATGTGCGCGCCTGGGCCAGGTTTAATGCGAGCGGCTTTTCACAGGATATATTCAAGCCTTTTTCAAGCGCGGCCTGGATTTGGCTGAAGTGCAGCCAGTTAGGTGAGCAGATGTCTACCAGGTCCAATCCCTGTGAAAAAAATTCTTCCATGCTGGTGGTTTCCAGGGGATTTCCAAGTGAACGCAAAATTTCAGCATCCTTTCCAAGGCTTGAGCGCAGCACAGCGCAGACCTGCGCCTGAACTTCGGGCTGCGAAATGCAGAAGGGAATGGATTGATAGCAGTGGGCGTGAACTTTTCCGATGAATCCAAGCCCGATGAGTCCGACGCGCAGGGGAGATTCCGGCATTTAAGCGCCAGCCTCTCTGGAGAACACGACACTGCCTTTTACGATGGTCATGTGAACCTTGAAATCCGGGTCGATTACTGCCAGATTGGCTTCTTTGCCAACCTCGATACTTCCCAGACGCTTATCCAAACCGATCACTTTGGCGGGATTAAAGGATGCCATGCGCACCGCCTCGGGCAGGGGAACACCTGCCAATTGGACCATGTTGCGAAGGCAGCCCTCCATGGTGCCTGTGCTGCCGCCTATGGTGCCGTCGGGCAGGGTGGCTTTGCCGTTCCTGACGGTGACTTTTTGGTCAAGCAATTCGTATTCGCCGTCCGGCAGGCCGGCGCCCGGCATGGCGTCGGTAACAAGCACGGTGCGATCTGCACCCAGGCAGCGGTAGAGAATTTTCATCGCGCCGGGATGGACGTGAATGCCGTCGCCGATGAGTTCAGCAGTGCACTTATCTGAAGCCAGCACTGCGCCCACCACACCCGGTTCGCGATGGTGGAGGGGAGATTGGGCATTAAAGGTATGGGTGACATGCGTGAAATATCCCTGCAAGGCTGCGCTGGCTTTTTCAAAACTGGTGTTGGAATGACCCAAAGAAACAACCACACCCGCTTCTGCCAGAAGAGGGGCGGTTTGTTCAACCCCCGGCAGCTCCGGCGCCATAGAAATCTGTTTTACCCAGCCGTGCCCGGCGTCTAAAAAAGCGCGCGCCTCATCCGGATTGGGATTGTGAATCCAGGCTGGATTGAATGCCCCGTGCCTTTCAGGATTCAGGAATGGCCCTTCCAGATGGAAACCCAATGGAATTGCCCCCGGCCAAATCTGGCGTTGTTCAAAAATCTGCACATATTCTTTTATGATTCGGATAATTGCATCCGCGTTCGGACCTGTGATGGAAAGCAGAAAACCGGTAACGCCATGGCTGGCCGCAAAACGGCTGTACTTTTCCAGATCAGGCGTCAGCTCCCCCTCGCCAAATGATACGCCGAAGCCGCCGTGCACGTGGATATCGATCATTCCGGGAATCAGGATTTTTCCCGTAATATCTATTATCGTGCCGCCCAATTCAGTTTCAGGCTGGCTGCGCTGGATGGCATCAATGCTGCCATCGGCTGAAATTCCGACGAAGCCGTCCTGAATGGTTTCACTGGGAGAGATAATTTGACTATGCAGTAAAGAGAGTTGGGAATTATTTTTCATGCTGAAAATTATAAATCAAAGAAGAAGCCGGGAAATGGGAGACCGTATTAAGAGAGGCAAGATCGGATATGCATAAAGTCTTAAGAGATTACTGATTTATGGGAAAATAACATAAACCGGTTGTGCCCGGACCGGTGTGCACCATCAAAGCCGGCGATAGTTCGGATATAAATGATTCGGCAACTTCAATCCGTTTTTCCAGCAGGTTTTTCAGTTTTTCAACTTTTTCCAGCGCTCCGGCATGCATATACGCCACCTTGATTTTCTTGGCCGTTCCCAGGGATGACTCAATATTTTCGACCATTTTTTCATAGGCTTTACTCAAGCCGCGCGCAACACCCAGAGCAACAATTTCGCCGTCTTTCATGCTGATCAATGGCTTCAGGCTGAGCATGGAACCCAGCAGGTGGGTGGCTTTCCCGATGCGGCCGCCCATATAGAGATATTTCAAGGTATCCGCAGTTTGAAGCATGCGCGTCACCGGGATCATGGCCTGGATCTTCTGAAGAATGCCATCGAGGGATATGCCCGACAGCGCATCACGGGCCGCCTCAATCGCGATCCACCCCTGGCATAAGGCGACATTGAACGTATCAATAACCTCGACCCTGAGACTGGGAAGCGTTTCTTTGATCATCGAAGCTGCAGCCATGGCTGCCTGATAGGCGCCGCTGCCTTTGGAGGTCATATGGATGCTGACAATGTTTTGAGCGCCTTCTTCGGCCAGTTTTTGATATGCGGCCAGATAATCCCCCGGTCCCGGGCTGGCGGTGGTGGGTAATTTCTCGGCAGTGGGCAGCCATTCCAGAAAATCCTGCCGATTGACACTGACCAGATCGCGCAGAACCTCATCACCTCTATGGATGTAATAGGCAACTTCGCTGATACGCAGGTCGGATTTAAGTGCAGCCGGCAGGCAGGCGGTGCTGTCAGTGACAATGGCAGTTCTAAGCGAATTTGTCATTGGCTTCCCTTTAAAAATTCCTGTAAAAATTATATCATCCTCAATTTTTGGACATTCCGCTTTTTCCAGAATCAATTTTTGAAGTGGGTGTACAATAAATATACTTCACGCTCAGGAAAGGGAGAGACATGAAAAAGTTTTCCTTGGTTACAGGTATCATCATCCTGCTGTTCTCGGCATGTTCTGCATTGAAATCCACGGTTACACCAGCGACGCCGACCCCGCTGCCTGCGCCGACACCCACACCGGACCCGTGCAGCAAGGAGAATATACTTGTTGAAGCAGAAAAGCTTCAAATGATGGTGAATGAATTCCGCGAAGTGGCTGACCTGGCCAACAGCACCGATGTTAATTTTCTTTTCATCCCGGTGCTGCGATTGCAGGAACTCCGCTACCAGGCAATTAATACCAAGGTTCCCGCCTGCCTGGATGCTTTTAAAGGCGTCAGCGATCAATTACACCGCTTCAGTCATCAATTATATGATCGTGTTTATGAACGTTCAGGATCCTGAATCAGAAGATTTAAACAATGCCATTTCAAACAGCCAGAACCAATGGCAGGTGTTGCTGAATGAATTTAATAAAATTTTGGCGATCTCCGGAGTACAAACTCAAGCGGTGCCGGATACCGGCACGATTTCACCAACCGCGACCGTGATGCCTGTCTTTGCCACTAATGAGGGTTCTTCCACCGTGAATGTGCGCGCCAAACCGGACTTAAATGGGGATGTGATCGCATCCATGGAACAAGGGATTCAAGCCGAAGTCATCGGGCGCACTGAAGCCTCAGACTGGCTGCAGGTTAAATTGAATGATGTCACCGGATGGGTCTTCACCGATATGGTGGCGACCAGTGTGCCAGTGGATCAATTGCCAGTCGTTGAAGTGATCCCTTAATCGAAACCAGGAAAAATTATCAGGCGCGGATTCAAGTCCACGCCTGATTTTTTAATTCCCAAAGTCGCTGAAAGATGTAAAAATGAATGCAGACCAGGGAGAGCGCGGGCGATAAGGGAGCGTCCTGATTCTGAAACTGTTTATCAGGTAATCGCATATAAAGTAGCTATTAAGTAGATAGATTATTTAGAATTTGCAGATAAGCTCGAGTGCCCTATCACAGTATAATCATCATTCACTAGTATTAGAGGAGATAAACATGCGTTTAGGTGGATGGGAAATTGTTATTGTCTTGGTCATCATCCTGCTCGTTTTCGGCCCCAGCCGGATTACCAAAGTGGCTGGTGAAATGGGAAAGAGCATTAAAGCGTTTAAGGATGGCCTTTCGGATGAGAAAAAATCCGATGATGAGAATTCGGAAGAATCTCAAACTAAAGAAAAATAATCCAATTTTTAGATTGTCATGCAGCTTTTTGGAATAGGGCCGCTTGAGTTTTTCCTGATCCTGGTCATTGCTATTATCGTGCTGGGACCAAAGGGGATGGTCAGCGCTGCGCAGGAAGCAGGTAAGTTCATCCGCAAGATCACCCGCTCGCCGCTCTGGCGGGAAATTGTGGATACATCCAACGAAATCCGCGAAATTCCCGGCAAGATCGTGAGGGAAGCGGGGATTGAGAAGGACATCGAGGAGCTGCGCACTTCCACCCGCGGCACCATCCATGAAATTAAACGGTCCGTGCCACCGAAAATAGCACCAGCGGCGCCGCCCTCACAAGCGCCAGCCAACCCTGCTGATTCCTCAAAAGATGAAAAAGAAGACAACGCCTGATCAAATTACCGGTAATGCCGAAAACCCGGATGGCACATTAATGTCTTTCTGGGAGCATGTGGAGGAACTGCGCAAGCGGCTGTTCCTTGCTTTATTGGCACTCGCGGCCGCCACCGGGATCAGTTTTCTATTTACGGAAAAGGTCATCCTCCTTCTGGCTGAGCCCGCAGGTTCTATCGATGCCCTGCAATCCATCGAAGTAACAGAGAATGTGGCGGTTTTTATGCGCGTAGCCTTGCTATGCGGGGTGGCGATCGCGATGCCGGTGATCCTGTATGAGCTGCTGGCGTTCATATTGCCTGGTCTGAAACCAAATGAAAAACGCTGGGTATACCTGGCAATTATCTTCGGCACGCTGCTCTTTCTGGCGGGCACTGCGTTCGCTTATTTCATCATGCTGCCTGCGTCCGTCACCTTCCTGATCAACTTCCTGGCGGTTGAAACAAAGCCGCGCCTTTCTTCATACATCAACTTCATCACCAGCCTGATCTTTTGGCTGGGGGTGGGTTTCCAGTTCCCGATCATTATTTTCGCGCTGGCAAAATTGAATATCCTCTCAGCGAAGACGCTGGCAAAAGGCTGGCGCTACGGCCTGGTGATTATCGCCATCCTGGCGGCCATGATCACACCGACCATTGACCCGGTCAACATGGCGCTGCTGATGGCGCCGCTGTTTGTGCTTTATCTGCTCAGCGTGCTGTTTGCTTTTTTCGCAACCAGCCGCAAGAAGCAGGACAAGCCCTGATCTTTCTCCTTGGCGTATAATTTCACCGATCAAACGAATATTCTATTTAATGAGGGAAGTATGCCAATAACGCAGGAACAGATTGAGCAATTACAGATTCTTCAGCAAGAAGAAATCAACGGTTACCATACCTACGCGCGTTTGGCGGGGTTGGTGAAAGATAGGAACAATTCAAAGGTACTGGAGCGCATCGCTGGCGAAGAAAAGAAGCACTATGCCTTATGGAAGACCTACACGAAAGAGGAAGTGCCTCCCAAAAAATCCAGGATCAATTTTTTCTTTTGGGTATCCAGGCTGTTCGGCCTGACTTTCGGAATCCGCCTAATGGAGCTGGGGGAAGAAAAAGTCCAGAAAATCTATGAGGGGCTGGTTAATGCCATTCCCGAAGCCAAACAGGTGCTTGCGGATGAGGAAAAACATGAGACCGAACTGCTGGAAATGCTGGATGAAGATGCACTGCGTTACGCGGGCTCGGTCGTGCTTGGCTTGAATGACGCCCTGGTGGAATTGACTGGCGCCCTGGCAGGTTTTACCTTCGCTTTTCAAAATTCGCGGCTGATCGCCCTGGCCGGATTGATCACTGGCATCTCCGCCTCTTTTTCCATGTCTGCTTCCGAATACCTATCGCAGAAATCCGAGGGCGGTGATCAGGATCCGACGCGTTCGGCGATTTACACCGGCATCGCCTATATCATCACTGTGGCTTTGCTGGTAATGCCTTTCCTTATTTTGAAAAATTACATTTTCAGCCTTGGCTGGACCATCCTGAATGCGATTCTGATTATCGCGATTTTTAATTACTATATCTCGGTTGCCCGCGGATATGACTTTAAACGGCGGTTTCTCGAGATGGCGGCCATCAGCATGGGCGTGGCGCTGTTTTCCTTTATCCTGGGCAATTTCATCCGCGGTTGGCTGGGAGTGGATATATAAACCTGAGTTGAAGGCTATAAGTTTTAATTGAGAGAATTGGGAAAAGACGTTATCAGCCTCTTCCCACGGTTCCTTATTTCCAGGGGTGAAGATTTCCAATTTGAAGGAGTTCTTAACAACCTGCCTTAATTCTTTTAGACCCGAGATTTGGCCCAAAGCCATTGCCTGTAGAAGAATATTCGCAGCACCGGTTGCTTCGCTTGGGCCGGCGATAACATTTTTTTGTGTTGCATCGGCTGTGAATTGGCACAGTAGGTGATTGCGTGAACCGCCGCCAATTAAGTGAATGGTTCTAATTTCTTCCCCGGTCACCATTTCCAGGTCCCTGATCGAATTGCGATAACGCAAAGCCAATCCCTCAAGAATCACCCGCGCGAATTCACCGGTATCCTGCGGTTTTGGCTGGCTGGTACGATTGCAGAACTCAATAATATTATCGGTAATGGGGCCCGGGCGGAAAAACATTTTTTCATCCGGATTGATGATCGCGAGGAAAGGTTTCGCTTTTAAAGCAAGGTCAGTAAGAGCTCCATAATCCATCGGACTGTTTCCACGTTCAAGTTCGCGCCGCAGTTCCTGTAGAAGCCAAAGCCCAATGCTGTAGTTTGCGAAGTAATAGGTATCGCAGGCACCTTGAATGTTGTGATAGCCCTTCTGTAAAGCCTGAGTGCTTAAAAGCGGTGAGGTAAGTTCTTTTCCAATAACTGACCAGGTTCCGCAGCTGATAATGGCGCAATCGCTGCCTGTTATGGGTGCAGCGGCAGCAGCAGAAGCAGTGTCATGGCAGGCAGGCGCAATCACTTGCATGCGAGCGCAGTCCAGTTCATTTTCAATCGCCGGTAAAGTATTGCCGATCACTGTGCCGGAAGGGACCAGGTCTGGAAGCAATCCAGGCCGCAATCCAAACCTGGCGATGATATCTTCATCCCAGGTCCGGCTGTTGACATTTAATAGCTGCGTATTGCCGGCTATGGTTATTTCTGTGCGCATTACCCCGGTCAGCCAGTAATTCAACAGGCTGGGCAGCATCAGAAGGGTTTTCGCGTTTTCATAAGCCGGGTTTTGGGAGGCTTTCATCTCAAGCAGCTGACCGAGTGTGGTAATCGTGAGATATGAAAGTCCGGTATGCTGAAAGAGATCATTTTCAGAAATTAATGGTTTTATCACCTCGAGAATATTATCCGTGCGGGAATCGCGATAACAATGCGGATTTGCCAGCAGTTCGCCGTTCTTGTCGATCAAACCAAAATCCAAAGCCCAGGAATCAATTCCAATTCCGGCGATTTTTTGCTGAGTCAAGGCAGACGCTTTTCGAATCCCGATTTTAATATTAGACCAAATTTGAAGAATGTCCCAATACAGGCGGCCAAAAACATCATGGGGATAATTTTGAAATCGTAGTATTTCTTCAATTTCAATTTTTCCGTCAGATAAATCAGCCAGTAAGACACGTCCGCTTTCCGCACCCAAATCAACCCCGATAAATTTTTCACCAGTTCGCATGTTTCCGCCTTTACTGCCAAGGTTTTGCGTTTAACTTAGACAAAAGACTATCGAAATTTCTTGCTTCGGTTCAGGACTTGCATTTAATGCCTGACTTGTATTAATATATATATAATTATACAAAGTATTGGTTCTTTTTAACCTGATTGGCATTTACTTATTATTTGCTCTGGTTGGAAAAGGCATTAAATGAATAAAAAAGTAATAAGAAAAAGATTTAAAAAAAATGGCATTAAATTTTCTTGAAAGCAACCACATTAATAAAGATTTGCCAGTACCTCTGTATTATCAGATTGCTGGAGTATTGCGGGAAATCATCCAGGCAACTGAAGGCAGCTCGCAAGGAGGAGAGTGAAATTCCCATGCCAACTGAAGCCGAGTTGAGCGAATATTTTAAAGTCCACCGGGGAACGTTGCGGCACGCGCTGGATATTCTGGTGCGCGAAGGACTGATTTATCGCGAGCGCGGGCGCGGCACTTTTTTACGCCGCCGCAGGGTGAAGCAGGATTTAAGCACTTTACTTTCAACCACTGAAGATTTGGAAAGGCGGGGGTGGAATCCAAGCACACGCGTGCTAAAAATATCCAAAATTTCCCCGCATCCGCACACTCAGAATGTCCTGGAGTTAGAAAAAGGCAGCCAGGTTTGGGATATTCTTCGATTAAGGCTTGCCAATGGAGAGCCCATTGGCGCCCAGAGAACCTACATTCCGGTTGATTTAGCGCCGGACCTTGATCAGTATGATTTGACCAAGTCACTGGCAAAAACAATGGAACAGGCATTCGGCATCGTTTTTAAAAGAGCTGACCAGACCATCCGCGCCAGGCGGGCGACGACAGCTGAAGCCAAATTGCTGGAGATTGAAGAGGGTGATCCGTTGATTGTGGTCACTGGAATTTCATGGGATCAATTGGGCAGGCCTATTGAGGACATGGATTCCTTTTGGCGATATGACCGCTACGACTTGCGCGTCAGGCATACACGTGAATGAATTGAACGAATGAATTTGATGGCATACTATCAATCAAATTGAGGTTAAACCAGTCGGTTTTTTGAATTGATGTGAGGTTTTGCATAGTCTGAATTGAAATTATTCCTATTGACAGGTGAAAAAATTTGCTTATACTGTTAAAGTATAAATATATAGATGTTTATACAGGTATAGAAAAGAAATCATTTAGACATAAAAGCCAATATAAAAAATAATGCTTCATGCAGTGAAAATTAATTGCTGAAAATCACTGGCGCATCATTGTCATCTGCAACAGATTTCAGTAATTTTGAAATAGTCAGTTCGGAAAAAGGAGGTGGCTACTAAAAAAATTCTTTGCTTCAAGAGTATTTCTTAAAACTTTCCAAAAAATAAATAAGGAGAACTAAATGAAGACAAGAAATCTGGTTTTAATCGTCTCAGTGTTAGTGCTTGCCAGTTTGCTTTTGGCAGCCTGTCAGCCTGCTGCTCCCGCGGCAGCCCCCGTTGAAGAAGCTGCTCCTGCAGAAGAGGCAGCCCCGGCAGAAGAAGCTGCCCCGGCAGAAGAAGGTGTTCCGACACCTGCTGACCTTTTGGCAATTTATCCTAATTTGCCGGCAACACTTCCCGCCCATTGCAACATTGACGAAGTCAACGAGGGTGTTGAATTTGCAAAGAAATATTGGGTGAATGACCTGGCGAAGTCCGGCGACTGGGAGCCCGTTTTTCGGTTTGCCCCGGAACGCTATACCGTTGGTTATATCGAAGGTCTGGGCGGTTTCCCGGATTCAGTAGCCATGACCGAAGGTTTTGTGGCAGCTGCCAAATTAGCCTGCGTGGATCTGGTCCGCTGCGATTCCAAGTATGAAGTGGAACCAGCTATCAACTGCGCCCAGGTAATGAAAGATGCCGGCGTTGATGCTGTCATGAATTCCAACTGGCAGGCTCCTGCCATGGAAGCCATGGCTGAGACACTTAAGGGCATTCCTCATGTTACCTGCGATGTTGATGCACCAGGTGTTACCTTCTTCGGTGTAGATAACTGTTTCATTGGCACAACTGCCGGCACATATATGGCCCAATGGGTGCTGGATAACTGGGATGGCGCTGTTGCGGATGTTTGGGTAGTCAATCCGGAAAATCCGGATGTCGGTGAATTACCTGAGAAACGCCTGAGCTGCGCAGAGGCAACGATTAAGGAAATGCTGCCCGAAATCCCGGCGGATCATTACGTCCGCATCCCGGGCGGCAGCTTCACCGATGAAGGGTTTGAGGCCATGACCACCTGGTTGACAGCCAACCCGGATGCCAAATTAGTCCTTGCGACCACAATTAATGACAACGGCGCTGTAGGCGCTTCTTCAGCCTGCGACTCTGCCGGACGCGATTGTGTAGTGGTTGGCAAAGGCGCAAGCGGGCAGGCTTGGGCTGAACTTGACAAACCCGAAGCGGAGTCGACATTTAAGGCATCGATCGATTTTGCTTTCTTTGAATATGCGCGCTACGAAATCCCGGCCCTGTTCGATCTGGTCGAGGGAAAGACTATTCCCGCGGTTCTAAAGAACAATGTATATGTTCTTGACCGCAACAACATGGCTGAGCACGTTGCTGTTCGACCAGCCGAATAAATCTTATTTTCGATCAAAAGGGTGGGCTTTCAAAGCCCACCCTTTGCCTATTTTTGATAAACGGAGCAATTTCAATGAAAGAAACCAGCCAAAAACCTGTACTTGAGATGAAAGGTATTCAAAAATCTTTTCCTGGGGTACAGGCGCTTGAGAACGTTGATTTTGGTCTTCGTCCGGGTGAAATTCATGCATTGCTTGGAGAAAACGGTGCGGGAAAATCAACGCTTATCAAAATCCTCGGTGGAGTTTATAGCGCGGATTCAGGTGAGATTCTGATTGACGGGGAAAAAGTCGAAGTGAAAGACCCTGTTGAGGCATCGCAGCGCGGCATCGCAGTAATCCATCAGGAACTTCAAATTATTCCGCATTTGTCTGTTGCTGATAATGTCCTGCTGGGCAGGCATCCAATCAGCACCTTTGGTTTCATCAAGGATGATCAACTGATATTGCAGACAATGGAAACACTAAAAAAGTTAGGCTTAAACATTTCCCCAAAAATGCATGCAGGAAAACTTACACCAGCAGCCCAGCAATTGGTTTTAATCAGCCAGGCACTTTCGAGAAATCCCCGATTTTTGGTAATGGATGAGCCAACCTCTGCATTGGGTGATGCGGATATCGATTGCCTTTTTGGGGTGATCAGATCCTTGATTAAGCATAATGTAGCAATTATTTATATCTCTCATAAACTGGATGAGATTTTTGAACTATCCGATCGCGTAAGTGTCTTACGCGATGGAAAAAATGTAGGGACACGAATCACTTCTCAGACCAATCGTGATGAACTGATAAACCTGATGGTTGGCAGGAAATTAACAGAGATGTATCCAAAGAAATATTTTGAACTGGGCAAGCCGATTATGGAGGTTAAAGACTTTTTGGTTGAAGGTGCGAGTGAACCAGTGAATTTTTATCTGCGGGAAGGGGAGATCCTCGGCGTTTTTGGATTATTGGGATCTGGGCGCACTAAACTATTCAGCGCAATTTTTGGCGCTGAAAAAGGCGAGGGCGAAATACTTGTCTCCGGAAAAAAAGTGGAAATCCACTCTCCATCAGACGCGCTGGAAGCTGGGGTAGGAATGCTTCCAATTGAACGAAAAAAAGAAGGTCTGGTTCAGGCGATAAGCGTTAACAACAACCTCCTGCTTTCGAATTACCCAGCGTATGAAAGAATGGGTTTCATGCAAGACCGCCGCATGAAAAAAAGTGCGAAGAAATGGGTGTCCGCAATGAGCATTCGCTGTACCAGCGGCAACCAATTAACCCGCAACCTTAGCGGCGGCAACCAGCAGAAAGTAGTTCTTGGAAGGCTGATGGAAGTCAAATCAAAGGTCTTAATACTCAATTCTCCCACACGCGGGATCGATGTCGGTGCAAAAGTTGAAATTTATAACCTGATGGGCGAATTGTGCTCGCAAGGAAAATCTGTCATCTTTATTACATCTGAATTGCCAGAGCTTTTGGGATTATCCGACAGAATTCTGGTAATGTGCGAGGGCAAATTTACAGGAGAGTTTCTCGCGAAAATGTAACACAGGAAGATATCATGCGGGCTGCTGTTGGTGAGAAAATATTTGCTTGTACTGCATAATTCCATTGTTAAATCCTTAACGAGGTGAAAAGAATGATTCAAAATCCGGGAAAAACACAGAAAGAAGTAAAACCGAGAGAAACCTTAATTCATATTCTGAAAGGGGAATACGGTTCGAATATCACTCTGCTTATAACAATGGCAGCCATGCTCATAATTTTTTCGTTGTTAGCTCCAAATTTCCTAAAGCTGGATAATATGTTAAATATTGCCCGATCAATCGCAATTACAGGTGTTGTCGCAATCGGTGAAACTTTTGTACTGATTGCTGGCGGTATTGATTTATCAATTACTTCTGTAATGGCTGCAGCAGGCATGGCTGCAGCGGTTGCTATTCGGGCGGGAGCGCCCCTTTGGGTAGGCGTTCTCATTGCAATTGCGGTTGGCGCTGTGGTGGGATTAATCAACGGATTGATCGTAACAAAAATCAAATCAATCCCTTTATTACCACCCTCGGAACAAGCCAGATAGTGCGCGGCCTTGCTTATATCAGCAGCGCAGGGCATACACTAACCGTTCCGGTTAAGGGTTTCACAGAATTGGGTCGCGGCCGCTGGATGGATATCATTCCTTACCCGGTTTTCATCCTGATTGCTCTTTTCATAATAGCTCATTTCTTTCTAACTAAAACATTAGCCGGCAGATACATTTACGCGATTGGTGGCAATTCCATTGCCTGCAGGCTTGCCGGCATCAAGGTGGATCGCTGGCGCCTGGTCTTTTATTCAATCTGCGGCATTACCGCAGGTTTTGCAGGGTACATGTTCTCATCCCTGGTCGGATCTGCCATGGGCAATGCTGCACTTGGCACTGAAATGAGTATTATTTCCGGAGTTATTCTGGGCGGAGCCAGCCTGGCAGGCGGCGAAGGCACAATAATCGGATCCTTCCTGGGCGTATTGCTTTTAGGAATGCTGACCAATGGGTTGATACAACTTAACGTCCCATCATTTTGGCAAATGGTCGCCAGCGGTATGGTATTGATGATATCTCTGTTTATCGACTCCTGGCGTTCCGGCGGGTATAGATAAAAAAAGGAAATTCCAATGCCTATTGAACCATTTGAAGGCGAACCTGATATTCAGCGTTTGATTGATCAAATCCGTGGGAAACCGGTTGATCGGGTCCCGCATTTGGAAGCTTTAATCGAAGATATCCATGTGACCAAAATCCTTGGCCGTGAGGCGGGGAACACTCTGGCGGTTGGCGGTGACCCTGCAAAAGGCGCAGAAGAATCAACTGGCAGGCCGATGCATGCGAAAGACTTGATCGAATTTAACCAGAAGATCGGCCAGGACCTGATGATGGTGGAATGTTTCTGGACGCCATTCAAGACCATGAATCCTGAAGGCAAAATCATTCCACTCACCGATCGCAGCGTGAAAACCAGGGAAGATTGGAATAAAGTCAGTCAAACCAAGCAAGACAGATGCAGACAAGCTTATCACTTATGTGAAAGAGTATAAGGATGCCGCCAAAGGCACAAAGATGGGTGTCACCCTGGCGGGCGCGTGTTTTTTTCAGACCTTGTATGAATTTACGGTCGGCTTGACTGATTTCATGATGATGGTCTATGAACAGCGCGACCTGGTCGAAGAGATGTTTGATATCTCGGCCGACTATTTCACGGAACTGTATAAGCGCGGTATCGAGGAAGGCATTGATGTAGTTTTTGTCGCCGATGACTATGCCTGGAAGCAGGGCACTTTCATTAATCCCAAACTTTTTAAGGAATTATGGTTTCCCCGCATGGCAAAAATCATTGAGCCGGCAGTTAGTAAGGGCATCCCTGTGATTTTCCACAGCGATGGCAAGATTGACGATACCGTTGATTGGCTGCTAGATATTGGCGTTGATGCAATAACCCCGCTGGATCCTTATTCTCTTGATTACCGGGATTACAAAAAACGCTATGGCGACCGATTATGCCTGTTCGGCAATATCGATGTTGAATTTCCGCTGGTGCATGGAACACCAGATGATGTTGATCTGGATGTTAAAGCCCATGCGGAAGTGTTAAAGCCGGGCGGGCGATGGGTGGCAGGTTCAAGCCACAGCACCGGCAACATGGTTCCGCACGAGAATTTCTGCGCCATGATTAATGCATTTCACAAGTACGGAAAGTATTAATGAGGATACCCAATGCCAATCATAAAAGACCTTTATCAAGCCGTTCTGGAAGGCCGCAGACAGGAAGTGCAGGGAATAATTCAGAGGGAACTCGATTCCGGAAAAAAAGCGCTTGAAATTATTGAACGAAACCCTTCAGCCGGTAATGTCTGAGGTGGGGGAGTTATTTTCGAAAGGCGAGTATTTTCTGCCTGAACTCATCCTTTCTGCGAATGCGATGAAAAATGCTTCCGAATATCTGCGGCCTTACTTGATGGATGCCAACAGCGGAAAAAAACAAGCCTGTATTGTTTTGGGGACAGTTCAAGGCGATCTGCATGATATTGGCAAGAACCTTGTGGCTGCCCTGCTGGAAGGGAATGGGTATGAGGTTGTGGATTTGGGGATCAATGTGCCTCCCGAAAATTTCGTGGCAGCTGTAAAGGAGCATAATCCGGCTGTTGTGGGAATGTCTGCGCTTTTGACTACCACAATGGTTAATGTCCCCGCCACAATTAAAGCGCTTGAAAAAGCAGGCCTGCGGGCGGGCAGGCTTTTAGCTGTGGGGGGCGCATCAATGAATCAGCGAAATGCGGATGAATGGGGCGTTGAAATTTATGCTCCGGATGCGGGTGCGGCGGTGAAAATGATAAAAGAACGATTAATTTAAGTTGGTGAGGTAATCAATGCCATTTACAAACGTGAAAGACCTGGAATTTTATTATGAATATACCGATTTTACTGTTCCCTGGAAATCCGAACCAGAAAACCTGCTTTTGCTGCATGGATTGCATGGCAGCCTGAAATACTGGTCGCATTTCCAGGTTGGTTTTTTTTCTCAATACTTCCGAGTTTTGAATCTTGACCAACGCGGGCATGGGAAATCATTTAAACCGGCCAGCGGTTATTCAATTGAGAATATGGCTTATGATGCCTACCAGGTAATGCGCAAATTGAATTTCTCCCCGGCGCACATTATTGGTGCATCGATGGGCGGCATGGTAACCCTGCAATTGGCGCTTGCCTTTCCGGAGGCTGTGAAAAGCATAGTCCTTGGTTGATTCTTTCCCTTATTCACCCGGTCCTCTCAAGCAGGTGATAAAAAGCTGGATTGAACAGGTTAAAGAAAAGGGATATGCCAAAGTGATGGAGACATTTAACAAGGATAACTCCAGGCTCCCTGTTTTCCAAGCGATATCTCGCGGAACGGCCTAATTTTATCGACTACGATGATCAGAGTGTGCTGAATAATCTAATGCCCGCAGAAGCCTTTATCGGCGCCTGCAATGCCATAATGGAATTTGACGCAAGGGAGCGCTTGTCAGAAATAAAGGTCCCCGTTCTGGTAATCACTTCCAATGAAGGGCTGGGATTTGAATCTGCCCAGTTGATGAAAGAAAAAATTCCAAATGCGGAACTATGGGCCCCTGAAGGCGTTGGTCATTTGATCAACATTGAAGAACCGGATTTATTCAACCAGACAGGTATTAACTTTTTTACAGCAATCAGCAAATAAAAATAATTCATAGAAATCCAGGAGAAAAAATGGATAAAACTCTGCAAAAAATTTACTCAATGAGTCCCGAGGAAATTGAAAATGGTAAGAAACATACCATGATCGGCGGAGGAACGCCGGGACCTGTATTGGTTAAGGGCAAGGGTGTGCGCATTGAAGATATTGACGGCAATAAATATATCGACTGCACTTCCCAATCCTGGGCGATGTACTTGGGTTTTGCCAATGAAGAGGTCAATACAACTCTGTACGAGCATATGCAGCACTTCACGCATGTCCACCAAGGATTTCACACACCACCGCGGCTGTATCTGGCGAATAAATTAATTGAGCTGGCGCCTAAAGGATTTGATAAGGTATCCTTTACGGTGGGTGGCGGTCCGGCAATTGAAGCAGCCATGAAAATCGGTTTGCGCAATGTTGAGGACTCGAAATCCATGATTTGCCTTTGGGATGGCTATCACGGATCAGTTTTATCGGCTGCCAGCATGTCCTGGATAGGCACCCGTTCTGCCGGGGATTTTACTGGGCAGAAAAATTATGTCAGCAAATTAGCTCCTGAAGTTCGCGTACCGAACCCCTATTGTTACCGCTGCTTCTTTAAAGAGAAGCCGGAAAAATGCGGGCTGCAGTGCGCTGAATTTCTAAGGGAAACCATCATCCGGGGTGTGAATGGGCGGCCCGCCGGATTTGTCCTGGAACCTGTCCAGGCAAGCGCAGGCCAGATTCCGGCACCGAAACGATATTTGCAGCGCGTAAGGGAAATTTGCGATGAATTTGGGGTGCCGCTTATCTTTGATGAAATTCAGACCTACTGCCGTATTGGTGAGTGGTTTGCGGCTACTTATTACGACGTAAAGCCGGATATCATCGTGCTCGGAAAAGGGCTCGGAGCAGGGCTGCCGATTGCAGCCATCCTTGTAGACGAAAAATTGGAAGGATTCGGCCCCAAAGCGGAAGAGCTGCATACTTTTGCGAACAACTCCCTGTCGCAGGTTGCTGCGGCGAAACAGATTGAAATAATCGAACGTGAAAATATTCTGGAAAATACCCGAAAAATGGGCGCGTATTTGGTCGAAGGGA
This sequence comes from uncultured Chloroflexia bacterium, assembly GCA_963751635.1. GTDB lineage: Bacteria > Chloroflexota > Anaerolineae > Anaerolineales > Anaerolineaceae > Pelolinea. The sequence continues at coordinate 26,795 of CAVVVE010000008.1, forward strand.
TTCGAAAACTTCAGCACAAATACCCGCAAATTGGCGATGTGCGCGGGGTTGGGCTGCATATTGGGGTTGAATTCGTAAAAGACCCCGAATCGCGCGAAGCGGATGTCAACTTGGCAGTCAATGTCCGCACTGAGGGCTTAAAACAGGGCGTGATATTTGGGCTGGGGGGCGCAAACCGCAACGTTCTAAAAGTGAAACCGCCTTTGATTGTCAGCCAATCGGAAGCGGATGAAATCTTGTCGATCCTCGGCAAATGCCTGCAGAAGCTGCTCGGGTAAGCCATGGTTGAGATAAATCTAAAAGGCCGGAAGGCTTTTATTACTGGCGGGGCGCGCGGCATTGGAGCGGGCATTTGTAAAATATTTGCTGCTTGCGGCTGTGATGTGGCTTTTAGTTATAAGTCCAATAAGGCCGCCGCTGATGAATTGGTTGGCAGTCTGAAGCAGGATGGAATTAAAGCATTGGCTATTCAGGCTTCTGCTGTTGATCCAGATGAGATGAGCCAGGCGTTCGAGACAGCTGCCAGAGGCACTGGGCGGATTGGATATTCTGGCTGTCAATGTCGGCCAAAATTGGGTGGCGGGCTTGGAAGAACTATCCATTGATGCCTGGCGAGAAGGGATTGACATCAACCTTACCTCAGCTTATATCGCGGTTAAATTGGCATATCCTTACCTGAAAGAAAATACCCGGGCAGATATTTTATTGATTGGCTCCTCGGGAGTGTTTGACGGCGGCGGGGGTTCACCCTTTTATGCGGCCGGCAAGGCAGGTATGGTGGGGATGATGTACAGCTTGATGCGCGAATTACCTAAAAATAATATCCATATCAATACCATCCATCCCTGTGTTGTGGATACCGATTTGCTGCGCGGCCGTTATGACACCCCTGAAAAAGTTGAGGCGCTATCAGCGCAGGTTCCGCTTGGCAGGCTTTCAAAACCCGAAGATATCGGCAATTTGGCAGCTTTTTTATGCTCCGACCTGGGTAGTTTTATTACAGGCCAGTCCATTTTGGTTGATGGCGGCCGCACGCTTTGGAAAAAATAGAAAATGATGGGAAATAATAACATGAATGAATCAACCCCCTTGATTATTGAGAATTATCTCGAAAAAAAGAAATTGCTTGGGTTTATGGATGTCAACCTATGGAGTGGACCGCCGCTGGAAGATGGCTTTCTTGACAAGCGCTCTTCTCAGGAGATCGATCAATTTAGCCAGGAGAAAATGGAATTAATGGCGGGATCATCAGCCATTCAACTGGTTTGCTTTATGATGCGAAAATTGGCAATGAGTTGTTATTCAAGGAATTTAAACCAGATCCATTTTTTTCTGGAATCACGGTTGTGCCGGAGCTATTCTATGATGCCAGGCAGGGCAGGGAGTATTTGATCAATGCCATTAATCAAGGAACCCGCCTGGCCAGGATTTTTCCAAAAGCCGGAAGTTTTGATTTCAGGCCTTGGAATAGTCGGGGGAATGATTGAGACGCTGTGTGAATTCAAACTGCCGCTCATGGTCTGGCAAACGCAAATTAATTGGGATGATATTGATGCAGTTTGCAGTGCTTTTCCTGATTTGCAGCTCATCCTTGAAGGCAACCCGCAGAAAATTTTATATCATAACCGCCGAATTTATGCTTTATTGGATAAACACAGCAACTTTAAACTCGAGACCCATAATGTCATTGGCTATTTGGGTGTAGAGGATATCGTCAAGCAGTTTAGCGCTGACCGGTTGATTTTTGGATCATATATGCCATACTGGGATCCGAATGCCTCCATGATGGCAGTTACACATGCCAGGATCAGCAACATGGATAAGGAAAAAATCGCCCATGGAAACCTTATGCAGATATTGAAATCAGTGGAGGTGAGTAAATGATCGTTGACACCCACATGCACATGGGAACGCTGCCAAATTATTTTCTTCCAGATGACGGATTTGAATCCGCACTGAAACTGATGGATGATCTTGGCATTGACTATGGGATGCAAATGCATATGAGTGGTTTTACCCATATGTTTGAATATGCCTATCAGGAATCCGAGAGGATATTCCATTGTTCGGATGAACGCATCTTTTATGGCCTGATCTTTGATCCAAATTATGAAAAAGAAAGCCTTCACTGGATTGAGAAATCAATGCCAAACAAGGGCTGTGTATGTATCAAGATTCATCCAAGCTGGCATCAAATTTATGCGGATGATGAGGTTTATGATGTCATCTGGCAATTTGCGCGCGAACACATAAGCCAATCGTGTCTCATACCTGGGTCGTTTCGGATTACAACCCCACGCAAAAATATTCAACCCCGGAACGTTTCGTGGCTTACCTGGAGAAATATCCTGACGTCCAACTGGTAATGGGGCATGGCGGGGGAAGGTTTGCCGGCCATAAACTGGCTGTTGAAATTGGCAAGACGCACCCCAACGTCATGCTGGATACTTCCGGGGATGTGAATGCGTATGGTTTATTGAAATATCAAGTTGAGAATTTGGGGGCAGAGCGGATCTTTTTCGGGTCTGATACGAATATGATGGATCCGCGTGGTACGATGGGAAAAGTCCTTGCTGCAGATATTTCGGATTGAACAAAAGAAAATGATCCTTGGCGGAAACGCAGTACGCTTTTTCAAAATGCCTGAAAAAAAATGAGTATGCCATGAAAAGAGCCGGAATCGTCTGTTCAATTCTTCCCGGGCGTGAATCAATGCTCGCTGATAAGATATCCTCGGTTAAGGATCAAATACGTGCAGCCTTAATCAAATTGGGGGCCCTTAAAGGGGGGATTTTTGAACGCGATAATACTTTATTTTTCTATTTTGAAAATGGGGAAATGAATATTCGCTCGGCAATTGAAGTGATCCGTGAAAAAATGGGTGGATTCCTTGAAAACGATCAAGGTAATAATGGATGAAGTTTTCTACACGCAGGGATTCCAGGAAGATAAAATGACCTATATGCGGGTGGCGACTTTCATGAAAGTTAAACCGGGCTTTGAAGAGGCATACCGCTGCGCGCATGCAAATATTTGGCCTTCCATTCTTGAGGGTATTCAAAGAACAAAAATTCGCAATTACTCAATTTTTATGAAAGGCACCGAACTTTATTCCTACTTTGAGGTCAAAGATCTGGATCATGCCATGGCTGTTCTGGCGGATGACCCTGAAAACCAGCGCTGGCAGCGTACCATGGCGCCGATGATGGATGTGGGATCAGGTATGAAGGATGGGTCAAGCGTTTACTTGAATGAAATTCTTTATTTTAATAAACAGGAGGAACAATGGCGGTAAAAATTGTTTCAGGGCTTGTGCCATTTGCTAATGTGGTGGACCGGTTTTTACCCGGGGGATATCGCGATGGTATGTCTCTGGATGATGCTTTAGCCGCATCCAAGAAAATTGAAGGTTTGGATACCATCGCGTTGGATTTTCCGATGTCCTTCACTGATCCGGTTGAAATTACAAAAATTCTGGATCGCTACGAAATAAAAATGCCGCTCCTGGAATTGGGTATATATGGAGATCGCAAATGGATGTTCGGCTCATTTGCCGCCAAAAATCCCGAAACCCGGAAAGAAGCGATTGCTCTGGGCAAGCGCTGTGTGGAAGTAGCAGAAGAAATGGGCATTTTTGATATTCTGGTCTGGCCAGGCCAGGATGGTTATGAATATCCCTTGCAGGCGAATTATCAAAAAGCATGGGGATATCTTGTGGAAGGCATTCAGGAAGTCGCTGCGCACCGCCCAAAGGTAAACCTGGCTGTTGAATATAAAGCCAAAGAACCACGAGTGCGCTGTTTCATTGACAGTGTTGGCAAAGCACTATTATTGTGCGAGGAAATCGGGTTGAAAAATGTGGGTGTTGCAATTGATACCGGCCATGCTTTCAACGCGCAAGAAAATCCCGGATACTCGGTTGCTCTGGCGGGCAGGTATAACCGTCTATTTGAGGTGCATGTCAATGATAATTATGGCGACTGGGATTCAGATATGCTGGTTGGTCAGATCAACTTTTGGACAACCCTGGATTTCTTCTACTGGCTGCAGAAAGTAGGCTGGGATGGGTATTACGTGATGGATTTCTTCCCATATCGAGAAAATGGCCCAAAAGCGTTAGAGCAAATGATCAAACATACAAAACGTTTCGCGGCAATGGCTGAAAAGCTGGTTAAAAGTCCGTTGGAAATGCTGCAGGAGGCTGATGACCCGATCGAAATAACCGAGATTGCTGTGGAAGACCGTGATCAAATTTGAATAATTTTCCAATACAACAAATCTATTAAGAATAAATTTCAAACATTCTGCCCGGCTGAAATTACAGTCGGGCAGAATTTGTTTAAATGACCGTGGTAATGAAAAATCCTGGAAAATAATATTTTGATGCAAAAAGCCCTGGTCTTCATTATAATGAAGGCAGGCAATTTGATAGGGAATTCAAATATTCATGAAGATCTTGGTTTTCGGTGCGGGACCTTTGGGAAGTTTGCTGGCAGCCAGGCTGCATCAGGGCGGTCAGAACGTAACTTTACTGGCGCGCGGTCAGCGCTTGGCCCAGCTGCGCCGGGAAGGGATCATCCTGAAAAGCTGGACTTCCAAGGAAGAGGAAAGCGTTCAAGTACCTATTATTGAAAACCTAGCGCCTGACGATTTCTTTGATCTCATTCTGGTGGTGATGCGCAAGAACAAGGCGCTTGATGCACTGCCGGTACTTGCCGCGAATTGCTCCCCAAATGTTCTTTTTCTAATGAATAATGCTGCCGGACCTGATGCCTTGATCAAGGCGCTTGGAAAGAGCGTGTGCTGACAGGCTTTGCCGGCGCGGCAGGATTCAAGGAAGGCGGCAAGATTGTGTATATCAACGCGGAGCCGGAAAGAGAAGCGGAAATTTTACTGGGGGAACCGGATGGTGCAATGTCCACCCGCGTGCAGCAGGTTGCAGTCTGAACTTGAAAAAGGAAAATTTTTGAAAGCAAAGATCTCTGACCGACATGGATGCATGGTCAAAATGCCACGTTGCGCTTCTGTTCCCTGCGCTGGCGACATCCCTTTACCTTTGCGGAAATGACAATTACCGCATGGCGGCCACCCGCGATGCGATTGGTAATGACCTGGCGGGGCATCAAGGAAGGATTCCGAGTATTGAGGAAGCTGAATATCCCTGTTGAACCGGCGGCTTTAAAGAAATTTCTTTGGCTGCCGGAACCTGTGATGGTCGCTTTTCTGCGCAAGTTATTGCGCAATCCGCGCATGGAAGTGGCCATGGTCAGGCATGCCGAAGTGATCCGTGATGAGATCCAGCAATTGAACAGCGAATTCCTTCAGTTGGCTGAGCAGAGCGGGTATTTTCACCCCGGTCATCCGCTTCCTGATTTCGCAATTCAACCTGGAAGCGCCTCCTTTACCTGAGGGCAGCCGGAGCTTGAGAATGGATTGGTCCGGGGTCATCATTCCCGTCCTGGTCCTGATAATGGCTATTTTGGTTTTGGGCCTGGTTTTATAAAAGCTATTCCAGAAATTGCCCGGCAAACTCAAGGAAGGCTTGAATATCCGCAAAATTGCTGACCAGCCCCATTGAGACGCGCACAGCACCGGAAGCTTTGGGGTCAATGCAGCGCTGAAAATCAAGATCGGTAATGCGCGCTTCATAAGAGGGGCGTGAAAAGCATGAGGAGAGTTCATCGCCGGAAATATCCAAAGCGACTTCGCCTGCGCCGGGATTGCAGAAAAAACCCATGCGGATGGAAATCTTCCTGCGGTTGGCTTCTTCTTCCAGTGCGTTTTTGGGAATGATATCCCCCTGCGCATCAAAGAAATTGAGAGCCACAGTGCCGCCGCGGTTTTCAGTGGTTAATGGGCCATAAATTTTCACCAGGCCGGCACCGTTGGAATGTTTCAATTCACTCAAGCTTTCAATCAGCCAGCCGGTCAGGCAGGCAACGCGCCTATGGATCGTTTCATATCCTATCGACTGCAGGAACTTTAATCCAATCTCCACAGCCGGAATATTGAGGTAATTGAGGGTGCCATCCTCCAGGCCCGCGGGCGCTTCAGCAGGATAAAACTTGTTGCCGCGGACCGAAGCAACCGTGGTGGTGCCGCCGGCAAACCAGGAGCGGCTGAGCTTGCGCAGTGTATCCCTGCGCGCGATCAAGGCTCCAACGCCGGTGGGGTAACCAAACATTTTATAAAATGATAAAGGCACAAAATCAGGGTGCCAGCGGCTGAGGTCAAGTTGATTGGTTGGCGCAAAAGCAGCCGCGTCGAGCAGCACATCCCACCCTTGAGATTGGGCTTCCGCGATCCATTCCAGCGGATGCTGAACGCCTGAAAAATTGGATTGCGCCGGGTAGGCGAACAAGATTGAAACAACCGGCATTTGGATTCGTGAATTCTTCTTTAAGCCTTGTTTCATCTGAGCGCAGATCGGGCAGGATTACCGGAATATAGGTAACAGAAGCACCTTTCGCGTGCGCGTATTCACGGATGCCATTGACTGAATTATGGTTGTCGAAAGTCAGCAGATAACGGCATCCGGCGCCGAAGGGATAAGCTTCCCCGACCAGTTTCAGGGCGCCGCTGGCGTTGGCTGTAAAGATGCAGGCATATTCCTCAGGTGACGCATTAAAAAAATCCAGGATAAATCGGCGAGCCTGTTCAACCAGTTCAGTCGAACGCGAAGAGGTGGGATTCCAGGAATGCGGATTGCCGAAGAGCGACTCGCTCAGCAGTTTCTGGTGGTCGAGCAGCTGTGAAGCGGCATACAGTCCGGCGCCGGTGTAATCCAGGTAAACATGCGCTTCCCTGGCGAGCAGAGGATACTGGCTTTCCCGCAGCCGGTCAATTTCAGAAGTTGATTCATAATCGGGGTAGCGCTTGATAAAATCCGCATAGTTTTTTAAAGGCATCCCACAATTTAACCATAAAAACCTGTGCGCCGGGAAGTTTGTTGAGTCTTCTCAGCCGCCGATCAGGTAGCGGGCGATCCCAAATACAATTGCCGCCAGGATGATCCAGGTGGTGTTGATGCGGGTAAACACAACCAGAGCGAGCGAGATGCCTGCCAGAATTATGCTTCCGGGATCCACCAGAACTGCCCGGGCGAGTTGAATTGTCACTGCCGCCATTAAGCCGAGCGAGGCGGCGTTAATGCCGTCCAGGAAAGCGGAAAACCAGGCAGAATGGCGCATTTTGGGGATGAAACGGTTGGAGATGGCCACAAAGAAAAAGGAAGGCGCGAAGATACCGAGGGTTGAAAGTAAAGCGCCTGGCACACCGGCGAGGATATACCCGATGAAGGTTGCGGTGGTGAAGAGGGGGCCGGGTGTCACCTGGCCGACTGCGATCGCATCAATGAGCTGCTTTTCTGTCAGCCAGCCCAACCTCACCACAAAATCGGACCGCAGAAAAGCCAAAAGCACGTACCCGCCCCCATACAGCACGCTGCCAATTTTCAGAAAAGTGAAGAATAGAGCAGGCAAAGTAATTGCCTGTGAAAGCATGGACGCTGCAGGCGGCAGGGTCAAGGGGAAGAGACTCTTTAGGGATGACGGATTTGACTTTATTTTTCCGTAGTTCTTGACCAGCATCACAAGCAGCCCGGCTGAGAAAAGAAGCAACAGAGTATCTACCCCCAGCAGGTTTAATATAAAAACGCCGGCTGCGGCAAAGCCCAACAGCGGCTCTTTAATCGCCTGTTTTCCAAGAAACCACAGTGCTTTGATGATAAAGGCGATGACAACCGGTTTTACCGCGTAAAGCACCCAGGCCACCTGAGGCGCAGCGCCGTATTTTTGATAGGACCAGGCCAGGCCTAAAACCATTAAAACCGCGGGCAGCACAAAACTGATGCCGCCCAAAATGAAACCCGGCCATCCTGCGCGCAGATAACTCAAATGGATGGTCATTTCTGTGGAGTTGGGGCCGGGGATAAGATTGGTGGCGCCGACCAGATCAAGGAATTGCTCATCATCCAGCCATTTGCGCCTCTTGACAACTTCGTCGTGCAAAATGGCCAAGTGTGCCGCAGGTCCGCCAAAAGATGTAAAACCCAATTTCAGGAAGAGCAAAACCACTTCCCTGAGATTATTTTTCTTTTCTGTATTCATGAAGGTTGGATGATGAATAATTAGTACAAAACCTTATTTATTCTTTATCGCTTCCAGAACCTGGGCAAAAATCTTCTCCCCGTCCATCATGCCATAGGCAACCGTATCAATATCCTGAACCACGCTTCCCTGAGGTTCCGCTTTTTCAGCAATACTGCGCTTCTTGAAGCGCACCTGGGGTGCAACCAGCACCACATCCATGGGGTCTTTTTCAAAATCCCACATGGTCATGCGCATGCTATCAATGGCTTTCAGTTCAATTTCCCGGCCTGCCGCCGCTGCCGCAGCCTTGATCTTAGCCTCAAGCATGCTGGAGGACATTCCGGCCGCGCATACCAGAAGGACCTTAATTGCTTTTTCTGCCATAATCCACTCCTTCATCCATCCTTTGAGATGAGTGTATACCATTTAATTTCGTTTGAAAAGAAAACCCTCTCTTTTCAGGAGAGGGTTTAGTTTTTTTTTATCACTTAAGAGCAGGTGACGGGAATATCGATGGGGCCGAACCACTGATGGTTGGGAGTGTCGATATAGATTTTCACCCAATGCGTATCCGTGCTGTTCAGGTCCCAGTCAAACTCCACTGTCTCGGTGTCCGGGCTGTCAAAGGTAACGGTTTTAAGCGCTGATGTATTTCCATCACTGCGCTGCCATTTGTAAGTTACTTTGCCGGCGGCGCTGGCCGTGATGTCTGCTTCAATTGTGAATGTCTTGGGGCAGGCGCCGTTATATGAGGCAGGTGTTGATATGAGATCCACACTGGTGACCGCGAATGTTGCCGAAGTCACCTTGATCTGGACAAAAACCTGGCCAAATTTAGAACCGTCATCAGCCTGAAGCTTCCAATATCCAGTGTAGGACCCTGCTTTGGCTGGCGATTTGAGGTCCACCAGGATGTCAATTTTTTCACCGGGTGCGACATAATCATCCAGTTTGACGGAATTTGGACCGCTCATCTGGCTGCCGTCAAAAAACACCAGTTTATAGTTTGGATTCCAGGTGCAGGTGCCGATGTTTTTCAGGCGCCAGGATTTGGTGAATTCCGTACCCGGATCGAATTTGGTTCCATCCGGTATGGTTTCGCTGACAAAAGCGGCCTGGTTGCAGGGCTGCGGGGTGGCAGTTGGCAGTGCAGCCGGTTTTGCCGGCGCGGGCGGTGTAAAGGTGGGATAGGCGGTCTGGGTCGGCAGCGCGGTCCAGGTTGGCTGCTGCGTTTGGATTGGCGCGTTTTGGGTCTGCCAGGCCTGCACAGTCTGGGCGGCTGCAGTGGCCACCAGGTTATCTGCGGATTGGATGGTAAAGGGCAGGGTACAGGCAGCGCCTACAGTGAATAAAAGGATTGCTGCAGCGATCAATTTTTTTTGACTCATTCTTCCTCCTTCCGGCGCGAAAATGCTGCCGGAATCATTAATATATTTGACTTAATAGTCTCGCTCGATTAACGAAAAGTATTAAAAAAAGTTCCTGAATTATTACACCCAAAATAGTAAAATTGCACCAATGAAGAAATCCATCCCAATAATCCTTATCATCACATTCTTGTTAATTTCCTGCGGCAAGCCTGAGCAAACAGTTAACTTGGCAACGCCGCTGCCCAGGCAGCAGGATGCTGATAGCTACCTGCACGCGACCCTGACCGCTGATGCCGCAAGTGCCCAGGCTACAGCCTCTCCGCAGCCAACAGAAGATACCCGCCTGCTGCCCAAAGAATGGCAAAAATGGCCGGTGGTTCCGGAAGTGACCGCCAGAGCCAGAGAAATATACGCGCAAGGCCGGGAATTGGGCAATAATCCAAACGCTTTTTCAAAAGTAGGGGACTGCCAGAACCTGCATGAATATTTTCTGGGCAGGTTCGACCATTTGGATATCTACAAATTTCCCTGGAAAATTGACAGCTACCTGGATACGGTTGAAAATTTCAAGGGATATTTTGATACCGACGGCCAATCCGCCAAGTTTGGGTTCACAGCCGCATCGCCTCTTTCGCCCTTATTGGCCGATCCTGAGATCTGCCAGCCGGATGAAGCGCCGCTTGATTGTGAAATCCGCCTGACGCGCCCATCTTTTGTGCTCATCAGCCTGGAATTTCCCTTTAATGGGCGCTCAGCAGATTTGTATGAGCAGTACCTGCGGCAGATCATTGAATACACAATCTCGCAGGGCGCGGTTCCAATTCTGGCGACCAAGGCCGATAATGTGGAAAAAGACCACTCGATCAACCAGACGATTGCCAACCTGGCGTATGAATATGACCTGCCGATGTGGAATTGGTGGGCGGCGGCGCAGCCCCTTGGCAATCACGGCCTTGATCCATATCGCGACGGTTTTCACATTACCCAGCAGGCCTGGGAAGAGCGCAGTAAAACCTTTCTGATGGTCCTGGACCACTTGTGGAAAGGGCTCAGAAACATCAAGTAGCATTCGCTTATTGCCGATAAACAAAGGCAGTAAGGCAGCATGCGCCGTTGCCGTCATTGATTATTAGTCACATGCGAATTGCTTTTTATGGTAGCGCTTCAAACAATTGTTTAAATTGAGGCGCACTGCAATTGATGGGGTAAAGAAATCGGGCCAGAAATTTGAGTTTAGTGCCGGACTTCAGTTATGCTGAAATCATTGAAAACGATCGCGTTAGGATCAGGCGCGCCTCCGGCCTTGGTGAAAAGACCCGCGCGGCCGAAGCGCAGCCCAAAGCGCGTGTCGGTCAGCGTTTCGACTTGTTTATCATTGATATAAGAAATCAATCCGGCTGCCGATGCAATCAAGGCGCAGTTTATTTTCGGCCAGACCCGGCAGGATGGCGTCTGACGCCTTTTGGGCCAGCAGGGCAAAATGCTGCCTGGGCGTGTCCCGGAAAACGGAATACGTGCCATCGGCACGGATCACCGCCATCAGCATGCCTTCCTGGCTGGAGCGGCACACCAGACCCGCATAGCGGCTGCCGCTGACACCGGGTGTAATTTCCATTTTCACCGTGACGCTGGTGGACATATCACCCAGCCCGGGGCCGGCTTTAACCCCGTAATAGCCATACGGAATGACCGGTGAAAAATGAAAACCATCCGTTTCATAGCGATTAAATGCGCCGCTCAAACCAATGCCTGTAAAGGTTTCGCTGCCGATGCCTAAAGAATCTTCAAGTGAAAAAGGATGGAAAATCAATTGGTCAGCTGTCAATTCATGTATTTGTAGATCCTTGAATTGCACTTGCCCAAATTGCTGGTCCCATTCGGATGCGGCGAACAGCCCCACTGCCGTGATCTTGCCTGTCATACCCTGCGCGGAACGCCCTGCCAGGCCGCCGTTGGCAAAGAAATCGCACCCGGATGCGGAACAATCCAGTCGCAAGATGTTGCTCTGGTCGGCGGAATGGATCAGCGGCGAGAAGGTCAGAGAGGTTTTATCTTCCACCCTGTCTTCTTCATTTTTTGACCAGGTTTCAAAATTAAAATACTGTGCAGTCAGGCGCAAGGCACGCTTCTGGCCGCTTTCATCGATGAAATAGACGCCGTATTGATTCTGGTCCGATTTGGCTTTTTGCGCGCCGGTAGTTAGCGTTCCAACTTGAAGGCTGAAAGATTCGGCAGCAAGCGGCAATTCGCTGAAAGTCAGGATATCCACTTTACGACGATCCTCAGCAGTGCTGATGGCAAGCGTATTTTGTGAGCAATTTGAAATGAATGCGCTTGCTATTGAGGCGGGCTGGCACAAGGGACTGATACTCGCAAAGTTATCCGCGATTAATAATTTCCCGTGAACTTCGGTTGGTTCAGCAAGCGGAGTTTCAGTGAGTGCAGCCTCAGGCGTTCCCGCAGAAGTAAGATAGGGAGTCTGGATCAATGGCTCAGGCGCAGCCGCCTTGGGCTGACAGCCGGCGGCAACCAGAAGAATAAGAAAACCAATAATTCCGATTCGCTTTTTCGTCATTTTCAAATATTGTATCGCCGCTACCTCAGGATTTCTGATCGGCCATCACCTTGCGCATCAAGCCGCCTGCAGCAAAGTAAGCCATTTCCAAAGGCGTGTCAATGCGCGCAGTCACCTGGAATTCAATATGGGTGCCATCCGGCCGAACAGCCCGGACTGAAAGTTTTGATTTAAGGGTGCGCATTTTTTCAAGTCCGGAAATGCTGAAGGATTCTTCCCCCAGCAGCCCCAGTTTCGAGGAATTTTCACCCGGCTCAAATTGCAGCGGCAGGACTCCCATGCAGGCTAGATTGGTGCGGTGGATGCGCTCAAACGATTCAGCGATCACCGCCCGCACTCCCAGCAAGTAGGTGCCCTTGGCTGCCCAATCGCGGCTGGAGCCGCTGCCGTAAAGTTTGCCGGCCAGAATGATAAGCGGTGTTTCTTCAATTTGGTACAACTGCGCAGCGTCATAAATTGGCATCACCCCGCCATCAGGCTGGTGGCGGGTGAATCCCCCCTCCTTTTCCGGAACAAGAAGGTTGCGGAGGCGGGGATTGCTGAAGGTGCCGCGTGCCATAACCTCATGATTGCCTCGGCGTGCGCCGAATGAAATAAAATCGGCGCTTTCAACGCCCAGCGAACGCAGGTATTGGCCTGCGGTCAGTTCAGGCGAGATGCGTCCGGCCGGCGATATATGGTCAGTGGTGATTGAGTCGCCAAGCATTGCCAAAGCGCGGGCGCCTTGAATATCCTGCGAAAGATTAACGTTCGATTCGGCACCGAACAGAAACGCAGGTTCACGGATCAGGCTTGAGGCTGCATTCCAGGGGAAGATTTCTCCCTGGGGAACATCCATCGCGTTCCAGCGCGCATTTTCTTTGTATAAGCTGCTGTAATTGCGGGTGTAAATGTCGGATTTAACATATTCCCGAATTACTTGCTCAACTTCCTGGCGGGCGGGATAAATATCCCGCAGATAGACCGGATTGCCTTCAGAGTCTTCGCCCAGCGGAGATTTATCGAAATCAAAATCAATGTTCCCGGCAAGGGCATAAGCCACAACCAGGGGCGGTGCTGCCAGAAAACTGGCGCGCGTGTCTGGATGGATGCGCCCTTCAAAATTGCGGTTGCCTGAAAGGACTGCAACGCCGGTCAAGCAGGCTTCTTTTAATGTACGGCTGATGTCTGCGTCAATCGGCCCTGAGTTGCCAATGCAAGTCGTGCAGCCGTAGCCCACGATATGAAAGCCCAGCGCTTCCAGCCCTGCCATCAACCCGGCGGCAGCCAAGTAGGTTTTAACCGCACGGGAGCCGGGCGCGAAACTGGTTTTCACCCAGGGTTTGGAACGCAGTCCTTTTGAAGCGGCTTTCTGCGCCAGCAGCGCGGCTGTGATCAATACACCCGGATCGGAGGTGTTGGTGCAGGAAGTGATGGCAGCGATTAATACCGAGCTGTGGGTCAATTCAAAGTCTCGGCTTGTTAATGCTGACGGTTGCTTTTTTGGCGGCTTCAGACGGGCTCAAGCCAAAACCAAGGTTCCCTTTCTCAGCGATCAAGGCTTTGTCAAACACTTGCTTTCGCATCTTTTAAAAGGAAAATATCCTGCGGCCGTTTTGGGCCGGCCATCACCGGCTGGATTTCATCCAGGTTGACCTGCAAGATTTGGGTAAATTCCGGATGGGAATCCATTTCCCTGAAAAGGCCTTGCGCCTGATAATATGCTTCCACCAACCGGATATGATCTTCAGGCCGCCCGGTGCGCCCCAGGTAATCCAGCGTTTGGGCATCCACCGGGAAATAAGTGGCGGTCGCGCCTGATTCCGGCGACATGTTGGCAATCATGGCGCGCGATTCAACTGGCAGATCCGCGCAGCCCGCGCCGAAAACCTCAACGAATTTATTGACAACGCCCAGCGCCCGCAGCCGGCTGGTGAGGGTGAGGGTCAGGTCTGTAGGAGTTGTGCCCGCTGGCAGGCTGCCTGTTAATTCCACACCGACCACTTCGGGGATGGCGAACTCGCTTGGGTATCCGAGCATGGCCGCCAGAGCTTCAATCCCGCCCACGCCCCAGCCAAGCACGCCCAAACCATTAACCATGGTGGTATGGGAATCAGTGCCCAAAACGCTATCAGGAAAAACAACGGTCTGCCCCCCTTCTTCCCTTACAAAAGCGACTTTGCTTAAATATTCCAGGTTCACCTGATGGCAGATGCCCAATCCGGGCGGCAGGACGCGCAGGTTTTGATAAGCGGTCTGGCTCCACTTCAAGAATGCATAGCGCTCCTGGTTCAGCTCAAATTCGCGTTCTTCGTTCAGTTTCTGCGCTTCCGGGCAGCCATAGGCTTCAACAGTCAGGGAGTGGTCAATGACCAGATCGCAGGGAATGGATGAATTTATTTTGGCAGGATCTTTGCCCTGGCGCTTCAGTGCGGCGCGCAGCGCGGTGAGGTCATTCAGCACCGGCAGCCCGGTGAAGTCCTGCAGCAGCACGCGCGCCGGCAGGAAAGGCACCACCGGGCGTTCATCTGAAGCGGCAGCTTTCCAATTTAAGAGCGCTTTGACAGCTTCAGGCGAAAAACCATTCTTTGTTTGCTGGCGGTAGCAGCCTTCCAGCAGGATGCGAATTGAAAAAGGCAGGCATGCAAGATCAACACCTGTTTTCTGCGCCAGTTTTGGAAGGCTAAAAAAATGAAAATCTTTGCCATTTACGCTGATGGCTTCATTCAATCCAGTAAACGGTTTTTCCATGACTGCTCCGAAATACTTTAAATATTATCCATGACGACTTGCGCAAATTCGCGGGTGCCCAATGCCTGGGCGCCTTCAATTTGTTTTGCGAGGTCAAAGGTCACATTGCGTGTGCGAATGGCTGCTTCAATCCCCTTGCGCACCAGATCGGCAGCTTCATGCCAGCCCAGGTAACGCAGCATCATCTCGCCTGAAAGGATGAGCGAGCTGGGATTGGCAAGATTTTTTCCAGCCAGGTCTTCAGCGGAGCCATGGTTGGCTTCAAAAACCGCAGTGCCTGTTTCAAAATTTATATTTGCTCCAGGAGAAATGCCCACGCCGCCCACCAGCGCGGCGGCGGCGTCTGAGATGTAATCGCCATTCAGGTTGGTGGTGGCCAGCACCTCAAACTGCTGCGGGGTTGTGATGAGCTGCTCAAAGACAACATCCGCGATGACATCATCAACCCATAACTTGCCATCTGACTTCGCCTGACTTTTTGCTGTTTGGGCGGCTGCTTCACCCTGCGCTTTGGCTATTTCCTGATATTGACGTTTGGTAAAAGTCTGGTCCTGAAAATCACTTTCAGATAATTCATATCCCCAGGTGCGGAAAGCACCCTCGGTGAATTTCATAATATTGCCCTTATGCACCAGCGTCAGCCTGTGTTTGTTGTTCTCCAGCGCCCATTGGAGAGCGGCTTTGACCAGGCGCTGGCTGCCCAATTTTGAAACCGGCTTGATGCCGATGCCGACCTCCTCGGGATTCGGGATTTTCGCGTAGTCATCAGGCTGGTATTGTTTGAAACCATCCAGCCAGCGGCGGTTTTCCGGTGAACCAGCCTGGTATTCAAGCCCGATGTAAATATCCTCGGTATTTTCACGGAAAATGGTGATATCGATCCCTTGAGGATTTCGGTGAGGGGAGGGCAAGCCTTCAAACCAGCGCGCCTGGCGCAGGCATACATACAGGTCAAGTTCCTGGCGCAGAAGAACATTCAATGAGCGGATGCCCCCGCCCACCGGCGTGGTCAGCGGTCCTTTTAAGCTGACCTTATGTTCTTTTAGTGCTTTCAATGTCTCGGCGGGCAGCCACTCGCCTGTCGCTTCAAAAGCGGACTTGCCCGCGGGTACTTCCACACCAGACCAGGCTTTTAGCATCGCCATAAGCTGCATGGACTGCATGATTGATAATTGCCTGGGCAGCGGCCATAATTTCGGGGCCGATACCATCGCCGGCAATAAAAGGAATCGTGACTTGTGTATTATCTGGGCAGCTCCCATCGCACCTCTGGAAAAAATATAAGTTGGTCAATTCTAACATTGAGCATCACTCCTGGCATGGAATATAAGCCATCAACTTTTATTAAACACATGATTGTTCATCCCGGTTTCTGATTCGTGTGATAATTGCGGAAAAAATGAGGTGGCAATGGCAAACAAGAACGCGATTTTACTGAAAACCGCTCACCAGGTGCTTAAAGATGAAATCCGGTCGCTGCAGAAGCTGGATACACTTTTGGACGCCCGTTTTGAAAAGGCGTGCGAGATTGTGCTTCACTGCAAAGGCAGGGTCATATTTACCGGTGTCGGCCATTCAGGGCATGTGGGCAAGAAATCTGCAGCGAACATGTCCAGCCTGAATACGCCCGCCTATTTTTTGCACGCTGGTGAGGCTAGCCACGGCGATCTGGGATTGGTTAGGAAAGAAGATGTGGTTATTCTGATTTCCAACAGCGGCGAGACTGCTGAAGTGCTGGCGATTCTGCCGCAAATAAAACATCTGGGCGCGAAGACAATTTCCATTGTTGGGAATATGCAATCCAGCCTGGCCAATGGGTGTGATGTTGCCTTGCCAATTGGAGCTGATGAAGAGGCCGGTCCATTCAAATTTGCGGGGTCAAGCAGTGCTTTAAATTCGATGGCCTTATGCGACGCGCTGATCATGGCTGTGGCTGCCCGGCAGGGATTTACTGAGCAGGCTTATATGAATTTCCATCCAGGCGGAGCAGTGGGCAAGATACTTAAAGAAAAATACAGCAAACCTAAATAGCCTTCACAGGAACCTGCTTTTTCATTGGGTGCAGATTATTCAAGAACACCAGGAAATTACTTTAGACTGCATGTCTGGAAAAACCAGATATGACAGGGTGGGATGGTATCTGACGATAGGCACACCGCGCAGAGCTCTACAAATCGCTTGACAATCTTAATCAATATGATAAAATTGTCCCAATATTATGGGACGCTGTCCCGTAATGTGGGACAATAAAATATGGCAGAAAAGAACCAATCATTGGAACGCGCGGTTGCGATCCTGGAATGTTTTACGCTGGACGAGCCGGTCTTGGGCGTGCGTGAAGCAGCGCGCAAGGCGCGCCTTTCTTCCAGCGCTGCCGGCCGCCTGATGGGGGCGATGAAAGATTTGGGCATCCTGAATCAGGATCCCGAGACTTCGGCGTATATGATGGGCTCCAAAGTGCTGGCCTGGGCCGGGATCTATACCGTTACTTCGGATGTGCGTGCTTTATCCCTGCCGGTGATGGTGCGCCTCCAGCAGCAAACGCGCGAAACCATCAGCCTGTATGTGATGGAAGGCAATGACCGTGTCTGTGTTGAAAGGCTGGAGAGTTCAGAAACAGTGCGCATCGTTGCGCGCGTCGGACGCCGAATACCGCTTTACGCGGGTTCTGCCGGGAAGGTTTTTTTGGCGTATTTGCCGGAATCCCGCCGGGATGAGATTCTTGCTGGCATTAAACTGGTGCCGATGACCAAGCGCACAATTACCGATTTGGATGAATTAAAAACAAACCTGGGCAAAATCCAGCGCCAGGGATACGCGGTGAGCAAGGGCGAATGGGTGCTGGAGGCTTCCGGGGTGGCCGCGCCGATTTTTGACCAATTCGGGCGCATCTCGGCTGCGCTGACCATCTCCGGGCCTTCGCAGCGCTTCACGGAAGAAAAGATCCATGAAATAGCCGCGCTGGTAAAACCGGCGGCGGAAGAAATTTCACATGAGCTGGGGTATCAACCATCCCTGGTGTAATGCTCGAAAAACTCTCAATTTGAAAGGAAAAAAAACGATGTGGCTGCATGACAGGATGGAACCGAAGATCGAGGCGGCAAGGGCGCGCATGGAACGCGTGGCCGGCGAATACAAAAATCACAAATTGGGAGATATTTATCTAAACCAAATATTTAATGGCCTGCGCGGCATGGACATTCTGCTCAGCGATGTTTCCTTCGTTGACGCACATAAAGGCGTGCATTACCGCGGCTATCCATTAAAAGAAGCCCTTAACCTGCTGCCCAAAGCAGAAGGAAGTGAATTCCCGCTGGCAGGCGGGCTGTATTACCTGCTGCTGGTCGGGGATATTCCCACTGACCAGGATGCGATGGATGTGGAAGAAGAGTGGCGCCGCCGCAGCGACCTTCCCTACCATGTAGCCGATATGCTGCGCTCCATGCCGAAGGATACCCATCCCATGATCATGTTTTCGCAGGCGATCCTCGCGCTTGAGTCGCGGTCAGAATTCACATTAAATTACAAGAACGGTCTGCAGAAAGATAAACACTGGCGGCCGATGCTCACCGACAGCCTGAGCCTGACGGCCAAAGCGCCTGCAATTGCTGCAGCGATTTACAACATCAAGTACCACAACCGCGGGCTTATCCCGCCCAGCCAGGCGCACGACTGGAGCGCTAATTTTGCTTATATGATTGACAAGGACCTGGATGAGAAATACAAGGATCTCAGCCGCCTGTTTTTCATCATTCATGCTGATCAGGGTGTTGGCAATGTCAGCGCACACTCGGGCTTGCTGGTCAACTCAGCACTTTCAGATGTGTTCTTCGCGTGTTCGGCGGCCATCAATGGTTTGGCAGGCCCGCTGCACGGCCGCGCAAATCAGGACTGCCTGGAATGGCTATTGGCAATCCGCAATAAATTCGGCAAGTGCCCGACTGAAGAGGAATTGGAAGGCTATATCTGGGACACGCTCAATCGCGGCAAGCTGATCCCCGGCTACGGCCATCCCATCCTGCGTGATATCGACCCGCGTTTTCAAGTGCAGTATGAATTTGGCAAGAAATACTTCGCGGATGATGAGCTCTTCCAGCTTGCGGACCTGGTGTATCACGTGGTGCCGCGGGTGCTCAAAGAACAGGGCAAAGCCAAAAATCCCTGGCCGAATATTGATGCGATTTCAGGTACTTTGCAATACCACTGCGGGATGAAGGAATATGAATTTTATACTGTCCTGTTTGGCGTTGGCAGGGTATTGGGGCTCACAGCCAACATGGTTTGGGCGCGCGCCCTTAATTCGCCTTTGGAACGCCCGCAGTCAATCACCATGGATATGCTCGAAAAAATGATCGCACCCTCTGACTGATTCATCAGAATATTAAAAAATTGATCCCCCGTTTTGGGGGATTTTTATTAGAATTGGACAAAATTGTCGTGAGGGAAGATCAATGAAAGTTTTTTGCCCGGATTGCGGAAAAAAGGCTGAATTCGATGCCCACACTTACTGCTGCGAGTGCGGCGGTGCGTGGGAATTTGAAGAAATGGATTCATTTGATCCTTCGGCAATCGCTCCCGGCAATTCCGGACTATGGCGCTATCAGGATATTTTTGGGTTGGATGAAATCGAAGCCCCCTTCACTTTGGGCGCAGGCTGGACGCCTGTGGTGGATGCCAACTTCAATTCATCACATTCTTATTTCAAGCTTGAATTTATGGCGCCAACCGGGTCTTTTAAAGATCGGGGCACTGAAGTGGAGATCAACTTTCTGCGCGCATCCGGGATTACTGAGGTTGTGGAGGATTCATCCGGCAATGCCGGTGCCTCAATTGCGGCATATGCCGCCCGGGCAGGGATAAAAGCATCCATCTATGCGCCCGAAAGCGCTTCAGCAGCCAAACTGGCACAGATTGGCTTTTTTGGCGCTGACCTTCACAAGATTCCCGGCCCGCGCATCGAGACCACCAAAGCCGCGCTACAGGCGGTGAGCCTCGGTGCGGTATACGCTTCACACGCCTTCAATCCTGTATACCTTCTCGGCCAGCAAAGCTTTGCCTGGGAAATATGGGAGCAATTCGGCGCTGAAATGCCAGACGCGCTTGTCTTTCCGGTCGGGCAGGGCGGACTTCTGTTAGGCGCTTTTCTTGGTTTCGGGCGGCTGGTGCGGGCGGGAATGATCAATAAATTACCAAAGCTCTTTGCAGTCGCAGCCTGAAATGCTTTCACCCATCCATGCGGCTTTTTCTGCAGGGCTTGAGGATATTCCTGAGATCGCGCCGGCGGGCGCCAGCCTGGCGGAAGGGCTGGCAATTGTCAAACCGGTGCGGGGAAAACGGATTTTGCAAGCGCTGCGCGAAAGCGGCGGTGGTGCGCTGACAGTGACTGAAGATGAAATAAAATCTGCCTGGCAGGCTTTGGCGCATATTGGCTTGTTCGCCGAACCCACGAGCGCAGTGGCAGCTGCAGCTCTGCCGCAAGTTTATATATCTATCGGAGAAAAGGCGAAAGTGGTTGTCGCGTTGACAGGCAGCGGCCTGAAATCTCCGCCGAAAGGGTAAATCATGGAAAAAATAATTGCTTTTACCCGCGGCATCCCGCCGGTTGAGAGTTTTCCAAAAGAAAAGCTGGTTGAATGCAGCCGGGCTGCAATTCTGGATCATGGCGACCTGATCCTGCAATACGCGGGAGCGGCAGGCTATGATCCACTCAGGCAGTGGATTGCCGGCAGACACCAGACGCAAATTGAGAGCGTTATTTTGGGCCAGGGCTCGCTGCAGCTGCTGGATTTTTTCATCCATGCCTGCCTTAAACCCGGCGACCTGGTTTTTGTTGAACAGCCAACGTATGACCGCACCCTGACGCTTTTCAAACGCGCTGGAATACAACTGGAGGGTTTTAACCTCGTAGACGGCAAAATGGATTTCAATGTCATAGAAAAATCGCTCCAGGCAGGGGCTGCGCCAAAAGCCTTTTATGTGATACCGGATTTTCAAAATCCCAGCGGGGCATTAATGCCGCAGGATCAGCGCCAAAAACTGCTTGAATTGGCAAGACAATATCATTTCTGGATCATCGAAGATGGACCCTACCGCCATTTGCGCTATTCTGGCGAGCCGGTGCCAACCTTTTTTGAACAAGATCGGGATTTGGTCATGCACATGTCTTCATTTAGCAAGATGATCAGCCCGGGTATGCGGGTAGGGTATATTGCTGCGCCGGATGCCATCGCATCAGCTGTTCGGCAATACGCTGAGGATTCCTGCATCAACTCGAGTTACCTAAACCAGGCCGTAGTTTATGAATTTATCCGCAATGGCTGGTTGGATGAGCATATTGATTCGCTGAAAGAATCCTATAGCCAGCGCCTAATCGCCATGCTCGATGCTTTATCGCATTTCATAGGCGGCAAGGGGGATTGGCTAAAACCTCAGGGAGGATTTTTTGTGGGTTTGACACTCAGGGATGATGTGAGCATCCCGGATGCCCAAAATTGTCTGGAAGCCGGCGTCGCTTTAAGCGACAGCCGCGGATTCTTTATTAAGGGTGGCGAGAATTTTTTGCGCCTGCCGTTTTGCGCGCTGACCCCGGAAGAAATCCAAACCGGAATCCAGCGCCTGGCGCGTATTTTATAAAAAAATGCCCCGGAAAACCGGGGCATTTGTGTGTTTTTAATATCTCGATCGGCCACCGCCGCCACCACCACCTCCGCCATCTCTGCGGTTGCGGTTATCGCGGAATTGCGGGCGCCGGTCTTCCTTCGGGCGTGCGACATTTACTTTGATCGGTCGATCTTTAAGAGTATATGTCTCGAACATTTTCAAGGCGTTTTGCATGCCTTCCTGGTTTGCCATCTCCACAAATCCAAAGCCTTTGGACTGGCCTGAAAATTTGTCGCTGATGAGCGTTACAGATTTTACTTCCCCTGCCTGGGCGAAAAGCGTTTGAATTTCTTCTTCGGTCGTATCGAAGGGCAGATTACCGACATACAGTTTTGTTTCCATTTTTTCCTTTTCTATTTTAAAAAAACACCACTGATCCATTTGATCTGGTGGTTTGCGACCAACGATGTAGATCGAAATCTATAAGCTGATTATATCATTCCGGAAGGGTAAAAGTGAACTTGCTCCCCTGGTTTTTACCGGGACTTTCCACCTTGATAGTTCCGCCATGCGCTTCAACCAGAGTTTTGGAAATGGTCAATCCAATACCGCTGCCGCCGCCGTTGATGCGCGAACGGGAGGGATCTGCCCGGTAGAAGCGCTCAAAAATATGGGCGAGATGCCTGGCTTCGATTCCAGCGCCGGAATCATTCACCGCTACAGCCACGCCATTTCCGGATCTGCTCAAATCAATAGCTACCTCGCCGCCATCAGGTGTGAATTGCAGTGCATTGCCGAGCAAATTTTGCAGGACTTGCAGAATGCGGTCAGGATCAGCATTGACCTTTGGAAGCTTCTTTTCAGTATGGAGGACAAGGTTGATTTTCTTCTTTGAAAATGCGCTTTCCAAAGCAGCCATTGCTTTTTCTGCCAGGCTTTCAATGCTGATCTTTTTTCTTTTAAGGTTAAATTGCCCGGCTTCGACGCGACTGAGCTCCTGCAGGTCTTCAACCAGGCGCTGCAGCCGATCAGCTTCCTGGTAAATCTGAGTAAAAGTAGATTCGTCATTGGGAAGGACGCCATCAATCAATCCTTCCATTGAGCCTTTTATGGCTGTCAGAGGGGTACGCAGTTCATGGCTGATGTCGCCTATGAGCTGGCGGCGCATGCTTTCAGTCTGCTCCAGTTTTTCCGCCATTTGGTTGAAACTCACTGCCAATTGTCCCAATTCATCCGCGGGAATTTCCCTTTCCGGGATCCGATATTCATATTCGCCTCTGGCAATGCTCCGGCTGGCATTGGTTAAGGTGTTCACCGGGCGCGTGATCAGGCGGCTGATGAGCAGACTGGCGGCAACCGCGATTAGAGCAGCCACTGCGAAAGAGGTGAGCAGGGATTCGTTGACAGCCGCGCGGAAACTGCCAAAGAGATTCACGCCGCGGGCGTTGCCCATCATCGTCTGCATGCCCTCACCCATTCTCCCAAGATGCCTGTCAAAGGCTGACTGGATGGAGAGGTTCATTACGGCAGTATTGATAATGCCAGTCAAGATAATAATTAAAAGAAAGGCGATCAGGATTTTCAATGCCCAGCGGCTGCGAATTGATTTAAACATCTTTTGCCTCTTTATCCTCAAAGCGGTAACCCGTGCCGCGCACAGTCTCAATGAATTTTTCCCCAAGTTTTTGGCGTAAATGCCCGATATGGACATCCACAACACGCAAATCGCCAAAATAATCGTAGCCCCAAACTTTTTCCAGAAGCTGCTGGCGGGATAACACCAATCCTTGGTGATCGGCAAGTGTCATTAACAGGTCAAATTCCAGCGTGGTCAAGTCAATTTCGTTCTCGTCCACCCATACTTTCCGGCTTCCGGAATCGAGGCGGACGTGGTTAAAGGAATAGATTTTCCTGTCCACTTCAGCTGTGGGTTTCTGGTAACGCCTCAGGGCAGCCTTGATGCGCGCCATCAATTCGCGCGGGCTGAAAGGCTTGGTAAGGTAATCATCGGCGCCGACTGTCAGACCGACCAGCTTGTCAGTTTCTTCGGAACGTGCGGTGAGCATTATGACATAAGCATTGGATTCCCGCCGCAGCTGGCTGAGAACTTCCATGCCATCCATGCCCGGCAGCATCACGTCCAGGATGATCAGGTCGGGTTGGTAGGAATGGATCACTTTTAAGCCGTCTACGCCATCGCTGGCAGTGCGAAAATCAAAGCCCTCAGACCGCAGGTACGCCGTGACAACATTCAAAATGCCCGGCTCATCATCAATTACCAGGATTTTCGCTTTTTCCATTTAATCCCTGCCATTTTCTTATAAAATAGAGGAGGATTTTTCCTCCTCTATTAGTATAAATCGTACTTTTTAATTATCCGCTGAGATTATTGTTCAAGTTCCCATTCTTCCACAAACTGGCCATGCCAGGTATGCGGCCAAACCTGGGAATTGAAGCCGTTGACACTGAGCATGCCGGCAATTTTGCCTTCCACGCTGTAATCATAGGTGTAATAGCCATAAAATGTCATGCCTTCATCAGCGGCCAAGGCACCCGGGATATTCGCATCCAGGTAAGCCTGTGCTGCAGCTCTGGCGTCGGCTTCAGCAACCGTCATTTCATTGATGGCGGTTGAATCTGGATCTGTGGTGAAACCCATGCCGCAGCCAAAAGCGCCATTCCGTCCGCCAGTCATCATCCCGTATTTAAGGTTCCACATATGGTTGGGGCCGATCTCGGGATACACATTCCCTGTGGCATAATCCAGAAGCAGTTCCATGGCGCCTTTCCCGGTGCTTTTTTCAACAACGACTGCATAGGCATTCTGGTCAAATATCATGACCTCATCCACTTCCAGGTCATCATTGGCGAGGGTGAGTTAGATAGGCATCAAAGGCAGATCGGGCTTCTTCAATACTGGCAGGTTCGCCATTGAAATTATTGCCGGAAAATCCACGCCCCATCATCCCCAGTCCCTGCCTGTAGAAATCACGGCTGTCATCGTTCTGGCCGAAGAACCCGCGTCCCATCATGCCGGGACCCTGTTGGTTGAAGCGCTGATCGTCATTATTTTGGCCGAATAATCCGCGTCCCATCATACCGGGGCCTTGCTGGTAATTGCGCTGATTATCATCGGTTTGGCCAAAGAAACCACGTCCCATCATGCCGGGACCCATGCTGAAAGGCAGCCGGGAATCGTTGAATCGGCCATAAACATTTGCATTTCTGAATGCGAAAGTTCTTCCCAATACCACCCCGCTGGTGACAAGTATCGCAACCCCAAACAGGGCAGCGACGACGATTAATGTAATTCTTAATGTTTTGTTCATTTTTTCCTCATTTCTGATTTGAAACAACTATAAATCCCGTACGTCAAGAGGGTATAAAGCAATTGTGAAGTTTGTGTAAAGAAATAATCTCCCTTTTCGGGAGATTATCCTGTCAGAACAATATCAGAGAAAAAAGAGGGATCAGCGGATAAACACGTCTCCCAGGACGGTAATGCCGGTAACGCGCAGCAATTTCCTGGCGGTTTTGCCGCTTTTTTCGCGGCGGTCCTTGACGTTGCCTGCGATTTCAGTTAATTCCAGCCTCACATCCCAATCTGCTGCCGGATAAATATAAGTGCTGCTAAATACGTTGGTGATTTCCAGGACAGCTTCAGCGCCTTTCATCTTTGCCTCACGCAGGTCCAAATCGGCGCTGCCGAATACAGAAGTGATATAGCCGCCATCAAAATCCGAATCGGTGACCTTGCGTCTGATATCGTTGAAGACAGAAGAAATTCTAACTTTTTGAACCTCGTTCATATTGCCCTCGCTTTCTAAGAAAATAATTATATGCAATAATTAAATCAGAATTTGAGGTGAGACAATGAAAAAAGAAATGGATATGCTCAATCCGCAGGCGCTGGACTGGCTGCTTGAAGAAGATCCCATCAATACGCCGGTTGCGATTTCTGGCGTTGCGGGATCTGGTTGGCCGGTGTGAAGGAGACGCCGAACTCGAAGCAGCGCGCGGCGCCATGATGCAAACCGGGCTGATCTCGGCCATTCTGGCTGAACAATATCCGGAGGGCTATTGGGAGAATGACAAAAACATCTATGGTCCAAAATATTTTGCCACGATCTGGCAGGTGATCATGCTGGCGCAGTCAGGCGCGGATGCCAGCCATCCGCAAATTTACAAGGCGTGCGAATATCTGCTTCAAAAAGCCATCGGAAATTTCGGGGGCTTCAGTGTTCTCCCCGGACAGACCGGTGCTGTGCACTGTGTGCAGGGCAACATATCGGCAGCCCTGCTGGATTTCGGCTACCGGGATGACGCGCGCTTATTGAAGGCGATGGACTGGATGGCGCGCAGTGTGACTGGCGAAGGTTTTGCACCGGCAGGGGAGAAAGCGTCAGGCGATCATTACATTCGCAGCGGCATCAGCGCGCCAGGCTTTCCATGCGGCGCGAATGATCATCAGCCCTGTGCGTGGGGTGCCGTGAAGGTTGCGATGGCTTTATCAAAAGTTCCCCCGGACAAGCGTACCCCCGCAGAGAAAAAAGCAGTTGACCAGAGCATAAACTTCCTGCTTAGCGTGGATCCAGCCATTGCGGATTACCCGCATCCATACGCCAAGGCTGCTTCAGGCTCCTGGTTCAAATTTGGCTTTCCGGTTTTTTATGTGACTGACCTTCTGCAGAATCTTGAAGCGCTGGTTGGGCTTGGCTTGGTCGGCGATGCGCGCCTGAGTAACGCGATTGATTTTGTCCTTCAAAAACAGGATGAAAAAGGGCGCTGGAGGATGGAATACACATACAATGGCAAAACCTGGGTGGAGGTTGAAGAAAAAGGTAAACCCAGCAAGTGGGTGACTCTGCGTGCGATGCGTGTTCTTAAAAAATACTTTGAATTGTGATTTTTGGTCATGCCCTTATTAAATAAATTATTAAGATGTTTTAAAGCACCAAATAGGGAAGCAAGGGATTCCTCTGTTCATCGAAATGAATCTTATCTAATAGAATCTCAAAAAAAATTAATAAAATTCTTTGATTAAATTTTACGATATTGAGGATAATCATCTAATAAACCCTTGGAGGGAAACAAGTATCTACACGGGAAAATAACCGAAAGAGTCGGATTTTGAAGAATTTTGACTGCCAACATTTTTAAGAGGCTATTATGAAAATTGCATTAGTGACTGACAGCACCAATGATCTGCCGCGCGATGTGATTGAAAAATACAATATCGGCGTTGTGCCGATGTATATTAATGTGGGGGATAAGGGCTACCTGGACGGTGTGGAAATGTCCCGTGAAGAATTTTATACACGCTTGCCCAACTTTAAACATCATCCAACCACCGGGGTGCCCGGCATTGACGCTTTTATGAACGTATTTAAAAAAGCCATTGACAGGGGCGCGGATGCAATCATTTCTCTCCATATCGGCAAAGCGCTCAGCAACACGGTGGATGTTGCCAGGCTGGCAGCGGAAAAAATAAAGGAAATCCCGGTGCACGTTTATGATCCAGGCAACCTCTCTCTGGGCACCGGCTTATTGGTCCGGGAGGCTGCGATAATGGCTGAAGCAGGTGAGAAGGTCAAGGATATTCTGGCTGCGATCGCGGATAAAGCCAGGCGCACCTATACCTTCGCTGTCCTTTCAACGCTCGAATTTCTTCGCCGCAGCGGCCGCCTTTCGAACTTCATGTTTGGATTGGGGAGTTTGCTGATCCTGAAGCCCATCTTGAAGATGAACGACGGGGTCACGGATATGGAGCGCACTCGTACGCTCAATGGCTCACACAACCGCCTGATGAAATTGGTTGAAGAATTAGGCAGGCTTGAACAACTGGCGTTTGTGCATACCCATGCTCCCGAAAAAATCGCGCAACTCCAAAAAGAAGCAGCTTACCTGGTGCCTGAGGGTATTGTTCCGCTCGTAGGCGAGGTAACGCCGGTCATAGGGGCGCATATCGGGCCTGGCGCCATCGGTTTTTCAGTTATTAAAGCAGATTAAACAGGAGGACGCATGCCGCTATTAAATATCTTCTAATTGCAGGGGCAGCCATATTGGGCTACATGGCTTTTTTATGGCTGGTCAGTCTGATGCTCAGGAATTCCAGCATTGTGGATATTTTCTGGGGAGCAGGATTTGTATTCACTGGCTGGATTTATTACACGCTGACCCCGGATGGCGCACCTGTAAGAAAACTGCTGTTGATGGCACTTGTGACAATTTGGGGGCTGCGGCTGTCTCTTTATATCCTGTACCGTAATTGGGGAAAACCGGAAGACTTCCGCTATCAAAAATGGCGTGAAGAGTCAGGTCAAAGTTGGTGGTGGCGCAGCTTTATTAAAGTTTTTCTGCTGCAGGGTTTTTTTATGTGGATTATTTCAATTCCCCTGCTGGCTGCCCAGAACCCTGCGCTGCCAGCGAACTTGGGATTGTTGGACTATCTAGGCGCAGCCCTGTGGGGCTATGGTTTTTTCTTTGAAGCCGTGGGCGATCTGCAATTGGCGATATTTAAATCAAAACCTGAAAATAAGGGAAAACTGCTGAATACGGGTGTGTGGCGTTTCACGCGCCACCCCAATTATTTTGGAGATGCCGCGCAGTGGTGGGGCTATTTTCTGATCGCGCTCTCGGCTGGCGCTTGGTGGTCAATCTTCAGCCCGATTTTTATGACTTTTCTTTTAGTAAAAGTATCCGGTGTCGCGCTGCTTGAAAAATCACTAAAAAGTGCCAAACCGGGATACGAGGAATATGTCAGGCGCACAAGCTCCTTCATTCCTTTGCCGCCTAAAAAATAATAATTTATCAGGAGGTTTGAAATGAAATTAGCAAAATTTATCGCTTTACTGGGCGCCGTTGCGCAGGGAGGCATCTTGGTTTACGGATTCACGCAGGGTGATTTCTCCGCGGCAGGCCAATTTTTCTTTAATGACCCCTGGGGCATTGTCTCTCTGGTGGATGTTTATGTTGGATTCATGTTCTTTTCCGCCTGGATTATTTTCAGGGAAAAGAGCCTGTTGACAGCTTTGTTGTGGGTAGTGGCTATCATTATCCTGGGGAATTTTCCTGCGGGAGTATATGCCTTCCTCGCGCTCCAGAACAGCGGTGATTCCTGGAAGCGATTTTGGATGGGCGCACGTGCAGTAGATAAAAAGGAGGCTTAAGTGAAAAACAAATTTGGTTTGATCAACATTATTTCTTTTTTGGTGACTTTGGCGGTCAACTTTCTGGCAACCAACCTGCCTTTGAATAATTTAACGACGAAAGAAATTTCAGACAGCTTTAATATTTTCTTTGTCCCCGCCGGGTATGTCTTTTCCATCTGGGGCTTGATTTATCTGGGTTTGATCGGTTTTATTGTTTTTCAGTCCCTGCCCAAAAATCGCGAAAACAACCTGGTCGCAAAGATCGGACCCTGGTTCGCGGTCAGCAATCTTGCCAACGCAGTGTGGCTGATCAGCTTCCATTACCAGCAATTCGGCCTGGCCCTTGTTTTTATGGTGGTGCTGTTGATATCACTGATTGCCATCTTCTTGCGCCTGGATATTGGGAAAGCCAGAAGTTCCAGGCAGGAAAACTGGCTGATCAATATCCCTTTCAGCCTGTATCTCGGCTGGATCACAGTTGCCACCATTGCGAACGCCACCCAGGTGCTGTATTTTATTAAATGGGATGGATTCGGCCTCGCTCCTGAAATTTGGCTGGTGATCATGCTGGCTGCTGCCGTGGTTATCTCTGCCCTGATGAGCTTAACGCGGCGCAACATTCCTTTCGCCCTCGTTTTGGTTTGGGCTTTCACCGGCATTGCAGCCAAGTTCCCGAATCCACCACTGGTTAATTTTTCTTCCTGGGCTGCCGCAGGCGCAGTGCTTTTAATTTTGGTTTTTGCCCTGCTTTCAAAACCTGCTGTCGCAGAAAAATAAGTGAATGCAGCTGATGAAAAATTAAAAAGCGCGGGAAGTTTTTTCCCGCGCTTAGTCTATTTAGTCCTTTAGTGCCTAAAGCAGCCGCCAGGGTTGTTCGAGGAATAGCGCCAAATGCTGCATGAAGCGGGCTGCTTCAGCGCCATCCGTAATGCGGTGGTCAGCTGAAAGGGTGGCTTTGACGCGCCAGCCGGCAACCAAATTGCCATCCTTGATAACCGGCGCCTGCATCGCGCTGCCAATCGCAAGGATGGCTGCTTCAGGCGGATTGATGATGGCTGTAAAATCTTCTACATCGAACATGCCCAAATTGCTGATGGTAAAGGTGGAACCTTCAATATCTTCATTGCGGACCTTGCCATCCCTGACCCTGCTCGTCATTTCTTTCATTTCTGTTGATATTTGAGAAAGCGGTTTCTGGTCAGCATTTCTCACTGTGATGGTCAATAAACCATTATCAACGGCAACTGCCACGCCAATATTGATATTCCCGAAATGGGTGATCTGGCTGCCTGAAATGGATGCGTTCAGGTTCGGAAACTGCCTGAGTGCCAGAGCCACAGCACGGATAAAGAAATCATTGACAGAAATTTTGGCTTCATCCGCCTGGTTTTCATTCATTTCTTTCCTGAGGGTTATCAAGGCTTCTGCGTTGTAAGAATGAGTGAGCGTGAAATATGGGATTGACTGGTGGGATTCCAGCATGCGTTTGCCAATGGCAGCGCGCAGCCGGCTGATTTCAATAATTTCATCCTTCCCGCTGGAGATAAATTCCGCAGTGCCGGGCTTTTTCACTGCCTTGGGGGCAGGCATTTCTGTTGAATCCAGAGCTTTTTCCAGGTCGCGTTTGACAATGCGCTCCCCAGGACCGGAGCCCGAAATGGCTGCCAGGTCAATTCCTTTCGCCTTGGCGATGCGTTTTGCGAGCGGGGAGGCTTTTATGAATCCCGGAGTCTCGGATTTTTCGGAATCCGGTTCTTTGTGCAGTTTCCACTTGCGGCTGTACGATTTCTGCGGGGGCTTCTTTTTGCGCTACTTCTGCAGCGGCGAATTCATCCGGATTGAAGGCTTCTCCTTCATCAGTGATAACAGCAATTGGCGTACCGACAGGCAGAGTGGTGTTTTCTGCCACCAGGTGTTTTGCCACTATACCGCTGAAAGTGGATTCCACCTCTACTGTTGCTTTGTCAGTTTCAATCTCAGCCAGAACCTCGCCTTTTTCAATTTTTTCATTTTCGCCCTTGACCCATTTGACCAGTTTCCCCTCAGCCATGTCAAAACCGAGTTTGGGCATCTCAACTGTGTTGGCCATTACTTCAACACCTCCCTTACGGCGCTGATGATGTCTTCCACCTGCGGCAGCGCGAGCTGCTCAAGCCGGCGATTATAGGGGAGCGGCACTTCTTTCTGCGCTACTCTTTAATAGGCGCGTCCAGATAATCAAAGGCCTCTTCATAAATGCGCGCTGCGATCTCGGCGCCTATCCCATAGGATTTCCAGCCTTCTTCAGCAATGACGGCGCGGTTGGTTTTCTTGAAGGAGGCAATGACCGGTTCCATGTCCAGCGGGCGCAGGGTGCGCAGGTCTACAATTTCAACATCAATGCCTTCCTTTTCAAGCTGGGCGGCGGCTTGCAGGGAATAGCTGACCATCTTGGAGTAAGTGACTAATGTAATATCCTTGCCTTCACGCTGCACTTTGGATTTACCTATGGGAGTGGTATATTCGCCTTCAGGCACCTCGCCGCGCTGCTGATACACAGTGGCATTTTCGATATACAGGATCGGATCCTCACTGCGGATCGCGGATTTCAATAATCCTTTGGCGTCTTCAGGCGTGCCAGGCGCGACGACCTTCAATCCGGGAAAATGGGCGAAGATCACATCCGGGGTTTGGGAGTGAGTTGCCGCCAGCTGGCGCCCACCGCCGCTGGGTGCCCTGATCACCATTGGCAATCGGAACTGGCCGTTAAACATATAATGCAGTTTGGCAGCCTCATTAACGATATGGTCCATCGCAACAAACGCGAAGTTGATGGTCATCAATTCAGCCACCGGCCGCAATCCATTCAGGGCTGAACCGATGGCTGCGCCAATGATCGCTGCTTCCGAGATGGGTGCGTCCCGCACGCGTTCAGGGCCGAAATGATCCAAAAAACCCTTGGTGACGGCATAGGTGCCGCCCCACACACCTACTTCTTCACCTAAAATGAATACTTTGGGATCGCGTTCCATTTCTTCCCACAATGCCTGGGAAATGGCTTCACGCATGGTTATGATCGCCATAATTAGCCTCTCTCCAGGTCTTCAACATAAATGTTTTCAAACAGCGCTCCGTCTGGGGGTTCCGGGCTTTCATGCGCGAATTTAACGCTCTTCTTCGATTTCCGCTGCTGCTTGATCATCAATCTCGTTCAATTCCGCTTCAGAACTGATGCCCTCTGAAAGCAGGTATTTTCGGAAATTATCAATCGGCCCCTTTTCGACGAATTTCGCGACTTCTTCTTTTGTTCGGTATCGCTCCGGGTCGCCCATTGAATGCCCGCGGAAACGATAGGTGCATACTTCCAGAAATTGCGGTCCATTGCCCGCGCGGATGTCTTCCAGCCGTTCTGAGACCATGTTCTTGACAGCCAGCACATCCATGCCGTCCACATCATAGGCGCGCATGCCGTAGCCACATGCTTTCTGTATAATTTCTGAGACGGCGGAGGCACGTTCCGGAGATGTACCCATCCCATAGCGGTTGTTTTCGCAAACCCACAGCACAGGCAGCCCCCAGGTTTTTGCCATATTGATGGCTTCGTGAAAGAAACCGATATTTGTGGCGCCTTCGCCAAACATGCAGATGGTAACCGCATTCCGTTTTTCCATGTGGTCTGCCAGCGCCAGTCCGGTGGCAATAGGCAGATGCGCACCGACAATGGCATGCCCGCCCCAAAAACGCTTTTCAACACTGGCCATGTGCATTGAACCGCCTTTGCCGCCTGAACAGCCGGCGGCTTTACCCAATAATTCCGCCATAACCACTTTGGAAGGGATGCCGACATTAATCGCCACGCCGTGGTCACGGTAGGCAGTGATGACATGATCCTGCGGCTGGCGGGCAGACACGATGCCAGTGCTGACCGCTTCCTGCCCGATATAGAGGTGCAGGAAACCGCCGATCTCTCCCTTTTGATAAAGGTCTGCGGCAGTCTCTTCCAGGCGGCGGATCAACACCATCTGACGGTAAAGTTCAAGATACTCGCTTTTTTCCATTAACTTGGATCCTCCGATGGCACATTTTTAGAGATGAACAGGACAATTCTTCTCTTATTATAGCAAAGCGGTTACCAGAACTGACCTTTGCGTAATAGATTTATTGGATTTTATGAAGTATCCCCATTAGAATTAGATAATAATAGAATGAATGCATTAAACTAAATTTTGAAATTCATCAATCCTGTATTTGTTGAGAAAAGCGGAGGAATGGCATCATGAAATCATCTTCAATTAGTGAATATATTGACCAGATTAAATTGGCGGATACGCATGAACATTTAATCGCTGAGTCAATCCGCAATCAGAGCGAACTTGATTTTACCTACCTGATGCCGATGTATCTGAATTCTGATTTGATTTCTGCGGGGATGCCTGTGGACGACCTGGAAAAAATCCGCCGGCCGGGCCGGGAAATGTATCAGGCGGTTGAAGATAATCTGGAACCGGGAGTACAAACTTATCCTTATTCCATGACCGGCTGCCCGCAGCAGAATTGCCGCTTGAAGAAAAGTGGCGCATTATCGAACCTTATTGGCAGAAGATTCAAAATACCGGTTACGCAAAAGGTATTCAAACAGCAATCCGCAGCCTTTTTAATATTGATGCGCTTAATGAAAACACATACAGTACGCTTTCTGAAGTGCTTCAGACAAGCCGCAAATCTGGCTGGTATAACCATGTTTTGCGTGAAAAGGCCGGAATTGATTTTTGCATCGTAGACAACGGCATGATGCCAATGGGTTATCCCTACTTTTATCCGACTGTGAGGTTTCACCGCTTCGTTTATGTCGCTGACCGGACGGCCTTGAACAGGTTGGAATTTTCAACAGGGAAATCAATCACTTGCCTGGATGATTTGGTCAATGCCATGGCCGGGGATATGGCTCAAAAGAAAAAAGAAGGGATGCGTGCCATCAAAATTATGCTGGCATATCGGCGCCCAATTCTTTTTGAAAATGCTAGCAGCATGGAGGCAGAGCGCGTTTTCGACCGCTTGTTCACGCACCCCAATGCCAATTTATCATGGGAAGAATCCAAACCTCTGCAGGACTACATGCAGCATGCGGTCATTCGCGCTGCGGTTGAGCTTGGCCTGCCTATCCAGATCCATACAGGCATGCAGACCGGAAGCGGAAATGTGATTGCCAACAGCCGGCCAGGTTTGCTGACCAATCTATTTATGCGATATCAAAACGCCCGCTTTGATATTTTCCACGCAGGCTACCCTTATCATTCGGAACTTGCGGTTATTGCGAAGAACTTTCCAAATGTGTATGCAAATTTGTGCTGGCTGCCGATTATCTCCCCCTGGATGGCCGAGCGCGTTCTGAATGAGTGGCTTGAGGTCATCCCGATAACAAAGATTTTCGCTTTCGGAGGAGATTACACCATTCCTGAAGGCGCCCTTGGGCATGCGCTCATCACACGGCAGGTTGTCGCGAAAGTAATGGGCGAAAAAATTTCAAGCGGATATTTTTCTGAAGCCAGCGCACAGGAATATTCAAATAGAATCCTCTCGCAGAATGCGCGCGAATTTTACGCGATTAATTAACAAGGCCCTGAATTAAGATAACTGGGATGTGCAATTAGGGCATCTGACCGCTTTTAGAGGAATGGTGCTGAGACAATAAGGGCAGTCTTTGGTGACTGCCGGGGCTGGCGCAGCGGGTTTCTGTAATTTGTTCACCTGGCGCACAAGCAGAAAAATCACAAATGCAACGATAATAAAATCCACAATGGTGTTTAAGAATACCCCATAATTGAGCGTTACCGCCCCGGCGGCCTGGGCATCCGCCAGGGTAGTGTATTTTCCGCCGCTAAGGTTGATAAACAGGTTTGCAAAATCAACATTACCCAGAGCCAAGCCTATCGGCGGCATTATGATATCGTTGACAAATGATGTCACAATTTTTCCAAACGCTCCGCCAATAATCACACCGATAGCCAGATCCAAAACATTTCCCCGCATGGCAAATTCCCGAAATTCTCTTAACATTTTTCCTCCTATACCTTGTTGCCTTCCAGGTTCTGAAACATCCGAACACAATTTTTGCCTTCTCTTTTTGCTGTGTACATACTGATGTCAGCCTGGTCAATTATCTCGTTCAGGGGCGGTGGATTTTCTATGTGCGATGATGACGCCAATGCTGGTAGTTATTTTAAATGAGTGATTGCCAACCTTGAAATGTGTGGTCTTCAATGGCTTTTCTAAGACGTTCCATCGCAGTATATGCGTTTTCACAATCAGTTTCCGGCATCAAAATGACCATTTCATCACCGCCATAGCGGCCCATAACATCAATATTGCGGATATGCTCTCTGACAAAACCGGGCAATTTCTCTTAATACATTCGTCGCCTACCTGGTGGCTGAATTGATCATTGACTTGCTTGAAATCATCCAGATCAATCATTGCCAAAGATATTGGCATGTTTAAGGCGACTGGCGCGATTAATTTCATATTCACCAAAATCATTAATTGCCCTTCGGTTATAAATCCCGTGACCTCATCAATACGCGCCATCAACTGGACTTTTTCAAAAGCATGAGCATTTTCAATCGCAATCGAAGCATGCTGCGCAAAAAGGGAAAGCATATGCAGGTCCTCGGAAGTAAAATTGTTCTTCAGGTGTTGAATGGAAAATCCCAAGAGTCCCTAAAACTCTTTCGCCTTTCAACAATGGCAGCACAACTGTTGAGCGTAGTTTGGTTGCATCAAGATTCTCCAGCCTGTCTGGCCAGGTGGAATAATCTTCAATAACAAGTGTTTTCCTGGTTGCCAGTACTTTGCCTGAAGCACCCTCTCCATAATGAATTTGCGTTCCAACATATTCTTTGTCAAGATTTATCGAGGCAACAACTTTGAGTCCACCTGTTTCTTCATCAACCATACAAAAGTCACCGCCATCTGCTTTCATCAATTTAATTGCGCGCTCAAGCAAAGTGTAAAGTAAGTTTTTGCAGTTCAAGTTCTGAGGTAATATCTGCGATGGTTGCCCTCAAGGCGCTTAATTCTTCTGATTTCTGCCGGGCGGATTCAAGTGCTTTAGTTTTCAGGATAATGAGGGTTATCTGTGCAGCGGATTGCTGGCAAAAAGCAATTTCCTCATTTGAAAATGCATGAGGATGTGTTAAACGAGAAAATAACAATGCCCAGATTGGCGGTTTCAGAAATCAAGGGAATTGAAAAAAATGATTCTCCCAACGCTTTTTTGTAATGAGGATTGCCTTTTATTCCGGGTCCTTCAGACCTCACAATTTCAAAACGCGATTTTGCCAGCAAGTCTTTGAGTATTTTCCGTTTTTCCTTATTTAAAGCTGTTTTATGCCCGCCTGAGAAAATATCAAAATCTCTCTTTCCATCAAAGAGGATCAAATAAGAAGTTATCAGAACTGATTAACCGCGCCAAATGAATTGAAATTTCCCTGCAGGCAGCTTTCAAAGTTGACCTGCCAATACTGCTCTTGGTGATTTCATTCAGATTGGCTGAATTGATTTGATTAAGCATAATTTTCTTTTCATGCCGTTTACGGTCAATAGCGCTTGCAACTACAGTGCTGATTACTTCAAGCAGGAGGATTGTCTGCTCTGACCACACCTTTTTTTCGTAGATTGAGTCATATGCCAATAATCCAATAAATCTTCCGCCAATTATTAGGGGTACTGCCGCATGAGAAAGAACAGATTGATTTGTAAAGAAACTTTTCTCTGCTTTGGCTTCTTCAGGTAAGCCGGAAATATCATTGATGATGACTGATTTCGCCTTTTTGCAGGGTTTTGATCCACCATTTTAAATTGTTGACATTAATGTTTTTACATGATTCTTTTAATGAAAAAATGCCTTTTGCGCACCATTCATGAGTATGATTCATGATATTGGAGTCATTTTCGTGCAATAGCAGAATATAACTGCGGTCAACTTTCGAAAATTCCCCGATTACTTTCAATAATCGGTTAATACCGTCATTAATACTCTCAATAGGAAGGTTGATGAATTTGGTGGAAATCCCAACCAGCAATTTTTCAAAATCGAGATGAGTCGTTAGTTCGTTTTGGGTTTCTGCCAATTTGGCTAGGGCCCGATACATTTCTGCGGATAGAGTGGATATCTCATCCGAGCCTTTTAAAACCATTATGCCGCTATCTTGGCTTGAAGCATCAAATTCTGTCACACCTTTGGTAAGCTTTGAAAAACGCCTTAAGAATCCATACTCAAGCGCAATCATAGCTAAGGTGCTGGCGATAATGCATACAAGTACCAAAGCTATTAGAAAATCCCTGCGGCTTGAAAGTCCCTGCTGATAGATGTTCCTTTGGAGGATTTGTTCGATGATGAAAATTGGTGTATCTTCGGCATCTCTAATTAGAGAGTAAAAATAAACTTGGTCTGTTCGGCTAGTATCAATAGGAAAATCAGAATTTCCACCATATTGAGTCAAAGTATCATACATCTCCTGCGAGTATGGCAGAATATGAAGTTCTGTATCTACAGATGATTTGATTTTGTCTAATAACGCTCCTTCTAAATATTTTCCAAAAACCAGCATTCCGGTGGCAGGACCTTCATCCAGGCTGGTAAGAATAGGCCGGGCGGCGAAAATTACCGGCGAGCCATTATTTGAAAATACTCCCTGGAGATAATCCCCCGCCTCTGTTAACGGTGAATTTTTGAGAAGGTCTGTAATATAGGAAAGAATGGAATTTTCCACCGGGATTTCAACAGCGTTTTCAAGTTCAAATGCCTTTTTATAAACTGCATTTGTGTTTACATTTAAAAAAAACGTGAAATTTAAGCCCAATTCGCTGAAAGTATCATCAACCAGATTTGAACTGATAAATTTTTGGTTGGGACTCTGCATAAATACATAAGTGTCATCCCAAGCCGCCCAATCATTGGTAAGTTTTCCAAGGTAATCAATTTCGCTATCCAGGGTATATTGAAACCGGCGTACATTAGCGTCGATTTCCTGTTCTTCCAGGACAAGATAACTCTTGATGAAAATGGTTTGTGTGTAGAAATACCCAACAGCAATTAACACAAGAAATGCTATTGCAACAACCATAAGTGTTTTCTTTCTGAGACTCATTTTATTAATCCTTGCTGGTTTTCCCTTTGATCAATTCACCCTTTATGAGATTTAGAAAGATTTCCACTATCCGCGGATCGAAATGCAATCCTGATTGATTCTTGATATAATTTAGAGTCTTCTTCGAACTCCAGGCCGAGCGATATGGGCGGTCTGAGGTCAGCGCATCCCATACATCCACAATCGCGAAAATTCTGGCGGCAATTGGGATTTGCTCGTCTTTTAACCCATCCGGGTATCCGCTCCCGTCAAATTTTTCGTGATGATACAGCGGAATATCAAGTGCCGGCCTTAAATAGGTGATTGGGTAAAGCAGGTTATACGCAAGCGAAGAATGATTGCGCATGACCTTCCATTCTTCCTCATCCAAAGGTCCAGGTTTTAATAAAATGCTGTCGGGAATACCCATCTTGCCAATATCGTGCAGGAGCGATCCCCGGCGGAGATGGATAATATCATCCTCGGGAATTCCCATTTGCTGTGCTATTTGAACCGTTAATTCAGTTACACGCAGGGTATGGCCTTCAGTTTCTCTATCGCGCATGTCCAGCGCTTTTGACCAGCCCTCCAGGGTGGTATCGTAAGCTAGTGTCAACTCAACATTGGTGCGATGAAGGTCTTCCAACAGGGTTGTATTATCGATCGCAATAGCTGCCTGGCCTCCAAGGGTCTCAAGGAAGTTAAACCATTCCTGGTCAGGGTTAAGCGGTTTACGATTGAAGATATCCAAAACACCTTTGACTTGGCCTTTGGCAATGAGGGGAACACTGAAATAACTGGCAAATCCCTCCTCATGCATGATATTGGCATACGCCACAGAATCATCCAGTTCATCAAGATTCAAAGCCTGAATCAGGTGCCTTTCCATGGCCGCCTGCCCGGATATCCCTTCTCCCATGCGCAGGCTGTAATGTTCAATCGAATG
This sequence comes from uncultured Chloroflexia bacterium, assembly GCA_963751635.1. Lineage (GTDB taxonomy): Bacteria > Chloroflexota > Anaerolineae > Anaerolineales > Anaerolineaceae > Pelolinea. Next base: position 65,364 of record CAVVVE010000008.1, read on the forward strand.
GGTTCTGAATCCCCGCCCTGCGGTATATTCCAACATCTGAGTTCTTGGATTGAAGAGCAGGACGGATGCAGCATCAATATTTAACTTGTCAACTACCTGATCAAGCAGAATATTCAAGGTTACGCGTAAATCCAGGCTTGAATTGATTACTAGATCAATATCATGCAGGGCTGCCAGTCGGTTGATCTGCTCCTGAGTTTGCTCCAGCAAGCGGGCGTTATCCAAAGCAATCGCAATCTGTGCGGCGATGGATTCAAGCAAGCGTAAGTGGTTTTCATTAAAGGCGTCTGCCTCGAATGATTGAACCGATATTGCGCCGATCACATATCCCTTTACGATCAGGGGCACCCCAAGCCAAGCTTTCGTTGGTTTGCCGTTCTGGGGTGAAGCAACAGGCAGAGTGTCTGTTGTTAAATCGGAAGAGAAGAATGATTTTTTATTAAGGATCATCCACCCGAGCAGGCCGCTCTCTTCTTTTGGAAAGCTTTTTCCAACCAGGTCGCCCAGAGGCTTGTCTTCTTCCATGGCGAAAGTGATTTCAATTGATCCATCAACAGCATCTGAACGGGCAATCAAGAAAGTATCGAGAGGAATAAGTTCTTTTACCTGGAGATACAACTTCTCATACAAAGATTTTGAATCCAGAATGCTGCTGGTGGCAAGGGCTGTCTCATATAAACCTGTCAATTCCTTTGTGCGCTGTAACTGTTTTTCACGGAGCTGGATTTTTTCAATAATCGTTGCCAATTGATTAGATATGGAGACCAGTAATTTCAAGTCATCCTGCTTGAAAAATCCTTTCTCAATACTCTCGGAGTTGATAACACCGAAAGTTTCTCCCGATACAATAATTGGCACCGCAATTTCTGATCGTGTAGCTTCACGAAATTTCAGATAATCTTTGTCTTTCGTAACATCATCAACTAGCTGAGGTTCGCCTGTTTTAAAAGCTCTTCCAGTAATACCAGAGGATGCAGACGACCCTGCTTTCAGCAGCTCAACGCTTATTCCTCGATAGGAAAAGTGGGGGAATAGCCAGTGTTTCTGTTTGTCATAGATATTAAAACCGAAATAATCGCTGAAAATGGTTTCACCCAATATCTGCGTGACTTTTTCAATCAGTGCATCTATGTTTTCAGCTTCCGCTCCAGCTGAAGAAATTTCGTGCAGGACGGTTACCTCCTGCAATTGCCTGCGCAGCCTGGCTTCGGATTTCTTGCGTTCACTGATGTCGCGCACAAAAGCCCACATGCCAATTGGCGTGCCGTTTTGATCGCGGGTTAAATAGCCATTCAATTCGACTGGCACCAGACTGCCGTCTTTATCAATATATTCCTTTTCGTATGGTTCCGAATACCCTTGATTGAGAATTTGATTAATCCTGATTTGTTCACCGGGGAGGAACTTTTCCGGTGTTATATCCTGAAATCTAAAGGACCTTAATTCCTCAGGAGTATATTTCAGGATTTTAAGAAACGCGGGATTAAAGTCGAGGATTTTGCCTTCCAAATCAATGGTAACTATGCCATCGAAAGTTCCGTCATATAACTGCCGATAGCGGTCTTCCGCGTCGGAGAGCGCCCGTTTGGATTCTTTGTTCTCCAGGGCGTGATTAATGGTCAGGAGAAGTTGGTCAATATCATACGGTTTTTGGACATAGCTATAGGCGCCGAGATTGATTGCCTGGATGGCTGTTTCTGTGGAGGCATAGCCGGTGAGAATGATGCATTCTGTATCAGGGGATTTTTCCTTTATGGTTTTTAATACGTCCAATCCCGGCATATCCGATAATCGGAGGTCAATCAAGGCAGCCTGAAAAATCTCCTGCTTTATCAGTCGGACCGCTTCTTTACCGCTTCCAATCCCATGCGATTTATAGTTATTGACGCGTAAAATTTCTTCAAGCGTTTTACGCATGTTGGTGTCGTCATCAACAATTAGAATGGACTGGTTAAGTACCATTTACCTTTGCCTTTGTTTTTGAACACTCAATCGCCTCATACGTCATTTTTCTTATGCAATTCTTTGTCGGTTATTCAAAAAGTTCAATCAGTCAGCCAAGGCAGTTTTTCCATATCATTTGGTTGGCAACGTAACCGTGAAGATTGTCTTTTTTCCAACCTGGCTTTCCACTTTTATAGTGCCTTCATTGGCTTCAGTCAATAATTTTGTTACCGTTAGCCCCAGACCGATGCCTTTGGCTTTGGTCGTAAAAAGCGGCTCAAAAATCTTTTCAATGTTCTGTTTTTCAATGCCAATGCCGCTGTCTTCAACCATCAAGCTTATTCGGTTCCGTTTTTGAATACCGGAGATAACAAGCCTGCCCCCATCCGGCATCGCCTGATATGCATTGGTTATTAAATTAATAAGCACTTGCTCAATTTGCCCTGCATCTACCATAACAGGTAGCAAGTCTTGTGCCAATTTCATTTCAACCACGATGTTCTCGGGAGGATAAAAACGTTCCAAAACTTTAATCACCAGCTGATGTAACGATGTCGCTTTTCTGTCACCTGGCTTGATGCGGGCAAAAGTCAATAGATCCGAGATAATCTTGTCGGCAGTGCCTATCTCCTGGCCGATAATTTGAAGGTATGTCCTGACTTGCTCATTTGGCTCATTCAATATCTTGTTGAGTACATAAACTGAATTGTTGATCACGGCAAGTGGATTACGCAGTTCATGCCCTACGCCGCTTGCCATTTGGCCCATAACGGCTAATTTTTCCTGAGTGACTAATTTCTCTTGGGCTTTTTCCAATTCGCGAGTTCTTTCTTTAACCAGAGCTTCTAAATTACTGGAGTAAGTTTGTAAATCCTCTTCAAGCTTTTTACGATCAGTAATTTCCTGTGAGATGATTTGTATACCCTCGGACCCGGATTGAGTGCCTACAATCAATGAATAGCTGGAAAGAAACCAGGCGTTGCCTGTCGGCAGGGTTACAAAGTCTTCATATTGCTTGTTTTTTTTGGATTTTACGGCAGACCTGATTCTTTTAAGTATCTTTTGTCCCATCTCCACCCCGTATACATCCACAGCGTTTCTTCCGAGAAAATCCGTTAGTTTACCGCCCATAGCGCTTAAGGCTTTTTGATTGAACGCTAAAATATTCCCATTCAGATCATAATATCCAATGCCAAGCCCTGCATTTTCAAAGAGAAATTTATATCTTTCCTCGCTCGCGTGCAGCTTGGCAGCTAAAAGCTTTATTTCCGAAAGATCTTGTACGATAATCACCACTCGGCTGTAATCATGCTCATGTCCCGGTACGACAGCCCAGGAAATTAATTTATGAATTTCCATGGTTGGTTGAAAAATACGCCAGGGTTTCGTAAACCATGCTGCGCTTACCCTGTGAGATGGCGATGAATTCCTCCTCAATATCCGCCAGCTCCACTTCAGGAAATAATTCCTGCAAGGATATGCCTGTTTTCCAGGGAAAGTCTGGAAAAAATCGCTCAGCCTCTTTATTCCATGACAGAACCCTCACCAACTCACAGCAACGTCTGATCGCCTCGGGCTGAGCCTTGAACAAAGCTCTCAAATCTTTTTTCCCATTGTTTCGCCATCGGTCAATTTCTTTTTTTGCCAATGAAAAATCTTCTTCAAATATTCGAACCGGCGCTTCCATAAAAAGCGTCTGGTAATGCAACCGGGCATCATCAAGTTCCGCCTCTTTTTGCTTGAGATCGCGGAAAATCACGGCATTTGGATCTTCCAGAGATGTCTTTAACAAATGAAAGGCTGACCAAATAGACAGCGATAATCTTTAAGAAAATGCCCTAAGATATTTAAAGGTCCAGTCAAATTGACATACAAAGTAAAAACCAATTCAGTGAAGATTGAAAATATTATTGAAGCAGAAATGAGCCAAACAATAGATTGGTCAAAATCAGATTTTCGGCTGATAAAGAATCCCAGCCCTACCAGGAGCAGAGCGACTATTATATATTCACTGATTATTTTAAAGGGCGTCAATCCCTGGCTTTCAATATAGCTGTCGGGAAAGTTTCCTGAAAAAATCAAGAAAACCAGGGCGGATGTGATGAACAGGAATCCCCCAAGGACCAACCATTCTCTTGCTTTTCGGCGGGTAAAAAAAGGTGCAATCACAAAAGTACCAGCCTGCAGATAACGTGCTGCGATCCAAAATTGCGTTGGCAGGTTGGCATTAAAACCGCTGAAAAAGGGCATGCCTTTGTATGACAGGGCGTGCAGAAAATCAATCAGTGCAGCAAAAATCAATCCGATGCCGATAATCAGAAAATAATTATTGCTCATATAGCGGCGGCTGGCCCACATGATGGCAAAAATGCTGGCGGCAATAATGATGGAGTAGATTTCCGCAATTAGATGAAAAACCAGAAAATCTAACCTGCTTATGAAAAACAGACCAAGCATCGTGACAATGAAAAAAAGATGGGTTCCGGCAGCATTCAGAATTAACTGATGTCTTGAAGTATTCATCAAATTTTCCCTTTTAATTGAATATACCTTAATAAAAGTTAATAATCGTAAGAATAACTCCGGAAAGAACTTAGATTTCATCATTTAAAAATTGGATAAAACAACTAATGCGCTTGGAAAAACCGGCTATTTTCTGTATAATGGATTAAAGAGAAAGGGAAATGAGGGGAAAGAAAAACATTGGGTTCGGAGGGTAGGCGGATGTGGATTCGGCGATGTTCTGATATTAAAATCAGCAGTATTGTAATACTTATTAACTGGTGAAAATAGAAATGGCGGGGGATACAAAACGCATTTTGCTGGTTTCCAGGGATAATCTACTTGCCGGTGAAATCGACAGGATGCTGGGCACCGGTGATGGAATCCGATATGAATTAAATACCATTTATCCGATCGAAAAGGCACTCAAAGCGATTAAGCATACAGAGTATTCATTAGTCATAATGGATATTCCTGCCAATGAAAAGTGCAGTGAAACTATAGAGCACCTCTGCGCATCTAGCCGAGTCCCTGCCGACGATAGTGCTTACGCCTTCCGGATTTCGAAATGCCGCGCAGGCGTTAAAAATGGGTGCCCAATATGTGGTCAGCAAATCCACCATGGATGGGGAACTTTTTACACAGAAAATCCACACATCCATTGACAGGAAACGCATTGAAAATGAGCTCAGGCAAAAAGATACTATCCTTCAAGCTGTTAATTACGCTGCCGAGGTTTTTCTGGCGCAATCCAATTGGGAATCCTGGATTGTGGAAGTTCTTGCCCGGCTGGGGCAGGCATCTCAATCTGACCGTGTCTATGTATTTCGAAATAACACGACCCCTGAAAAGGAAACTTCAATAAATTTGCATGCTGAATGGGCATCTGAAGGGATTCGCACAATATCTGAATTTAATGTCTTATTCGACTCAAAAGAAAAAACCTCAGGTCTCTTCAGATGGGCGGATTTATTCAATAAGGGCCAGATTATCCAAGGCAATGTAGAAGATATGCCGCAGACTGAGCAAATCCAATTAATGAAGATGAACGTTAAGTCGCTGATCGCTATCCCGATTTTTATTGACCATACCTGGTGGGGTTTTATTGGTTTCGACCAATGCCGGCATCAAAAAACCTGGTCTGCGGATGAAATGGATTCTTTGAAGACTGCCGCGAGAATTTTCGGAGCTGCAATCTCCCGCCAGGAGGCGGAAGAAAAATTGACGCACCTCGCGACACATGATTACCTGACCGGTTTACCCAACCGCATGCTTTTTGCAGACCGATTCAACCTGGCGTTGGCGCGATCAATACGCAGCAGCGAAAAAATTGCGGTGATCTCTATCGATTTGGATAAATTCAAGGCAGTCAACGATACTTTTGGCCATCTGGCAGGTGACAGGGTATTAGTTGAGACAGCCAACCGGCTTGTTTCTGCCCTGCGCGGCAGCGATACTTGCGCCCGCATCGGCGGAGATGAATTTGGTGTTGTGGCTGAGGGAATCCGCAATAAAGCGGATGTGATGCGCGTTATGGAAAAAATGACCGCGGCTTTAAAAAATCCGATTATTGAAAATGATAAGGAAATTTGGGTATCTGCAAGTATGGGAGCGGCATTGTATCCTGATAATGGGAAAGCTCTGGAGATCTTGATGAACGCGGCTGATAAAGCGCTTTATCAAGTCAAGGATAAACGGTCTTCCTTTAAAATATATAATGATGGGCAATATTCATGGCTGAAAGAATAAACCTGCTTCTTGCAGCAAATGAACCCGCGTTAATCCAAAAAATCCTTAGGGAATTGTCCATCATCTTCACTAAATTTGGGAAAGATTACTTCAGTGGATTGCCTGGAGGATTTATTAAGTTATCCGGATAAAAATGAAATCGATATCCTTTTAATGGACGTGGATTATGCGCTTCCTGACATTGAAGGTAATCTCCGATTGATTCAAGACCAATTCCCCAATAAGCCGGTTGTTGCTTTGGTGGATATTAAGAATTTTGAAGACCGCTCGAAAGGCAGTATCCCAAGGGGTGCAAGGGTTTCGCGATTAAATCTGAACTTATTGGCAGTGTCCTGGAATGCGTAATTCTGCAGGCCATAGACCATTCAAAAACACGTGCCCTCTTGCATGAAAACAACCGCCAAATAAAAAATCTGATGGATAATCTTCCTGGAATTGCTTATCGCTGCAGGAATGATAAAAATTGGACCATGGAGTTTATCAGTGCAGGCTGCCGGATGTTGACCGGTTATGATGCCGAGGACATTTTATACAATAACAAGATTTCGTTTGAGGAACTGATCCATCCCGAAGATCGGCAAATGGTCAGGCGACGAGATTCAAAAAGCATTGATGGGAAACAGGCAATACCAGCTTGAGTATCGCATTCGCACCGCAGACAACCAGGAAAAATGGGTTTGGGAACAGGGCAGCCTGACCGATACCAAGCAAAAAATCCAGACTCTGGAAGGATTTATTTCTGATATTTCTGACAGGCGGCAGCGCGAATTTAATTTGCGGAGCCTGATTGAGATCGGCAATTTGATCCGTGAATCATCTACCCAAGATGATTTGGGAGATAAAGTTCTTGCCAGAATCGCGTCGCTTTATGCATTTTCTTCATCTGCGGTCGCCAAAGTTTTCAATCAAAATAATTCCATGGAATTTGATTTTGTCCAGGGCGGCTGGGCTGGATTGAAACATAAAGAATTTATTATGAAGGATTCCAAATGCTGGAAAGCGATTCTAGAAATCAATCCAGTGGTAATTGATGCTCACAAGGACCTCGAAGTTGAATGCCAATTGCTTCAGAATAACAACAACCGCTATTTAGCATTTATTCCTCTAACCTCTGAAGGGCAGCTTTCCAAATTATTATTGTTCGGAAGAAATCTCCGATTTTCGGATAATGAGATGCAGGTATTTGCCGCAATCGGAGACTTGATTTCCTCTGCTCTGGCGCGGGTTGATCTGATCGCTCGTTTAGAGAAGCAGCTGCAAAGGATGGAATCGCTGCATTCGGTAGATCAGGCCATCTCAGGCGTATTTGATATTTCAGTCATCAATCGGGTTATTCTCGATGAAGTGAGAAAAGGTTTAGGGGCGGATGCGGCGGCTATCATGCATTTTAATTCCCTGACAAACACACTGGATTTGAATGGGGATGCAGGTTTTCGTAGCTCCTTCCTAAGCACAAAAAAATTACCGATCAGTACCAGCATTGCCGGAAAAGTTTTGATGAGCCGCAGTGTTTTTGAAGCACCTGATCTATCCAAAGCACCTGTTGAATTTCAAATTAAAAACTGGGATGATGAAGGATTTAAGGCATATTTCGCGATTCCTTTGATTGTCAAAGGTAAACCGGTTGGCGTGATGGAGGTTTTTTTCCGAAATCCCTTTTATCCAGACCAGGAGTGGCTGAAATTTTTTGAATCATTGGCTTCACAAGCAGCCGTAGCCTATGATTCACACCATACATTTAGTGATCTGCAGCGGGTAAAGCAAAACCTGGCCAATACCTACAATGCTGCCCTGGAAACCTGGTCGAAATCTTTGGA
>CAVVVE010000009.1:0-76370 GCA_963751635.1 uncultured Chloroflexia bacterium
TCAGATGGTTGACCACTTCAGCGGCCCGCCGGCCGACTGCTTCATGCCCGGCTTGCTCATACTGGCCGAGTTCCAGCATATCCCCCAGAACCGCGATTTTCTGGCCTTTTAATTCATTTAGCAGGTCCAACGCGGCAACTGTGGATTCGGGCGTGGCATTATAGGTATCATCCAGGATCAAGGCGCCGCTCCTGGTTTGCACCGCAACCAGCCGCAGTTGGGTATTGCTGGCCGTCAGTGCTTCTGCTACCTCATGCATGCTCATGCCTTCGGCAAAACCGGCTGCGCTTGCCCTGAGAATGGTTTGAACCGAGTGCCGGCCGAGCATCGGTACTTCCAGGACCATTGACTCTTCATGATAATGCAGGCGAAAACGGATGCCTTTGAGCCCCTGGCCTTGAATTTCGTCTGCCCAGACATCTGCTCTGGGATCCAGCCCGTAAAAAAGCACTTCCGCATTGGTTTGGGTTGCCATGGCTTTGACCAGGGGATCGTCATAATTAAGGATGGCAGTCCCTGCGGGTGAGGGGCTGAGCGCTTCAACCAGTTCCGCCTTGCCTTTGGCAATCGTTTCCTGTGTGCCTGCCCGTTCGGCATGTACGGTGCCGATGTTGGTGACAATTCCGATATCTGGTTTGGCGATTCCGCATAATAAGCTGATCTCGCCCGGATAATAAAAACCCATTTCAAGGATGAGGCGTTCATAACCCTGCCCGAGGTTTAAGATTGTCAGGGGCAGGCCAATCTCATTATTGTAGTTGCCGGGATTCTTAAACGTCTGGAATTTACGGCTCAAGACTTCGCTTGTCAGTTCTTTGGTAGACGATTTTCCCACGCTGCCTGTGATAGCTATGACCCGTACTGATAATTTCTGGCGCCAATACCTGGCAATATCCTGAAGGGACTTCAGGCTGTCGTTCACGCGGATGCAGAAGGGCGATTCAGGGACTGAAATTTTCTGATTTGGATTTATTTTTCTGAGATCCAGGACTCTGAATTCCGGTGCCATATCTTTTTGGATCAGGGCAATCGCAGCTCCTTTTTCAAAGGCGAGCTTGATGTAATCATGACCATCAGACCGCTCCCCGGGCAAAGCAACAAATAGCGCGCCTGGAATTGCTTTTCTTGAATCGATCACCGCTTCGGTCACGGTAATGCGGTTTTCCGGAATCGTGATTCCAGTGAGTGCGCTGACAATGTCGTTAAGAGTAATCATGCTTATCCTTCTTTTGCCATCTGAGTATCCTGAGCGGTCTCCGGGGGGATATCCAAATACACGACCAATTCTTTGGTGATATCACTGAATAGCGGTGCTGCGATCAAAGAACCCCAGGGAGATTTTTCCGGTCGTGCGATCCATACATATACAAGGAATTGGGGATTATCAGCCGGACCCCAGCCCACAAAGGAGGCGTTGGTCTGGTTTGTTCCATACTTGCCTTCAACCGGAATTTCTGCTGTGCCAGTCTTGCCCGCGATTGTGTAGCCCGGCACCAATGCGAGCGAGGTTTCATTCACCAGGGATTTGACCAGCATGGATGTCATTTTACGGGCGGTTTCAGGTTTGATCGGCACACCCAGGACTTGCGGGGAGGTATTATACTGCTGCCCGTCCTGAATGATGGCCTTAAGCACATGCGGTTTCATCATTTTCCCGTCATTTGCGACTGCGGAAATCGCAGTTGCCATTTGAATGGGAGTAACAGCCACACCCTGACCAAATGAGTTTGTGACCAGTTGAATGGGATACCAGTCTGAATCACCGGGAACGCTGAACGGCCAGATTTTTTCGCCGCCCAGGTCAATGTTGGTCATCCGGCCGATACCAAAAGCCTGCATGTATTCATAAAACTTGTCCTTGCCCAATTCAGTCGCGACCCAGGCTAGGCAGACGTTTAATGATTTCTGCATGCAGCCCTGCATGTCCTGTTTCCCGTGACCCCGGCGGTCCCAGTTGTAAACAACACCGCCGCCATATTCAAACCGGCCGGGATCATCGAAAATGGTTTTTCCATCCACCGCACCATCGTCCATTGCCGCAGACATGGTCAGCACCTTGTAAACGGAACCAGGTTCATAGGTTTCGCTGATGGCGCGGTTATAAGGGGTCTTATCCTTGAACTGGTCTTCTGTTTCCCAGTACTGGTTGAGGTTGATGCGCGGCTGGCTGGCCATGGCCAAGATCTCGCCGTTGCGCGGATCCATAATGATCACCACACCGTATTCCGCCTCATACTCTTTTATCGCTTCATCAAGCTTCTTTTCTACCATCGCCTGGATTTCACGGTCAATGGTCAGCACCAGGCTGGCGCCGGCGGGTACTTCAGGCAGCCCTTCAAGCATATAGGGGTTGCGCGGCATAAAAGTCTCCATCGGTGAACCGGCTAATAGGTCATCGTAATATTCCTCAACACCGTAATATCCAAGCCCATTCTGCCGGTCACGGAAGGAATAGAAGCCGATGATATTTGAGGCCAGTGAATTTTCCGGGTAGCTGCGCTTCAGGTGCGGATACCAGACAACGCCCCGAAGTGAGGGCTTTTTTTCATCCCTGCCGTATGGATTCTCAATTTCGTACTTCTGCTTGATCTCGCTGAGGACGTCCACAACGCCGGATGGCAGAAAATCGGTCAGCACTGCGTAAATGCTTTTCTTGGGATCATAATCCTTTGAGGCATTTTCCAGTAAGTCTTCATATTTCAGGTCGTTAACGCCTTCCAGTGTGCGTGCGATGGTGGCTGGATTTGTGACGAATTGAAGCATTAATCCGACTTCATAAACATCCTCATTGCCGGCCAGCAGCCTGCCCCAGCGGTCGTAAATATTGCCCCGCTCCGGATAGTAATTCTCGATCGCGTAGGAGTATTGTTCATCTGCCCAGCGGCTGAGCTCCTGGTGCTTGGTGCTGCCCTGGATCCGCATCATTTGAAAAACGATCAGCAGGCTGGCTGCCGAAAGCACAACACCGATGATCGTTAAGCGGGAGACGCCGGACTTGTTCAATTCACGCCTCTGTTAACAGCTTGCGAATCCACTAAAAAGGTATTTAGGAACCAATCCCACAGCGATTGCTGGTAAAACTCATTCACCAGGGGGGCGCCATTGGCATCCGATCCGGGGGGCGGCGCGATCAACGCTGCTCCCTGCCCCTGATAGCCAGGTATGGTCATAAAATGGACAGATTCAGCAGCAGGCAGGTCGTAGCCGATTTTTTTCGACCGTTGCAGCATTTCCTTATAAGAGGTCATCCAGCCCAATTCTGTGCGGGCATTGGCGATCTGGCGCAAGATTTCCTCTTCCTCATAATGCATCTCCATGATCTGAAGCCCGGCGGCAGCGGATTGGGCGCTAACAACAAGATAGAGGGCGATCACCAATCCAATGGTGATCACTGGAAGCGCAGAAATACCAAGGGAGCGGAGCTGCCTCCTCCAGGGTGCCTGCTTGTATGCTTGTTTAATTTTTTTTGTCATCAATAACTCTGCCTGTTATTTTGACTTGTTTGTTTAAAACTTTTCCGCTGCCCGCAGCTTTGCGCTGCGCGCCCGCGGATTTCCAATAACTTCCTCCTGTGAAGGAATAATTGCTTTTTTTGTAATGAGCCTGATTGACGCTTTATGCCCGCAGGTGCAAATCGGCTGCTCGGGCGGGCAAATGCAATCGCGGCTTTCGCGCTGGAAAAACTGTTTCACTTTCCGGTCTTCCAGTGAATGAAAGCTGATCACTGCCAATCTTCCTCCGCTGCAAAGAGCTTTGAGCGCTGCTTCCAAACCATTTTCAAGGGAATCAAGTTCTCCGTTGACGGCTATCCTCAGCGCCTGGAAAGTACGCGTTGCCGGATGGACCTTGCCGCGTTTTCCTTTATAAACTCCCAGGACCACAGCCGCCAGTTGCTTTGTAGTATTCAGCGGACGCCGGCCAAGGATTGCGGAAGCGATTTGCCTTGATTTTGGTTCTTCCCCAAATTCCCATATAACTTGCGCCAGGTCTTTTTCGCTCCAGGTATTGACGATCTCGGCTGCTGTCAGCTTTTGACCTTGATTGAAGCGCATGTCCAATGGGGCGTCGTTCATAAAGGAAAAACCCCTGTCAGAGGAATCCAGTTGCATTGAAGAAAGTCCCAGGTCAAGCAGGATCCCGTTAACACAAGGCCAGCCGATTATCTGCAGTTGTTCATGCATGCTGGCATAGGAGCTTTTTGCCACAATTGCTCTCTTGCCAAATTCTGATAATCTCGCTTTGGCAATCTCAAGAGCCTGGTCATCAATGTCAAGCCCCAACAGCTTGCCTTCAGGCTGGCTGGATTCCAGAATTCCGGCCGCATGTCCGCCGGCGCCGAGGGTGCCATCCAAATACCTGCCGCCGCTCTTTGGTTGGAGGAGGGTTATGCTCTCATGGTAAAGTACTGGCAGATGGGGAGGGCGCTCTTCAGCGTCTGGGTCAGCCATTTTTCAATGTCAGATCCAGATCTTCAAACATCTTCGCGCGGGCTTCCCCATCAACAATCGTGCCCTGTTTCTTGCTCCAGGACTCAGGTGTCCAAATTTCAAAGTATGGTCCGATGCCCACCAATTTAACTGCGCCGTCAAGCTTGGCTTGAATTCGCAGAAATTGGGGGATCAGAACTCGGCCGTTCTTGTCAAATTCCAGCAGATCGGCGCTGCCAAACAACATGCGCGCCAGGTCGCGTGCTTTGGAATTGGTCAGGCTTAATTCTTCAACTTTGTGGTAGAGTTTATTGAATTCTTCGCTGCGCATGACCATCAGGTTGTCATCGAAACCGAGCGTGATATAGGCGCCGTTTTCCAGCAGGTCGCGATAGCGCGCGGGGATGGTTAACCGCCCTTTATCATCTAAACTGTGGTCAAACTGTCCAAAGAACATCTGTTCTACCTCGGTATTTAAGCGGAAACGCCGGTGCTTCCGGCGTCCCACTTAGACCCACTTTCTACCACTTTTATATTATTATAGCGGAAATATTTGCGGAATACAAGCGTTTTTTGGAATTGCCTGGTTATTAAGATTTCTCTTACAATTGCCAGATTTATGGATTAAATCGGCGTGAGATCAGTAAATCCCGTCAAGCCTTTTGATGATTGAAATCCAAAAAGCCTTGCGGTGTTAATTCAAAAAGCGCTTCCTGTTTGGAAGCGCTTATTCTAATTGTGGGTTGCTTTATTTCATGCAGGGGGAAGGTTTCGTGGTTCCGCTGCGGGTGCCGCAGAAAGACACGCCCCCGCCCATATTCCCTGCAAATGTGGCGGCAGTTGCGTCAAGCACGATGTTGAAGCTCCCGGTTGTGCCGTTGGTGGATTCCCAGGTGCCCGATGCGCTCTTGCTGTCCTGGCTGATGGTTCCTTTATAAAGCAGGCTGTGCCCATCCCCGGTGGCGGTGTTGCCGATCAGGGAGTAGTCTTTCTGCAGGAAATCAATTTCCATCTGCTTTTCTCCGGTTCCCTGCCAGATAGTCCACAGGCCGTCCAGATTGACAGCTACAGCCGGTGTTGCTGCGGGCAGCGTGGGTTCGGCTGCCGGCGCGGATGTGGCAGCTGGCGGGAGAGGCGTGGAAGTAATTTCAACATACACTATTTTTTCTTCAGGCTCAACCGGGCTGATGACAAAAGGCAGCGAACACGCTGATGTTACAGCCAAGATGGCGATCACTGCGATGACCAGGCGTAAGGATGACGATTTCATGGTACCTCCTCAAATTACTCTATTATTGTATAACAAAAGTTTTTATTTTCAACTATTATATGAGGTGCAATTAATGTGCCATTGTCGGCAATTTATAAACCAAATCTCCCCCATTTTTCTTTTGGGTAAATAAAAATCATCCACCAAAAGGCGGATGATTTTCAAAATCATGTTTATTGCGGTGAAAATTATTCAAATAACTTGAGGTCATCTTTGGACAGGAATTTGTAAAGTTTTCCGCCGGTCTCGGGATCAACCGCTTCAGCAGCCTTGCGGCCATTTTTGAGAGTTTTAAGGGTGCACTTGCTGACATCTACCAAAACACTTTTCTTGCTCTTCAATGAGAAAAATTTGATTTGCGCCATCTTACGTTCTCCTTTCATTACTTGTCTAATTTTCGGAGCGATTATGAATCTTCAAAGCATCCCCGCTCAAACGATTTCTTACTATACATATTATATAGAAAAATTCAACCTGTCAACCTTAAAATAATGCGGTTGTTGAAGTCCAAATATGTTTAAAAAAATGCAGAACATATTTTGGTCGGATCAAGAAATAAAAAAAATTTAAATGAATAAGGGCTGATACTTGCGCGCGCTTTGAATCAATGTTTCCTGTTCAATTTTTGCCATTGGCTTATGGTCTTCGCAGGCTTTTAGAACCAGTGGGAGCAGGCGTGTATCTCCCGCAGTGCAGATACCGGTCGCGTCTTGCGAAAGAGCGAAGGACACCGCTTTTTGGATCATTTCCATTTCGGTAAAAGGTTCGTACCATGTATCAAATTGGTGATCGTGCTCGCCCCAGGGCGCTTTTGTTATGCTTTTGATTAGCATGCTGCCTACATTCTTCTCGCGGCAGAGGCTGAGCAATTCGCCCGCTTTTTGTCTATATCCAGGGTCCGCAAATTGCACAAAATTAACCGGGAACAGGACCGAGTCAAAATCGAAGCGCCGCAGAGCCTCGATAAACACTGCGGGCGCATGAACACCATGGCCGGTAATACCGATATGCCGGATGAGGCCTTTTTCTTTGGCTTCAATGAACGCTTCAAGCGCGCCGCCGGGACGGGTGATCTCGTCCAGGTCTTCCAGTTCCTTGATCCGGTGAAACTGGTAAAGGTCAAAATGGTCAGTGTGCAGCCGTTTGAGTGAGCTGTGTAATTCTTTCTGCGCTCCTGCCCGTGTTTGTTCCAATGTTTTACACCCAAGAAAGAAAAGATCGCGATGGGTTTTCATCCACGGCGCCAGGCGCTTTTCTGCGTGGCCGTAGGAAGGTGCGATATCAATATGGTTCACGCCATAGTCCAGCGCGATTTCCATGGCTTTATCAACCGCCGCCTGATCCGCTTCGCCAAATGCAGCGCCGCCCAAAATGGCAACCGTGCTCAAATGGCCTGGTCCGTCCGAATGGTCGTTTTTCCATTTATCGGCTCCTTATCTATTCAAAGAATGACGCTATCCAAACAGAACAATAATGGTTAAGTACGATTATGCCTGTGGTTGATGAAGGAGGGATGCCAGTTTAATGAATTTACCTTTAATTCTCGACTGCGTGTATATAAACAGTATTATTATCCCCTTCAGGCCGGATCATAAAAAATACGAATGTGTTTCCCTTGTTAAAAGCCAGGTCCGAAGAGGATGAAGCCATCATGTCTTCCCTGATTTCCCACCCCAGTTTTATCATTTCCTGCTGGTAATAGGCGATGATGATCCTGGCTGGGGATGTTGTTGTGAATTGATAATCTCCCATGTCTTCATAGCCGGTAAAAGCTTCTGGAAAAATGGGTATCTCTTTCCAGCTGGTGGTGGCGGCGGGTAATTCTGGTGTTTCAGTCGCTGCTGCAATGGGCTGAGGAGCGTTCGTAGATTCAACGATTTTTGTTGGTGAAATCGCAATCGCAGCAACTTTTTCAGGCGCAGCAGAACCGCAGCTGGACATATAAAAGCTTAACAGCATGATACAGATGGCGATTGTGCGTTGTTTGATGGTCATGATTCTCCTATTCAATGTGAGGTGAAAAAATAATCCTAAACATTCGATATTATCTATTATCCAAACATCACCTGCGGCCGGTACTGAAGCGCTTCGGCCAAGATGGGTGGCGCTGATCTCCTCCGAGTTTGCCAGGTCGGCAATCGTCCGCGCCAGCTTGAGCATGCGGTGGTAAGCGCGTGCTGAAAGGTGCATTTGCTGCATGGCTGCCCGCATCAAATTCTGGCAATCCTGGTTGAGTTTGCAGTGAACGCGGATATCCGCGTTATGCATATCAGCATTGCAATAAATGCCTTTACCGCCATCTTCATTTGCCGCGAATCGTGTCCGTTGGATGTCCCGCGCGGCTTCCACCCGTTCGCGGATCTTCTCAGATGATTCTCCATAGCGCTCGTCGCTCAGCTTGTCATAATCTACGCGCGGTACTTGCACATGGATATCAATGCGGTCCAGTAGCGGGCCGGAGATGCGCTTCTGATAAGTGGTGATGAACGCCTGCGAGCAGGTGCAGGCTTTAACGGGATCGCCGTAATATCCGCATGGGCAGGGATTCATGGCCGCTACCATCTGAAAATTCGCGGGAAAGGTCAGCGAGCCGCGCGCGCGGCTGATGGTAACGTGTTTGTCCTCAAGTGGTTGCCGCAGAACCTCAAGCACATGCTTGCCGAATTCGGGCAATTCATCCAGGAATAAGACACCGCGATGGGCGAGGGATACTTCGCCGGGGTGCGGCCAGTTGCCGCCGCCCACCAAACCCGCGTGAGAAATGGTGTGGTGCGGCGCGCGGAAGGGGCGCGACTGGATGAGCGGGATATCCGCCGGCAGCAGGTCGGAAATGGAATAGATGCGCGTCACGTCCAGCGCCTCTTCAATGCTCATGGCTGGCAGGATGGCGGGTAAGGCGCGTGCCAGCAGTGTTTTTCCCGCGCCGGGCGGGCCGATCATTAGCACATTATGCCCGCCGGCCGCGGCCACTTCCAGCGACCGCTTGACGTGTTCCTGGCCTTTCACTTCTTTAAAATCGGTTAAAGCCCAGGCTTCTGCATTGCCGGGCTGGGTGGGCGGTTGTGGAGGGATGGCAATCCTTCCCTGTAAATAGGCTGATAGGTCAGCCAGCGAATCGACCGGGATCACATCCAGGCCCGGGATAAGCGCAGCCTCGGCGGCATCAGACTGAGGGACAAAAATGCGGCTGAACTTTTTTTCGCGTGTGATGGCTGCCATCGGCAGAACGCCGCGCACGTGCCGGACCGAACCGTCCAGCGAAAGTTCGCCGACCACCAGGCTATCTTCAAGCAATTTCGCCGGGATCATTTCCATGCAGACCAGTACCCCCAGGGCAATGGGCAGGTCATAAGAAGGTCCTTCCTTGCGGACGGAAGCGGGAGCAAGGTTGACCGTCAGGCGCTTGCGCGGATATGGGAAGCCGGCATTCTTGATCGCCGCCATCACACGCTGCTTGGATTCCTGAACGGCAGCATCGGGCAGCCCGACGATATCCATCCCCGGCAGGCCCTGGGCGGTGTCCACCTCCACATCCACAACGACACCTTCCAGGCCGATCACGGCGCAGGAAAAGACACGGGCAAGCATGGTTATTAGTGTATTGGATTTGCCTTTAAAAGTCAATTAACGAATTTGCTGTCAGGAAAATTTGCCGAAGTATAATTACGCGCTGCAAAATCCCGATTGGCCGTGAAATGGAGAGAACATGGAAGTTATGCATAAACAAAATCCCCAGGCACTGTTCTTATCTTTAAGTAACATGAATATTTTTGGGCTGGGATATTGGCTGGCCGGCGAAAAGAAACGCTGGCGCTTTTCTTTAATTGGCAGCCTGCTGCTCCTGGTAGCCGCTCACTTGCTCAACGCATCCAGGAATCCGCTCTTATGGGCAGGAATATTTTTTCTCGCTTTTTTTGGAATGGCAGTTGATTTATGGCTCATTTTAAAGAAAAAACCGGAATTGATCAACGAAAAACTGACCAGAAAAACCTACTTGCTTCCCTTGATTGCCTTTCTGGTTAACCTGGTTTTTTATGGTGGTTTCTTTGCTTTCCGCGCGGCAGGCAATAATTTAATATCACGGGGGGATGAGGCTTATTCAGCCAACGATTTTGATAATTCATTTAACGACTATTCTTCTGCTTCCCGGTTCTTCAGATTGTCTTTAAACCCTGCTGTGGTTTTGATTGACAACCGTTTAAATGAAGTCAGTGCGATTCTGGCAGGGCGTGACTTTTTTGCTAAGGGCGATTATCCTGCAGTAATTGATGCCATCACCGGATTCAATAAGAATTTTCCCGATTCCATCAAGGTAAATGAAATGATGATGCTCGGATTAGATTCCAGCCTTGCCTGGGCAGAGGACCTGCGCGGGAAAAAGGAGTATGAAAGCAGTTTTCAAAAATTGGATAATGCCTTGAATATATATGTCAAGGCGAATCCAAGCCGCATCACGGAAATTAATAACGCGCTTGCATCCAATTATCTTCTTTGGGGGGAGAACCTGGTTGAACAGAAGGATTACGAAACGGGCATTGAGAAGCTGGAAATTGTGATCAATCAATATAACCAATCGGATGCTTTTGATCAGGCTTACGAGGCAGCTGCCCGTGCGCATTATGATGCAGCCGGCACTTTGATTCAAGCCAATAAAGAATACGAATTGGCAGCATCGCATCTCAATATGGTGATCGATATCTATTTAAAATCGACTTTCGTTGATAAGGCTATATTAATGAAACCCGCTGCTTTACTGGGATGGGGAAAGTTGCTGAATGATGATGAAGCCTATTTAAAAGCACTCGAAAAATATGATGAGATAAAGGCGCTGACTGAAGATCCCGAAGTGCTTGCGGATGTAGATGCCGAAATTCAAAAAACAATACAGCTTCTGGCAAGGAATATCGGCGGAGATGGTGAAGTCGATATCTTGTACACCTTGCAAGAGACCTGCGCTGGTTTTCCGGCAACACGTCCAACGATTGATATTTTTCCTGAAGAGCCGGGTAAAGCCATGGTTTGTGACGGGTCTGATTACCTTGTGCCGGCAGAGTTGCTTGCAGATGCACCCGGTACTTTTCGCTACGTGATCTTGCGCGAGGATGGCAGCAGGCGCGTTCAGGCTTGCCCTTATTCCGGCGGGCATACGCTGGAACGTTGGGTAAATACCTCATTAATTACGGTTCAGTCTGTTAAGGATGCCAAAATATTTTCTAAAAAAACCTTTACTGGAGCGCCCCCTTCTCCTTGCCCTAATGAGTATGCTTTTTCAGCGGATACGGATCTGACCTGGGGAGACTGGGTCAATCCACAGGATATCACTGACTGGCTTGAGAAGGTGTTGAAATAAAATGCGATTTTTAGAATTCTTATTAAAAACTGAAAAATAAAGAAACCTGGGTAATAGCCGAATTCTTAGAAATCGGATAAGAAGGGTATAAAGTTGTTTGAGTATCGAAAATAAATCCCGGTTTATTTTAAGGAAAATGAAGTTAGATTAATTTTCTGCTGCGCTGAATGTGAGCTAAAAGGTTGAGCTGGACTACCTTCTATATTTTAATAGTAAAGGCTTATTAAGATGATGATCCAGCACAATTGGCCCGCGGATGGAAATTGCTGAATAGTATGAACAACTTTTGGTGTGCGAAAATATTTCTAAATAGAAACCAGATCTAATAATTTTAGATTCACTTATTGAAGTTCTCTAATCTGGTTTTGTCAAACAAGCTCTTAACAACTGCTTTTGAAGCCATCCCGGTGCCCGGCTGGCTGGCTGCCGCTGCGCCGCACGCCAGCCCCCAGCGTAGGGCGTCCGTAGGTTCTCCCCCAAGTGCGAATTGCCAGGCTATTCCGGCCAGCATGGCGTCGCCGGATCCGATCGGATTGAGCTCTTTAATATCCGGAGGATGGCCAATCCATTGCTTGTTTCCGTCACTTAAGAATGCGCCTTTCTTTCCGGCAGAAATAACCGCAACCTCAACTCCCAAGGCGTGAAAGTATTGGCAAATCCGCGCCAAATCCTCAAACGTTTCGGCGGGCATCCTGCTGATCTGAGAGGCTTCGCTTGCGTTGGGTTTTACCAAATACGGTCCTGCCAGGCAGCCCAGCCGCAGGGCTTCACCGCTGCTGTCCAGTATTGCGCGTGCGCCGCTTTTTTGAACGATTTGAATTATCTGCGCATAAACATTTTCCGGTATCCCGGGAGGCAGGCTGCCGCTCAGGATCCAATAATCTTCTGGTGCTGCCAAAAGTGTGATTTTTGTGATCAAGGCGGCAATTTCTTTTTCGCTTACCAAAGGTCCAGGTTCATTCACTTTAATATGGCGCCCGTGATTCTCTTCGACAATACTGACATTGGTGCGTGTATCGCCTTCTATCTTAACGAAATCCGTATGGATGCCTGCGCTTTCCAGGCCTTCACGCAGTAAATCGCCGTTATTCCCGCCCGCCAATCCGATGGCGATGCTGGATGCGCCCAGAACTGCCAGCATGCGTGAGACATTGAAGCCTTTTCCGCCGAAATCCACCTGCATATTAGAGGCGCGCAATACTTCGTCAAAAGCCAGGTGCTGGACCGAGTATTCTTTATCAACTGCCGGATTGAGCGTTAGCGTGTAGATCATGCTGATAATTCTATTCCTGGATTGATTATTGAGGCTTCAATGCCCTGGTCGCGATAAACAGGGGCAGCAATTCCGAGATCTTCTCAAATTCCCAGACATCCTCATAAAAACCAATTAAGTGAAACCCGGCCTCCAGCTGGCCGCCGATTTGATCCTCCAGTGAATGCCCAAATTCCAAAGGTTCGTTTAATGCAATCCGTTTTTGCCGTTCTTCTTCTGTCAGGCTGGTCAAATCGGAATAAGGTACAGCGTAGCGCACCTGGTAGATACCCTGGTCAAAGAGGTCCCAGTCGAAGCTGTCCCGAATGGGATTGCAGAATCCGGAAATTAGTAGTGCCGCCTGGTTTTAAGACGCGAAATGCTTCTTTCCAAACAGGGCGGATATCAGGCACAAAACAATTGGAGACGGGATGGACGATAAAGTCAAACGAAGCATTCTGAAGAACAGAGAGGTCGGCCATATCGCCTTCCACGGTTGTTATTTCAAGCTTTTCTCTTCCTGCCACCAGCCTGTCCTGGTCAAGCTGGCGCGGCGAATTATCAAACACGGTTACCTTTGCGCCTGCTGCCGCAAGCAGCGGACCTTGCTGCCCGCCGCCGGACGCCAGGCAAAGCAACCGGCAATCCTTTAAAGGAGGGAACCATTCCGTCGGAACAGGTTTGGTTGGGGTAAGCAAAATCTTAAAATTTCCCAAACGCGCATTCGCGATTTCATCCGGCGAGACCGGGATGGTCCATTCATTGCCTTTTTCTACCTCGTTATTCCAGGCATTCTTATTAAACGAAGTCACATCAATTTCTTGTTTCATCATGGTCCTTTAAATTGTTTATTTTGGTAAAGCCTGCTAAAAAATGTTATCATGAAATGCAAAACATCGAGGTGGACCATGAAAGAACTGCATATCCTGAATCAACTGCGCTTCACCCGTTCGGAATTCCAAAAAGGATGTGAGGGTGTCACTGATGAAGAGAGCCGGCGGCGTTTCATGCCGATCAACAGCCTCGCCTGGATTGTCGCTCATCTCGCCTGGCACGAACAGCATTACTGGCTGAAACGGGCGCAGGGGATTGTTCTTTTTCCGGAACTATATGAGATAGCTGCCTCTGGCAAGCCGCCCAAAGATGTCTCTTTAAGAGAAATGTTACCTTTGTGGCAGGCAGTAATTAAAGCGGCTGATGACTATCTAACCGATTTAAAACCGAAAGATTTTCTGAAGAAAATGGTTGTCAATGGCAAAGAATTGCCGGCTAATATCGGCACAATGCTGACGCGCGTCATTTATCATTACTGGTACCACACCGGTGAAATGCAGGCGATCCGCCAGCTTTTGGGGCATCAGAATTTGCCAAGTTTCGTTGGAGATGAAATTGAAACGATCGGCGAGTTCTATTGGGATGAATAACCGTATTTGTTAATTTTGAATAAAATTTCGCAACTCTCATTTCCCTTGTACGTAAATGAACTGGAGCATTAATTAATGGAGGTGAATTAATGGATTCGCAGTGGTTTAAATATCTTTATCTGGCAGGTTTGATTGGAACTTATATCGTTCGCATTTCGGGGGTAACTGATACTGCCCGGCATACGAAAAAGGAAGATATGCTTTCCGCGAAGGATAAAGTAAAACGCGAAGGCATTTTAATAACGATCGTTATGCTGCTGTGGTTTGTTTCATCACAGGCATTACCGATCTATTATGTTTTTCCGAATACCTTTACCTTCGCAGAAATCACCAGGCCATTTTGGCTGGGAATTCTCGGAATAGCGATTTTTATTTTTGCCCTCTGGCTTTTATGGCGTGCCCACCATGACCTGGGCAAAAATTGGTCATCAACTGTCCAGATTAAATCCGAACAAAAGCTGGTGACTGAAGGCATTTACAGTTATATCCGCCATCCCATCTATTCCGCTCATATTCTGTGGGGCATCGCCCAGGCGTTGATGCTGCCCAACTGGCTGGCCGGTTGGGGCGGATTGCTGTTCATTATCCCTGTCTTTTTGATCCGTATTCCCAATGAGGAAAAGACCATGGTTGACCAATTCGGTGAAATGTATACTGCCTACATGAAGAAGGTTGGCGGGCTCTACCCCAGGTTTAAATAAGTTAAAATATACAATTTATTTGATGGGTAAGTAAAATAGCATGCAAAAAGGAATTTTGATCTTATCCGGCTATCTGCAAGTATTAAGAAGTTTCACTCATCTTTAACAAGATAAACGGATGTGAGCGCTTTGACCGGTTTGTCGGTTTTAACCGCGACTTCGTCGCCGCTTTTTGCAGCCTGGATGGTCTCGTGCTCGATCTGCATGGAATTGATCTGCTGGATAAAATCGGAGCCATGCCCGAGGAAATGCACAGTATCGCCTTTCGCCAGCGGGCCTGTGAGCAGAATTGTAGCAACATTGAGGCGGTCAAAGTAATGGGTGACCTCTCCCACTCTTGTTCCGGACATGAGGGTACCTCCTGCGGAATTTCCGCTTTCTTAATTATAAGGAATTTGTCAACATGTAGAAGGGATAAAATATCCATCATGAACGCGATTGAAGTCAACGATTTGAAACGAGTTTACAGAACCACCATCGGCCTTATCCGGCGCAAGATCAAGGAAGTCGTGGCAGTGGATGGGATTTCCTTTAACATTCAGGAAGGGGAATTGTTCGGGCTGCTTGGGCCGAATGGCGCAGGCAAGACCACCACTGTGAAAATGCTGACAACCCTGCTCATCCCGACTGGTGGTTCAGCCTCAATTCAGGGAATGGATGTTGTTAAAGACGCAGACAAGGTCCGCCCTCGAATCGGCTTTATTTTTGGCGGTGAGCGCGGGCTTTATTGGCGGCTTTCAGGCCTGGATAATCTGCGTTATTTTTCAACCTTGTATTATGTTGATCCGGATGTTGCCAAAAAACGAATTCCGGAATTAATTGAAATGGTCGGGCTGACCGGACGGGAGAAAGAAAAAGTGGAGGGCTATTCGCGCGGGATGCGCCAGCGGCTGCACATTGCCCGGGCTTTGCTGCACGATCCGCAGGTGCTTTTCCTGGATGAACCCACTATCGGCTTGGACCCGATCGGCGCACGCGAGCTCCGCGCTGCGGTTCTCAACCTGCAATCCGCCAAAAAAACAATTCTGCTCACCACGCATTATATGTTTGAAGCGGACGCGTTGTGCCAGCGGATAGCGGTGATCAACCAGGGCAAGATCGTTGCGCTGGATACGCCTGAGAAATTAAAACAAACGGTCTGCGACTTGTCGGTTGTGGAAATCGAAATTTTCGGCATCCCGCCGGAATACATTGAAAAAATCACCAAACTCGATTTCGTGGACAGTGTGGCCGTTGAAAACCAAGACCAGCGCTCGGTGATGCTCATCCATACCCCAAATGGCCCTGAAGCTATCCCTCTTTTAGTTGAGCAGCTCTCCGGATTACGCCTGGGCAAGATTGTCACCCGACAGCCAACCCTTGAAGATGCTTATGTGCGTTTGGTTGGAGGAGCGGAATGACCCGCGACCATTTTAAGAAAACGCTGAATGTCATCGCTATGGCCTTTGAAGTGGAAATGCGCCAGAACCTGACCGATGGATTCGTTCTTTTCGGCATTTTGCTGCAGCCGTTGATTATCGCTTTTATGGCATTGTGGATGCTGAAAGATAAAGGCCCGGATTACTCAATTTTCGTGGTTGTGGGTTCCGGGATGACCGGCCTGTGGACTACGCTTCTTTTCCAGGGAG
This sequence comes from uncultured Chloroflexia bacterium, assembly GCA_963751635.1. Taxonomy (GTDB): domain Bacteria; phylum Chloroflexota; class Anaerolineae; order Anaerolineales; family Anaerolineaceae; genus Pelolinea. The sequence goes on from CAVVVE010000009.1 coordinate 16,053, forward strand.
GGAACAGCATCACCGGGGAACGCTGGAACGGCACTTTGGAACCGCTGGTCGGTTCTCCGAGTTCCCTGCAGGTGATCGTCTTTGGCAAAGTCTTGGCCAATATCTCCCAATCGCTCTTTTCAATGGTGGTGTGTTATAGCGTTATCTCGCTTGTGATCGGTTATCCCCTGATCGTTGCCAATCCGCTTTTATTCTTTATCTCCCTGGTTTCTCTCGATTTTTGCCTATGTGTGTTTCGGCCTGGTAATTGCTTCTCTTTTTATCTTGATCCGGGATATTGGCCGCATGATCAATACCTTGGAATTCCCGGTGTATATCCTGTGCGGATTTCTCTTCCCCATCGCGATGCTGCCCGGCTGGACAACCCCGCTTAGCTATTTGCTTTCGCCTTATTGGGCGGCGCAGGCGCTTCACGGTTCTGCAAGCGCTTCTGCCTCAATGGGGCAAATATTGGGTTATTGGGGCTTGCTGCTGGGATTCAGTGCAGTCTATCTGCTGGTTTCCAGGGATTTATACCGAGTGATCCTTATAAAGCGCGCGTGGACGCTTCTTTGGACACCGAAGGATAAGATATGGCTGCAAAAGCATTTTCCAATATTCGCATTTTCTTTGAGGGAGCGGTCTTGGCTTACCGCGCGCTTTTCCGCTGGCTGCGCCCCTCCACTTATTTGGCGTCCAAGGTACTGGCGCCGCTCACCATGATGATCTTCTTTGTCTACATCGGCGCTTACGCCAGCGGCAGCAATAATGCCTCCTATTATGTTATCGGGAACGCGCTCATCTTTACAGCCTCCAGCGGCATTTTCGGTGTGACCATGAGCGTCGGCGGAGAACGCTGGACTGGAACGCTGCCCTATCTTTTTGGATCGCCGGCGAACCGCTTGGCGATGTTTGCCGGTCGGTCGCTGGTTCATATCCTCGATGGCATGCTGGGCGTCTTTATCGGCCTCGGTTGGGGAGTGCTGTTATTTGGCTTGGACCTGGCTAAAACAGATCCACTCGCCTTGGGCTTCGTTATCCTGGTGACCACTTTCAGTACTGCCAGCCTGGGTCTTCTCATGGGCTGCCTGAGCCTGATCACCCGTAATGTGATGCTCGTCAATAACACTGTTTATTTTTTATTGCTGCTTTTTTCCGGCGCCAACCTGGTGGTCGAGACCCTGCCGAAATGGATGCAGGTGATTTCAGGCGCCTTGCCGCTGACGCGCGGGATTACCGCCTCCAGGCTGATTATTAATGGTGGAAAATTACAGGATGTGCTTGCCATGATGCGCGTTGAATTTCTGATCGGGCTGGGGCTCTCGCTTGTTGGCTATGGGATGTTCCGAGTCTTTGAAACCAAGGCAAAAAAGCTTGGGACGCTTGACATTTTTTAGATAAAATTCATCCATGCTCACCAAACCGATTTATTTGGACTATAACGCGACCACTCCCATTGATTCAGGGGTTGCGGATGCGATGCTGCCGTTTCTGTATGGAAATTTCGGCAATCCTTCCAGCAGCCATGCCTATGGCGTTGAAGCGAAATTGGCCGTTGAAAAGGCAAGGCGCGAAATTGCTGAAATGCTCGGCTGCCTGCCGGAAGAAATTGTGTTTACCGGAGGCGGGTCTGAAGCGAACAACCTGGCGATAAAAGGGGCAGCTTTTGCCAATCGCAGCAGGGGAAACCACATCATCACTTCAGCCATTGAGCATCCGGCTGTTCTCGAGGTGTGTGCGTTTCTGGAATCTCAGGGCTTCAAAGTAACCTATCTTGCGGTCGATGAATTCGGATTGCTTGATCCAAAAGATGTAGAAAATGCGCTTACCCCGGCCACGATCCTGATCTCGATCATGCACGCGAATAATGAAGTGGGCACCATCCAGCCCATTAAAGCCATTGCTGATATTGCGCATAGCCATAATATTATCTTGCACACGGATGCTGCACAATCTACCGGCAAGATTCCTGTAAATGTGGATGACCTTGGTGTTGATCTTCTATCCATCGCCGGGCATAAGCTCTATGCGCCCAAAGGGATAGGGGCGCTTTATATCCGCACAGGCATCGATATTTCAAAACAAACTCACGGCGCCGGGCATGAACATAACCTCAGGGCAGGGACAGAAAACGTCCTTGAAATTGTCGGTCTGGGCAAAGCTTGTTCGCTTGCCTCTGAAAATCTTGAAGCTTATACAAACCATATGCGCGAAATACGGGATTATTTGGAATCGGAATTAAAAGAATCCTTTCCCTGGATAAAGGTCAATGGCTACCTCGAAAATCGGCTGCCGAATACCAGCAGCATCAGTTTTCAGAGATTGGAAGCCAATACCATCCTTTCAGAATTGACTGATGTCGCGGCGTCAGCCGGGGCTGCCTGCCACGCGGACCTGGTGGATGTTTCGCATGTTTTAAAGGCGATGCAGGTGCCGCTTGAATATGCCATGGGAACCATCCGTTTCTCGGTTGGTCGAAATACAACTAAAGAAGAGATTGGCCTGGCTGTCGCGGAAATCCGTTCAGTTATTCAGCGCCTAAAACCGGATGGCGCCAGCCCGGCTGTGGTTATGGATACCAGGCAAGTCAAGCTGACCCAATTCACGCATGGTTTGGGCTGCGCCTGTAAATTACGTCCCCAGCTGCTGGAGGAAGTGCTTAAAGACATGCCAGTTGCGCATGAAGACCAGCGCATTCTGGTTGGGACTGAGACTGCTGATGATGCAGCTGTTTACCTGATTTCCCCGGAAAAGGCCATTGTTCAGACGGTGGATTTCTTTACACCGATTGTGGATGATCCCTGGCAATTTGGCGCCATCTCTGCCGCCAACTCGCTGAGCGATATTTATGCCATGGGCGCGCAGCCGCTGTTTGCGCTTAGCATTGTCGGTTTCCCCAGCAATCGCCTGCCGCTATCTGTGCTGAAAGAAATATTAAAGGGGCCGCTGATAAAGCCGCAGAGGCTGGCATTGCCATCATCGGCGGGCACACGGTTGATGACACAGAACCAAAATTCGGTTTGGCTGTCACCGGTGAAGTCCATCCTGACCAGATTTGGACGAATGCCAAAGCGCAGGCTGGGGATGCACTTGTGCTGACAAAAGCCATCGGCACCGGCATCCTGACGACTGCGCTCAAGCAGGGCTTACTGGCTGATTCACAGGCGCAGCAGGTGATTGAACAAATGGCGGAATTAAACAAGAGCGTTGCTGAAGCAGCCCGGGATTTCGAGATCCATGCCTGCACCGATGTCACCGGCTTTGGTTTGCTCGGGCATCTGGCAGGAATGATGAAAGCCTCAGGTCGAAGCGCCGAAATTCAATTATCAAAAATACCTTTTCTTGAAAAGGCTTATGAGCTGGCAGCGGGAGGGACAATCCCTGGTGGTACCAGAAGCAATATGGAATTTTCATCGCCAGTAGTCAATTATGCTAATACGATCTCCAATGTGAATAAGGCGCTCTTAAATGATGCCCAGACATCCGGCGGCTTGCTTTGGAGTTTGCCCGAAACTCAGGCAGCCCTCTTATTAGAAAAATTAAAAAATATTGGGAAATCCGCTCAGATTATTGGAAATGTGATAAAACTGCGGGATAAAAAAATCTATGTCCAATAGAGCTTTCATTGCCGGTATTAAGTAAAAGACACACTGCTTTTCTTCAGATTCTGACCACCACCATGATTTGGGGAACAACCTATGTTCTTGTCAGAATTGGCCAGGCCGATCTGGGGCCGATGACCCTGGCTGGAATTCGATATACGCTGGCAGGCCTGATTTTGCTGCCCATCCTTAAAACTAGAAAAATCCATATCAGGGATTACAAAAAGAATTTTTGGCAGCTGGCATTGCTCGGCCTTCTTTCCTTTACGATCGCCAACGGCTCCTCCGGTTTCGCGCTTGAATACTTGCCATCCAACACGGTTGCATTTGTCACAAGTCTTTCAGCGCCTCTGGTTTTGCTTTTTAGTATTTTTTTCCTGAGCGAAATTCCCAATGTGATCCAGATCGCTGGTGTGGGATTATCAATTGTTGGATTGCTGATGTATTTTCCTCCCCAGGATTTGGCATTTGATAATCCGGGATACTGGTTCTTGCTGGTCAGCCTCCTGGGTTTTGCTTTCTACACGATTTTAGGCAGATTCGTGGCACGCTCAGGAGATGTGCCTTTTCTAATCCAAACATCCATTCCATTTATTATCGGCGGTGGGCTGCTCTTGATTCTGGCGCTGGTTTTTGAAGGCATGCCTGTCTTTACTTTAAATCAGGGTTTATCCTCATCTGGATGGTGATTTTCAACTGCATCATTGGTTACTTGTTGTATAACCAGTCCCTGGCTGTGCTTACAGCGCTTGAAGTAAATATGGTCAGCAAACTTCAGATGTTTTTTTCGGCTGTGTTTGCATTTTTCCTGTTGGGGGAAAAAATCACTATTATCCAGATTCTGGCCATGGCAGTCGTTTTCCTGGGAGTATACCTGGTTCAGCGCCAGAACCGCTTCAAGCCAAAGCCCATCCCCTAAAATCTAATAATTGTCATAGACAAACTCATATTTACCCGGGGTAACATTTTAGTAATTATGGAGGTAAATATGAAAATTAAATTCTTTACTTTATTGGCATTAACTGGATTGTTAGTGGCCGCTTGCGCTCCTGCGGTAGCAGTGGAAGCCGAACCAGCGCCGGTTGAGCAGGCGCCGGCAGTAGTTGTGGAAGAAGCAACCGATGTTGCGGTGGAGCCAACTGCGACAGAAGCGCCTGCGATGGAACCTGCTGAGGCAGAAGTAAGCTTCAGCAAGGATATCTGGCCAGTTGTGGAACAGTTTGCAGTGCCTGCGCATGGTGGCAAGGGAGGTATTTTCCTTGAATCCTATGCCGATATTATGAAATATGTTGTTCCTGGAAAACCCGAGGAAAGCGTGCTTTATGATGCCATAACCGGGACGAATGGCCACCCTGTAATGCCGCCTGGAAATCCATTTCCAGCTGCAACAATTCAGCTTTTCTATGACTGGATTTTACAGGGCGCGAAAAACAATTAACGATTATAAAAAAGAATCCGCTGATTTTCAGCGGATTCTTTTTTTACAATTTATAGTTGTTCTTTATAACTCTCAATATTTTCAACCGGGGCTGGATAATTCATTTTTAGCTTTTCCAGGGATTCCACAATGATCCTGGCGATCACCAGATCGCGATACCAGTTTTGGTTGGCGGGAATGATATACCAGGGCGCGTATGAGGTGCTGGTCCTGCTGATAGCCTCTTCATAGGCTTGCATATAAGTGCCCCATAACTTTCTTTCTTCGATATCGTTAGGATTGAACTTCCATTGTTTTTCAGGTTTTTCGATCCTTTCGAGAAAGCGGTTTTTTTGCTCATCCTTGCTGATGTTCAGGAAAAATTTTAGAATGGTTGTGCCCTCATCAGCAAGCACTTTCTCGAATTGGTTGATATGCTCAAACCGTTTTTCCCAGACCTTTTTTGGGACGAGGTTGTGAACCCTGACCACCAGCACATCCTCGTAATGGGAGCGGTTAAAAATTACAATTTCTCCGGTATGGGGGGTTTTTGCGTGCACGCGCCACAGGTAATCATGCCCAATCTCAACTGGTGTTGGAACCTTAAAACTGGCAACTGAGACTCCTTGCGGATTGACCCCTTTAAAAATTGACCTGATTGTGCCGTCTTTCCCGCCCGAATCCATTGCCTGCAGAATGATAAGCACTTTATGCTTGTTTTCTGAATAAAGCACTTGCTGCAAAATGATGAGTTTTTTCCGCAGCTTCTTCAGCTCTTTTTTTGCATCAGCTTTATCTTTCTGCCACCAGGAGGTATCTTGCGGATCAAATTTCTTTAAGCTGATTTTTTCAATTTTATTAATGCAATAATCTGTTGCCATATGCTCTCCTTATTCATCCAAAAGCGCTGATATCTTTTTCAGCATTTCCGCATCGTTTTTTAATAAGCCGGAAGCAGGCAGGCGCTTCACCAATTCTGCCCAATCCCTGTTCTTCTGAAAGACGTGTTTAAAAATTGGCAGGGCTTCTTCAAGTTTGCCGGTATCCGCCAGGGTCACTGCCTGCCAGAAATGCATTTCTTCAAGGTCTGGGGCCATGATCGCAGCAAGCGAGTACTTATCTCTGGCATCCTCGTTGCGATTTTCCGCTAGCAGTGCATCCCCCTCATTCATCAGGTCAAAGGCTTTATTGATTTTTAGCAGCCTTTCCAAGTTCTTTGAGCGGTTCTGGATGGTCATCAACGCGCAGATTAACGAGCGTATGCCGCCAGGGCTCGTCGCTTTTTTCGCCCGCCGCCACCAGCATTGCCGCGCTTTGTTTTCCGCGGATATCACCCCCGGCCTCCTGGGCGGCAAAAAGTGCGGCCAGCAAGCGGTCAGCCAGATCGCCTTGTGTTTCCAGATAGGCTTTTTCCATTGCTGGCCATACCGCATCATTTTTCATCATATTCGCCTGAACAGAGAATCCTTTGCCCTCCCTGTGCCCGGCCGCCTGTATGCAGCGATCGCCGGTATGGATTGCGATCCTGCCTTGCCCGTCAATTACAGCCACTTGCCTTAAACCCTGATCCTTATCTTCTGCGAGCAAAGTATCCAATGCTTCCTGGGCGGTTTTCCCTACCCTTAGCAGTGCGAGGCTTTTTGGGCCGTAGCTGATATCCACCATGGATTGGGTGGCTACTGCGCCAACACCGGCTTCGATCCATGGGCACATGGCGCCTACAGCAAACCAGTGTGTTTGGACGGCTACGCCCAATTGTCCTGTTTTTTCATCTCGTGCCACAATTGAAAAAGTCATAGATTATTGAATCCCTTCTTCTAATTTTGCATAGATAGTCTGTTGAATTCTTCGATCAATGGATTTTTCTTTTTGCATCGATTGGCTGACGAATCTTTCCAGCTTTTGAAAAGCGCCGCTGTCCACCAGTTCATGATCTGCCCAACTAGGATCAGTGGTATCTTCAGTTTTACAAAGAGGTGATTGGTTATTCGGCATTTTGAATACAGTTAAATTTCAGTATATCAACAATCACCTCAGAGTATCAGCGGGTATAATCTTTTTGCGAAAAGCATTATGAATAATTATGATTTTGATGAGGTTATCTCTCGCAGAGACACTGACAGCATAAAATGGAGCCTGTATTCGCAGGACGTCTTGCCTCTCTGGGTGGCGGACATGGATTTTGCGTCACCCCCCGAAGTAATAGCCGCAATTGAAAAGCGCATTACGCATCCCATATTTGGCTATTCCGGAGAAGATAAAACCTTATTAGAGGCTATCTGCGCATGGGTTTAAACCCACCATGCCTGGAAGATTGATCCGGATTGGATTCTGTTGATGCCCGGTGTTGTGGCAGGCATGAATTGGACCACTCAAACGTTTGTAAAACCGGGTGAGGCACTGGGTTTTCTTACGCCGGTGTATCCTCCTTTTTTTCATACTTCCGAATGTGCGGGCGTCAATCGAGTTGAAATACCGATGGCGGCGGGCCAGGGGCGATTTCAGGTAGATTTTGACAAATTTGAGAATGCCTTAAACCCCACCGTCAAACTATTTATACTCTGCAATCCCCACAATCCGGTTGGCAGAGTTTTTTCCAAAGATGAACTGGAGCGAATTAATGATATCTGCATCCGGAAAAATATTTTAATTTGCTCCGATGAAATTCATTGCGACCTGATTTTTTCTGGGCACCACCACCTCCCTTTGGCTTCAATTTCCGAGGCGGCTGCACAGAACACCATCACGCTGATGGCGCCCAGCAAGACCTTTAATATTCCCGGCCTGCATTTCTCGTTTGCTGTTATTCCAAATCCAGACCTCCGTGCGATGATGGAAAAATCCAGAAAAGGGGTTATCGGCTGTCCAACCATGCTCTCAAATGAAGCAGCTAAGGCTGCTTACACTTTCGGATCAGATTGGCTGGATCAGCTTTTGAAATATCTGGAAGATAATTGCGACTTTCTGATCGAATTCTTTAAGACACATCTTCCTGAAATTAAAGTCATCAAACCGGAAGGCACCTATCTTGCATGGCTGGATTGCAGAGAATTGCATCTTCTGCCGGATCCGCACCATTTCTTTCTTGAGAAGGCAAAGGTTGCGCTAAACGATGGCAAGGCTTTTGGTGAAAATGGAACAGGTTTTGTGCGCTTGAATTTCGGCTGTCCAAGGGCTACGCTGACAGATGCGCTGGTAAGAATGGCCAATGCGGTCAGGTCGCTTCAGGCGCAGTAAAGAATCTTTGAAATGAAATCCAAAAATAATTCATCTTGCTTTGGGGGATGCCTCAAGTTCTTCACCCGCGGCGTAGGTTTATTAACCCTGCTTGCCGTTTTGGTAATTGGGGGGTATATCCTGCTTCGCGGTGCAGGCGCCTACCTCATCATCGCGGATGAGTTGCAGCCTTCTCAGGCCATTGTGATGCTGAGCGGCGGCGATGATTCCAGGATGGCAGAAGCCCAATCTTTATACAAGGAAGGCTACGGGAAGGTGATCATCCTCACTGAAACAGGCCGGCAGCTTGAGAATTTTGATACGCTTCATAGTACCGATATCCGCATCCAGCTTCTAAACTATGGCATCCCTTCCGGCAATATTCTCATTACGGATATGAATGTGAGCAGTACGCTGGATGAAGCTTACGCGCTCAAAGAATTCTTGACCAATCAGCAAATCTCTTCGGCGATCATTGTCACTGATCCCTATCATACCCGGCGCACTGCCCTTGTTTTTCGAAATGTTTTCAGTGACAGCCCAATCCAATTGATTTTCAAGCCGGTTAGTGGATCATGGTTTAATTCTAAAACCTGGTTCTTGAGTATTGACGGGTGGAAATTCACTACTTTGGAATACCTTAAATTAATTGGCTATTACTTTGGGATAAAAGAAAGTTAATTGAAAAGACCGCGATTTGCGGTCTTTTACTTGGCGGCTAAATAATTATGATACTGGGATTACTGCGACAGCTTGTATTCCTTTTGGTCCCTCTTCAATTTCAAATTCGACGACTTGCCCCTGCTTTAGCGCCTTGTAGCCATCCATTTGAATGGAGGAGTAATGGACAAAAACATCCTTGCCTTCTTCAATCTCAATGAAACCAAATCCTTTGGAAGGATTGAACCATTTTACGGTTCCTGTTTTTCTTTCTGACATTCTTATTTCTCCGTTTATTAATCCTTACTTTTTACATTAGTTGCTGTTTCAGCCGTCAAATTTGAAGATTATCACTTATAAAAAATGATGTCAAGATATTGGTATATACAATATTTCACACAATTTTCCAATTATTTTTGTCGAATGGTATGATGGAAGGCCTAAAATATTCCTAAAATGAGATTTAAATGAAAGTATTTCTGGATTCCATTGGCTGCCGTCTAAACCAGAGCGAAATTGAAAAGTTGGCTGCTCAGTTTAGGGCTGAAGGCCATCAAATCATTGCAAATGCAGACCTGGCTGATGTTGTAGTGATCAATACATGCGCGGTTACCGTGGCTGCCAGCGCGGATTCGCGTAACAAGATTCGTTCGGCTGCTCGTTCCGGGAAGGCGAAAATCGTTGCGACCGGCTGTTATGCGACTATTGATCCACAAGCTATTGCCAGCTTACCCGGAGTGGATTCGCTGATCCCCAATTTAGAGAAGGATCAACTGGTTGCAAAAGTATTAGGCCTTGAGGAAACAGAACTAATGGATCCTGGCATCCGCCAGCCGCTCCCGGGAACTCACAGGCGTACCCGCGCCTTCATCAAAGTGCAGGATGGTTGCGATAATTTTTGCACATTCTGCATAACCCGAATTGCACGCGGGGCAAACCGTTCCCAACCTGAAGGCGAAATATTTGCAGACATTAGTTCGGCGCTTGCAGGGGGCGTGAAAGAAATTAGTGTTGTCGGGAGTTAATTTGGGCGCGTGGGGAATGGATTTGAGACCGCAGCGGTCATTGGCTTTTCTCATTGAGAGGATCGTTGCGAAATTCTCTCCACCGCGCATCCGGTTATCCTCGCTTGAACCCTGGGATATTAACGATGAATTCTTGGATGTGCTTAATCTGCCCGGTTTCTGCAACCACCTGCACCTGCCGCTGCAAGCAGGTTCAGATTCTGTTCTTAAGCGTATGGGCAGAAGGTCCACAACGGGCGATTTTGAATCAATAGTGGATAAAGTGAGGCTGAGACACCCTGAAATCAGCCTTACGACCGATGTGATGGTTGGATTTCCGGGAGAAAGTGAAGCCGAATTTAAAGCGGGTCTGGATTTTGTACGCCGCATAAGTTTCGCGGGTGGGCATGTGTTTAGTTTCTCTTCCCGCCCGGGAACTGCAGCGGAGAATTTGCCCGGCCATTTGCAGGCAGATATCAAAAAAGCCAGAAGTGCAGAAATGCGCGCTCTTATCATGCTTTCTGCGAATGATTATCGCAAAAAGTTTATTGGTAAAGAACTTAGTATTTTATGGGAAAAATCAACTGCCACTAAAACCGGGTTTTCCGTCTCCGGCCTTTCAGATAATTTCATACGTGTGCAGTCTTCATCCATAAAGGATTTGTACAACCAGATAACTCCGGTCAGGATAAGGAAACTTAATGACCTGGTTTTACATGCCGATCAGATCTTTTAAAATCTAACAATGTGGGATGCCTGGCTTGTCAGTCAAATTGGATTTGCCTTATCTGAATATTATCCATATGGTATAATCTCTCTGTTAAATTACCGGGACGTAGAGGAAATAGTAAATGCCAAAAAGGACATATCAACCAAGAACTAGGCGCCGTGTGAGAGTACACGGTTTTAGACAGCGCATGTCAACTGCGGATGGGCGCAACGTTTTAAAGCGCAGGCGCTTGAAAGGCCGCATTCACCTGACCGTGAAGCGAAATAATCACGCGAAAAGCGCTCGCTGGTAAACTGGCAGCGAAAAGAATTCCGGATTTATTTGCGAATATGGGTTGGGTTGATGAGTGAAAAGAGAGAATCGTCTAACCCGGTCAAAGGATTTCAAGCGGGTGAAAGATATTGGCAAAAGTATCTATCACCCGCTGCTTGTTTTGGTTTATACTCGCAATGACGAGCAGAAAACCCGCGCTGCAGCTGTGGCAAGTAAGGCTGTTGGGAATGCCGTCATTCGTAACAGAATTAAAAGAAGATTAAAATCATGCCTGGATAGTCTCTGGCGCAATATCAATCAGCATTGGGATCTTATTTTTTACTCCCGGCCGGCGATTGTTAATGCGAATACAATGGAAATTTGCTCTGCGATTGAATACCTGCTTCTTGAAGCGGGTGTATTAGGTGAAGAAAAATAATTACAATGCTTGCTGACAACAGCTACCCTAACGAGCCCGCTTTGCGGGATTTTAAGGTTACTTTTTTCAATCTCCCCCGGTATTTTTTACTGCTATTAATCCGTTTTTATCAAAAAACCATTTCAGTGGCTCTGCCGGGTAACACATGCCGGTTCTACCCAAGTTGTTCTCATTACGGGTATCAGGCGATCTATAAATTCGGGGCGATTAAGGGTTCATTTATGGCAATTAAACGTATCCTGCGCTGCAACCCTTTTAACGATGGCGGATACGATCCAGTGCCCTGATAAAAAAAGAAAAAACAGGAAAAACAAAATATGAATAATAAAAAAATCTTCTTAATCATCACTTGTGTTTTAATAGCCGGATTGTTTACCGGCTGCGCTTCTACTGCAGGTGCCGCCTCCAGTTGGCCTGGAATTTCATCCGATGGAGAAGTCGGATATTTCGCCTATGGATCAGAAATTTATGCCATTGATGCAAAAAATGGCTCCCTCATTTGGCGTTACCCATCAGAACCTGATGCGAAAACACAATTCTTCGCAGCCCCCGAGGTTTCTGAGGATCAGGTTTTTGCAGGCAGCTATAACAATTCTTTGGTCGCTTTGGACAAAAACACCGGAACTGAAAAATGGTCATTCAATAAAGCAAAAGACCGCTTTATCGCCTCGCCTTTGGTAGTTGAAGGCAAGGTTTATGCGCCAAATACCGATAAATATCTTTATGCGCTTGATGCCGTTGGTGATCTTCTATGGTCATTTAAAAGCTTCTGGCCCGAATTGGACCAAGCCAGTTTCTGATGGGCAGGCGATCTATCTTGCTTCCATGGATCATTTCCTGTACGCGCTTAATCTGGAATATCCAACCTCCGCGCTGGCGATTGACAAGAATGGCAGCCGCACTCTGGTGGAAAAACCGCTTTGGCGCCTTGACTTGGGTACTGCTGTGGTTGCGGACCCTGTCCTTTCCGAGGGTAGGATTTTTGTCGGCACGATTGATGGAAAGCTCTACAGTGTTGATATCGCGACTGGAAAAATCGCCTGGACATTCACTGACGGTGATCAGTACAACTCCATCTGGGGTGCGCCGGTTGTGACAGCAGAAGCGATCTTCATTGGCAATGAAAAGGGCGAGGTATTTGCAGTTTCTCCGGTAACCGGGAAGGCGCTTTGGCCGGAACCATATGCCGCAGGCGCTGAGATGATCGCAGGTGGAATTGCCACAGAAAATGGGGCCTTGTTCGTGAACAAGCAGGGGAAGATTTTCACCATCAACGCAGCCAAGGAACCCAAACCGGTTGCATCTCTGGATTTGGTTATGTTTGCCACTCCGAAATCAGCGGGCGATAAAATTCTGTTAGCTCCGGCAACCAAAGAAAAACTCTTCATGGCTGTTGATTTTTCCGGAAATGAAGTCTGGAGTTTTACTCCATCTAAATAAGAGAAAAAGAGGAAATCAATCATGTGGGATACCTTTATTATTAAACCCTTCATCAGCGCGCTGCTCTTCATCTATGATCTGATCGGTGAAAATTTCGGATTAGCGATCATCCTTTTCACGATTTTGGTCAAGGTGATAACGCATCCTTTGACATCCAAACAGATTAAAAGCAGTAAAGCGCTGCAGGATATGCAGAACGACAAAGATTGGCTTGAGGTTCAAAAGAAATACAAGAATGACAAAGATCACCTGGCGCAGGAACAAATGAAAATGTACAAGGAAAAAGGCATTAGCCCCTTCGCGTCCTGCCTGCCGACCCTCATTCAATTTCCGATCATTATTGGCCTTTATCAAAGCATCATCCAATCCATGGGAAACGCGCCGCTTCAGCTTCTGAATCTGGTGACCAAATTGACGCCAGCTCTGGCGAATTTCTTTTCCTTCCTGCCCGGGCTTAAATCACCGATCGAACTTCTGCCGCTTAATAGCCAGTTCCTCTGGATGGATTTGGGCAGGCCTGAACGTGTTTTCATACCCGGTATTTCCTTTGGGATTCCCGTGCTGGCAATTTTCGTGGTTATCACTTCCTTCCTGCAGACAAAACTCATGGGTTCTCCAACCGGTGATCAGCAATCCGGACAGATGTCGGGTATGATGAATATCTACCTCCCGGTGCTGATGGGCTGGTTCGCTTATTCTTTTGCATCCGGGTTGGCACTCTATTTTGTGGTTTCCAATCTTGTGACCATCGTGCAATATGCTCTGCTGGGCAAATTAAATATCTCAAATTTATTCCCTTCGAAGGCAAAGACTCCTCAAAAGACTTCAAGAGGTTCTAAATGAACGACCAAAAAACGACCCTGGAAATTATTGCGCCTTCAGTTGAAGAAGCTGTAGAGAAAGGCCTGGATCAATTGGGCCTGCCCAAAGATGCGATTAACGTTGAAGTCCTGGATGAAGGCCAGGGCGGATTTCTTGGCATCGGAGCGCGCCAGGTGCGCGTCCGCCTGTCTTTAAAAGATCAGCCGGATGGCAAGGATAAAGATGAACCCGTCGTTGAAGATGATTTTGACGACGGCAGCGATGTGTTCGAGGACAAACTTGAAGAAGCCAAAGTAAAAGCGGGGCGGATCGTCAAAGCGCTGTTGAAGAGCATGCAGATCAATGCCAAGGTATCCTCCCGCATCATGGATCCTGAAGACGATAAGGATAATCCGATGGTTTTGGTTGAGGTTACCGGTAATGATCTGAGCATTTTGATTGGCCGTAAAGCGGAAACACTGAATTCACTGCAATATGTTACCAGCCTGGTTTTGAATCAACAGCTCGGTAACTGGATGCCTTTATTAATTGATGTGCAGGGTTATCGTTTCCGCCGGGAACGCCAGCTGCGCCAAATGGCCAGGCGTCTGGCGGATCAGGTGGTTGCCACGGGGCGCAAGCAGGTTCTGGAGCCGATGCCCGCCAATGAACGGCGTCTCATCCATTTGGAATTGCGCTATCATCCCTTTGTGGCCACTGAAAGCGTTGGTGAAGAGCCAAACCGCAAAACAACCATTTTTCTCAAGCCAAAAGAGTAAAATATAAGCAAGTAAACAGAAATTCCCTCGCAAGAGGGATTTCTTTTCAAAATTGTGGAGGTGTTCTATGCATGCCGCGGATGTGATCATTAAGAAACGGGATAAGGGAACTCTAACCAAAGAGGAAATCAGGTTTTTTATTTCCGGTCTATCAAAGGGGACTATTCCCGACTATCAGGTGTCTGCCTGGGCAATGGCTGTTCTTCTGAACGGCATGACTGATCAGGAAACGACAGACCTGACACTTGCTATGGCCAAATCAGGCGAAACTCTTGATCTTTCTTCGATCGCACCAATTGTGGTTGATAAACACTCGACCGGCGGGGTTGGCGATAAAACAACCCTGGTTGTCGGACCCATTGTTGCCTCCTGCGGTTTGCCGGTGGGAAAGATGTCAGGACGCGGGCTTGGCTTCAGCGGCGGTACTTTGGATAAGTTGGAAGCCATTCCGGGATACCGGGTTAATCTATCCAAATTGGAATTTCTTGCGCAGCTGAAGGATTTGGGTTTTGTCCTCACCGGCCAATCTGCGGACCTTGCGCCGGCAGATGGCATACTTTACGGGCTGCGGGATGTGACCGGGACGGTGCCCGCGCTGCCCCTGATAGCCTCGTCGATCATGAGCAAGAAAATTGCCGCGGGCGCCCATGCGATTGTCCTGGATGTTAAAGTGGGCATTGGCGCGTTCATGAAGACCATCGAAGAAGCCAGGCGCTTGGCTGAATTAATGGTTGCCATCGGCAAATTGAGCGGCAGGGAAGTAATCGCGGTTCTTTCAGACATGAATCAGCCTTTAGGGCAGGCAGTAGGCAATGCGCTGGAGTTAAAAGAAGCGATTGATACTTTAAATGGAAATGGCCCGGCGGATTTTCTGGATCACTGCCTGACGATAGCCAGTTATATGCTTTTCCTTGGCAAAAAAGCAGACAAGCTTGCATCTGCCCGAATAATCGCTGAAGATGCGCTCAATTCCGGAAAAGCCCTGGAGAAATTCCGTCAGCTTGTGGTTGCCCAAAGTGGGGACGTCTCTTTCATAGATCATCCTGAAAAACTGCCGAAATCGCCGCATAAATTGCTGGTGAACGCAGAAAGGTCGGGGTATCTTTCGCAGGTGCATGCTCAAATTGTCGGGGAGACTGCTGTTGACCTCGGGGCAGGTCGGATTAAGAAAAGTGATCCAATTGATCCAAGCGTTGGTATCCTGGTCCATGTTAAAGTTGGCGACCATTTGGAAACAGGAGAGCCCCTTTTCACCGTCTATTCAAAAAACACGGAGGACGCTGAAAAAGCGAAGAAGCGCCTTTTGGCGGCGTTGAAATGGTCTGATACAAAAGTTAAGCCGCTTCCGCTCTTTTATGGCGTTATCGGTCAGGTTTGATTAATTATCCGGAGTATGGGATAATCTCACACCGAAAAGCGTTTATGGAGACGAGTAAACAGTTATTTGCCAGCGATCCGAGGGCAGTGGAAGCTCGGGAGACTGTTGAAAATCACTCCGCAGCTGCAATCTGAAAATCCGAGAGGATGATTAAGAACGCCGGCCTAATCTGCCGTTATCCAGGTTCAGGAAAAGCGTTTTCCTGATTGAGTGTCCGTTAAATCGGAAATCGGGGTGGTACCGCGGGAGAAAATCTCGTCCCTGTTGGGGCGAGTTTTATTATTAAATTGCTGGAGGCTCAATGTTTAAACCGGTTTCATCAAAATTAAATGTCAACCAGATGGAATTATCCATCCTGAAATTTTGGAAAAAGGAAGATATCTTTCACGCGTCCATCGAAAATAGGGAAGGCCAGCCGGAGTATGTGTTTTTTGAAGGTCCGCCGACCGCCAATGGCATGCCCGGGGTGCACCACATTCTTGCCCGAGTTTTCAAAGACCTTTTTCCAAGATACAAAACAATGCGTGGTTTTCATGCGGTTCGCAGCGGCGGCTGGGATACACACGGTCTGCCCGTCGAAATTGAGGTTGAAAAAAACCTGGGTTTCACCAATAAACAGCAGATTGAAGATTACGGTATCGCCAAATTTAATCAGCTTTGCCGTGAATCTGCCTTCACGAATATCAAAGAGTGGGAAAAGCTAACTGAACGAATTGCTTATTGGGTGGATTTCGACACCGCCTATGTCACTTACAAGAATCCTTATATTGAATCTGTATGGTGGATCCTTAAGAACTTCTGGGAGAAAAACCTGCTTTACCAGGGCACCAAGGTCGTTCCCTATTGTCCGCGCTGCGGAACGCCCTTGTCAGACCATG
Source organism: uncultured Chloroflexia bacterium (assembly GCA_963751635.1). GTDB lineage: Bacteria > Chloroflexota > Anaerolineae > Anaerolineales > Anaerolineaceae > Pelolinea. The sequence goes on from CAVVVE010000009.1 coordinate 32,628, forward strand.
AAGTTGCTTTGGGGTACAAGGATGCAACCGATCCTTCTGTTTTTGTACGCCTGCCGCTTGTGGATGATCCTGGAACGTCACTGCTGGTTTGGACCACAACTCCCTGGACGCTGCCCGGAAATGTGGCTGTGGCGGTGCATCCGGATGTGGAATATGTGGCAGTTGAACGCGTTCAAAAGAATGGAACTCAGGGTGAAAAGGAGAAGCTTATCCTTGCGAAATCGCTTGTCGAAAAAGTGTTTGGCGATGAACCGGTGGAAATCATCCGTGAATACAAAGGCAGGCAATTAAAGGGAAAGAAGTATCAGCCTTTATACACCTTTTTACCGCCTGAAAAACCAGCCTATCGGGTGGTGCTTGGTGATTTTGTGACCACCGATGATGGCACCGGTATGGTGCATATCGCCCCTGCTTTTGGCGCTGATGACCGGGAAGTGGCGCTGGCAGAGGATCTGCCGGTGTTGATGACGGTCGCGCCCAACGGCACTTTTATCGCCGAAGTGCGGCCCTGGTCAGGGAAATTTGTCAAAGATGCGGACCCCTTTATCATTGAAGATTTAAAATCGCGCGGTCTGCTTTTCAAATCGGAAGAAATACACGCATACCTATCCGTTTTGCTGGCGCTGCAATACGCCGCTGCTTTATTATTCCAGGAATACCTGGTATATCCGCACCAGCGCTTTGAAAGACCGCCTTGTCGATATCAATCAGGGGATCAATTGGTATCCAGACCATATTAGAAATGGCCGTTTCGGCAACTGGCTTGAGAATAATGTCGACTGGGCCTTGGGCCGTGAGCGATATTGGGGCACGCCGCTGCCTGTCTGGATGTGTGAAAAATGCGGTTTCCAGGAATGCATCGGCTCCGTTAAAGAACTTTCCGAAAAGACCGGCAAAGACTTAAAGGGATTGGACCTTCATCGGCCGCATGTGGATGAGGTTTTCTATGATTGCCCCAAATGCGCTGAAAAAATGCGGCGCGTCCCGGAATTGATTGATGTCTGGTTTGATTCCGGTTCAATGCCGGTGGCGCAGTGGCATTACCCCTTTGAGAACCTGGATTCATTTAAGAAACAGTTTCCTGCCGACTATATCTGTGAGGCTGTTGACCAGACGCGCGGTTGGTTTTATTCACTGCATGCCATCTCAACCTTGCTTTTTGACCAGGCCAGCTTTAAGAATGTTCTCTGCCTGGGATTAATTCTGGATGGCGATGGCCAAAAAATGTCCAAATCAAAAGGAAATGTCATCCAGCCCTGGGATGTGCTCAATGAGCATGGGGCGGATGCGATGCGCTGGTATCTCTACACGGCCAGCCCCCCCGGCCAGGAAAGGCGTTTTTCATCAGACCTTGTTTCAGAGGTGGTGCGTAACTTTACCTTGACACTTTGGAATACCTATTCATTTTTTGTGACCTACGCAAATCTGGATGGCTGGAAGCATAAACCTGGCGCCCTTGTCCAATACTCGGCTCTTGATAAATGGCTGCGGGCAGAACTCCATGCGCTCATCAGGGATGTAACTGCCGCGTTTGATGGCTATGATGTTTTGGGAGCAACCCGCCCGATTGAGACTTTTGTTGATCATTTATCCAACTGGTTCTTGCGCCGCTCTCGCCGCCGTTTTTGGAAAACAGAATCGGATGCGGATAAAGATGCGGCGTATGCCACCCTTTATGAAGCTTTGGTAACTGTCAGCCGCTTGCTGGCGCCGACCATGCCTTTTATCGCCGATGAAATCTATCGAAATCTGGTTTTAACGGTTTCGCCGGACGCGCCCAAATCTGTCCATATGGCTGATTGGCCGGAATATGATGAGGCCTGTATAGACGATAACCTGGTCAGCAGAATGAACCTTGTCATGCGCCTGGTTTCGCTTGGACATGCCGCGCGCAACAAATCAGGCTTAAAGTTCGGCAGCCTTTACAGGAGGCGGCCTTCAGTGTCAGCAATGCCGCGGATGCCTCAGTGATCGTGGAATATGCCGACTTGCTTAAGGATGAACTCAATGTCAAGCAATGTGCGCGCGCTTAGTGCGGCCAGCGAAGCGGCGGCTTATGAATTAATGCCTTTGCCAAAACAGCTTGGCCAAAAGTACAAGGATATTTTCCCGCAGGTGCGCAGCGCAGTTTTAGCGCTGGACACAGAAAAAGCCGCCCTGGCATTGATGGATGGGAAACCGGTCAAGGTTGAGGTTGCCGGAAAAGAACTCGAAATCCTGCCGGAAGAGATCGAAGTGCGCATGCAGGCCAAGGAAGGTTTTTCGGTTGCCTCGGAAGGTGCCTTCGTGGCCGCGCTTGTCACCACGCTCACACCGGAATTGGTTAATGAGGGCTTGGCGCGGGAATTTGTGCGCCGGGTTCAGGAAGCCCGCAAACAGGCGGACTTTGAAATCTCAGACCGCATTAAAATTTATTATTCAAGTTCCGAAAAAATCCGCAAAGCAGCCCTCCAATTTGGCGACTATATTAAAGATGAAACCCTTGCGGTTATTTTGGATGGAGAAAATATGCCGGATCGTTTGCCGAATGTGAGTGATGAGTTTGAAGGTGAATCGGTTACGCTTTGGCTTGAGAAGGCTTAAGACCTTTACCTGGTTAAGTACTTTCCTTTTAAAAATTTTGGTTCGGCAGACTGCCGCTGTGGCTGCTTGGCGCATTTGGTAAAACTTAAGGATTCAGCTGATTTCAATGCTGTCTTTATTCACCTGAATAATTATGGATTTCATCTGCATGGGCTGGCTTTTAATTAAATCTGTTAAAATCCATTGAAACGGCTTGGAGATATCAAATTGAAGAAATCGTTGAAGAGTTATTCTGTTTTACTGCCGCTGGCAGGCGCGCTGATAATTTTGGACCAGTGGACCAAATCACTTGTCCGGCAAAATCTCGCGCTGGGTGAAATGTGGATGCCGCTTGAATGGCTTTCGCCTTACGCGCGGGTTGTCCACTGGTACAATACTGGTGTCGCGTTTGGCATGTTTCAGGATAAGAACCTGCTCTTCTCTATCGTGGCGCTTGCCGTATCTGTTTTTTTAATCGTCTTTTATCCCAAGTTAACCGAAGAAGACTGGTTTCTGCGTATTGCTCTGGGTATGCAGCTGGGAGGATCGCTGGGCAATTTGATTGACCGCTTTACAATTGGCCATGTGACAGACTTTGTTTCTGTCGGGAATTTTCCGGTTTTTAATGTTGCGGATGCTTCCATTTCTGTAGGTGTGGCAGTGATGATTCTTGGACTTTGGATTGAGGACAGGAAAGAAAAGCGAAAAAAGAAATCGCTTGAGAATTTGAATGATGTTCAGAAGCAGGTAAATGATTGAGCAGTTCTTTCAGCCAGGTTGTTTTTGAGCTTGATGAGCCCGAAAGGCTTGATAAATTTCTGGTATCCCGCTTTCCCGATCGCACACGCTCCCGTTTCCAGCGCCTGATCGGCGATGGTTTGGTGCAGGTGAATGGCATTCAGCCGGCAAAGTCTGGTTTACTGCTCGAAAAGGGCGACCTTGTGGAAATAGAATTCCCTGAGCCGGAACCGCTTGATATTATTCCTGAGGATATCGCCCTGGATATTATTTATGAGGACGCAAACCTGCTGGTAATCAACAAGCCCGCTGGTATGGTTGTGCATCCATCCGCCGGCCATTCAAAGGGTACTTTGGTTCATGCGGTCATGGGGCATGTGACTTTTTTGGAAGGTATTGGCGGAATAATGCGCCCCGGAATTGTCCATCGCTTGGATAAAGATACTTCCGGCCTCATTCTGGTGGCCAAAAATGATGCCAGCCATCAATGGCTTCAGCGCCAATTCAAGCTTCGCGATGTGGAAAAAATCTACCTGGCGCTTGTGGATGGCCATCCTGCGACACCGACGGGCAGGATCATTGCGCCGATTTATCGCGACAGGGGGCAGCGGAAAAAAATGGCAATTGCTCCTGAAGGGAAAGGCCGCCCTTCGGTAACGGAGTATCAAACCATTAAACAATACTCAAACCATACATTACTTAAGGTGCATCCACTCACTGGCCGAACTCACCAGATTCGCATTCATTTGTCTTCCTTGAAAATCCCGATAGCCGGTGACAGCGTTTACGGGCACAAAAAACAGAGCCTTGCCTTAAAAAGGCATTTTCTGCATGCTTCCGAGCTTTCCATCCGCATGCCGGGTGAAAAAAAGAAAACCACGTTTCGGGCGGAATTGCCCGCTGAATTGGCTGAAATTCTTGAAAATCTGAAATAGTTGGAGATGCAATGGCTTTTGAAAATGGATTGATCGACCTGCGTTCTGATACAGTTACCCAACCCACGCCTGAAATGCGCAGGGCAATGGCTGAGGCCAAGGTTGGGGATGATGTGTATGGCGAAGATCCCACGGTAAACGAATTGCAGAAAGTCTCTGCCGAATTGACAGGCAAGCAGGATGCTCTTTTCGTTCCCTCCGGCACGATGGCCAACCTCATTGCCGTCCTCACGCATTGCCAGCGGGGAGACGAAGCCATCATGGGAAATTTGGGGCACACTTTTCTGCATGAGGTGGGCGGTATTTCAGCCTTGGGTGGTGTGTTCGCAAGCATTATTCCCAATCAGAAGGACGGGACCTTGTCTTTGGAAGATATTCGCAGCGCATATCGCGAAGAAGATATCCATCACCCTGTGTCCAGGTTGGTCATTCTTGAGAATACCCAGAACGCCGCCGGGGGAATTCCTCTCTCGGATGAATATATGCGTTCAGTAGGGGACCTGGTTCATGGCTTGGGGATGAATTTGCATGTGGATGGGGCGCGGATTTTTAATGCTGCGATTGCGCAAGATACAACAGCTGCAGAACTGGTTAAGTCGGCCGATTCGGTCATGTTTTGTTTATCCAAGGGGCTGTGTGCTCCGGTAGGATCGGTTCTTTGCGCTTCTTCTGAATTCATTGCCAAAGCACGAAAAATCCGCAAACAACTGGGCGGTGGCATGCGGCAGGCGGGAATTCTGGCGGCTGCCGGTTTAGTTGCGCTTAAATCAATGGTTGCCCGGCTGGAGGAAGACCATCGTCATGCCCGGCAGATCGCGGACGGATTGAAATCAATCCCGGGCCTTGAATTCCATAAGGGCTACCCGCAAACCAATATGGTTTTCATTCAGGTCAATCAGAATGCTTCAAGATCATCACAAGGAATTCTTGATCTATTCGCTGATAAAGGCATTCTTTTTGGTTTCAGCGGGCCTGATCAATTCCGGCTGGTGACGCATTATTGGATTAACGATTCTGACGTGGACAAAATTGTGACAACATTTAAAGAAGTTCTGCTTTAGGATCATTCGGGAATATTCGCGCGAAGGTCGCGTTTTGTTATAATTTTTTAAACCAATTACAGTGCCGCTATGATAAGGAGGCCAAATGTCTGAGTTTATTAACCTGGCAATGATTGACGAAGCAGTAGTTGCCATCCACTCTAAAACAAAACACCAGCCAAAAATAGGGATGATCCTGGGTTCCGGGCTGGGTGATTTGGCTGAGTCCGTAAATCCGGCAGATTATATCCCTTTTGGTGAGATCCCTCATTGGCCGGTATCGACGATCCAGGGGCATAAAGGCCGCCTGGTGATAGGCACCCTGGAAAACAAACCGGTATTGATCATGCAGGGGCGTGCTCATTATTATGAAGGCTATTCAATTTCCCAGATTGGCTTTCCTGTGCGGGTTATGATTCGGTTGGGTATAGAAGTCTTGATTGTCACCAATGCCGCTGGCGGGGTAAATCCCGATTTTGGCCCGGGTGATGTCATGCTGATCAAGGATCACATCTCCTTGATGGCCATGGGCGGCAATAATCCGCTTCGCGGGCCGAATATAGATGAATTTGGCGAACGCTTCCCGGATATGAGCCGGCCTTATGACCAGGACCTCTTTCAATCCGCCCGGGATACAGCGCTCGAAAATAATATTCAACCTAAGGAGGGCGTTTATATTTGTCTGGCTGGCCCCTCATTTGAGTCTCCCGCGGACCTGCGGTTTTTACGGACTATTGGTGTTGATGCTGTTGGCATGTCAACTGTACCTGAAGTGATCGTTGCCAGGCATGCCGGGCTGAGAGTGTTGGGCATTTCGGGCATCAGTAATAAAGCCAACCTGGATGGTTCAACCGTAACTACTCATGAAGAAGTTCTGGAAGCTGGAAAAGTGCTGGTCCCAAAACTGGATGCAATCATCCGGGGAGTGATTAAAAAATATAATCCGGCTGCTGGAAAGCGGATGATTATTTTTTAGCATATGGAAGAACTATTGCGGTTTATCGCTACCTATGAAATAGGGGTCTATACCATTTTTGGAGTAATAATTCTTGTTAATCTTAAGAAGCTGCTGGATGGTTTCATTGGATTACAGAAAGCAAATTTCGGACTTGAAAAAGAAGTCGCGCGCAAGAAAATTAAATCCTCGGTCACAATTATTGGTCTGTTCTTGATCTTTGGAATATCTATTTTTGTTCTTGTTTCGGTTGCATCAATCCGCATGCCGGGGCTAAGCAGAATTGCCACGCCCACAATTGATCTGGCTTCAACGCCAATCCCCGCCAACGGGGAATCTGCTGGTTTGGATCCCACATCCCAGGCGCAGCAGCAAACCCAGACCGCCATTGCACTGACAGGCTGCATCCCCGGCCAATTGGAATGGATTGACCCTGTTGAAGGCGTGGAAGTGAGCGGTTCGGTGGACCTTAAGGGGACGGTCAATGTCCCCAATTTGGGTTTTTATAAATATGAATACCGCTTTCAATCCGATGAAACCTGGACTCCCATTTCAGCAGGAAATAAACCAATAATTGAGGATCTTTTCGCTGGGCGCTGGAACACTGCTCAACTTCAGCCCGGGAATTATTTCCTCAGGCTGGTGGTTTCCGATAACCAGAATAATTTATTAAAACCTTGCGAAATTGAATTAAAGGTCTTGCCTCAATAAGGAAATTGATTATGAATATTTTGATTCGCCAGGCTGTCTCTCCGGATATCGAATTTCTATCTCGTTTTGACCATTGCGTAAAATCGGATTGCGTCTGGCAGATGTCCCAATCGAATGCCGATGGCCAGATCCAAACCATTTTTAACGAAACTCATCTTCCACGGGAAATGCGATTAACCTATCCCCGTTCTCCGGATACCCTCGAAGCACGCTGGAAGAATTATTCTTCAGTTCTGGTAGCCTGCATTGATAAAGCGCCTGTTGGGTATGCCACGCTGAGCACTATCTTTTCACCCGAAATGATTTGGGTTGCCGACTTGGTTGTGGATGAATTATGGCGGCGAAAGGGTATCGCCTCATCTCTCTACCAGGCAATTAGGGATTGGGGCTTGGCTCGAAAATTTACGCGGGTAATGCTGGAAATGTCATCCAAGAATTATCCGGCAATATGCCTTGCCAGAAAATTAGGGTTTGAGTTTACAGGTTTTAACGATAATTATTTTTATAATAATGACATTGCCTTATTCTTTTCAAGATTCTTAAAATAATCGGGATAAATGAACTGGCTATTAGGGATTGAAACAGTTTTAAAAGCTGCGAGCGATGTACTGACAGCGGGTGTGGCCGTCATCACTTTTTCGCTCTTAATTTACGCGCTGACTTTTAAACTGCGTGATGCGGTAACAAACACGTTCACCTTTCTACTTTTCTGTCTGGTTGTGATCTTTGGCGCAGATGCCTTCTTCACAGTCATTAAAAGTGACATGTTGCTGAAGACGATTCTCAAGGTCCATTGGCTGGGCTTGATTCTTCTCCCAACTTCTTATTTTCTTTTTTCGGATGCTTTGTTGTCGTTGACAGGTAAGCCCAGTAAAGGAAAAAGAAAATATTCCGGAATCACCTTTCTTTTCATCAGCCTGGGCTTTCTGGGGCTGTTATTTTCAAATCTCTTATTGGGCAGCCTGGAAATTGGCCAGGCTCCTGCGCCTTTTCTTGAACGGACGTTTTTCATTGATCTTTTCACAATATTTTTTGTTTTTGTTTTGGTCCTTTCCTGGTACAACTTTGTGCGCGCATTTCGCAGGGCTGTGACGCACACCAGCCGCCGCAGGATGTTCTATCTCATTGTTTCCGCAGCAGGCCCAGCGGTCGGCTCGTTCCCCTTCCTGCTCTACGGATCAGAGTTTGCAGCGCGATCTGCAATTATTTTTTGGTTTCTTTCAGTGGTCGCAAATGCAGCTGTGGCTGTCAGCGTGATCACCATGACCTATGCTGTTTCCTTTTTCGGTTTTCCCTGGACTGACCGTGTTATTAAGAGCCGCTTGTTTCGCTGGGTGATGCGCGGTCCGATGACAGCCAGTTTGACCTTGGGCGTTACGACGCTGCTGACCAGGTTGGGCAGTCAATTAAATATCAATAATTCTGCTCTTGTGGCTCTGGCAATGGTGGCAACCATTGTTATCTTTGAATATTTGATTACCTTGTTTGCGCCAATCTGGGAACGGTTTTTCTTTTACGGATCAGATCGAATTGAACTGGAAAAAATCAGAACTCTGGAAGATCGCTTATTAACGACCAATGACCTTAAGCAATTTCTTGAGCTTGTTTTGGCTTCTGTGTGCGACCGGCTGCAAATTCCGGTAGCGAGCTTAATTGTGAATGGCAATCCTGCCGAGAATTTCGATGTCAGCACTGGGAACCGCATAAAAATTGGGGTAGTAGAAAAAAACCAGATTTTGGCAAACCTCGGCAAGCAAGACCTTCAGCAGCCATTTGTTGAATTTGATAAGAAAACAATTATTCCTTTGATTGACAAACAGGGAGATGAAAAGGTTGCTTTGTTGGGAGCGATAATCATTGATCGCATAATCCCCTATCCTGACATGGAGAAACTTGCCGCGCTCAAGAAACTATCAGCGCGTGCCGCGCTTGCGCTGCGCGACCGGGCAGAACAGGAACAATTGTTTACGTCTTTGGAAATGCTCACACCTCAAGTTTCGGTCATCCAGGATTTATTGGCATCCTCCCGCAAGGCTCAAGGTCGAATTATCAATGGCGACCTGGTGGTTGAACAGCATGATCTCGAAAAGTGGGTGAAAGATGCCCTCTCCCAAATTTGGGGGGGACCGAAATTACTGCAAAATCCAATCCTTCAATTGAATACTATTCAAACTCGCATTAAGCAGGCAAAAGAAACGCCGCTTAATGCGGTCAGAGAACTTCTGCGCGAAGCGATCATGCATCTCAAACCTGAAGGTGAGCGACTTTACACCAATGAATGGCTGCTCTATAACCTGATGGACTTAAAGTATCTGGAGGGCTGGAAGGTCAGGGATGTCGCCCATCGCCTGGCGCTTTCAGAAGCGGATCTTTATCGTAAACAGCGTATGGCCATATCGGCGATATCCCGCCAGATTATAGAGATCGAAAAAAGCACCTATTAGGTCCAGATAGAAATTTCCCTTACTTACGCCTCCAACAATCTTATTCAGTAAATTTTGGTTAAATAAGGTTATTGGTTTAAGAAAATCGATCAAAACTCAAGGATTGCATGTAGGACAATTATTCAGTGATAATATTGAAATCAAGGTTTATGAATTAAAAATCTTGTTGCCTTTTTAAGAAGAATTAACCTTGATTGGCAGTGGGAAAAATTGCTGAATGCATTGGAAAACGTATAAATTATTGATCTAATGGCACAAAAGAGTAATTTTTCAACCATTCTCTTTAAGACAATCAGGCGCTTCGGCCAGGACCTGCTTGGCATCCTCTTGATTTCCCTGGCTGTTATATCCTTCTTAAGCCTTGCTAATTTAACAGAAGGTTCTCTTTCTTCCTTCTTCTCGCAATGGATTCTCAAGGGATTTGGATGGGGGAGCTTTATTCTTGTGGGGCTCATTGGCTATATTGGCTTTCTTATCTTATTAAGGCATCTTGAACAACTTCCCAAATTGAATTTGGGCAGGATCATCATGCTGGAATTGTCCATGTTTGCCTTGCTGGCGCTTCTTTCGATAGCAAACGGGCTCTCAATTGAAAGGGCGATCCAGGGTGTGGATGGGGGCGTTATCGGCTGGGGGTTGGCGCGCATGGGCCGCGATCTTATCGGTACCCCCCTTTCGGCGATACTTTTTTCTGCCGTCTTGCTTTTCTTCTTCGTTTCAGGTGTCGGCTTATGGCATCCGCTTATGGAAGCAGTGGACAGGAATTTCACCCGTATCTTGTCCACCTCCCAGTCATCCGAAGAAAATTTCTTATCAAGACCGGCAAGACACTACGGGTAATGGCAATGAAGAGCAAATTGACTCAGAGTTAAATGGTCAGAATTCTGGTTCGATCTTCACCAACAGCCAAAAGATGGATTTGCCGCCGCCTGACATTCTTTTGGACACTCAAAAAAATATTTCGGATGAATCGTTTATCCATTCCAAAGCGATCCAGATTGAAACGACCATGGAAGAATTTGGCGTTCCTGCGCGTGTCGCTGGCTACCGGGTAGGCCCAACCATAATCCAATATGCTGTCGAACCGGGCTTTGTAGAAAAGGTTAACGAAGATGGCGATGTCGCCCGCAAAAAGGTCAGGGTTGCCCAAATAGCCACCCTCCAAAAAGACCTGACGCTTGCACTGGCTGTTGACCGGCTGCGCATTGAAGCACCTATTCCAAACCATTCCTATGTTGGGATTGAAATTCCCAATCAAAACGTCACGATTGTCCGCTTAAAATCGATTCTCCAATCTGAGTCCTTTGCCAAATCACGCTCACCATTAAATTTGGCTTTGGGTTTGGATGTTTCAGGCAACCCTGTAATTGCAGATTTGGCGCGCATGCCGCACTTGTTGGTCGCGGGTACAACTGGATCGGGAAAATCGGTGTGCATTACTTCTTTCATTGCGTGCCTGGCTTTTAATAACTCTCCCGAAGATTTAAAGATGGCGATTTTGGATCCCAAAATGGTGGAGCTGGTGCGCTTTAATGGTCTGCCGCATTTATTTGGCAAGGTTGAAACCCAGTTGGACCGCATGCTTGGAATTCTGGCTTGGGCGATTGCAGAAATGGATAAGCGCTACCGCTTAATGGAATCAGTTAATGCACGCGATCTGGATTCATACAATCAGAAAATGTTCCGACGCGGGCACCCAAAACTTCCCAAGATTGTGATATTTATTGATGAATTGGCTGACCTGATGCTTTCTGCACCTGATCAGACCGAAGGATACCTGGTTCGCCTGGCGCAGATGGCCCGTGCGACAGGTATCCATCTGGTTGTGGCTACCCAAAGGCCGAGTACTGATATCATCACTGGTTTGATAAAAGCCAATTTCCCTGCCCGCATCTCCTTCATGATGGCTTCTTCAATTGATTCCCGAGTGATCCTTGATTCCAATGGAGCTGAAACCCTGATGGGTAGGGGTGATTTGCTCTTTCTTGATCCCGAAGCTTCAGGTGTTCAACGGGCGCAGGGAGTGCTGGTTGATGATCGGGAAATTGAAAAGATAATTGCTTATTGGCAAAACAAGATGGGCGATCAATCTCAAGAAAGTGTCGCGCCCTGGGAAGATTTGATCCCGACACTTGGCGACGACTCTGACAGGTTAATTGAAGCAGCCATTGAATTAATTAAACGAGAAGGTCATGCATCCACCTCCAGGCTGCAGCGAAAATTGAGGATTGGTTTTCCGCGCGCTGCCCGCTTGATGGACGAACTGGAAGAACGCGGCATTGTCGGCCCGTCAGAAGCGGGCGGCAGGGAGAGAGAAGTCCTCCTGGATGACGATGAAGGTTCTTCGCAGTCTGAAGAGTATTTGTGATCGAATTCGCAATCTTTGAATTTACGAAGGAATTACAATTGACAGATTTTTTAAGAAATATATTCGGTAAACTATTAAACGCTATTGCTGGATTCTTTAATTCAATGGGAATTTCCCCCGACTTTATGACCATCCTTGGGAGTATTTGGCAATATCTTGGCTGCCTGGTTTATCGCCGAAGGGAAATTATTTTACGGAGGCTTATTCGTTTTGTTCTTTGGATTGTTTGATGCGGTTGATGGTTCCATGGCCAGGCTGAAGGGCGGTGAAACAAAATTTGGCGCTTTCCTGGATTCTGTTTTGGATAGATATTCTGAACTTGCGATTTTCTTTGGCTTATTGGTTTATTCAATAAAGAATTCAAATTCAGTCAGTTGTTTTCTGGTCTTTCTTGCGGCAGCTGGGTCTGTGCTGGTATCGTATATTCGGGCGCGTGCCCAGGCTTTGGGTGTGGATACAAAAATTGGAATCCTGACCCGGGTTGAGCGCTATCTGGTCATTGTCCCATCTTTATTATTAAACCGTCCTGATATTGGCTTGTGGATTATTGCGATTCTTGGCAATTTCACTGCTTTCCAGCGGATTTGGCATGTTTGGCAGCAGCTTAAGCAAGGGTAATGAATTAAAATATCGCTTACCAAATTTAAAAAAAAGGAAATTATTATGCCTGATGGATTTTATATTGGACCTTTAAAAATTTATTTCTATGGCATCATTATTATGCTGGGTGTGTTGGCTGCGGTTGGTATTGCGGTTAAAGAAGCCAAACGCCGAGGCTTGGATAGCGAAATCGTATGGGACATGGTCCCCTGGCTGTTGATCATGGGCATCATCGGCGCCCGTTTGTGGCATGTTCTTACCCCTTCTAAATCCATGGGGGTTGGTCCCGAATATTATTTTTCACATCCCCTGGAAATTCTAAATACTCGCCAGGGAGGTCTGGGTATTCCTGGCGGAGTCATTGGTGGCGTTATCGCGTTAATCATTTATACAAAAAAGAAAAAATTATCTTTTTTGACCTGGGCTGATATTATTGCGCCTGGATTGGCGCTGGCGCAGGCCATCGGCCGCTGGGGGAATTTCTTTAATCAGGAACTTTATGGTCCTCCCTCAACTCTCCCTTGGGCGATTTTTATTGATGAAGCTCACCGCCTGCCGGGCTTTGAAAAGTTTTCGACCTTTCACCCGATGTTCCTGTATGAATCCATTTGGAGTATCTTCAACTTCTTTTTGCTTCTTTTCCTGGGCAGGGTGTATCAGTCGAAATTAAAACCCGGCGATATCTTTTGGGTTTACTTGATCGTCTATCCAGTCGGCAGATTTTTGCTGGAATTCATCCGCCTTGATCCCTCTTTTATCGGGGGAATTAATGCAAATCAGGTAACAATGGCCGTTGTGGCGGCGTTTGGCGTGATCATGCTGGTTGTAAACCGCTTTCGAAAGGATCAGGCGGAAGAAGAAGACGAAATTATCCCTTCGTAAACAAAGCAAAGGACAATAATAAAAGAGGTTTCATTTCGAAACCTCTTTTCGTTTAATTACCAGCCATTTAGAAATGGTTCCCAATCTTCATACACATTCAGGTAATGGTTATAAATATATAATGCCGATGTTGGGGGTTCTTTGGGGATCTTCATCAGGTGCATTCCTGATTGCTGTAAAGTCCTGCCGCCCTTTTTATGGTTGCATGAAGCGCAGGCTGTGACAACATTGGACCAGGAGTGCAGGCCGCCAAGATGTTTGGGTTCAATATGGTCAATGGTTAGATCCCTATTGCTGCTTCCGCAGTATTGGCAGGTGAAATTGTCACGCCTGAAGACTTCTCTTCGAGTTAATTTTACTTTTGCCCTGGGCTTGTGCACCATCCGCTGCAGGCGGATAATGGATGGGCGCGGGAAAGACGCACCGATAGTGCGTATCTCACCGCGGCCGTTTTTTACCAGTGATGCTTTATCCAGTACCATCAGGCAAACCGCGCGCCGCATGTTGCACACATTCAGTGGTTCAAAATTGGCGTTCAGGACGAGCACGTTTTCCATAGAAAAACCTTCGCTGATTATAGCACTTTTGGTTTTTCTTCTTTTTTCCAACTGAAATTTTCAGACTGGTATAATTTCTTCTCAGTTCTTTTTCTTTGGAGGATATTTTGTTAATTGATGACCAGGTTGCTCTGTTGATGCAGGGTACAGAATATGGGGATGAGGAAATTAAGTCTGCGATGAGCGCAGAACTAAAAAGCCGCTTGATCCTGGCAGAAAAAGAAAAGCGGCCGTTAAAAATCTATTGCGGTTATGACCCTACCAAAGCAGACCTTCATCTGGGCCATACGGTAACCATGCGCAAACTGCGCCAATTTCAGGATTTGGGGCATGAGGTTACTTTTCTGATCGGCGATTACACAGCATTAATTGGCGATCCATCCGATAAGGATGTAACCAGGCCGCTCATTATGTTGGAGGAAGCCAGGGAAAATGGCCGGACGTATGCGCAGCAGGCTTTTCGTATTCTTGATCCTGAAAAAACCATTGTCCGCTACAACTCGGAATGGCTTTCGAAATTGAATTTTGCCGAGATAATCCGGCTCTCGCAAAACTTCACCGTTCAGCAATTCCTGAGCCGTGAAAAATTCAAATTGCGTTGGGATAAGGGCGACGCGATCTATCTGCATGAGACTTTGTATGCAGTTATGCAGGGTTATGACGCTTATCAATTGAAAACCGATGTACAGGTGGGTGGAACGGACCAATTCTTTAATATTGTTACAGCTTCGCGCAAAATAATGACGTCTCTGGGCGCGCTTCCTAATATCGCAATTTGTCTGGGAATTCTGCCCGGCACTGATGGTGTTGAAAAAATGAGCAAATCGATGGGAAACCATATTCCCATCAACTCTTCAGCTGAGGATATGTATGGCAAGATCATGAGTATTCCTGATCAAGCCATGCCGGTTTATTCGCGGCTGGTAACGCGCTGGACGCCGGATGAGATTGAAGTGATTGAGGCTGGTCTAAAAAATGGATCGCTGCATCCACGCGACGCCAAAATGAAACTCGCGTTAGAAATTACCGATTCGTTTTATGGTAAAACAGACGCTGGCAGGGCTGAAGCCGATTTTGTCAATAAATTCCAAAAAAATGCACTGCCAGATGAGATGGGTTCATTTTCCATTGGGAATACCAAGCAATGCCTTGATGTTTTGATTGAAACAGGCTTGGTGGAAAGCCGCAGTGAAGGCAGGTCAATGATAAGCCAAAAAGCGGTAAAACTGGATGGTGGTGTTATTTCAGCATGGGATGCGATTCTTCAACCAGGTGTGCTGCAGGTTGGCAAAAGAAAATTCATCCGCCTGATCAAATAATGCTATTGTACAGCCAGGTTATAGATTGCCCTTCCAATTGAACGTGCCCTCAATGGATTTTGGTTTTCCAGGACAAGCACAATTGTTATGGGCGTCCCGGACCAATTGGCTGGCGTGCCTGCCACAAACCAGGCTGCTTTGCTTTTCGCGTCCACCCCTTGCGCGCTGACTTCCCAACCGGATATCTCTTTTGATAATAGAAAGTCATTGATCTCTTTCGCCTTTTGTTCGGTCATGGCTTGAAGAGGTGATTCACCGGGAAGAAATACCCATCCCGCTTCTGAAGTATCAACGGCGTACTGGATTTTTGGAGCTGGCATCCATCCTTTATGAGTTATTGAACTGGCTGAAGCAGCGATTTGTAGAGGGCTGGAACGCAAGGGATTATCATCGAAGAAGAAGTTAATCCATTTTGTGTCGGGGCTATAATCAACGGTTTCATTTATCGGAATGCCGATATCAGGTGTTTTCGTGATTCTGAAATCGTCGATCACATTTCTTACTTCGCCGGTGCCGATGGCGCCAATTGTTTGGATCAGCGCTGAGGGGCAGCCATTCATTATCGCCTGGCTCATCGTGATTGTCTCATTGCCTGCAATTGCGCAGTTGGTTGGAACATTTTCTTTGATGACCTTAATGGAAGCATCGTATTTCGGAAGTTCAGTAAGGCTGGCTTTTGATAAAAGGAAGGGAGCCGCCAGGCTATTTAAAGGGTAGGCGCCTTGCACAGCCCTGTTTAGAAAGGGGGAATTTTCATCTACTTTCCAAATATCCCATGAATCCTTCAAATCATTGCTGTCAATGAATGGATTCGTAGCAATCGTCAGTATCTCGCCATTCTCTGCGTTCATCACGATCGCGCTGCCTTGATATGGCTGGATTAAGTCATCAACCGCTTTTTGAAGGCTTAGGTCGATTGTCAGGCGGATATTTCTTCCGGGAAGCGGCTGGTCATAAAGCAGATAATTAAACCACAGGTCAAATGCGGGATAACCCTTTTCTCCTCCAAGATAATCTTCAAGTGCTGCTTCCAGGCCGGAGCTGCCATAGGTACTGTCAATGAATCCAATGGTATTGCTCAGCGGCGGATAATTGTTTTGTCGGATAAGCTGGCCTGTTTCGCCGGCTGAACTGATTATGACCGAATCATTTCGGTCAAGAATTTCACCGCGTTTTACAAATCTGGCTGCAATCAAATGGCGGGGATTATCAATCCTGAGCTGCAAATCGTTGCCCCGGATGATTGACCACCACCCCGTGGCAATAGCGATTAATAAAAAACTGATGGAGAACAACAAACCCAATATTTGAAACGCACGAAAATTTCCCCGATCACTGGTTATTTCAGCCTGGTCAGAATCAATGATAAGCAAAATGCACGCTGATAGAAAAGTTATTAGCAGTGATGATCCCCCGTAGGATAAAAAAGGAAGTGTAACGCCTGTGATCGGCAGGAGACGGATATTTCCGCCGATGATGAGTAATGCCTGGGAAGCGATATAAAGGCTGATTCCGGCGGCAAGATAGCGGTAATAAAGATTATTTGTTTTAACTGCGATTGAGAAACCTTTGAATAATATATATGCGAATAAGAGAATTATGGCGATTGATCCGAATAATCCTGTCTCTTCCACGATCGCGGCGTAGATAAAATCAGAATGCGAGATTGGAATGAGGCGCGGATTTCCAAGGCCGATGCCGGTGCCGGATAATCCGCCCGCCGCAATCGCAATGATCGCCTGGGTAATTTGATAAGACCCTGCCTGGGTATCAGACCAGGGAAGCACCCATCCTTGAAACCGGATGCGGATGAGATCGATCGAGAAATACCCCGCAATCGCTGCGACGATGATGATGCCTAATCCAACAGTCAGGATCCTTTTCTTGCCGAAGGAAATAAACAGCATAAAAATATATATTGCGATAAAGATCAGGGCTGTTCCCAGATCACGTTGGGCGATCAGGATGAAAAGTGCGGCTAAGACCAGAATAATTGTTGGAAAAATGGTCTGAATAAAATTAAAATGATGGAACTTGTTCTCCGAAAAGAATGCTGAAAGATAAATAATTAGCAATAGCTTTAAGAGTTCTGACGGCTGGAAATATAAGCCTCTAAAACCCAACCATAAGCGCGGTCCTTCTCCGCCAGGGTAGGTTCCAAATAAAAAAGTCAATCCTGAAAGTATTAATCCAACCATCAGCAGCAGGTACTTGTACTTTTTAAGAGTATTAAGAATCTGCGGTCTGCTGAATAGAAACTGGGCACAAGCTACGCATGCCAAAAACCAAACTGCCTGGCGCAATCCGAAAATCGAATTAATCCGCCAGATTGAGAGAATGCCCCAGCCAATCAGCAGGCCAAACACGGATACCAGAGTAGGATCGCTTAAATTCAGGTATTTTTTGGAAATCTTTATCAACCAGAAAAAACCGGCGCACCAGAAAAGAAATCCCATCCAATGAAACCAGGTAAGATTTGCGGACCATGAGCGGAATTTTACAGTAGGCGACAGGGTCAGGATGATCGAAAACAAACCTAAAAATCCCACAGCCAACCAGTTTAACCGACCGGTGAGATCGGTTCTAATTGCTTTTATTGATTCGGTTAGTTGAGACACTAAAGGTATTTTTTGACTAAAATTCCCAGCTTCTTTTTTGTTTTAGCCGGGATTTTTTCGTGTTGGGTCATGATGGCATCTTTGAGGATGTTCTGACAATCACAGTCATTTGATTCTGGCAGTAGTGTTACAAGGGCTTTAATCGCATTTTGCGCAATGGTGGTATTTTCATTCAGCACCTTGATTACCATTTCTACAGTTACCGGTAATTCACTGGAATGCCAGACATCATAATCTGTCACATGCGCCATGGTTGCGTAGCAGATCTCCGCCTCGCGGGCTAAAAATGCCTCCGGGCAGGCAGTCATGCCAATGATGGACATGCCCCATTCTCTGAATAGGTTGGATTCAGCCCTTGTTGAAAATCGTGGGCCTTCTATTGTTATATATGTGCCACTGGTATGCACGACTGTGCCGGATGGTTTGAGGGCTTTTATTATAAGCTTTGACAAATCCTTACAGAATGGATTAGCGGAACCGATATGCGCAACCACGCCTTCACCAAAGAAAGTTCGTGGGCGCTGAGAAGTGAAATCAACCAGTTGATCAGGTATGACGATTTGTCCTGGGCGGAAATCTTCACGCAGTGAGCCGCAGGCAGACACGCTCACGATGCGGGTAACACCGAGTGACTTTAATGCATAGATATTCGCCCGGCTGTTCACCTCGGTTGGTAAAATTGTGTGGCCGATCCCATGGCGGGCAAGAAATGCCACTTTCTTTCCGGATAACTCACCCATCGTGATCGGAGAACTTGGCGCACCATATGGCGTATCTACCTCAATAAATTCAGGATTCTTTAAGGATGGAAATTGATAAAGTCCTGACCCGCCAATAATCGCCAAAATAGGATTTTCATTCATTGCAGCTCCATTAAAACCGTAAATAGGTTTCCAATTTCCAAACGCGATTATATCGTAACCGAAATCCAGCTATTTTTAAAAATTGACGCAAATATTTATTTTCCCGCATCTTAAGATATCGTTCTCAACTAATGCGGTCGGTGAGAGCATTTTCTCATCGTTTAGAAAAGTGCCATTTGTTGATTGAGAATCCTCTGCCATCCAGTGATTGTTTGAATAAAAAATACGCGCATGTCTTGCTGAAATGGTATCATCCTGCAGCAAAATGTCATTTTGCGGATCTCGGCCTATCAGGATCTCCAATTGAGAAAAAGATTTTTGCGGCTGATTTTCAATCAGCAGATTTATCTTGGGAAGCTGCTGATACTCTTTAAGCTGGATGGTATGCCGCATCTCACGCAGAAAATTTACTAGAGTCAGGATAAGAAATGCATACAGGCATCCCGTTAGTAAAATCCTTAAAATCAGGACAATCACTGCGCTCATTTTTTTCTTTCCTGCAAAGGAATGACTTTAGTGTGGAAATGTTCCTGAATCAAGTCATCAATGTCAGAATCGGCACCATAGATAAGAGCCACATCTGCTATTTCTATCACATCTCCTGTGGTCAGCGTATGCTGGCTGATTCGGTGGTTATTGACCTTCGTACCGACAGTTGAATCAAGGTCGAAAAGCACATGATAGCCATTAATTTCTCGCACCTGGGCATGGACACGTGAAACTCTCAAGTTGTCAATTACCAGGTCATTATTTTCGTCTCGGCCTATATTGGTCACTTTTTGGGTAAGAGGGAAAAGCGTCTCAAGGTGGGTGATCAAGTATCCCTTCGATTTTTTTTCAGAGGCCTCTTTTGCATCCTGCGCAATTAATATATCGGTTGTCTTTCTGGTTGTGATGGAAGAAAAAGCACTTTCAACTTCGACCTCACCCTCGATTGCTGGATTATAAAAATTCTGAACATGCACAGGTCCGGAAAATAGAAGATTCCTCTCCCGCGCTTCATCTTTGATGATTTCACTGATAAAAGATTCCCAGGAAGTCAGGTTATCAGGATTGAGTTTCTTCTTGAAAGTAATCCTGAATATATTGGGCGAATACTTTTTTTGATTTTTTTCAAGGATTTGGTCCACTTGAGCAGTAAGTACTGCGCGTGCGGCGGTCCTGATCGGATCTGTTCCGCTCAGCTTCTGTAATTGGTCCTCAAAAAAAGACTGTATCCTTTTTTCGATCTCTTTAAAATTATTACTCATATCCTATAATTATATTGGATGAACGAAAATAAAACCTTTCCCGACTTTGAGGAGCTTCCTCATCAGGCGGATGCCGCGCTTCTTGTTTATGGAAGGTCCCTGCCTGAATTATTTTCTCACGCCGCCAGGGGAATGTATCACATTTTGGGAATAAATGGCGAGGATCATCTAAAAGTAAAAGAAGATATTGTCCTTCAAGCCGACGATACAGAATCTTTGCTGGTATCTTTCTTGACAGAATTACTTTTTATGGTTGAGAAAGGTCAAAAAGTTACTATTTTTGAATTGAACATTGAAAAAGGAGGATTGAACGCAAAAGTGAATCAATCTCCTATACTAGGGATGGCAAGAGAGATTAAAGCAGTTACATTTAACGAAATGAAAATCCTTTATGTAGATGGCGTCTATCAAACCAGAATTGTTTTTGATTTATAACCCACCAAATGATTATCTTTAATGATATTTGCAAAATTTCTGATTATGAATGGGAAATTGAAACATCTTTCCGGTCAGGAATGTTTGTCCCAGTCCGAATTTTTGCTTCCGAGAGCATCCTTACGGAAGCTTTAAAGGAACACTCTATGGAGCAGGCAGTAAACTCCGCCTTCCTTCCCGGATTGAGAGGGCATTTTTGTGTAATGCCTGATGTTCACCAGGGTTATGGTTTTCCAATTGGTGGTGTGGCTGCGGCTGATTTCGAGACTGGTGTTGTTTCGCCCGGTGGGATCGGCTATGACATTAATTGCGGGATAAGGCTGCTGTCGTCAGAAATTCCGCTTGAACTTGCAGAGCCCCTAATGGAAGATTTGGCTGTTCTATTGTTCCAAGGCTGCCCAAGCGGGATTGGCCAGCGGGGGACAACCCAATTATCGAAAAGAGATTTTGAGCAAATCTGTGTCGATGGTTCAAATTGGGCATTAAAAAGTGGAAACGCGACGGCGGCAGATATTGAATTTACAGAAGATAACGGAAGAATTCCTGGCGCGGATTTGGCCGCGGTCAGCCCTCGTGCGATGGAACGCGGTTTGGCGCAAGCCGGTTCCCTCGGATCGGGAAACCATTTTGTGGAAGTGGATGTTGTAGATGAAATATTTGATGAAAAAGCTGCTGAAATAATGGGTCTGGCGAAAAACCACCTGGTTGTCCAGATCCATTCCGGCTCTCGGGGCTTTGGGCATCAAATTTGTACTGATTATGTCAGGGAATTCCAGCCGCTTATCGACAAGTATCATTTTAATCTTCCCGATAGAGAGCTGGTCTGTGCTCCCATCCAATCCAGGGAAGGGAAGTCTTACCTTGCGGCGATGGCTTGCGCAGCCAACTTTGCCTTCTGCAACAGGCAGCTACTACAAATATCAGCCAGAAAGGTTTTTGAAGAAGTCTTTTCAAAGGTGACAAGCAAATTTCATTTAAGGTTGGTCTATGATCTTGCGCACAACATTGGAAAAATTGAGACCCATTCTATTAATGGCAGAATGCATAAAGTCTGCGTGCACCGCAAAGGTGCGACCCGTGCTTTTGGTCCCGGCAGCCTTGAGGTTCCTGAAAAGTACCGCCAGATTGGTCAGCCTGTTCTCATCCCGGGCAGTATGGGCACATCCTCTTGGGTCATGACAGGAACGCTGACAAGTATGCAGAAAAGTTTTGGCTCATCCTGCCACGGGGCTGGCAGAGTAATGAGCAGGTCGCAGGCTAAGAAAAATATGCGGGGTGATGTTTTATTGAAGCAATTAAAACAGGAAGGGTATTTATATTAGAGCTGGGTCTCTTTCTGGGGTTGCGGAAGAGGCGCCGCAAGCATATAAGGATGTTGATTTAGTGGTTGAATCCGCGGTCGGCGCGGGTTTGGTCAATAAGGTGGCAAAACTGCGTCCGCTGGCGGTTATCAAAGGTTAATTGAAAAATAAAAATATTCTATAAATAAGGTATAATCCAACCGCTTTTAACTCGGAGGTTGTATTGATCACATATTTTCAAATTGCTTTGATTATTACTTCGCTGGCATTGATTGCCAGTATCGTATTGCAGAACAAAGGCGTTGGACTTGGCGGCTTAACTGGCCAGGATGCAGGCAGCGTTTTCAGTGCCCGCCGCGGCATTGAAAAAACACTGTTCTACATTACAACCACGCTCGCAATCATCTTTATCATTTTGGTGATGGTAACGATTGCGATTGCAGCCTAAATTCTTTCAATAATTAAAAAGGCTTGTTTCCTGATTCCGGGAAAGCCTTTTTTTAATGTAAAATCAATCCCGTTATGAAGTCATTTAAATGGCAAATCATTATCATCCTGCTGGCAGGTTTGGTCGTTGGTTTATTATTGCTCAGCGAACAAACAGGATTTCGGTTGGTTTCACCTGTTCCAACGCGCGGCGGCGCATATACAGAAGCTCTGGTTGGAAAACTTCAACGAATGAATCCTGTTTTGGATTATTACAATCAGGCAGACCGGGATGTTGACCGACTGATTTTCAGCAGCCTGATCAAGTTTGACCATCAAGGGCTGCCGGTAGCGGATTTGGCAGCTTCATGGGGCGTATCCTTTGATGGGCTCACCTATAATTTTGAAATTCGCGAAAATGCTCTTTGGCATGATGGTGAACCGGTAAGAGCTGAAGATGTGGCCTTTACGATTGACTTGATGCGTGATCCGAGTTCTGTCCTGCCTGAGGATCTTAAAGTCTTTTTGGAACGAAATAGAAATAACAGCACTTAGTGACAAAGCACTCCAGATAAAATTACCCGAGCCTTTTTCTCCGTTTATGGATTATCTGTGCTTCGGCGTTTTACCCAAACATCTTTTAGGCGGGATGACTTATTCGGATATCATCAATTCCGAATTTAACCTTAATCCAATCGGCAGCGGCCCATATAAGTTTTCATCGGTGATGTCCGATGGAAACCAGATCACTGGTGTGGTCTTAAATGCGAATACGAATTATTATGGCAAGGTGCCTTTCCTCCAGGAGTATGTTTTTAAGTATTATCCAGATTCGGCCAGCGCGTTCAATGCTTATCTGCAGGGGGCGGTAAATGGTGTCAGCGAACTTGATAAAACGATTTTAACTGAAGCGCTTCGCAATCCCGGGCTTTCTGTTTATAGTGCCGTCAAGCCGGAAATTGCAATGGTAATTTTTAATTTGAATAATTCCCGGGTTGAATATTTTCAGGAGAAAGAAGTTCGGCGGGCCTTGCTGATGGGATTAGACCGGCGCGGGATGATCAATACGATGCTGCATGGGCAGGGTGTGATCGCTGATGTGCCTTTGCTGCCAAACACCTGGGCTTTTTATGCCAATAATCCAAGGGTTGACCAAAATTTGCAGCAGGCGGGTGATATTCTTAAGGAAGCTGGCTTTCTCATTGATCAGGCGGGCAGCGGCATCCGTAAAAAAGATGGCGCTGAATTCTCTTTTGAACTGGTACATCCCGAAGATACTTACCATACCTTGATTGCCGAAGCAATTAAATCCGATTGGGCAAAACTGGGTGTGAGTGTTAATTTAATAGGAGTGCCGTATGATACATTGGTCCTGGATTACTTGCAGCCATTGACTTACGAAGCAGCTCTGGTTGATCTAAATTATTCCCGCTCGCCAGACCCGGATCCCTATCCGTTTTGGGACCAGGCTGAGCAGACTGGCGGACAGAATTATTCCCAGTGGGAAAACCGCGTGGCCAGCCAATATCTTGAGGAGGCGCGTGTAACCAATGATTTGGGAGAACGGGCAAAACTCTACCGCAATTTTCAGGTGATTTTCTCGGAGGAACTGCCGGCTCTGCCGCTTTTCTACCCTGTATATAATTTTGGGATCGATAATTCAATTCAGGGCGTTCGTGTCGGACCGATGTTCGACCAAAGCGACAGATTTTGGAATGTCAGCGATTGGTTCCTGTTGGCACAGTCCAGCCCAAATCAATAATCAGTGGCATATGATGTGGTACTTTTCGGGAAAAGGCAATCAGGGAGACTCGGCACTTTTTGATGGCAAAAGAATTTCCAAAGGGGACATGATTTTTGAATTACTGGGAACGCTTGATGAGGCAAATGCGTTTTTGGGATTGGCAATCAGCCATTGTGAAAATTCAAAAATAAAAACCGATTTAAGCCAGATTCAGGATGATCTAACGAACCTGATGGGCATCATTGCCAAAGCGAACAATCCCGATCAAGATAGAGAATCATCCTTAGGTCATGCCATTGAATTGCTCGAACAAAGGATGGCTGAGTATGAAAAAACTGTTCAAAATCCGCGAGCTTTCCTGCATCCCGGAAAAACAGCTCTCGGAGCAGCCATCGATATAACCAGGACCATCATTCGCCGGGCTGAAAGAATTTCTGTCAGGCATTTCAATGCTCAGGATGCTGCCTGGGGTGAAATCCTGGCTTATTTGAATCGCTTGTCATCCTTCTTGTATATTTTGCGTCTGTCAGCCGACCTTCAATAATATTCTACAGACTCCTTGATAATTGAGTATAATGAATCAGTTCGGAGGGCGAACAGTTCAATATTCTATTAAGGAATACATTGACCGAACAACGAGAAATCATCAAGACATTTTCGGAGATGGCGCCCCGCTACGAATCGCTCATGAATCATGAGCTGAACAGGTTTTGGGGTATTAATTACCAGGACTTTGTCGGCCGTCTTTTAGAAAGCTTTTCTCCCCGCAGTAACGACTTCATCCTTGATATTGCGACAGGAACAGCTTATATTCCGTCCTTCCTCATAAATAAAAAGGTTAAATTCGGCAGAGTTTTTGGTCTGGATTTGACCTTTGGGATGTTATTGAATGGCAAGAAAAGATTTTTGGAAAGTAATTTTCATGGTCAAATCCCGCTTGTATGCGCTTCCGCTCATCAGATGCCTTTTAAGCCTGATGTGTTTGACCAGGCGATTTGCTGCCTGGCGACACATCACATGGATGCGGAAGTCTTATTGTTAAATATTCACCACACATTAAAACCAGAAGGGATGCTTCACATCGCGGATGCCGGGGGCTCATCGAGTTGGAAAAACTGGTCAATTAGAACATTTATTAAGGTGGCTGCTTTCCTTTATTTTTTCTTCACTGAGAATTATTCAAGAGCGCTTGCGGAATCGGCTGCGATTGGAAATATTCACACTTCACTTGAATGGGAGGAACTGATCAAGAACCAGGGATTTATAGAGATCAAAATACAGCAATTGAAATCAAAGAAGTTTTGGGCGCCTAATCCATTACTCATAAAAGCAATTAAGAAACCAAAGGAGAAAAATGACATTAACAGCAGAACTTATTAGACAGGGACAGAAAGAAAAAGTATGGTCAAAGTATTGCGGCTACCTGGATCTCAGCATGAAGGAATATATGCAGATTCAGGAACGTTTGATGTTTGAACAGTTCGAATTGCTCAAAGACTGCGCCATCGGGAAAAAGTTTTTTGGCAGCAAGCCGCCCAAATCCATCCAGGAATTTCGGGAAAGAGTGCCGCTGACCACCTACGAAGATTATGTCGAATTCTTAATGGAAAAAGACGAGAAATCACTTCCCAAAGCCCATTACCGCTGGGCACGCACTTCAGGGAAGACTGGCAAGTATGCATGCAAATGGGTCCCGTTGACTGACCGTATGTATGAGAAATTTGGGGAAGTGGCCGTGACCGCCATGCTGATGTCTTCCTGTGCCTATAAAGGCGATGTGACAATCAATCCCGGCGATGTGATTTTGATGAGCACTGCTCCACTGCCGTATACATCAGGCTATGTCAGCCACTCCACTGAAGACTTGCTTGATATTCGTTTTGTTCCCCCGCTTGAAGAAGCGGAAAA
The DNA here is from genome assembly GCA_963751635.1 of uncultured Chloroflexia bacterium. Lineage (GTDB taxonomy): Bacteria > Chloroflexota > Anaerolineae > Anaerolineales > Anaerolineaceae > Pelolinea. The sequence continues at coordinate 58,284 of CAVVVE010000009.1, forward strand.
AATGGATTTTGCCGATCGGATTGCGGCTGGTTTTAACCAGGGTATGGAAACCGGCATTGATTATTTCTATGGTTTGGCAAGCGTTTTAGCCAAAATGGGTGAACGTTTTGAGCAAGGCGGTGGCGGGAAAATGTCACTGAAAATGCTGAAACCCAAAGTACTTGTCAGGCTCATACGCGGAATGGTAAAGGCAAAACTGAATAACCGAAAAATGCTTCCCAAGGATATTTGGAAATTGAAAGGCGTGATGACAGGCGGAATGGACTCGGATATCTACCGCGAAAAAGTAGAATACTATTGGGGAAAAGCTCCTTTGGAAGGATATGCCTCCACTGAAGGTGGAATGTCATCTTTCCAGTCATGGAATTGCAAAGGCATGACGCTGTTTCCGGATGTCAATTTTTATGAATTTATTTCTTTTGAAGAACATTTGAAGAATAAGGAAAATCCCAATTACGTTCCGAAAACCTGCCTGATAAATGAGGTTCAAACAGGCATTTATGAAATTGTATGCTCCAACCTTCTCGGAGGTGTATTGCTGCGCTATCGTATCGGCGACCTGATCAATTTTGTTTCGCTGAAAGATGAGGAGCTCGGCTGTGAAATACCTCAATTCAGGTTTTACTCACGCGGCGACGACCTGATCGATATTTCCAATATGGTGAGGTTCAACGAGAAGGATATTTGGAAAGCGATTGATAATGCCGGAATTAAGTATGCTGATTGGACTGCTCGAAAGGAAACTGACAAAGGCCGTTCAATCGTCCATATTTATTTGGAATTGAAGCCTGAAGAGAAAAAACCATTAGATAAGATTGCTGACCAAATCGAGAATAATTTGAAAAAAAGTCATCCCGATTTTGCTGATATGGAAGATATTTTGGGAGGCGATAATCTTAAATTGACCCTGCTGCCGGAAGGGGCGTTCAATAACTATATGGAAAGTGCAAAAGCAGCTGGCGCGGATCTTGCACATTTAAAACCGCCGCACATGCAGCCCAAAGACCATATTTTGGAGAAACTGACATCACTGAAGTAAAATAGGCGCTTCATGCAATTGACTTTAAAAACAATCATCCCGTTAGCCGCGGTTTTTGCTTATGCGTTGCTATTTGCAGTTGTAATCATGAGCAAACCGCAGAATGCCTTGCGGTCCAGATTCCGCTGGTATCTATCAGCAATGGTGATCTGGTCAATTGCGGCCTTTGTTGTGCTTCAGGATTTTGGAAGTACAACTTTCTGGTTCCGATTAATGACATCTTCTGCTCTGGCTTCGATGATTGCCTTGTTTTACTTTACCCAGGCGGCTGTAACAAAAAAGATCAGGATTGCGTCGTTGATTTACGGCTATGGTCTTGCCGCGATCCTGATCAATCAATTCACAGGTCTGGTCACCCCTTATGCTGAAATTCTTAATGGTGAGCTTGTTTATGAATTTGCGCCTTATGTCGCCATCGTGGCAGGTCCAGCCTATTTAGTAATGCTGTTATCAATTTTTCAATTGCTTTGGAATACCCGCCTGACCAGGGATGAGACACAGTATTCGCGCTATTCGCTTTTTGCGGTCGCAATCCTGATCATCCTTGTCGGCGGAAGTTTAAATTTTACAGAATTGGGAAAATATCCGATAGATATTCTTGCCAATATTCTTGCCGCCTTCATGATTACTTATACAATTCTCAGGCATCAATTGCTGGATATTAAAGTTGTCATCCGCAAAAGCCTTTTATACGCGATCCCCACAATTTTGGTGGGCGTGATTTATTTCCTTTTCATCAGTTTGGCATTACAGATCTTTAGCTCAAGCGCCAGGGAAAATCTTTTCTCCCTTTCACTTATCGTTTCTATTTTCGCTGCCTTACTGGTTCAGCCTTTTAGAGATTACTTGCAGAAATCCATTGACAGATTTTTCTTCCGCGAACGCTACAACACGATTCAGATGCTCCAGCGAGTCAGCCAGGCAGCTTCCTCTGTGATTAACCTCGATGAATTGACCTCAATGATTCTTAATGAAATCACTGCAGCAATTCATATTGAAAAAGCTGCCATTTTCCTCAAATATAACGGCAAGAAAAATTTGATGGTGGCTTCTCAAATCGGAACACGGATTTCGCCAAGAACAGTTATCGCAGGTGAAAATCCATTAATTAATTGGCTGAATATCAATGATTTTATTGTGTCTCGTCAAGAACTTGAAACAGACACGCGTTTCAGGGCTTTATGGGGAGAAGAAAGGAACGTAATCAACGCGCTTGGAGCGGAAATATTTATTCCATTAAATGCCAAAGGTGAACTCGTTGGTTTGCTGGCATTGGGGCCGAAATTATCAGAACAATCATATTCCAACGAAGACAAGCAGACACTGCTTTCACTCGCCCATCAAACAGCGGTTGCTGTGCAAAACGCGCAGCTTTACAACACTGCACAACAGGAATTAAAGCAGCGCAGGGAAACCGAAAAACGGCTGCAATTGCAGTTAAAACGGCTTTCAGCGCTTCAAAATATCAATATTGCCATCACCACAAATATTGACCTTCAAATTCCCTTATACCTGCTGCTTGAGCAGGTGACAGACGAACTCGGTGTGGATGCCGCCGATGTTCTCCTCTATGATGAAGAAAATCTGCAGCTATTTTTTGTGGCGGGCCGCGGTTTTCAGACTGAGGCGTTAAGATATACTAAACTCGATCTGGGGCAGGGCTTGGCTGGTAGAGCAGCTGAAACGTTAGAAGTGATCCACATTAAAGATATTCGCTCAGAACCGACATCGCTTAAGAAAGCGCCTTTGCTGCCGAATGAAGATTTTGTTTCTTATTTTGGCGTCCCCTTGATTTCCAAGGGCAAGATCCAGGGTGTTTTGGAGCTTTTCCACCGCACGGTCCTTGAACCCGATCAGGATTGGCTGAACTTCCTCGATACTTTGACTTCCGAGACGGCTATTGCAGTTGATAATGCCCAGCTTTTCCGCGGCCTCGAGAAATCCAACCTTGATCTGGCTATGGCATATGAAACCACCCTGGAAGGCTGGGCGAAGACGCTTGAATTGCGCGATCGGGAAACTGAAGGCCACAGCCAGCGTGTTCTGGATCTGACAAACCGCATGTCCAAGAAAATGGGAATCAGTGATGAGGATTTGATAAATATCCAGCGGGGGGCCGTGCTGCATGATATCGGTAAAATGGGTGTGCCTGATAACATTTTATTAAAAGAAGGTTCTCTCAATGAGGAGGAATGGGTTATTATGCGGAAGCACCCCATTTTTGCCTATGATATGCTTGAAACAATTCCTTTCCTGAAAAAAGCTTCAGATATCCCTTATTGCCATCATGAAAAATGGGACGGCAGCGGCTATCCGCGCGGCTTAAAAGGTGAAGAAATTCCCATGGGCGCCAGGATCTTCGCATTGGTGGATGTTTGGGACGCACTCAGGTCAGACAGGCCTTATCGAAAAGCCTGGACTGATACGGATGCCAGGGAATATATTCACGATCAAGCCGGGCGGCACTTTGATCCCATTGTTGTCAAGGCATTTGAAGAGATCATTGATCTCGAACACCGCAGCGCTCGCAAAAAGCCCTCCAAAAAAAAGGGCTAACCTGCATTTCATGCGGCTCGATTTATTTCTTAAAGATGTAAATCGGAAAGCTTTCCTCGGTCATTTCAAATCCAATTTTTCTGTATAAATTCAAAGATTTGAAATTATCTTCTTGGGTATTAACGCTGATTTCGCGTGTCCAGGATTTACGGTACTTTTCAATCACATTGGCAACCAGGGCGAATCCGATGTGATTCCTTTGAAAATCCGGGAGGACTGCCAGGCGGGCAATATGCGCGTGATTATGCAGGAGGGTTGTGATCTGGTAGCCTATGAGTATGCCATCCTTTTCTGCAACAGTGCAGTATGTCAACTGCGCAAACGCCCTGCGCAGTGCGTCTTCAGAATGTTGCCATAAAAAGTCGAAGCATGCCCGGTCAATTTTTGCGACCTCCGAAATATCAGGCAGGTTCATCGATCGAATCAGGATTCCCTCAGGAGCCTGTAACAGCGTTCTTGGCATCTTCCGCCTGTTCCAGCGCAGTTGGACGACCTGTTGGCAATGCTCCCAGCCATTCCTTGAGAGCAGGGATTGCATCCAATCCTGATAAGCGATGGAAGTGATAACCGATTGCTTGTCAATACTGCGGATTTTTTCCAAAGCTATCGGAAAAAGGGAATGATAGCTTTCTTCGATTGGCACACTAAAAAGTGAAGCCAGGATTCTTATCCAATAGACACTCGCTGGATCGGGCGGGCAAACCAGCAGCGCTTGCAGCCGGTCATCTTTTTCCAGCATCAAGAACGGCGAGTACCCGACCCATTCAATTGGAGTGCGCCAATCCAGGTGCCTGTGCAGGGTTATATTTTTATTAAAAAGTCTTCCAGCGCAGGGAGGTCATTACTTTGTGCTTCCCTTATTTGCGATGGATCTGCCATTATTGTGAGGGTTAATCCCGTGTTTCGGGGACAGAAGAGGATAGGTCTGCCAGATTGCGGATGGATGCCGCGATGGATTCCAGCTTTCCGGGTTCAAGGGCTTTCATTTTCTCCACCACTTCCATATACGGCCAATTTTCCTTTTTATTCAGAAAATCGCGCGCGTTTTCCGGCAGGTTGGCATAGGCAATTTTCTTTTGTTGCAGCACCTGCCATTGGCCGATTGGGCTCTCGGAATCCATTATAGTATTCAGATCCAGCTCCAATACCCGCGCTATCCTCTGCAGGTCATTAAAGGGAATGTCTATTTCTCCTTGCAGGAAACGTTTTAATTTTGAAGCCGAAATTCCGGCTAATTTGGCAATTTCTCTTAAGGGCCTGCCGGTTTTATCATGAGCGATCTGCAGGCTGGTTGAAATTATGCGTTTACGGATTTGAAGAAGTTGGTTCAATTGCGCCGCGTCAGGAATCTTGAATATTTCTGGGTAGTCTTCAGGAGAAAATAGTGCGGCCAGAGGAACGCTGTAAATATAGGATAAAGCTTCCATCTCATTTAAAGGCGGGATGTACTTCCCTTTTTCATAATTTGCCAATTTATTGGCCGGGATGCCCAGCAATTGGCTGCTGTCTTTCAGGCTGATGCCGCGGAACTCGCGCGCTTTTTGCAGCCCTTCTGCCAAATGGTCAATCGCGTAAGCCGGGATATTTTTCGCTTCTATATCATTCATTTCTTTATTCCTGTTGAATAATTATTTTTATTGTATACCTTATAAGGTTGAATATACCCATTCGCCATTCACCATGGTTGCGGCGGGTTTGAGGGCGGCAAACGCATTTTCGGGTATCGTTAAAGGATCATCAGCATAAATTGCCAGGTCTGCAGAGAAACCTTCTTGCAATCTGCCGCCTTTTTGGTTTGGGCGGGCGGCCAGGTGTGGTTGGGGAATATACGCGTTCAATGCGTCCTTCAGGCTGATGCGTTGGTGCGCTGTCCAGGCAGGGCGGGGTGCGTCATCGCCCAGTGAACTTCTTGAAATTGCGGCGAAAATTCCCCAGAAAGGATTGGGGGATTCGACCGGCGCGTCCGAGCCGAAAATCAGGGTCGCGCCTGCTTGCAGCACTGAATTCCAGGCATAGGCGCTGCTGCAGCGTTCGCCCCAGTAGCGGTCAGCCATATCACGGTCTGAGACCGCATGGATGGGCTGCATGGAAGCGGTCACGCCCAATTGCGCCAGACGCGGCAGGTCTTGCGGATCGATCAGTTGGACATGCTCGATCCTGGGTCTTAATGCAGAATTTTCGAACAAATGGTCTTTGTGAAATTGCGCATAGCCATTTAATACTTCACGGTTGGCCCGATCGCCGATGGCATGCACCGCCAGGCTGATCCCCGCCGCCAGGGCTTTCTGGCCGATCTCGATGATTTCCTCGCTGTCAAGAAAAAGCATCCCATTTGAATCTAATCCGGCATAAGGTGCCAGCATGGCAGCGGTTTGCGGTCCCAGGGCGCCATCTGCAAAGAGTTTCAGCCAACCGAAGCTCAGCATCGCGCTGCCGTCGCCGCTCCTTATTCCCCTGGCAATAGCCTCATCCAGGTTGGGAAAGGGGATATTCTTAACCACCCGCAGTTTGAGCGTGTTTTCTGCTTCCATTTTTGCGAGCGTTTCATAACACTCCCAGATGTCAAAATCATGCACGCTGGCAATGCCGAAACGATGGAGTTCTTCCTGGGCGGCCAGCAGCGCTGTTTCCTTTTCATCGCCATCCGGCCGGGGAATTGCTTTTTCCACCAGCCGCATGGCGCTTTCGTAGACCAGTCCGTTAGGCTCGCCATCCGCATGCCTGCCGATCTTGCCGCCTTGCGGATCAGGGGCGTCTCTCACAATTCCAGCAGCCTGCAGGGCGGCGGAATTAGCCCACCCGCTGTGCAGCGACTTGTGGGTCAGGTAAACTGGCTTGTCAGCCGAAAAGCTGTCGAGATCATTTTTATCCGGCGGCCCATCCGTCCAGATGTTCTGGTTCCAGCCGTGGCCTAAAATCCACTTTCCTGGTGCAGTTCCATTTGCTTTCTCACGCACTGCCTGAACGCATTCGCTTTTTGTGGCCGTTTCGCACATCACCCTGCGCAGGCTCAAGCCGTATTCAAGCAGGTGGATATGGGCATCAGTGAAGGCGGGCAGGACGGTCTTTCCGCCCAGGTCGATGACCTTCGAGCCGGAAAACATATCAGCCGAAATCGCTTGCGCGCTTCCTGCCGCGATGATTTTTCCACCCTGAATTGCCAGCCTCTCGGCTATCGGCAGGGCGGGATTAAATGTATAAAATTTCGCGTTGGTTAAGATCAGCGTATCCATGCTTATCCAAGGATCTGGTTCAGCAGCGCTTCAAGCTCTTCGTCCGAATAGTAATGGATCACGATCGTTCCGCCATTCTCGCCCGGATGCATTGAAACCTTGGTCCCCAGCCGTTCGCGCAGACGCGCCTCCAGCGATTTTATCTCGGCGGATTTTGCGGGTTTTTCAGCGGCTTCCTTTGGTTTGATGCCCGCTAATTTGCGCACCAGTTCTTCCGCCTGGCGTACGGTCATTTCATCGCGCAGGATTGTCTGCAGGGCAGCCAGCTGCGCCTGGGAGGAAGCCAAGCCCAGCAGCGCGCGGGCGTGGCCTTCGGATATCTTCTCATCATTGAGCGCCTTCTGTGCTTCTGCAGGCAGTTTCAACAGGCGGATGGTGTTCGTGACTGCCACGCGGCTCTTGCCCACGCGTTCCGCCACCAAATCCTGGGTCAGTCCGAATTCTTCCTGCAGTTTTAAATAGGCATGTGCGGATTCCAGCGGGGAAAGGTTTTCCCGCTGGATATTCTCGATCAGCGCCAGTTCCAGGCGTTCCTGCTCGCTGGCCTGCCTCACAATGCCCGGAACGGATTCAAGCCCGGCCAGTTTGGCAGCCCGCAGGCGCCTTTCTCCGGCGATCAGCGTATATTGGTCGCCGTCATCATCCTTGGTCAGGATCAGCGGCTGGATAATGCCGTGCTCGCGGATGGAATTGGCCAGCTCGTCCAGGCTGACATCATCCATCTCCATGCGCGGCTGCGATGGATTGGGAAAGATCAGGTCAACCGGGATCATTTGCGAATTGCCGGCCGGTTCAACCTGAAAATTACCCGGTATGAGGGCGTCCAGCCCTTTGCCTAAACCTCTGCGCGCCATATCAGTCCACCCTTTCTTTTATTTCGGGAATATGCACCCCGTCCTGCTCCAAAATCTCGCGTGCCAGGTCGTGGTAGGATTTGGCCGCGGTTGATGCGGGCGCGTAAATGGCGATCGGCAGGCCGTAGGATGGCGCTTCAGCCAGCCGGATGCTGCGCGGGACAATGATCTGAAAAACCTGCGTCGGGAAGAATTTCTGCACTTCGCTGACCACATCCGAGGCCAGCTTGGTGCGGCCGTCATACATGGTCATGATGACACCCCGCACTTTCAATTCGGGGAAAAGCGAACTCTTTACGCGCTTGATGGTATCCGTCAGCTGCCCGATCCCCTCCAGCGCCAGGTATTCGCACTGGACCGGGATGAGCACCCCGTCGCGGGCGGCCATCAAGCCGTTGATGGTGATGATGCTCAGCGAGGGCGGGCAGTCGATCAGGATGTAGTTATAGCGCTCGATGATCGGTTCCAGCGCTTCCTTCAGCCTGGATTCCCTGTGCGGCATTTCCAGCAGTTCCACCTCCGCGCCAGCCAGCGCGGGAGACGAGGGCAGGATGGATAATTTCAGGCGCGGGTTATGCAGAACGGCCGGCGCGATTGGCGCGGAGCCGATCAGCACTTCATAAGTGCCTTTTTTTACGTTGAGCTTGTCAATGCCCAGGCTGGAGGTCGCATTCGCCTGCGGATCAAGGTCAACGATCAGCACCTTCTGGCCGTAATACCCCAGGTAAGCGCCGATATTGATGGCTGAGGTGGTTTTGCCCACCCCGCCTTTTTGATTAACGAGCGTATATATTTTTGCCATGAAAGCTATGATCCTCGCATTATTTCAACCAGATTTGATTTTACTTCCTCCGGGCGCGGAACGCCCGCCAATCCTGCCCGGGTTACCGATAAAGTGGCAATAGCCACCGCGAAAGCTGCTGATTCCCAGGCGTCGCGGGTGGCTTCCAGGCGGATGAAGAAGGCAGCGGCGAAAATATCTCCCGCGCCGGTGCGGTCAACCACTTCCACTTTTGGGGCGCGTATTCGCCGGACGTCGCCGTGCCAGTAAACGCGCGCGCCGTCAATGCCTTCCGTGACTGCCAGGATCCTGAACTGGCGCGCGTATTCAGCGATCAATTCCTCATCGCCGCGCACATCCTCCACGCTGATGACAACGGCGTCAGCCCGCTCAATGGTAAAAGGCGCCGGCGCCCAATCTTTATATTCAACCAGCCCATCCCCGGCGCGGCTGCGCATCCAGCCCTGCGGGGTGAGCCCGATGAAAGCCTCCGGGAAGAGCGCGGCAATGCCCTCATCCACTTCGTCCGCCACCGGGCCGAGATGCAGGATGCGGGGGGATGGCAGGGCTTCGGGAATATCGGCAGCCAAAAGCGGTTCGGCGGTCTGGTGCAGGTACTGCCTGCGCCCGTGTTCGGTTTCGATGTTTTCAAATGTCGTTGTGGCAGCCGAAGGCTTGCGCATCACTTCCAGTTCGCTCAACGTGGAAAGCGCGAGGTCATCGCCGCAGGCGGTCAGTATGCCGGCTTTCATCCCAAACGCCAATGCCGTAAGCGGCGCGTAGGAAGCCGTCCCGCCCAAAGTATATCCGTTGGAGGAAAGGTCTTTGGTGACATGCCCGATGGTCAGGTAATCCAGTGGTTTTCGCGCGCTGGTTTGCATTTGTGAGAAAGGTTTCCTGTGAAAAGAGTTAAAAAATTATAGCATTAAGCGTTTTTACCGGATTTATTCTGCTGGAAATGGACGGATTGCAGCTTTTTCAGCTTGCCCTGCGCCATCGTTTCTGCAGCAGTGAGAACGCAGCCGCCAGCGCTGCGGCAGCGAAGAGAACAGCGGCTACCAGGAATTCAGCGCGAATTTGGGTGGTCTTCAGCAGGGAAGAGGTCCCGAAGAAGAAGATCGGTGAAAGGAACATGCCGATGCTGAAGGCGCTGCTCAGCACCGCCAGCGCGCCGGTCGTTTCTTCAGGCGTGGAGTTCTCGATGACCTTCAGCGGGAAATACGGGAAAAGCAGCCCAAGCGCGATGCCGATCAGGATCTCGCCGAGGATCAGGGTTGCCAGGCTGGCGATGCCGGTGATCGCCAGGAACCCCAGCGCGCAGAAGAAGAATCCGAAGGGCAGGATCCAGTCCTTCAGCCTGGCGTAGATGGGCGCGAAAGCCAGGTTCAGCAGGGTTGAAGCGAAAGTGGAAATTGAGATCACCAGGGCGGCAGTGGAAGGGGAACCGATGCCTTCGCTTTTCACAAATACGCTCAAATTCGAGGGGATCGTGTAAAAAACCAGCACCATGATAAAAAGCCACAAGGCAGGCCCCAAAGCGGCGGGCGATAAAACGATCAGGGGCTTTTTGTTCGTTGCCGAAACAGGGATGGGCTTTTTCAGAGGGATCACAATCCAGGTCAGGGCCAGCACCAGCAATCCGAGCGCGTAAACGCCAAAGGCATAGCGCCAGTTGATCACGGCCAGGCTGGCGGCCAGGAGCGGCATGAAGATGCCGGTGATATTGGCGGTCGAATTCGTGTAGCCGATCATTTTGGGCCGCTCATCGCCCTCATAAAAATCCGCCACAAAGTCGTTTGCCAGCGGCGCGATAACGCCGGAGCCCGCGCCCAGCAGCGCGCGCATGGCCAGGAATCCAAAAATGCTGGTTGTAAAACCCCCGCCAATGCCGCCCAGGCTGTAAAGCAGCAGCCCGCCAGCCAGAAGGAGTTTTTTGGGGACGAATCTGGCCAGCAGTCCGGTCAGCAGGCTGAAAAGGATGCTGAACAGCGCGGGCAGTGAGAGCGACATCTTGATCAGGGTGGGGTCGGCTTGCGGGAAGGCGGCGCTGATGCTGCTCAACAGCGGCACAACCGCAGCATTCATCAGGATGGTGAGGGTGGAAATGGAGAGGATCGCCGCTCTGGTTAGCTTCATCTGCGTTCAGTTCATCAATTTAATGGGCTAAGTATAACCGCTCGCAGGCTCATGAATACTTCCTCGAATATTGAGGTTTGCCCGCTTCTGTTGTATAGTAAATCCATCTTTTCGTTGCAGGTGAGGACAATGGGCGAAGACAATGGGCATGTAGGCATCCGCGATATTCCTGAGCACGACCGCCCGCGCGAGCGGCTGGAAAAGCTGGGCGAATCCGCCTTGTCGGACGGCGAACTGCTGGCCATCCTGCTGCGGGTGGGCGTGCAGGGCAGCAGCGCTGTAGAGCTGGCGAACCAGCTCATCCAGATGTTTGGCGGGCTGCGCGGGCTGCACACGGCGCGTTTTGACGAGCTGTGCGCGCTCAAGGGCGTTGGCCGCGCCAAAGCCGCCCAGATCAAGGCGGCCATCGCGCTCGGTTACCGCATGAGCCAGGAACAGTTCGCCGAAAAGAAGATCATCAGCAAGCCTGAGGAGGTCTTTGAGCTGCTCGGGCATGACCTGGCGGTTAAAGCCCAGGAGGAGCTGTGGGTGCTGGCGCTTTCCACCCGCAACCAGCTCCTGAAACACCAGTGCCTGTATGTTGGCACGGTCAACCATTCCTCCGTGCGCCTGGCGGAGATCTTTGAAGTGCCCATGCGCAGCCGCGCCTCGGCGCTCATTGTGGTGCACAACCATCCCTCCGGCGACCCGCACCCCAGCGAAGAGGACCTGCGCTTTACCGAAGAGCTGGTCAAGGCCGGGCGGCTGCTGGATATCAGCGTGCTTGACCACATCATCATTGCGCGCGAAGGCTTCCATTCCATCCGCAAGGAAGGCAAAGTCAGCTTCAATTCCCTCCAGCCGCGCACCTGGAATTGAGCGCCTGAAGATTTAAGTTTCCTTTCCTGGCGCGGGTGTATGATTAATGCCGGAAAGAGGCTGAGCATGGAAAACTGGAAAACTGAACTGGAAACGCATTTTAAGGAAAAGAAACAGTCCAAAAAGGAACTGAAGGAAAAGAAAGAAGAACTTAAAAAAACCGCGCGCCGCTTTTTTAAAAAGACCGTGCTGCCCGCGTTTGAAGAGCTGGGCGCGGAACTGGCAAAACACAGGCGCAAAACGCTGGTGGACAAGCGCAAAGACTGGGCATCGCTCATGGTGCGCCACAACAAGAAGAAAGAATTTGTGTATGAGGTCAGGCTCGGCGCGGATGGCGACCACCTGCTTGCCAGCCGCAGCTTCTATTCCCCCAACGAGAAGGGCAAGCTGAAATTGGGGCTGGAAGGCAAGCTCCACACCGCCGAAAACTCCGCCCGCCTGGACAAGATCGCACAGGCGGACATCATCGCCGATTTTCTGGAGAGCTACAAGCAGGCCACGCGCCCCCGTTAGCTTCTAACCTTAGGAATATTGACAGACTCAAGCCGCTATAGTAACATTACGCGCGCTGGACATGGCGAGGTAGCTCAGTGGAAGAGCAGGGGACTCATAAGCCCTTGGTCGTGAGTTCAAATCTCACTCTCGCCATTTTTTGTTATACACCACAGGTGGGGGTTAAGAACCAAAAAACAAGCCTAAAACTCCATATATGGCGGTCAAAAAAGGAGGCAGAAATGCCCGAAAACCGCCAAACCGATGAGCAGAGGATTATCGCAATTTTTAATATCCTGGAATGGGCAGAAGCATTCATCATTGACCGAAAAGCCAGAGGATTATCGCCCAATACCACCGATTTCTACCGCAACAAGTTAAAAAAATTCATTGAATTCTGCAGCCTGAACCAGGTAAGAGATATCCAAGAACTTACTGCAAACCATATCCGGAAATACCTGTTATGGCTTGAAGACAAGGGGCATAACAAGGGCGGGGTGCATGCTCATTTTCGCGTTCTGCGTTCATTTCTTTACTGGTATGAACTTGAAAATGACCTCTTGGGTTGGGCAAATCCCATCCGCAAAGTGAAAGTTAAATCCTTACGAGAAGAACCACTGGAACCAGCAGATAGTGAAGCAGTTAAGGCAATGATCAGCGTTTGCGAAAACGGTTTCACAGGGTTACGGGATAAGGTGATTTTGCTGATGCTTTTAGACACCGGCTTGAGGGCTTCTGAATTGTTAGCCTTAGACCATGTCAACGTAAATCCAATCACCGGTACATTGCAGATCATCCATGGCAAAGGGGATAAGTTCAGGATGGCTTACCTGGGGAAAAAGACCAGGTTGGCTTTGCGTTCCTATCTAAAAATAAAAGGAAATACAGAGGGTGCTTTATTAATCAGTATTCATGGGGAACGCCTTACCTATACAGGTTTGCGTTTGTTATTGAAGCGCAGAGCAAAAAAAGCTGGGGTGGCTTTTCAATCCCCTCATAGCTTCAGACGCTTGTTCGCCCTGGAAATGTTGAGAAATGGAATTGACGTGTTCTCACTTCAGTTATTGATGGGCCATGCAGATCTGCAAATATTGCGTCGATACTTACGACAGGTGAGTTCAGATTTGCAGGAAGCACATAATAAGGCAAGCCCAGTTGATAAGTGGAAATTTTGAAACCACGATTATAAGGAATATTTCTAGGTAACAGAAATGGAATAAATCATTTGGGATCACTGCCCCAAATTGGATGGTCAGGAGTTAGTTGTTCGCTGCTAATCTCCCAAAAATATGATTTGAGGAATTCACGACCTCCTTCAGCTAGCAAGTCATTACCACTGTACACAAAATCCAGAGCCATGTCGGGATCAAACCACGTCCGCCAGAGAGCCTGAATCAATACAGGCTCTGAGCCGACGCGACCTGCCTCAATATAAAATGGGTATGCTCTATGGATGATAACCAGGTCTTCAGAAATCAGGAAGACCATCAATGGCTCATCGAGACGCGCATCCTTACTTCCCTTCAATGCCCATGCAGCCAAGCTACGCACATTCGGATCTTCATCCTTTAAGGCAGCGATTAAGGGCTCCACTGCAGGTGTGCCTATCTCACGCAATGCCTTAGCTGCTGATTCTTGAATACCACCGTATTTTTCATCCTTTAGTGCTGTAATCAAAGAATCAATTGCTCTAGGGTCTTTATTATTCCCAAGGGATATAGCTACTTCCCCGCGGATATATGGGTCGATGGCCTCATTTTTCAAGACACCGATAAAGGCTTCAACTTCTCGAATATCGTTAGCATACCTCAGAGCAGATAACGCTCCACTTCTGACATCTTGATTTGCATCCTTGAGGGCATCTATCAAGGACTCGAAAGAACGAGGATCGTTAAGATTCCCCAATATATCAACTGCTTCAATGCGGACAGCGGGGTCTTCATCCTTCAAGGCGGTGATCAAGGGCTCCACTGCAGGTGTGCCTATCTCCCGCAATGCCGTAGCTGCATTCATATGGACATATAAATCTTTATCCTTGAGGGCCTCGATCAAGGGTGCAACTGCACGAGCATCCTGAATATCCCCCAATGCCATTGCTGCTGCCGCACGAACGTTCGTATCTTCATCCTTAGAGTCTCGATCAAGGGTGCAACAGCACGATCATCCTGCAATTGTCCCAATGCTATTGCTACCCCTGCTCGAATATTAGCGGTGCCGCCCTGCAGGATGGCTGTAACCATTCTTTTCTAATCATCGGATCTTACTTGAAGTGCTGCAATGACGAATGATATCAATTCTTTGTCTCAAAAACTTGCTTGATGGATAACTTGTTTTATACCCGAGATCGTCAGCAGCTGCAGCTCGTACACCTGGGTTATCGTCCTTCATGTCCGTAATGAGGTGCTCCACACTTGGGTCGGGTGCAACAGTTGCAATGGCTGCATCTGTTTTGAGCGTAGAAGTGCAGGAGCAAAGTAGAAGAGTTATTAGGAGAAATGATTGCAGGCTTTTTCTATTCATGGATTGATTATATAATGGGGTGATTCCACCAGTCCCATTTATATACTCTCTGTAATTCCAAGCAAGTGATCTACATGGTCCACCCAGTTTATGCGCTGAGCGGATATCTTCTTCAGTTTGTTGCAGATACCGGCGAAGAATCTGGATATCCGAGTGTCCCATGAGCTTCTGCAATGAAAAAACGTCCACCCCGCTGCGAAGCATTTGAAGAGCAAAATATCTGCGAAATCCATGCAACGATGGTGTTACGATATTTGCGTCTTTTGCTCTTCGCCGCATTATTTGTCGTAGCCCTGAATATTTCAAACCACTGTTCGTTTTGCTGATCCATAAAAAAGGCAAGAAGTCAGTTCTCTTTTTTAAATAGGATTGAATTGAATCTCGAGTCCTATTTGAGATAAAGACAATGCGAAACTTACCACCCTTTCCTTTTTTAATAACTATCTTTCCATTTTTTAAGTCCAGATCAGTTCGGTTAATTGATAAGAGTTCAGATGCCCTGATCCCTGTATCCATCAAAGTAAGTAAGATCGCACAATCTCGGAGACCTAGAATAGTTTTCTTATCGCATGCAGAAAGCATTAACAGGGCATTTTCGGATTTAACGGGTTCTAAGATTTCAACTGGTACTTTGGGAGGTTTTACTTTATCCATTGGGTTTTTCCAGTTCTCTGGTTCGAACTCATCTTTCCACCAATTGAAAAATGCTTTAAGGGATCGATATGCCGCGTGAATACCCCCAGGATTATGATTTTCTTGTTCAAGATAGATGAGGTAATCCCTTATGAGTTGTGGAGTGAATTCTGAAATACGTGTTACCCCCAGCGGCTCTAAATATTTCATTAATAATTTTATTTTCGTTCGATAAAATTGAATTGTTCCTGCGGATAAATTTTGAGCTTGGCGATCATGAATAAAAGAATCAAAACAAGTGATAAGGTCATTTTTTCTGGAATCCAGATTCTGAATGTGGTCAACCCTATCAAGCTGAAAACCTTGATTATTAATTATTCTTTGTTCAACATTCAAAGAATCATTTATTTGCGGGTCGTGCACAATGCTTATCAATTATCTACCTGAGCTTTCAGAAACCTTTTTTTATCCAATCACACTTCTTATTCTTCTAACAACGAGACCTTTGAATCCTTATCGCATTTGCTCCAGATTCTTTCCTGGAAGGAATTTCCCGAAAAGAAATCCTGGAATGTAGTGAAAAGAAATAGATTGGAATCTTTGTGAGTCATTTTCTCTGTCTGGTTCATCAGGTGCTTCATGCGGATGTCGCTGGTGGTAACAATCAACCAGCGACCGGTATCGCTTCCAAAACGATCTGCATATTGCTTGCTGTGAATATATGCTGCTCCAGCTATGGCTTTCTCAATGCTAAAACTGGGATTGGCATGAGTTGCCATATCCACCTCCAATAAAAAATGAGCTTTAGAAGGTAAGCCTTGGGAATGGCGTTGCAAATCAAGAAGGCAGAAATAGCCATCCGGAATAACCCCTCGTTTTTGCTGTCTTTGTATGCCATTTTTATCCTTATAAGAAAATGAAATGCGATCCAAATCCGAGCGAAATGAACTTTCTTGTATCCAATGGGTTAAGCGGAGTTGCGAAAAGGCTTGAATATCCTTTTCGATCTTCAAACGAATATCGACCCCATAGATATCATGCTGTAACTGTGCCCAGTGTGGCTCACGTAACCAACGAAAACCCTGAACCCGCAAAGCTGTCTCCAAGGTGCGTAACTGATTCTCATTGACTATTGTGGGTGCTTGGATACTCGCATGTGTCAAATTCGCCAAAAATAAAACTCCTTTCCAATCCAGCCACACAATTGGTTCTGGAATGGGATAATGTTTACGCTGCTGTAGGGATGGCCAGGTCAAATAACCATTAGCTTTTAACTTGGACAAACGCTTGTGCATGGCACGCGAGCTCTTTATGGGCCAAAAAATAGCCTGTACCTGCCGCTTGGCCAGTACACCGCCATAATCCTGGATGGTCTGCAACAGGCGTTCATCCCGATTTTGGAATCGCATAGGAAGTGCATCGATTGAATTCATCATCATTCAAAGGCTCCAAAATGACTGACTATTTGAATTTGGGTTATTTTGACGACGTCCATATTCATTTGTTTGTCCCCCGCTGGACTTTTTCAGTCTAGCATACTGCCTCCCGGAGGTGTCAACAAGATTCCGAATATTTTCTTGTAGTTCTTTGGTTCTTTGTATGGTGAGTACATTATGCGATCTGAGGTGCAATGGTTGCTTAGAGGTACGGGTATGGATCCAAAACTCCCGATTGTTCTGATTAGAGATTAACTGAGCTAATTGATCCCAATTATTTTGTTCTTTTTCATCTATCAGACGGGGAACAAGAATAGAAGCATACTTGTGAAAATCAATCCGAAAATTTGCTTTGGCATTGAAATCCTTGGAAGGAAATATGTGCCTGGCCAAATGAAGCGCATCATCATAACCTGTACGAAAACATACCAAAGTGCCAGATGTATTTAGAACCGCTGCCTGAATTTGCCTATCCAGTTGGTCTAAATACTGGTGAGCAAGTACCATGGATAAGGCATACTTGCGTGATTCGCTCAGGATGTCTGAAATATTATCGGCAGTGTAATTTTGAAATTCATCGAGGTATAGATAATAGGGTTTTCTTTCGGCAAGCGTGGATCGTGATAATGCGGCTTGTTGAATTTGTGCAACGATAAACGCTCCCAACAGATTACTGGTATTTTCCCCCAGGATGCCCTTAGGGATATGAACCAAAATGATACAGCTTTTATTCATCAGATCGTGGAAGTTGATCCCATTAAATTCAGTAAACATAGCAGCAATATCTGGATCGTGTAAAAAGCTACCCAACTTATTCAGTAAAGGCGTGACCCATTGATGAACCCCACTTTCTGTTTTCGGAAATTCCAATTGAAAGAAATCTTGGGTAGACGGATTACTGATACGGCGTACTAATTCGGAGCGATATTCTTCATCCATAAAGAAACGCGAAATAGTACTGATCGGTAATTGCAAATCGGACAGCGCAGAAAAAGTATTTGCCATCAACCAGGTCATGCGTGGAGCATCATTAGGTTTAAGCTTCCAAATCTTGAGGATGATATCTGTCAGGAACCATCCCGTTCGTTCTGGGGAGTTGCCCGCATAGGGTTTTAGAGGATTGAGATTTACTGCCCAGTGTTGATTGCTTGGATCAATAATTAATACCCTTTTCCAAATGCTTGGGATTTGGGCTACCCTGGATAAAATATTCTGAAACAAATCTCCATGTGGGTCAATGACGCATACACCATGGCCAGCCTGAATATCCTGCATCACCCATGATTCAATCAAGCGTGATTTTCCAGCGCCTGGCTGGCCAATGATATAGGTATGCGTTCCGCGTTGTTTAGTATTCAATATCGGATTATTAGAAAATGGATTTACCATAATGATTCTCCTAGGTTTAGTCCGCTGGGCTCGAAGAAATTCCTCCAGAGATACCCAACCAGGAATCCATGCAAAGTTGCACAGCCTGCGATCCACACAGAAAAGGGTTTGCTCAGAATCATTGTAAAAAGCGCGTATAGCAACAATGAGATCAGGATGC